>JAHHIC010000081.1 GCA_019359035.1 Scytonematopsis contorta HA4267-MV1 | reverse complement strand
TTTTGTCTTGCTCAGGAGTGAGAAATACCCTTAAACGAGCGCCCATATTTCAGTCACCTCGGCAGATACATTCTACGTATTTATTTATCTTTACATAGTTTGGTTTTTTCGCGCCGACTTACTTAACAGCGGGTTTGTTTTTTATCTTAGCCTTATTAAAAGATGGTTCTCCCCAAAGACTCGAAGAAGCTGAAATATACGCTAGCATGATTTCTCGTCAATCAGGACATTGGCTCAGGGTAACTTATGCACAACTAAAAATTGTCTCACAAGTACTACAAGGTGATATTGACCAAAAAGAATTTATCACCAGTGTTCGTGTTGCTTCACTTGAAGAACATCACAGCATCGAAACACTCTTTTGTTCGTTATGTCTCTATTGGGTAGATTCAGACAAAGCAAAAACCCGCTTACCCGATTTATTAGAACATTTTTATCAGCAAGCTGTAGCATCCGGTTACAACTGGTTGGCAATAGAAGCAGCAGAACTGCTATCACGAATCAAACCCAGTAGCGACTATAAAATCCAAGCAGAGAAATTACGTCAAGATACCGATACTCAAAGAAAAACAACTGGTGATAGGCTTACAGAAAAAAAATTACACGAAGAAGGTCATACTGACAGCCTTGCTGACCTAATTAGATTAAAGGAACCTTGGGAAATTTGCTTAAATGCTTTAGCTAATCTGCAAAAGGAAGTGCAAGTTGCAGGAAAAACTGAATCAGCAATGCGTTTAGCGTGGTTTATTACCTATCATCCTAGTAGATGCGTATTACAAGCACGGGAACAAAAGGCTAATGCGAAAGGGGAATGGAGTAAAGGTCGTCCCATCGCTCTCAAACGCCTTAACAGCAATTTAAGCGAGTTTGATTACTTCACAACCCAGGATATCCGGGTATGTGCATGTATTGACAGCTACTATGATGGGTCTTATTACGGCAAAACCGAGTATAGCTTTAACGAAAAAGCATTGTCTGCATTGATTGGACACCCATGTGTATTTTGGGAAAATTTACCTAGTACCCGTGTAGAAATTGTCAAAGGAGAGCCTGAATTATTGGTGAAAAAAGGAGCGAAAGGTTCCTTAACTTTGGAGTTTTCTCCAGAACTTACAGGCATACAAAATATCTTACATGTCAAAGAAACCCCGACAAGAATCAGGGTAATTGAAATTACATCCGAACACCGACGTATTGCCGAAATTATTGGTAAAAAAAATAAGCTAAAAGTACCAGCCGCTGGTGAGAAAAAAGTTTTGGCTGCGATAAATGCAGTCTCTGGAATCGTTACTGTGCATTCAGACATCGGTGGTGGGTTAGAAGGAGCCGAAGAAGTTTCGTCACAAAGTATACCCCATATTCACTTATTGCCTGCTGGTGCAGGGTTGAAAATATCTATCCTATCTCGTCCCTTTGCTCAAGGTGGCCCTTACTACCGTCCTGGTACGGGTGGAGAAACAGTGATTGCAGAGATTTCTGGGAAGCGACTGCAAACTAGACGAAATCTAAAGGAAGAAAAGCAACTAGCGGATGCTGTTGTTACAAATTGTAGTACATTAGCTCAGAATGATGACCAAGATGGGGAATGGCTGTTAGAAGAGCCAGAGGAATGTTTAGAATTTTTGGTGGAACTGCAAGCACTGCTCGATACCGTAGCAGTGGAATGGCCTGAGGGTGAAAAGCTACGTGTTAGTCATCATGCAGACCTTAAAGATTTTAATTTGACGATTCAACGGCAACAGGACTGGTTTGCTGCTACTGGAGAGTTAAAATTAGATGGCGATTTGGTGTTGGATATGCAGCACCTTCTGAAATTATTGGAACAAACCCCTAGCCGTTTTATCCCTCTCGGAGATGGTCAATTCTTAGCTTTAACTCAAACGTTTCGCAAACGTCTGGATGAATTGCGGTCATTTTCAGAAACACATGGCAAAGGTATACGCTTTCACCCTTTGGCTACATTAGGGTTGCAAGATTTTGTCGATGATGTGGGTAAGTTGAAAGCTGATAAGCATTGGAAGGAACATATCCAACGTTTAAAGGAAGCGCAAAATCTAGAACCACAGTTACCATCTACTTTACAGGCTGAATTACGCGACTACCAAGTAGAGGGTTTTACTTGGATGGCACGTTTGGCATATTGGGGTGTTGGAGCATGTTTAGCCGACCAAATGGGTTTAGGTAAAACTGTGCAAGCGTTGGCAACAATTCTTACTCGCGCTCAAAAGGGAGCAACCTTAATTATTGCTCCTACTTCCGTATGTATGAATTGGATAAGCGAAGCTCAGCGCTTTGCTCCGACTCTTAATATTGTTCAATTTAGTGGTAGTAATCGACAAAAATTGCTGGATGGATTACAACCCTTTGACATGTTGGTATGTAGTTACGGTTTATTGCAGCAGGAAGAATTATCCCAGATGTTGTCTCAGGTAGAGTGGCAAACAATTGTACTGGATGAAGCACAGGCAATCAAAAATATGGCCACTAAACGCTCCCAAGCTGCAATGAACCTTAAAGCTGGTTTTAAGTTAATTACTACTGGAACTCCCATAGAAAACCACCTTGGGGAACTGTGGAACTTGTTCCGCTTTATTAACCCTGGTTTACTGGGTTCCTTTGAAAGTTTTAATCAACGCTTTGCTATTCCCATTGAAAAATTTCAGGACAAACAAGCACGTAGCAAATTGAAAAAATTGGTTCAACCATTTTTATTGCGTCGGACAAAAAATCAGGTGTTGGAAGAGTTACCGGAACGGACTGAAATTCTTCTGCATGTGGAGTTGAGTCAAGAGGAAATGGCTTTTTATGAAGCTTTGCGTCGGGAAGCTATATCTAAACTAACCGAAAGTGATGCAAATGCTGGTCAAAAACACCTGCAAGTTTTGGCTGAAATTATGAAACTACGTCGTGCTTGTTGTAATCCTAGTTTAGTTATGCCTGAAACAGAATTACCCAGCGCTAAACTGCAACTTTTCGGTGAGGTGCTAGATAATTTACTAGAAAATCGTCATAAAGCTCTGGTGTTTAGTCAGTTTGTTGACCATTTGCATATTGTTCGGGATTATTTAGAAAAACAAAATATTAGTTACCAGTATTTGGATGGTAGTACTCCTATGGCTGAGCGTAAAAAACGGGTAGATGCTTTCCAATCTGGGGAAGGAGATGTATTTTTAATTAGTCTGAAAGCTGGTGGTACAGGTATTAATCTTACCGCTGCTGATTACGTTATACATATGGACCCTTGGTGGAATCCTGCTGTAGAAGACCAAGCTTCTGACCGTGCTCATCGTATCGGACAACAACGACCTGTGACTATTTATCGACTAGTTGCTAAAGATACTATTGAAGATAAAATTGTGGATTTGCATCACCATAAACGAGATTTGGCTGATAGCCTGCTCGAAGGTACTGATATGAGCGGTAAAATCTCGACTGAGGCTTTGTTGGAGTTGATGGGAGTGTGAAATAATGCGTAGTTTCCGTTAGTTAAAAGAACCAGTGGAAGGCAAACACTATTAAGAGTAGTGTTTATTGTTGCGGTGGTGGACTACCGCCATTACGGTCACGCAAGTAATTTAGTATTTGATTAATTGAATTTCTAAATTCCTGTCGTTCTATTGCGGCTTGCTGACGGTCTTGGGCTGCCTCCTCTGCTAATCTGTTAATGTTGCGGGTAGTTTGCTCGCTTAACTCATCTACTCTTTGGCTTACTGCGACTACGTTCTCGGTCAATTGCTGAATGTTAGCTACGAGTACATCAATGTTGCCATCATGCTGTGCAACTTTTTCGCCAACGTTGACAAATAAAGTTTCTAGTCTACTTAAGCGTTCTTCTATGGTTGGTTGATTTGCGGTCATACATAGTGTCAAGTGTTAAGTCTCATCATTGATTGTACCCACTAGAGTGGTTTCTAGTCTACTTTGCATGAATCGATAGGTTAAAATTTAAATACATTAATAGTTGAAAATAATGAGTATTTCCAATGTCTATAAAGAAAAAGTCTAAAAATACATCCAATACTCACAGAAAGAAAAAGCCAATTTTGGAAGAAAAAATAAAAGTAAATTTTGCAGAATTATCAAAGGAGTCAAAACGCTCATGGTATATTCCTGGTTATTATGAATCCTATACATATAATTGTATCGCTTGTGGGAAAGATTCGGAGTTCGCAGCAAATCTTCAAAAAAAATGGTATGAAGAGAAGAAAAGATATTTTTGGATGCGACCGAATAAATGTTCTCAATGTTATGGAGAATGGCTGGAACTAAAACGCGAGATAGGCAAATTTCCGGAATTATTAAAAACACCATTGACTACAGTTGAGTTAACAGCCATGTTAGCTAAGCTCGAAAGATTTCGTATTCTTAATAATCAGAAATTTGATTTTTCTCTTCACAATCGCATTAAAAAAATACTACAAAGCACGATGGAATTATCAGAGCCACCTCTATCTTAAGGCTAGCGGAGCATTAACCATTTACCAGTGAGGATTTATCCCGTTTCACGAAATGCCTGATACAAATAGATTACGTAGAGACGCGATTAATCGCGTCTCTACATTCTGTGTATGTTTTACAGTTAAAGTAAAACGGTATTAGAGTATATAATTGCTAGGTAAATTATAAAATCGGTTGGAAAATGTATTTTCTTGCACCACCACTTACACGGAAACCACTAATTCGCTCTACAATCAAAACTTAGTGTTGGTTAGTAAGTCAACGATGCAAGAAGCTCAACGTCCAAAACCAAAACGCGCTAGCTTCAACCTTTCCCGATTAGCGATTCGCTATTCCTGGCTAACGGTCTCTTTTTGGATTGCGGTAACGGTTGCAGGGATTTTGGCTTTTAGTTCCCTGAAATTTGCCCTGTTCCCTGATGTTACCTTTCCTGTGGTAATTGTCAACACCGCAGCTCCTCTGTCGTCAGCCGTGGATACCGAAGCAAAGGTGACCCAACCAATCGAGCAGCGTTTAAAATCTTTAGAAGGACTGGATGATATTCGTTCTTCCAGTTATCCAGGTCAATCCGTCGTTAGTTTATCCTTTGCGGTGGGAACAAATCTGGAAACCGCAAATCAGGAAGTAAAAGACGCGCTAAATAAGCTAAATAAAACTTCTCTTCCTGATGGTGCAACTTTTGATATTATTCCTTTAAATTTAAATGAGTCAGCAGTCGTTAGTTATGCACTAAAAAGTGAGCAGCTTGGCTTAAATGATTTGACTCAAATTGCTCAAAAGCAGATTTTACCAGCGATTTCCAAGCTTCCTGGTGTTTTGAGAGTATCGTTACTAGGGGATTCTTCTACAGGAACTTCTACGACTTTAGTGCGGTTTAATGGTACAGATGCTTTAGCGTTTCAGGTGATTAAACGCGGTAACGCCAATACTTTAGAAGTGGTAGAGGTAGTAGAAAAACAAGTCGGTTCTTTGCGCTCCTCTTTGAAAAATGTGCAAATTACCCTCGCAGCAACCCAAGCTGAGTATATTCGTAAAGCTACCGATGCTACGGTCGATTCTTTGATTGAAGCCATTGTTTTAGCAGTTATTGTTATTTTTCCTTTTTTGCGAAATTGGCCAGCAACAATAATTTCTGCACTAGCGATACCCATGTCCTTGTTGGGGACGTTTATCGTTATGGCAATTTTTGGGTTTAATTTAGAGACTATCACCCTATTAGCTTTGGCTTTAGTGATTGGAAGTATCATTGACGACGCAATTGTTGATGTCGAAAATATCATGCGTCACCTCGAAGAGGCTGAAACACCCCGCGAAGCAGCCCTTACAGCCACAAGCGAAATTGGTTTAACTGTTGCCGCAGCCACCTTTACCGCTGTAGCAGTTTTTCTACCAATTGGGTTGATGGGTGGGGTGATTGGTCAATTTTTTAAACCTTTTGGAATTACAGTATCCGCAGCGATGTTAATTTCGTTGTTGGTTGCACGTACTTTGTCCCCGGTGCTGGCAATTTACTGGATTAAAAAGCCCCAAAATAAACGTCCGACTCAGACCGATGAGCGTAAATGGGGATTTTTTGCTCAAGTTTATCAAAATATTTTAAAATGGTCGCTTAATCATCGTCGTTCAGTCATAGCACTGGCTTTGTTAAGTTTTGTTGGGGCGATCGCACTCGTTGGATTAATTCCCAAAGGGTTTATTCCCAAACTTGACCGAGGGGAGTTTAATATAACTTATGCGGCTCCCATACCGGATATACAGCAACAACGAAAGCAAGCAGAAGATTTATTTAGTAGTTTTTTAGGTAGTGGAGAGCCGAATGTACCCGTCGTAGCTTCCAACCCGTTAAATGAATCTTTGGAAGTTGCCAAAAAACTGGAAGAGACCGTCAGAAAATCACCCGATGTGGAAACAGTGTTTACCACTGTAGGTTCTCGTGAGGGAGAGCCAAATAAAGGCATCCTGTATATCAAGTTAAAAAACGAGCGCAAACTAACAACAGCGCAACTGCAAGAACAATTTCGTTCGACCTTACCCAAACTACCTGGGGTTACTACCAGCGTAGAAGATATTCAATTTGTCGATACAGGTGGACAAAAACCTTTACAAGTGGCTATACAGGGGAATGACCTAAAAAGTCTGAACGATACAGCTGAGAAAATTAAACAACGTTTAGAAAAACTACCGGGATTTGTTGATGTTAGCACTAGCGGAGAACGCAACAAAGGAAACGATATTTTTCAAATAGAACGCCTAAATCATCAACGGGTCGCATACATTAACGCTAACCTGGGCAAAGATTTATCTCTCGGTGATGCGACCGATAAGCTAGTCGCGGAAACCAAAAAACTATTACCTCCTAATGTAACTTTAGATTTAGGAGGAGACTCAGCCAGTTTGAGAGAAGTTATGGGTAGTTTTGGTACAACCCTGATTTTGTCAGCCTTGTGTATTATTGGTGTGCTGATTTGGTTATTCCGCACTTGGGTTGACCCGGTAGTAATTGGAATTTCTTTGCCATTAGCATTAGTCGGAGCTGTAATTGCTTTGCTAGTAACCGGAAGCGACTTTGGAATGATTTCCTTAATTGGCTTTGTATTTTTACTAGGAATTAGCAACAAAAACGCTATTATTCTTGTAGATTACATCAACCAATTACGAGACGAAGGCTTTCAGCGCGAAGAAGCAATTTTGCAAGCAGGACCAGTACGCTATCGTCCAATTATTATGACTACGGTCGCAACTATTTTAGGCATGGTTCCAATCGCTTTAGGATTTGGAGCAGGTTCGGAACTGCGTTCCCCAATGGCTGTTGCGATAGGTGGAGGTTTGATTAGTACTACTGTCTTGAGTTTAATAGTAGTACCAGTTTTGTACACAATTTTAGACGACTGGTTTCCAAGAAAAGTAAAAAGCACTCCTTAATAAAACTTCTTGTGGGATGGGTATAAGCCCCTTCTAGCCTCTTCTAGCACAAGGGCGGGCAAGGATGCCCACCCCACAAGAGAGACTTTCCAATTAAAAAAAGCCTTAATAACTTCTTGTGGGATGGGCTTCTAGCCCGTCTTAGCACAAGGGACTCACAAGAAAATACAATTTATCTATTGAAAGTTTTGAAGATACTAATACAAACCCAATGCTAATTTTTAGGAGACATAAATGCGTGTATTTATAACAGGTGGAACAGGGTTCATTGGTGCGAATTTAGTACGTTTACTTCAACAAAAAGGGTACAAAGTAAAAGCTTTAGTACGTCTAAATAGCAAACTAGATAATCTACAAAACTTAGATATAGAAATTGTCAGAGGCGATTTAAACGACCCGGAACTGTGGCGACAAATGAAAGATTGCCAATACTTATTCCATGTCGCAGCCCATTATTCGCTATGGCAAGCAGACAAAGAAGCTCTTTACCATCATAATGTTTTAGGTACACGAAACGTATTAGCAGCAGCCAAAAAAGCAGGTATTGAACGTACTGTTTACACCAGTTCGGTTGCGGCTATTGGAGTGAGAGGTGACGGAAAACCTGCGGATGAAACTTATCAAAGCCCTGTAGAGAAATTAATTGGACATTATAAAAAATCCAAATTTTTAGCCGAGCAAGAAGCTAAACAAGCAGCAAAAAATGGTCAAGAAATAGTTATAGTAAATCCCAGTACTCCAATTGGAGCTTGGGATATTAAACCAACCCCAACAGGTGAGACAATAGTTAGATTTTTGCGTCGAAAAATGCCTGTTTACATGGATACAGGATTAAATTTCATTGATGTTAGAGATGTTGCGAGAGGTCATTTACTCGCTTTAGAAAAAGGGAAATCGGGGGAACGATATATTTTAGGAAATCAAAATTTAACATTGAAAGAATTTCTGAATAAGCTAGCAGAATTAACAGGTATTCCTGCACCTAAAAATACAGTACCTGTTTGGTTACCCTTAGGAGTTGCGTGGGTTGAAGAAAAAATCCTAGCTCCTTTAGGAAAAGCACCCTCTGTACCTTTGGATGGGGTGAAAATGGCAACACAATATATGTATTATAATGCATCTAAGGCTGTGCAAGAATTGGGTCTGCCTCAAAATTCTGTGGATGTTGCTATTAAGGATGCTGTTGAGTGGTTTTTAAAGCAGAACAATTTACCATAGAAGTAAACTACATATAACCACATTTTACTATCATGGCACAATTATCCCAACCACAACGTACTAACTTACCGCGTAAGCCAATACCACAGGAAGAACTAGCTCAACGCCAAAAACTGCGTGATGAGCTTGCCGCACGTTGTCGTATTATATTCGAGCGCGTGCGTCCTAGCTTGATAGAAACTCACCATAACTGGTATATTGCCATAGACCCCGACACAGAAGAATATATCATTGACCCAACATTTGATGAAATCACAAAAAAAGTTGTAAATGCATACGGTTATAGTAACGAGCCAAAACTAACAATGTTTCGACTTAATAACACAGGTTCTTGTGGAAAAATATGATAAATAGATGAAAGGATTATAACGTGAAAACTCTGATTATTGATAACTATGATTCTTACACCTTTAATCTTTATCAATTAATTGCAGAAGTAAATAGAGAGTATCCCACTGTAATTTACAACGACCAAGTTGTATGGGATGAACTTAAGCAGTGGGAATTTGATAACATAGTTATTTCACCAGGGCCTGGTCGTCCGGAAAACCCAAAAGATTTTGGCATATGTCGTCAAATAATTCAAAATGCACAAGTGCCACTTCTGGGCGTTTGCCTAGGACATCAGGGAATTGGTGATACCTATGGAGGAAAAGTTATTCATGCGCCAGAGGTTCGTCATGGTCGGCTTAGTAAAGTTTATCACATTGGAACTGATTTGTTTGAGGGAATTCCTTCTCCTTTCTCTGTTGTGCGCTACCATTCCTTGCTGGTTTCAGATGACCTCCCAGACTGTTTACAAAAAATAGCGTGGACTTCGGACAACCTTATAATGGGACTACGGCATCGGTCTTTACCGCTATGGGGTGTGCAGTTTCATCCAGAGTCAATTTGTACACAGTATGGGCAAACCTTGTTAGAGAATTTTAGAGAGATAACTCTAAAATTTGCCCAAGAGCGAGACAAAAGTCCCAGAAAACACTATTGGACAGGAAGTGGGCAGACTACTTTTTTTGCAACAAATTCTTCTCGTCAAAAACAACAGCAGAAATTTGAACTTTGTACGCACAAACTGAGTTTGTGTCCCGATACCGAGCAAATGTTTGTGCATTTGTTTGGCAAATCACCAAATGCATTTTGGCTAGACAGCAGTCGTGTTGAGTCTGGTCTTTCTCGCTTTTCCTTCATGGGAGATAGCAGTGGCAAAAATAGTCTTCTAATTCGTTATCAGACGCAATTGCAGGAACTCACCGTTACCAAGTCCGATACAATTAGCAGTAGAACAGAGGGGATTTTCGATTATCTCAAGCGGGAACTGGAAGAGCGACACTGCTCATCTGACGAACTACCTTTCGATTTTAACTGTGGATTTGTGGGTTACTTTGGCTATGAACTAAAGGCAGAGTGTGGCTCTCAATTAAAACACCCTTCTGACTTACCCGATGCAATGTTCTTGTTAGCAGATAGGATGATTGCAATTGACCATCAGGAACAAACCCTTTATCTGCTCTGCTTAATTCATCAAGGACAAAAAGATGAGGCTGAAAGCTGGTTTGCATCGATGAAACAACAGATTAACCACCTTCCTCCCCTCTCACCTATTGTTCCACAGAAGACTAAAGCACCTGTTATTTTTAAATTAAAACGGTCTAAAAAGATTTACCTTGATGATATTAAGGCATGTTTACAGGAAATTCGCGAAGGAGAAACTTATCAAGTTTGTTTAACAAACCAAATTCAGACAGACGCGACTCCCGACCCGTTAGCGTTTTATCGTTCATTACGCCACACAAATCCTGCTCCTTATGCTGCATTTTTACGCTTTGGCGATGTGGCAATTGCTTGCTCGTCCCCAGAGCGATTTCTGCACATTGACCGCAAAGGTTGGGTGGAAACAAAGCCCATCAAGGGGACACTGCAACGAGGAAAAACACCCGACGAAGATTTTATCCTACGTGAACGATTGCGGAACAGTGAAAAAGACCGAGCGGAGAATTTGATGATTGTGGATTTACTTCGCAACGATTTGGGAAGGGTTTGTGCGGTAGGCACTGTGCATGTTCCCAAATTGATGGATGTGGAAACCTATGCAACAGTACATCAACTGGTATCAACAATTCGCGGTCATTTACGCGCTGATATGAGCGCCACAGACTGTATTCGCAATGCCTTTCCTGGTGGTTCTATGACTGGTGCCCCTAAGCTCAGAACCCTGGAAATTATTGATAAATTAGAGCAAGAAGCACGGGGAGTGTACTCAGGAGCTATCGGCTTTTTGGGACTTAATGGCTCAGCCGATTTAAATATTGTTATTCGTACCGCTGTGCTGACTCCGGAGCAAACCTCGATTGGTGTTGGTGGGGGTATTGTGGCGCTTTCTCATCCTGAAATGGAGTTTCAGGAAACACTATTAAAAGCAAAGGCATTAATCCATGCCATGATGATGACAACACATGGAGCTTTTGAATTCCCACTCAGGGATAACAAATTAGTCGTACCATGATTTGACTCTCCACTTGATTACTTAATTGTATAGCTCTAAACAAATATTTACAAAATTGTCAGATAAGTTTGTTCAGAATTCATCGGCAATAATCGCAATTTATGGTTTTTTAAATCTGGCTCAAGTCCTAAAATTTGCATTGGTACAACACCTAATAAAGCGTAAGATACTTCTGTAAGTTCTAAGCAGTCGAAAACACTTCTACGTCCTTCAATACACAAGTCAACGTCTCTAAATATTCGTCCTTTTGTTATTCCTGTAGTTGTTTCAACACTAGCTTCCCCTCCTTGAGTTAAACCTAACTGAGCAATAACAGATGAAGGTAAACATAATGATGTTGCGCCTGTATCTACTAAAACATCTGTCAGTGTAACGGAACGAACTTCTCCTGGGGAAATGAATCCTCGTTCGGCTAATACTTGGTCAATTCGATTGGCTACATTTATGCTTATTATTACTTGACCCATTTGTCTGTCTTTAAAATTTGGTATCGATAGCTTCCTCATAATATACTGCCTCTGTCTTAATTTGATATCAATTTAATATACATGATAAGTCATCTGGAATATTTTGGGATGGGTAATTTTTTTATATAGATTTTTTTTATTTAGAGCGCTGTATTAATATAGCAATATCGTTTTGATTAAATACATTAGGACAGGGCTTGCAATGCACACCCCACCCGCAATATTTTATTCATTTAATTTGCACCTCACTCGACTGAGAAAGGCTATATTTAATACTTTTATACACATGTGTTTTGTATGAGTATTAATAACCTTCAAAAAGAATATTTAACGACGAATTACGAATAATAAATTACGAATGATTTTAGCCGTTAACTACAAAGTAGTTTGCTCTTCTGCCTTCACCTTTAAATTGGCTTGATAGAGACGCTCACTTGCCTCTTTAACCTGTTCTGATGAATCCACTTCAACTCCTAAGTGATTCAATTTGCCAGCCTCTGAAGGATTCTCAATTAGTACCAGTTTCAAAGGTGGCTCAGCAATCGCAAAATTGGCATAGCCCGGACGACGCTTAGCAGGTTCTGTACCAAATATTTTGCTGTAGAAGTCAACAGCTGCGTCAATATTACTTACATTCAAGGCTAGTTGTACACGAGACATAATCAGTCATTCCTTTTATTGATGAACATCTATATTGATATATGTCGATATTATGGCGAAGGATATTGATGTATGTCAATATATAGATTATGAAGATATCTAAACCGACAACACCTTGTTGCTCCTTCTTATTTGCTCGCAGCCTTACACCTGATGAGGCGTCATACTTGGCTGCTATCTTCCGCGTATTGGGTGAGCCCATGCGGCTACAAATGCTGAGTTTGATAGCATCTCAACCGAATAAGGAGGTTTGCGCTTGTGAGTTGGTGGAGCCGCTAGGAGTCTCGCAACCAACAGTGAGTCATCATCTCAAAGTCATGCACGAGTCAGGCTTGCTAGAGAAAGAGCGACGTGGGACTTGGATTTATTATCGAATTTTGCCAGAAAAGCTAAAAATTTTGCGAGAAGCACTCTCTTAAATCGTAAATCTGTACTCTGCGTCTTAGGAATAGAAAACTAATAAGTAATTAAAATGTATAATTTACTACTTACGAATTAAATATTCTCCATTTTAAGATTGAATTTCTGATATTTTAAAATACATTACAAATGCTGTTTATACTGAAACTATAGGTAACAACAGGTACTTGACAAATTTACGGCAAAGATAGATAAGTTAGTGTAATGTATTATTTTTTACTTATTTAATCCAATGTTTCCTATTTATGGCAACTTCAAATAAAATTAAATACCAAGTAGGCGGTAGTCTCAACAGTGAAGACCCTAGTTATGTGGAACGACAGGCTGATGCAAAACTTTATGATGCATTAAAGCAAGGTGAATTTTGCTATGTGCTTAACTCCCGACAGATGGGTAAATCTTCGCTGTTGGTTAGAACTATGCATCGCCTTATAAAAGAAGAATTTAAATGCGTTGCTGTAGATATGACCAGTATTGGCAGTAAAAATATTACTCCTGTGCAATGGTATAATAGCTTTATTGGCAATTTGTGGTCAAGTTTTAAACTTCCAAAAAAAAATAATTTAAAAACTTGGTTGAAAGAATGTTCATATTTATCAGAGCAGAGCAAATTAAGTTTCTTCATTGAGGAATTACTGCAAGTCCACTTTCCCAACGAACAACTATTTATTTTTATTGATGAAATTGATAGTATTCTGAATTTGGATTTTTCTGTCGATGACTTTTTTGCACTGATTCGATTTTGTTATAATCAAAGAGCTATTAATCCCTCATATAAGCGTGTTACTTTTGCTATTTTTGGTGTAGCTACGCCATCGGATTTAATCAAAGCCGGAAATCGTACTCCATTTAATATCGGTCAAGCTATAGAGTTAAGAGGTTTTGAAGAGCAAGAAGCTCTACCCCTAATTCAGGGATTAGGAGTAACAAACACCTGCGGTCGGGAAATTTTAAAAGAAATTTTAGCTTGGACATTCGGACAAGCATTTTTAACACAAAAACTATGCAAGTTAGTTGCTAGTTCAATTCCAAATGACATCAACCAAGTAGAAGTATCTTCGGTAGAAACTATTGTCAGAAAGCAGATTATTGAACAATGGGAATCCCAAGATGAGCCGGAACATTTGAGAACAATATCCAACCGCATCCAACACGGCGGTAAAAGTACCGTGAGAATGCTGGGTATTTACCAGAAAATATTACAAGAAGTCCCAGTAAAAACAGACGATAGTCTAGAACAGATTCAACTATTGCTGAGTGGTTTAGTTGTCAAAAAGCAAGGGTTCCTAAAGGTCAAAAATCCCATATATTCTGAAGTGTTTAACCTTATATGGGTAGAAAAACAATTAAATTATTTACGTCCTTATTCTCAATTTTTAGAAGCTTGGGTCGCTTCACAAGCAAAGGACAAATCGCGTTTATTACGAGGACAAGCTCTCGAAGAAGCCTTGGCTTGGGCATTAGGTAAAAGTTTAAGCGACTTGGATTATCAATACTTAGCAGCCAGTCAAGAATTAAGCAAGCAGGAAGCAGAGAATGCTTTTTTATCTCTCGAACAAGCAAATCAAATCCTCTTATTTGCTAGACGGAAGGCGAAACAAGAATGTCTTAAGTATAAAATTTGCTGGGCTTGGACTGGGGTAACAGCTCTATGCGTTACCAGTTTAATTATTCTCTTGGGTTTGACGGGATTTTTGCAAGGAATGGAGTGGAATGCTTTAGACAATTTTTTTCGTTGGCGAACTGCAGAAAGTCCTGATGAACGCATTGTAATTGTCACTATTGACGAAGCAGATATTACTAAAATTGGGCAATGGCCTGTGCCAGATAAGCTTTTAACTAAGGCACTTGAAAATATAAAAGCCAACAATCCTAGAGTCATTGGTTTTGATTTATATCGAAATTTGCCTGTAGAACCCGGTAATAAAAACTTATTAGAGATATATAAATCCACGCCAAATCTAATTGGTATTGAGAAAGTTATTGACAGTCGGATTCTTCCACCAGAAATTTTAAAGCAATCGGGGCAAATTGGCTTCGCCGATTTAATATTAGATGCTGATGGCAAAATCCGTCGCGGTTTGCTTACTTTTTTGCACAACAATCAAATTTACGAAAGTTTTGGTTTGAAAATTGCCCTTAGCTATTTAAAAGCAGAAGGAATAACTCCAAAACAAATAGATAAATATCGAGTGCAACTAGGTCGAGATGTATTCAAGAAATTTGATACTAATGATGGAGGCTATGTACAGGCTGATGCTGGAGGTTATCAAATATTACTGAATTTTCGCGGGTTATTAAATAATTTCCAAACTATCTCGTTTACCAATGTTTTAGAAAATCGGATACCACCAAATTTAATGGCAAGTCGAATGATTTTAATAGGTATAATTGCCGAAAGTCTTAACGACCTTCACTATACCCCCTACAGTAGTAGTTTGTCATATGCACCTAGACGGACTCCGGGAGTAGTGATTCATGCTAATTTAATTAGCCATCTTGTCAGTGCTGCTTTAGATGGAAGACCAACACTACAAGTTTTGACTGAACCTCAAGAATGGTTCTGGATGTTGCTTTGGTCATTATTGGGAGCAGTATTAACCTGGAAATTGAAGTCTTTACAGGTGATTATCGCTAGCATTTTGTTAGCAAGTGTAGTGTTATTATTTATCGCTTACCAAAGTTTTTTGCAGGGTTGGTGGTTGCCATTTGTGCCGTCATCTTTGGGATTACTATTTGCAGCAATTACAATAAATATTATTATCAATAAAAAGTTAGAAAAAATTCAAATCCAACAAATTCTGAAATTATTGTTAGAAGAATCCGCTACCAATTCTACTGCTGTCAGGATAGCAATTGAGTATCTAAAGCAATCAGAAAGTAAGAAAAATCAAATTGTTATAAAACAGTGGCTCATTAAACACAGAAAGTAACGCACCCACAAAAATTTTATATTTTATTTACAAAACTCTCTTAAAAATCGGACACAACAATGGTATTGTATACTACGCTAAGCTTCTGTAAAATCCAGTAATATCACCGTAAAATAATCATTAAAAATGTGTCCTCTAAATTTCCCCCTGAAAAGAGTCCCAATATCATTATTACTTTTTTCGCTTTCATTGTGTGTTTTCAAGTCAAAAGCCTTGGCTCAAATTACGCCCGATGCGTCTCTTGGTGTTGAAAGTTCGGTAGTAAAACCTGATGTAATTAAAGGAGTACCTTCTGAGCGTATTGATAGTGGTGCGATTCGCGGGACAAATTTATTTCACAGTTTTGGTGAATTCAATATTCAAGAAGGAAGAGGAGCCTATTTTTCTCATCCCGATAGTATTACTAATATTTTCAGCCGAGTAACAGGTAAAAATCTCTCCAATATTTTGGGAACTTTGGGAGTATTGGGTAATGCTAACTTATTTTTTATTAACCCGTCAGGAATTGTGTTTGGTCCTAATTCTAAGTTAGATTTACGCGGGTCTTTTTTAGCAAGTTCTTCCAGCAGCATAGTTTTTAATGGATTTGAATTTAGTGCTGTTAATCCACAAGCACCCCCGTTATTAACCGTAAATATTCCCTTGGGATTGAGGTTTCGAGAAAACCCGGGTACTATTATTAATCAATCTCGCAGCAGTCGAGTAATTCAGGACGCACAAACCCCCGTTGGTTTAGAAGTAACTCCCGGTCAAACTTTGGCGTTGCTGGGAGGTGATTTAAATTTGGATAGCGGTAATATTACTGCTTTTGGCGGTAATATTTTACTAGGAAGCATTGCCAGTCCGGGTTTTATTGGCTTCAACTTGATTCCAACGAGTTCAGAGTTGGACTATCGGGGGGTTGAAAATTTTGGGAATATTGATTTATCCGGTACTGCGTCGGTTATAGCTAGTGGTACTGGTGGAGGTGCTATTAACATTAGAGCCGGAAAGCTGACTTTAAGCGAGCGTGCTAATATAGCTTCCAATACCCTGGGAAATATTGATGGTCGGGATATAAATATACTCGCGTCACAAATAAAGTTACAGGATGGGGCATTTATACACGCCGCTACATTAGGGACGGGAAAAGGCGGAAATATTGCCGTCCGTGCTACCGATTCTTTGGAACTGAGGGGAATTAGCTACGAGACATATCAACGCAATTATGTATTACCAGCTTTCAGTGGAACGGTAAACCTGTCTAATTTAATAAGTTCTATCTTGGTTGGAAGCTTTGGACTAGGAGACAGTGGCAAGCTAACTGTGTCAACTCAGCAGTTAAAATTAAGTTCCGGAGCCTATATTGGTGGCCCCACGCAAGGGACAGGTAGAGGCGGAAATACTCACATTCAAGCAGGCTCATCAATTGAGGTAGATGGTGGTCACATTCAAGCTACCGCAGGAGTTCAAGGGGGGAATGCAGGGAATTTAACCATTGACACGGGAAATTTGCTAGTTCAGGGGTTAGGAACTGTAAGCACTGCAACTATAGGTTCTGGTAAGGGAGGTAATCTCACCATTAACGCAAAAGACTCTGTGGTCGTATCGGGAAGGTTTCCCAATGCTTTATTCGTTTCCAGTATTAATACGCTTGCGGCTAGTGGCACAGGGGATGCGGGAAATATGGAGATTAATGCTGGCTCTGTCGTGGTTAAAGAAGGAGGAAGTATTAACGCGGGAAGCGGATTTTTCGCCGACAGACTGTATCCATCTTTGGGGCGAGGTGGTAACCTGACCATCAATGCCAGGGAGTTAGTTAACGTGGCGGGGCTGGGTTTTATTGGTTCCGTTGCGACTTCGGGAAATGCAGTGTCTGGCGACGTGCGAATTAACACGAAACGTTTATTAGTCGAGAATGAAGGGACAGTTGGCGCTTCTACCCTTGGGGCAGGTAAAAGTGGTAATGTGATTATCAATGCTTCTGAAACAGTGGAAATCAGGGGAACATCCGGAAGTGGTGGACTTGGCATTGGAACAACATCAGGGGATTTATATTTTCAGGCCATCTATCAGCTTCCCCCTGCCACAGGTATAGCTGGAGACTTGAGCATCACTACTAATCGGCTTATTGTCGAGGATAAAGGAAAGGTAAGTGTTGAAAGCCTTGGTTCGGGAAATGCTGGAAAAATAGAAGTAGCAGCAAAGGAGATATTCCTTAACAACCAAGGCAAGATTGATGGCAGGACTGTTTCTGGTGAAGGAGCTAATATTAACCTCCAGGCGCAGTATACTATTTTACGCCGAGGTAGCCAGATTACAACCGATGCGGGTACTTCTAATGGTGGTAACATTTCCTTGAAAGGGGATGTTCTGGTTGCCTTTCCCCAAGAAAACAGCGATATCACCGCCAATGCTCGCACGGCAAAAGGCGGAAGCGTTACAATCAACTTTCCCAACATTTTTGGCTTTGCTCCCGTCAGCCGCGAGCAGGTCAGAGAACGCCTGGGACTAACAGACACCGAATTAGAAGCTTCACAGGTCAGCCCTACCCAGCTGCTGACCACCAGCAACATCGCCGCCATTTCCCAAGCAAGTGGGCCTAACTTACAAGGTACGGTAACATTTAGTACATCTGGAGTAAATCCAGCACAGGGTTTAGTCGAACTACCAGAAAATATATTAGACCCAGCTAGCTTAATTGCTACAAATCCCTGTCTTGAAGGGGGAGCGAGTGAATTTGTTATTGCCGGACGAGGTGGTTTACCTGTAAATCCTGGAGAAAACCTGGGTGATGATGGGGTGCGCGTGAGTTGGAGTGATTTGCCTATATCGCCTAAGAGGAGCGAGAGAATAGATAATGCTGTGTATTCTAATTACCTCTCTCCACCAGTAATTATCCCTGCACGAGGTTGGATTTTTAATCAAAACGGTGATGTTACTTTAGTTGGTTATAATACTGGTGAAGTTACACAGCAACGCAGTTCAAAGCCTTCTAGTTCCTGCTATTCCCCATGAAATACTCAATCAAGCATAGTATAAAATATGTCTAGTATAAGCATTTTTCAATCACCAGCTTTTTTTTTCTGTTCTCTGGTCTTTAGTTTAGTACTATTTCCTCTGAGTTCAATACAAGCGCAAAATACAAATAGTTCCAGTGGTGGAACCTTTAATCCTACTAGCGCACCTAAAACCACAAGTGGAGGAGGTTCACGGGGAAACTGCGCTATGTCTAAACCTGAGATTTTGCTACCAGAAACCTCGGCTAACGAGATTCAACAAACAATTCAACAAACAACAGAGGCGTACCCTACTGTTTCTATTAAAATAACCGAGTCAGTTCCCGAAAAAGCTGAATTTAGTCTTTGGGACGAAAACCTAAAAGGACTTTATCAAACTACCTATACGCTTCCAAACAAACCAGGGATTTTTAATTTTAAACTACCAAAAGAAGCCCCATCTTTAACATTTGGCAAACGTTATAAGTATTCTATTGCGCTCATTTGCGACCAAGAAAGGCGTAGTCGAGATGTGGTTATTGAGGGGTGGATACAGCGCATTCAACCGAATCAAAAGCTTATTAAACTTTGAATTACTCGCAAAACTTTACATGATTAAGCGTAATCCAGGTAGAAAAAATTTTCCTTTTCACCGACGCCTTTTACTCTTGGTTTTGCTGTTTATCTTCTCAATGGCAATTTTCTCTTGTGAATTGTTGATAACACAGCCACCTGTCATAGCCCAAGTACAAGCTGGAAAAGCTAGCTATGAAGCTGGAAAGTTTGAACAAGCTGCTAGAGAATTAACTACTGCTATTAGCCATTTTGCTGCAAAAGGAGATAAGCTAAGTCAGGCTGTCGCCAGCAGAAATCTCTCGCTAGTTTACCAACAACTGGGACAGTGGCAAGATGCAAGTCGGGTGATTTCACAAAGCCTCGCGATTTTACGCTCGATTCCAAAAAATCATAATCAGAAGAAACTTTTGGCAGAAGCTTTGGATGTGCAAGGACGACTTTTAAGGGAAACAGGAAAAGCTGCAGACGCACAAGTTGCTTGGGAGGAAGCATCTGACCTTTATCAGCAAATTGGTAATCGGGTACTAAGTACTCAAAGTCTAATTAACAAAGCTGCCGCACTACAAGATTTAGGCTTATATCCTAAAGCTTGCGACGCGCTGCGTTCAGCATTAGGGCTAACTATACAAACACGTGCAAAAGATTCAAGACGACAGCAGTGCAATCTCTCTGATGGGGAACTGCAAACCCTGAAAAGTCTGCCTGTTTCTCCCGTCAACACATTAGGTTTGCGTTCGTTGGGGAATTTGCTGCTGCTGGGTGGCGAGTTAGAGCAATCTGAGAATTTATTAAAACATAGTTTAGAAGTTGCCCAAAAATTACAATTACCCCAAGATATCGCTGCTGCTTATCTTGGTTTGGGTAAGAAGGCTTACGCTTTGGCGATTCAAAATAGCAAAAAGCCTCTTTATGTTACTCAACTCAGACAAGAAGCTTTAACAGCTTACCAAGCAGCATATAATTATGGCGAACCAATACAGCGACTCCAAGCAACACTAAACCAACTAAGGCTTTTTGTTGAGAGTGGAGACAAAGCTCGGGCTATTAGCTTATGGCAATCGCACATACCATCTTTTACGGAGTTACGTCCGACACGAGCAAGTGTGTACGCTCAACTCAATTTTGCCCAGAGTTTACTGAAATTGGCAGCACTCGAACCTCATACTAATATTAATGCTATTGAGCCAATTTTAAACCTTGCCCTCGAACAGGCAAAAGCTTTGGGAGATATTCAATCTCAGGCATATGTTTTAGGCAGTCGGGGTCGGTTTTACGAACTATCAAAGCAATGGTCGCTTTCTAAAAGCGTAACGACTCAAGCTCTGAGTTTAGTATCATCTAACACTGCGCCTCATATTACCTATCAGTTATTTTGGCAATTGGGGCGTATCTACAGGTTGCAAGGTGATTTAGAAAAAGCCAAAATCAATTATACTCAAGCAATTAATATTCTGGGTTCTCTACGTAATGAATTAGTGGCTATTGATACTGGCGTGCAATTTTCCTTCCGCGAAAGCATTGAACCAGTTTATCGTGAGTTAGTCAGCTTATTGCTACAAACCCCTGATTCAAGAGAAGTTAGCCAAGAAAGTCTCAAACTAGCTCGTCAGGTGATTGAATCTTTACAATTAGCTGAATTGGATAATTTCTTTCAAGATGCTTGCGCCGAGGCGAAACCAAAACAAATTGACCAATTTGATGTTAATGCTGCCGTTTTTTATCCGATTATTTTAAGAGACCGTCTGGAAGTTATTTTATCAATACCGGGCGAACCTTTGCGTCATTATGGGATAAAAATATCTCAAACAGAACTGGAAAATATGACGCAACTAACGCGGATTTCTCTGCGTCGGACAGCATTCGAGCGAGAACGCCAACCATTAGTCCAAAAACTTTATGATTGGTTGATTCGACCCGCTTCAGCGTCTCTGGCAAAAAATAATATCAAAACTTTAGTATTTGTTCTGGATGGTGCGTTGCGAAATTTGCCAATGGCAACTCTCCATGACGGTCAACAATACCTAATTGAAAAATACAACATCGCCCTTGCGCCCGGACTGCAACTTTTAGAATCTCGACCCTTAACAAAAAAGGAGCTAAGGGTATTATTAGCTGGTCTTTCAGAAGCTCATCAAGGATTGCCACCCCTACCTGCAGTGGTCAGCGAAGTGCAGCAAATTAGCTCCAAGCTTAAGGCTAAAATTCTGCTCAACCAACAGTTTACTAGCAAAAAACTACAAGAAGCCATCCAGAAGCTTCCCTTCCCTGTACTTCACCTCGCAACCCACGGTCAGTTTAGTTCTAATACAGAAGATACTTTTATTTTGGCTTGGAATGACCGTATTAATGCCAAACAACTAGACCGACTTTTACGCAGCCGTAAACAAGGAGAGCAACCCATTGAACTGTTTGTCCTTAGTGCTTGTGAAACGGCTGAAGGTGATAACCGAGCAGCCTTAGGAATGGCAGGTGTGGCAATTCGTTCTGGTGCCCGTGCCACTGTAGCAACTCTCTGGCAGGTTAACGATTTATCTACTAGCATATTGATGACTAAATTTTACCAAGAACTAACCAAACCGGGCATGACCAAAGCAGAAGCCCTTCGCAACGCACAGCTAGCACTATTGCAAATGCCTAACTATCAAAATCCTTACTTTTGGGCATCATTTGTGATGATTGGAAACTGGCTGTAAAATTTTGTTTGGGTATACAATACAGGGGTAAATTAAACCTACTTAAAACTATGCAATAAGCAAATTTTTATTTAATTGCTGGCTTCATTCGACTAGGTAACTGTTATAGAGTTTTGTAGACCTTGGAAACATGTTTGAGATAAACTGGAGAGCTTAAAATTAAGTCTTTCCAGACACAACTAGTTCTTGTTTCTCAATTTTTGAATCTTTAATTCTATCTGCCAAAATTTTGATAAAACTAGCGAGTGGTACAGCTAAAAATAACCCAAGTGGTCCACCAAACCTTGCACCTAAAAGTAGAGAAATTAATACCCAAAAAAGATTTAAGCCTACCAAATCACTGAGAACACGAGGTGCAATTAATGTTTCATTTATTTGACCCAATATAACAGTGACAATCAAAACTTTAATACCTAACCAAAAATTTTGCAGAGTGAGTACTATTCCTAGCACCGTAATGGTAATTGCTCCTCCTAAAGGTATCAAACTCATGACACCGATTCCCACTCCAAAAAGCAAACCAAAAGGCACTTGCATAAAAAGAAATGCAGTCGTTTGCAACACCGTCCCAATGCTGGCAACAATAAATTGACCTGTTATAAAACTCTCAAAGGTTTTCCTTAGAGAAAGTTGTACTTGCTGTTTCCACCATTCAGGCAACCAACTTAGCAAGCCATTAAAAACCTGTTCACCACTAAAAGTCAGTACAACCGTAAACACTAAAACTAAGATAATACTAGTAATACCACCTATAGTTTCAAACGCAACATTTAATGCTTGGCTGGCTAGCTTTTGCGCTTGTCCTGCCAATTGTCCGGTAAATTGAGCAGTAATTCCATCAAGGCTGATTGGTAGCTGTCGAGCTTCCACCCAAGCATCCAAAGAAGCAAGTTCTTGATTAAGTACCTTAATGAATGTAGGTAAATTGGTAATTAAATCGTTTGCCTGTTGCAAAATTACAGGAACGAGAGTCAACGCTATTATAGTTAAAATTACTAGCGCTACTATCAAAACTATCCCAACTGCGAATACTTGCCGCAACCCTAGATTTCGCAGAAACCGAACTGGGTATTCCAACAAAAATGCAAATAAAGCAGCCACAATAACTATAGTGACCAAGGGTTGCATTTGCTGCAACAGTATAATTAATAGCCATCCATTGAGAAATACTGCGGGGAAAAATAACGCCACTCGAATTTCTGAAGGAATCTTACTGAAAGCTTTTTGCATAATAGGTAAAAAATATATCTATTAAAAATACTAAAACTACAATTGAGCTAAAAATTTTTGCTGCTTCTTTAAAAATATACTATCCAGACGATAATTTTACATCGATGAGCCAACCGTCTAGGTAGTATAGTAAAAAGCAGACCCAAGCATACTATCTGCATCTAAAAATATGTTTATAACTCCTAAACATAATTGGGGATTCAGAGGTTTAACTGGTGATGAGCATCAGTTGAACTATAAAATTGAAGTTTAAACTAATAAACTAAAACACATTTAAACTGCATAATTTCAAATTATATAATTCTTGTGGGGTGGGCATCGCAAGCCCCGCCCTATTATATACAAACTGCGACCCAAATTATTAAGCCAACTCAAACCCGGAACTCGCATCGTTTCCCATGACTTCGACATTAAAGGATAGCAACCCAAACGAACAGTGAAAGTAAAAAGACCAGAGCGCGAACATACTATTTACTACTGGACTGTTCCTCAAAATCCCGCTAAGTAAGGGGAGTGGGGAGTGGGGAGTAGGAAGCCAAACTCAAAACTGATAGTGATTAGCAATTAGCAATTAGCAATTAGCAATTATGCCGCACACCAGCCAAAATAAATGCAATTGCCTCAGTCGTGTGCTTCTCTAACATCGCTTTACCCAAGGGTCGCTTCCCTTGGGTATGATGTTTAATATTTCCATGACCGATAAAGTAGAACAAGCAAGTCCCCATAATGTTAATAGCTGTTTGCAAAGGGTCAAGAGAACGAAATACCCCTTGCTTAACCCCCAGTTCTAAAATTGCTATCAAAGTCTTATCAATAGATAATGAACTGGCGTTTTTGTAATACTGTCCCTGATTTTGTATTGCTTCGTGGAACATAATCATCGGTAGTTTTGGATTACTAGATACGCAGTCTAACAACGCGACTAAAAACTTTTCCAACGCGACTTCTGGTGACAACTGCTCTAAATCTAACTGTTGGTTGGTTTGCAATAATTCCGCGTGTGACCGTTCCAACACTGCTCGATACAAACCTTCTTTATCTTTAAAATAATAGTAAATCATCGATTTTACTACACCAGTTTTTGCGGCAATTGCCTCTGGAACGTTCCAAGAGAAAAATTTGTTTTAGGTCAAACTTTCGAGCAATTTGAGCAAGTCGGAGACAAAGTTCGTGCTCATTTCACCTCAGGGTTGACGGATGAAGGAGATGCATTAATTGGTGCTGATGGACTTAGGTCGCGAGTACGTGCAGCATTATTTGGAGAAAGTCCACCAATTTATAGAAACTTTACTACCTTCCGGGGTCTAACGGATTATATTCCTAATGGATATCGTCCTAGCTATATTCGCGAGTACTTGGGAGCAGGCAAAGGTTTTGGTTTTATGATGTTGGGTAAAAGTCGAATGTATTGGTATGCAGCAGTTAAAGCACCCCAAAAAGAATCAGATACAACGATGGTTAGCAAAAAAGAACTTGAGATGATATTTATGAACTGGTTCCCGTCGATTCCAGAATTAATTGACGCAACGGATGAAAGCAATATCCTAAAAACTAACCTTTACGACCGTGTACCAGTTCAAGCTTGGAGCCAGCAAAATATTACACTATTGGGAGACGCAGCGCATCCAATGCTACCAACTTTAGGACAGGGAGCTTGTATGGCATTAGAAGATGCGCTGGTTATTAGCAAATGTTTACAAGAACAAACCAATCCGACATTAGCTTTTCAACAGTACGAATTACAGAGATTTGCTCGCACTAAATATATTGTCGAACAGTCTTTACAGTCGGGTAAAATGGGAGAACTGGAAAATCGTTATGCTGTGGCACTTAGAAATGCGTTCATCAAGCTAATGAGAACAGCAATTAGTAACAGCTTTAAATCAATTCACACTTACAGAGTTTAGAGTAAAAAACCGGAATTTTAATTTAGGAGGTGTAGAAACTAAACATGAGTCTTGTAAGGGCTATAACTTAAAACTATGCGATTTTAAAACTGGTAGAGGTTTTTAAAATGAGGCAAATCATTACATCAAGTAAATTAGCGATTACTATTGCAACGCCTTTAACAATGATTGGATGGGCTTTTTCGCCAACATCTTTTGCAGCCAACAGTTATAGTTTAAATCAATTATTGTCATCGACTCACCCGTCTCCACAATCCCAACAGTTGATTGCTCAAGTACCTAGCGCTTTGCGTTCCACTAAGACACGTGTTGAGCAAATCCAATGTACTGGAACTAAATTGGGTAAGTATTCTAATTCTTTCCCTGAAGCTAGAGTAGCCTCATTTGATTGTCGCTTTTCCAAAAACTTAAATCTCAAAATTTACGCGCAAAACTTCGTCATATTACCCAGTGGCCGAGCTACACCTCTAGAAAATGCTAAAAATTTGGATTCTATGCCACAGCCAGTCTATTTTTCTTATAAAATAACCTCTTGGAAATGGAACAAAGTACCTCAGTAGTGCGAGCGTCTCGCTCGCTTGTTGGAAATGGAAATTAAGATGTCCCGCTTGTTGTAAATTAAGGTGTCCCGCTTGTTGTAAATTAAGGTGTCACGGCAGAAGAAAGAAATAGTTCGTTAATTGCTAAAACAATAATATATCATATAAAAAAATTTACATATATTAACAATGGTAGAACGTCCAATTAAAAAATCTGAGCGTCAGCCCCAACCCAGCGCTGAAAATGATTCCCAAAGCTCAGATTCACCACCTCCTGTTGAGTCCACTCGTAAAGTTTTAAAACTAGACGATGTTGCACCAAGAGAGCGTAAAGGTAAAAAATCATCCTCCAGAGATGACTCGAAACAGCCACAGCAAATCAATCCAGCCCTAGTGCGTGGACCAAAACCACCTAAGCCTCAACCCAAAGTTGAAGCAGAGCCAGAACCAGAGTCGGAACCAGAGTCGGAATCGACCCCTGAGGAATAAGTCAAAAAGAAGGTAGATGGCAGATGGCAGAGGGCAGAAGGAAAGAGAAGGAAGAAGGGATTAAAAGTAAAAGAGTATACAGCATAGGCTGGGCTTAGCACTGTCTTAAAACTACCAAATGCTAGGCTTGGTGGGGTTTGTACCCAAGTTGGCTCCGGGGAATAAAAAGCAGAGTGTATTACTTATTACGTTTGTGACTTACTCCTCCCTCTGCCCTCTGCCTTCTTCTACACCCCCACGATATGACGCTTACCCAGGTGTCAACAATTTATGTAAGTATTTAATAAAGATTTTGTTACAAACTACACGCTATTTACAGCCAGTTTTATAAAGTGTCCACACCACTGTTATTTTTACGAAATTTGTGGGCATCCTCTATATGTAGTCAAAAATAAATCGTCTAATGAATCCAGTTGATGGTGACCCTCCTTCCACATCAATACCATCAAGTCTTAGTGAAATTCTAGGACGTTACGCAGCAGGGGAATGCGAATTTCCTGGCAGTAAGCTTAGTGGTGCCGAACTTAACGGCATAAACTTAAGCGGTGCTGACCTTAGTTGTGTTCGTCTTAACGATGCTCAACTAATGGGTGCTTGTTTAGCAGGTACGAATTTGAGTTGGAGCTTTTTGAGTTACGCGAATCTGGAGCATGTTAATCTTTCTAACGCTAATCTCAGCCTTGCAACTCTGGATGGTGCTGACTTGCACAAAGCAAATCTAAGTCTTGCGATAATGCGCGGTACCGAAATGCGCGGTACTAATTTACAGGAAGCTAATCTTAGTGGTGCTATTTTACGGGGTGCTGACTTGCGTGAAGCAAACCTTAGTGGTGCTTATTTAGTAGGTGTTAATCTGAGCGATGCTTTTTTAAGTAACGCAAATCTTAGTGGTGCCCATTTAGTTGGAGCAAATCTCAGTGGTGCAGACCTTAATGGAGCGAATATACAAAATGCTCGTTTCGCTTGGAATACAGGTCTTTCAGAAGATAATAAATTAGAATTTGAACGACGAGGGGCAATTTTTGAGAACTAAGTGTTGAGTATAGAAAGCCACTCTTAGTTACTATTTTTAGGTCTTAACGTAGCCTTTGAGCTTGGGCTTCAGAGCTGCGGAACCTAATTAACAATACGAGTTAGTCAACGACAAAAACAATTTTGACTAGTAACGACCGCCAGAAGTTAACAAATCTTGAAAAAAACTTTAAATAATTTACCTAAGTAGAGACGCGATTAATCGCGTCTCTACTGGGAACAGATGGGAAAATTTATTTGACCCCTAGTAATTCGACATCAAAAATCAGCGTCGCGTTAGGGGGAATCACACCACCAGCACCTTCAGCCCCGTAACCTAAATCTGGGGGAATAATTAACTTACGACGACCACCAACCTTCATTGTGATTACGCCCTCGTCCCAACCTTTAATTACTTGTCCAGCACCTATGGGAAACTCGAAAGGAGCACCTTTATCGCGAGAACTATCGAATTTAGTACCATTTTCTAAAGTACCTGTGTAGTGAACTGAGACTGTTTGACCTGCTTTTGGTGTCGCACCAGTACCTACCTTAAGTTCTTCATATTTTAATCCAGAAGGGGTGGTAACTACCTTACCGCTGGTCGCTGGTTTTTTCGTCGCAGTCGGAGAAGGTGTTGCTTTAGAAGTCGCTGTAGGTGTAGGGGTTACATTTGCACCTACTGTTGCTGCTGCTGTTGGAGTACTTGTCGCTTCTGTTGGGTTAGAAGTTTGTTGAGTATTGTTGCCACAGCCTACCATCAAACAACACAGACTGATTAATCCTAAAGGTAAAAATATTGCTTTCAACATAATCGTCTCTTCTTGGTTTACAAGTTATAAGTTATAACTTATAAGCTAAATGTTGGAAACCTATGACTTTAGCTTCTTCCATTGGAGTGAAGTAATCTCCCTATAAATTACCTGCTAAAATATTAATGCTTAGTTTAGAGATTGGGTCTTACACCGATATATTGGGAGCATCCTGGAGGGTTTTAGGTGAAAATCCGAAGACGGCAATTCTCATTGTGGGTTGCCTTACTGGTCACAACAATGTTGATGAGCGTGCTGTTATTGTTATTCTTGCCGTCAAAAAGCAGCGCTCGGTTACTCCAGAGTTATCCCAATTCGGTCTCTAATATCGCACAAGACCTAATGCGACCGATGGAATCAGAAGCTTGTGTTGCTCTTGCCAAACGCGATTTTTCAGGAATTCCTGATGCTCCCACTGGAATTTTTTCCACTCAAGTTGTTGCTTCTAGCAGTCAAAATCCTGAGTACTGCGATGTAAAAGGATATGTCACTCCACAGGTTCAGTTTGAAGTACGCTTGCCTACGAAAAATTGGAATCGTCGTTACCTTCAGGCCGGATGTGGCGGTTATTGCGGTGTTTTGACAGCTTTGCCTGAATCTACGGAAGCACTTAAGCGAAATTTTGCGGTCGCTTTTAGTAATTCCGGACATGTGGGTGGAGGTGGTGAGACGGGAGCAGGCAGCGCTCTTTGGGGACTTGACCAACCACAGCTTCGTGCTGATTTCGGGTATCGTTCAGAACATGTTACAGCTTTAGCTGCCAAGACGATTATTAGCGCTTTTTACGGAAAAAGTCCCAGTTATTCTTATTATCATGGATGTTCTAATGGTGGACGACAAGGTCTTATGGAAGCACAGCGCTACCCCAAAGACTTTAACGGTATCATTGCTGGAGCTCCTGCTGCAATCCAAGCTCCACTTAATGGTGAATACGAAACCTGGAACGCAATTACTAACCTTGACCCACAAGACAACGCCATTCTCACGTCAGATAAACTGACACTTCTTCATGATGCTGCTATTGCGAACTGCGATGGCAAGGATGGTTTAGTTGATGGGCAAATCACCGACCCAAGGGTCTGCACCTTTAAGCCAGAATCCTTAAGTTGTCCAAATAATCGCAACCAGTCGAACTGTTTAACGGCTGCTCAAGTCGCTGTTGTGAAAAAACTTTATTCTGGCGTGGTTGATGGTAATGGCAAGCTTCTCTATCCTGGCGCTAAAACTATAGGGTCAGAACTCGACTGGACAGGCTGGAGTGTGAAGAAGCCTGGAATGGGCTTAATCACTGTTGGTATTGCTGATAATTATTTGAAATATCTGGCATTTCCCAAAAGTCCTCCTGCGTCCTACTCCTATAAAGACTGGAAATTTAATGCTGAGGGATTTGATAGTTTGCGTCCATTAGGTAAAGTTTACAACGCCACTAATCCAAATCTGAAAGCATTTTACAAGCACGGTGGAAAAATAATCTTTCATCACGGATGGTCAGACTCAGCCATTCCACCTTTGGGCACAATAGCTTATTACCAGGCAGTTCAGGACACGATGGGAGGTCTTAAAGCCACACAACAATTCGCTCGACTCTTCATGATTCCAGGGATGTATCATTGCCTAGGTGGAACCAATCCGAGCCGTTTTGATATGCTTAGCCCGATTGTGGCATGGGTTGAAAAAGGTACTCCGGTCGATAAAATTATTGCATCCCAAACGGCTGGCGATGCATCCGGAGACGGCTTTAGTAGTTCGACAAACGGAACAACGAGTAGCAATGAGCGAATTGTCAGGACACGACCCATCTTTCCTTACCCAATGCAAGCTCGGTATAACGGTAAGGGAAGTGTTGATGATGCAGCGAACTTTGTTGGCATAATGCCTTCACAACTGGTGGACGACCATATCAACTGGATTGGAAATGACTTGTTTCAGCCCAAATAGCGAAGTGATTTTTTAGTCAAGTAAGGGAACTATATCCATAGAGTTCATTCAAGAGAGCATTTTATGGATAAATCGATTATTCAGTTGGTTGATGAGTTACCGACTGACAACATTACTGTCAAAGTTTTGAAAGCCCTCGATTACGTAGCACCTGGTCAGTGGAATAACTTGGTAGGGTTTGACAACAGTATCCGTACAATTACAGGGGAAACAGATGCTAAAGTCATTGAGAAAATTCGCGACCGCGCTGTTATTTTATATCACGACCCTCAACAAGGCTACCAGAGCGCAATTAAACTGTATCAAACCGTTGATAAAGTAGATACAGCAGTAGCAGCGGCAGCATTAGCGAATAAAGTTTCAGAAAAAATTGGCTTTCTCTCTTTTTTAGGCAATATCACACCCAAAGCCGACCTAGCTCAAACTATTGATTTAGTACTAAAAATTACTGTCGAAATCATTGCTTTCTGTAAACTGAATGGAATTCCCCAACCTAACCCTCAAGAATTTGCGAAATCTTTAGCTAATAACTATCAAGATGCGTCCATGATGAGGATGGTCGCTTTAGTTTGTCTAGATGGGATTTTGCCCTTAGGTCCTAACTTCCTGAAAAAAATTCAAGAAGTTATTGGTGGTAGTGATTTTGGTGTAGTCGCAGATAATCCTATCTTTTCAGCTATAAATAGTTCTTTACCGGGCAATAATACCTCTGATAAACTTGGTTTTATCAGCCAAAGTTTTAACTCTGTCCAAGGTTGGATGAGTAATTTAGTTTCAAAAACAGGTGTAACCCCCCAATCTCTTTCTAGTAGTTTGAGTAATTTTATCCAAATTGCTGATGATAACTTAGACTTTGTGGCAGCATTTTTAGACCAAAGTACAAATTACTATGAGCATACAGGAATTCAAACTGTTGCTCGCAGCCTAATTTTACAAGCCCATAATTTAGTAAAGCAAGAAATTCAGCAAGGAGAACAAAAGCCGATTCAAGATGTCTCATCAGCAACCAAAGACTCAGATAAAAATAAGTATGCTGTGGGTCAAACAGTAGAAGCTTGGGACGAAGATGAAGAGGATTGGTATCCAGCGACTATAGAAAAAATCAAAGGTAACGAATTATTTATTCATTACATTGGCTACGGTTCATCTAATGATGAGTGGGTTAATGAAGATAATATCCGTATTCGCGTTCATAACCCTGAGGATGATAATAGATATGCAGTTGGTCTAAAGGTCAAAGTTTGGGATGAAGATAGCGAAGAATGGTATTCGGCAATTATTGGGAAAATTCAACGTCACCAATATTTTGTACATTACACTGATTACGACTCATCTTATGATGAGTGGGTTGATGAGGATGAAATTTGTTAAATAGTCCAACATTTAATTTGTAGAAATTGGGTGGTTTTAAATTACCACCCTGCCATATATATATATAATTAATTTATTTTACTGCTCTAATTTACATACTAATTTCTAACAAAGAACTTTAGATTTTGAATTTTGGATTAAAAAAAAATTTATCTACTCCATCGGTTCGACAGTCTCAAGTTCACAATTAAAAAAATTGTTTTTAATCGAAAATTAGAAAATCTAAAATTCTAAGGGTTGCCGGACAATCCAAAATCTAAAATTCAAAGTTGTTTGACCCCATCAGAATTAACTTACGTTTGTGTCGTCGTAGTTTTCCTGCCTCCTCAAGTTCTCGTAGTACCCGTGTTACAGTCACGCGAGTAGTATTTAATACATCTGCTAGTTCTTGATGGGTAATAACCAACTCAATTTGTCTTCCTTGTTCTAGCTCGCAACCAAACTTATTGCTTAACCATACCAAAAATTGCCATATGCGAAGGGATGCACGATTGCAACTGACAATACTTGTAAGTTCTTCTAGCTGCTGAATATGTGACAGCAAAATATCTATATTTTGAGCCAATTCTTCCGTAGGAATTACCACTGCTTCTACATAAGACAAGCATTCTAGATGATACGGGTCAATTTTGGATAGGGGATAACCGATGATGTCCCCAACTCCCCAATAACCCAAAGTAGCAGATGTTCCATTTTCGTCCCATGTGACAGCACGAACAGTACCCTGCTCTATTCGCCAAAATACATTCTTTTGTACGGGGATAATTTCATGACGTTCAAAAAGGCTTTGTTGGACTGAAATCAAACTGGATGCTTGTGTTTGAGCTATGGCTTTGTTCATTAAATTACTACCAACCCTGTAGGAGTAGATTTAATATAGTATTTGCTATCAATTATACGCTGTAATATTAAATACTTAATCTTTCTTTAATATTCTGTGCTATTTTTGGCATAGGAAGGAATTAATTTACGCATTGCTCTACGTATAGATTTTGCTTGGTTCCTAATAACGTGCAATACATCAATACAGTGAAATATATCGCAGCCAGTGATAAGCCTGCTGAATTTGTTGCAACAAATCACGCTTATGCGCCAAAATTATATTTGATGATAACTTCCTCCATCGCTTCCTTTAAGCAGTAAATACCAGTAAAATAGCACTTGAACATGCTTCCACAAAGAGGCCGATGGAGTAAAAAACACTTTATATTATCAACTTTAACTATATTACCAATTAATTTGGTATAATTATGCCAAGAAAAGAACAAGGATGGGTCACATTCCAAACATCAGAAGAAGAGCGGAAAATCCTGGAGGAATTCTGCCAACAATCTCAGCGAACTAAAACTGAGATTTTGCGGGAAATGGTACGTACTTTGGGAAAGCATTCTTCGTTACCATCATCAACCACAGAAGGAGAAGAACGAGAAAATAGTGATGGGGAAAATTTCCTATCGACAATAAAGAAAAGTAACAAAAAATCTCCTAATAAAAAACTCAAGGAAGATGTTGAAAGTTCTTTGCCTGAAATAGAAAGTAATATTCAAAAGAAAGCGCTAAAAGTTAGCTCTCGCAATCTTCTTAAAGGTGTTGTCACAGAAATTGTCTCTGGAGCAGTAAATTGTGAAGTGACGGTAGAAATAGTCCACCGAGTAAAATTAACATCGGTAATTACAAAAATTTCTGTAGAAGAACTTGAACTTGCTGTAGGTGAAGATGCTTATGCAGTTATTAAGTCTACTGACATAGTAATTGCAAGGGAATAAACATATTTTTCTCAGAAGGTTTCTATAAAATAATTATTAAACCTTAGAAGCCTTCTCATTAGTCTTTCATGATTTCTTAAATTTTATAACTTAGTTCTCTGCTTCGATTGTGCCAATTATTTCCAAACAAACTTTAGATACTAAGGCAACGACAATTGCCGAAGCTAAATATGTTACACCTAAAAACTGAGTTGCGGTTTCAAAAGTAACGGTGGAAAACATGGACTTATCTCCTTAACATTCAAGTTGGATTTTTTAGCTTTAACAACCTTTCTATATTTCCTATAGGAGGCATGAAATCAATTTATGCATTTTCGAGTTAAGCATGACTCACGCCCTGGTTGATTTGCTTATTTATTTTCTTATGTAAACAAGTATAAATATATCTTTACATTTAGTCAATATAAGTTGACATCGAAAGAGTCGATGGTATGAATAGGCATAAACGCGATTTATGATGTCTGAAAACCAAGCAGTTCCAAGCTCTCCCTTACTTGTGCAGTGGCTATACTAAATGTTGTGGCGAATAAATATAAACAAGTGATATGCAAGCTCAAAAATTACCACAAATTATTTTCCTAAGTACTTTTTTACTAGGTAGCAATTTTAGTATACAAATTAACGCCCAGACCCCACAGAAAATTAATACAAAAGCAACTGTTATTAGCGATATGAAGCCCCCACATGAAGCGATACCGCATGGTGTCCCCAAACACTTCCCTTGGGTAAAAGGACCGCGTATCCATATGGGCAACAATCCCAAAAATAATAAAGCAATAATGGCTTGGGGACAAGTATATGTACCTGAGCAAGGAAATCGAGCTACTAATACTCGCGTTCAAATTAGGAATATAAAAGCATACATGTTTAGTAAGCGAGATAAAAAGTGGCGTCTCATTCAAAATTCAACAAAGGTCGAAGGGGCTGCATTTCGCGAAGATTTTGTTGCAAACGGTAATAAACCCGCAGATATTCGCCACGAAAAAGATGGTAGTATTTCGGTGAAAGCAGGTAATGGATATAACTTTCACTTTTGGCCGAAAAATGGTAGAGCCACAATTAATCCTAGTGATGTAGGGGGTATATTTACTACAGTTCAAGCGCGACTGATAATAGATAATCCAAAAAAACTTGATGACCGTAGACGAGCTCGCTACTTGCTTAATATGGGTGGTGATTACTGGCTAGATTCAAAAGCACAGTGGGATAATTTTAAGACTAATGGCGAAATCGGGATGGGTAAATTTAAGTATGTTGCAACCAAGTGGCAAGCTTTTAATATGACTACATTGTCACCTAGTGAAATTCGTCGTAATCCACCACCTTTAGATTGAAGAAGGTAATTGCTTTATAAGTTAGCATTCTCGTTAGTGATAGAACTTACTACTTAACTATTATATATGGAATGGCACTAAGAAAAACCCTTAATCTTAATACCCTAAGTGAGAGCTAAAAGCTAAAGAAACGCTAAAGCTAACCTAACTATAACCAAAATTAAAACCCGTTGTAAACGGGTTTTAGCTTTCAGACCGTTCGCGCCAGCGTCCGCTATGTCCATATAGGACACACTACGTGTTCACGAAGTGGAGCGTAGCGCTTACGGATACTTTAGTTCAGGGGTATCGGGAGCTTTTCTTAGCGTAACTACAAACTTAATTAATGAATCGCGTTAATTTCTTTAGCTACACCTTGGATATTAGCGGGGTCATAAAAAAATCTTTCTTGAATAATGCGTCCATCCTTCCAAGTTTGCATCGCTAATTCTTCAATCCTAATGTGATGTCCATCCAGGGTTGTCAAGTCGATATGCGCTTCAATTACGGAACGCTCCCCATCTACTAATACTGCACCCAGTTTAAACTCATGTACTTCCTTCACATTCGCATTCATCTGCTGTTGTCGTTGGATACTCAGGCTTCTTCCAACTCTTGGTTGCTGTAAATTTTCCTGAACGATAACATTTTCGTCATAAAATCTTTCGTAGACTTGTTCTGGTTGGGGATTAGTTTGAAGAAAATCTAGCAGTTCTTGAACTTTTTGACGTAGTTCCATGTTCGACTCCTATCTTTCGAGTTTATTGTTGATTTTGAAAAAATATCCAGCACCGCTAAAAAGTCAACACAATTTTTCCAGAACTACTTGCTTGTCTGACTGCTTCATGTGATTTTGCAACATCAGCTAATGCAAATTCTTGTGCAACGGCTGGTCGCAATGTTTTATTTTGCAACCCTGTGTAAATTTGTTCATGAATTTGGGTTACTTCTTCCGGTTTTGCTAACCCTATATATAAACCAATAATACTGGCTCCTTTCCAAAGAATTGGTGTCGGGTCAAATGTGACGGCTCCATCTGTACCACCAATAACAATAATCCGACCAAATTCACCAATCAGATTTACATCATCGGCAAGTTTTTTAGTTGCATTCATTTCTAGAATCACATCGAAACCTTTGCCGTTCGTTAGTTCCATTGCTTGCTGAAGGTAATCCGATGAACGATGGTTGAGTGCGTAATGTGCGCCTTCTTGCTGTATAAGTTGTAAACCACGTTCGCTTCCTGCTGTTCCAAATACTGTCATACCTGTAGCTTTGGCAATTTGTACCGCAGCAGTACCCACTGCACCACTAGCTCCATGTACAAAAACGATTTCCCCAGCTTTCGCATGAGCTAAATTATTTAGAGCGTAAAGTGCTGTGGGATAAGAGTTAACCGCAGCTGTTCCTTGGGAAAAGGAAATAGAATCAGGTAAGGGATAGACACTATTTGCGTCATAGACTATTAATTCTGAATAAGCACCTAAAAATGTGTTCACATAAACACGGTCACCCACACTAAATTTACTTACACCTTCACCCAATGCTGCAATTTCTCCAGCGGCTTCAAACCCTGGTATATAAGGTAGATTCGGAGTTGGAGCGCCATGACTTTGTTCCCGAACGTAGGTATCAAGGGGACTAACTCCGGCAGCATGAACACGAATTAATACTTGTCCTGCTCCTGGGATGGGATTAGGAAGTTCTTCAACTTTTAGAACTTCTGTTCCCCCAAATTCATGCACTTGAATGGCTCTCATAGTTGTGAAATTCCTTATCAATAAATGCTTTTACGGCTCAATTTCAACGCAATCCATAAACATCAAAATCGGCTTCAAATTTAGTAAAATCCAGTTCCGCTATACTGATGCACTGCAATCGATTTAACCATCGATACTCAGGATGAGCCGTTTGCAAACGTGGTGTATTGTGAATTTTGGCACTAGCAGGTAATTGTTTCTGCAAGAATTTACTATAGCCATCCTCCCCTAAATCCATCACTCCGGTATAGGTAATATAAATGAGAGCGCCATTATCAGTTTCGATTGTGCCGCGAACATCAGTAATGGCAACACCATCAGGACGCACTGTAACCCAATCACCACCTACCGGACGTAATTTCCCCTGTAATTTTTCGCCTGTGACTGTCCCCTCAGATGTATAAACATTGGCACGAATTCCATCAGGAACAGGACCAATAATTTCTGGGGGATTGAGTTTGAGATGATAAGAAAAAAGATGTTCTAATCTGTAATCCAACATTGGATATACGTTCCCTAATTTTCTAAAGTCGTTAATAACTGATGTGCTGCTTCAACTGTCAGAGGAGTGTTGTAGAGTTTCCCACCTGGTTCCTGATTTACCACATTGCTTAATCCACCTATATCGATACCAGCAAATCCACTATCAGCAATCAATTGAGCTACAGTAGCTTTTGCGTCACCATCATCACCACAATAGAATAAAGCATAGGGTTCGGAACGATGATGTTCATTCGCGAAAGTAGCAGTAGGTAAAGTATTGTAAGCTTTGACAATTTGGGAGCGTGGAAGCTTTTGAGCTAGTTCCAAAGCTGAACTCGCTCCGGCTACACGCTGAATTTCTCCTGCATCGTTACGGATGTAAGGGTTTGTCGCATCAATAATTATTTTCCCATCTAGCGACCCAGCAGCAGCAATCGCATCATCGGTCGTCCAATAATAAACTGCCAAGAAAATCACATCCGAAAACTGTGCGGCTTGTGCTACTGTACCCGCTTGTGTCGTATTTCCTGCTTCTTTCACCAAATTTGTCAGATTCTCAGGATTTCGACCACTAAAAAAAACTTCATGACCAGCTTTTGCCCACAAGGTTCCAATTGTTCCACCAATCCCACCAGAGCCTATAATGCTGACTTTCATCTATCATTTACTCCTGCAACCATTGTAGAGACTAAACATGTTTAGTCTTTTTTTTGGAAATACCTAAAGTATTTTATTAGTTTTCAGCCTATTTGTATTGAAGATTTCTGTGATTCTTATGAAATTTCTGCTACTGTTGTAAAAATCGTTTTGGTGTAACTCCAATAATACGTTTAAAGTGAAAAGTAAAGTGACTTTGGTCATTAAAACCAACTAATCCTGCGATTTCTCCAATAGTTAAATCCCCACGAACAAGCATCTGTCTGGCACGTTCGACGCGACATTGTATTACATATTGGTAAGGTGGAATACCCATAGATTGACGAAATAGTCGCGTTAAATGAGACGAACTTAAACCTACTAATGCAGAAATATCAATAAGCCTCAAATCTGCGCTCAAATTGTCATTAATATAATTTTTGACAATTTGCAACTTATGTTTAGATAATCCCCCTTCAGGGTGTGTAAGTGGTTGACTAAATGTCGAATATTGTCTCAATAATCTTATTGCTAAAGCTGTTGCTAAAGACTCCGCAAACAGACGACCAGTCAAACCACCTGATTCTAATTCTGCTTTCAAAGCCAAGCCAATTTGTTGTATTTGAGGGTCTAAAACTGTAAAATGATTGATAATTTCTAGACGTTCGCAGTTGCGGTAGCCATCTTCCAATGCAACCCGACCTAAAAAAGCATCATCCAAAGCCAGATGTAACGGACTACATCGTTCTGGATTTTGCCAATTCCATTCGTTTTCGCATCCTGCTGAGATAATAGAAGATTCTCCGCTTTTAATTGCTCCTGAGTCAATTTTTCCGTCAATTTTGCGGATTAAGTGCGGAATCGATTTGGGATGAATTACAATCAGGTGGCTGGAAAAACCAGGAGCGAACACTTCTTTACTTGCGTATTTTAATACAGCCACATCTAATCCCGTCCAAGCTAGCTCTCGGCTAGAGAGAAGAATTAAATCTGGGGTGGATTTTGCCAAACTTGCTAGCCAGTTTTGGTAGGTGGAGAAGATAGAAGCTGTCATAAAATTAGGAAATCAGCACTAGCTTATTGTAGCTTAGTTCAGAAATCGCGATTTGACTTGCGATAAATTCAGATTTACAGATTTCGTCAGCAGATTTGGTAAATTTTGGCAACAGGCTTTGTCTTATAAATAACAAGAAAAATAACAAAAATACAAACGCTCACTCTATCAACAATGATGGTAAGTTTACTAAAATCAATATTCTTTTCATTAAATTATCTTATATTCTTTAGGTTGGGTTGACGATGAAAGGAAACCCAACAAACTTTAGAAGGGATGAAGTAAATTTCTGCGCCACCTGGTACAATCAAACTACCATCTCCCATATCCTACAATGAGAACTTTCATCAATCCTAAAACCGATTTCGCTTTTAAAAAAATCTTTGGCTCCAAAAATAGCAAAGATATTTTGATAAGTTTCCTCAACGCAATTTTATATCAAGAACAAGAAGTTATTCTCGATTTAGAAATTCTTGACCCCTACCAAGCACCTAGAATACAAGGCATTAAAGATTCATATTTGGATGTTAAAGCCTTAATTACAGGTAACAAAACTGTAATTATTGAAATGCAAGTTTTAAATGTATTAGGCTTTGAAAAACGAGTTCTTTATAATGCAGCTAAAGCCTTTTCTATTCAACTTTCTGTAGGTGATGATTACACTTTACTTAATCCTATTATTGCCTTGACGATTACCGACTTTGAAATGTTTGAAAATAGTCCTAAAGTCATCTCTCGCTATCGTCTCAAGGAAAAAGATGACTTAACAGACTACAGCGACGATATCGAATTAGTCTTTGTCGAGTTACCTAAATTTGAAAAAGATTTAGACCAGCTAGAAACTATCGCTGATAAGTGGTTGTATTTTCTCAAAATGGCAAATAAACTGAGTACGGTTCCACCAAACTTAGATGAAGTCCCAGCAATCCAACATGCCTTTAAAGTCGCAAAACAAAGTAGGCTGACACCAGAAGAACTTGATATTTTAGAAAAACGAGAAATGTTTCTTCATGATAGCCGCAATGCCATTTTGAAAGCAAAACAGCAAGGACGAGAGGAAGGACGAGAGGAAGGACGTAGGGAACAAGCGATAGCCATAGCTCGTTCTCTTCTAGGTGTTTTGGATGTGGAAACTATCAGCCAAATAACAGGATTAACAATAGCGGAGATAGAACAGCTGTAGAGACGTTACATGTAACGTCTCCACTTTTGGTAGTTTAATTAACAGTCTGAAGATAGAGGCGTAAAATCATTAAATTTCATTATCTTCAACTGTATATAAATTTTTTTGAGGAGGCAGCTATCACTACTCATTTGTCTGACGATGCTATTCTTAAGGAATGGTATAGGTCAAATACTGGTGTTGCACTATCACACGCCCAATCTATTGCTGACTATTGTGCTACCAATGCTCATACAATAGATGTTAATGGTGCTTTTCCCGAAAGTGAATTTAAGCTTATTGCTGAGTCTGGTTTACTAGCTGCTCCGTTGCATCAGGAATTAGGGGGATGGGGTGCCAGCATAAATACTAATGTTACCAGTGAATTGCTGACATTATTGAAGCGAATCGGGTATGGCAATTTAGCAGTTGGTCGAATTTATGAGGGACATGTCAATGCTCTGCAACTGATTCAAACTTTTGGAACCAGAGAACAAGTAGCTGTTTACGCAAGGGATGCTAATGTTCACCATAAAATTTTCGGCGTTTGGAATGCTGAAGCCGAGGATGGTGTAAAGATTATCCCTCTTACCAATGGTAAGTATCGATTAGAAGGTTCCAAAACTTTTTGTACTGGCTCTGGCTACGTTGACCGTCCATTTGTTAATGGCGCTTTGCCTGACGGTAGTTGGCAAATGTGTATTGTGCCAATGGACGAAGTAAAAACTGTCAGCAATCCTGCTTGGTGGCAACCTTGTGGTATGCGGGCAACTGCTAGCTTCAAAGTCGATTTTACAGGCGTTGAGTTAGAACCAATCGCACTTATCGGTAAGCCAGGTGATTATTATCGTCAACCTTGGTTATCGGGTGGAGTAATTCGCTTTGCTGCGGTGCAATTAGGTGGGGCTGAAGCATTGTTTGACCAAACTCGTGAATATTTACAAAAGCTAAATTATACAAACGACCCCTATCAAAAAGAACGTTTAGGAAAAATGGCAATCGCTATCGAAAGCGGCAATCTCTGGCTAAGAGGAGCAGCGGATATGGTAGCAGCTTATGCACCTGTGTTTGGTGGATATGCTGATGTTGCCCACGAACAAGCGGAGCAACTTGTTGCTTATGCGAATATGACAAGGACAGCTATTGAACAAATTTGTATAGATGTTATGCAAATGTGTGAGCGTTCTGTTGGTACTCGCGGATTGCTACCCCCGAATCCTATCGAAAGAATTATTCGGGATTTGACGTTATATTTACGTCAACCTGCTTTTGATGCTTCCTTGGCAAATGTGGGGCAGTACGTTCTTAGTGAAAGTAATCCGAATAGCTTGCTTTGGGACAATGAATAATCAGGTTACCGCTATACCACCTTTAGTTAATTCAAACCTGTTGCAGCAATGCTCAATTCATGATGTTGCTCGCAATCCAGCGTTAATCGTAGCACCACATCCAGATGATGAAACATTAGGCTGTGGTGGTGCTATTTCTCTGCTCTGTGGGTTGAATTATGATGTGCGGGTTTTGGTTATTAGTGATGGTACGCTTTCACATCCCCGCTCGAAAAAGTATCCCGCAGATAAACTCCGAGTGTTGCGCGAAAGTGAAACATTATCGGCAGTTTCTTTATTGGGAGTGGAAAATAACGCAGTCACTTTTCTACGTTTGCCAGATGGGTCAGTTACAGCTGATGACACAAGTGCAGTAGCAAGTTGCAAAAGTTATTTAACAGAAATTGCTCCCAAAATTATTTTTTTACCGTGGCGATATGACCCTCATCCAGACCATCGAGCTAGCTGGAAATTAATTCAGAATGCACTTGGAGGCTTGTATTTATCACCTCGTCAGCTTGAATATCCTATTTGGGACTGGGACTCAGCGCAAAGAAAAAGTTTACCAGAATCATTGAATATTGCCGCTTGGCAGTTAGATGTTAGTACTACTATCGAACTGAAACAACAAGCGATAAGAGTGTATCGCTCTCAAACTACTAACTTAATTGATGATGACCCAGAAGGCTTTCGTCTAACTCCGGAAATGTTAGCAAATTTTGCTCATCCTTGGGAAATTTATTTAGAGGAAATAATATGAACCCCTTACAATCTGACTCTTTACCACCTAGCTACTTCGATAAACTTTATACGGAAAATCCCGACCCTTGGAATTTTGAAACTAGTGAATATGAAGCAAATAAATATGCTGCCACAATAGCTGCTTTACCTCAAGATAGCTATGAATCCACCTTGGAAATTGGCGGTTCTATTGGTGTTTTAACTGAGAAATTAGCTTCAAAGTGTAACTCCTTGCTTTCAATTGATGTGTCGCAAATAGCACAGGATAAAGCAATTAAGCGCTGTCAGCAACTTGCCCAAGTGCGCTTTCAAATCATGCGCGTACCTGAGCAATTCCCTGAAGAAATGTTTGACCTAATTTTAGTTTCTGAGGTGGGTTATTATTGGGGTTGGGAAGATATGAAAAAAGCCCAACAGCAAATTTTGCAATACCTGAAACCAGGTGGGCATTTACTCTTAGTTCACTGGACGCTTTATGCTCGCGATTATCCTCTTAGTGGTGATGAAGTTCATGAGTCGTTTATGAAGTTAACTCCTAATCAATTGCAGCATTTAAAAGGTCAACGAGAGGAACAATATCGGCTTGATTTGTTTGAGCGTGTGTGATTGATAAGTATTCCATATTTTACTTGTATATCGGGCGGGCAAGGATGCCCACCCCACAAGAAAGGGATATAGAATTCTATATTATAGAGTTTAAATGTTCAACAGGTTATTACTCTGCTTGCTAATGGGCAAACTAAAATAAGGTTTTCGCAATACTTCCAGTCGTAATCGCAAATCCACTATAGCCTGCTGAATTTCCACCTTTTGCCAACGTTGTGTCCAAATTCCTGTTTCTGAAGCACATTGTTCAACTTTTTCAAACAATTGACCAAAGGTATGGGGTTGGGTTAATTCTTGCGTTAGCCATTCACCTGGAACTCCCAAAGTGTCTGCTAAAGATGCGATGTCTATATGATTTGGCGTTAAGCCGTTAAGGATATTCCGCCACATGAGTCGTAATTGGTGACGTGCCCGAAAACGAGTTTCAATAGATGCTGCTGACTCTACCAAGAATGGTTTCTTTCGATATCCCATTTCTGCCCATTCATGTAGCTGGTTCGCTAAGCCAATATCAGTACGTCCCTTTTGTCTTGCGGATGTAATTACCTTGACTAAAGGACTGTGACGAAAACGAGCATTTACCCGCACCAAAGCATTGTAAAAAGCTACATCTTCGGGAGTACGGACGGCTGGTAAACCTCCTGCTAGCGCATACATTTCTGCTGTAACTGCCAAAGAAGCCCCATAATGCTGATAGTGTCTAGGAAAAGTATCAAACGGGTCTGGGTCAATGTAAGTTTCTAATTCTGTTATCAAATAGCGATATCCAACTTCTCGTAAATGACAAGCCTTAGCGTAAGTATCTAATGTTGCACGTTCTGCTGGATTAGTCAGAATTCTTCCTCCCACCGCATCCGCACCACGGGCAATTTCGTACAGATTAGCAGCAATCCAAGTTGGGCTAACTTGTGAATCTCCGTCAGTTGAAGCGATTATTCCTCGCTTGCGTCCCAAACTGCTAAGACGACGATATGCTTCATCCATCAACAACTGTCTAACTCGACCGATGTAAGCTTCTGTAAGAGGTAGAGTTATCTCTACTATGTGTAGTGCTAAGTAGGGGTGAAGTTTCGCAAAATCAAATGCTATTAGACTTGAATCATCGTCACAATTATTCAGCAACAGAATAATTTCGTAGCGCTGAGGGTCTAAACGCTTTCCCTTGAGGTCAACCTGATGCGTCAAAGCTGTAAGGGTCTGTGCTAATGTTTGGGATTCATTCCTAGCTGGAACAATTACACACACTTCGCAATGCTTTGAAGGTGGCTTTCGCACCAAAGTTTCAGAAGTACGAGAGTGGATTTGAGATGGTAGAAAGTCCGCGACTAAATGCAATCGTTTACTTTCCATAAATACCATTTATATATATGCAGTAGAAGAAATAATTTGTCTTCATTGAAAACTGATAAATCTTGAGGTTGGTTAAATTTATTCTACTATTCCTGTATTTCTTTATAATCTACTTTGAGGATTATTTATAATAATAGTAATTCTGTCAATAGGTACAATATTTTACTTGAAAAAAATGCGCGAAAATATATCCATAAGCAGTTCACTTACGGATACACAAAATGATTTATAATTTCTATTTATTAATTTCTAGAATTACTGTGGACTACTTAACTAAATATTTCCGAATAAACTCCGCAACTCCTTCACCACTAGCTTTATCTGTTACCCAGTCAGCTACATTTTTCACTACATCATCAGCATTCGCGACCGCAACCCGGAACCCAGCGAATTGTAACAAAGCCAAATCATTTTCCGCATCACCTATCCCAATAACTTGATGGTTGGTAATTTTGAAACGATGTAACCCTTTCTCAAGTCCCTTGGCTTTATCAACCCCCAAAGGTAAAATCATGGCTACATCTTTGTTGCGGATAATATGTAGAGGTAATTCTAATTTATCAATTAAAGAGCAGACTTGTTCTTCGTACCGACTTTGAACGCTAGCAATTACTCGTCCTCTAGAAAATGGTATATTCCTATGTATCATTTGTCGGATAAAGTTATCAGCATCCGGGCTAGACAAAATTTCTATATGCCCGCTAACAGGAAAATGCAGTACAGCCCCGTTTTCTGCTACAACCAAGTCGAACATCTTTATTTGGGGACAAGCGTTCAATAAATCATCAAATTCTCTACCTGTAACCAAAGCCAGAAGAAAACCTGCGTTTTTAGCTTGTAAGAGTGCTTGTTCCGTCTCGCTGGTAATTGCTCCATCGGTGGCAATTGTCCCATCATAGTCGGTCGCTAACATTTGAAATGGCGAGTTATACATAAAAGTGTAAAATATAAGTCCTTAGTAATTTAAAGAAGTTCCAAATTATAGATACCCTTTTAATTTCCTGTGCCTTAAGGATTTATTTATTTTTCCTAAACAATCCTTAGGGGGTAAAACAAAGTAAAATTTACTCTACCCTTGTGCTATCACTGAGGCAGTACTCCCACAAATATTGTACTGGTTGTTAAACGTCGATTAAGTATAAAAGTAAACCCTGGCTGCATCCAGACCCTTGAGAGATTTTATGAACTCCCAGATTCGATTTTTAATGTGCGCTCCTGAACACTATGATGTGGACTATGTGATTAATCCCTGGATGGAAGGGAATATTCACAAATCTTCTCAGGATAGGGCAAAAGAACAGTGGCAAAATTTATACCAAATTCTCAAAAGTAATGCGATTGTGGATTTGGTTAAACCCGAAAAAGGCTGGCCGGATATGGTTTTTACTGCCAATGCGGGTTTAGTTTTGGGCGATAATGTGGTGTTAAGTCGTTTTTTACATAAGGAACGGCAAGGAGAGGAACCATATTTTAAGAAATGGTTTGAAGAAAAAGGCTATAGTGTCTATGAACTCCCCAAAGATTTACCTTTTGAAGGTGCTGGTGATGCCCTTTTAGACCGTGAAGGACGTTGGTTATGGGCAGGATATGGGTTCCGTTCTGAGTTGGACTCACACCCTTACTTGGCAAAATGGTTAGATATTGAGGTTTTATCTCTAAGACTGATTGATGAGCGCTTTTACCACCTTGATACTTGTTTTTGCCCCCTAGCGAATGGTTATTTGCTGTATTATCCAGGAGCATTTGACTCTTACTCTAATCGCTTAATAGAAATGCGGGTTGCACCAGAAAAACGTATTGCTATTGCAGAAGCTGACGCGGTGAATTTTGCCTGTAATACGGTAAATATTGACCACATCGTTGTGATGAATAAAGCTTCGGAAATACTGAAAGCGCGTCTTGGGGAAGCTGGTTTTTTGGTGTTAGAGACACCTTTGACGGAATTTCTCAAAGCTGGTGGAGCTGCAAAATGTTTGACATTGCGGGTTACGGAACCTGTACAAGAAGATTTACACGCGAATATTTACGTCGAAAGCCGGATTATTCGTTTGGAAGGACATTTACTTGACTCTGGTTTGATTAACCGGGCTTTGGATTTAATTATAGACAAGGGTGGTAGTTTCCAAGTCCTGAATTTTGATTTGGGAGAACAGCGTCAAAGTACTTCTTCTGCTGAGGTGAGAATATCAGCACCCCACCACGATGTGATGGAAGAAATTCTCTCTCTATTAATTGATTTGGGTGCGGTGAATCTACCAGAAGATGAACGGGATGCTAAACTTGAACCCGTCATTTTACACGGAGTTGCACCAGACGATTTTTACGTTAGTACCATTTATCCCACCGAAGTCAGAATTAACGGTGAGTGGATAAAAGTGCAAAATCAACGCATGGACGGTGCGATCGCAATTTCTCAAACCAGTGATGGGTTGCTAGCAAGGTGTAAAGTTTTGCGAGACTTGGAAGTTGGAGAAAGAGTTGTAGTAGACACGCAAGGTATCCGTACAATCCGCAAACCGGAATCGCGGGAAAAACGCAACACCGAAGAGTTTAGCTTTATGTCAGCAGGGGTTTCAAGCGAACGCCGTGTTGAATTGATAGTGGAACAGGTAGCGTGGGAATTACGTAAAATTCGTGACGCTGGTGGTAGAGTTGTTGTCACCGCTGGACCCGTAGTGATTCACACTGGTGGTGGGGAACATTTGTCCAGGTTGATTAGGGAAGGCTATGTTCAAGCTTTACTGGGAGGAAATGCAATAGCGGTTCATGATATGGAACAATCGATGCTGGGAACCTCCCTTGGTGTCGATATGAAACGGGGTGTCTCGGTTCGGGGTGGTCACCGTCATCATTTGAAGGTAATTAATACTGTTCGTCGTTACGGAAGTATTGCCAAAGCGGTGGAAGCTGGGGTGGTTAAAAGTGGGGTTATGTATGAATGTGTGAAAAATAATATCCCCTTCTCACTCGCGGGTTCGATTCGTGATGATGGACCGTTACCCGATACCCAGATGGATTTAATTAAAGCACAAGCTGAATACGCTGAGCTAATTCGGGGTGCGGAGATGATTTTAATGTTTTCTTCGATGTTGCACTCGATTGGTGTTGGGAATATGACACCTGCGGGAGTAAAAATGGTTTGCGTGGATATTAACCCTGCTGTGGTGACGAAGTTGAGTGACCGAGGTTCGATTGAATCTACTGGTGTGGTGACGGATGTGGGGTTGTTCCTTAGTTTGTTAATACAGCAGTTGGATAAATTAACTAGCCCTTATCGGGTGAAGGCTACGAAGTAAATAGAACCCCACCCCCTCCCCGTTACACGGGTTGGGGGCTACGCTATTTATTCTACTGGGACAAAATCGTATTCTTTGGTGTCAGGGTTATATCGGGGTGTAACCAAAAACATTAACTGATTTTTATTACTGCTATCAACTTTGCGGTCGCCTTTTTGAAATTCTACATCTGTACCGGCACCTTGTGCAGTAAAGAAATTTCTATTATTTAACTCGTTGAACAAATTGTCGTAAGTGCCATTAGTTCTATCAAGCCCCTTAACCATTGCCTGAGTAGCATCATATCCCATAGCAGCTAGAAAATTTATATATCTGGTTCCCCAGAGTTTTCCAGACATTTTTTCGAAGGTTGAAATGCTATTACTTTCACTTCTATGCCAGTAAGTAGCTACTATTAGCTTTTTCTCTGCTATTTTAGCATCTAAAGCATCCTGAATATATATAGAACTACCAGCTAGTATAATCACGTTTCCACGATTACTAAAAATTGCTGTTGCCTTATCGTGCGCGAGGTTAACATTGATAGCTAACAATACAGCTTGCGCTCCCTTGCTTTGTGAATCTTGTATACAATTAGATAATTGAGTTTTATCTTGAGAAACATCACATTCACCAACAAGTTTTTCTTTATTGGCTAGTTGCTTGAGGAATTCATTTCTGAGAGACTGAGTGTAATGTTGATTATTTTCATAAACAATAGCAACTTTGGAAATCTTTTTCGACCGTATATATGCCACTAATCTTTCTGCACTAATAGAGTTATTTGGAGATGTGCGAAAAACATATTCACTTAATGGAAAATAGTCTCGATTTCTGACGGCAGTGCTTGTAGGAGAAATTGCAACCTTTTTATTATCTCCATAAATTTTTCCAGCCGCAAGTGTGGTTGTGCTACTGTAATGACCAATAACACCTAAAATACTTTTATCGTTTACAATTTCCTGAGCGACTGCTTCTGCTTGACCAGCATCATTGCCATCATCACAAATTTGAATGAATAACTTTTTACCATCAATACCAGCATCTTCATTAGTTTCTTCTTGAGCTAGAGCTACTCCGCGTAAAATTTGTTCTGCAACTCCATCCTTAGGACTCCTAGCATTAATGCTACCAAAAATAGGAACGCAAACAGCTACCTTCACAAATTTTTTGCTTTCAACAGCTTTAGCGTTGTTAAGATAAATTCTTGCCTCTGGGTCGTTAGGGTAGGATTTTAAATATGTCTCAAAATATCTAATAGCAGAATTATATTTCCCACTTGTAAACTCATTTATTCCCTGCCCAAAAAATTCATCTGTTCCTTTTATTCTGGATTCAGTTCTGCTTTTAACCCAGGATTCAGATGCAATTAGTCGTTTTTCTCCACAACTAAAATGCTCATGATATATACAAGAAGCAGCAAGTTCTGGTTTACTAGGTTTTACTACAAAAATTATTACAAGCAATAAAAATGCAAATGATGCTAATAAGTACCAATATTTTCTAAGAATAGAAGATTTAAAAATTAAAGATGGTAAGACTGGTTTTTCTCTAATGGTTGTTGTAATGGGTGGAGTTGTTTTTGCTGACTGCTCCGTAGGTGGAATCGTTTTCCGCTTAGAGGATGGAATGGGTGAAGCATGAGATTTTTTTGTATAAAAAAGAGCCTCGATAACCTCTTGAGCAGACTGAAATCTTTCTTCCGGTTTCGGCTGAAGCATTTTATCTAAAATACCTGCTAAACGGTTGTCTTTTAACGAAGCATATTCTCTCCAACTAGAATTAAGAACAATCTTTCCTGGATTTTTACCTGTCAGCAAACAAACACAAGTTGCAGCTAAAGAATATAAATCAGATGAAGGATATACCTGTTCACCAATAAATTGTTCAGGTGGAGCAAAATCGGGAGTTCCTAATATAGATGATTGTCCGACAGAAACTCCTGTGACAACTACCTGTTTAACTGCACCAAAATCTATCAAATATATTTTGCCGTCAGCACTACAGCGCATAATATTAGAAGGCTTGATATCCCTATGTATCACCCCTCGATTACCATTGTAATTATGAATATACTGTAGTATGTTCAGAATTTCTTTGAGAACTTTGACAACATCGTTTTCTGAAAATTTTCCTCTTTGTCTTAGTTCCTGGGCTAAATTTTGACCTTCGATATAATCCTGTACCAAATAAAAAAACTTTTGCCGATTGCTCGTTTCTATAGCGAATTGTTCCTGCTGATTAGGGGGAGCTTCCACAACAGTAAAAGCCCATGCTCTAGGAATTTGTGGATTACTTAGTTCTGCTAATATATTTCCTTCACGGTGAAATAATTTTTCTATCCTTTGAAGCTGCGATTGACTAAGTTGAGAGCGTCCAGGAGGAATTCTCGGATGCAACTGTTTGATTACACGTAGTTTACCTGGAAAATCAATATCCTGTCCTAAAAAAGTTCTACCAAATCCTCCTTGTTCTTCATCAGGAAGCAATAATCGCAACGGCAGAAAACGCGCTCGTAAAATTAATGGCATTCCGCAGCAGGAACAAAATCTTTGTTTCACAGAACCAGGAGTTAAAGAGTCCGCTGGAATAATATTTGCTGGGTCTTCACACCCTGGACGAGTGCAATAAACATCAATATAACAATTACTATTAGTCATTTATTAACCTTCAGTATTATTTCCCTACGCACTATATGACAAAAATTTTAACCCAAATTATATACTTTTGTTAGAGATATTTAATCTTAATAAAACCTGACATATAAGTTTAAGGAAAATTGATATAAAATCAGCATTTTTTTACTAAATTTTATTATTTACATAATGTAGAGACTAAACATATGTAGTCTCTACATTTTCCTGAAATTATGGTACTCTCCTAAACACTATATGTCTTGAAAATAGCTTACTGAAGTTTCGCCAAGTTTTACTGCTCGCGCTTCTGATGCTACACCTATTATCAGTAATACGGTTCCTGCGACTAAGTAGGTGAACGGAAAAATTTACCGCTATGTAACGAAATGTAAACTTGATATAATCCTTTCACAGTAAGCCTTTAGCGGTCTTAACCGGAAAACCCCAAGTGTGGTTTATTTCCACCCACCTACTTAAATTGAATAATTTTTTCATAAATCAGTGTTTTTTATTATACGACGAAAATATTATTAACTGATAAGTTAAAGCGTTTGCAGATAATACCTTAAATTTTGGTATACATTTTACACAAAATATTATAGATTAAGATTGAGGTATAGCAAGTAACTAATGAATATGTCATTAACACAACAAAAACAAGTTTATGATATACTGTCACCCGAAGCATTACTAAATCCTTATCCGTTGTACAACCAACTGCGTTTGCAAGAACCAGTTTATTTTTATGAACCGGGAGGATTTTGGTTTTTGAGTCGATATCAAGATGTAGAATCTGCACTTTTAGACCCACGCTTAAGCTCTGATAAAGCAGTGTTATATAAAAGCCAATTAGGAAATTTAGATATAAATTTAATTAAAAACTATATTCAACTTACGAATAATTGGATTGTTGATTTAGACCCACCAAAACATACGCGAATGCGGAAGTTAGCTTTTAGTGGGTTTACAGTGAGTGCTTTAGAAAATTGGCGTTCAATTATACAAGAAACAACTGATAGTTTATTAGATAAAGTTCAGCATTTTGGTGGTATGGATATAGTGGCTGATTTGTCTTCTCAGCTACCATCAATCATTATTGCTAAAATATTTGGTGTGGCAGAAGAAGATAGACTAAATTTTACTGAATGGGGTACAGACATTGCTACTTTTTGGGGTTCTCCAAGCGGTATAGATATTGAAGAAGCAGCACGTAAAGCAGATATAGGGGCTATGTGTTTTACAGAATTAATCAAGCGAATTATGTCTGAACGGCGTTTGAATCGCGGAACTGATATGATTAGTCTATTAATGACTGCTTACGAAGAAAACGAGATGGATTTAGATGAAATTCCTGGTTTGTGCGTATTAATATTAAACGCAGGACATGTGACTACTATTGATTTAATACCTAATGGTGTTAATGCACTTTTAAATCACCCTTCTCAGTTACTTCAATTAAAAGAAAAGCCTGAACTTATCAATTTTGCCATAGAAGAAATGATTCGTTTTGACGCTCCTGTTCCTGTTTTATTTAGAACTGCTGCATCTGATTTAATAATTGGTAACACCCTAATAAAAGCAGGAAGTGTTGTTGCTCTTGGAACTGGTTCTGCCAATCATGACCCAGAAAAGTTTGAATCCCCAGAGGTTTTTGATATTACTCGTAACAGTACCGAACATTTTGGTTTTGGTAAAGGTATTCACTTTTGCTTGGGAGCAGTTTTGGCTCGGATGGAGTTAACGATTTGCTTTGATACATTACTTAAAAGAATGCCAAATATTAGTTTTGACCCAGATAGACCAGCTGTCCCCAAACGTAAAAGTTTTTCGTTTAATGGCTTTGAATCGTTAGATGTTAAATTTTAATTGAAGTGGTTTCAATTTCCGTGAAATAGGTGAAATATACAAGGGCGGGCAAGGATGCCCACCCTATAAGATTTTAATGGTAGTTCATCCGTAATAATCTCTGCGACGAACGCCTTGCATAACAAAGGTCATAATAACTAGTAAAACTGCACAACCCAAAGCAATTAAACCTAAACGCTGGTTGCTCCACTGTTTAACAGCAACTGCAACAAGTGCCCAAACTGTAACTCCGGTATAAGGAATATCTCGACGTGCAGTTAAAACTAAATCGCAAATCGCACTTGCTGCAAATAACATAATAGCTGTCCAAATTTCTGCTGTCAGACCCCAACGGTTCCAACCTTGGGAATACAAAGCACAGGCTACATTAACAATTGTTGCGACGCTAATCCAACTTAAATAAATACTAATGGGGTAATGAACGCACCATCTTTTGGCACGAGTTACAGGATTTGTACCTATTCCTAATATTAAGTAAGCAGCAATTAAAGGTATCAAAATCAATACCATTGCCACCACCGAATAAGTAAACATTCTTCCCAAAAACAAGTAAATCCAGACACTTTGTGCAATAGAAGCAATTACCAGCAAGTATCCAATTTTACGCAAATCTGCTTGCTCGCGTTGGCGTGGAAGAGCCTGGTAAATAGCAAAGACAAACAACCCTAGGTAAATTAATCCCCAAATTGCGAAAGCATAGTTTGCGGGGATTATTTGAACATTTTTAAACACGGTGTTGGAAATTTCGCCAATAGGAACTCCACCAGGGGGGTTAACATTGGATATTACATTAACTGCAAAAGCGCCAACAATAGCTGCCAGAGTAAGAAATTGCCGTACGATGTCTAGGCTATTACTGTTGTTGTTCTCAGAGGTCGATTCCTGCATAATTTAAATGTTAAGTTAAGTTGAGCTTTCTTCGACTGTTTGTGTTAGTAAAACCTTAATTGAACATTTATACAATATAGAGACCGTAAAATTCACGGTCTCTACGATGGATTTGAGGTTTTGCTTTTATTTTTTACTTAATTATTCTGACAGATTTAACGTTGGTTCATTCCAAAAATTAAATTGATATTGTGAATCAATCATGCAGAAAAACCAGCACTCACAGGAACACCTTGTTCAGTTCCGTCAGTAAGTCCAACCAACTTGGCACTTGTTTCCCACATCAGCTCAGCTTTGTCATCATCACGAGCTTGAGGAGAAACACGTCTAGCAAATGGTTTACCATCTTTCTTTTGACGATTACCCCAACTCCAATAAGCTCCAGATTGAGTGAAATCGGGATTAACAGCCACATCTGCAACCCTTTCACCAGCTAATTCCTGAGATACATATCCACCAGTAATGTATTTTTGGAAAAGTGGGAACAGTTTTTGGAACAAGGGGTAATGGTTACGGAACAAAGGTGTATCAGCAACACATCCTGGGTACAGAGAGTTAAAGGTGATACCTGTTGCATCATGGTAACGTCGGTGCAGTTCCCGCATTGTCAACACGTTACAAACTTTGCTGTCTTTGTAGGCTTTAACAGGTTCAAATTTTTTACCATCAGCCATTGAGATAGGCTCTTTAAATCCAGCAGCAAATCCTTCCAAATTACCTAAGTCTGGACGGGGATAAACTTTTCCACCTGGCTCATCTGGATTGTGGGTTACGGTTCCCAGAATTACTAGTCTTTTATCGGCAACTGGGGATTGTTTTAAATCATCTAACATCAGGTTGCATAATAGAAAATGACCAAGGTGATTAGTGGTCATAGTCAACTCGTAACCCTCTGGGCTTCGTAACGGCTCCTTGATTAAAGGCATATAAATAGCAGCGTTACATACTAAAGACTTTAGTTGTCTATTGCTAGCACGAAATTCCCTAGCAAACCGTCTCACACTTTCCAAATCCCCTAGGTCTATTTGCATCAAGGTATAAGTACCCTGCTCCATTCCGAGACTTTGAGCAGCTTCACCACCCTTCCGCACATCCCGACATGCCATTACCACATGAAAGCCTCTTTTTACGAGTGCTTTTGCTGCGTACAAACCGACTCCCGATGAGGCTCCTGTAACTACAACCGTTGGCTTCTGATGTTTTTCCATTCTCATCTGACTCCGTTAAGCGCGTTTAATAGCTGCTTCTGGTTTTTACACCATTCAGCTACCAGCTCTTATTTCTCAAGCTGCCTTTAAATTTAACATATTCGCGGAATTCCCCATCCGCCATTTGCTAAGGGGATGGATAGCGCGACAACTAGGAGGTACACCCTTATTGGGTGTCCGACTGGTTGTCAATGTCTAGACTTGGTAATCTATCAATCCAATCCTCAATCAATTGAGTCATCGTTTTTTCTTTACGTACTGCGTATAACCTAAACTTATTCATCCTCTTCTCAGAGATACGTAAATTCAATCTATCTTTTTTCTTCATATGACTACCCATCGTATGTACACATGCTATTATAAATAGGTCATTAAAAAACAACAAGGCGGTGATTATTAGTGACATTTAAGAGCAAACAGCAAAAAGAATTAGATAAGGAAAAGAACAAAGAGACGTATATTTCAACAGTTGTTCAACACCTAAAACTTTCAAGTCTTGGCTATGCTGTAGTGTCTGATATTTTGCACCCATCCGCCATTTGCTAAGGGGTGGTTCATATAGCACAATTTGTGTAGATATAAATCTTAATGTTATATTTCTGTAGTTAAATATTAAGAATTTTATAGTTATTTTGCTATCAACGTTATTTTGACAGGGTATTTAGTAAGATATTTATTTCTTTGTCAAATAGTTATTATAGGTTTTTCCTAACATAAATAGCAGCGAGTATTTCTATCAAACATTACACATTTCCCGACAATAATGTAGAGACATTTCCGAACAATAATGTAGAGACGTTACATGTAACGTCTCTACAGAGATATCTGTTAAATATTTATCCTATAAAATAATTTTTGTAGGTTTAACACATGATATCTTGCAGTTTCTCAATATTTCCTGCCAAAATGGCATCCTTAATACTGCTGTTCTATGATTAACTCTATGAAGAATGGAGAATATGTACTATGACCACAAGCAAAGAACGCACAGTAATACCCCCTCCTTTCCCTGACCATACTCAACTGCCAGATGAGGACGGGACTTTCGTGAAAAATTTTCAGGAGCATCCACAAAGCATTATTTTAACAGACTCAATCATACCTGTCTTAGAGCAAATTCATCCAGATGGACAATATGCAATAGGACAGGATTGCGGGATTTACTGGAGAGAAACCGACCCCCCAGAAAAAGGTGCTGAGGCTCCTGATTGGTTCTACGTAGGTAATGTACCCCCAACTTTAAATGGTCAACTTCGGCGTTCTTACGTACTGAGACGAGAATATATTGCACCCTTAATTGCTTTAGAGTTCGCTAGTGGGGATGGTTCTGAAGAAAAAGATAAAACTCCTTTGTCTCGCTCACCAGAAGGTGAAAAAATTAAGCCAGGAAAATTTTGGGTCTACGAACAGGTAATCAAAATCCCTTACTATGGCATTTACGAAATTACAGCGGGTAAGCTAGAAGTTTATAGCTTGGTAAATGGCTCTTATCAACTTCTTGAACCAAACGAACGAGGTCATTATCCCATTGAACCATTGGGAGTAGAATTAGGTCTATGGTTAGGGAGCTATCCAAATCATCAACCACCTCTACTTTGGTTGCGTTGGTGGGATAAGTCCGGTAATTTGTTGCTTATTGGTAGCGAAAGATCTGAGCTAGAAAGCCAGCGAGCAGAACAAGAACGACAGCGAGCAGAACAGGAACAGGAACGTGCAGAACTTGCGGAAAAAGCACAACTAGATGCTATTCCTCGATTGCTTGAGCTAGGATTAAGTATCGAACAAGTAGCATCTGCACTCTCGTTGTCCGTAGAACTGGTGAGGAAAGCAATTAATCGTAATTCCTAGTTGATAATTCTTAATTAAGTTTTGTGACCGGAACTATTAACCGCCACAAAACTTATCTCCAAATTGGTTGTAAATCTAACACAAAACCAGGAAGAACATCCTCTCCAGATAAACTACTAGGTGATTGTAAAACTTCTACATCTTGGTTTTGACGATAAATTTCCACTTGTTTATCTTGAGGATTAATCAACCAACCAAGAAGCAATCCATTATCTATATATTCCCGCATTTTAGCTTGAGTATCTTCCAATTCATCCGTTTCTGAAAGCAACTCCACAGCAAAATCAGGACATAAAGGTATAAATTTCTTTTTTTGTTTAGCTGTTAATGCATCCCATCTTTCCATTTTTACCCAAGACACATCGGGAGAGCGGGTTGCACCATTGGGAAGCTTAAAACCTGTAGAAGAATCAAAAGCTTTTCCTAAATTATTTTGACGGTTCCAAACACCAAAATCAATGTAGATTTCAAAATTTCGATTCCCTGTCTCTCCTCCAGTAGGTGACATAATAATTAATTCCCCTTCAGCAGTTAATTCTAGTCGCAGTTCTTTGTTAAAAATAACAAGCTGCTCAAATTCGTCGTCAGTCAATTTTAAATTTGGAGGTAATTGTAAAGTTAAAGCACTCATAATTAATTATCTTCCTTTACTTTTTACTTTTACCTGGATTCATCAACCCATAAGGGTCAACCATTTCCTTAAATTTTAAATGTTCTGGGTCAATAGCTCTTTTCCAGCCATCCTCAATAAAATAACTGTGAGGATTAGCGATAAACACACCATGTGTTTCGTGATATTTAATAATCTCGTTCAAGCGTTCTTCTGTGGTATAACGTACGAGCTGTAAACCTGGACTTGCTATTGCACCTTTAAAACGAATAAATTCTAAATGCATCATCACCTCATCTCCAAAATGACGATACATATGCTCGACAGTTTGTAAATTGTCATTAGGAAATATACTTTGTAAATATGTAATAGAAGTATCTGCACTTCTAGCATGTAAAGTAGTATGGTTCCAAGTATATTCTGCTAAATGAAAACCTTTTCCAGCTTCCTGTGCTGATTTTTCATAAGTTATTTTTCCGTCATATTCCTGTATTAAATAAGGTAATAATTCTAAACCGGGTTCAGCAACAATTAATAAAGCCGCGTGCTTATTATCAGGTATATATTGTCGCAAAGCTGTAAAATATTGTCCAATTGGCGATGCAAAAATACCAATCTCTTTTTTAATCATTCCATCAGCATTACCCAAAGCTTGCCCAAACTTTGCCGCTTGCATAAAATCATCAAAAACAGCAACTACTTCAGCCCAAGGATAAGCCGCACCTAAAGCAATTTCAACCCTGGTAATAATACCGTTAATACCCCAAGCGTGATTAACTTTTTGTACATCATCACCACGTAATTCTATTACGCGAGGTTCTTCTTCTAAAGTAACTACTCGCAATGCCAAAAGATTACCCCTATCAGCCAACAAACCGTATTGTATGGAACCAATACCCCCACTACCACCAGCAATAAAACCTCCAATAGTAGCAGTACGATAAGTCGAGGGAGCCATCCGCATTTCCCACCCTATCTCCCGTGCTTGTTTATCCAAAGCTGCTAACTTTACCCCAACTTCGACTTGTGCAACACCCGGTTTTATCCAATATATATGCTGCATCCGGCTCATGTCCAAAACGACACCACCAAATAACGGTACGCATTGACCGTAATTTCCTGTTCCTGCACCCCTTATGGTGAGTGGTACTCTGTGTTTAGCACAAGCGGCTGCAACTTTAATTACTTCTTCTTCGTTGGCTGGACGCACCACTAAATCACCCACTTTACCTGCTAATTTAGCTGTCAGTATGGGGCTAAAGGTGTGGTAATCGCTAGATAGTTTTGCTACCTGGTTAGTTTCTGTAATAATTTCTAAGCCTCCTAAAGATTTAATAAGGGCTTCTAAATCTATTGCTGGTGCGGGTGTTATGGTCATAATGTTCAAAAGTTTTTATTAAATTTTAAACTATTGTAGTGCGGGCATCTTGCCCGCTTCTGTTATGACCCGCTTCTGTTACTGTAACCAGCTTCACATAGCAAGCAAAATGCTTGCACTACCGAATAATTGCCAAAATGGCATCCTTAATACTGCTGTTCTATGATTAACTCTATGAAGAATGGAGAATATGTACTATGACCACAAGCAAAGAACGCACAGTAATACCCCCTCCTTTCCCTGACCATACTCAACTCCCAGATGAGGACGGGACTTTTGTGTTCGCGAAGCGTACCGTAGGTCAAAATTTTCAGGAGCATCCACAAAGCATTATTTTAACAGATTCAATCATACCTGTCTTACAGCAAATTCATCTAGATGGGCAATATGCAATAGGACAGGATTGCGGTATTTACTGGAGAGAAACTAACCCCCCAGAAAACGGTGCTGAGTCCCCTGACTGGTTTTATGTAGGTAACGTACCCCCAACTTTAAATGGTCAACTTCGACGTTCCTACGTACTCAGACGAGAATATATTTCACCCTTAATTGCCTTAGAGTTTGCTAGCGGGGATGGTTCAGAAGAAAGAGATAAAACTCCTTTATCTCGCTCACCAGAAGGTCAAACAACTAAACCAGGAAAGTTTTGGGTTTACGAACGCATTATCCACATTCCCTATTATGGGATACATGTAATCGGAACTGGCACACTAGAGGTTTATAGTTTGGTGAACGGTTCCTATCAACTTATTGAGCCAAATGAACGGGGTCATTATCCCATTGAGCCATTGGGAGTAGAATTAGGTCTGTGGTTTGGAAGCTATCCAAGCCATCAACCACCTCTACTTTGGTTGCGTTGGTGGGATAAGTCCGGTAACTTATTGCTTATTGGTAGCGAAAGAGCCGAGCTAGAAACTCAGCGAGCCGAACAAGAACGCCTGCGAGCAGAGCTAGAAACTCAGCGAGCCGAACAAGAACGTCAGCGAGCCGAACAGGAACAGGAGCGTGCAGAAACTCTGGAAAAAGCACAACAAGATGCCATTCCTCGATTGCTTGGGCTAGGATTAAGTGTTGAGCAAGTTGCATCCGCACTCTCCTTATCCGTGGAACAAGTGAGAGAAGCAATTAATCGTAATTCATAATTATTGATTTGATGTTATTTAGAGGCCGAATTAATTCGGTCTCTAAAATCGCTTTTTTAAAATCACCCTGAACTACCAAACTAGCAATTAACTTAATCGCAAACTGCATTCCAAAATCAATTTTTGATTAACAATTGAAAAAGGTTGAATTTCCAAAGCTGAGCGAAAAGCCTTTATCGCATCACCATATCTTCCCAATGCAGCATAACATAAACCCATACCATGAAGTGCCCCAAAATGCACCGGATTAATTTCTATTACTCTTCTACAGTCTGCTAAAGATTTTTGATACTCACTAGTCGAATAATAAAGAAATGCACGGCGATTCCAAGCTTCTGCAAAGTCCGGCTGGTCGGAGATGAGGTCGCTTAATAGAACTTCTGCTTCCGTAATTTCACCAGCGTCAAATAACTTTTGACTGCGCTCTATAATTTCTAACCCATAAACTCCTTTTTGTTGAAACCAGATACGCCATAATTTTCGCGTAGCTTGTTCCCGGATAGCTTCGTCAGAATTTTTCAAGTCTTCAAGCAAGGAATTGATAAATAAAGAATCCATGAATTTAATCTTGGTAGTGTATATTTAGAATCAAATTTCGCACAAAATTATTTTATAGGAGACTTTGTGAGTTACTGTTGAATTTAGCTTAAAATTTTACACCTAAAATTGCAAATTAAACCATAAGTGTACCGTATGTTGTAGCCTGGAATACTAATATAAAAAAATTGACATAGAATTTGACATAGAATCTGACATAAAAGTTTTGTTGGAAGCTCAACAGTTAACTGGGGGTGTTGACTATTGGCTTTTTAGTATTGACTATTGAGTAATAACTCTTATCGCGAAAAAATGACTATGCCTAATCTTAATGGCGGTTCTCGGCATATCGTTCTTACTTCTCACCCTAACGGTTTTGGTCCTAAGCCAATTCCCATTGTTTGGGGAGCGAAGGAACCAAACGAGCGCGGTCCGGTGATTGCCACTCTGACAAAACGAACACACCGCAACGTAATTGGTACTCACTCTGGGAGTTATGCTATTTATCGCGCTTTAGCGGTTGCTAGCGGTGCTCTACAAACTGACCATCGTGCGGATTTAACCAATACCTCACCAGTTGAGCAAATAGGCCCCCATCCCAGTTGGTTCGACCCAGAAAAAATTGTTTCCCTAGACCCTTTCGGAGCAATGATTGGGGAAGTTTTTGGTTCTTATTGCCAAGAGGGTTACGATATTCGTCCCACTATCGCTATTACCCAAGCTCACATAAACATGCCAGAAATTCAAGATGCTGTAGTCAAAGGACGCTTGCAGGTTGATGGCAAAATATTAAAAGCAAATGGTGATTTAGTGGTGACTAAAGCCGCGATTGAACCTGTTTGGTATTTACCTGGTGTGGCTAAGCGCTTTGGAATTACCGAAGCTGATTTACGTCGCGCTTTGTTTGAACAAACTGGTGGTATGTTCCCCGAATTAGTCACTCGTAGCGATTTAGAAGTATTTTTACCTCCGATTGGGGGGGTTACTGTGTATATTGTTGGCGATATTGCTGCTATCGCTGACCCAAATCGACCTGTTGCTGTGCGGGTACACGACGAATGTAACGGCTCTGATGTTTTTGGCTCCGATATTTGTACTTGTCGTCCTTACCTCGCACATGGGATTGAAGTGTGTATACAAACTGCTCAGGAAGGTGGTGTTGGTATAATTGTTTATTGTCGCAAAGAAGGTCGCGCTTTAGGAGAGGTGACCAAATTTTTAGTTTACAATGCTCGCAAGCGTCAAGAAGGTGGTGATAGGGCTGATGCTTACTTCGCTCGCACTGAATGTGTGGCTGGGGTACAAGATATGCGCTTCCAAGAATTAATGCCCGATGTTTTACATTGGTTGGGTGTTACTCGCATTGACCGCATGGTATCAATGAGCAATATGAAATTTAATGCCGTTACCCAGTCGGGAATTGAAATTATTGAACGGATACCAATCCCAGAAGAACTAATACCCCAAGATGCAAAAGTAGAAATTGAAGCCAAAAAAGCAGCTGGTTATTTTACCACAGGAGAAGTATTAGACGCAAGCGAGTTAGCAGAGGTCAAAGGACGTTCGATTGAGTAGGGAGTGGGGAGTGGGGAGTGGGGAATGGGGGTATTTTATTGCACTGCGGTTGAATATATTGTAGAGACGCGATTTATCGCGTCTGCCCTGCGGTTGAATATATCGTATCTACGCTGCGGTTGAATATATTGTAGAGACGCGATTAATCGCGTCTCTACAGAGAATGATTGGGTGTGTCATGTAATGGAGTTTATATAAATTATGGGAACCACAAGTACCGAAAATACGCTTTTGGAGACTATCGCTTATTTGCGCTCTCCTATTTCGATTCGAGAACGTTGCGGGAAATTGTTTGATTTAGTGGAGTCTGGAAAGTCGTCTAATTTCAATTGCGATTTAAGTCAGTTGGAACGGGTGGCTGATTATGTAATTGATGTCATAAATTCTGAGTACCCAAATGGGGAAATACCTTTTCACAGTCGGTGGAGACACTTTGAAGCCTTCAGTGAAGCGCTGGGTGTTTCACGTTTAAATACATTAGATGAGAAATTAGCTGGGCTAACGCCATTAGAAAAAGCTTATTCTAAATTTGATTTAGTCATTTTGAGTGTATTATTAGATGCTGGTGCTGGGTCTAAATGGTGCTATTACGAACATGATACAGGTTTAACCTCAAAACGCTCAGAAGGATTGGCTATTGCTAGTTTTCATATGTTTTGTCAAGGTTTTTTTTCCAGTAATCCCGCAAATCTTTTGCAAGGTGATGCTCAAAAGTTACAATCAATTACGGAAATAGAACTAGCAGAAGGTTTTCAGGTAACAACAGATAATCCTTTGGTGGGGTTGGATGGAAGATTAAATTTATTACAACGATTAGGAAAAGTTTTGCTCACAACACCTGATTTTTTTGGACAAGAAAATCCGCGTCCGGGTAATTTAGTAAATTATTTTTTGGATAAAGCTGAAAATAATCAAATTGCAGCAACAACCGTTTTAACAACTATATTGGAAGCATTGAGCAATATTTGGCCCGGAAGGGTGGAAATTGCTGGAGTGAATTTAGGAGATGTATGGCAACATTCGGCTCTAAACACATCTCTAAACACATCAGAGTTAATTTACGCAGAATTAGTACCTTTTCACAAGCTTTCCCAGTGGTTAACTTATTCGCTTTTGGAACCATTACAGGAGCTAGGTTTAGAAATTACTGGTTTAGACACGATGACTGGACTACCGGAATATCGCAACGGTGGATTATGTATTGATTTAGGATTAATAAAGCCAAAACAAATTGACATTTTGCACTCACCCCAAAAAGTCTCATCAGAAGTTATAGTCGAATGGCGTGCCTTAACGGTAATTTTTTTGGATAAAATCGCTGCTACAGTCAGAAAAAAATTAGATAAAAGCGAAATGGAATTACCCCTAGTCAAAATACTACAAGGTGGAACCTGGACAGCTGGACGAAAAATTGCTGTTGAACTTAGACCGGGTGGTATCCCCCCTATACAGATAGAAAGCGATGGGACGGTATTTTGATAAAGGGTTTTGAGTTTTGAGTTTTGAGTTTTAAACCTCTGGAGCTAGGAGTGATTGATGGGACAAGTAACTGTAATCGAACATCCGTTAATTCAACATAAATTAACACTGATGCGGAAAAGCGAGACTAGTACAGCAAAGTTTCGCAGTTTGCTAAAAGAAATTAGTTTATTGTTGGCATATGAAGTCACGCGGGATTTACCATTAAAGCATGAATTAATCGAAACACCTTTATCTCCCATGCAAGCACCAGTACTCGCTCCAGATAAAAAGCTGGTTATTGTTTCTATCCAACGAGCGGGACAAGGTATTTTGGATGGTATGTTAGAACTAATGCCATCAGCACGTGTAGGACATATTGGTTTGTACCGAGACCCTAAAACTTTGGTTCCTATAGAATACTATTTCAAAGTGCCTCAAGATATAGACAAACGAGATGTGGTTTTGGTTGACCCCATGTTAGCAACTGGTAATTCCGCTGTGGCTGCTGTTCATCGCTTGAAAAGCACTAACCCGATGTCCATCAAATTTGTTTGCTTACTGGCTGCACCGGAAGGTATTGAGCATTTTTGTGAAGCACACCCAGATGTTCCGCTTTTCACTGTTGCTATAGATGATAAGTTAGACGAACATGGCTATATTATTCCTGGTATGGGTGATGCTGGGGATAGGTTATTTGGTACAAGGTAATATCCACGCAATCGAATATATTCGTAGGTTGGGTTGAGAAGTAGCGAAGACCCAACTTTCACATAAAAAATAATATGCTATTTTCTCTGTTTTTATAGCTTGAGAAAGATAATTATTTATATATTGGGAATTAATAGACGAGTGCAACAGTTCATAAGTCAATTCCATAAATATAATTAACAAAAACTATCAGTTCCGCTTTGTATAATATATACGAAATATTGTTAATGTAATGGCTCGGCATGTCGGAACCCACTATTGGACAGTTGGAAAGAGAATTATCGCAGCGGATTGGTACGCTATATCATGCTTTACTGGGACAGCGTCCCAGCAGAGTCATTTGCCACTTTTTTGATACTCAATTGGCAATTACTTTTGAAAATTCTGTCACCCTTGCTGAGCAGACTTTAATGCAAGCAGGCAAGGACAATTTAGCTGAGAAAGTTAGGCTAGATTTAGATAGAATAATCAAGCCCCAAATTAAACAAATTATTGAGGAAATTACAGAAAAGCCAGTATTAGAATTAATTGGCTATACAAGTTTGACATCTGGTCGTACTGCAATGATTATAATTTTAGAACAATTACCCCAAGTTCGTAATCCTGGGGCAATTCCTAAGACAAGCTAGCATTATTCTGCCGACTCATAAGTCGGCAAATTACTAATTCGACTTCTTCTAAATCATAAGGTTTACTTACGCAGCCTTGGACACCTATTTGCAGAATAGCATTACGGTATTGTTCTCTAGTAGAACTTACCGCAGCAATAATAGGTATTTTCGCTGTTCCAGGGTTTTGTTTTAGATAGTTAATCAATTGAAGACTGCTGAAATTTGGCAACATCATATCCATGAGTATAAAATCAGGCTGTTCTATCGCAGCAAAAATTAGTGCTTGCTCTCCTCGTTGAACAGGTATACAAGCAATATTGATTTTTGTCAGATACGACTGAAGGATATATAAACTTGGTAGGTCTTCTTCTACAATCAAACTTAGCAACTTTTCACCCATATATACGCACTAGCAAGGTATACATCAAGAACTACAGCGGGGTAATTAAAACGAAATTTCCCCACAAGCGATGATGTACGAGGTATCCTTCAAGCGGTAAAATGCGGCTCGATATGAACAAGCTCGTATCTGATTCACTAGGTTGAGTGTCTGTGCTGACTATGACTGCTCAGGATAGAACCTGCAAAGCTAGTGGCAATAATCAAACGATGATAACATGAAAAGTGTTGATTGTTGACTATTGACTGCTGACTGCTGTTAATTATCATCGTTCAGAATTAGTGCTGCTGGTGGTGTTGATTTACCTGCTAAGCCAACCAAAGCTAACAGCGCGATAATGTAAGGTAACATCACTAAAAACTGATAGGGAATATTTACTGACATAGCCTGTATTCGCAATTGTAAAGCTTCCGTCGCTCCAAATAATAAACAGGCTAAAGTAGTACCAATCGGATGCCATTTACCAAAAATTAACGCTGCAATTGCAATAAAACCTTTTCCTGCACTCATTCCTTCAGCAAAATATCTCACCTGAACTAAAGTTAAATAAGCACCACCTAAGCTTGCGAGACAACCACTTATTATCACAGCTAAATAACGTACTTTTGATACCGATATCCCTGCAGCTTCAACAGCTTTGGGATATTCTCCAACTGCTCTTAACGTGAGGCCAAAGCTAGTTTTGTATAAAACATATGTAGTAGATACAACTAATACTATAAGTAAATATACTAAAATATTTTGCTGAAATAAAAGCTGACCAATTACGGGGATATTACTCACAAGAGGGATAGTAACTGAGTCAATACCTGGTAAGCGTTGTTGTCCAGCAGTGCTAAATACTAATCTGCCTCCAAAAGATGTTAACCCCGCTGCAACAAGATTTATTGCTAAGCCTGAAACTAATTGGTCAACTCGTAATGTTACGCTTAGGAAAGCATGTAGTAAACCTATTATTCCACCAGCTATAAGGGCTGCTGCGATACCAATCCAGGGATTACCTGTGTAAAATGTGGCGACAGAGCTAGTAAAAGCCCCTGTTAAAAGCATTCCTTCTAAAGCAATATTAAGGATACCTGAACGTTCTGAGTAAAGTCCTCCTAATGCAGCGAAAGCGAGGGGGGTAGTTAGGCGTATACTGGCGATAAGGTAATCTATAAAAAAGTCATTCATTGTTCACTGTTGATGCTTGGCTGTTGAGGGTTGACGGTTGACTGTTGGTTGTTTTCCAGCGATTTTCTAAAGCCAAACTAATTGCAATAAATAATACTGTCAAACCTTGAATGGCGTAAATTATAGTTACCGAGACCCCAGCACTCCGTTGCATTACATTTGCACCACTACGCAATGCTGCAAAAAATAGGGAAGTCAGCACTACACCTAGGATACTTCCGCGACTCAGAAAGGCGATCGCAATTGCATCAAACCCATAACCGGGTGAAACCTCTTCAAACAAACGAAATTTCAACCCCATAACTTCTGAAGCTCCGGAAAGACCTGCTAGTCCACCAGCTAATGCCATCACCAAAATGATAATACGCTTTACAGAAATACCCGCGTAACGAGCTGCGATGGGGTTAAGTCCAACAGTAGTAATTTTATAGCCTAGGGGTGTTTTTTGGATAATGAACCATAAAATTAAGCTTGCAGATAAAGCCAGCAAAATTCCCACATGAGCAAGGCTTCCGGGTAAAATAATTGGTAATTGGGCAGATTTAGCAATTAATGGTGAATAAGGACTGGGAGCATCAGGTGCTTTCAAGGGATTCTGGACGAGGTAACTAATAAAATTAGCAGCGATATAATTTAATAGTAAAGTGGTAATAACTTCATTAACTCCCCGTATAGCTTTGAGATAGCCAGGAATCAAACCCCACAATGAACCAAAAATAAACCCTAAAATTAACGCCAAAAATATGTGGAGAAATGGGGGTAAATCTTGAACATATAGCCCAACTAAAGTGCTCCCCAAAGCACCCATATAAATTTGTCCCTCCCCACCAATATTAAATTGTCCAGCACGCAGAGCAATTAAAATACCTAAGCTAGTGAATAATAAAGGTGTCATTTTGGTGAGTGTATTACCAAATCCAAAATAGGTGGAGAGCGATTCTTGAAATAATGTAGTGTAAGCAGTGATTGGATTTGCACCTGCGAGTAAAATTAAAATTGCACCCAGTATAAGCGCTGTAATTATCGCGATGAGCGGTGAAATAATAGGTAAAGTGCGTCCCAGACGATTAGCTATAGTCATTTTTTTCAGTTTTCAGTTTTCAGGCTGTGAATTTTTAATTTAAGTTTTAAATTTTGAATTTTGAATTTTGAATTTTGAATTAGTTAGCCCCCACCCATCAACAACCCAATTTCCTCAACCGTCGCAATTTTCGCATCCAAGACCCCAACAAACTGACCACCATACATTACAGCGATAGTATCGCTCATAGCCATAACTTCTTCTAATTCCGTAGAAATATACAAAATAGCCGCTCCTCGTTCCCTTTCTCGCAACAATCTCTGGTGTACAACTTCCGTAGCTCCCACATCTAGTCCCCTAGTTGGTTGCATAACTACAATTAAACTAGGCTCTCTCGCAAGTTCTCGTGCTAACACAACTTTTTGTTGATTTCCTCCCGAAAGTTGACCAACTTTTATATCCACACCCGTAGCACGAATATCAAATTCTTCAATTGCAGACTTTGCATTTTTATTTATTGCTTTCTGCTGTAATATAAAGCGACGACAAAAGGGAAATTTATGAAAAACTTTCAAAATTAAATTTTGGGCTATAGTGTACTGCAAAACTAAACCCATTTTTTGTCTATCTTCCGGTATATATCCAGTAACCCCCGTAGAAGAATCTAACTGAATTTTTCCCTGCTTGATAATTCTTAACCCACAAATTGCATCAGCTAACTCACGTTGTCCATTTCCATCAACACCAGCAATACCAAAAATTTCTCCTTGATTAACTTTAAATGAAACATCACGAACAGCTATGACATCTCTATCATCTTTAACTTGTAAATGTTCTACAGATAATACAACTTTCCCCAAAGAAGCTGGAAATTTATTTAAACTAAAAGAAACTTCTCGTCCCACCATTAACTCTGCTAGTTTCTGGGAAGTCGTATCTTTAGTTGCTGTAGTCGCAATTACCTTTCCCCGTCGTAAAACCGTTACTGTATCACACAAATTAATCACTTCTTCTAATTTGTGACTAATAAAAATAATTGTATTACCTTTTTCAGCTAGTTGACGAAGAATTGTAATTAATGAATTAACTTCTGACGGTGTTAATACAGCGGTTGGTTCATCAAGAATTAGTAACTTTGCTTGACGGTAAAGAACTTTGAGGATTTCGACACGTTGTTGCGTTCCTACGGGTAAATTTTCAATCTTGGCTTTTACATCCACTTCTAAATTATAAATTTGAGATAATCGAGAAATTTCTTGGTGCTTTTGCGATAAATTCAGACACCAATTATTTTCAGTTCCCAAAATAATATTTTCAGTCACAGTTAACTGAGGAACAAGCATAAAATGTTGGTGAATCATACCGATTCTCAATTTTATAGCTTCTTGAGGGGATTTTATATTGACGAGTTTACCTTCCAGATAGATTTTACCCGAATCAGGCTGATAAAGACCGCTAATTATATTCATCAACGTTGTTTTCCCAGCCCCATTCTCGCCTAAAACCGCGTGAATTTTCCCAGATTCAATACCAAAGCTGATATTTTCATTCGCAACAAACGAACCAAACTGCTTTGTAATATTTTCTAAACGTAGATATTGCATTGGGGAGTAGGGAGTAGGGAGTAGGGAGTGGGGAGTGGGGAGTGGGGAGTAGGGAGTAGGGAGTGGGGAGTGGGGAGTAGGGAGTAGGGAGTAGGGAGTAGGGAGTAGGGAGTAGGGAGTGGGAGAGCAATTACCAATTACCAATTACCAATTACCAATTACCAATTACCAATTACCAATTACCAATTACCAATTACCAATTACCAATTACCAATTTACTTTTTAATACATCTAGTTTCTTTTCCAGCTTCTTTACAGTCTACAAAGGATATTTTTTTGGTAATAAGTTCCTGCTTTGCACCTGTGACTTGTTTCTTTACTTTATCGGGAACCATTGAACCAAATTTTCCTAAATCGAAAATATCTGGACTGTCTAAACCAATTCGATAAACCTGACCTTTTAATAGTTTTTGTTGAGCTAATTGCGCTAAGTTTGCTATAGCTATATCTAATCGTTTTACACTACTAGTCAAAACTGCTAATGGTGCAATATCTAACTGGTCTTTTGTATTACCAAATGCTAAAATTCCTTTATCACTAGCTGTTTGCAATACAGCAGCCGATGAATTATCTAACCATTGATAAATTACATCTGCACCAGAGGAAATTAAAGCTAATGTTGCTTCTTTCGCTTTAGCAATATCATTCCAGTCACCAATAAAAGTGGAAGCTATTTGAATATTTGGCTTTACTGATTTCGCTCCTAATTCTAACCCACGTAATTCTTCTTGAGTCGCTTTAAATTGTTGTCCAGCAATATAAGCTAATTTATTTGATTTTGTCATGGAAGCTGCAATAATTCCACATAAATAACTCGCTTGTATATGGTCTAATGTTAATGATGCAATATTAGCTCCTGCTATTGAACCGTTCACTCCTACAAAAAAAGTGTTGGGGAACTGTGGTGCTATTTGCTGAATTGCTGCGTCAAATTGCCCACCATGTGCGAAGACTACATTATATCCTTTACGGGCAAAATCAGATAATACCTCACTTTGGTCTGCTTGTGATACCTTTTCGACATAGGTTGTTTCTGCACCTAATTTTTCTTTGGCTAAATTCACCCCTTCGTATCCAGACTGATTCCATGCTTTGTCATTTAAAACTCCTGGAAGCGCAATAGCTACTTTAAACTTATCGCTATTTCCTGTGGTTGTGGTTGAGGTATTATTACAAGCATTTGCCAGTAAGCTAGTACTAATGGCTACAGAACCATACCAAAGAAATTTACGTCGAGTAAAGTTTATGGACATAGATTATTAACTTCTGATGCACGATATTCATCGATACCCAATATACTCCAAGATATGACTGGTGGCTGAGGACAAAATACTCCATAGCAGTAAAACTAGGAAATTGATACGAACTCTTAGTCATAAATTATGAAAAATATCAAGGAAATTTTACGTGTTGTATTGTCTGTGTCAATTATTATTGTTGGCATAACGCACTTCCTAACACCAGAACCATATGTCAAAATTGTGCCATCTCAACTACCATATCCTTTAGGGTTAGTTTACCTAAGTGGTTTTTATGAAATATTAGGAGGGATTGGATTATTGGTTCCACCGTTAAGTCAAGCTGCTGCTTGGGGACTATTTGCTCTTTTTATTGCTGTTTACCCAGCAAATATCAATATGGCAGTTAATCATATTAAACTAGAACACATACCTAACTCACCCTGGGTTCATGTAATTAGGCTACCTTTTCAAGCTGTTTTACTTGCTTGGGCTTGGTGGTACACAAAACCTTCAGACCAAGAAGAACAAGCTTCTATTATTCCCAAGTCTTTAATTCCCAAGGAACTAAGTAGCGATTTACCTAAGTAAAATAGAAAACTGCGAGAAAAATTTAGATATGGGTACATCAAAGATAGTGCAAACACTGCAAGCAGAATTGGTCACAGCAGAAAATTTTCTTCCTTACGGACAGGTTATTTTTGCCAGTCATGACGGAAAAGCTTTTGATATAGAAGATGCTCAATTAATTCTTGATAAAGGTGTTCCACGATTTTATATCATGAGGCTGACTGCAAGGGGAAGAAATTTTCATACTATCACCCGTCATGTAAAATGTACCCAATGTCTAGGTTCGCTGGAAGGTAAAGACTGGTTAATTGCTGTATGCCCGCCAAATACTAATATAGATGAACCAGTGTTAAGTGAGATAAAAGCTTTTAGGATTCCGGGAAATTGTTTTATAAAATTAAATGTGGGAACTTGGCACGCAGGCCCCTATTTTGAACACGATGTGGTCGATTTCTATAACTTGGAACTGAATGATACAAATGTAACAGACCACTTCACCCATAGTTTCTCCAAGAGCCATCAGATGGAATTTGAAATTCTTCAATAATACGAAAATTGGATTTTGACTGTTGACTGTTGACTGTTGGTTGAGAAGCGACTGATACGATAAATACTAGTTAGATTAATCAAATTTTTAACGCTTATTAATACTTATTGATTAATAACTCCAAAAAGAATTATGAAAATAAATTTTGTTAACAAATTAAGTATTAAATTTTGGAATAAAATCTCAACAGTTACCAGTTACCAGTCAACAGTCAACAGTCAACAGTCAACATTTTTTTTAATTGTATCAACAGCCAGAAGATTTTCTGAGGAAAATGTATCAAAATTCAAGGGTACGTTAATTTGATACTTAGTCATGCCCTTTCAGGATTTCTCCGGTCAAAATATACAAGGAGACTTGTTCAAAGGTAAAAATCTAAGAGGAGCAAACTTCAGCAATGCGGTTATCCGTATAGCAGATTTTACCCGTGCTGTCCTGAGAGAAGCCAATTTCCAAGGAGCGACTTTACTACAAGCCGACCTCACAGGTGCTGACCTTCAGGGAGCTAATATGAAACAAGCGCAGCTTTTGTTTGCGAAGCTTGTACAAGCAAATCTCAAAAAAGCAATACTCCAAGAAGCTACACTCCAAAGTTCTAATATAATGCGGGCAGACCTGCAAAAAGCTAATTTACAACACGTTAAGTTGTCTCACGCAAATCTTCAACAAGCAATACTTCAAGAAAGTAATCTTATTCAAGCAGACCTACAGCAAGCGAACTTTACTGAAGCTATGATGCAAAAAGCTAACTTGGGAAGCGCTAATCTTTATAAAGCGAATTTCCAGGAAGCTAACTTACAACAAACTAATCTGTTGTGTGCTAACTGTCAACAAGCAATTTTTGTGAAAGCCAATCTCCAAGGGGCTAATCTAGAAAGCGCTAACTTTCAAAAAGCGAACTTTCAAAAAGCCAACCTTCAAAATACCAACCTTCAACAAGCTGACTTTACTAGTGCAAGCTTGCAAGAAGCAACTCTTCAAAATGCAAATCTCCACTTAACAATATTACAAAGCGCTGACCTTCAAGAAGCTGACCTGCAAAGTGCTTATTTGTACCAAGCAAAAATAGCCTTTGCGAAACTACAGCAAGTTAACTTGCAAAATGCCAATTTAGAGGAAGCTATATTAAAATGTGCCGATTTACAAGGAGCCAACCTGCAATTTGCTAACCTCAAGTTAGCAAAACTTCAATTTGCTAACCTTAAACAAGCGGACTTGCAAGGAGCTGACTTAGAAGGAGCTGATTTGCAGGGAACTGATTTGCAAGGAGTTAATTACTTAACCCCCGAACAAGTAAAATCAGCCAAAAATTGGGAAAGAGCCATATATAACTTAGAGTTTCGCAAACAACTTTTTTGAATTGTGAATTATGAATTATGAATTGTGAGTTATGAGTTATGAGTTAAAGTTGCCATATTTACTGACAAAACCTAATAATCAAAAACTCAAAACTCATAATTCAAAACTTATTTACGTCTAACTAATTTTGAGGTAACGCCTTTCTCGTGATTTAGAGTATATACGCCAATGCCTCGTAAAACTCTATACCACAATCCTCTCTGTACACCGAGTGAAAGCATTTTGCCAACACTTAGCTTGACACTCTTCGTTTGTTCGGCTGTGAGTTTATGCCCATATAGGTCGCGGACAATAGCATCGATATGAAAGTGCAATCGAGGACGGCGACGCATTAGTATTAGTATTGCATTCAAAATAGAATAATCGTGATACTGTTTTAGCATCATGACACTTCCAGGTTTTCTGGCTCCCGCAATTCTAGGGATATCAGAAATATCAACATCTTCTTCTTCATCATCGCTGCTTTCATCTGCGGTAGAATCCACATCATCAACGTCGTCGATTTCGTGTTTGAAATTCTCCCGTTCCGCATTTATGTCTAAGCGAGAACTGCTTGGTTTGGTATCTCGGTTAAGATTTGCTGGACTTGCTTCTAGAAATGCCTGAGTTGATACTTGGGGAAAGTGGGACAAAGAAGGCGAAGATAGAGATTGTTTTTCACGGTGATAGCCTGATATTAATGTATCTAACGAATTAATTTGCTCCCGGATAAAAACAATACGCCGTTCTAAGTCAGCTGTTTCCAATATATAACGCTCTCTCTCGGCTTCTAAGAATCTGACAATTTGGGGGTAATCACTCATGGAACAATATTAGGTTACGTGTTGTGGATAGACATCTAGAAAGCTATGTTAGCTTTTGCTCAGGCTCGCATTAGAGTTATAGCATTCCTGAATCCATTTTGAGATTAGATGGTTTTGAAAAATTTGGTTTCGATAAAGAAACCGGGGTATCTAGTTTCTCACAAATTATTGGAATGATGCAAACAATCTCCGCAATTATATAGATTAAACAAAAAAATTATTGTAAACAAGGTATATTCTGAGATAATTACACATAATGGTTTCAATTGTTGAATTAAATACTTATAAGTACTGTAGTACCAAAATAACTATGGACGAGTTGGAATTAAAAGAAGGTGAGAAAATAGGAGTATTTTTTTATGATGATTGGCGTGGTTGCAAAGTTGTAATAGAAGAAATTCAACACATTTCATCTGGTGGCACAATTACTTTAAAGACTGGTACTCGCTATAACCGAAATGGAAAAGAAGTTGGTGCTTTGGGTGAGGGGACTTACCTTTGCTCGGTTGAAGAAGCCAAAGCGATAATAGGGAAAGCTGATAGAGAGCTAGAAACAGAGCCAGGGTTAAGGACGAATAGAACAGCCAAAGCAGCCGTACGAGCAGTAGTTAGAACTCTTAACCAGTACGGATGGCATTCTGACACTGATGGGGACATGGAACAGATGAAATCAGATATAGAAAATATTATCAAAAAATATTTAGAAAAACGAGGTTCGTAGGGATGCGATAATATAGACGCGATAAATAGACGCGATAAATCGCGTCTCTACATAATTAGACCCAATTTTTGGCGCGTTTTACGGCTTTTTGCCAGGTGATAAAATTATGCTGAGCGCGTTCTCTGTTTTCTCCTGGATAAAAAACTTGGTCAATTTGTCGTTGGTTTACTAAAGCTTCGTAGTTATCCCAAAAACCAATTGCTAAACCTGCAGCAAATGCAATTCCTTGAACAGTCATTTCCCGTATCGCTGGACGTTCGACCGGAATTCCCAATAAGTCAGCTTGAAATTGCATCAAAAAATTATTCTCGCAAGCACCTCCATCTACGGCTAATTTTTGTACTGGGTTTTTGCTGGACTTGTTTACAGCTTCCACAACTTCTTTAACTTGATAGGCAATTGCTTCTAGTACTGCACGCACCATATGTTCTTTTTGGACGGAAGCAGTCAGACCAAAAAATGCTCCTCGTGCAGTCATATCCCAATGAGGTGCTCCAAGTCCGCTAAGGGCAGGTACAAAGTATACTCCACCATTATCTGCGACTTGCTTAGCCATTGCTTCTGTTTCTGCCGGTGTTTCGATTAATTTCAAGCTATCTCGTAGCCATTTAATACAAGCACCACTAGTAAATATGCTACCTTCTAATGCGTAAGCAAACTCTGCATTAGTTTGAGTCCAAGCAACGGTGGAGATAAGTTGTAGTTGGTCGCGCACAATTTCTGAGCCTGTGTAAGCAACTAAAAAACTACCAGTCCCGTAAGTACATTTCATGAGACCAGGACTAGCGCAACCATGACCAAATAAAGCTGCTTGTTGGTCGCCCAAAATGGCAGTAATGGGAATTTCGACACCTAATACAGTAGCATCGGTAACACCAAAATTACCTAAACTGGGTTTGATTTCCGGTAAGATATGAGAAGGAATTTGGAATAAGTCGAGTAATGTTTCATCCCACTGGCAAGTTGTTAAATTCATTAACATTGTCCGACTAGCGTTACTATGGTCAGTAGCATGAATTTTATGACCTGTTAATTTCCATAATATCCAAGTATCTATTGTGCCAGCTAATACTTGATTGTGGTCAATATTGCTTAGGTGGTCGAGCAACCATCTAAGTTTTGTTGCAGAAAAATATGCATCAAGAATTAAGCCAGTACGGTTGTAAATATCTTGTTTATATCCGGCTTTTTGTAATTCTTGACACATGGGAGTAGTGCGTCGGTCTTGCCAGACAATAGCATTGTGTAATGGTTGTCCGGTTGTTTTATCCCAGAGCAAACAGGTTTCACGTTGTACTGTCATACCAAGGGCAATGATTTCATTTTTATTTATTTGAGCGTTTTCAATTGCAGTTTGCATTACACTACAAGTCGCGTTCCAAATTTCTTGGGGGTTGTGTTCTAACCATCCTGGTTGCGGATAATACTGAGTTAGTTCTTGATATGCATATCCTAAGATTTCACCGTTAATATTGAATATGAAAGCGCGGTTGCCAGTTGTTCCTAAATCTAAGGCTAAGATATATTGAGAATTTGAATTGGAAGATAAATTTGTTTTCACTGTTGCAGCACCTAGAATAATTTCAAAACAGCTCTAAAATAAAATATGAAATACCCCTGAACGGTCATTTCGGGCTAAAAGCACAAACCCGTTAAAAACGGGTTTAAAACTGGATGTAAGTACAAATTCTAACCCGTTTTCAACGGGTTTAAGCTTTTAGCCCGAAATGACCGTTCAGGGGTTTATGGGGGTTTCTTGTATTGGGGCACTATTTATAAACTAACTTCCCTGAATAGACTGGCAATTAGCTGCTGCAACACCTTGACTGTATTCCCCAGTCTCCAAAGATTCAGCGACCAAACTTACCCGACCTTGGCTATCAACAATCATCCCTCGTGCTTCTACAACCTCAGTTATATTCTGACTATTTTCAACAACAGCTACCGACCCTTCATTTACAACTTGGGGGTCTAAATCTACTAAACCTACTAAATCAGCTAACTTTTGACTGCCTGAAAATAGGTCAATAGGATTTAAAGGTAAACCACCGCGTCCAGTGATAATAAAACGGTTAGAATTTGATGCTGAACACCCAGTAGCCATTTGCTTACTGTTATCAATCACAGCATCTGGCAACTCAACAACCCCAACATCAGTCTCACTTGTAAGAGCATTGATATTCACCACTCCATTAAAAGATGCTCCTTTACCCGAAGTAGCTGTGACATCACTTTGTGGAGTAATTTGCTGTCTATACTGCGTACCAAGTAGAGCTTGAGTGTTGATAGTTATTTGTCCACCAGAGCCATTTATCGAATTTGCTGTGATATCACTGTTTTCTAAGGCAACTAGAGTATTGGAATTAATAAAAATATTACCCCCATCACCCTTACCACCACCTGTATTTGTAGTAATATTACTGTTACGACGCAATTGTAAAGTATCTGCTTCTAAAAAAATATTACCTCCACCACCAGAGCTACTGCTTGCTGTAATACTACCCCAGTCATCAAGTAGCATTAATTCCGCGTTTACTTTTAATGAACCAGCATGACCAATTCCTTCATTTCTAACATTCAACATTCCTCCATTGCTCAACTTTATAACAGGTGAATTGATAGTCACGTTTCCAGAATTTCCCCTGGGGACTTGCGCTAGTCCGAAGCCTAAAATTGCATTAAGAGTAGGTGTAGTAGCGCTGGAACTGATTTGGCTAGGAATAGATGTACCCGGTCTAAAGCCACTTATCTGTAACGACTCTGAGGCATTTACTGTCAAATTACCAGCATTTCCCTGACCAAGAGAGGCGGTAGTCAAAGAACCTCCATCTTTAAGTACTAGAGTATCTGTGTTCAATATGATGCTACCGGCATTAGCAAGACCAAAAGTTGTTGCAGATAGGCTACTACTTTGAGAATTTATTGATGCACCAACTATCTCCATTTTTTCCGCATTGATAGTAACACTTCCCCCAGAACCACTACCGAAAGCTGGAGTTCCGATGCTAGCACCATCAATTACAGATAATTGTCGAGTAAATATACTTATATCGCCACCTTGTCCATTAGAAGCAGTGAAAGTAGTAATAAAGCTACGTGTAGTTGGTTCTTTAGGTAAAAATCCTACCAACCGTAATGATTCTGTCGCATTCACACTAATTTGACCGCTATTAGCATTACTAAGGGTTCTGACGGTAATCCCAGAACCATTTTCAACATTAAAATTTTTAGTGGAGATAGTCACGTTTGCGCTAGAACCTGCATTTCTCAAGTTTTCAACTTGCACACCACTTCCCATTTTACCACTGGGAATCATACCGCTGAAAGAGAGCCAATCAGAAGCATTGATAACAACATTTCCTCCTGATTGTCTACCTCGGTTTTGTAAAAATAATATAGACCCATCTTTAAAATTTACTTGACGACCTTGTACTTGTATCCAGCCAGCACCATTTCCACTTGCGTCTAAAATAGTTTGTTGTGATAGTTGAATATCTTGAAAATTAGATATTCCCTTATAATCGAAGGTAAAGATATCTACTGTAGAATTTAGGCTAACAAGCCCTTCCCCAACACTACCCAGTTCTATTTGTCCTCTTTCTGCAGTTAATACCCCACCATTCAGATTAATTTCTCCGCCGATAAAAGCGAGAGTTTTTCCTGCTTGAACTCGTAAACCACCATCAGTTCTCTTATTATTTGGCACAAAAATACTAATTGCTTCCGTTAAACTATGTCCCCTACCTTGTGCCTCAATTTTTCCAGGATTTTTAGCAAATTGTAAACCCACAGGTACACTTACAGTCAACAAAGAAGAACTTTCTGGAGTCTTAGCACTAAAATAATTACCATCAGCGAATTTAATGCTATTCGCAGTTGTACCAATGAATGAACCACCAATATCTAAGCGAGCATTTTCACCAAAAATAATTCCATTAGGATTAATAAAAAATAAGTTTGCTTTACCCGATGTACGAATTAATCCATCTATATTAGATACATTATTACCCGTTACCCTAGAAAAAATATTTTGAATATCTATAGAGTTATTAAAAAAGGCTTCCCCACCCGTAGGTATAGAAAACTCCTGAAAACTATGAAATAAATTTACACCTTTAGCTGTACCACCTTGAATATTACAAATAGTGCAGCCAGGAGTAACCTGAGAATTTTTCGGTAAGGTATTATCTGGGATAATTTCAGCAGTAGCTGATTTAGTAAAGATTAAACTGCCAAAAATTATGTTAATTACTACCCATAAAAATGAAAATTTTACTGCCATATTATTAAAAACCCTGATGATTGATAATCCCAACAATAGGTTCGTAGTAGCGCTTTAGCGCCAATTCAAAAATAGGTTCGTAGTAGCGCTTTAGCGCCAATTTATATATTTGTGGGGCTAAAGCCCAACTACAAGCCTTTTACAAGCCTTTTACGAGCCTTTATATATTTAATTTAGGGGTTCGCTAGCAATTCTTTCCAAACCAGCGGATAGCAATAAATCTTGCCAAGCGCTTGCTATCTCCGGATTATTGGGTTGAGAACGTCGCAGTTGAACCATATTAACAGCAGCTTCAAACCAAATACCAGCCTTTGCATACAAAGCCACCTTTTCTAAAGGCTTAGCTGTTCGCAAACTGTTTGTCAATGCAGTATCAGGTTGAACGCGACGAATTACTCCCTCTGTGAAAGGGTCTCTGGGGCCTGATTGCTGACAAATCATTGAAACTACCCATTTGTAATCCTTACCAATTTCCAGTGCGGATTCACTTTTTGGTAAAGGTACTTCAAGAATCTTAGTATTACTCTTTAGGTTTACCGTTGTTTGATAAACTCCCTCTCCTTTTTCATTTTCTAACGTGAACTCAACAGCCTTTGCTGAATTAGACGGCACATACACCATAAAAGTCGGGTGGGATGAAACCGTTAACCCTAGTTTTGTTGTAGGTAATAAAGCAGTAAGAGCTTGGTTTGAGTTTTGATTCCCAGGAGGTAAACTTCGAGCCGTTCTACTACTTGTGGTACAAGTATTATTATTATTGTCCCGTCTTCCGCCACCAATCGTGAATGCTGGTGCTGGTTGACCTTTAGGAGGTTCAAATTTAACACGAGACTGTCGGCGAACAGCTACTCTTGGATTCCCAGAGGAAGACTGCTGTGCTTGTGCTGTCAGACTCCACCCCGGAACCATCGGTAATAGTAAAAGCAGCATCGAAAAAGAAGCCAGTAAACGAGGAAATTTCGTCGAAGTCATGGTAAGACCGTCTAATAAAGGTTTGTTTATAGAGTATTTTGGAGACACACGGCAATAACAAGCAAAGGGTTCCTGATATATATATTTCCCAGAGATAAACCATTACTAACAAAATAAACATCGTAAATATACTAGCTTTACAGTAAATTTAGAAATTAAGGAAGAAGTTATAAACGCAAAAAGCATAAACGCATAAACGCAAAAAAAGCGAGCAAGATGCTCGCACTACTTCCGTCTTCCTTGGCTCCCTTGGCTTACTTGGCGGTTCGTTCTTTAACTACGTACCTTACTATCAATCTTCTTCAAATCTTTAACAGAAGGACCATGCAAAACTTGACCATCATAATCAAAGCGTGAACCATGACAAGGACAATCCCAACTTTTCTCTGCACTGTTCCAAGCAACAACACAACCTAAGTGAGGACACACAGCACTACAAGTATGAATTTCTCCCTCTTCATCCCGATAAGCAGCCACCTTCTCACCATCAACAGTCACTAATTTTCCTTCACCCGTTGTAACATCCGATAAAGATTTACCCAAACCTTTCAATCGGTCACCAACCCAATGAACTCCAACATCAATATTTTGAGCGAGTCCTTTAGGACTAACAAAAGGAGTAGCACGAGTAGCATCATACAACTCAGCCCAAGGATTTTTAACTCCCAAAATCAAGTCAGCAAGTAACATCCCAGACATAGTACCCTTACTCATACCCCAAAGGCTAAAACCAGTTGCAACATAAACATGCTGGTTAAAAGGAGTTAATTTTCCTATATACGGCAATTTATCAAAAGAGACAAAATCTTGAGTAGACCAGCGATAATCAATAGACTCTATCCCAAAACGAGAACGAGCAAAATTTTCTAATTGTTGGTATTTTTCTTCAGTATTTTCTACAGTCCCAACCTTATGACCACCACCACCAATTAATAGAAGTAAACCATCTTTATCGGGAGTAGTACGTATTGATTGATAATTTTTTCCGACTCCAATAAACATCCCCTGAGGTGCTTTACTAGGCTCAATTCGCGCACCAATAATATAAGAACGTTGGGGATAACTTTTAGCAAAAAATAGCCCTTGGTCAAGAATAGGAATATGAGTTGCAACAATTACATCTTTTGCTTGAATCGTTCCTTTATCGGTAATAACTCTACAAGGAGCATCCTCTTCAACATTTATAACTCGCGTATCTTCAAACACATAACTACCATCACCAGGGATGCGATTGATAAGATGTAACAGATACTTGCGTGAGTGAAACTGTGCTTGGTTATCAAACTTAACAGCACCAGCAATAGGAAAAGGTAAAGAAGTTTGACGTACAAAAGAAGCAGGAAGTCCTAATTTGAGAGCAGCTTCCACTTCCTGCTCAACATCCTTAAGGTTATCTTCTGATTCAGCATAACTATAAGCACTTTGACGGCTAAAGTCGCAGTCAATTTGTTCTTCTTCAACGAGTTTAGCCACAAACTCCAGTGCAGCTTGATTCGACTCAGCATAAACACGAGCTTTTTCCTCACCAAATTTTTTAATTAACTCTGCATAAACCAATTGATGAAGCGAAGTAATTTTCGCAGTAGTATGACCGCTGACACCTGTAGAAATGCGTTTAGATTCTATTACCGCAACAGTTTTGCCTGCACGCTTAAGTAAAGTCGCAGCAGTTACCCCCACAATACCAGCACCAACAATTGCCACATCAACCGACACATTGCTGTTATAAGAAGGAAAATTAGTTTCCGGTGTAGAATCAATCCAATATGAGATAGCTTTTCCAGATAAATTAGACATAATTAAGTTCCGAGTATAAGTTTTGAGCTTTGAGTTATGATTTATGGAGAGTAATTACCAATTACCAATTACCAATTACCAATTACTAATTACTTAACAAACGTCCATTCCAAAAGTTTACGTGGAGCAACTTTTAATGCAGCAATCAAACTAGCATTATCATCAAACTTAAGTTCCGATAATTCGGAAGCTTCAACATTCACAGTAAAACGTTCATTTTCAAAACACCAAGGTTTAACTGTAACTAATTCATCCTCAAACTGCATGATATCGTAACGTTCCCCATCATGACCGATGCTAATTTCCAACGCTCGTTCATCAGCAGGAAGCTCATGCATACAAAGAATTAAAGAAAGACGGTCACACCATTGCATAAAAGCATAAGCGCTATCAGCATCATCCTTAGAAATACCTAATTCTTTGCGCCACACTTCTTGTAACTTAATCTGCTCATCGACAAAAGCCTTAGCCTCCGGATTTTCAGAAACCATTGCCGCATTGAGACGAGTCTGATGCATAGAATTTAATAAAGCTACCCAACGCCCGCGATACAAAGCATTCTCCATATGCTTTCGTAAAGCATTATAATCAGCTTTATCATCAAAAGTAAAATCTAAAGGCGCACCAGCCTCACTCAAACAATGCTCCTCCCACTCTTTTTCCAAATCATCATGGTGAGAAATAGCAGCAATCGTCTCATATAACCGAGGAGGAGCATCTTTACGACGCCATTGTCCCCCAATCTGAGCAGCCAAAAGAGCATGAGCACGATGATAAATTATTTCCCATCCAGTTTTAGTAGGATTAACTATCACAATATCTACTCCTTAATAATATTAGTATCTTCAGAACCTACACAAAATCCCTTTCAAACTCGTCTTTCTTCTTTTTTTTCTCCTCCTTCTTTCTTCGTGTCCTATGCCGAAGCGGCACGCTACGCGAACGTATCTTCGTGGTTCATAAATGAAAACCCCTACATAGAGACTAAACAGATTTAGTCTCCAGGGGTTCTACAACAAACAAATTAACTCCTCTAAATTACTCTCAAAAAAACTGTTATACAGCTCCAGGTCCTTTTCCTCGTTTGTCACCATCCATTGTGAGTTGGCCATCTTTATCTTGCTTCGCTTCCATCAAATCTTCAGCGTGCTGTCGTTTCTCTTCTTCTTCTTTTTCTCGCGCATCTCCTGGAACTTCGTAATACATTTCTGGCTCTATAGCGTAAGCATTAACCAAACCTTCTTTATCTACAGTATAGCCACCAGTTTCAGCTAACTCGTCAGTAGCTTGTTCAGTTATTTCTCCATCTTCAGGAAGATGTTTGTAAGCTGCTCCTTCTCTTTCCCTACGTGCAGCTGTTTCAGCCGGAACAATACCTCTATCGTAATTATCTTCCTGAGCGCGTTCGTTCGAGTCAACAGCGGTATTTTTTGTTTTATTTTGCTCGTGATTAGCCATAACTTTCGCCTCTTATGATTGCTTTTCAATTAAACTCAACCATTAAGATAAGATGTTTGACAAGACTTTTTAAACTATCTCATGGCTAATCTTGTTTAGCCAATTGAAGTATCCCCTTCTACCTTTAGACATAATATAATAGTTATCACACATTTCTGTAGCATCACTCTCCAGACATTAATACATACTAGCTAAAGATAGTACAAAAAAAGACCCAAGGTGTTGAATAGTTATGTAGAGACGCGATTTATCGCGTCTGCACAACATACTGACAATTATTATATATATTATTTATTTTATGACCTTACCAAAACCCACCTTAGAAGAAATTGAAATACATTTATTATTGGAAGCTATTTACCTTTATTGGGGCTACGACTTTCGTAATTATGCCCCAGCTTCTCTTAAACGTCGCATTCAGAATTTTATCAACCAAGAAAAATTACTTAATATATCTGCATTACAAGAGCGGATATTACACGACAAAACTTGTATAGAAAGATTCCTACTTAGCCTGACCGTAAATGTTACATCCATGTTTCGCGACCCTACTTTCTATGTAGCTTTTAGGGACGAAGTAATTCCCTTATTAAAAACTTACCCATTTATCCGTATCTGGCACGCTGGATGTTCCACAGGAGAAGAAGTCTATTCTATGGCTATTTTGCTAGAAGAAGAAGGACTATACAACCGTTGTTGCATTTACGCGACTGATACGAACGAAAATGTGTTACAAAAAGCTAAAAACGGCATTTTCCCTCTGCGATTAATGCAGGAATACACTCGCCTTTATGTCAAAGCTGGTGGAAAGCAGTCTTTTTCGGAATATTACACAGCGGCTTATGAAAATGCCATATTTCGTAATAATTTACGGAAAAATATTGTTTTTGCTCAACATAATTTAGCCACCGACAGTTCATTTAACGAATTTAACGTTATCCTCTGTCGCAATGTATTAATTTATTTTGACCGTATTCTTCAACATCGGGTACATACACTTTTTTACAACAGTCTATGTAAATTTGGCATTTTTGCTCTAGGTAGACAAGAAACAATTCGCTTTAGTCCCTACGAAGAATACTACCAAGAGTTAGTTAAAGGAGAAAAACTCTATCGGAGGGTCAATTAATGGACTTTAAAATTATCCTCATTGGTACATCTTTTGGAGGATTGTCAGCCTTAAAAATCATGCTAGGAAATATACCAGTAGACCTAAACCAGTCGATTATTATTGTGCAACATCGTCATAAAGATTCTGATACCATATTAAAAGATATTTTGCAACAATACGGGACATTGCCAGTTCGCGAAGTCGAAGACAAAGACGAGATTCTCCCAGGGATTGTCTATTTGGCTCCAGCAGACTATCATTTGCTCATTGAACCAGGTCATTTTGCCCTTTCTTGTGATGAGCCAGTTTGTTTTGCTCGACCTTCGATAGACGTTTTGTTTGAATCGGCTGCCAACGTTTATGGTAAACAGGTTATAGGGATAATTTTGACTGGTGCAAACAATGATGGTGCTTTTGGTCTACAGCGAGTAAAAGCAAAGGGAGGATTTACCATAGTTCAAGAACCTACCACGGCTGAATGCTCTATTATGCCCAATGCGGCAATTTCTGCTGTAGCTGTGGATTGGATTTTACCGCTATTGGAAATTGCTTCTAGGCTTGTTATGCTGTGTCAAAATAAAAGGAACTAAGCTTATGCAGCCCGAACCAAAAGCCAATATCCTCTTAGTAGATGATAAACCGGAAAATTTACTAGCTCTCGAAGCTATTTTGGGAAACTTAGGGGAAAATCTCGTTCAAGCAAATTGCGGTGAAGAGGCTTTACGCTGTCTACTGCATCAAGATTTTGCTGTCATTTTACTAGATGTGCAAATGCCAGGAATGGACGGGTTTGAAACAGCCAGTTTAATACGTTCTCGTCAGCGTTCTCGTCAAACTCCCATTATATTTCTAACAGCTTTTGGTGCTAATGACCAAATGCAATTTAAAGGTTATTCCCTTGGTGCTGTAGATTATTTACTTAAACCGATAAATTCAGATATTCTACTTTCTAAAGTAAATGTATTTGTCGAACTTTACAAAAAAACTGAGGCTTTAAAGCAGCAAACAGCGCTACTTACAACTATTAATAGCGAACTTAAACAGAGCGAAGAAAGATTTCGTTTGATTAGTACCTGTTCCCCTATTGGTATTTTTGAAACCAATTTTGAAGGCTTCTGTACTTTTGCGAATACTCGCTATAAAACTATTTGCGGTTTCACTGACTCTGGTAATTTAACTGATGGTTTAACTGAAATATGGCTCCAATCAGTTCATCCCGAAGACCGTGAGAGAGCTATTAATAGTTGGTCTAGTTATATAAAATCAGAAAATTCTCAGAAGGAATTGTGATTTGAACCATAATTTGACCAAACGGTCACGATATACTTCAAAAAAAGTTAGTACAAGATGTAGTTCAAAAGAAGAACTACGAGTACTTTTTATGACAATGGTAATTGCATTTTGAGGAGA
>JAHHIC010000080.1 GCA_019359035.1 Scytonematopsis contorta HA4267-MV1 | reverse complement strand
TGATTGACGGCGTTAAAGCTAGAGGAGAAAAAGCTAACTACAGTACGCAACGTGTCAAATTTGACTCTAACCGTTCAGGTTAACTTTTCGTTACATAGTTATAAATTTTCCCGCCCACCTACTTACAACATCATCTACTGTCAGTGGTACGCCATCTGACCACTTTAGTCCATCTTTTAAGGTCAAGCTAATTCGTTGACTATTGTTTGTTATCGACCAAGACTCAGCCAGTGCGGGTTCTAGTTTGCCAGTAACACCATTTTCTGATAACAATCCTTGGTAGATAAAGCGAGAAACACTGTATGGGGAGTCATTCATCGCAAAATTAAAGGTCGCTGGGTCGTTAGAAGAAACTAGAACTACTTGAGATATCTCTGCTTTCTTGCTTTCCGAGAGTGTTGGATAACAACTGGTAATTGTAACAATACAACACAGTACTAGAACCAATAGTTTATATGGGTGTCGAAACATAAAAGCTATTATATTTTTGCAAATCTAACTTTTACAATCTATACTACCAATTTTAGTATTTTTTCATCAACAAAGAGTTATCCGGGTTGTGGGGTGGGCATCCTTGCCTGCCCAATTGTGCTAATTGAGGTATCTATTATACTTCATTCTAATTTAATTACTTAAGTGATGATGTATGAATACAGTTTTCTGCTACTGAACGTACATAATTATGCTCCTTTACATTCAATAAAATGTAACTATTTCACCAGAAATTGCAGTTTAACCAACTAGATAAATTAATTACCATATTAAATGAATTACTCGCAGCAAGCTGTATAATTTCATTTAACTTTCGTAATTTAATAAATTACTAGGTAACGGAGGTAACAAGTAAAGTTAATCAAGATAAAGCTTAGTTTATTGCCGTTTAAAGTATACATGACTTACGATACGAGCCTTTAAATTGTGCCATTAGTATTACCGAAAAATTTATGATTTAATATAACAATTAAATCTAGAGTAATTAGTGATGAGTAAATTAGTTGTTATCAAATTAGGTGAAGGTAGTTTACATGATGGGTTTTCTCTAGTCATCGCACAATACTGGGAGACTAGCAATTCTCTTCCCACACAGTTCACAGGTAGTCTACCGTCGATGTCAAAAATTGCTGACATCTATAAACGCTACCAATTAATACATGAATCACTTTATCAAAATAGAACAAAACGTACAGGTATTGAACTTGAATCGAGTGGTTTAAATAATGTTAGTGTAGTTGATTTTACCGAAATACAACAGCAATTAAACAGAGCACTTAATGAGTGGTTAAATTCCAATTCATTTCGTCAAATAGACCAACAACTGAGGACAAGAATAGCCATAGATGATGAGGTTCATGTCATTTTTGAAACTAGTAATCACCTCTTGCAACATCTTCCTTGGCATTTGTGGCATTTTTTTGAAGATTACCAAAGGGCAGAAGTTGGATTAAGCTGTCCTAGATACGAACGAGTTAAACCGCAGCCTAAGAAGTATTTTACAAATAAAGTTAGAGTTTTAGCAGTATTAGGAAATAGTGTTGGGATTGACGTCCAAAAAGATAGGGAATTTTTAGAAAAACTACCAGATTCTTCAACAACTTTTTTGGTTGAACCTTCTCGTGAAGAATTACATAAATACTTATCAGATGAAAAAGGTTGGCATATTTTATATTTTGCAGGTCATAGTCATAGTCAAGATAGTCAAGGTATAATACATATTAATCAAAACACCGCTTTAACAATTGCTGACTTGAAATATGCTTTAACATTTGCAGTAAAGCAAGGTGGTTTAAAGTTAGCAATATTTAACTCTTGCGATGGCATAAAACTTATAGAACAGCTAGCCGATTTACAAATTACGCAAATTATAGTTATGCGCCTCAATATAGCTGATAAGGTAGCCCAAGAGTTTTTAAAATATTTTTTCAACTTTTTTGCTATTAAAGGTGAACCTTTCTACATAGCAATGCGTTACGCACGCCAAAGTTTGCAAGGCTTAGAAGATAACTACCCGGGTGCGTCTTTAATACCTGTTACTTGTCAAAATCTAGCTGAGGAATCTTTGAGTTGGCAAGGAATGAAGAATTCTTCCAATAATGTACTACTCAGTCTACTATATCAACCTTTCCCAAAAATATTTATAAGTTTACTACTAACATTAGTAACACCACTTATTGCCCATAAATTATTATTCAATATCAATACTAGTTTACCATCAAGTAGTTTCCAATATAGTTGTGATAATATTTCTATTTCTGAAAAGAAAGTATTAGCAGAATGTAGAAGAAGAGATGGTAGCAAAAATTCAGCAAGAATTAGTATTCCTGGCATTAATAACCATGATGGGAATTTAACGTTTACAGGTTTTAATAATAGTAGTAATTTCCATTTTGACAATGAGTGTAAAAATATTTCTATTCTTAAAAATAGAATATCAGGCGATTGTCGAAAAAATAACGGTAGCTATAATAAAACAAGCATTCTTCTTCCTAGCGTTACAAATGATGATGGAAATCTGATTATAAACGAGGACGATAGAAGGAATTTTTCTTCATGTTTTACTTTTAGAATGCCTAAGCATCCGTTATATTTATGTAGTTATGGTGTTAGCTCTGAAATAGAGGAAAATGTACCAAATTCTAGTAGTTCAACCATTGATATTGAAAATGATAAGAAAAAAAATGAAGATGAAGCCAAGAAGGTAATTAATTCTATTTTTCAAAAAGAGCTTAAGCGAAATGCTACTGAATATGAGCTAGATTCTTATGTTAATTACTATTTACAAAATTTAGCAACACCAAATTTAACTATTGCTGAGATTACCGATAATATTGCCAAAACTTCTTCACTTTTACGAAATGGAAATGTTATTTCACTAAGTTGTGAAGGACATATTTCTAATCCTAATCATAAATGGTTTAAAGGTAATACAGAAAATGGAACTGTGAGTTTATTTTCTGAAACAGGTGCTAAATTTCCTGATACTAAATGGAAGATACATGTTAACAATAATGGAACAATTGCTTTAGAAAATAAAAGTGGAACTGGTAGTTATCGATGGTTAAATGGTCAAACAGATTCGTTCATAGGTGAGAGTGGAACTGTTAACTTAGATAACCAGAGAAATAGCAGCAATAAATCTAAAGAATGGAAAGTCCATATAGTAAGATATGGAGATATAATGTTGGAAAATCAGAATAAAACTGGTAATTCAGTGTGGTTAAATGGGAAAACACATGATGGCGGTATTAACTTAGAGCCTAAACTTACACGAGAAACTACAGGTACAAGATGGAGAATTATTAAGTAAGTAGCTAGCGCCATAATGAGGTACGTAAGTTATTTTGAAAAAGTTCAACAACATGCTTCCAAGCATCAGCAGCAGCTTCGGGGTTATAACTTGGGTGATGTTCTAAAAAAGGGTATTTTTCTTGGAAGAGTCCAGCAAAAAATCCATGTCCAGCATCATATCTGAATACGCGATGATTTATTTTGTATTTCTTTAATTCCGCTTCGATTTGCTCATTTTCTTTTTGGGAGACAAATATATCTCTATTAGCGAAAAACGTATAAATTGTGCCTTTTATTTCAGAAGTGCGATTAACGGTTGGAGTGTCTTCACCATAACTAGAAGTAGTAATTCCACCTCCGTAAAACGAAGCTGTTGCTTTGATATCGGGTAAGGTCGCAGCCATGTAAGTAACATGACCCCCAAAGCAGAAACCTATAGTACCAATTGCACTCTCGTCTACATTGGGTAAGCTTTTCAGATAGTTAATTGTAGCTCTAATATCACTGAAGATTTCTTGATACTCAACTTGTTGATAGTATTGCAAGCCAAGCTGATATGCTTCTGGACTATACCCAATATCTTCTGGGCTATAATCTATATGAAAACCGGGAGCAATACGCTGATACATTGAAGGAGCTATTGCTACATAACCTTGTTTAGCTATTAGTTCGGTGACATCTCGAATATTCTCATTAACCCCAAAAATTTCGTGAAAAACTATCACAGCGGCAAAACTTTCCGTACTAGCTGGTTCAGCTAAGTAAGCATCAATTTCTAAGCCGTTGTTAGGTACTTTGACGTAGCTAGTTTTAATTTCTATGTTTGTCATTTTTTGCACTTTTTATATTCAAGGTTCTGCTACTACATATTTTAGAAAAAAGCTATTTGTAATTCTTGAAAAAAATTGCTTAATTTTAGTAAATTATTGCGATTAAGCTTTTAGAAATTTTTTCGGTGTAACACCAACAATACGCTTAAAATATCGATTCAAGTGACTTTGGTCGCAGAAACCCACGCTGGTCGCAATGTCAGCAATGCTAAGCTTGCTATGCTGTAACAAAAATTTTGCTTTTTTAATGCGACACTGCAAAATATATTGATGAGGTGTTACACCAACGCTCTGTTTAAACAAACGCAAAAAGTGGTATGGACTTAACTGAGTGAGTGTAGCAAGTTCGGCTAGCTTTATTTCCTGATGGAGATGTTCATTTATATACTCCATAACTTGCTGCTGTTTCAAATCAGATAATCCGTCTGTATAGCTAGAAAGCTTGGGTTGTGTAGCGCAATAGTTCCGTAATAAGTGAATTGCTAATGTAGTTTTGAGACTATCAATCAACAAATAACCCCCTATTTGCCCTAATTCCAATTCCTCTTTTAAAGCAAAGCAAATACCTTGTATCAATAAATCTTGACCCATCATAAAATGAGGGATAATTTCAATGCGGTCGGGGTTAACTAAATCTTGAGCAACTTGTTTGAGAAATGCGGGTTCAATTGCTAAAACCATAAACTGAACTGAGGTTTGCCAATTACAGCGATGAGAAATACCCTCAGGAATGATAGCGATATCTCCCAAATTGCGCCTTTCTCTTGTCAGTTTTCCATCCAGCCATCTTTCTCCTGATGAGTCTCCTGGTAAAGAACTGGGAACACCGCAAGCGATAACGTGCATTGTATGTTGATGCTCTGCTACCTCAAACTTTGGCTGCTGATGAAGTTCAAAATGGATATTTTCCCATCCCGAGCTTGAGAGAACAGGGGGGTTAGGCACAAATGTATTAGATGCATTTTTTTGGCGGTAATCAAGCAGCTTGACTATTTGCCTTTGCGTTCTCATAAAATTCGACTTTGGGGAAAATTTAATGTAGTATGTAAGAAGGTTTTATAAAGAGAAGATTAAACATTATTTATATCATAAGTCAGTGACTAAAGTCACTGTCTAAAAGCTGAAGTCCTCTAAAAGAGGACTGTATAACACATGAAAAACAAATATTTGACAAAATTTAAGATATTACCAAAAATCAGATTTTTTATTAGTCCTCTAAAGAGGACTTTAGCTTTTAGACAGTGACTTTAGTCACTGGCTATCTGGCTGTCTGGCTGTCTGGCTGTCTGGCTGTCTGGCTATCTGGCTAGCTGGCTTGTGGTGTAAATAGAGTCTTAATATTTTATTTATAAACAGAGGAATGATAAGATATTTACAGCCCTAAAATCATATCTGAAGGCTCTTGCTCTCACTTAAATGAATATCCAAACACGCGACAATTCTGCAAATATTTACTCGATTTTGAGTCAAACTCAACGCTTACGGGTTAGCGATGGAGAGATTAAACCAATTTTAGATGGTTGGTCGAATACTTCACAGTTGCTCATACTTATTTGGTCGCAATTGGGGGATTTTGATAATTTGGAATATGCTTGGTGGCTGCAAAGAGAAAAAGAAAAGCTCTCTTCAAAAGGAATCACAATTCGCGCTATTGGAATTGGAAACCGCAATTCTGGTGTTAAGTTTTGTGAATATACAGGATTTCCTCAAGAATACTTGTTTGTTGATACAACAGCCGAAATTCACGCCACTTTAGGGCTTTATAGCGGTTTATCTATACAATTTCCAATTTTATCAACATCACAAAAAGCTTGGCTAAATTTGATGTTAATGTGTGCTGGAGTTGCGAGTCCTGGAACTCTGAAGGAAGTTTTTCGCGGTTACAAAGGCGATAAAAAAGCTCCTCAGTTAATTGCTGATGAGGAAGTTGTGAGGAATACACCCTTACCACCAATAAAAGGTTCTTTTTTCAAAGCTGCTGGAGGAAAAGGGTTTCAGCGTCCTTTTGAATTGGCCACTCTGCGTCTACGAAACATGACCGAGGTTTTGAGCAACTGGAATACTTATGTACCAGATTCATCTTATTTGACGCAACGAGGAGGAACTTTTCTATTTAATTCTCAAGGTAAATTAATTTACGAACATCGCGATAGAGGCATTCTTGGTTTTGCCGAAAATATGAGCAATCCCTTATCTTTTTTGATAAATTAAATCAGACTTCTGGGTTTTCCTAACACACTTGGTAAGCAGGAGATAAATATCTTCTTCTGTCTGTATATTATCACTTTCACTTTACCGTAAAATACTTACATTTCCAATGCACTTAAAAACTCTCTCAAGAGATTGGGAATCCTATCAATATAATTATTTCGAGTCGCTTCATCCATATTTGACAACAATAGGTTAGAAGTATTGGCCATAATGATAATGCCAAATATAAATTAAGATTAAGCAATTTATATTAATCTAGGTTGTAAGTAACAAACTCTTGTTTAATTTTATATAAAAAATTAATGATGTATAAATTTAGTGAAAATTTTGTAGGGTGGGCTTTCTCTGGCCCATCCCGACAATTGTGAGAAATATGTGAGGAATATGTGAAAAATACAGGTTAAGCAGGTAAGGTATAGCGGCTTTCGATTGCAGCTTTTATGGCTTGACGACTATCAGACGCCGAACAATTAGCATTTTTTTCAATTTCCTCAACTTCTTCAGCCAGACTCAAATCTTTAATAGCTTCCCGGAACCAGTACGAGTAATGATTTTCATGTAAGTGATACAACCAAGTCTCGTCATCAACACCTGCGGCAATCTGACTAAACAAAATCAGATTTTGTGCGCGTAGATTTAATTTACCTTCTTTACCTCTAAAGTAAAAACTCTTATCTTCTCCCAATTCCCCTTCAGCATATTTACGTACATGACGCCGACGTTCGGTACGTCCGGGAGTAAAGCGAAAACGCTGCGGTTCGCTACCACGGAACCAAATTAGCGCTTCACCTTTTTCGAGGGATTGGGGTGTAAGTTCAGGTGCTTTGTCACCGACAACTTCACAAAATAGCTTGATATTATTCTCAGGTGCTTGACCGACTGTGAGTAATGTATTTACTAAAGATAGCGCTGCTGGTGCCATATGGTCTGGATGAACGGTTATCATCATCAACCCATGTACTTGTTGGGGAAGTGTGAACGCAGCAGTATTTAAATCTGAGGGTAATAAATGATGTGCCTCATCTACAACAATCCAATGAGGGCGTCCAGTACGGCTTCTTAATTCAAGTAAAATTGGTAAAAGTTCAGCAAAGAATCTTGGTCTATCGTGTAGGTTAACACCTAATAAATTAATAATTAAATTTTGATTAGGCTGTTCTAATACACTTTGAATTTCTTCAATACTTGGCGTCCGGTTTGCATCACCAAGAACTATTGCACCTGCAAAGTTATCATAGTCTCCTTCAGGGTCAATGATGCAAAATTGGTATTGAGCTTCTGCAATACGTTCCAAAATACCCGTTGCTAACGTTGACTTACCACCACCTGATGTCCCAGCTAACAATACAGTAGTACCGTATGGTTTAATGCTGACTTCTGCATCATCGGAAGTGCCCACATGGATATCGTGACCCTGTAATTTATCATCAAGTTCTGATAAATCAGAATCAATCAATTTATCTATTAATTCGACGACACCATCACCGCGACTACCAGCAGTTACTAAATCAACTCTTTCCTTCAAAGAAGGTAAAGCATTGGCAACAGCTACCGAGCATTCTGATATATTTAAGAAAGCGTGGTCATTTTCTGCATCACCGACTGCAACGACATTATGCACTGAAACTTTCATCTCCTCCAATGCTGCTTGGAGTCCTGCGGATTTATTAATACCGCTTGGCAACACCATGACGGCACCTTTGTTGAAAATAACTTGTAACTCCAAACCTAATTCGCGAATAGTTTCTAACACAGTATCTTCATTTGGATGCCAACTCGCAACAATTACCTTACCAACTGATAATGGGTCAACATTTTTTGCTCGTAGTGCTTGGACAAACTTTTCTGTCGGAGCTTCACCCAATAACTTTTCTTGACGTGAAGTAGGACAATAAATTACAGCACCATTTTCTGCCACAACATAATCAAACAAATCAAGATGTGGAAATTCGCGCTGCAAATCATCAAGTTCTCGACCTGTTACTAAAACCAATTTCCTACCCGAAGTTCGCAGACGCTTGAGTGCATCTAAAGTAGTATCAGCAACGCGACCATCGGTTGCTAAAGTGCCATCATAGTCAGTAGCTAAGACAAAGTAACGCATAATTTTAAGCGATATTTGAGGATATTAATCAAATTAAGACTCTTTATCTACAATTACCTTAATTTTTTAGTAAATTTATCCAACTTGAGACATAAAAGGTCTTTTGCTCTGACTTACGATACAACTCTACTTATTAATAAACTGTTTCGGAGAGACCAAGTTTGGTTTATAGAAAAAAATAAATATGGTTTATAGAGAACAATAAATATGTTGCAACATTATCTAACAAAGCCATTTTTGTTAATGGCTTTATCTTTCCTTTTAATAATTACAGCTTGCTATAGTCCAGTTACTCAAAGTACAGTATAATGGAACTGAGATTGGATTTGCAGATGAGCTTGTAAAGCTAGGAATTGCAAAAGAGGATATTGCGCTGGCGAGGACATAACACACAACTTCAATCTTGCGACTCTAGGGGCAAATAACCAACAATATTAAACTAGGTTACAAATGCAACATTATTTTTTGTTCCATTTTAATGTAGAGACGCGAAATTTCGCGTCTCTACTTTTAAGCTTGTGATGTGCAAAATAGATGATATAACATTCAGATGGGGTTATGCCTGCGGCACGCTAGCGCGAACAGACCCCAACTGTAAACGTATCCCTTCGGGACACCTTCGGTGAACACGCAGTGGAGCGGAGCGCTTAGTTTTCCCGTTCGCGTAGCGTCCCGTTCACGCAGTGGAGCGGAGCGCTTAGGGATAGGGTACGAAAACACCGTGCATACGGTGGGGTTTTATACCCATTGGGCAGAGGTCAGACGGAACAGAATGTATTACTTGTTACCTTATTAACTTATTCCTCACTTATCACCTCTGCCTTCTGCCCTCTGCCTTCACCGGATAATTATTTTTTAAAGTAGGTATTCTCCAAATTCTTGTTAGATTATCGTCAATTTCACCTTTTTGCCAGTTCTAAAGTACAACCTTATTGCAATTTCCGCTAAAAAGAGTTTTGTATAGGGTGAATGAAAACAGATAAAAACGGCGTCTGAAAAAACATGAATGCTTTCTGACGCCGTCAACTAGCTCTTATGATTCATTTCCTGATTGCTGTGTTTGTATTTGTTGAACCTGCTCAAGTGTTAAACCTGTAAAATCCACAACAGATTCTACAGAAATTCCCTTAGAAAGCATATTCGCAGCGATTTTCCGTGCAGCTTCTTCTCGTCCTTCTTCTCGTCCTTCTTTCTTAATTGATTGATAAATAACTGACTCACGCATAATATCTTTCCTCAAAATACGTTGAATTACATCTTCTTTTAATGTTAGCCCAGCTAAAATGGCAGCTGATGCCGCTATGTTATTTTGTGTTCTTCGGTCGGTAATATTGCCTATTTGGACTGCCACTGCCTGTAATGTGCTGTCTTTGGTACTAGTATCGCTTAAAACAGCAAATGGAAGCAAGCCTGGATGACTCATAAATAAGTCAGTAGGTTGTTCCCAAAGGCGGATTACTTCGTAACGATGGGCTGTTTTTTCTAAAGCAAATTTAGTCTGCTTAACGAGTTTTAAATTTTTTTTACCAGTTACTTTTTGTAGATAAACTACTATTTGGTGCATGGGTTTGTCTGGGTAACGACGATGCCCGCGTAAACGGTAGTCAGCCATACGAAAGGGAATTTCTTCTTCAGGTACAGTCTGGAACTCTATATGTAGAATCAATTCCTTGGATTGCATCAATATCACAGCATCTGCGCGAACAGGTTCAACAAAAAGTTCTTTCGGCTCCATTTTTGTCAAAGTTATTGGCTGACCTAACAACCAAGTAGCCAAATCATTTGTGAAGTTCTCAGCTAGGAATTTGCAAATATTATCGTACATGAAGGTATTTGATACTATTTGTAATCAGAACTATTACAACCCTAATTTAATATTAAATATACCATTATTCTTGTACAAATTTATTACAATTTATCAATAAAAGTATGTATAAATAAAAACTTATAGTATACAACTTTGATAGTTATGTAGTTGTTAACTTGATGTTTTTCTTTCCTTTGTTTTGAGCTTGGGTTAAATGGTAATCCTGATTTTATGATTAGTCGCAACCGCAAACAATTTTTTATCACAGATTCAATATAGCCATTCCTAAGCAAGTTAGGTACTGATTAATTAGCACGTTTACTATACTCAAAACGGCTATTAACTCTACTTTTTAAGTACCCAAATTCAGTTCTTAAGCCTCTCCCCGTCAACGGGGAGAGGTTTGGAGAGGGGTTCTATATTTAAGCCGTTTTGAGTATAAAATTAGACGGGTCTTGGTCTCGTCGATGCTTAGTAGGAATGGGGGCAGGCTGTCCATCACCCGCAAGACTTGCAGTTTTCTCTAGGGATTCCCTCAATCGCTTGGCTGCGTAAATCGACATGTCCCGGGGCACATTAATGCGGTCGCGCAAATATCGTAAAGCGACATCAGAACCCGATGGAGGTACGCAGTCTTCACCAGTCATCATGTGTGTTAAAGCACAACGTAGGGCTTCATCAAACAATTTATCGTCTAAGGGGTTGACTCGGATAATATTGACGCGATGTTCAATAGTTCTTTTAAGAGCCTCCATGCGGGAATTTTCAGGTTCCGGATAAGTAACATCTGGTAGCCCGAACCAGGGACCGTTATCCACCCGCGCTTTATTGATAAGCATTTGGGATTCGCCGTTTTCCCAACATCCACCCATCTGGGGTGGCAAATCATGCACGTGGGTGTGAAAGTCGCTTTGAGTACCGCGATAGGTGGGTCGGGTTTCCATTGCCGCAAACCATGCTTTCAAACGAGGGTTTTCCTCCCGCAAGGAGTAACCCTTGTAGTAGTAAAGGCTCGCGTTCATCCGTTCCACATAGGGCGTAAATATGACATCGACAGTACCGAAACTATCTAAAAAGTAAGGTCCTGGGGTGCGACCCAAAGCCTCCTCGACCCTAGCCACCACTTCTATAAATTGTTCTCGATTACGTTGTTCTTGTTGAGAAGAGCTTGCTGGGTAGCACAGCCAAGCGCACCAGGCTCTAAATAAAAGCCGTTCCAATTGCCGTAGAGGAAGCACCGTGCGGTCTTCCATCCCTTGGTTCAATGGGCCAAAAACCTTTTCTAAAGCGAGCAAAATGTCATCGCTTTCCTTAATAATCCGCCCCGAAAGCTCGATTGCGGGGAGCATTCCTGATGGGACTTTACGTTTGTACCAGCTTTCTTTCTCCCCATAGCAGAACATTGTTACTTTTTCGATGCGGTAGGGTACTTGTTTTTCCTCTAGCCATAACCAAATTTTTTGACAGTAAGGACACCAAGCGTGGTTATCGCGGTACAGCGTTACCCGCACATCAGATTCTTCAGAACCAAACAAGCGCAACCTAGCTCTAGCGTTGGTGAGGCCATTAACTGTATCTATTTGGTAGTCCGTGAGCTTTTCTAGTTCTTGCCAGCTTAGGGGGGATGTGGTAGTCATAAGGTGAGTTAGGTAGGGCAATACGAGCGGACTTTTCTTGACTTTTTGTAGAACAACTTTATAAAGCTTATCAGGAAAAGAAATAATTATTTTTAAAGCTGATACTCCCCAAATTCTTAGGATAATAAGGTGAGCGCTTTTCCCATATATTCCCACAATGCTGTATCACCTAGACCTCGACTGGCTGTTTCCACTCCTTCTTGTTGGTACATTGTTGTTAGGGATTGCTCGATTCCCGGATTTCCACCAGTAAACTCATCAATCAATTCTCGCCAACGTCGTGCTATATTTTGTACCGAATTGCTACTTGGGTCAGTGCCTTTTTCCATCTCAGCACGAGCTTGGGCAATTAACTTTTCCCATTCATTCTCAACTTGATTAATTTGCTCCTCTCCCAAAGATTCTCGACGTTGTTTCAAGGTTTCGAGTTGTTCGGGGGTATAATATTTTTCAAACATAGTAATAGCCTCAATTGTTTGGATTAAATCTTCGATATTTACTGATTTTGCTTTATGAAAAGCAATCGCTTCTAATCGATGTAGCAACTTTTGGGACAATTCAATTTGCTCCCGTAACCGTGTAATATGGAGTTGAATTGTATGGTGCAGAGAAAAATCTGGTTTTTGTAAACATTCTTTGATTTCAATGAGTGAAAAACCAAGTTGTCGTAGGGACATAATTTGCTGTAACCGGATAATATCGTCTGCATCATACAAACGGTAATCAGCCTCGGTGCGTCCCGATGGAGAAAGCAATCCAATCTCATCGTAGTAATGCAGAGTCCGAACCGAAATACCCGTTTGTTTGGCAAGTTCCCCCACTTTCATCGCGGTAGATTTTACGGTCATAAGTTTTAATTTTTAAGAAAAATATGTGGAACAATTTGATACTAAACTCTCACGTTACGTCAGGGTCAAGAGCTTTTTAACTGTTTTTTCATGGTCAAAGAGTCATTAGATTGACCAACAATTTCAAACCCCAAGCATTGGTAAAGTCTCAAGGCTGGATTTTCCAAAGATACGCTTAGAGAAATTGCTGGATACAAATTTTTGATCCTGTCTAGTAAATGCACAATTAGTTGAGTCCCAATACCTCGCTTACGATATTCAGGTAGTACAGCTATTGATAGTTCAGGCGTTTCATTATTAATATATCCGTAACCTTGGTTCAAAAGTTTTGGGACAATTTTTCTTGCTGCTATACAAGCACCATTTGGTTGGAACTACTCAGAAATTAATTAATAATTTCTCCTTTGTTATTAGCCAACTTTTCACGCCATTTTTGGAGTTCTTCAGGAGTTTGTCTCACCCAATCTGTTACTTCGCCAACGATTTTTAATGGTGCTTGGGAGCGATATGAGCGTGTCGGATTGCCTGGAAATTTTTTGTCTGTAACATTCGGGTCATTTTCAAAATCCCCTGTCGGTTCAACGATATAAACACGTTCACGTCTATCACATGACTGCTAATGCAGCAGCTAGTCCCGCTCCATTAACAAGGGCTGTAAAATAAATGTGATTCATTTTGAGTTCAGATTTGTAATTAGAATTGCCCCCTGCTGTCAGCAAATCGCCAACTGGCAAATCTGCTTTCGTCCCATGATAAAAAGGACCCTTGTCAGAAGGTTTATCTTTAAATGAAGTTGAAGTTGCTAATTCATAATTCTTTTTTGCCTTGTCAGGGTCGCTTAAGTCCTCATAGCATTTAGCAATGTTTGAATATAAAGAAGGGAAAGCACTCTTAACAGTGTCGTTATTTATTTTTAATGCGAATTGTAAAGCCGTTTCGAGCCATTTTAATTTATCGAAAACATTTTTTTGATGTTGTGCTACATAATGAGCTGAAATAAATTTTTCAAAGTCGTATGTGGCTTCGTTCCAGGCTTGAAGAAATAGTTTACTTGCTTCTTCAAGTTTGCCTTTTTCTTCCATGCTTATACCTTGAAGACACTAACCTACTTTGAATACGGAAAACCAGATTCTTTTCGGTTTGCAAACAGGATAATTCCTCATTGGTAGCCCTGTTTTGTACTCGCATCTGGTCATACTTAGCTACCATTTGCCGAGATTTGTATAATTCTGCGACTAAACGGTCAACATCTTCGGTTAAAGAAAATACCCAGTAAATATCATTACTATGTTCATCCTGTCGGCTTTCGTTGCGAATTTCTAGTACTTTTGAGGCAAATTCTTGCTCATCTGCGGCAGTACAAATCGCCAAGGGTACTTGTCCTTCATCAAGCAAATTGTCATCCACTTTAACTCCAACCCTAAAGTTACGCAATTCGCGAAAACGATATGTTTTTAAACGTACATTACTAAATATTTCCCTTAGCGCATCCCTAACTATTTCATTTCTGTCTCTTGGACGAGGAGAGTATGACCGTCGCTCAGTTTCCCAATTTTTTTCTTGTGATGTTTGTAACTTCCACCCTTCTTCAGTATTGCGGATGAACTTGGCATCTTCCAGCCGTTTGAGAGACTTTTCCACCTCTGCTAGTGGTGTTGGTTGGCCAACTTTATCTATCAAACAAGCTGCAATATTAGCTTCCGTTCGGGGTAAATCTCGCACAAATTCTAACAAACAAACAACTTTTGCGACCCGTGACGATAGACCTTTGTCTTCTGGGTCATCTTTAAACAGTTGGGTAATTTGGTCTATGTCGTTGCGCTTTTCTGTGGAAAGGTTCCCTTCAACTAACTCAAAAATTTTATCTAAAGTTACTAGAGTTCCAATCGACTGTTTAGCTAAAGCAGTCCTTTCAGAAACTAGCATCTCGTAAGCTTGTTTAATAATAGTCCGGTTGCTACCACCAAAATGTTTTGGTGCTCCTGGTTGTAGCCGAATACCGGACATAATCTCAATCGAAAGTTCAATAAAATGTGGTAAGTAAGGATAAAATTGTACAAAATCCGCTTCCGTAACCTCGCTTTTGCGCGTTGTTCTCTCTAGCCGACAAGCAGCATTTAATTGTCCCTGTGATTTCTTAAATAGCTCTTGCAAAATCCCTTCTGCTTTTTGCTTCTTATTGAGAACTCGTCGAGTAGCGACCTCGCGAATATCAGCAGGAGACATATCAATTCGGTGTTTAAAACGGTCTTGGAGCTTGGCTAACTCAACCCGTTTGTCATCAATTGCAGCCACAACCTCATCCAGCTTTTCCTGCGAAGTCACCACTAGCCAAATTGGTGCGGTCGCTTTTTTCGCCTTCAACAAATTTTTACTAACCTTACCAAACTGTTCGGCTACTGCTCGTAAATCCTCAATCTTCTCAGCACTGCGAGCAACGTACTGCCCCACCTCATCGATAATAAAAACTAAAGCTTTCCCCGGTCTACGTCTAGCACATAAATCAAATGTCCGCTCAACAAATTTGCCTACAGTGATATCAGCGCTTTTATTTCGCAGCGATTGCGACCAAGAGTCAGCATTCGGGTAGGTAACAGGGTCTAAACCCTGGAGAATGGCACTAGCTCTAGCTATTTTTTGAGCGCCTTTACGGACAACTCACCATTGAATTTTGTAAATTTCCTGACAATGAGCGATAAACTCATCTAACTTATCTTCTCGCTCTAATTCAATTTCCAATTCCGCAATATCATAGTCTTCGGCGTAGTCCAACTCTCGCAGCAGGACGGTATACATTACCTCAGCTATACGCTCAGTACCTTTTTTTACCGCTCTATCCACTGAAACATCAAACATGATAACCTCAGTGGGAATTCTGGCATTAATTAAATCCAGGAATTGACCCACGATTTGGTCATTGATTTGATTTTTAAACAACTTGCTGGCGTTAGCACCTTTAACACTACGGTTAGCGAGGATATAGCCCAAATTTTTAGCAAAGGATGATTTACCAGAACCAAAAAAACCAGAAACCCAAACACCAATACCTTCGTTGGCTATAGTCACAATACGAGTTTTGCCTTGCATCTCATCCAGTAGCTTCGACATTTGGTAAATCGCCGGAGCCATTGCAGCCGCTCGTGTCAGAAATACAACATACTTTTGTGGGTTTAGCGCTTTTAAGCGTTCAATTAATAAATCGGTTAATGGACGCCAATCTCTATCTGACAGGTAGACATTTACCTGCTCCTGTGCAGCATTAAAACCACGTTCTCGCTCAAGCTCTAAAACAACTTCCAGTCCTTCTGATTCTTTTATTGCTTGCCACAAAAGTTCCGCCAGAGAAATTGTTAAAACATCTTTACCACAATCACCCAACCTGGTTGCCAGCAACTTAGCTTCTTTTCGCACTTGCCACTCTTCCCTTGGGTCGTAGCGCAAAATAGCAAATGGTAAATCATTGTGAACGCTAATTCTGGGAGGAACAGCTTTCAAATCATGTTCTAGCAAGGATATCCGGTCAAGAAGCGATAACATGGGCGTACTCTGCTATTGATTTAGAGGGAAATTCAGATGCTTTTCTGTAATGTTAACAATATTTAGACATACTAAAGTTACTTAGTAATATCTGTCTGTAAATTGGAGAAAGCTATCAAAATGCAAGCTAGTACATGAAGGTAATAGTATGGAGGCAGAGGGCAGAACGTGTAAAAGCTTATAAGAACAGCTTTTCCTCTGTTACTTATGGTTTTTTTATTTCCGTTGATGTGTACTAGGAAAAAGAAAATTAGAAGTTGTAGGATTTTTTTTATTTTCTCAATTCATTGCACCTAGCTATTATTAAGGCTTGATGGTACTTAATGAAAATATCAAGCTTGCATATCTTATTCTGTGTTATTTTATTTACAAGTGTTTTTATATTGTTATTAGTTTTTATTTTAACTTTTTTATTTTGTTTTTATGTATTTATAACTAAAAAAAGCGCACTTTTATTTTCTTATGTTGTATAATTAAATTTATGTATCTTGCTCCTCTTTATTTTTTTAAGTAGTTTACCTTACTACGTAACCTGATAGATTACGAAAAGAAACTTTGTGATGAAGAAGTGAAAACATTTGTTGAGTAAAAAAACATAGTTTATTCCTGCTCCCGCTGAGAGTGAGAAGATGCAGGAATGATAAGTTATGCAGTTTGCCGAATCGAAAAGATAAAGAGTTGGGAAGCTTTGGTTGCAAGAGCGATGCACTCTTCAAGGGAGCGTACAGTTTGTAATGCCGACCCAAATATAAAAAATCTCCGATTGATTGACCAAAACGACGAGAAAAGTTTGAAGACGTTGTTCGTCGAAAAAATCGGAGAACAAACGATTCGCTCGAATGTGGTTTTGGGAATCGAGATGTTACTAAGCGCAAGTCCCCAATACTTCCGTCCGGATAACCCAGCGATACCGGGAGCTTACATTCAAGAACTGGTCGATAATTTTGTTGCTGCTTCTAGTCAATGGTTACTCGACCGTTACCAAGAGCGGGTTCTCAGAGCGGACTTGCATTTGGATGAATCGACCCCACATATTCATGCTTTTATTGTGCCAATCGACCACCGGGGAAGACTGAATTCCAGAGCGCTGTTCAACGGCAGAAAACAAATGTCGGAGTTGCAAGAAAGTTTTGCCAATGCTGTAAAACATCTAGGGATTGAACGGGGTGTCAAGGGTAGCAAAGCTAAACACACCGATATCAAAAAATATTACACAGCGGTTAATTCTAAATCTGTTTATATAAACCTCGAAGATATTTTACCCGCACCAACTCCAAATCAAACAGGAGAAGATTATCATAAGCTGGTAAAAGAAATTCTTCAACCCCAGCTTGATGTTCTCAATCATCAACTTACTGACCGGGAGTTTCAACTTAGACAAAAACAAAATGTTGAGAAGACCGCACAAGCAAGCGAACGGGAACGCAAAAAATTACAAGAGCGATTGCAAAATGTTGAGTGGACTATAGAACTGTGGGAAGCTCAAGCTCATTTGTTGCGAGACTTACCTTTGGAAGATGTGGCTTACCATTTGGGATTATTTCCTGACCCCTCTATAAATAATAGATGGGTTTGTGATGGACACACTGTCAATATAATTGGCTCTTGATTTTATGATTTTGTTGGTAAGCAACATGGTGGTGGTGCGATTGATTTGGTGATGCACCTACTAAACTGTAGTTTTCGGGAAGCGATTGTTTGGTTGCATGACACTTTTGGTGAGTCGGGAATGCTGCGTGCTTTAGTCGAGCGCGCTCGCAATGAAGCTGAAAAAATTATTGATGGTGAGCTTCCACAAAGTTTTGTTCCACCACAACCAGATGAAAGTCGATGGCTTGATGTGTCTGAATATTTAACGAAGACGCGAAAATTACCGTCCGGTTTAATTGGTAGCTTGCACTCGTCTGGGTTGATTTATTCTGATGCAAAGAAAAATGCTGTGTTTTTGATGCGTTCTTTTGAGGAGGAAGTTACTGGGGCTTTTTTGCGGGGAACTCATGGGGAAAATAATTCTTTTTATGGATTAGCAAAAGGAAGTAAGCGTAATAAGGGTTGGTTTCATATGACGATTGGTGGTCAAGAGTCTGATAAAATTTCTCGCGCTGTTCTGGCTAAGTCCCCGATTGAAGCTCTTTCTGTGGCTGTGTTGGATAAGGAAAAATCTTTGAAGACTATTTATATTGCGGTCGATAGTCCCCGGTGTTTACCTATTGAGTTTTTGACTTATATTCCTAACCTTGTGGCTGCTTATCATAATAATGCTTCTGGTCAAGAGATTTTTCTGGGGATTCAGAAAATTCTACCCCAAATTACTCGGCTTAAACCAAAAGCTGAGGACTGGAATCAGCAGCTTGTTTTGTATTCACAGCGCAATATTCAATCGGAGTGATTTCTTAGGGAAGAAGAAATTTTAGGTTGGGTTTAGGCTTTGCGCTCCCCAACCCCAACCTACAAATATTAAAATGGTTACAAAGTTCTACGATAAAGTTAAATGTTAAAAGAACTTCACCATAAGCTTGTTGGTCCATCTGACCATTTTGATGTTGAATTTGCTGATAGACTAAATATATTTACTGGCGATAACGGTCTAGGGAAAAGTTTTTTACTGGATGTCGCTTGGTGGGTTCTCACCGGAAATTGGGTGGAACAGCCTACTTATCCACAAAAAAATCGAGAGGAAAATCCCAAAATTAATTGCCTGATTAGCAATGAAGAAAATACCGGAGAATACCAAAGTAATTTTGATTTTTCTGAGCAGCAGTGGCAGAATTTACAAATGCCTCTTTTGTTAAAAGAGGTAATTATTTACGTGCGTGTTGATGGTAGTTTTTCTGTTTTTGACCCTGCTCGCAAAAGTGATGCAGCTTATAATTTTAATCCTGATACACTTTGGAATGGTTTAAAGCAAAATGGTAAAGTTCTTTGTAACGGTCTAATTCAAGATTGGGTAACATGGCAAAACCAAACCAATAAATACCCATTTCAACTATTTTATAATGTAATTAAAAAACTTGCATCTCACCCGGATGAGTCAATAGAGATTGGAGAACCAACGCGAGTTTCTCTTGAGGATGTGCGCGATATTCCCACAATTAATTTACCCTATGGGAATGTTCCTGTCACTCAAGCCTCTGCTGGAATGAAGCGTATTTTGGGACTTGCTTATTTACTTGTCTGGACTTGGTATGAACATAAAAAAGCGGGAGAGCTTAGAAAACAAAAACCCATTAACCAAATAGTTTTATTGATTGATGAAGTCGAGTCTCACTTACATCCCCAGTGGCAAAGAGTAATTTTACCTGCTATTTTAAATGTGGTGACAGAGTTACAGAATAGTATGAAAATACAGGCTTTAGTCACTACTCATTCTCCACTTGTTTTAGCTTCTTTGGAACCAAGTTTTGATGAGAAAGTAGACAAATTATTTTTATTTAAATTGCAAGGTAAAGAAGTTAATCTTGATGAAGTACCTTGGACTCAACAAGGAGATACTGTTGGTTGGTTAACGTCAGAAATTTTTGGACTTAAACAAGCTCGCTCTAAGGAAGCAGAAATTGTAATTGAAGCTGCTGAAGTTTGGATGCGAAATGGTGATATGAATGAGTTACCAGATAATTTTAGAAACCACACGCAAATTCATCAAGAACTACTCAGAGTGTTACCCGGACATGACCCCTTTTGGCCTCGTTGGATAGTCACATCAGAAAAAAGAAGTTCTGGGGTATAACATAGATGATACCGTTTGACCCTATACCAGAGCCACCAGATTTTGATGAAAAAGTTCGACAGCGAGGAAATGCTTGGTTGGCAAAAAATCCTGACCCAAAAAAAGGAACCAAAGATTATTGTTCTCCTTTCAAGAGTTATTTGGCTGATGGATTTAAAAATTTGTGTGCCTACTCAGTAATGTATGAACCAGTTGGTACTGTAGACCATTATCTTAGCCGTGATAATTACCGCAGTCTGGGTATTTTGTTGCAGAGGTTTGAAATATGTAAGTTAATGTTATTCCTATACTACTATCCACTAGTACAAGCTGTTATTTGAACTGCGATCGCCGGTATTGACCTCTTCACTGTTAGCGGTGCGACAAACAATAAGCTGAGCCTCAAAAAAACAGCTCGTAATCCGCACCAAAAGTACTATTAGCCATAGTCTGACCAGATTACAACATTTTCTCCATGAACACAGTACACGAACTCAACTGTCCTTCTTCCTGTCAAACCTGCGGTTTGAATTGGTCGAAGAACGTTTCGTTTTTGTCTCGTATTCATCCCATCACCAACCACTTGCGTGGTATGGTGTGGGGCTTCTACTGTTCAAGCTAAACAACGAGCAAATAGGTGTTTCAATCAAAAAGCAGATTGAAGATGTCGCAGCACAAAATAATACTAACCCAAACCAACCTTTGTTGGAAAGCTTTGCATCTGTTGCACTACAAGTAGCGCTTGTACAATATGATGAGTGGGGTAGAGGAATAATATTGGGCATCGAGAAAGGAAAACATAAAGATTTTCTCTATGTTCCTTTACCCAATACGGATGTTGCTTTATGGATGGCCAGCGTAGAATTTAAACGTGAAGTTACCAGCGTCCTACAGCAGTACGACCCAACCAAAGAAGCAGTTATTGTAATGGCTGTTCCACCTACAGTGCAGTTATTTGTTGCACAACCAAATGGTAAAATGAACATCGTGAGAATAAGCGATGTAATTCTTGCTCCCATCAGCTTGCCACCGTCTATCAATGTCCGTAAAGAACAAGATGGAAGTTATTTTTGTTTTGTATTTACCCACAAAGAACTTGGCAAGCTTGGAAGAATTGTATTGATACCTCATCCAGCAACCGGACAAACTGAAATCAAATGTGAAATAGTTCAAAATAGTGGATTTTCTTTAGACGCCAAAAAACGAGAGGAAATATTTTATCCTCTAGCTAAAGAATTAATTGCACGGATGGAAATAGGACTGGCTAAATAATTAGTGGGTCATATTTTTTTCCCCGATGATTTAGATAACCCAGGAGTTATTGATTATCTATTAGAGAAAAAAATACAACCGAAAAATTGGCCTTTAAAAACTCATATATTATCGATTAACGAGCAGGCTTTATTGGGTGATGTTGGCGAAACTCTACGTTTAGTTTCTGCTGGTACAGTAGACAAAAATTATTTAGAGAAATTAGCTAGGCTGGATTTTCAAAATCTCATTGATAACCAATTGCCTGAAACTTTACGAGATTTGTTACGCGAACTCGAAAGCGCCTCCAAACCTTTGGACTTTATTTTCCTGGATGCTAGAGCTGGGTTCCACGATATTGGCGGATTAGCTAGTGCTGAATTAACTGTTGCTTTAGATAATGATTCACCCTGCGGTGTTTTAACTTCAAGCTGAAGGTACTCTTTATAATTCGCCAAATGGCGAGACCGTATTTGTATAAAACTGAGGTCTGTCCAAGCTAAAAATCGCTGTAGTTTCCGTGTATAAACCGTCTGAGTATTTTTGGATAAACTGGTACTCTTCAAAAATTCTTGGACTTTTTGCCACCTCAAGTCAGATATTAGTGGAATTTTAAAATGCTTCGACCTGTCAGTAATTTTAGATGAACCTCCATCAATCGTTATCAAATTGATTGGAGGAAGTTTAGAGTTTTCGCTTCTATTAAACATAACTACCACAATGAATTAACTACCAAGTTTTATTACCATCAAGGGCTAAAAACAGAAAATCTATAGGCAGGAATGTACCATCATAATTTAAATACAAATTATCTGCGTCAATGTCGCAGATATAAAAGTTAACAAATGGGAACTGTTTTTCAAGAATTATTAATCATTTCTAGAGTCAGCACGCCGGATGGTTTATTGACTATCAGCTTCATGATGTCCAGCCATGCTGACCCCATAGCGGTTTCGGGAACATCGCGCCCAACATGCACGGGAATTGTTACTTCTATGTCATCGATGATGACCTTGCCTTTATAAATATAAAAAGTAGTTTCCCCGCGTGCTGTCCGCATCTTGCTTTGACCTAGCACCTCTGACCATTCTAACGCTTGCAGGTCTTGTGTGTTAAGAACAAGCCATCCATCGGTAAATCCTGTATCGAATAAAGCTTGAATATCAAAAGGCTCGCTGACAGTGGGGATAAGCTTCAGTTCAAAAAACAATTCACCGTCTGCGCCAAATGTACCTATGCCCATAGTCTGCCACAAGTTCCGGTATCGTTGAGCCTGAAAATCATCAGTTTCGCTTCGTGAGTGCCAGTGTGAGCTTGGCTAATTTGCTCGGTGAGTCCGCGCAAAGTAGGGGCAAGGAGATAATCCTCGCTGTCGGGGTCGATGGCAATAAACCAGTTTGGATGGGTTTCTATAAGTGTGGTGTGAAAACACTCGAACAGTGGACGACAGCGCTCTTCGAGTGCTTGTTGCGCCTCCCGCTCGCGCCGGACGACCTCTGGGTCAGCTGGAGATGAAGGCAAAATCCGGGTGCGACGTGGCGTGGATAGCTGAGTCATGCAAATCAAAATTGAATGGGTAGTTTTATTATGTTTGATTATAGATGTTATCAGGGAAGTTAGTTTTTTTATTTAAATAAAATTATCTTGATATTCTAGTACCTGAATCGTCATTTATCATTTCTTAATCTTAAAGTGAAGAGTAGTATTGACTCATAACAAAACCATTGTAACTCACAAAACCTCCCACCAAGCAACAATAGATTTCCCTATATGGCACACCCATAAACCATCTGGTTGTTTGTAATAATCCAAAATCTCCCGTTTGCTTCTCAAAGTTGCCAGCTATCATTTTCTAAAATCCTTAAACTTTTTGTATCGCTGCTTGGGACTGCGGGGTTTATCGGGGTATTGCATTTGAACCAATCCGGCTTTGAGGGCAGGTAATAGATAGTTTTTGCGGAAAGTGGGTTTGTGGGAGAGCCTGAGCCGTGTCATTAGCTCTTGGACGCTCAGGTATTGCTCATCCATGATGCTTAGAAGCTGTTTAACTTGGTCGCTTACTTGGTCGCTTACTTGGTCGGTGCTGTTCTGGATGAGGGTGTCGTGGATGATGTCGAGCATAAACTCGATGAAGGGTGTGATGTCAACCCTAGATAACGATGACCTATTTCAAAAGTATCATGAAACTTATGACGAAATGGGGGAGTAGCGGTGAAGATAATAACAAATAATAGTGTTATAAGTATACTAGATGTAGCAATTGATATAGGGTCATTAGACGTAGCCATTGATAAAGGGTCGCTAGGGTTTCCTAATTGCTGCAACATATCAACAACTAACCACAGAAAACCCCAAGTAGCACATGAAGCGTGAACCCCCCCGATATATGAACACTACTATTAAGATAGTATTTACCATAAACAGTCTTTACCGAAGCCCATACTACCAAACGATACAAAAAATGCAAAATTAGTTCATTACGGATTAAAACAGCAATTAGTATATTGCTGACACTAAAAATTGTTGTTGAAATATCATTAAAATATATTGTTTCGTGAAAAATAACTAAGAGCAAAATATTTATACTAGAGACGAAAAACCACCAAAAAATATGCATAATGAGGTCTTATTTGAAAATAATTTTTAAAGTAAAACAGAATGTTAAATCAGTTGATTTTAGATGTTTAGTTCGCAACTTTTTCTTCCATAACCCTTCACTCTTAATGTGATTTTTGGAATTCAATGATACTCTGTTCATAGACTGTTCTCTGGTATTTCGCGACAAGTCTAACATAAGTTAATTTAGTCTTGTGAACAATGGTTTATCGTGATTTTTTGCACTGGGATAAACTTTCCTTTTAATAGTTGTGCTATTCAATGCTGTTAAAGAGTTTGTTAATTGTGCGGGGAGCGTTCTCAAGACCATCAATCACATCAACACGATATTTTATCTTGCCAGACGCCATACGCTCTTACATTGCCGCTACCCCTACTTATTGAGCGGATACGGGAGATTCTAGTCTAATTTAGTACTTTTCATACATCCTCTAAGACTAATTATCCCAGCAATTGTAAATAAAGCTACAACTGTTGATGATTCAGGTACAGATGTTGCTTTTTGTGTATCTAAGTAAGCAGCCATATCTTTGCCGATAATTTCGTGTGTACGACCAGTAGGATGAATTTCGTCCCAAAAATAATAGTTATCAGGTGTCGAGCAACCAGAACCATTGCCGTTTGGTATATATATCAATTGACAAGCATCATTTACATTGGTAAAACCATATTGTGTTGGGTTCGCACGGATTTTATTACTAATTGCAACATGGTCATACAATGCAATTTGAAGTCTTAATTTCGCTTCAAGTTTGCTAAGTTCACCGGGAAGGAGTCGATTGATTGTATCTCTAAACTTAGCCGCATCTCCAGGGTTATTTTTAAAAAGTGGTAATATATTTAGGTCTGTCGAACTTACAACAAAAAATTGTCTACCGCCAATCGCAGCAAGTTCTGATATACCCTGTATTATATTATCAACACTTTTAGAAGCTAGTTGCTCAACTGAACCTGGTTGGTTGAAAAAATACTTGTCTAATAAGTCAACTGTAGATATAAAGATAAAATGTAATCCTTTAGTATCTGCTACTCCCTTAAGTTCTGTTTTATATTCGTCTATTTGAGCCAATAAACCAGTATTTTTATATGGATCAAGCCAACTACTTAAATTTCCGTTGCCACTTTTAGCACCACCGACAGCATAATTTGTTAATTGCAAATTTTCTTTTTTTGCGAGTACTTCAACAGATACTAATCCGCCTGGATTAGTCCAACGTCCAGTCGAATCGTATATTTGAGGAAATGGAGGTAAAATAAATGCACCTGGTACACCAGCTTTAACAGCTTCTGTTGAAATTCTTCGTGACGCGCTATTATCTGAATAGCTATCACCAAAAGTGTAAATACGAGAAATCGAGCGAAACGATGCAGCATCGACGTTATGGATACCCACACATAGAAAAGCGATACTGCTTATACTCGCAGTGACAAAAGCTTGCATAAAAGTTTTTTGTGACATACCAACACTCTATTTGACATATAGCCCTCATTAAGACTATCAGTAAATCGCAAACTTTTCAAAAACCCAAAAAATTGTTACTTAGAATATACTTTATTTAAGAGTAATCCTAACTATCGATTAAAAATAAATTCGATTTAGTTAGGTTGGGTTATGCGCGTTTACGGTCAACTGTCAATATGTGGGTTCAAGGTCGAATAAGTTTGCCACTTCTAATAGTGTACTCTATCGTTGGAAATAATTAACCCATATTCCGCACCCCTAACTATCACACAAGTGTTTTTAGTGACATTTTCTCTAGAGAAGGAGTAAAATCATACTTCTATTGCCCGTAATAGCTGTATTGTTTATCTGCTCTAGATGATATTTATATTCTCAATAAGTATCAATAAATATTCATGACTGATTGATAGATAAAAGTTTATGATTATTGATAGAATGCTTGCATTCAAATTATGAAGCATCAATTACAAGTGACTAAAATTTGTGACTCTTAATTAAAATTAATAGCCTATACGAAAGTAATTTTTGGTATAGTTTAGGTTAACATTTATAATACCAACTGTAATTTTCTGGCAAAAAACTCAAAATGTATTCTCTTTCTGAATTCAAATTTGATATTGATATTTCCGAGCAAAATTTAACTAAGGAACGTGGATTAAATAAAGTGCAAAACTGGTTACACCGCATAGTAGACTAAAAAAGTATGTGATTCGGGTGCAGTATTGTGGTGACAATCTACTCTCCAATGATGGAAAAACAGATGCAATCCTACTATGAGTCTTTGTCGGAGAAAGACCGTAGACGATATGCAGCCGTCGAAGCCAAAAAGCTCGGTTATGGTGGTATAAGATATATAAGTAAATTGTTTGGATGCAACTACAGAACAATCGTTAAAGGGATTGAAGAACTATCCGAGCAGAGCTTAATCAGTAGTTTAAGAATTCGCCGTTCGAGTGGAGGCAGAAAAAAAGCGCTCTCGACAATACCCGGAATCAACGAAGCATTCCTTGTGGTAGTAGACAGTCATACAGCAGGTTCTCCAGTACATGAGTATATAAAATGGACGAACTTAACTTGCCAACAAATTTCGGACTTATTAGCAGAAAAAGGTATTATACTTTAAACGGCTAAGATTTGAACTTTTTAAAAGACTGAAACTTATACTACTATTGGGTTATTATTTAACTAACACCTAGAAAACTCAGGTTTACATAAAGCTAAAATCTTTGTAATTGCCATGAATCGCATTCTTACAGCATCAGAACATTTGATGTGGTTGTCATACAAAAAAAGTACAGAAAATGTTACCTTGTCAGCAACTATTATTGGATCATTTACCATTGATTTATTAACTGAAGCTCTGGCTTGGCTACAACAAAGGCATTCTCGACTAAGAGTAAAAATAGTTACTAACAATCAAAATCAGCCACAATTTTCATTCATAAATGTTCCACCTATTCCACTACGAATAATTGAGCGACAAGGAGAAAAACATTGGTGTCAGGAGATGGTAAAAGAATTATCTCATCCTTTGAATTGGAATAAAGAACCCCTACTGCGCGTATTGTTGCTACACTCACCTGATGTTTGTAACCTAATAATTACCTTTCATCATTGCATTGGTGATGGTCTATCAGGAGCTTATCTTATCCGAGATATCTTGCAATTTATTGGTGAACCAGATAAACCTCGTGAGCTTTTACCAGACTTACCTCCTGTTGATGAAATTATTCCTGATATCAAAAAAGATGTAGTTAGTAATTTAAATGAGTTAATAGATACTAAGTCTATTTTCGCAACTAATTATCAAAATAATCAATCAAAAAATACTTCAGAGACCTTGGCGATTGGACTGTTTGATTGGACATTATCTTCAGAGGAAACTACTAAACTTCTAGCTTGTTGTCGAGTGGAAAAAACCTCTGTTCATGGTGCTTTGTGTGCTGCATTTCTTTTGGCGATCGCACATGAATTTAAATCGTCTAACGAGATTATTCTTAGGTGTCATACACCAGTAAATATTCGCAATTATTTGACAACTTCTGTCAACGAAAATCTGGGTGAATACATTACTCGACCAGTTACTACTCATCGGTTAAGCCAGAAGACCGATTTTTGGGATTTAGCACGTGAAGTTAAATATAAGCTCAATCAACTGGTCATAGATGGAAAATTATTTGATGATGTACTAAAAGCAAAAGCTTTATTATCTAGTAACGATAACAAAGATAAAGAAACTTTAGATGCCAGACCTATAGGAAGAATAGATATTGTAATTACTAATTTAGGGAAATTAAATATTAAACAGCAGTTTGGAAAATTATACCTACAAGAACTTTATTTGATGGCTACGGGAGTAAAATCTCTACCACTTTTTATCGGTGTAGCAACACTGAACAATAAAATGTGCTTTATTTGTCGTTATCAAGAGTCTGTTGTAAGTCATACAAATGCCTACAATATAAAAAACACAGCTATGGAAAAATTGGTCACAGCCATTGTATAGAGGCAACTTGGGTTAATATATGAATAAACAACCACATAATTTGTTGTGGACACCGACATGGCTCTGCGCCTGCGGGAATACCTAGTACTAGTAACCCGCAACTTGGGTTACTAGCACTAGGAACAACAGTTTGACCTGTCAATTTCTCCGAGAGATTGTCTGCAACTTAATTATTACAGGTGGTGCGTAAAATAAATGATGAGGATATCTATAAACTTAGAGTTTGGTAATGGTGACTTCGAGCGTGGGTTTACTAGGAATCTCCCACATTCCGCACTTCAAGTTGAAGTACAAAAAGATTACAAGCAAGGAAAAAGCAAAATATTAGAATGATAAAGAAATAGAGTGCTAAATGAATATGTTTTTAAAAATAAATAATAAAAGATTAAAGATTTGAACCATAAAATAGATTATATAAGTACTAAGATTTAAGGAGCAATTACTGTTCCTTTGAATGTTGATAAATTTTATTTACGTTCAAAATCTTGTTTAACTTAAGAAAGCAAATAATATTTTTGACAAGATGATGGTAAACAACTCAAAATAAAATGGCGTTCTGGTGTTAAATTAATAATTTGATTAACACCATCTAAAATCAAAAGGTGAATTCCTTGAAAACATTATTTTCCAATACGCTTCTTTCGACAACAGCCGCAGCTTGCACTTCTTCTTAGCTGCTTGGCTCTTTTGTTGGAATTTGGTTCACCGCTTTGGGTGTAAGCACAATGGCTTTCAACTTGAACGGTTTCAACTTCAACCAATCCATCATTGATTCACAAGGTCGCATAATCAATACTTGGGCTGACATTATCAACCGCGCTAACTTAGGTATGGAAGTAATGCACGAGCGTAACGCTCACAACTTCCCACTAGACTTAGCGAATGGTGTTGAAGCTCCTGTTGCAATTAGCGCTCCTGCTATCAACGGTTAATTTCTGAAATTTATATCAGCCTCAAACAGGTAATTTAAGCGCTCTCTTTATATAAGGGGGCACTTTTAGTTTTGGGTTAACTTGTTGGCAAATGATACGGTCTGTTCAGGCTGAAAATCGCTGTAAATCCCGTTTATAAACAGTCTGGGTATTTTTAGTGCTCTTTAAAAATTATTGAACTTTTTGCCACCTCAGCTCCCTGTTCCCTTTTACTATAGGAACCTTTACCAAATTTGTTTACTTTAGTGTATTAGTAAGACTTTTAGCTTTTGCGATTAATCCTAGATAACGCTTCCTAAGATGATTGAGTCGATTGTTTCCTTTTATACGTAAAGTGGCTAACTCTACAACAACGCCCGTATCTTCGTATCCTTCTAACACTTTACCTAGAATAATGGGGTCATCTAAGTTTAAATCAAGTGCTAGAATTCTCAGAGTTCCAAAAGCTTTAATATGGTCTACTAACTTGCCTTTTGAAGGTGTATTTCTTTGAATTACCCAAACAAGTTTTAATGAGTAATCAGAGTAAATTAAAGAAAAAGTTCCTTTTACATAACCTTGAGGTAGCTCTCTACAAGTATAATGAATTTTCGACCACTGCCAACAATTACCAGTCCACAGCTTGACTAATAAGCTCTCTCCGGTATCGTCTTTAAACATTGCGGAGTAAACTTGTATAGGAAAATTTGTGGATTTTGGTAGAACTGGTGGTAACAGTGCTTTTTTCTTTAATCTTTTACGTTTTCCAAGTGTTTTTGCTGACTTTGAAACTTGGATACGTTTTTCCCAACGCTGAAAATTGCTATGCCAAGACTTGACAACACCAGCCGCTTTTTTAATTGCTGCACGTCTCAAGTCTTGAGGAATACTCAGCGCTTTTAATTGGGCATCAAAAATTAATTTTTCATAAACGTTATACAATTCAGATGTCTTGGTATCTAGAAATACTTGGGTATCTACCGACATTTTCTCAACATAAAACATCACAATCTTGTTAAATAAATCTTGTGTCAGCTTGATATATTGTGGTTCTTTTGTTTCAACAACAGCTAATATTGATTCATTAATTTGAAAGTGACCTTTTTGCTTCTTCAATGTCATGAATTCAAGCACCTCTATGACAATATTTTTATATACTTGAATTATAATATATTATTTTTTTAATAGTCATCAATATTTTTTACCAAAGTCACATAATATTTTTCAAGTATAAATAAAATCTCAAATTTAACTCATAGCTTAAGTGCTGTACATATATTGAATTTACAAAGAACATATTAAAATAGTTAATTGATTATCTCAGTATTATACGTGTAAACACAGCATCAATTTTGACGTTTTTTAGTTTGTAAAGTTTTGCAACATAGCCGACTGGGAAAAAATTTTGCAAGGCTCAAGGTTCGGTAACCTAATAGTAGGTGATGAGGTATAGTGGTCGTCAATATTGCAGAGTCCTGAAATGTTAAACCAACGAGTCATGACAACAAAACCAAATTAAGGACAATGCTTAAGAGCTTAACGCATATCACTAAACTGAGCGGACATCTTGATTTTTAACCACCGCAATCTTCAATCAAGTCCTTTCCTAAATATTAATTCAAATATACTGCTGATTGTGACTATACCCAAAACTTTTCTGGGTATGGAAGCACAAGCAAGTATTTCAGAGTCTGAAACCCTTATTGTTGATGGGGTTTTGGATTTTGGATTAGAGAGGTAGGTTTACTTGTAGTATTTTAGACAATATTTTAGTTTTTGATAGGTTGCTTTATAATTATGAAATATATTAACCAGCACAGCCATGTGGTGTGGGCATCTTGCCCGCATGTTGTATATAAATTAAATGTCTATGTTATACGTAAATAAAATGTCTATTTTATATATAAATTCAATGCGTACTACCTGAACAGACTCTGAACATCTAGAGATAGCGAAATGGCAAAAGATATCTTTCATCAACAAGTAAAAAATGCACTAATCAAAGATGGATGGAAAATCACCAACGACCCCTTAACAATTCGTATAAGTGAAGCGATTAAAGTACAAATAGATTTAGCTGCTGAAAATGCTATTGCAGCAGAACGCGATACAGAAAAAATTGCCGTTGAAATTAAAAGTTTTATTGCGGAATCTGACATAAGCGAATTTCATACTGCACTCGGCCAGTATCTCAATTACTGCCAAGCTTTAGAAGAAAAACAGCCAGAAAGAACCGTATATCTGGCTGTTCCTGACGAGACTTACCAAGATTTTTTTCAACTTAATTTTATACAACGAGCTATTCAACGCTACCAAGTTAAATTAATAATTTATGACCCAATAAAGGAGGAAATAGTACAATGGATAAAATAGAAAGCTATCGACAACTGATAAAACAAATATTAAGCGAACACGCACAAATTAGTTCCGATACTGATACTGTAAAACCACAACTAATTTTTGATTTAGAAAACGACCATTATCAACTAGCTTATGTTGGTTGGGAAGGAAATAAACGGGTATTTGGTCCTATTATGCATTTTGATATCATTCAGGGGAAAATATGGATTCAATATAATGGTACAGAGTCAGCTGTTGCAGAAAGATTAGTTAAAATGGGTGTACCTCCTGACAATATTGTTATTGGATTTCATTCACCTTTTAAACGCCAATTTACCTCTTATGCTGTTGAATAAGTAGGTGGTAACAATAAAACCAAAGTATGTAAAGATAAATATATACGCAGAACGCATCTAGGGGTGAATATAGCGTAGCTGTCACCAGGGGCAAACTAAACAGTTTAGTTTAGGCTGTCAGTGGAAGGATAATATTGCCAAAACTGGAACCATAATATTGCCACAAAAAGAACTGAAATACCTATCCGTTCGTTAATGACACTTACGCAAAATTTGGCAACTGGAATAATAATATTGCCAAGAACCAAAAATGGCACCATAAGCCTGCCAAAATAGTTAAGTTAGGTAAACAATCTGGAATGTTTTTATAGCAATGTATAGCATTAATACAGTTATTATTGTGCGCTGCGAACTTAAGCATAAGTGCAGGTAACGTTCCTTTTAGTCATTACATCCCTGTTTTCATAAGCTTGCTGTCGTCGTGGTGTACTGCATCTTTAGGGTTCGGATTGAGGTCAAGTCCATGCTTACCGATTATGAGTTTGAAAAATGGTGTAGTGACCAAAATTTATCCTCATTGGCTGTGCAGACGATTCAAACAATCCGTTCGAGTGAGCCATCGAGGAGAGTCGGGGGTGGAAGAAGGAATGTTTCAGGTTTTTATCCTAGCAAAAAGAACAAAAAAAACTATTCAGTTTGAGTCTCATAAAGTCGAGCTTCCTTTTATCTACTCGCTAGAGCATTCAGATGAGGTGCTAGAATTTTATGACCAACCCCCTGCATTTAAAATTAATTATCAATCTTTATCAGGGCGTCGCTTAGGATTTTTCTATACACCAGACTTTTTTATTATTAGGAAAAATAGTGCTCTTTGGTGTGAATGCAAAACAGAAAAGGAATTACAGAAACTGGCAGTTAAGCAGCCAGAGCGCTATGTAAGAGGAGAAGATGGCTGCTGGTTATCACCACCAGCTTCTGAATATGCACTCAATTTTTACCTTACCAGCATAAATTTTAAAATTTGATTGCCCCTGAGCTGTAATCTGTGACTTGGTTTGGACATAAATCCAATCAAGCCCTTGTAAATCTTGTTCGTTGATAGCCAAATACCCCGAAAAGCCAGTGTCTAACATTACATTAACAGGTAACTCCAACAATTCCGACTCTTCTTCCGTAATAAGCTCTATTTCAAACATCAAAGCACCCTCATCACCAAACCAACCTTGAATCATACGCTCCCTGAAATCCCCGTCTCATTTATTTTGAAGAAAAATAATGGTACAGTACCAGGGTGCATATTACGAGCTTTGACCATGACTACTTCTTCATCTCGGTCAACAAAATAGTCGCCACTCTCAGGCTCAACAACCATATACCAGTTGTAACAAGTATTGATGAATTCTGGTTTGACCCTATCAAAAATAGCCTTACAACGACGGTAGAATTCCTCATCTTCTGCTATTCTTTGGGCTTCCTCTTCTGCAGTCCATTGGAATTGGGGAAATATTCGTCCCGAAATAGCTGTACGAGCAGGTTTTGTTTCTGTCATGATTACACAATTAGTAATACTCGTTATACTCTCATATTAGTATTGTAATAGATACTATTTGAAAATATTTTGTAATGAAAACATCAATTAACCAAAATTACTTTTAATATTGGTGAGTTGAGTTAAAGAACATAAACCCAATAAGCAAACAAAAAAGTTGAGTTGATGCTATTCCTCAACCCAGATTGAAGGATTTAAATTTCCTATAGATAAAACAATGTATGTAAGATTAGAGGAAAAAGTGGTTTTAAAGTAAGCTAATTGTTTTCATCTTCAACTAAATTCCAAAGTACATGAATTTCACCTTTTACATCTCTTGAATCTTGGTACTGCTCAATTAATTTAACAAGAACATCTCTAATTTCTAAAGAAGGCTTGCCTAGTTTAACTAACGCCCTTGCTGCTGCTCCGCGTACCGATGTTTCTTCATCCTCAAATTTTAATATAAGGGCTTGTATCACTTTATCGGAAGAATCGCCTAGTTCCCCAAGCGCCGTCGTGACTCTCAAGCGAACCATAAATTCTTTATCATTAAGTTTTGATATGAGTGCTGGAATTAACACTTGATAAGGCTTAAATAAATCACTTGATTTCATTAATACTTCAGCAGCCCTATATCGGAGTTCACAATCTTCATCTTCCAACATTAAAGTAAGTTCGTTAACCACTCTTGGAGAAACATTGCCCAAAAGCCCTAAAGCCTCGGCTGCTCTATATCTTACTGAATATTGCTCATCTTCAATACTGATTAAAAGCGCCTCTACAACTTCAGGTTTATGATTTAAGCGTCCCAGAGCCTCGGCAGCATTACCACGAATTACGTAATTTTCATCGCGTAACATTGGTATTAACAACTGTGCGGCCAACTCTTTTTTCTCCAATCTGGCTAATGGCATAGCTGCAAATCTACGGATTTGAGTGTCTTCCTCTTGAACCTGCTTTATTAGTTCTTCGACGACTTCTTCTGAATCATTTTTTAAAATACTTAATGTTTCAGCAGAGCGGAAACGCTCATAACGGGTTCCGCTTTTTAGCATTGACAATAATGAATTTTTTGCTTCATCTTTTTCTCCTAAGCTTGAACGATAATGATGCCATCTAATTTTTTTTAAAAGATGTGCAGATTCGTTTAATAGTATCAACATTTTAGCTGCAAATTTAGTTTCTTGTAAATTACAAATACTGTTATAGACCTGACGCTGAACATTATCACCAACTAAATCAGAATAAGCAATTTCTAATTGAATTAATTTATGAAATATATCGGTTAGTAAATTCTCATCTACAATATCAATATCCTCTGATAAGCAACTTGTAGCAAAAAATAAATTCCTATGTAGCCATTGTTCGTAAGGGGTATCTATCTCCAAAATATACTTAATAAATTTTGAAATTTTCTTACGATGTTGTTGTGCCATTAGCATGCTAATATTATCTGTTCGTCTTGCTAAATCACGAATTCTAACCAAAATTGGTAACCTTTCATTTGTGTCATTTTGTTTTTGAGCAAGCGTCACTGCAAAATAATTCATTAAAGTGGTTTTACCAGAACCTGGTGCGCCTAGAAGAACGATTTTGTTTGATTTATTTTCGTTTAAAAGTTGTTGTGCTAATAATTTTTCACCATCATATTGTAACGTTCGCACTGCTTGACGTTGCTCCCAAATTAACTCTGCTTGGCGATTATTAATTTGAATTGGAAAATCTGGTGGAGATATTTGATTAAAATTTTCTACAACATCGGGCATTACAAAAATATCAATCAATTTAGCCGATTTATCAATCTCCTTTCCTTCAACAGCTATTCCAGCAAATTTAATATCATCAAAATAGTTGGTTATTTGTTGGAGATAATCTACTTGAGAAATTTTGTATCGTAAATATAAATCTGTTGTTTCAAAATAATTTTTAGCAAATACTTCCAGCCAAGGTTGAATAAGGGATTCATCAATATTCTGCTTTATTTTAGGATGTTCCTCTAGTACTTTTTGAAAAATTGTGACTAAATATTCTACTTGTAGAGTTCCTTGACTTTTAAAGGGTCTTTGTAACTCTTCTGCCATACTTTGAAACAGATGTTCCAGTAGTTTTGGAATAAAGCGTGGTTCGCAACGCCAAAACAGTTTCACTTGTCTATCAGCAGTCGCAACACAAACTTTTAAAGCTTTTTCCAGTTCTTTTGGCTTAATCTGAGTGTTTAAGTTGCCAAGAATCGCTTCGGCTATTTTTACTATTACCCACTCTCCTAGCCAGGGTGTGATCGCAGTTACTAATTCAAAACTATAAGTTTCGGTCAGAATTTTGCTATCAATTAAATTATCAATAATTTCTTGTACATCTGGTAGTTCTTGCGTCCACAAGGGTATTTCGGCTGCTATTTCACTGGTTATTTCAGCAGTTGCTCCTAGTAGCATAGCTATTTTACCACTATCTTGATTATAAAGTTTGAGGTTAATCAACGACGATTTTATCCATTCCGACACTAGGAAAAAGTCCGTCTCCTTGGGAGTATCCTCCTTTATCCACGGGTAGATATTCTCGATAATTAATATTCCTTGTTCCTCATAATCCTTCCAGAAGTTTAATACGTGAAAATAATCTTCTTTATTTTGTTTGACTTTAGGCTTATATTCCTCAAATTCAGTGAAAGTGAGCTTATTGCTTGAGTTGATGGTTATTTGTTTGATGTTATCTTCGCTAATTGTCCAGATGTAAGCTTTTCTGTTTGCAGTTTGACAATAGGCTGCAATATGTGTCAGTAGTCGTTTTCGTTCTTGGGGAGGTGACTCGGTGGCAATAAGGGGATGATTGTCGCTTATGAGTTTTTCTAAATGGCCGAAGCTAGATTCCATTTCGTTTATGGCTGGTTAAGAGCGATTACCGCTTATTTTATTTGATATTAATGGTAGTCGCATCTAACAAATTGTTAGTTTTTTGGTTGTTATTTCAACAAAAGTTAGTAAATTTCTAGCTAAAAGTTAATTGTCTGCGGGTGGCTAGTCAAGTAATAATTGTGGGGTAAGTTTTATTAACTATATATCAGGGTCTTTCATAAATTTTATGTAAATATTTGATATTTTTTACGGATATGTCAAAAGCATTGGAATTTCCGGTTGTTTGTATTCCAGATTTAGTTAAGCAGAAAAAATTTACCCCATTGATTTTACCTTCGGGAACAGGTGATGCTCCAGTTGGTGCAAGTGAGGGATTGCTCGAAAATGTTCTTAAGCATTATTTTGGTGACATTGTTTTTCCCCAGCAGAAAATGTTACCACCAGGACATGATTTACACTATACGGCTGACTTTTTGATAGTTGAACCCACCACTGGTTTACATATTGACTTGGAAGTGGACGAACCTATTTCGTTTGCTACTGGAAAACCAACCCACTGTATTGGAGAGGATGACTACCGAAATAAGTGTTTTGTTGATGCTAACTGGCTTGTCATCAGGTTTGCAGAAGAACAGGTTTCCTCACAGCCAGAACGCTGCGCTCGGTTTATCGCAGGAGCGATCGCGAAAATTACCGGGAACCAAACTTACCGTCAGAAGTTGGCTGATGTAGGAAAAGTTACACCAATGAAGCAGTGGTCTCCGCGTCAGGCTTCTAAGTTGAAAAGGGCTGATTACCGTCAAAGATATTTATCCCAAAGACGTGATTAAAACTTAATATATTAATATTTTGATAAATTAGGGTGTTAATCCTTGTTAACACCCGTATAGCGTTATACGAGGCTTAGCTCTTTTATTCTATCTTCAACATTTTCTACTTCCACAGACCAAAATGATTTGAGTTTTTCGTAAAACTCATCAAACTTTTCTGGCTGTTCTTGTTGAAGTTGATTTATGCGAATATCCATATCATCTTCATCTATATTAAACACCACATCTAATTCCTCAAACGTTATACCACACTTGATTTCCTTTGAAATTAACTGTTTTGAAGGGAATTTTGTTATTGTTTTTAAAGTGGTGACAATACCTTTCATTTCATTGATACTCAAACTGTAATTCATATTTACTCTCTTAATAAGAAAAAAGGTAGATGTTTCTACCTTGAATGAACTGGAGCCAATATAGAAATCGTGCTTACTGTTGCTATTTAGTAGAAAGTCCTGATACGGCTAAACCTTTCTCTATGTTATTTAGAATTCTTTTAGGTTTAACTTTAACTATTCTACTAACTTACAGTGGTTTATTGGTATAGTTATATGAATTCAAAGTAATTATTTTGTGAAGAGTAAATATTAAAGTTATGAACTTTAACTAGTACATTTTTATAATTTTAACTTATTGCTTTACTTATTGCTTTATTCACTAAGCTGAGGTTGTATCATTGATTTCCTCATTTAATTCTTTCACCATGTGGATGAAAAAAATATTTCTATAGCTATTGAGTTGTAGTATTTATATTGATTTTAGCTTTTGTCAAATTTGACAAAAGCTTTTTCGCTTCATTGAACTAACAAAGCTTGTTCCATTTCTTTTATGGTCATGTGGCGTTTGCGTCCTGTTTCCGGATTTATACTTGTGAAATACCAGTCAATACCTTTGATATCACAGAAATATCTCAGTTCTGTAGTTCGGGTTTTGGTTTTATATTTGTTACTGCTAAACCGCTTTTGTTCAACTACTTGTGGTTCTAGTTGGGGAAGAGAAATTGGCTCAACTAATGCAACTACTGGTTGGGTTAAATGCTTTTTAAATTCCTCTTGGAGTGACAAAATAAATATTGTGATAAAAAGATAGCTAAATCCCCAAATGGAGATGAACAATAAATTGTTGATAGTTTGAATTGCAGTTTCCATGATATTTTCTCAAAAAACTCTCATATAATCTCAGCGTTAGCGTCAAAGATTAACTTTTTACTTCATATTTGTAGATTAATACTATTAATATTGGCTGCTGGTTATAATGCAGCCAATTTAGTTTGAGGTTAGATTAAATTCCAGAATTTTCTAGCACTTTTTGTTGCATCTTTATAAGCGTTTGGGTAATTATCGTTTACCCATTGAAGGATTTCATAACAGTCTTCCTCGTTTTCTGGCTGAGCTAATCCCGCTAAATTTGCAATTTCTTTACAGATTGTAAGCGAGGTATTTGGGTCTAAGCTCCAAGACAATTTTTTGATTAATTTAACTAATTCTGCTTCCATCAATTTTTCCTTGAAGATGTAACTTTAAACCGAACTTGCTTTCCTACGGTGATTTGTGCAATATGGCTGATATCGCATCCAGCTTTATAAGCTGATAAAATTGCTTTATTGTTGGGTTTGTACTCAATGCTCTTAAATTCATCGGGAAAGTCAGCATCATCAACTTCGATTAGTAAATCAGCTACTTTTGGTGGATTATCCCTGATTTCAATAACTCTATCTTTACCAATGTTTTTCTCCGGAATTAATCCAATTTCGTGCAAATGAATGAGCGTACGCTTGATTTGTTCTAGTTGAGTTTTTCTCCGAGAGATTACTTTGTCATGTAGTTCAACTGTGCGCTGCTTTCTTTGTTCCCAGGTTTCCAAGTCAAGTTTGAGTTGGTCTACCACCCAAGCAATAGCATCAATTTTGGTTTCGATACCATTTTGGACAGAGACTAGCTTGCTGATAAGTTCTTTAAGCTCACCTTCTTCTTCTGAATCAGTTGCTTCTTCAATTTGCTCCCACAGTTTGGCTGCATCAAGGGATAACTCTTTGAGAGTTAGTTTGTTGATTTGACGTTCTATTGATTGAGTCATATTTCTTAAATGAACAAGAGCAATTATTTAAATGCTGTTTAATTACTTTTTGATTTACTTGTGCCTCAAGTGGTAATAATCAGATTTTTCTGATGCTAGTTTAGCCTCCAAATCGTAATACTCAGCCTCTGATAATGATTTGGTTGCTTTTTTAGGCTTTTTATCTGTTACAATGATATTAGTTTGATGCATGATTCACTACTTGTTAGTTTCAATTAAATAAGCGTGAGCAACAAGTAGTGATTTATAATTTTATGAAAATACTACAATAAATAAAATTCTTTCCTATATTAACTTTATGGGTAAAACAAGCTGATAGCTTTTGGCTGGTATGGCGGTAAATTCAGCCACCTGGATTGGTTATAATAGAATTAGCATCAAGATTGCTGGTGAGATTCTCAAAGAGGAAATGCTGTATGCTTAGTGATCGGACTGATTACCTGAATGCATTTGAACTTATTTTTAAGGATTATTTAGAAATTACTCAATACATTGAGCCAAGTAATCATAACTTTAAAACTTTCTCTCACCGTGTATATGCTCTATATCTACGTGCCTGTACTGAATTTGAATCAGTATGCAAGGAAGTTTTACAATTGAAACATAGATTGCCGACAGGAAACCCAAATATCACTCATTATATTCAAGCTGAGCCTGATCTTGGGCTAGAAGATCGGGACGTTGGTTTTCATTTTTGGCATCCAAAGAAACTATATATTGAGCCATTTAAGTTGTGGACAACCAGTAAGCCTCCGCTGCCTTGGTATAAATCTTACAATAATGTAAAGCATAATCGTGCCAGTCATTTTGCTGAGGCTAATTTTGAGAATTTAACATATGCTGTTGCAGGGGTCTTTCTTATCATGGCTCAGGCAAATATTTTTCCTACCGAACAAGAGTGGCAACATACGGTGCGACTGGATAATGACTTCTCAGATGCTTTCTTTCCTCGATGGGGGTTATCAATTCGAGATAGAAAGCAGTAAGTTGGGCTTCAAGATAGCTCCATAGCCCAACAATATCGACAACAATGGAGTTAAAATTCATTACGTTACTCAAAGAGTAATTCGATTGCTTCTTCTCGACTGATAGTATTTTCTTCAACCATTGTATTAGAGTCTTCATTATCCTATACTTGTTTAAACTCAAGTACAAAATCAGCAATTTGAATTTTATCGCCATTCTGAAGCTGATATTTATCTCTAATACGGCTTCCATTTACTATTGTGCCACTGATGGAATTAAAATCTTCAATACAGTAGTTTCCATTTTCAATAAAAATTCTGGCATGAAATCTAGAAATTTGATTACTGTTTAGAATAATTTCACTTTCACTACTACGACCTAGTTTCATTCTTTCACTTTTTAATGGAAATATAGTTCCTACCGCAGACGCTCCTTTTAATACACGTAAATAGGGGTATTGAACATACGTAACGGTGGTTAGTGAATTCGTTGTATTGTCTACTGTTATGGGGGCTATTGTTGGTGGAGGTAATTCTTCAAGTACAGGAATTTCCGTATCATTAGATACAAATTCTATATCATAGTTAATTTCTCCAACAGTAGCTTTTAATAAAGGTGCTAAATCAATGCGTGGTTGGTCATGAATTATCTGATTTAATGCGATTTTTAATTCATCAATTGACTGAAATCTTTGGCTAGGATTTTTTTCTAAACATTTTAAAATTATTGTTTCTACTGGTTGAGGTAATGCTGCAAAACGTGATGGTGGAATAGGTAATTGGTGTAAGTGTCGTTGACAAATATCTTCAAGCGAATCACCTTCAAATGGTCGCTTACCAGCTACCATTTCATACATAGTTACACCCAAAGAATATATATCTGAAGATGCATTTGCAGGATTATTTTGCCATTGTTCGGGTGAAATATAATGTGGTGTGCCAATAATCTGTAATATCGTACCTGTCACTTCCATATCACCCTGATATGATTTAGTTATTCCAAAATCTATAAGATAAACTTTTCCTGCTGAATTTATCAGAATATTACCAGGCTTTATATCGTTACGAAAAAACCCTTTTGCATGAATATACTGTAGCGCTTCAACTATAGGTATAATAATATGTATAGCTACATTAAAATCCAGCTTACCTAGTTTTTCTACAAATGTACTAAGATTTATTCCATCAATATATTCCATCACAATATAAAATAGCCTTTTTGCCTCTCCCGTATCGTAATATTTAACAATATTAGGGTGCTCTAAATTACTCATTATTTCAGCTTCGCGCTTGAAACGTTTAACTGCTTGTGGATTTGATGCGAGACTATCAGTTAATATTTTTACAGCCACATAGCGGGTATTTTGCTCATCCCAAGCCTTATAAATTGTTGCCATTCCACCAACGCCAATTTTTTCTTGTAGTTTGTAATACCCAATTTCAGTGGTTATATTATCTACCTGACGTAATAAATTGGCTTCCTCATCATAAATATCTGCAACTCCTGACATTTCATTAATACGTCTAGGAGGTAGTTGGTACAATTTTTCGGGTTGAATGTTGACATTAAGAATTTGAGCTTGATTTAACTCTGATTTTACTTCTTGTAAATATTCGCTTTGGAGTAAAAGCTCAAGTATATCTCGTATAATTTGAGGTGCAACTTCTTCGATTAAAGCAATTTTTGCACTCAGTTGCTTTGATGCATTGATAGCATGATTCAAAGAAAACTCCCGATTTTGTTGACGTAAAACCCAGTCTACTAAATAATAGATGCCCAGTTGCTGCTTATCTTGTTGCGAACCTAAAGATTCTTCAGAGACGTTTTTCAAAAATTTTCGCATAAATTGCGACAAGACATTTTGTAATCCAGCGTAAAACCTAATGCGACGAGCATCTTGATGAGTAAATACTAATATTGGTTTTTGGTCGTTCCATTGCACATACTCATTAAAACCTCGAATAATACGTCTAGGAAGACCACGGCCTTTATAATAAAGATAATTCTTAAAATCCTCAAACATTAATAATGCTTCATCCTCGTCCCATCTAGAATCATGAGAATTGAAAGTTGATTTTCTTCCTAAAACCTCTTGGTCTACAAACGTGTCGCATAACTCATTGATATTAGTCCACATACATGGCAAATACTTATCGTAAGCAAAAACACTTTCATAAATACTATCGCCTCGACCTAAATCTTCTAACCAGCGTTCATGCAGGTCTTTACCTGCTATAAATATAAATGATATTCCCGAAGTTGTAAAAAGGTTTTTTAAGCTACCAAGTAAGCTTTCAATAAATAGTTTTTTTGTTCCATTTTCTTCAAGGTATATATCTTCGAGTTTATCCATTTCATCAAACACAAAAATTATTTTGAGCTTAATGCGTTGTGGAGATTGACGCAGAAGCTTTTTTTTAACTTGTTGCAGTAAGTTTTGTGGTTTAATATAACCGTTTGCTAGCCGACGAGAAATTTCAATTACATCGTACTCAGCAGCTTTATCGTCATAGTCTAAAAAAGACGCTTGATAATTTTGTGTATTGGTTCGTTTATAACCTAATGAAGGTTTCAAGGTTGTTTTGAGTTTGCCTGCTTCTAAGCTGAATTCATTTATGCCAAAGTTATGTTCCAAGCCCTCAATTGTGTTTCGAGTCATATTAAATGATGTGCGACGATAGGCTGAAGAAAGTTGTTCTTGTAAATCTGGGCTAAAAGCGGTCAATATGTCTCTTTCTATCAACTTTTCATAAAGCCTACGAATGATATGATACATTAATTTAGAAGGCTCTAGAGGACGTGCTAGGTTCAGTTGTACTGCAATAATTTCTGTTTTTCCTAAGTATCTCTCAGCCCAAGGTAATGCTGCTTCTAAATTTCTAACAACTTGATTAACAAAGGAACTTTTGCCAACACCACGATAGCCCGTAACTAGAAAAGAACCACCATTGGAAAATAGAATTCGTTCGACTAACGTATTTAATTCAGCTTGTCGTCCAATAAAGGGAAGCGAGCTTTCGATGCTGATAGGTTCGTGAGAAAAACGAAATATAGGCTTAAGAGGAATTTCAAACTTATATTTAATTAAATCCCGCGTAAAAGGGAATATATTTTTTGTTTTTTTACCAGTTTTTAAAGGTAGTATTTGAGCAAGAAGTTGAAGTACTTTTTTCAAATTGGCAAAAATAAATTTAGGCCACAAAAATACTTTGAAAATAGAGGCTTTGTTATTCCTCTTTTTTGTAATGACTTTCCCTGCATCAACGTGTGAAGATGATGGATCTGTAGCTTTTGACTGTACATCCGTATTGCTTGGTAGCCTAGCAGCGCTGACCGCTTCACTATATGCTCGCATGTTAAAACCGCACTGTCCGCAAAAAGAAGCATCTGCCGTTATCCCTGACCCACAACTTGGACAATTAACCATCGTAGGAAGAGGTGTGTAGCAAGCTTCGCATTGTTTAGCGTCGTTTAAATTCGGGTGATTGCAATTTGGACAAATAATCATAAATTATATTTATTTTGCCACTTATTATTATTTAGAATTGCACCCATGTATTAAAAATAACTGTACATGATGAAAGTAATACAGTTTCTTAAACTTAATTAAAGATACAGATGACAGTTGAATTACTACCTAATATCTCACGACATCTAGAAAACGCCATTTTAAGTGTTTCCCCAACCCTGATTTTTACGTTAGCCATTATCATGAACTTAAAGCTATTGACAATTAGCTTGTCGAAAAAATCGCGTTGTTTAGTGGTTTGAGGACTTCTCGTGAAAAGTCAGGAGTCACTACTTGTTACAGTTACAGGTGCAGGAGCAACTCAAACACGGCTGATGTATTAGTATAAATATTATTACGGTTATTGTAGTGCTTATTAATACTATTTTTGAATCGAACCAAAAAAGGAAAATAGTACGCTAAGAAAAATGCTAAGCATTCAAAGCTTTTTTGGCTCTAGCATATGAGACCTATTAGTTAGTAAAATTTGTATCTAAAGTAGCATAATACTAGTGCATTAAATTATACGAATAGTTATTTGGTTAATACAGCTAAGTACTAAGTAACGTTATTGACATGAAACCCAAACTGTATCGATATCGTAAAAATCACCTTTTTGTTCGAGTTCAAAGTCTCCTAAGAGTATCCCTATCCAGACTTCTACAAACGCCATTTTTAAGCTTTTGGCAATTATCTTTAACTGTATTTTATTTTCACCTTTTTCTTTAAAAAAGGTTAATATCATTTTTTTCCATTGCTCAACATTTTCGCTACCAGCTAAAGTTTTGATATCATCAATAGTGTGGATTTGAGCCAAGAATAAGCGAGAATCATTTTCGTTAAGTTCTGTAACAGCAGCTTCTTTATCCACTCTTTGAGGATAATCATGTTTAGCGTGAGTGGAATATTGTTGCTCAATTTCAGGTTCTTTTAAATCTTCTAAGTCAATCCTGGAAGTCATACGCACAATGCCAGCAAATAAATCGAAACTAACTAGGGGACCATCTTTATCGTTACTGTCTCTTGTTTCTGCTAGCAAAGTTTGTGACCGCTCTTTCAAGTAAGCAGCATGTTCCAAAACAGCACTGCTTCCCAAACTCAACTGCTGCTCGATTGTAAATGCTTGTAGGCTACGTTCTAGTAATGTCCATGCATTGTATGCGTCGTGTTGTACGGATTCAGAAAAATCATATAGGGCTTCATCTAAGTGTTCCATATTCAAATAAATGTATTCATTTAACTTTCAGGATGCAGCGGACATGGACGTATGGGACATTTTTCAGGGCTAAGCTCGAAAATATCTTTGTATTTATTGAGACTCGTACCGCATTGCTTTGAAAATGCTTCAAGCACTTGCTCTGTATATTCCCTTATTGTCCCACCAGTTAACCCAAAGCAATGTATGGGTTGCAGTTTACAATTAGGTGTTTGCCCCTGCCACAATTCAGCACCCAAAGCGTGTAAAGGTCGCTCTCCAGGGTCTTTGTAAAGTAGGAGAATTGCGAAATAATTCTGGGGTGGTTCTACAACAACAGATTGTATAGTGTTTTCGCCATTATTTGTCCGAGCCTGTTTTCTGTAAAAAGAGCGACGGTTGTGGCAATACTTGTCGTCCCAGCAGCCATCACCCTCTTCACCGTGTAACAGCCTTGCTTTTTTGGTGGTTAGCTGGGAGCAAATTGAACATTTTTTTTGAAGTGGCCTTGACACGGTTCGCAATACCCTCCGGGAAGACCTCCGGTCTACGCAGTTCGCAATATGCCGAGGCGGCACGCTTCGCGAACGCAATTCGCAATTAATCAACAATTATACAGTTATCTAATTACTTGCAAATTGGGGTTGACTCGTTAATTATACAGCCTTCTGTAGGCTCGTATTAAAGGTGCAAATTCTGGAAACTTGAGTGATAGAGCGTTCTATCTCACAGTCCCATAAATCCTTCTTGTATATATTAGATGTGATTTCAGAAAAAAAAGACTATACTTTTGATTACCAGAGCTTTAACTGTGACAAAGAAGCTTTCTTTTTACATATGCCACAACCACGCAGGCTGAACTTATGGACTCATGTGTAAGTGAAAATGTTTTCTAGGAGGGGGTATATAGACACGATGTCCTCTAAGTGTAGAGAGTTTTCGCAGTGGTGTGTAGATATCTAATAAATGTTGTCTAAAAAAAACGAGCCCCAGGCTTTTAACGAGACCGGAGCGACTCAATTTTTTATAAACTTATTTATTGTTGTAGTAATTGTAAGGTTTGTAGTATGTTAAATTCAAGTCATAATTTGACCAATTAATTGCCAATTGAACATTTTCCACCACCTCACACGACAGAACAAACGCACTTAAAGAAGGAGTTTCACCTAGAAGCTTTACCCGCATTATGTTTTGTTCCTTAGTTATTTTTTGGAAATAACTATTGACAATAATAGGTAAACTGTGCTGCCTACACCTTTATGACAGCACAAATTTTTTTATAGGTACATAATTTTTACAAATTTTTACTATAGGTCATACCCAAAAGTATTGTGCTTACTACCAACCGCCATGCAAGCTTTGAAAACCCTATTAAATTAGTGACCTTTGGTTCTGTGGGTTCGTGCGTTTATACGTACTTGGCACTCTAGCTTCGTCGTGTAGACTTTTTCGGCAAGCCCTAAATAATTTTTAATATTGATTTTCCTAGTGTTAATCTATTTTTTAAGTCTTGATGGGCTTGTCTGCAATTTTCTAATGTGTATTGATTTCCAACTAAAATCCTTATTTTCCCTTGTATAATATAGTTAAATAATGCATTCGTCTTAGATTTTAAAGCTTCTTGGCTATCAATGTAGTGCCTAATTATTGGACGTGTTACGTGAAAAGAACCGCGTTGTTCTGTTCGATTACCTAATCGACTATTAAGGTCAATTGGTGGTAGTAAACCACTGGATTGCCCAAAGGACACTATGGTGCCTCGATTTTTTAAAACCTCGAAGCTGCGAGTAAAGGTAGTTGCTCCTACAGAATCATACACGACATCTACACCGACACCTTCTGTCCAATGCATTACTCCTTTCACAAAGTTTTTTTCATCATAGCGAATTACGTAGTCAGCCCCAGCTGACTCTGCCAATTTTAACTTTTGTGCTGTGGATACTAGACCCATCCGAAAACTCGCAGCCCAATATTTACAAGGCTTTGAGACTAGTCCTTGCAAATTCCCTTTCAACGTAGAAATAAGGGTTTGATATAGTTAGTGATAGTTTAGAGCAGAAAAATAAACAATCATGTCCAACGCAAACACAATTTTTAGTTAATATAAATTATGCTGGCAAGACAAAAGTTCCAATTCGCAATCTCACGAGTCCACAAACTAGCAAAACTATTTCGTTATAAACGTCAGCATTGAGTCTAAATCTTTGTGATGCAACTTGGAAAATCTTGACAACACGTATTAAATGTTCCACGAATATGCGCTTGCTAGATAATGCTTTATTTCCTTCTTTTTGTCGCTCGCTTAATTTTTGCTTCTTTTTTCTTTTATGAGGAGTAGTAATATTTTCACCACCTTGATATGCTTTATCCCCTTCAAACTCTTGTCCCTTATCAAATTTTGTTTGCTGCTCTCTAAACAATTTTATATCTGCCGTTGGTCCGGGAGAACCAACTTTTACATCGATTATATCTTTTCCTTCTGGTAAGGAAACAATCTGATTTTTTCTAGTATGCTGTTTTTTCTTCCCAGAAAAGAACTTTTTTTGCTCATCATTGTCAGAGGGTCTATCTATTGGAGCCAGCCGCGTGCGGGGGTTCCCCCCGTTGAGCGGACTGGCGTGCTGTTCTAGGCTATCTACTAGCAACTTAAAATTTGTTAATATTTCTTGTACAATTATCAAATCTCCTTCCTTATTTTCGACCTGTTCTAATAAACTAGCAGGTAAAATGTTACGTAATATTTTTCTCCAATAGTGAAAAGTATCGTTCGCTTCCGTCTTTGATATACCAAAGTTTATTCCTAAAACTTCAAATGTCGGTATTTGCCTCAGATAAAACAAGCATAAACATACTTGTTCTGGAATTGATAATATTTCTTTACGTCTACCTCCGCGACGATGTATCCTAATTTTGCTCTCTTCAAGTTTAAGTTGCTCTTCTTCATGGCATTGTTTGGCACGATTTACAAGGTCGGTAAATTGGTCATAACTAATCCCTAAAAGTTGCTTGGCACGCAAGGGGTACTTTTGTATATAATCGAAAGTATTCATTTTTTTATTAAATGGTGGTAGAAGGGGTCAATTATACTTTCTACCATTTTTTTGTACCTAAATCATATTCCGGACGTGTCTATTACTGCTATGAAGTACTTTATCCATTATGTTAGAGTCTAACGTCTAACACTAGTCTAACAAAATTCTGCATGATTGAGAATTCTCGCAAGTTTGAATTGGAGAGAAATTGTTGCGCCCTTCGTGCTATCTCAAACCTATCACTAGATTTCTCACCTACCGTCGGCAGCGTGAAGCTCGGGGTACTGGGAGACAGTTGCTCCGCGGACGCCTGCCGGTAGATGTCCAGCCACGGCGCACGGTCGCCAGGGATGACGGTGTCGTTGGCTGGGTCGTCTAGGGCAAGCTCGATCCGGGCGTCGCTGACGGTGATTCTTTCCAACGACGGTGTATCAATCCAGTCGTTGTCGGGGGCCAGAGAGGGCTGAATGGTGCCAATCTCGACGGCCAACGCGTGACTAGCCTGCAGCGTCCAGTCGGTTGATCTGAGGTCGAAGCTAGTCGTGCCGGGTTTTACCACCGCCACCTGCCGATTGAACGCAACGGCGCTGCCGTCTGGGGCGACGTCGTACAGCTCGACCATGACGTTGCCGTGGCCCTCGATATTCAGAGACACCTGCGGCGTGCCAGTGATCCGAACCGGCTGCCCAAGTGGCTCAGACCAGACGAAGAAGCGGTTGGGAGCCTCGGCTGCGGGGTCGGCGGGCAGTCCGTCGTCCAGGTACGACCCGCCGCCGAGCGCGATGGTGGCGGAGTACTCCACGACCGGCCAGGTGTCCTGGGCGCGCCAGGCACCCCTCCTGACCGCCGAGCAAGAACGCGATGCGCGGGGCGACGATGCCGCCGACCACCAGCCCCGTAAAGAGGATGAATACTAATCCTAGAAGATACCGCCACCACCGATACTTACCCCACCCGGCAGCTTCCACGTAAGTCGCGCCTTTCCCTTCCGTTCCGATTCCCTGATGTCCTTTAATTGTTTTAATTCTCATCTTTGTCTTCTTGACTCGTGCTACTTGCTACTGGCTGACTTAAGCGCTCAGGCACCTGTATCGCGCTGTGTTCTGGTAAAGCTTGTTGGCTGGAAGGAACGTGCTGGACAGTAAGCCCCTCAGTTGTGCTTTTCCCTCCTCGCATCTCGCGTTAGCAAGGATCTGACAGGCACCCACGTCATAAGCGACGGCGCTTGTGCAGGTGACCGTGATATCCTGATTCGCTTTCTGATCGTCGCCTTTAGTCGATGCTGTGCATCCGCCTAGCACTACGCCTGCGATCGCGAAAGACATGAAAAGAAATCGACTTTCATACTGCATGTTGAACTCCTGCATTGCTTCATGCGTGTTTATTTCCCATTTCCGACATCCAACCCTGTCCAGTGAGCTGCAAAAGCCCACATATCCGCTGTTTCCTCAATGGTCTTGTCGATGGGCTTGCCTGCTCCGTGTCCAGCCAGCTCGCGTCTCAATGCGGACAAGGTGAGGCTTGTCACCGATGTCTGCTGCCTGGAGCGCGGCGACATATTTGAAGGGAGCCGGAACGACGTGATCGTCCGTATCGGCAGTAGTGGCAAGGATCGCGGGATAGGTCTTGCCAGACTCGATGTTGTGATAGGGCGAATAGTTCAAGAGGTTACGGAAATCCGCTTCTCGTGCCGGAGACCCATATTCGTCTAACCATAATTTTCCACCTACTCAATTCACTAACTCTCAACAACACATTCAACAGGATACGTAAGTAGCATCCGAATCCAAAGACTAATGTTCAGAATTCACTTGCCAGGTAATCACAATGATTTCTACAAACACTAAGACCACTGATAGCCGCGAAAATGATCGTAAAATAGCTTCCATTGTCCAGTTCTGGCTCTGAACGTCCCAGATCGTCACAACAATGTTCACTCCAATCACCAACCAGGGTAGAATGACCGCTGAATTCCGTCTGCGATAGGTGCGAATCGTCGCCTCACGCCAAAATGGGAAGGTGCTGAGGAAACAAATGAAGTAGGATGCTCCTGCACTGGCAAATAGACTGGTTTGAAGACTCGAAGGCAGGTTTGGGTATCCAAGCGCAATAGCCGTCAGACAAGCTCCCAGCGCAAGATACAGGAAAGTAAACAAGGTAAATCGTTTCATTGCTTCCTCTGATCGAACTCATTCTCTGTACCAGACCCGCACAAATTGAAAGCATTTGACTGTAATGCCTTGAGTGAGGATCACTGGGTAGAAAGCATGACTGGTTGTCATTCCGTAGACATCATCACTTGTCCCTTCAAACCGATCAGGTAACACAACAGTCTCCACATTGATCACCCGTATCATTGTCTGTTCGATCCACTGATTCGCAGCACTCACAACCTCAGAGAAGGATTCATACTCCGAAGCTCCGCCGAAGGGTCCCCGTTCTGTAATCCGAGGCGCAAAATCCTTGTACTGAATCAAAGCCACTTTATGTTGTCTCATTGTGTTTCTCCTGTTTTAATCAAAATTGACCTTCAGCCCAAAATCAAACTCCGAACAGTCTGCAAAACCCTTCACAGTGCAGTTTTGTGGGCAGTACTTACCCTACTGGCTACAACAACCATTGGGTCAGCGGATGAACCAGGTAGCGGAGTGAGAACGCCTCCCAGATCGCACCGACGATGAACAGTGGGAGCGTGGACAGACTCAGCCAACCAAGCTGTTGCAGCCCACGGACGTAACCCTGACGATGGTTCCGAGTCCCGATAGTTGCGGGGCGAACCCAAGACCGACCCAGGATGTACGCGCCAAACATCAGGAGGGCGTAAGCTTGAAATTCGATGAGTATTGTCAGCGAGTGTGGGATCAGTGCCACTGCCATAATCTTGGTAGTCGGAGCCATAACTAAACCGAGAGTGAACGTCTTATACGCAAACATGGCGATGCCAGCACAGGGAACGATCAGCGAAGGGAGCACGATCCACAGCACGCCGGTCGTGAGGTTGACTCCCAGGATAGTCAGCGAGAATAGCCAGGGGTTATTGAATAGCGATCGGACAAGATCCGCCGTTCCGTTGTCTTCCTGGATGGCTACCTGAGTTGCGTTCAGGTTGGGGAAGACCATCGCCGCTACCAACCCGATGATGACTAAGCCATACGCAATGGCGTTGATAGTGAGGTAGGCGCGAAAATTAGTGCGAATGATCTGAAAGGGTTTACGAAGAAATCGCCGAAGCGGGTGTTTGGCACTGGGAGTCAGTGGTCGTTGTGGAGACTGCTCTTTGGTGGCGATCATTTTGCGTGACATGTTTTAGCTCTGATATTTGGTGATGGATACGCCAGCAAAAAGCTTAGACAAATCTTGCCAGCAAAAGGTTAAGAGCAAAGGAAAAGGCATGAAAGCTGATATGGGATAACATCGCAGCCTCAAGCGAGTATTGCCAAAAGAGCCAACCAAACGCAATACCAGCGATCCCATTGAGTAATATCGCTCGGACGATCACAATTGGAGTGAGTGGAATGATCGCGGCAGTTGCTGGTAGGTGTAGTAGTCCAAATACTAGCGCTACTAACACAATCGCACCTTGGTATATTCCTTGGCTTGGCAACGTAATGCCTTGTTTTAGAACCTTCCACGCTATCCAAACAAGCAGCGACATTAAGCCCCAGCGCATCAGAATTTCCTCAGTGATGCCGCCATAAAGCATTGCTGTTAGTGAACTCAGCCAATTCGGTTCTGTGTTATTAGATACCTGTAGCGCTTCAGGTAGGGCAGGTTTCATGAACTGATCGATCAACAGGATAATAATCGTCGTCGCCGCACCCACACCCAAGCTCCATTGTATCTCAATGACAGAAAATGGAATCTTAGGGGTATGAAGTACCCAGTAGTCAATCAAATGTGAGCGTAATCCAACGCGATTGGCACAGCCAATTCCGATCAGAATGCTGATTGCTAGTAGAACTGTAGGCTGTAGTCCTTGCAGCAGCATTAAAACCCATAGTGGCGGAACTTTTGCCAGCATTTCTGGAGACAGTTTTGCCAACTGTTGCTCAACTAATGGAACCGACGTAATCGTAAACATCGCAATTCCCGCAATGCCCAACACAAATAGAATCCCAAATTGTTTCAAAACTACCATTGATTTAATCTCTAGAGACATCGGAATACTGGATAGACACAATGCCAAGATAGAGAATGACAACTTGGTGACTAACGCCACTTTATTTTGAAGTATCATTGTGCTTCTCCTAGCATTAATTTCGTTGCATTGATCTGAGGTGTACTGAGTTCCAATGCTTGATCTCTTCCAGATTCCTAACGATTTCATCGGACATTGATGATTGCACCGAGAAGCGCGGCTGCTTGAATGGTGAAAATTGCCTTTGAAACGGCTTTACCAACCAACTCACCCTCTGAGATCGCGCATTCGATATTTGACTAGCACTAATAAACAAGTCAAATATGAATAGAGCTTAGTGACTTGCAACAACAATGGCTGTCATCAACTCTGTTATTTTCCAGCGTCCGGTATATCGAATGTTATTGATAAATAAGGCTGGAGCAGCCGTGATTCCACTGTGCAATCCACTTTCGATATCTTTGTGGATACGATCTACATGCACTTGTTTAGACAACTCTTTGAGAAACTGAGGAATATCAAGCCCTAAATCATTGGCGTACTCAACAAGATAACCGTTCTCTAAGTTTTGTTGATGAGCAAATAAAGTATCGTGCATTAACCAAAACTGTCCTTGGGCAGCGGCGACAACGGCGGCTTGGGCGGCTCGTTGGGCATGAGGATGAATCTGTACTTGCGGAAAATGACGGAAGATGAAGCACAGATAATCCTCTCCAAAAGTAGCACTAAGCTCTCGTTTGATCCCTTGAATTATCTTGTAAACGTCCGCACCTTTGGAGCATTGGTAGTCTCCATACATTACCAGCACAATCTTGGCACTCAGCACACCTTGCATCCAGTCTTCGGTTGACGGTGGGACAAGTAAGGTACTGTGGCTATGATCGTCGTTCATTTTTCTACATCTGTATCAAGCAGGGAACCTTGCCATAAAAGCTGGGAAAAACCATATAATTCAGGGCATTTCCAGCGTCTTAAGATCGGGAATTGCCGCGTTAGCGTAGGTTTCGCCAGCGACGAGCAAATTCCTCTATATCTGACCTAGAGAGTTGAGATTGCAACCATTCAAACGCCTCTTTTTGGTAGGGATAGTTCGATGGCTCGTAGTAAATGGCTGCATCAGTCAGTTGAATGGATGCATTGCCACCTCGACGAAGGGCTTGCCAAGTTTGAGTGCCAACGATGCCATCTGTAACAATGCCATTCTGCTGTTGAAACTGAACCACTGCGGCGCGAGTCAAATCGCCAAAGATGCCATCGACGGTAATGTTGATTCCTTTCGCATTGAGCAATTGTTGTAGTTCACTCACAGCAGCACCGGAATCGCCTTGGCGTAGTGTTGGGTCTGTCGCGATGAAAGTAGAGGTCAAAAACCAGATTTCTCGTCCAGATATCCACTGCCTGTATTCAACGGTGAGAACTTGTTGGTTTCTCGCCGCCTGCTGAATGTAACTCAGGAATTCATCGGCTTGTTCCTGAGCATAGAGTTGATGCAGTGTTTTGCCAATATACTCCTCCCGATGCAACTCTCCATAGGACGGGTTTCCTTTGATTGCGCCGATCAATTGCCCTTCAACAGTGAAGATACACAGTGGATCGGGAATGGCTGAGAAGAGTGCCCGTAGTTCTGCTTCAGAGGCTTGCAACGAGACTTCTGCCTGTTTGCGATCACTAATATCCGCAATCACCCCTTCGATATAGTCATCGTCTGCATTCAAATAAGAAGAAAAAAGTCCCCAAAACACTGTCCCATCTCGTTTTCGCATCTGTGCTTCAAAGCTTCGCACTTCCCCATTCCGCTTCATCACCTCAATGCCTTGTTCGCGATCAGTGGGATTGACCCAATAGCCTATGGTGTGTTCCAGCCCAATGATCTCTTGGGGTGAATCAAAGCCAAACAGTTCTGCAAAGCGTTGATTGGCATTGAGAATTAATCCATCACCGATGCGGGTGCGGTAGATGCCAACTTGGGAGTTTGCAAAGATAGCTCGGAACTTGGCTTCACTGCGCTGTAATGCCTCTTCTGCTTGCCTACGCTGGGTGGTGTCATTGCCCACCGATAAAATTTCAACGACATCTCCCTGGTCATTGAAGATAGCTTGATTCGACCACTCCATCCAAACTCGCCGACCGTCTCGACACAGGTTTTCACCCTCGCCTCGCGTGTACGATCGAGGATTACAAAGTAAAGCATGGACAAAGGGTCTCATATCGCGTCCAGAAATTTCGGTGTCTGGAATAATGGTTTCAAATAAGGTGCGCCCTAAAATCTGATGTTCTTCATAGCCCAGGAGTTTTACCCCATAATCGTTGATGTAATGAATCCTTCCTTGCGGATCATAGCGAATGATCACTGAATTCGCGGTTTGTAGCAGGTTGCGATAATTTGCTTCACTTTGTCTCAATGCGGCTTCGGTGTGTTGACGTTCAGCAATCTCCTGCTGCAAGGCTTGAGTTCGCTCTTCTACTTTTCGTTCCAGTATTTCGGCATAGTCTGCTAACCGTTGATACAGCCGAGCATTTTCTAGTGAAATGGCTGCCTGCGCCATCAGCAGTTTGAGGACTTGTAAGCGATCACTGGTAAACACTCCGGTAGTGAGATTGTTCTCTAGATAAAGGATGCCGATCAACTGATTTTGCTGGAAAATTGGCATACACAGGAGCGATCGCGTCTGTTGGTGTTGAATATAAGGATCAGTTGAAAAAGACGATTCGCTGACTGTATCCTCAAACACCAGAGTTTCTTGAGTATGTTCTACTGAGTAAATGACGGAGACAGGAATGGTTGCACAGTCAGCAACAGCCAGCTTTTCCAGGTCACACGGTCTATTGCCACTGCATTGAGCCACTACAGTGAGTTGATCCTCTTCCAGAAGAACCAGAGCGCCCGTTTCGGCTCCTGTACTTTCTATTACCACCTGCATCAATGTGGCAATTAATTGATCGAGATGGATCATTCTAGGCAGAGTAATCATTGAAATCTCCCCCAGCGAAGGACTGCCAGCCGTCTCCCAAAGTATATCGCTTGCCAGACTCCAGAAAATAAGCCTTTGGGTGGATTTTTTGAAGAGTCAAAGCAATCCACAGCATGACTGGTTCGGGGCGATTGACGTTTCGATCTTTTTCGGGCGAGATCGGGAAAGCTTCGTGCTGATACCAGCAACTTGGTTGTTCAGCAGGAATAAAATGCTGTCGCCCTTTTGAACGATTCAATCATGCTTTGCGTTGTCGCGTTTCTGGATCAAAGAGATGGGATGCCCTATCAGTTATTTTTTTGATATAACTATTGACAATAATAGGTAAACTGTGCTGCCTATACCTTCATAACAGCACAATTTTTTTTATAGGTAGATAATTTTTACAAATTTTTACAGTTTTCAGGTGCGACAGTCGCAGTGGTTAAAAATCGAGATGTCCGCTCGGTTTAGTGATATGCGTTAAGCTCTTAAGCATTATCCTTAATTTGGTTTTGTTGTCATGACTCGTTGGTTTAACATTTCAGGACCCTGTAATATTGACGACCACTATACGTCATCACCTACTATTAGGTTACCGAACCTTGAGCGATTAATTAGGCAACGTAGCTATTTTGTTATTCATGCTCCGCGTCAAACGGGTAAAACCACAGCAATGATAGCCTTAGCCAAACAAATAACAGAAAATGGAGAATATTGTGCAATTACTCTATCAGTAGAAGTGGGAAATGCTTTTAAAGATGACATCGGAGCCGCCGAATTAGCAATTTTAGCAACATGGCATGATAACATAACAGATAGATTACCAGCAGATTTGCAACCTACTGACTGGGTAGAAGGTCCACCTGGACAGAGAATTAGAGCTAATCTTAGACTTTGGGCACAAAGTTGCCCACGACCAATAATATTATTTATAGATGAAATAGACTCTCTAGAAAACGAAGTATTGATTTCTGTTTTGCGGCAATTGCGCGATGGTTATAACAATCGCCCTAAAAACTTTCCTTCATCTATAGGATTGATTGGAATGCGAGATGTACGAGATTATAAAGTTGCTTCTGGTGGTAGTGGTAGGTTAAATACGGCAAGTCCGTTTAATATAAAAGACCGTTCGCTAACAATGAGAGATTTTAATGCTGCTGAGGTAGTGGAATTATACCAGCAGCATACGTCCGATACAGGACAAGTTTTCACGGATGAAGCTGCTCAACTAGCTTTTGATTTAACTCAAGGACAACCTTGGTTGACAAACTCACTGGCAAAAGAAATTGTTGAAGAACTAGTTATAGATACAAAAGTAGCAATTACGGTAGAACATATTAATCAAGCTAAAGAAATACTAATTGTGCGTAAAGATAGACACCTTGATTCTCTTGCGAACAGGCTTACTGAAACAAGAATTAAAGCAATAATTGAGCCGATGTTAGCAGGGTTGGAATTAGGAAATGTACCAGCAGATGATATTCAGTTTGTTATAGACTTAGGATTATGTAAAATGATTCCGCAAGGAGGGTTAGTAATTGCTAATCCAATTTACCGCGAGGTGTTACCGCGAGTACTAACAATTACACCAATGGCGAGTTTACCTACTATTGCACCGACTTGGTTAACGGATGATGGGGAACTAGATATTGATGCTTTGTTGTCAGCATTTATTGATTTTTGGCGTCAACATGGAGAGCCTTTATTGGGTACTACATCATACCACGAAATCGCACCGCACTTGGTATTAATGTCATTTTTACATCGTGTTGTTAATGGAGATGGAACTTTAGAGCGCGAATATGCAATTGGCTCTGGTCGTATGGATTTATGCTTAAAATATAAAAAGGTAACCTTAGGAATTGAGGTTAAAGCTTGGCGAGATAAAATTAAAGACCCAGAATCACAAGGGTTAAACCAGTTAGAAGGTTATTTAGAAAGAATAAAAGCAGATTATGGGTGGTTGTTTGTTTTTGATAGACGTAAAAATGCACCTCCTTTTATTGAACGTTTGCAAACTAAAACTACAACAACAGAAAAAGGACGTTCTGTCGTAGTTGTACGAGCTTAATATATTGTAGAACAAGCTCCAAAAATTTGTATCTTTTGTGCGAACCCGCAGTCAATTCATAATTAATAGAGGTAGAAATGAACTTTATCAAAAATTTCAAAGAAAATTGGCAAATATTGAATATTGGATATCACTTTATGCAACTAGTTAAAGCGCCTTATGGCGATTTCAAAGGAATTGGTAAGTTATCTGAGATTATCAGTGACCCTCATAGCAATAAACTGATTTTTCAGCATTTATCAAGTTACCCTCAAGGAAAAATGGCTTTAATTGAGCGACCGCTTTTAGGAAATATCGATTTGCATCAACTTCATTTGTTACCTGAGAATACTTTGGGATATCAGTACGCAAATCATATGCTCAAGAATGCTTTTAATCCTCCTCCTATCAGTAAAGCCGTAGATGAAAAAACATATCCATCTGTTCACTTGGGAGAAACTCATGATATTTGGCATGTAGTTACAGGTTGCGACACTAACAAAGCTGGAGAAATTCAGCTAGAAGCATTTTATGTCGCTCAAATTTATTCATCTCCTTTGTTTTTAGCATTGCTTGCTAAAAATCTATTAAAAACGGCGATAGAAGATATAGATTTGTGCGAGTCACATATGAATGCTATTACTTATGGTTGGATGCTAGGAAAACAAGCAAAACCACTTTTTGGTATTCAGTGGAATACTTTATGGTGTACTTCTTTAGATGAACTGCGTAATCAATTAAATTTGAATTGCGAAAAGAATTAAAAACGTTACATGTAACCTCTCCACTATACAAAGGTTTAGCGCTCCACTATGCCTCTTCGAGGCACACTACGTGAACGTGAACAAATAACGCATAATTAATTTGTGGAGATGTCTAATAATTTAGGACTCCTATAGTACATTAATGAGTGTAATCATGTTTCCTAGAAACGAAAATTCTAAACTTCCTCCAATCAATTTGATAACAATTGATGGCGGCTCATCTAAAATTACTGACAGGTCGAAGCATTCTCAAGTTCCACTAATATCTGACTTGAGGTGGCAAAAAGTTCAAGAATTTTTGAAGAGTACCAGCTTATCCAAAAATACTCAGACTGTTTATACACGAGAGCTACAGCGTTTTTTAGCTTGGACAGACCTCAGCTTTAGACAAATACGGTCTCGTCATTTGGCGAATTATAAAGAATACCTTTTGCTTGAAGCTAAAACACCACAGGGTGAATCATTATCTAAAGCAACAGTTAATTCAGCCCTCTCCACATTAAAAAGTTTTTTCAATTGGATGCGCCTCACTTACCCGGATATAATTGAGACAAACCCCATGCTGGGTATCAAACTGGAAAAGCTCCCAGAACCCAAGCCGCAAGATTTAGCACAAGATGAACTTGAAGCGGTTAAATCGGCTTTGGAAAATTTTGATGGGCCGACAAAACTACGAGACTTAGCGTTGTTACATATACTGCTTTACGGTTTACGTGCTTCGGAAGTAGCTTCTCTAAACATAGAAGACTACGATGGAAAGTTAATTTTAATTACGGAAACCAAGGACAAAAAACCGAGAATAGTACCACTGCTAAGAGAAAGTCGTCAATACATTAATAATTACCTTGATGCTCGTAGTGCTGGGGGAGAAAAAATGCAGGGTGATTCCCCTTTGCTGCTTTCTTACCATAACAGTATTCCAGAATATACTCGAATACATGAGCCATTTAATGCAAGGCTGAGTTACCAAGGAATTTACACTGCGATAAAAAGGATTGGTAAATTGGCTGGACTACCAGACCTTCATCCCCATGCTTTTAGACACACCTTCGCTTCAATGCTATTACTCGATGGATTAGACCCCACTCACGCACGGAAGCTGACTGGTCATAGTACTGATGGTGCTTTTAAGCGTTATGTTGTTGGTGCAGAACAAAAAGCTGCAATTAGTGCTTTTTATAAGTTACATGGAGAAGAATAGTCTTAGGCTGTAATTTAAAGTTTGCTGGAAGCAGTAACTTGTTTATCTTCTTACTTCTTTAACTTGGCTTATCTCAAATATGAGAGTGAAAGGCTGACCCATTTCTTTTTGCAAAAACTTTTCTAATAACCCAACTTGCTTGGGAGTTACAGTTTCTTTTGTCCGTACAATGAGCCGAACTTGCGGTGGGTGAGTTAACCAATTGGCGTCAATTTTGAGCAATTCCATACGTTCAAAAGTAATGGTTTTGGTCAGCAGCGCATTCTTGAGATTGCTTTCGAGATTTGTCTGTCGAACTAATTGGGCAAAGCTAACACTCAGAGGCAGAAGTAAAATACCTGTAAGTAATAGCGTCCAAAATAGCGCAGCACCTGCTCGCTCTATAAAGGAATAGCCCATAATCAAAAACGTTAGCATACAAGCGAGCGTAATACCCAAGAGGTTGGTAAGGTAAAGAACAGCTGCTCCCTGACTAAGCGACCAATTTGTTTGGGCTAGACCTAAACCAATAACACAAATAGGTGGCATTAGCGCAACTGCAATAGCAGTTCCCACCAAAGTACCAGAAATTGTGGGCTTTACCTTGGCGTAACCGCCAATACTACCTGCTGTCACTGCAATTCCTAAATCTAGTAGGGTAGGTTTAGAACGGGATAATACTTCAGTGTCAAAAGTGGAAATTCCGACTAATAACTCTATACAGTAAGCTAGCCCAATTGATAATAAAGTTCCGAATACAATAGCTATTAGCCCTCTGCGAAAGAGTAAGATGTTACCAGTAAGTGCGCCGTAAGCCAGTCCCCTGATTGGTAACATTAGAGGTGCAATTATCATCGCTCCGATGATAACGGCAGCACTATTAGTAATTAAGCCAAGAGTCGCGATAGTACAAGAAGCAACCGTTAAAATCAGGTAAGTCAGTGAGGGCGTGGATTCATCTAACAACTCGGTTTGCAGTTCCTCTAACTGGGTTGCTTCAACTCTTTTATGCTGAAAATTTTTAATGAGTTCGCTAGCATTCTGAATCATTGGTCTGCAATAACAACACTTATTATAATGTTTCTTGGGCGTGAATTCATAGTGACTATTCCAGCTAAATATTAATGTGAATTAAAATTTAGTGCTCGATAAATTGTAGAATTGATACTGCCAGCAGATAAAAGAGATGACATAAAGAACAATCAAGCTCCTTATGCCTTAAATCTTCTACTTATTATCTTCTTGCATCTTCTAATGCTGATGGGTATACAGATTGGGCAATTAGGACTGGTCTTCCCTTATACTCTACTTCCAACTGTCTTTCAAAACCTGTATCCCAGTTGAAACCATACTCTCTTTCAATATCTGCGATAACTAATGGGCGCAGTACTCCAGTAACAACAACTCTTTCATCTTCTCGAATGGTTACTTTGGGATTTGGATTTAGTACTAATAAGTCTTGACCACCAAATAGTTTATCCTCATCAAGGGTAAACGAGTTCTGTCCAAGGATTTTCTCGACTTCTGCTGGGACAGCAATAACCTTATTGTAATATGCACTTGGATTACTGCTAATTTCCCCTGGTTTTGGCGCTAAAGCGATTGAGCGTGCAATAATTGCTGGTTTGTTTTCATATTCCACTAACAAATTGGGGTCTAAGTTCAAACCATACTGTCTTTCAATGTCTGCGACTACAAAGTTAGCGACAGGTCCTGTAATTTGCAAATCAACGTTTTCAGGTAAGGGAGTCGCACTTCCTGTGGCATTTACAACTAGAATTGATTCGCCACCAAAAAATTGTTGGTTACTAACGGTGAATGTAGTTGGGCTAAGTTTTTTCAATGGTTGGCTTCTAATCGTTACAGTTTTACCAATTAGCTGGGTTGTATTGTCGGCTACTTCCTGTGCCGTTACGTTAGTTTCCCCTACCTCGCGTCTTGCTTCTAAATTGTTGGTGCAAGCAGCACCCAAAAACATCGTCGTTAGCGCAAGTACAATAGTACCAACTCGAAAGGGTCTGTGGTTAAAATGTGCGCGCTTCCTATTAAAATTAGTAATAAATTGATGCATCATGAGAGTTCCTCCGTAAAATTCAATTTTGTAATTGAGGCTAATGTTTTAAGATTTACTGAAGTCGTAAAAATGCTTTTACAACTTTTAATTTTTGATATCAGTAAAATTTAAATATTCGCATCATATTACCTTTAAATAGACATAGTTCCAACATATATACAAATAGTGGAAATTTGGTGGAAAAGCTCTACTACAGACTAAATTACTACTTTAGAAACAATTTAACTATGCTGAAAGTAATAGTGAAATTATAAGCTGTTGCGTATTTAATTTGTATACAGTTATATACAGGAAGCGGGCAAGATGCCCGCACTACAATAATCTTACGTATTCGTCTTATACAATCTAGCTGCAAATCAGCTTATCCCTTAGGTAAAATAGCTTGTCGCTGATACCCTCCTGTCTCAGTAATTGTTTAAAACTTATCATAACAATTTAAAAAATTATATATTTGTAGAATTTCATAAATTTAATGAAACAATAATCTAACTCTTATTACTAAAGTATCAATTTAGCAAGTTATTATTCTAACTTTGGAGTGTAGTAAGTAACTACAAACTTACTTATTATTCATACATACAAAAGCATTTAATCAAGTCAACATTTTAAACAATGACTATGGAAAGCACATTGGGAGTAAAGACAGTTAATCCTAACCTTGAAAAAATTGCTAACATTCTGCGTTTTGTTGGTTGGGGTAGCCTTTGGGTGCAGCTTGCTTTAGGAGCTGCTTCTGTTATTATGATATTATTCACCATCACTGGTCGTAACTTCAGCCAAGCAGTAGCACCTACAGCTGGAGTACCAGTACCTACCTACAGCCAAGGAACAGTACCTGGAGTTGGAACCAGCATTTTTTGGGCAGTTAGTGGAATTTTGGTGTTGCTGTTTAGTATTTATCTAGCTTTCCGTATCACCCGCTACGCCAAACGACTTCGTGACCCTAATCCAGCTTTACATCCGAAAAAAGTAGAGGTCATGGGCTTGCTACGGATAGCAGTTATTACTGGTTTTGTGGGAATGCTGATTTTTCTTGTGGGAAGTTTATCAGGATTAGGGGTACTACTAGCAAAATCTATTGCTCAACCTCAAGGGATTGCCATTTACGACCCTACTCGTATTATTCGTTCGCTTGATGTTTTTGTGGCAATGGCGAATGTCAACGGTATTGCAACCCACTTTGTTGGTACTGCGGCTTCAGCCGGATTGTTTATTTGGTTGCATCCTGAACTTTAATTATTAAAGGTAAAAGTCGAAATAGTTAGCGACTGTTGTAAACTATTTAGCCGTAAGTTTAATCTTAACTTACACCTTTAGTTGTATTTTTATCCCTTACCTTTGGTAGATTAAAAACTTTAAATAAAAGAAATACATAAATATATGGTCATATTATTAAGGCTTACGGAGTGTGTCACAATCCAATGATGGTGCGTGAAGCTACAAGTCTTATCGCTACGCTCAAATTTTATCGAAGCGTTACACACTCTACGGTACAAAAGGACGTGGCAGGGGGCTTTAGTTCTAATTATAAAAATTTCAAAACTAACCTCCACGTGAGAGCGATTTTAAAAGCTGTTTTTCTTATGAAAATTCTCTTAATTGAAGATGATAATTTATTAGCTCAGGGTATATCAGCAGTTCTCAATAAGCAGAATTGTGTAGTTGATGTTGCTGCTGATGGTGAAGCTGGCTTGGAATTGGTGTCTGTTTGTAGCTATGATTTAGTTGTGCTTGATATCATGCTGCCTAAGTTAGATGGTATTAGCCTTTGTCGCCAATTACGCCAGCAAGGTTATCAAATGCCAATTTTATTGTTAACAGCACTTGATAGCGGAAGCGACAAAGTTATTGGTTTGGATGCAGGGGCAGATGATTATGTAGTCAAGCCATTTGACTTTATGGTATTATTAGCTCGCATTCGCGCTTTAATTCGCCGTGGTAGTTCTCGCTTACCTCCGGTGTTAGAATGGGGTCTTTTGCATCTCGACCCCAGCAGTTGTAAAGTGACTTATGCTGAGGTTGAACTGCATTTAACAGCAAAGGAATTCAGCCTTTTAGAGCTTTTTTTACGTAACAATCAGCGCATTTTTAATCGCAGTACAATTGTAGACCAACTTTGGGCTGCTGATAAAGAACCACCAGAAGAAGACACGATTAAATCTCATATTAAAAGTTTGCGGCGAAAACTCAAAGCAGCAGGCGCTAATTACGATTTTATTGAAACTGTTTATGGAATGGGTTATCGGCTGAAACCTTTGTACCATAATCAAAGCAACGAAGAAATAGAACCAAAAGAAAATTTAGAACAACAAAAAACTTTGTTCGCAGCAGTTCAACAGTTACGTGAGGGTTTTCAGGCAAAGGTTGGCTTGCGTATTGCTGTTATAGAGAAAGCAACTAATGCGTTGAAAAAGGGTAAGCTAAACCCTCAATTACAGGAACAAGCACAGCAAGAATCTCACAAGCTCGTAGGTGCTTTGGGAAGTTTTGGTTTTACAGAGGGTTCGCTATTAGCTACTGAAATCGAAAATGTATTTCAGAGAAAAGATTGTATTGATAATACCCAATATTTACATTTGGATAAACTCTTAATGGAGTTACGAAGAGAACTGGAAAATTTCTCAGCTAAACAAATCGATGATACCATAGCGCCTGACTCACAGTGCAAAAATCAACTTATGATAGTTAGCAATGATATAGAACTTGTGAAGCAGTTAGCTCAAGAGGCCACAAATCAAGGAATAGAAGCTAAAAATGCTAATAATCCTGATACTGCTATGAGTGTAATTTCAAATTCATGTCCTGATGTCGTGTTGCTTGACCTTAGCTTTTGCGAACTGCCAAAAGAGCAAACACTATCAATTCCAACATTAGTTATAACAGACAAAGACAATTTTGCTGACCGTTTAGCAGTTATGCGAGCGCGCGGACGTGGTTTTTTAAACAAGTCCATGCCTGCAAAGCAAATTTTAGAGCTAGTAATTCAAGTTTTACAACAAAATCGTATTACTGAAGCGAAAGTTATGGTTGTAAGTAATGACCGAGAAGTATTAACTGCGATACAAGAAAAATTAGAACCTTTGGAACTTGATGTGGCAACTGTGGATGACTCACATTGTTTTTGGGAGAAGCTGACAAAATTTTCTCCAAATTTGTTGATTCTAGATGTGGAAATGGCTGATATAAGTGGAATTGAACTATGTCAGTTAGTACGTAACGACCCGTATTGGGAGTTACTACCAGTAATGTTTCTTGTTAATGATTTAGAAGCCGATATTGTTGAGGAAATATTTACAGTTGGTGGCGATGATTGTGTCAGCAAGTCTATCATCGATTCAAAACTAATCACCCGTATTTTCAACCGTCTAAAGCGAATTCAAAAATTGAGGCAAGAGTTGTCTATGTCAAAATAATAGCTACGTAAAAAATAGGAGGGTGCATTGTGCGTTTTGGACAATTAATCGGTTTTCTTGCTATTGTCATGTCTCTTTACAAAAAATATAGCCGCAAACAGAAAATATTGATTACGGCAAGTGGTAAGTCCAATTTAGAAAATGATGACAATTGAACTTAACAATCTAGGTGACGAGTTTTTCAAGGACGATTATTATTTTGAGTTGGAGATGGTAATGCTTTAGGTTTTACTGTAAATTGCAAATTTTGCCCACTACGTAAAACTTGAATTTGTAAATTATTATTTAAACCATTTTTGTCCAAAATTTGCTGAACTTCTTCTCCAGTAGTCACTGATTGATTGTTAATTTGTTGAATCACATCTCCTGTACGTAACCCAACTCTAGCAGCAGGAGAACCAGGAATTACTCTGGCAATAAGAATTCCTTGGTCTGCCACAATTTGGACATTACTGTTTGGATAGCTGTTTATTCTTTGCTTAACTTCCGGTGTCAAAGGTATCATCTGAATACCTAAATAAGGGTATTCAACTTTACCCTCAGTTATCAATTGCTGGGCTATTCGTTGAGCAGTATTAATAGGAATAGCAAAACCAATACCTTCTGCACCTTGAATAATAGCAGTGTTAACACCTATAACTTGACCGCGAGCATTTAAAAGTGGTCCTCCGGAATTACCAGGATTAATTGCGGTATCGGTTTGAATATAGCTACTAGGTCTAGTTGAAAGATTTAATGAGCGGTCTATAGCACTGACAACACCTACTGTCACAGTTTGTTGAAGACCTAAAGGATTACCAATCGCAATTGCCCACTGTCCTGGTTTTACCGAATTAATATCTGCTGTTTCTGTTGTTGGTAAGCTATTGCCCTGGATTTGCACAACAGCAATATCACTCACAGGGTCTCTCCCCAACACTTTTCCTTCAAAAGTGCGACCATCAGAAAAAGTTACTCTTACTGTATCGGCATTATTAACAACATGGGCATTAGTGATAATTTGACCGTTGGGATTAATCACAAATCCAGAGCCTACACCGCGTATAACACGTTCTTGTGATTGTGGTGGCAAATTTTCTCCGAAATAACGTCGAAATACTGGGTCATTGAACTCATCAGGGAACTGTGGTGCTTGAGTTCTAACAGTTCGGGAAGTGTTAATTTGAACTACCGCAGGTTCTACTTTTTCAACAACTGCTGCTACAAAGTTATTGTCGTCAACTGTTGGTGCTAAAGAACGGTTTTCTAGTCTTTGTGATTCATTGACAGATTCATTAGCAGCTAGAGGAGTAGCAGTCGGAGCAGGTAATTCTCTGGATATATCTCTTGAACAGCTACTTAAAACCCCTACCGCAACACTGGCTAAAGGTAATAACCACAAGTGCTGACTTCTGTTATTAGGTTTTCGAGGTATATTATTTATTTTCATATTATGTGTAGATTAAGTAAATTAAAAATTTGTCTAACAAGGGGCAAAAAGCCCCTATTGTGACAAAAAAATACTAAAGTCATTAGTCAAACGGACCAGGTTGGTCGCCTTGAAGCAGAAGTGGATTATATAAAGCAGCCCAAGTATTTCTCCCCACAATACCATCTACTCTTACACCTCTATCGAGTTGAGCAACCCTTACAGCTTGAGCAGTACGCGAACCATAGATACCATCAATTCGACCAAAGTAGTACCCTCTTCTGCGTAAAAAGAGTTGCAAATCTCTAACTACTGGTCCTCTATCCCCAACATTTAACACAGGTGCAGTACGAGGATTGTATTCAGCTATTCTGCCATCTACAACTTGAGCGTTCGCTGGTGAAGCATTTGTAAATACTGCTCCGACAGCAATTGCTGAAACAGTACCTAGTGAAATAAGGCTAGCAATAATAACTTTTGTAAATTTTGCTAACATGATATTTAACTCCTTTCTTTTATAATCTATTAAAGTCTTTTGCGGAAAGAAATATCATCAATCAATAGTTTTATCTATTGCTCTATCAAAAGTAAGTAAATTTTCTAATTGGCAATATAAATAATATTGAATTTCTCCACGAGTTTTCCACTGAAAAAATTGGCGTTATCATAAGTAATAACCCGAATAATCTAGCTGTTGAAAATATTAAATAGCTAATAGAAGTGTTGCATAACCTCCTGCACCCAAAGCAAAAGCCCAAAAGCAGCTTTCTCGCTCGCTCGGTAATTCTTCTTTCAATACATTCAGGACAATTCCTCCTGCTAAAAAAGAAAATAATACAGCGATAGCAGCCTCATTTAGTTGTGTACCAGCACCAAGCACCCAACCCACAATAATTGCAGCTGCTAGCATCCAACGACCAATACGGTCATATATATGCTGATGGTGTTCGCGCAAACCAAAATCGTTAACAACAAAATGGGTTGCCATCGCTGCACTAAACACTAGCAAACTAATAATGCCTGGTTCTTCTCGATGTAGTAATAAGTAACCAATTAAAGCATTGTAAAACCCAAAGGAAACCATATGTAGCCAAAACACATTTTCACTGGTCATATCTGGCTTACCAATTTGTTTACGATGCAAGCGGGATAATTTAGCAATTCGTTCTAACCCATAAAACACAGTTAGCCCTACCAATGCGAGTAAGTAAACATGGTGTTCTACAAAAGGAATAATTCCTTTTCCTGCTTTCCTTAGAACAGCTTGATGTTTGCTTAATTCGGGTAAAATATGCACAAAGACATAAGCAACAGAAACTCCTCCTGCAGCGGAAAGCCAAAGACTACGAGGGACATTTACAAATCTTAATTTACTAGAAAATAGGTGTACAAGCGTTAAAAAAATTGCGCTTAATGCTGATAAAGCGAAAGTAGCAAAGGAAGATGAAAACATTTCTATAATTTTTGTCCATCAATTAATATAATTTAATCAAAAGCATAGCTGTCTGTATTCACACATATTGAACTATAATCAGCACTAACGCAATCAAGATAAAAATTACGAAACTCTTCATAATTTTATCGATTTTTATATTTTCATGAAACATGGTTTTTGCAATTATATAAAAGCCTAATATTAGCATAATTGCAATAAATAACAACATTTATTATAATGTTACTTGAGCGTAAATTCATAATAACTTAAATCTTGTTAGATTTTATTATAGGTGCTATACATAAAGCTCCGCTTCGCATAGTAAATTCTAATTTAGAATTAAAAAGTTTTTATATGAAATTTGGAATTACTTCTTTAGCGAACATCTCAATAAACTGCTCCTGCTCCCTGTTCACATTGTGTAGAATAAGTTCATCAAATCCCAATTCCATATCTTTTTGTAGCCACTCAATATGCTGTTGGGGTTCTGCGGAAACGCGAATATGTTCATATAATTCTTCTTGTTGTACAAACATTCCGGCTGCATCAAATTGTTGAGCTGTTCGTAATTCGGTCATCAGGATATTTTTAAAGATGTTATTGCGCCACTGTTGATGTGCTTTTTTTAACGCACTATCTTTATCGCGGTCATAAGAAAGCTGTACTTTTAAAATCATTGGCTTTCCTTCTCCACCACCCCGACGAAAAGCATCTACAACCATTTTTAGTTTCTCTGGTGGACGGGAAATCGTAATTAATCCATCAGCCCAACTACCTAACCATTCTGCGGTTTGAGGAGTGATAGCTGCACCAATAATTGGGGGTATGATTTCTGGACGAGTATAAAGTTTTGCTTCTTCAACACATACTTGGACGTTATGAGTAACAGTTTCCCCCGACCACAGCGCACGCATTATATCAACGCACTCCTTTAAACGAGTATTGCGGTCAGATTTACAGGGCCATTTTTCTCCTGTGATGTGTTCGTTGAGTGCTTGACCACTACCCACTGTTAGCCAAAAACGGTTGGGAAACATCTCTGCTAAAGTTGCTACTGCTTGAGCAATGACAGCAGGATGATAACGTTGTCCGGGAGCGCAAACAACGCGGTAAGAAAGTGTGGGTGTTGCTTGCATAGCTGCACCAAGCCATGACCAAGCAAAACCGCTTTGTCCTTGGTCTTCACTCCAAGGGTGGAAATGGTCAGACGAGAGGACATGAGTAAAACCAGCTTGTTCTGCCATTTGCGCGTATCTCAATAATTCGCTAGGTTTGAATTGTTCGTGAGAAGCATGATACCCAATATGAGCCATAAATATTTCTCCGTTTCACAAAGAAACGCCATTTCAGATTTCAAAATCATTGATTGCTATTGATTGCTAATGTTTGATTCAGCCTTAAGCAATTTATATCTAGTTTAAACTTAAGTGTAAATAGTGGAAAACTGGTGGATAAAAGTTCTTGTGTTGAAAATATACTACTAAAGATAGACTTGATGCAATCGGTTCCAATACTGCAAGGGATAGCTCGAAAATACAAAAACTCGTAGGTTGGGTTGAGGAACGAAACCCAACATTTGCGTGCTTTTCACAGGGTTAATATAGCTATTTGACTGGGAAAAGCTGATTTTTGAGATATGGAAGGGCAATTATCTCTTGTTGAAAGCTGATTGGTAAACTTTATCAAATCCATACTTAAACATTAACATTATTGCCTTCAACACCATAAATTAGATTATATTTTAATTTATTAAATGTAACATTACCCAGAAGTTAGATGTAGTGATTATGCTTTTTCTAGCTTAAGTAGCAGTTATACTCTAATATTTCCCACCAGTTTTCCACTATTTAAATTTAAGATAAAATAAAACAACAGCCTGTAGTTTCATAACTCCTCTAGCCAAGGTTTGAGCGCTCAATCTTTTTTACTTGATTTAGTTCTTGATTTAGTTTATGTCGAGGATATTTTTAATGTTAATATAAAAGATGAATTGACAACTTAAAAACTAAACAATTAAGTTTAAGTCAAAATACTTCAATCAAACTACCAAATTCTAGTTAAATAAATTTTTATGTCGAATTTTATGTCGAAATTGATATATAATTTAATCAAAACGCTTTAAGGGTATAAGTTTTTTCACCTTTACATAAGTTTACATAGTTGACTTTAATTATACCCACCTACTTATAAGATTTAACTTTATCTTAAAAGGTATTATTAGTTACGTAGACTAAGGGGGTGAGCTTTTACTATTTATTAATGTTAATCACACTAGACTTATTAATTATATATAAGCTTTATTATTAACATCTATCTGTGGGTAAAAAACTTTATGCCAAAAGATGTAATTTTAAAGGATATACTCTTTTTAAGAAAAATATTGGATTTATCCACGAGTTTTCCACTATTGATATTTAAACTTTAATTAAAAACAAGGTTGTTTTTAGATTTAGGTTTTTAATTAATGTTGATTAAAAAGAGGAGTTTACTATGCATAGTTCATTTAATAGGTATATAATCAAATCTACATTGTTAGCTTTTGGAATAGTGACAGCTGCTGTTGTTTCCACAACTAATACTAAACAAGCCTTGGCTCAAGTAATTGTTCCCACTACGAATCCAAACCATAATATAGCTACAGCACGTTATTTTTCTGACGTTAAAACAGATTATTGGGCACGCCCATTTATTGCAGCTTTAACAGAAAAGAATATAATTACGGGTTTTCCCGATGGAACTTTTAGACCAGAACAGCCTGTGAGTCGTGCTGAATTTGCGGCAATGATTCAAAAAGCTTTTAATCAAAATCCAGTTCGGCAGTTAAATGCAGGAGAATTTAGAGATGTGCCCGCTGGCTACTGGGGTACTTCTGCAATTCAAGAAGCCTATGAAAGTGGATTTATGTCTGGGTTTCCAGGGAATTTCTTCTTCCCCAATCAGCAAATTCCTAAAGTTCAAGCGATTGTCGCATTAACTAATGGCTTGGGTTTGACAACAAATGATACTGCTAATCTTGCTAGCTACTACACTGACGTAAATGCTATTCCTAACTATGCAACTGATGAAGTTGCAGCAGCGACTAAGGCAAATCTAATTGTTAACTATCCATCCGTACGGCAGCTCAATCCCTTAAAAGCTCTAACTCGTGCAGAAGCCGCAGCACATTTGTACCAAGCGTTAGTTAAGCAGGGACAGCTACAGCCTTTAGCGAGCAATGTTCCAGCAGCGAACTATATTGTTGGTAGAACAATTGGCAGTACTCAATCTGTAAATGACATTGTTTCTATTGCAGCATCATATAATTCCTTCACTACTTTAACTTCGTTATTAAAAACTTCAGGACTTGCAGGCATTTTAGATGAACCTGGTTCATTCACATTTTTTGCTCCCACAGACCAAGCTTTTGCTGCATTACCAGTAGAAACTTTACGAAAGTTACAACTACCAGAAAACCGAGAAACGCTGATTAGGATTTTGAGTTATCACCTAGTTCCTAAAGAATTAACTGTAAATGAATTTGTATCTGGTGAACTCAAAACTTTTGGTAACAGTCCTGTAAATATTACAGTTAATAAAGACGCGAATCAAATTAGAGTTAATAATGCTCAAGTAGTTCAAGCTAATATCCAAGCGAGCAATGGCATAATTCACGCAATTAACACCGTGCTGATACCACCATTACTTAACCAAAGTATTAAATAATTAAGGTGATTTGGAGAAAATTCAATGATTAATTTACTTAAAGTTTTGTCAGTAGTTCTACCTTTACCTGCTTTATGTATGGTTGTAATAGGTGCTGGTTCATTAGAAAGTCATGCCCAGACATCAAGGCAAACAGCCTTTCCTGATGTTCCACCTAACTTCTGGGCACAACCATATATTCAACGTTTAGCACAAAGAAATATTGTAACTGGTTATCCTGATGGCACGTTTCGACCCCAAGAATCAGTTGATAGAGATGAATTTGCAGCAATAATTCGTAAAGCATTTAATCAAGAGCCAATCCGTCAAATTCAAAGTGGTGCTGTTTATAAAGATGTACCTACTGGTTATTGGGCTTCTCGTCCTATTGAAGAAGCTTATCAACAAGGATTTATGTCCGGCTATCCTGGTGGTTATTTTCGTCCAAAACAACCTGTTTCTAAAGTTGAGGTAATAACAGCGTTAACAAAAGGTTTAAATATAACTGGTACATCCGCAGCTACAGTAGTACCCACAACACAGCAAACAACAGTTCAACCAACTAAACGTAGAACAGCTAGAAGACCTGTATTTATTCCAATTGCAATTACTAGCTTGATGCAACCTTTATTACTATCTAAAGCATCTGCCGCAACTCCCGCTCCTGCGGTGTCTACCCCATCAACAACAGGTAACCAGGCAGCAAATCTCAACCGTCCAGCATCATTTATTGTTACCAATACTTACGCTGACGCAAACAAGATTCCACAATATGCCGTTGCTAATGTCGCAGCAGCAACTCAATCAAATATAGTGGTCAACTATCCTAACCCCAAAATTCTTAATCCAAATAAACCTGCGACCCGTGCTGAAACTGCGGCTTTAATTTATCAAACACTAGCTGCTCAGGGAAGAGCAGAACCACTTGCTAATAATTTACCTGCAACTAAATATATTGTTCGGGCTGGTAAAACGAATTAAAACAATCAATCAGCAAAATATTTTGTGGCTATAGCAAAATAAATAAAAATAGTTGATGGTGTTTATAGCGTTGCTATATCCCTAGCTGTCCAAGCTTTTCAAGAGCGTTGCCATTTTGGAGCGCTCAATTATTTTTATTTCCTTCAGGATTAGTAATTCGTCGATAATAAGCTTCTATTAGTGAGTAAATACCGTAAGCTATTAAACCGAAGGCAACTATACCCAAAATCCAAGACCCAAAAGGTAGCTTTGCTAAAGCAGTCAATACGCCACCCAAACCTCTAGCTTCACTGCCATCAATTTGAATTGCTGCAAAAATCAAAAAAATGCCGATAATGCCAAAAACAAAGCCACGAGAAGCTATTCCAAATCTGGCTAAACCTACTGTCCAACTTTGTTCACTAGAACTTTGTAGTCGAAGTTTTAACTGACAACGAAATTTTGCTTTGTATGCCTCAAAGATAAAAGAAATTCCTACACCAATTACTATTACTCCTGCCAGTACAACCAGCCATCTTCCAAAGGGCAGGTCTAGAAAATATTCTGTCCAGTCTTCAATTGATTCGCTATCACCAGCTTCTGTTCCCATAATTAGTTTCACAGCTGTCCATGCCAAACCTGTATAACCAATAGCGCTACAGCCATAGCCAATGCGCTTGACAATTTGCTTGGCATTTATGGATTGCCCGCGATTTCCAGGGTCAAAAAATACCTGAACCAAACGCCAAAGTACATGTCCAATAATTCCAAGGGTAACAATACCTAGTAGAATTCTACCAAAAGGCTGAGTAATAATTAATTGCAATGCGCCACTAGTACCCATAGTTCTACCACCAGAACCAATTGCGGCTTGCATTGCCAGCAAGCCGACGACAAGATAAACTACGCCCTTTGCCGCATATCCTAGCCTTGCTAGTCGCTCAAACCAGAGATGAGAAGCTACCCGCTTGATTGATTGTTCAATTAGCTCTATGAGTAAATTCAGCTTTTTCTTTTTCATAAGTGTTTTTAACTCTTCTGGCATCTCCTAGCACTCGTCTTGCTTTATGGCTGTTTTTCCTACTTCTCAACCGTTCTTCATACATTTTGAGATGTTTATCGCCCACTTCGTAAAAACAAGGCTCCAGCGTATAATTATAAGTAGTGGCGTAGTAAAATCGACTCAAATCTGTGATTTTTACTAATGGACGATAAACATCTCTCACTCGCTCTTCATAGTTATTATCAATTAATAAATCTTCTTGAAATTCAGGTAAGTTGTTAACTTGCTCTTGAGTCAATCCAGGAACAGATAAACGTTTATGTGTATAGTCTACAACAGCCAATCCAACAGGTAGCAATACTTTAATTATGAAAACCCAAAAGCCTGTATCAATGACAAAATACCGAAAATGACCGTTATTTTCATCAACCAATATATCGGTAACGTAACCTATTAGTTCATCCTGGGCATAAACATCAAAATCTTTGATATCAAAACAAGCCAAGGTTTCATCACGATAATTAGGATAATATTTATCCAATTTGCACAAAGACATTTTCCCTCCTGCCAAATATTTTTGAAGCTTTTTAAAGTTTGTTTAATATTTATATAATAATCAAAACAATCTTTTTCTAAATTGGTAGATAAAAAATAAATTAATTTGATAAAAATATATTAACACGCATAAAATAATTGTAATATTATACAATATTTTAAAAGTTAAGTTTCAGCTTCCTCGGCAAAAGCAAACTATTATCTTTACCTTAAATCTCAATAGTGGAAAAGTCGGGTAAAATATAAAATTAATTTCTCATTATTACTTAAGAAATATTTTGATTATCTCTATTGACTGATGATAATTTTTTCTGAAATGAATTTAATAGATTATAGAAAGAATTGGTAAATACTGCATTTGAATCAAGAGACCTAATTTTTATAAGGTTTATAAGGAGGAAAAATGGCATTACAACAATATAAACGTGCAATTGGTATATTTTCCAGCAGAAGAGATGCGGAACAAGCGCTTTCTCAACTAAAAAACTCTGGTTTTCCAATGGATAGGGTTTCTATTTTGGCACAAAACGCAAACCGGGATGACCAAATAGCAGGAACCGAGATAAGAGACAGAGGTGATGATGAATCTCAAGAAGGTGCTGGTATTGGTGCGGTGACGGGTACGGTATTGGGGGGTTTTGGTGGTTTACTTGTGGGTCTGGAAGCTTTAGTTATTCCAGGTGTTGGACCATTTTTAGCTGCGGGTACGATAGCGACGACTTTGGCTGGTGCTGGTATTGGCGCAACTGGTGGCGCAATAGTTGGGGCGCTGACTGGTGCTGGTATTCCAGAAGAAGATGCTAGCGCTTATAATAAACAGATATCTCAAGGTGGGTATTTGGTAATTATAGAAGGTTACCAAGATTCTATCGAGCGTGCTGGCTCAATACTGAAACAACACGGTATTCGTGACTGGAAAGCATACAATGTATCAAACAGTCCTGTTGATAGGTCTAACATGCAAGTTGGAATGAATCGAGATTCAGAAAATTATATCAATCAAACAGATGACAACACAACAGTGGAAATAATTGATGAACGGGATGATTCTCGTATCTGAAAAATTGAGCTTTTCTTCTGTTTTTTATGTCAGCATTTAATGAGTTAGGTTGCTAATTATAGTTTGTCAATTAATTTTGAAGAGAAAGATATACCAAAGCCCAAAAATTACTTTCTCTTCAAATTCCTAAGATACAAGTAAAAGTCATTGAGGAAAGATTATGAGTTGGTTAACAGACAGTGTGGGCAACAAAGCCCAAAAGTTATTGAGACTCACAGCAAGGTCATCTTTATTTCTATAGCCATTATCAAATCACAGCTTTTAAATAGGCATAAATATTTTTGCTTTCAATTATCATCATTATCGGTAGGTACACGATGACATGTCATTAAAACAGAGGTTGTTGGGAGCTAAAGAAATGCAATCCGGCTAGAAAGCTTGTGAAATAAAATTGCTATATATTCATATTTTCACCCCTAATCTTCAAAAATAAATGCATAAGTCAGTTAATCTGAAACTATTAAGGCTTCAGGAGGAAAAAACAATTTTTACCTCCAATAAAATCAACACCCTAGTGCCAAACTTCGTGTTTAATTTCAACATTACCCTCTACTACTGTGGCATCCCATTTGGTTGAATCTCCATCGCGCCAAAACCGTAAATCAACCGAAGCGTTACCAACTTCCACTCGTCGCAATATTAATTCTGGCAACCATTCAGGCAAATATGGGTCTATATATAAACATTGATTCGGTGCAGAAGCTCGTAAACCTAGCATTGCTTGTAATATTTGAAACACAGATGCAGCAGCCCATGCTTGAGGTACATTTGCCTCTAAATAAGGTGTCGGGAAACTTCCTGGTTCGCGCTTAACTCCAGCGTAAAGTTCTGGTAGACGATAATTGCTAAAAAAGCTACCTGCTTCAATAATTCCATGAGCAACTGAGGCGACTTCTTTAGAAAATCCGTAACGTTTCAATCCTAAAGCAATAATACTATTATCATGAGGCCAAACCGAACCACGATGATAAGAAAAAGGATTGTATGCAGGGTTTTGAGTGGATAAAGTGCGAATACCCCAACCAGACCACATATCTGGTGCAAATAAGCGCTCTTTTACTTGTTGCGCGCGTTCCGGTCGAATAATACCGCTCCACAAACAATGACCAACATTAGAGGTTACTGTTTTAATCGGCTGTTTATTTTTATCTAAGGCAAAAGCATAATAACCAATATCATTACACCAAAAACGCTCTTCAAAACGTTCGCGTAGTTTTGCTGCTTTTGTATATAACTCGCGAGAAAATTCGCTATCCCCTAACACATCAAATACTTCTGCCATTCGCATCCAAGCATCAAAAACGTATCCTTGCAACTCACACAATGCTTTTGGTGCTTTTACAGAGTTACCATCTGGATAAACAATAGCATCACCAGAATCTTTCCAACCTTGGTTTTCAATTCCATAGCGTGAATTATTGCGTACTTGGTATTCTTGAAAACCATCATTGTCTAAGTCTCCGTATTTATCAATCCATTCTAGACAACGCAAAGCCACATCACGCTGTTCTTGTAAAAGTGAGATATCCCCCATCCATTTCCAAGCTTCGTGCAACAGAATTAAATATAAAGGAGTCGCATCGGCAGTACCATAATAAGGAGAATGAGGAATTTTTCCGATACGCGCTAATTCTCCGGTGCGAATTTCATGTAAAATCTTGCCTGGTTGGGCATCGCGCCAGTCATCCAATTCGGTAGCTTGCAATTGACCTAGTTTCTTCAAAGTGCCAACTGCAAAACCAGCATGAGTAATCATGTTCTGCAAGCTGACAATCAGACTATCTCGCCCAAAAATGGTTACAAACTTTGGAACTCCAGCAGCAGGTATCCAAATATCAGGCGCCAAATCATACTCGTAAAGTCGCAAGGCGCCAATATCTTCCACAGATTGGCGATAAAGTAAGTTCAAATGTTCGTTAGGACAAGAAAGTTTTGTAACGCTATCGACCCACTGACAATGTAGTCGCTCAATTTCTGTATTAACAACGCTTTCATCTACTATTTGTTTGTAAGAAAAATCGATAGTTGAGCGTATACGGTCATTATGAATTAAAATGTAATTACAATCAGCGTGCCAACTTTCTCCTGGTTGGAGCTGAACTTCAAAGGATAAGCGCCCGTTAGCTGAATACGGGGTAGATGTGCTATGTTGCACCTGATATATTAAGCAACGGTAAAAATCATCGTTCTTATAGCTAGTTGCTAGTTCTTTTTTCTGAGCATTCCAACTAGTTTCAATATGTCCTCGTCGTACAAACTGCCGTGTTTCTACTTCAAAAATATCGGCGAAATCTGAACGCATGGCAATTTCTAGATTAAAACTAACTGTCTCAAGTCCATAATTAGTGACATCTAGTTCCTCATGAATACCTTCTTCAACTGCTCTACTAATAATAAGTGATATAGAACCTTTGGGAACCTTGCCATTTTTACCATCAAATTCAGGGTTAGTAAGATAAACTCGTGAAGCATAATAAGTTGTTGTCGTAGAACTCAAAGGAATCCACCGATGACCATCAATATAGCAAGCATAGTTGCTTAAGTAACGAGTATCCTCAGTAAAAATGCCCTGGTAACCACTGTGGTCTACTTGCCCATTTAAATCAGTCACCATAAAGGTGCTGCCGTGATTAATAGTTAATATTGGAGAGCCAACACTGATTCGCATATTTTCTCCTAATGAGATTTTGAATTTGTAATTTTTTAATAAAATTGATATTTTTAATTTGAGATTTCACGCCTTTTAATTTTGGCTTGCTGAATTGGGATTAAAACCAATTTTGGTGCAGTTTTTTATAGTTATGGGTATTGGTGTAGCTGTGGGAGGTTTAACTGGATTTGGTATTTCTTATTTAACTCAACGCTTTGATTTGCCGTTAGTTGAACAGTCGCTAACCCTAGTTTCTGCTTACGGAACTTATATAATTACCGAAGATTTGGGTGGTTCTGGAGTGATTGGAGTTGTGACTACAGGTCTAATTTTAGGTAACTTTGGCTCTCGAATTGGTATGAACCCACGTACAAGGGTTATTGTCACTGAGTTTTGGGAATTTCTAGCATTTTTTGTGAACTCGATTGTGTTTTTGCTGATTGGGGATCAAGTTCGCTTTGCAAGTTTGGGCGATAACTTACAAGTGACCGCAATTACAGTTGGAACAATGATTGTCATACGAGCGCTTACTATTTTTGTGTTGGGAGGATTAAGCAATCGCTTAGTTAATCAAATTAGTATACCAGACCAAACGGTGCTTTGGTGGGGCGGATTGCGGGGTGCCGTTTCCATTGCCTTAGCATTAAGTGTGCCAACTAATTTACCAGACCGGGAAACATTAATTGCTATAGTCTTCGGTGCAGTATTATTTACACTGCTTGTACAAGGATTAACCATCCAGCCTTTATTAAAAGGATTGCAATTATTGGGTGAGCAACCAGCACGTCAACGTTATTTAGAAGTATTTGCCCGTCAAAGTGCCTTAAATCGCGTACTAGAACACTTAAGTCAAGTAGAGCAACGTCAAGGGATTGACCCAGAATTTTGTCGCTATCAAGAAACGTTAATTCGGGGAAAGCTTGAATTCCTAGAATTAGAAATCGACAAATTACAGGATGAATATCCGGATTTGCAAGATTTTATCATGGAGCAACTACGTCAGGAATTACTATCGGTTGAAGCTAACACTTATGCCGAATTTGTGCGTAATGGTCGGTTAAATCGCGAACTTTCATCCTTTTTCCAAGAGGTTATCGACAATAGATAAACAAGCTAAGTTGATTCAACTTAGTAAATATTGCGATGCCACCAACTCAAAATAAAGTGATGCCTGTGACAAGTTAAAGGATAATAATGTAACGCATTACAAGATTAAAATGTTCCATATGAATGTTTGTGGATGGGACATCAAGCTGATGTAGTACTAACTTTACTTGTTCATTATATTAAGCGCCAAGCCATGAACTAAGCAAAACCGCTTTGCCCTTGTTTTTCACTCCAAGGGTGCAAATGGTCGGAAGAAAGGGCACGAGTAAAACCAGCCTGCTCTGCCATTTGAACATATTTTAACAGTTCGCTGGGTTTGAACTGCTCGTGCGACACATGATATCCAATATGAGCCATAAATATTTGCCCTAATTAGAGTCTTGACTTGAGCAAGCGGCTTGAAACCAGGGATGCTGATTAGATGTATGATTAACTACTAAATCTATCAATACTCGTATACCGCGATCGCGTGCTTCATACATAAACTCAACAAAATCCCCTAGCGTCCCCAGTCGCGGGTCAACATTATAGTAATCCATCACGTCATAGCCATTATCTCGATTAGAAGATGGGTAAAACGGCAATAGCCATAAACAAGTAATACCCAGTCCAGCAAGATGGTCTAAGCACTGGGTAAGCCCTTGAAAATCACCAATTCCATCGCCATCTGCGTCCATGAATGTTTCTACATCCAAAGAGTAAAATATTGCGTTTTTATACCAAAGATGTGTCATTACACTCATTTTCGTAACCCATATAATTTTTATAATTTTTATAATTTTTATAATTTTGAATTTTTGATTGTGGTTTACAAAATATTGTGCTTGTTATTTCTTCCCTCGACTTCCTTGCTTCTGTTTTTTTTATGCCGACGAAACAACAAAATTCCCAAACCTACTGCAAGTGCTATAACCACAAATATAGAAATAGGAGTGAGGTACTTTTTCACTAGCTGATAATTTTCCCCTAGTATATAGCCAGCGTAACTTAAGAGTCCTACCCAAAGTAAAGTGCCAATAGTTGAGTACAATATAAATGGTATAAATGGCATTTTCTCAAAACCAGCTGGAATAGAAATGTAAGTGCGAATAGCTGGAATCAGACGACCGAAGAAAACTATAATGTTGCCGTATTTTTTAAACCACTGTTTAGACTTGTCGATGTCATTACTAGATAAGGTCAACCATTTACCATGTTTGTTTACCCAATTCTTCAAACGATTCTCACCAACAAGTTTTCCTAGGTAATACCAAGGCAATGCTCCCAGAACTGAACCTAGTGTTCCCGCTATAATTACAAAAAATAAATTTAACTCTCCTTTTTGAACTGTGAATCCTGCCAAAGGCATAATAACTTCTGAAGGTATGGGAGGTAAAATATTTTCTAGTAGCATTAATAGGGTAATACCCAGATAGCCCATTGAAGAAATAATGTTAGTAATCCAATCAAGCATAATAGAGTGTTTTTAAAAGCTATTTTTCATTATTATTTTATATTAAACAGTTTTACTCCCCAGCACTCAATTGCTGTAAAGAAATTTGTTTGCAAAGACTTTCTACTACTAATGTAAGCGATTGCATTAGCTCTGAATCTTTGTTATAGTCTACAGGTGCAAGGTTGGCAACTCGTTGACTTTGAGTAATGCTTAAATCTCGTCCCCATTCTTCTGGTGTAATGTCTTTATATAGTGCGATTGCTGTGCCTTGTTCTTGATTCATTAACGAAAAACAGGGAATATCTGACTCTCCATCTCCTACATAAATTACTTGTGTTAATGGAACATGCAATTTTTCTTTTGGATAATCTCGATACGCAAATGCTTTACCATCTTGATTTGAATTATCTAAACCTTTAGCAAGTTCATAAAGATGGCGAGTCTTTTCAGTATGGGTAACTATCTTTTTAACGAATTCTATTCCACCATGTTCACCGTAATAGAATTCACAACCCCACATTGCTTTGAAATTTGAAGCAATGCAGTTATAACGGGCAATTTCTACCATACCGGAAGTAATTAGGTAAAATTCAACTTCTACCTTTGGATTGAGTTCGTGTGTACGTTGTCGCAAATGGTTAAACATTTCAGTTACACCATCAAAGGGAGCTAAATTTTGACCAAATTTGGCAATATATTCTTGTGTAATTTTGTTGTTTTGTCGCTTTGATTCTTCTATTAAAGCATAAAATCGAGCCAGGATTTTATCCCATCCTTTATCAATCAAAGGTCTAATTCGTTCTTGACGAAATTTTTGAGCGTCAATGCCTAAGCTTGATAATAAAGCATCAACAGTATCTGGCACAAGTGTATCATCAAAATCAAAAACTACAGCAATACGGTTAGATAAAGGTTTTGTTACAACAGTCATGATAAAATTCTCAATTAAAGTATATCGGAAACAAAAAATTTTGAGGCGATAGTAACGCTACACTGTGACCTGATAGTTACGGTTTTCCCAATGGTTCGCTTCAATCCAGAAAAAAGTGAACTTGATAGGGTGGGTTTGATTTGCATCAATAGCAATATCTACAAAGTGAATATTAATTTTTGTTGCTGTTGAATTAGTTTCATTCACTGTTTGCCAATCTAAAATTGACCGAAAGCTATGCTTTGATGTTATTGTGTCATTTTTGCTTGTAAGAAATATCTTTTGCTTTAACTTCAACTTCCACATTTAGCCAATTATGCCCAGCAGTTGCAATAGATAGATAATTGCAAATACACCAAAGAATATTCCAGCAATTAATGTACCACCAAAGATGGTTTTCGATGGTTGTAGTTCTTTAGGCAACATCTGATGATTTAAGTAAAGAGTCAGTCCAGTAACAATAGGAATGTGGGCAGCTTCAATGGCGCCTGCGGTTTGCAATAAAGCAACTGGTTCCCCAAAAAACAGATAAATTGCAATCGGCAGTACAGCTAATAACACCACAATGAAGAATTTCTGCAAAAACTTCTCATTCGTCCAGCGACTGTTTCTAACTTCAAATCCTTGCAGTAATATTTGCGTACCATCGGCAAACATCCGCCCAAAACCATCTTCTACTGACAGTACAGTGCTACAGAAGGTAATAAAAACAATTGCAATCATAAACCAAAAGCCAAACGAGCCCCAAAGGTCGCCCAGCAATGAACCCAAGGTTTCTGCTACTTGATTTTCTTTTGGTACAAGCCCTTGGGGACGTAACAACTCACCACCTAGAATTAAAAAAGACAACGCCGCTAATAAGGCGCCTACTACTGCTAGAGTATTGGATATAGTTATTAGATTTAGCCAACCCCGCAATTTGTTTTTTTCGTCGCGGTTGAGTAGTTTTGGGTCTATTCTTTCTTTTCCTTCCACACTAGCAGCGCCATAACCTCTGGCTTCTACCCAGTAGGAATACCACATCAACCCAGCAGCACCAGCTAGCATAAAACCTAGCCAGGGTAATATTTCTTGATACTGCACATTCTTGGGAATTTGGGGTACTAAACCTGCTGCCAATTGGCGAACCTTGGGAAAAACAAAAATGGCTGCGCTTACTACTGCTATTGTGCGTGCGATTCCTACATAAGAAGAAATTTTTTCAACTACATTATATTGCCCTAGTAGTACAATTGCTGCCGTGACAATAATAATTATTATAGTCCACAGTTGAACTGTTCCCCCAGTAATTAAAATTAATGCTGTCGCAGCGGCACCTGAAAGTCCAGCAACTGTAGAAACTGCTACCAAAACTTGCGGCAGTAAAATCAGCCAGATTGCCCAATTTTTAGGGCCGGGAAGTTGGTTGAAACCTTGTAATATAGTGGCGCCAGTACAAACTGAAAAGCGACCGACTTCACCGTTAATAAACCATTTGAGAATAACAGCCGCAAGTAGCGCCCATAAAAGGCTATAACCATAGAGTGCAGCAATTCTTGGTGTAAATAATAACTCTCCAGAACCCGCAGCCGAAAGCATCCATAAAAAACTTGGGCCCAGCCATTTCAAGTTTTCCCGACCGTGCGGTGAATCGGGTATACTTATTGGGCTTTGTTCTTGATGTTTGTTAGTAATCTCTGTTGGTAAATCGTAGTCGCTTCTATTATTCATTTTTTTGCTATCTTGTATAGAATAATATTGAATTGTCGAATTTTTTGAGATGACACCTGTTATCAAGTTAACAAGGCAGCAAAAATCATTAGTTAGCAAGTACTACTTTAATTGAATTAGCAACAATTGCGGGTACAGTTTTCCAAAATGCAGGTATTGGTCGAACTGCATCTAAATTATATTTATTAGTAACCTTATCTCTTTCAAATTGACGCACGGTTCCAGTTGCTTGAACTTGAGTAACAACATTAATACCTTGTGGAAGAGTTATATCAGTAACTGACAAGTATTCATTACCATCAATATCATTTTCATCAAGCACGATGGCGTTTTTACCCAAGATATTTTGAACTTTGCCATTTACAGTTACGGGTTTGCCCAAAGTGGAAAAAACTTGTTTGTAATCAGGATTATAATCTTCAATCTTTAACAAAGCCATAATATAACATTCCTTAATTTGAACGAGTTTGATTTAAACGAGTTTATAAAGGCTACTTCTTCAAGTTAGGCTAAAGCTTTAGCCAGTCACCTCGCTTTAAACATTAAGGCCAAATAGTGGAAAACTCGTGGATAAGAGTTCTTGTTGTGAAAAAATCCTACTATAAATAGACTATTGTCCATGAATTGTAAATATTATTAAATATTAACTCATCCATAAAACCTGTATACTAAAATGAAATTATGAGATGTGTTTAGCAATAAATTTTTTCTATATCAATAGATAGACGTAACAGTATTTAAAGTTTTTTAGAGTGTTATCAAAGCAGCATAAATGCTGGCTCATTTTAAACTTAGTATTTTAGGAGTCGCATCATGACTACAACTAAAAGCCATCAGTCCCAGCTTGAAACTTGCATTCAGAATTGTCTTAATTGTTTACGTGATTGTGAAATGTGTGTCAATGCCTGCTTGAGTAGCGATATGGTACAAATGATGGCTCGATGTATCAAGTTATGCCGAGATTGCGCTGATACTTGTGATTTGTGCGTTCGTTTCATGTCTCGCAACTCAGCACTCTATACTCAAATGTGTGGCATCTGTGTCGAAGCTTGCGAACGTTGTGCTGCTGAATGTGAAAAACATAACAACGACCATTGTAAACGCTGTGCCCAATCTTGCCGTCGTTGTGCTGATTCCTGCCGTCAGATGGCTATGGCTATGGCATCATAAATGATTAATATTCACTAATTGACTAGATATTAACTACTGTGTATACAGTAGTTGAAGTAATTCAAGAAATGAACGAAGGCAGAAGGCAGAAGGCGTTCAGCATAGATGCCTTCTGCCTAAAGCGGTTGTAAAACCATCACCAAAAGTTGACAAGACCCATAACTTGAGCCAGATTACTTTTTTAGTTGCAAATAACTTGAGCCGAAATTTGTCTTGTTTGTAAGCCGAGTGATTTATAATTGCAAGCCTCTACAGTTAGATTTATTTCCCTTACTTTTGATAGATTCATAAATTTTATAATATAAAGATATAGTCAGTTAATAGAGATTGATAAATTAACCTTAGTATGAAATACTTGAAAATTAAATAATTAAGATAAATTCGAGTTTATGAATCGGGAAAAACAGTCTACTAGTCAAAATACAACTACTGCAATTAAAGATACCAACTTAATTAGCATGGTTTCTTTATTAGCTTGTGCTAGCATGGTTTCAGTAGTATTTCTCAGCAGCTATGCAAGATATTTAACTAGAAATTTTCCTCCAGCAGCTAAGATGAAACCACTAGGAGAATACTTGTCTAAATACATGTCGCCTATTGTCTGGCAACCTGGTGAATTATATAGTTATTCCAATCATAGTATTGCTCTATTAGGCTATTTAGTTTAAAAAATCTCCTCTTCCTCCTTTAGCGAATACTTAACAAAAACATTTTTCAACCTTTAAATATGCGGCGTCCACAACATATTATCATTAATTTGGATAACTAACTATGAAAGAAATTCGCAAAAAAATTAAATACTTTTTACTAGGCTTATTAGGTTTAATTGGCGCATTTTTAATTTATGGTTTAATTGAACCATACATTATAGATGTAGAACCGCAAACAGCATCAATTCCTAGCCTTCCTGCTTCTTGGGTTGGACAACGTATAGCAGTTATGGGTGATTGGCAAGTGGGAATGTGGCTAGGTAACACGCCTACAATTCGTAGAATAGTTACTCGACTTGTTAGAGAACGTCCCGCAGCTGTGCTAATTATTGGTGATTTTATTTATGGCGCCGGAAAAAATGCAGCCGAAGAAATTAATCAATCAATTGAGCTTGTTCGTCCACTGACTTCTTCTAGCATTCCTACAGCACTTACCGCTGTTATGAGGTACAATAGCAGCAATTAGTAAACCAGTTTTTTAAATGTTGAGGATTTATTAAGTCGAGCGCAACTGAGATTACTTTATCAACCATTTCTGTTGTAGTTGGA
>JAHHIC010000079.1 GCA_019359035.1 Scytonematopsis contorta HA4267-MV1 | reverse complement strand
GTTGTTGCGATGGTAGCCCTGCTGAGTGGATTGTACCGAAATAGTCAACGCATGGTACAAAGCGCACTACATGAGTTATTTGATATCTCAATGTCATTGGGAACGGTAAACAGACTAAGGTTGGAAGCAAGCAATGCAGTCGCAAATTGTGTGGACGAAGCAAAGCTTTACATCCAGAATTCTGCGGTAGTCGGAGCAGACGAAACAAGCTTCAAGCAAGGAAATATTGACGGTTCTAACCCAAGACAGAGCCAAGCTTGGTTGTGGGTTGCAGTTACACCCTTAGTAGTATTTTTCCAGATAGCTTTGACTCGTTGTACTTTATCAGCAAAAAACTTGCTGGGTGAAAGCTTCGCGGGTATTTTAAATTCAGACAGATATGCATCTTATAACTGGGTAGACATAGGGCACAGGCAATTGTGCTGGGCGCATTTGAAGCGTGAATTTACCAAAATATCGGAACGGACTGGGGTCTCCAAAGAATTAGGGACTGCACTGGTCAAACAACAAGAAAAGTTATTTGAGTTATGGCATCGAGTTCGAGATGGTACTTTGGCTCGTTGTGATTTTATTGAATTAGCCTGGGACATTCGTCGTCAGATAAAAGAATTATTGCAAGAAGCGGCCGACTACCAAATTGCTTCTATAGAAAAAACCCCTCTTGCAAAAACAGTTCGCACTTGTCGTCAACTACTTAAAGTTGAAACTGCTATGTGGCTGTTCGTAACCACATCCGGTGTGGAACCAACGAATAATGCAGCTGAGAGAGCAATCCGTCCTGCTGTAATATGGCGACGAACTAGTTTTGGTTCCCAAACACAAGCTGGGAGTACTTTTTTTGCGCGAATGATGACCGTGGTTACTACACTTAGGTCTCAACGTCGTAATGTTTTGGATTTTATGACACAAGCTGTTGCCTTTGCAAGAGAGGGGAAAAATGCTCCTTCTTTACTCCCAAAAGTCAGAAGTTGCGAATCTGACCAAGATTTTTTAAATACAGCCTAAAGATTGTTACTTTATCCCCGACGAATCTGTGCTGTTATACCACTCGTTTGGTGACAGCGAGACTTGTGAAAAATCTGTGTCTATATAGCTGAATGCTTTTGTTCCATAAAGTTTAAATTTCCAGATTTTGGTTACTATTTTTTACTATTACGCTTTTATTTTTCTCTTAACAGGTGGTGCGCCGCAGGCGCACCCCCCCTGAACGGTTACAAGGAGAAAAGGGTAAGCCAGACATTAAAGCCAATAAAACTAGCGGGTTTAAGAAAGACCATTCGTCAGAGAAAGAACGTTTTACTCCCTCCAAGCATACTAAGAGTAGTAAAAACGCTTTGATAAAGATAGATAGAAAATGGATTTTGGAGTATCCAGAATCAGAGCTACCAGCAGATGCGGAGTTTAAAGGTTACGAAGAGGTAATTGTACAAGATATTTTACTTAAAACCGATAATGTACTATTCTTAAAACCGAAATTCTACTCGCTTTCATCCGGTAAAACATACTTGACGCCATTACCGGCAGGTTACGACGGAGAGTTTGGTCCGGGAATCAAAGCCTTAGTCATAAGCTTGTACTATGGAAGCAATATGACCCAAGGTAAATTATTAGAATTTTTAGAGGATATTGGTATTTCGATGTCAGCAGGTTACTTATCAAATCTGCTAATTAAAAATCATGACGATTTTAAATCTGAGCTTAACGAAGTATATATATCTGGGCTGGAAAGTACTACTTGGCATCACTTAGACCAAACCGGAGCACGTGTCAAAGGGATAAATCATACTACAAATGTGATTTGTAACCCATTGTATACAGTTTACTCAACGACGCTTAAAAAAGATAGATTAAGTGTGCTAAGTGTATTGCAGAACAAACAAGAGCTTGATTTTATTCTTAATGAGCTTACTTATGAGCTATTAGATGCTTTGAATATACCGAATAAATGGAGTAATCAACTTAGATTATTGCCTCAAGAAACAGTTTTTACAGAGTCAGAGTTTAATTGTCTGCTTGATACGTATTTGAATAAACTGGGTTCTCAAAATCGTACTCGCCTATTAGAAGCGGCAGCGATTGCTTTTTATCATCAGCAAACGGATATTCCAATAGTGCAAACTCTGGTATGTGATGATGCCCCTCAATTTAAACTATTGACTAATAATTTAGCTCTGTGCTGGGTACATGAAGGACGCCATTATAAAAAACTGACTCCGTTTGTTGCTTGCCATCAAAAAATTTTAGACGACTTTCTATCTGAGTTTTGGGATTACTACCGAGAATTGCTTGCTTATAGAGATTCTCCTAACCTTAATCAAAAACTTTGGCTCCAATCAAGATTTTGGGAAATCTTCAGTACTGAAAGTGGTTATAAGCAGTTAGACGAACGAAAGCAGTTAACAGCAGCAAAAGTTTCCGAGTTACTTCTAGTTTTAGAGTACCCTGAACTGCCGTTACATAATAATCCTGCTGAATTAGCAGCCAGAACAATGGTACAGCGACGCAACATTAGTTATGCGACTCAAACGAGTGAGGGAACTAAAGCTTGGGACATCTTTATGTCTCTTGTTGCAACTACTCGTAAATTAGGAATCAGCTTTTTTAAATTCATGCAAGACCGTATAAGAGCGAAAAGCGACATTCCGTCATTGGGAACAATTATTAGAAATAAATCTTTGACTACATATCAGCCTTTGTCGTGGCAAGAAGAACTATTTTGTATGTCAGGATAAACACTATTATATTAATTCATAGTTAAATATTGAATAGAACTACATTTTATTGCTGTGTGTCCACTCGTGCTTCATCAAAATTTATGCAGGGGAGCAAATGCAGTTGACGTGCGGTCGAGTTAGTGTGCTTGAAAGTACTTTATAAAAGAAGTGCTATGTTATTTGAAATTTCTTGTTGTTATATAGTTAGCTCTTTCACTTCGTAATAAATATTATTTTGAGCAAATTACTGTTAGCAAAGTTCTGCTTAGCAGCTTTACCGGAGCGTCTGCATGGCTTGAGTATTTATTTGAATAATAAATTTTAATCATACGCTCGTAATTACTACTTACCGCAATTTATTGAGCGGATACCTTGATTTGGTAAGGGAGGTCGGCGCCAGGAGCAATAGTTAAGAGTACGGGGTAGATGCTTGTAAACCAACCAACGGTACGGCTAACATCAATACCATCTATGTCGTCAACACGCCCGTGTCCCTCTAAGTCAATTAAAAAGTTTTCATTTCCAGACCAAGCATAAAGGGCTATCGCAACTGACGCGAGTAAAATATCGTTAATTTCAGTGTGATAAACGCGATGTACATCTGTTAATAAAGAATTTGTTTGCTCTTGGCTTAAGCTAAACTCTAAAGTATGGCTGTCAGCAACTAAATTACTCTCGTTAGTATTAATATCAATGAGCAAGTTATTAACTTTAGCCTGAGCTAATTGCTGCCAATAGTCGCGTGCTTGTAATGCTTGTTCAGTGCTATATTTTTGCAGCGCTTTTGCCCATTGCTGGTAGGAATCAGTTTTTGCCGGAAATTTAATCAAAATATCAGCACAGGCTTGTTCGTAGCCAGTAGATAAATCCTCTAGCAAGAGACGCCAGGATACAGTATCAATTATAAGATGATGAGCAACAATTAAAAGTCGGTCGCCCTGTTTTAAATTAAAAAGAACAAAGCGTACTAACGCACCTTGTTCTAGATTAGCAGTAGCTTGAACTCTATCAGCTTCAAGCTCCATTTGGCTAATAGCATTATCCTCCTCAGCTAAGTTAACAACCACAAAACTTAGATTATCAGCATTGTTATATTCTTGTATTATAGTGCCGTTGACTAAAGAAAAGCGCAATCTTAGGGACTTCCAAAAAATAAAACATCCCATTATAGATAATGATAATCACTATAAGAGAATTATGTAGTATCTGTTGGCTGAGTCCTAATTTCCTCTTTTGTAGTAAATTTAGTAATAATAGTTCAAATTTGGGGTGCATTAAGATGTCTATAGTACTAACAGATTCGCTTAAAGAATTATTGAAACAGACAGCATTTCAATTAAAAGGTTCATCCAAGCGTAAATTTATAGCTTCAACAGTCCAGAAATTAGGTCTAGGAGGACAGAGGCTTGCAGAGTCAGAATTAGGATGGAATCGAGACACGATTAGGAAAGGCACAAGAGAATTAAAAAGTGGCATTACTTGTGTTGATAACATGAGTGGAAAAGGACGTTATAAAGCTGAGGAACACTTGCCAAATCTTTTAGAAGACATAAAAAATTTAGTTGACTTTTATAGTCAAACTGACCCGAGTTTTAAAAGTATGAGACTATATACGCGATTAAGCGCAGCTGAGGTGAGAAAGCAATTAATAGAAAAGTATGCTTACAGTGATGAAAATCTGCCAACATCAGAAACGATTCGAATCAAATTAAATGATTTAGGCTACAAACTAAGAAGAGTGAAGAAGGTTCAGCCGCAAAAAAAAAATCCCTCAAACTGATGCAATATTTGAGCAGTTAGACATAGTAAATAAAGATGCTTCGTCAGATAAAAGCGTTTTACGTCTCAGTATGGATGGCAAGGCTCGTGTTAAGATTGGTTCATTTGACCGAGGAGGTAAAAGCCGTGATGAAACAACAGCATCTGACCATGATTATAATCCGAAAACAACTGTAACTCCATACGGAATATTTCTTCCAGAGCTTGATGAGCTATTTTTATACTTTACGGAATCTAAAGCTACCAGTGATTTTATTGTTGATGTTTTAGAGGATTTTTGGTTAGGAAAAAAGCACCGTTTTTCCCAAGTACATACACTAGTTCTTAATCAAGATAATGGTCCGCAGAATAGTTCTCGACGCACTCAATTTATGAAACGTATAGTAGAGTTTGCCCACAAACATCAATTAAATATACGTTTAGCTTACTATCCTCCCTACCATAGTAAATATAATCCGATAGAAAGAACATGGGGAGTACTAGAAAATCATTGGAATGGCAGTATTTTAGATGAAATAGAAACGGCTTTAAACTTTGCTAGTAATATGAAATGGAACGGTAATAATCCAGTAGTTAAATTAGTACACAAAGCCTATGAGAATGGTGTAAAGCTGACAAAAAAAGCTATGAATCAAATTGAAAAACAAATTGAGCGATTAACAAATTCTAACCATGAACTTTTCCCAGATTTAGGTAACTGGTTTATTGATATCTGTTGTGGTAAAACATAGCAATTTGATTTCAATAAAAGTATTTATTAAGCTAGAAAACATACTAAATTTACACTGTTTAAGTTCAAGACGAACAACATGTGTATAGATTCGTCATGCATAGTTGAGGGGAAGAAAAGGAGTATTAAGAGGGCAACTTTTTTCTGACTTATAATTATTATTATTCTTAAATAGCTGCTGACCCTTGGTTTTTTTTGGAATAATTTATTCTTTGGAAGTCCCTTAATAGTACAAAAGGCACTCTGTAATATAACTCCATTTCTAGTCCTTTTTAGAGGACTCGGCAGCATTAAAATTTCTTAAGAGAACTCCACAAAAAATATGATCCAATAGCTTAGTAATCACCGTCAAACGCAAAATTAAGCTTTCTAGCCAACGGGGGTACAAGCCACCACCACACCGCAGGTTGGTGGTCTTGAATCAGTGTGGGTCTCAAGCCCACACTGTATTCTCTTTTACCTTGAATGCCTTCTTCCTTCTCTGATTCTTCTGCCTTCTTTTTGACGTACTATTGGTCAACTTTCTCTTGCTGCAATTCCATATATACCCTTTCTAGCATTTCTTCTAGACCTGGACGAAGGATACTTACAGCGGGCTGTAATAATCGAGACCAAAACTCCTGTTGTTCTTTGAGTAGTTGAAAATAGCTATCATAGCTGTGGGGAAAAGGAATTCCTCCCAAGAACTCAAAGGCCCCCCCAAAGGAGACAGAGAAACTCTGACTTCCCAGTCCAAAGACATTGTAATTTTCTCCTACAGCTACATAGTTTCCCAAAAAATAATTACCTATTCGCAGACCCTCAGGAAACACAACATTTACAGGGAAAGGAGGCGAGATGGGAATGGATGGTACAGGGTCTAGTACGTTTTCCACACGATAGCTAAAGCCCAAACCGATTTGTTGATTATAGTATTCTGCAAAGTCTTTATTGCCAGTTTTTACCCCGCCAAAGGTGTAGACTTTGATTCCCATGCCTGAATCTTCTCGCACACCAAACTCACGTCGCAAAGCCAAAGCGCAAAGGTTGGCTAATCCCCCTGCTAAACTATGACCTGTAACGTAAATTTCTATTGGATTCGAGGCTTTAGCAGTTAATAAAGCTTCTTCCTCATAGTTTAAAATTGCTTTTATATCGTCATTATTGCCAACTTCCCCATCTTCAACTGCTTGTTCGATTAACTTTTTGGCATTTTTCTCAAAATCATCTCCGAGTAGAATTGCTCCAGCTCTAGCGATTGCCGTTGCACAAGCCAACTGCCTTAAGGGATTGAGCTGGTATAGCTTCTGAAAATCTATGGGTTTGAGTTTGCCAAGTAAGGTTTTAAAGAAAATTATTATTTCATCTGAGACTGACTCAAATGCTAATAAAAAACCACGAGCTACTTTAATTCTTTGAATGAGGGTAGAACCGTAGTTGACAAACTCCCAGTCTATGCAGGTGGCAATGTTGGTTAAATCGACAGTACCTTGTTCCGTGATAATTGAACCTCGGAAAACCAGTACATACTGATTACCTGTTGTTCTTTTGAGGATAAATCCCCGGGCACTTGCGGCAGTACTCCAGAAGCTATGGACACATTTCCATTCTTGATTTCGGTATATTGAACTGTAGATGTCCCTAATTTCCAAGTCATCTACCCTTCCGTCATCGTAAGCGAAAATGTCGTAGGCTTGCTTGCAGAAGCGACACATTAATATGGCTTCATTGTAGCTAAAGCCTCTGTGAATTTTTTTTGGTATAGTCACTTTCGTTCATTGACCTCCATAGAGCTATTAAAATTGCAACACAGTAGTAGCGTTTGCGCTACCATTCGTAGTGTAGATGCAGATATTAAAGTTCACTGCTCGCATCTTTTACCCTAGTTTAACGTGAGTTCGCGGAGATTGAGGCTAAAAATAAATCACACGCTTAGTATTCGCCTTAGCAAAACTCGACACGTAACCGTTCAGGGGGTGCGCCTGCGGCGCACCACCCGGTAATGCGCGTTGTAACTATTTGATTATAAGAAGCACACAGGAAATCTTTGAATGTAAGAAATAGGGAATCAGGTTTGATTCTTGGTTGATGTTACGAGGTAATACAGAGGTGTATGAGTGTAAGAGTAGACAGGAAAAGCAATCAACTTCTCCAAATGGCAAACATCGTTTAGGGTGGCAAGCGACGAATCGAAATACGAGAATTTATAGCTACTCGTCAAGAATAATCTGCTTTGTCCCGTGCGTCAGTTAAAGCGCAATTTATTTCAATACGTGTAAATATTTCTGTCTTTGTGCTTAATTAAGCAGCCTTTATTACTTGTTCCTCAGGAGCTTTAGCTAATGGTAGTAAAGAAGGAGTAGGTTTATTGTCACGTGCAGCATTGACAGCTTTGGTCATAAATTCCAAAACATTGCGACGTTGAGACTTGAGGGAAGTCACAACAGTTAACATCCGGGCAACAAAAGTACTACCCGCTTGTGTTTGAGAGCCAAAACTGGTGCGTCGCCATATTACAGCAGGACGTATAGCTCTTTCAGCAGCATTATTTGTTGGCTCCACACCCTCGACAGTTACAAACAACCACAAGGCTTGCTCAACTTTTAAAATTTGGCGACAAGTACGAACAGTTTTTGCGAGTGGGGTTTTTTCTTTGGAACCAATCTCATAATCCGCAGCCTCTTGTAACGACGACTTGATTGAATTGCGGACGGGTTGAACTAAAAGCTGGAACTCACAACGTTTCAAAGTTCCATCTCTGACTCGATGCCATAGCTCGAATAACTTTTCTTGCTGTTTAACCAGAGCGCTTCCAATTTCTTTTGATATCCCAGGACGCTCTGATATTTTAATGAATTCTCTTTTTAAGTGTGCCCAGCACAATTGTCGTTGCTCCAAGCCTACCCAATTGTATGAGGCGTACCTATCTGAATTTAAAATACCGCCAAAGTCTTCACCCAATAGATTTCTAGCAGATTCAGAACAGCGAGAAAGTGTAATCTGAAAAAAAGTAACTAAGGGTGTGACTGCGACCCAAAGCCAAGCTTGACTCTTTTTCTCGTTGCATCCATCAACGTTTCCTTGGACGAAGTGTGTTTCATCCGCTCCAACTATAGGGGAATTTTGGATGTATATTTTTGCTTCAGCAACAATACTTGAAAGTGCTGAACTTGCCTCAAGCCTGAGCTTGTTGACTGTACCTAAAGACATTGGTATTCCGAATACTTCAGACATGGCACTTTGCACCATTCTCTGGCTGTGACGGTATACCCCACTTAAAACAGCAACAAGAGCTACAACTGAGGCCTCGTATCCACTCTTGTTAACACCTTGGGGTAATGTTGCACGAGTACTTGTTCCACAGTTATCACACACCAGTTGGTGTAAGCGATACTCTACAACTACTGGTTTTACAATCGGGATATCTACTACTTGATGACGGTAAGGGTTAGCGTCTTCTCCACTTAATTTCTCGCCACAACAACTACAAGTTTTTGGGTGATGGTCTAAAATTGTACAGTCATCAGGCTCGAATAAAAATCGGCTGTGTCCCTTATGACCTGGTTGTCCACCACGTTTTTTACCGCTCTTCTTTTTTTTATGAAGAGGTTTTTCGACGCTGGGTGGGTCAGATGATGGGGGAGATGATGAATTATTTGATGTACGGTTGATTTTTTCTAAAAGTTCTTGGTTTTGGGCATCTTTATCGGACAACTCTTTTTCTGATTGCTTTATGAGCTGACCCAACTTTGCGACCAGTTCTTTGACGCTGGCTGGGGTTTTTTCCCAATCCGAGTTGGGAATCTCAATTCCGTAAAAGATGCACAGAGTATCCATGCCTCTCAATCTACCACCAATTTGTACCTATTGGATGCGGTAACCAAATAAATCCTGTGAACGGTTACACTCGACACAGTGTTTCAAAATCGTAAATTTTATGAATTTGAATACCATCGTCTCTGACCTCTACCTCTACATTTCCCCACACCCGAAAAAACCTTAATCACAAGTTTCAAAGATGTTTAAAGCTTTGCAAAATAAAGTTGGAGAATTTGCGCTAAAATAATGCAAGCTCAACTCAAAATATTTCATCAAAGAAGGCAGAGGGCAGATGGCAGAAGGTAAGAATCTAATTTCCCTCTGCCACAAGGGTAGAAGCCCCTAAATTTATTTATGCAAAACAAAAAAAGATTTTTTTCTGCGATTTGCGTTGCACAAAGAAAAAAGGCGTCATTATCAAATCCCCGCTCCTGCAATTTATGGAGAATCATAGCTGCCTTCTGCCTCCAGCATAGCTGCCTTCTTATACATCTCGTCGGAAAATATCAAAGCCCCCAAGTTAATCCTTGGAAAAAATACAATTTATTTTCTTGTTAAATACCACCCATAAATGCTATGGTTCTTTCTGATTTCTGCCATCAGGATAGCTGCCTTTCTTCATTTGATAGCAACTTCATCAACTCTCATTAATTCATCAGTTCCCATCAATTCATGTTAAAAAATAAACAAAACGCTCCAACAAAACCCGAATGGTCTTTGGATGAGCGAGACCCGGTAGTAATCCAATCTCTATTGCCATTGTGGGAGTGGTTGTATGACAACTATTTCCGAGTTGAAACCAGTGGCTGGAACCATATTTTACCTGATGAAACAGTCTTGTTCGTCGGTACCCATAATGGGGGGTTTGCTGCTCCCGATATGCTGATGATGATATACGACTGGTTTCGACGATACGGTGTTGAACGACCCATCTATGCTCTAACAGATTCCAAAGTTTGGCAGGGATTTCCCCCATTAGCGCAACTAGCTAGCAAGATTGGAGCAATTACGGCTCATCCTAAAATGGCAATTACCGCATTGCGCTCTGGAGCTAGCCTCCTGCTTTACCCTGGTGGAGCACAAGATATCTTTCGGCCCCACTCTCAACGCCATCAAATCTACTTTAGTGGGCGCAAGGCATTCATCAAGTTAGCGCTGCGAGAGCAAGTGCCAATTGTGCCACTTATTTCCGTTGGTGCCCACGATACACTAATTGTGCTGACTGACTGCTACAAAATCCTCCAGCAACTCAAATCCTTGGGGATAAATTGGCCTTTTGGTATTGACTTGGAAGTCTTTCCTATTTATTTAGGACTGCCTTGGGGGCTGGCGATTGGTCCATTACCCAACATCCCATTGCCTGTGAAAATTCACACGCGGATATGTCCAAAAATTGTATTTGAACGCTACGGTTCAGAAGCAGCCAGCGACCGCTCTTATGTCAACGCCTGCTACGAGTTGGTAATAAATAAGATGCAGCAAGAGTTGGATTGCTTAGTTAAAAGTAGTCAAGCTAGTTAAGTTAGCGCATCGATTTAGGAAGTAAAACGGAGTAATTCCTCATGAGAATTACTCCGATTTGTGGCGAAATAATGCTATAAACTCTTACCTTCTATTCTGAGCAAGAACTGAACTGAAAATTTAGTGAATTCTGGCGACGCGGGCCAGTTACAACTATCTGCACGCCTTCAGAAGGTGCTAAACCAGCACCACGGCGTATAGGTTTGGCGGGACGGTTATCGGCAAGCGTTAGTTGTTTTTCGCGGAGAATTGTAGCAAGTACTAGTTTCATTTCAAAAAGAGCAAACGCCATGCCAATACAGCGACGGTTACCGCCCCCAAAAGGCAAAAACTCATGAAAAGAAAATTGCCGCTCAAGAAAGCGCTCTGGCTTAAACTTATCTGGTTCAGGATATAAGTCTTCCCTACGGTGTGTTAAGTAAATACAGCCTGCTAGCATTGTATCGGGTTCATACTGGTAGCTCATCAACTGCAACGGTGATTTAACGATTCGAGGTAAGGTAATAAAAGCAATGGGGTAGATTCGTAGGGTTTCCGAACATACAGCATTAAGATAGGGAAGTTTGGCAACATCGCTTATTTCTGGGTCATCACCTAGGCTATCGAGTTCTTGTAGAAGCTTTTCACGGACTTCCGGCAAATAGTGTATCCAGTACAAAGCCCATACTAAAGCTGTAGTTGTAGTATCATGACCCCCCATCAAGAGTGTGATTAACTGATCGTGTAACTCTGCATCTGACATCGGCAGACCTTCCTCGTCGCGAGCAGACATCAACAATGTTAGGATGTCGGTACGAGATAAGTCAAATTGAGTCCGGCGTTCTCTAATCTCATCATAGATTAGTTGGGTGATTTGCTTCTTCAAGCGTATAAAGCGTCCCCATGGACTCCAAGAACCGAAATCCCTTTGCAACGGCTGCAAATAAACTAGAGCAGAAGCCAAAGGAGTGCTACTATACTCAGCCATCAAACTGAGGAGTTGTTTGAGATATTGGCAACGCGGCCCATCCTCTAGACCAAATACAGCATGTACAATAAGTGCCAGGGAAATTTTTTCCATCGATAAACGGACTGAGAAGGGCTTACCCTCTTGCCACTGGCTGATGGCTTGCTTGGTGATGTCGTAGATCAGTTCACCATAAGCCCGCATGCGTTCCCCATGAAAAGGGGGTATCAACAGTCGTCTTTGACGTTGGTGATAATCGCCATCCTGTAGCATTAGTGAGTATTCCCCCAGCAAAGGTTGGGCTATCTTGTTCACTTTACCAGTGTCAAACTGCTTTGAATCGGCAGCAAACAATTCCTGAATTGCTTTTGGGTCACTCAAAAACACCACGGGAGAAAGATTCGCACCAATCCTTACTGTAAAGATATCCCCATAGCGCTGGGCACAGGTTTGCATAAATGCTAAAGGACTAAACATCCACTCCAGCATCTGTACGACAGCTGGAGTCTGCGGTCCTGGAGGTAGTTTCATAATTTTCTAAAAACCACTCATGGTAAATCTTTGAAATTTTCTGGAGAAGTCTGCTTTTCAACAACTCCAAATGCTCCTAATCGTATCGAAATGATTTCACAATCTGTTACTGCTATATGCGGTCCATTTCTTACATTAGCAGGTGTAAACCAAAATGTTCCTCCTTCACATACACGTCCGCCTGAATTTATAGTTCCGCTAATGATATAGGCATACTCATCACTAGGATGCTTATAGGGCGGGAAAACAGTTCCGGCAGGCATCCGTACTAAATGAATAGACCCTTGTGGGACTGGTACACCCAAAGCTAAAGCTTTTACCCCTGAGAAACCGAAACCCTCCAGTTCTTCCCACTGTCCAGCATTAGATTCTATGAAAATTTGTTCATCCATATCGTCCTCCTTAAGTCAATAACTGTGAATGAACTAGCAGACTTGGTCTTGGCTATGTTGCAAATGCGACACTCTTATTAGCGATACACTAACGTATTACTAGTAGACACTTTTTCTTCGGTGGGAATTAGATACATTTTGGACGGTGCAACGGTAACGACTTTACGTACAGGCTTAACTGGAGGCAAATCAGCTAGCACTAATTTCAGATGAACCAGAATCGTCGCCAGGACTAATTTCATTTCAAACAGAGCAAACGCCTTTCCTAAACAGCGACGGTTTCCGCCACCAAAAGGCAAAAATTCATAAGGCGAAAATTGCCGTTCCAGAAAACGTTCCGGTCTAAAATGATTTGGTTCGGGATATAAATCCTCTCGTTTGTGGGTCAAGTATACGCAAGGAGATAAAAACGTACCTGGCTCGAATTGGTAGCCCATAATCTTTACAGGCTCTTGCACAATCCGATACGATGTAAAAATAACGGTTGGGTATATACGTAAAGTCTCTTGACAGATTGCATTTAGATACGGCAGCCGAGCAATGGCAGTTGGCTCTAGGTCAGAACCAAATGTATCTAATTCTACCATAAGGTTTTCATACACCTTTGGTAAGTGGTGAATCCAGTACAAAGCCCATGTCATACTCATGGCAGTGGTTTCATGACCCCCTATTAACAATATCATTAACTCATCACGTAATTCCACATCCGTCATCAGCTCGCCAGACTCATCACGAGCGGTCATCATTAAGCTTAGGATATCTTCACCCAATAAACTCGGGTCGTTCCGACGTCTCTTAATTTCAGCGTAAATGATTTCATCAACCTGCTGGCGAAGGCGCACAAAGCGTCCCCACAAACTCCAAGGTCCCCAATCCTGCTGAAGTGTACGGAAAAACAGAATGCTGGCACTCCAAGGGTCGCTCAACAGATTCACTAGTGAATTTAACAATTTCTTAAGATGTTGGAAGCGAGTTCCCTCATTTAAGCCAAAAATCGCACGTAAAATCACTTGTAGAGAAATATCTTGCATGGAAGGCTGAACGTGGAAAGGTTCATCAATTTTCCACTGCATCATCACTTGCTTAGTAATGTCACAAATCAACTGACCGTAAGCCCGCATGCGTTCACCATGAAAGGGGGGTGTTAGCATCCGTTTTCGACGCTGATGAAGATTACCATCTAACACAAGCAGCGAGCTATCACCAGAAAAAGTCCTTGGAAGCATTCTGTTGGCTTCCCCTGAGTTAAATTGTTTTGGGTTTGCTGTAAAAATTTCCTCCATCCCTTGGGGATTACTAATAACCACAACTGGAGGATAGCTCAAGAAGCGTATGGTAAAAATGTCACCGTAGTATTTAGCACATTTGTCTAAGTACTTTAGAGGATTGACAACTAAATTGATAGACTGTAATAGCGCTGGTGTTTGTGGACCATCGGGCCATTTCATAACCATTCCTCTATTTTTGTTTGGTTTGCGGACATCTAATTAATAGGGTTTTCAGCTTGTGCGTTTTCCAAGCAAGCTCTCAGCTTTTCGGCTAAAACGCAAATATGTGGTTCGGCAATCATCGTGAGATGGTCGCCTGGGACAATATGGAGTTCGACTTCTCCAGCAGAAAACTGACCCCAACCCCACACAGGGTCAATTTTCCTGCTGTCATAAAGGAGCTGATAAATCTCCTCACTAGCAGCAATCTCTATAGGAGCTTCCTCGTTGGCTCGGAAGAGAGTAATTTGAGTTGGATAAATCTCCTGGGGAACGTAATGACATTGTTGATTTGCTTTGCCAACTTGCAGAAGACCGCGGATTGTCTTAACCCCAGTTCCAGGGGGAAAAATATTGACCATTTTAAACCGTTCGTTAACGTAGTTTAGTTGCTCCTCCGGAGCAAGCGGTTGGAGAGCTTCATAGGATACTCCGATATTTTTCCCGAACATACGTTCAAATATACCAGCAATACTGACCAGCATTTTTGCACCATCCCAATCTACATCGATTTCAACGGCACTGGATTCTGGTTTATGCATATCTGGTGCATGCATATCTAAAATGGCCAGTAGAGCCACCTCATCCCCTTGCTTTTGTAACTGCTGGGCTGTCTCAAAAGCTACTAAAGCGCCAAAGGAATGACCTCCCAGGAAATACGGTCCTTGGGGTTGAACGGACTTTATGGCTTCGACATAATGGGCAGCCATGTCTTCAACTCGCGTATAAGGCTCCGATTCTCCATCAAGACCAACAGTTTGTAAAGCATAAAATGGTTGATCTAAACCTAAATGGCGAGCCAAATGATAAAAGTAAAGAACATTGCCACCACCTCCAGCGACGCAAAAGAAAGGTTGTTTGTGACCTAGAGTCTGAATTGAGACAAGAGAAGACCAGAAATTGGAATCTGATTGCTCGCGGAGAATTGCTGCCAGTTGTTCAATGGTTTGGCCTTGAAATAAAGTTGCTAAAGGTAGATTTTTCCCAAAGTGTTGTTCAATCTGGGTCATTAAGCGGATGGCAAAAAGGGAATTGCCGCCAAGGTCAAAGAAGTTGTCTCTAACACCTACTGGACTAATATTCAGGATGTCTGACCAAATTTGAGTCAGTCGGAGTTCCACAAGGTCGCGAGGAGGGACAAAATTCTCTTGCAATTGCTGTTGAGCCTGTAGCGATTGGGTTGTATCAGGAACTGGTAGAGCTTTGCGGTCAACTTTGCCATTAGCATTTAATGGTAAGGTATTTAGAAGCACATACTCAGCAGGTATCATATACTCAGGTAACTTCTGTTGTAGGAACTTCCGCAACTCCACAAAAATGGAACCCGAACTGCCGTTCGATTGAGATGCAAACAACTGCTTGCTTTGAACTGGGTCAATTTTACCACCGACAAAACTATAAAGTAGAGGCTGATTTGATTCCAACTCAAACAAATTGCGTAACTGGTCAAAGTGCAAATAACCAATTGGACAAAGGCCAATTTGGTAGTTTGATGCGGAACTCATCAACAACTGCCCGATGTGACCCGCTTCTAACAAGCAGAACTTTTCAGCCAACTCCCCATACATCGGAGAAATGGCACTGAGTTTGCCAATCAAAAACAGTGCAAATGCGGACTGCTCAAAAACCGGTTGATTGCCACCGTAAATACTGCCGTCAACATCGCTCAAAGGATTGAGCAACACTAAGCGATGCTCGCAGGGAGAATAGTAATAAATACCTCCTTCTAATCCTGAGACAGTTTGGGGTTTAATTAACAAATATGTTTGTACAGGATAAAGATTTCCGGCAGAAGGATAAAGATATTTCGGCAGGGGAAAATCCTCCAGTTTCATCTGAAAAAGACAGCTTAAAAACTGGCTAAACTCTGGCAAAGAAATTGGTTGCTGTAGAAATTGGCGATAACTCTGACGCTGGAGGTAAGCTTGTTGTCGAGCTCGATCAAATTCGGGAATCGGTAAGGAGATAATCGATTGGGTGGGTGAGGGTGGTCGCAATCCTGGTTGCTTGAGTTTAAATTCAATTCGCTCTATGGGGTCAAGTACTACATCTTGTGTTTGACTGGGTTGATAAGCTTCCGGCAGCTTTGTGTTGTCAGCAAGGGATTGACTGGGAACAATATAAGCGACTAAACGCTGATGCTGTGGTGACTGACCTTGAATGCTGACTACAGCTTCCTTAACTGTAGAATGCTCAATTAATGTAGCTTCAATTTCGCCCAACTCAATGCGATAGCCATTGATTTTCACTTGCAAGTCTTGGCGACCGAGAAACTCAATATTACCATCGGGCAAATATCTTCCTAAGTCGCCGGTTTTGTACAAGCGCTCGTGAGTTACTGGGTGAGTGATAAAACTCTCAAAAGTTTTTTGCCGATCTTGAAAGTAACCAGAAGCTAATCCCGTGCCTCCGATATAAAGCTGTCCTGGAACCCACACCGGAGTTGGCTGCATCAAGTGATTCAGAACAGAAAAAGTTTGATTTAAAAGGGGTTTACCGTAAGGAATACTTCTTTGGGTAGGGTGAACCGGATCTATTGGATAACAAATCGACCAAATAGAAGCTTCAGTTGCACCGCCCAAACTCACCACTTGCACCTGCGGCCACAGAGCTTTGCAAAGCTCTGGTAAATATTGTGGTAGGCAATCTCCACTGAGCAATGCTAATCGCAGGGAACCAGGAGACTGATTTGGCTGACCGGACAAGTACTCAACCAACATTTGCATCAGTGCTGGTACTGAGTTCCATAGAGTCACTTGATGTGTAACAATTAATTCGTGCCAACAAGCGGGGTCTTTTGCACTAGAGGCTGCTGGGATGACGATGGTTCCCCCAGCAGCCAACAGACCAAAGATGTCATACACCGACAGGTCAAAATTGAAGGCGGACACCGCCAGTAATCGGTCATCGGGGGTGACGCAAAAGCGCTGGTTGATGTCGAGAATGGTATTTACCACTGCTTGGTGGTGAATCATTACCCCCTTGGGTAAACCCGTAGAGCCAGAGGTATAAATGACATAGGCTAAATCCAAGGGATGATGTACGGGAACAAAAGAACTAGAATCGCTATTTTCCCACTCTAGAGTGTCCACAGACAAACACTCGATACCCTCTGGCATCGAAAGTTGACGAACAAGACGTTCTTGGGTGAGAACTAGTTTCACTGACCCTTGGGTAAGTAGATATTCTCTTCGCTGTTGGGGCAGTTCCGGGTCAACAGGCACATAAGCAGCACCAGACATCAAGATTGCCAAGACCGCAACGACTTGTTCCCAGCCCTTGAACATGACGACAGCTACTAAGCTGTTGCTAGAAACTCCTAATTGCCGCAAACGATGCCCGATGTACCGGGAGCGTTGGTATAATTCTTGGTAAGTAAGGCAACCTTCTGGAGCAATCACCGCCAAGGCTTGGGGGCGGCGTTCCACCTGCGATAGAAACAGACCGTGTAAAGTCTGCTGGGAAACAGGTGCATCGGTCTGATTCACCTGTATGCGTTGACACAGTTGAGATTTTGGTAATAGTTGTGGGTGAGTCTCAAGCCAAGCGGACTCCTCCTTAGCTAGGTGTTGCAGGTAATTTGTGTAACTGTTGAACATATCGTCAACAAGACCTTCTGGGAAAAGTTCTTCTACTGTATCCCAGTGAAAAACCAAGTTTCCTCCTTCTTCGAGAACTTGATGGTCTAGCCAGACTTGAGGGGTTTGGCTGATAGAATAAACCATTTGTCCTAACTGATTTACCCACAATTGTTGTTCAGTTAAAGAACTGACACCCAAAGTGCTAGTAAACACAACCCCCATCGCTTGATAACTCCCGTACTGGCGGCGCAGTTCTCGCTGCACTGCCACACCACTGACATAGCGGTGGTCTAAATCTTTCCACAATTGACCCTGTAGGCGTTGGGCGCGACTAGTAAAGGAGGCAGCTTCTGAGTTATCAACTGACAACAGGGTCAGGGATGTAAAATCTCCAATCACCTGATTAACTTGGGGATGTAAGGGCAAGCGATTAAACAGAGTCAGATTGATGGTAAACTTTGGACTCTTGCTCCAACGAGTTAAGATGTCAGCGAAAGCAGCTAATAAAACACCAGAATTCGTCAAATTAGCCTGACTTGCCCTGTCTTTCAATCGCTGCCAATCAACAGCGTCCAATCCTGCGCTGCGGCGTTGAAACTGCGGTTGAGAAAGAGCCGCAGCCTGCTTGGCTTTTGGTAATTCTGGCGCTGGTGGTAGGCTAGACAGACGCCCAAACCAGTACTGTTGCGAACGTTGGTATTGTGGTGTCACAGAAAGCGCTATTTGGGCTTGCACATAGTCGCGAAACGACAGTTCCAACGAAGGCAGTAAACTTTCTGGATTTCGATACAGTTGCAGCCACTGTTGCCCCAAAAGCATTAGGCTCCAGCCATCAGCAATTAAAGCATCAAAACTCAGGTGCAGGCGGTAATTCTTTGACTCTAAGTGAGTCGCGCACAATTTGAACAACGGCCAATGCTCTGATGGCAATATTTCATGGGACATCTGCTCCCGAATTGCATTCAGATGCTTAGTCACCGCAGACGGTGACGAACCGCGCTTGTCAAACACTTGTATTTGGTAAGCTGGTACTTGTTGTTTGACTTGCTGTTGCCCGTTGGGTAACACCACTGCACGCAGCATATCATGATGGTCAACTAATTTCTGCCAAGCTTGGTTTAAGCGTTCTAGATTTAAGTTCTGGCAATCCAGTTCTAAGTAAACATGGCTGGCAATATTACCTAAGTCAAAGGCTTGATTGCGACCAAGCCAATAAGCTTGTTGAATTTCAGTTAGGGGGAACGGTTCGTAACGTTGCTCGGGCGCAGGTACAAGTGTTTCTAAGCTACAATCCGATTCTTGTCCTGCTAAAAGATTCCCCTGATTTCTCAAGCTTAAGGTTTGCCCGAGTTGAGCGACAGTAGGCGCTTCAAATAGTACCTGTAGGGAGATATACTGGCTCAAGGTTCGCTGTATGCGGGAAACTACTTGAACCGCAAGCAAAGAATTTCCTCCCAGAGCAAAGAAGTTGTGATGGATACCAACCTGCGGTACAGCTAGCACCTGCTGAAAAATTTCAACTAGCTGACGCTCCAATTGATTGCGTGGTTTTGTTTGTTCAAAGACCCCAATACCCGCTTCAATGCCAAGCAACTTTTCTCGAGCAATTTCTCCAGTCTCAGTTACAGGCATTTCTGCGAGTTGCACGCAGAGGCAATGGCTTAGTGTACCAAAGCAATCGCTGACTTCCAACCCCTCTAACTCAGGAGCAGGTAATTCTTTGACCTTAGAGGTGAAATAAGCAGTTAACTGCACAACACCATCAGCCCCGGTGTCAGTGTACCGTCGAATGTTTCGATTGCTGCCATCCAAACCGACAATAATCTGTGCCTGATTGCGATACAAACCAGCGAGCAAAGAACTTAATCCCTGCTCTTTAGAGATGACATAATAACCTGCACTACGAGCAGCATCTCTAGCATATGCTGGATTCCCCTCACTCATGCCTGTGTCATCCCACATTGCCCAGTTAAAACAGTAGGTTTGCGGATGAGAATGATATCTACGATACAGAGAATAGCAAGAAAGAAAGCTGTTAGCAGCAGAGTACGCACTAAAGGTAGCCCCTCCAAACACGCCATTTATCGAAGAGAAAGAAATTACAACTGCTTGAGGTTTATCCTTAATCAGTTGATAAAGTGTCCACGTACCATAAACCTTGGGTCGCAACATAGAATTAAAATTCTGCTGAGTTTCTACTGCTACCCAGTGTTTGTCAATCACCTTCCAGTGGTACTCCAAATTTCCTTCCCCTGCGAGATGAATAATCCCTGAGAGTGGTTGATTCCACTTTGACTCGGCTTGGGCAACAATTTTCTGTAACCCAGCAAGGTCGCATATATCAACGGCTTCGTAAATAAACTCTCCACCCGTTGCTTCAATCGCTTGATAATTTTTAATCCGTTTAGCAACACGTGTTTTCTGGTGAAAATGGTTAGACCATTCAGTTTTGTTTGGTAAGGGGGTTCGACCCACAATAATGAGCTTTGCACAGTATTCCTCAATCAAAAATTGGGACAGATATGTACCGATTCCACCCAATCCCCCTGTTACCAAATAAATTCCGCCCTGCTTAAGGGGAATATCCTGTGTTTCTTGCCGTAAGATATCCACGGGAGCGAGAGATGATACCAGACGGCGACCGTTACGATAGGCAATTTCCTCTTCGCCTGTAGGAGTGTGAAGTTCTTGAAGAATATGCTCTGCATTTACCTCCACGGGTTTAACTTCTAAATCGATGTGGCGACATCGCAACCAAGGCAATTCTAGAGAAATCGTCTTTAAAAATCCTATAAGAGTAGATTTTTCAGCTGCAATTTTGTCGGTGGGTGAGGTTAATTGCCCGTAACTGGAAATGACCTGCAACCTAACCAAATGCTCAGAACCTTGAACTTTGTTCAGAGCCTGTACCAAAAACAGCAGACTGTAGATTCCTTGTTCTTGGGCTTGTTCGAGGGTCTCTAAGCTGGAGACTTCTCCACCATACTCATCATAAGTCCACAGGTGCAGAATTTGAGCTATGCGAAAGTCATTGGCTGCTAGGGACTCTAGCAAGCGTTGATAGTCGCGGGGTTTATTAGGATTAATGCGATAGTAAGGTACGCTGGCGCTACTTATTTTGGCAAATTTTGACCCAACCTCTACAATGACGCTATGTTGGCTTAGTTGATTTAGTTTATCACAAAGGAATGTCCCCAATCCCAACTGGTCGAGGAATATTAGGGTCATACCTGTTTGCACAACAGGGGCTAAGGGCAAGCCTTCTTTATGACGCCAGATTTTTTGGTAGAACCAGTCCGGAAGTGTGTTCGCGTTGGACGTTACTAAGTCGAGCCGTTTGATAATCTCGTTGAACTCACCAGCCTCAAGGCGTTGTTTCAGCCGCAATCGCTGAATTTTACCGATGGCGGTCTTAGGAATAGCTTGTTTATCGAGAGGAATTATCAAGTGTGGATTTATACCAGAGTTTTCCACAAGCTTGCTACGGATTCCCTGAATAAGCTTCACAACGTTTGCCTCATCAGAAAAAGCCGCACTGAAAAAGATGATCAATTTGTCAGTTCCGCCATTAGTACTACGCACGGCAAACGCAGCAGTATAAGAGACCTCTACACCTTCAACCTTTTCGACCACCGCTTCCAGTTCATGGCTGTAGTAATTGAGACCATTAATAATAATTTCATCCTTTTCCCGTCCAGTTATAGTCAAACAACCCTCGTGCAGAAAGCCCAAATCTCCAGTATTAAACCACCCGTCATCAGTGAAAGCTTCCTGGTTAATTTCCGTATTTTCATAATAACCGGAAGTTACACTCGCTCCCTTAACCTGTATATGCCCAATTATACCTTCTTTTACTAGCTGGTTTTGGATGTTCGCAATCCGTATAGAAAATCCAGGGATGGGGGAGCCAACCGACACAAACGAATCGTCATCTGTCGTTGAATCTAGGGTAAAGTTGTGGGAATAGGTCACCCCCGAACAGGTCTCGGACATACCCCATGCTGGGTGCATAGCAGTAGCCCTTAGCCCGTAAGGAGCAAGCAACTCCAAGAACTTTCTGGCATGTTTGGCGACAATAGCCTCGCCGCCATTGAGGAGAAATCGCATTGAGGATAAATCCCAATTTCCCTGGCTAAACTCTTGTACCTGAGCGTTAAGCAATCCATAAGCGAAGTTGGGTGCCCAAGTAATTGTGGCTTGATAGTGGGAAATCCAATCCAACCACCTCATAGGTGCTTGCAATACCATTTCCGTTGGAGCATGGATTTGCTGGCATCTTAAATAAACGTCTCTCAGATGGAACATGACCAGACCCCCAACATGGTCTAAGGGGAACCAATTTAGTGAGACATCGTTGCTCGTAAAATTATTCATGACGGCAGTCGCAGCAGACCTGCTTAAGAGACTGCGATGGCTCTGCATGACTGCTTTCGGCATACCTGTGCTTCCGGAAGTCAGAAGCAAAACTGCTAAATCGTCAGGCTGGCTGATATATCGGTTCTGGTCTGGAGTACAAGCTCGCAAGTCATCAACCGTTTTAACTTGAAAGTTCTCTAAATTTAAAAGCTCTGAAAAAGAACGAATTGCTGGAGCTAGCCTCGCGTTGGTCAGTACAAGGGGGCGTCTCAACATCTGCCAGGTATTCTGAAGCTTATTGACGGTACTGTTGACTTGCTCGTAGGTGGGGGCTACAGATATTGGCACAGGGACAAAGCCCCCGAGCACGCAGCCCCAAAAGGCTGGTATGAAATCTTGATTTTGATCCAGTTGAAAAATCACTTTGTCTTGGGGCTTAAGACCCAGTTTTTTTAACCCTGCGAATATTCTTTGGGCATCTTCTAATAAATCGGCATAGGATTGGGTGAATTCAGTTCCATCCGTTTGGATGTATATTATATCTATAGTAGAATTCTTTTGGGCTGCTCTTTGCAGTATTTCTCCTAAAGTCAGTTCTGGCTCTCTTAGAGGCTCTCCTTCGCTAATGGCTAGTTGGTTTACTTCCAATGGAAAGTTATTTTTGTCTTTATCAATCAATTTGAAGGTCTCAACAGAAGGAGAATTTTGACGCCTCACTCCTATCTGCAACGGTACTAAATCGTCTATGTGTACTCTTGAAATCGTTTTTACTTTAGGCTGGACTACTACTGCTACTTGCTCGATTTCTGACTGCGATCGCAATAGTTGTTCCCAACCTGAAACTAACTCAGAGTCAATCACCTCCAGTCTGGCTAATGCTGATTCATCTACTCGTCCTTTGACTGTCAATGGCAAACTAAATACTGGCACATAGGTGCTTGGCAGCATATAGCTGGGCAATTGAGACTGTAATTGGCTGTGGAGAGACTCTAGTAAGAAGGACTTTGAGGCAACTACATAGGCAACTAACTCCCGTTGGCGCACCATTACATAACAGTCTTCCACCCCAGTAATTGCCAGTAAGGCTCTTTCTATAGCCTGTAACTCAACCCGATGCCCTTTAATCCAAGCACACCGTTGCCTAAATCCTCGCAATTCCAAACAACCATCCAACCGACGACAACCCAATTCTCCTGTTTTTAACAAACAACCTAGTTGGGGATGCTCTACAAAACTAACTGGTGATTTTTGTGTCTGGTGTAAGTCGCTCCCTGTTAAATAGCTATCTCCCACATAAACCTCTCCCACAACTCCTGGAGGTACTGGTTCTCCGTGGGGATCTAAAACGTAAACTGAAAAATAAGTTGGAAACCCTACAGGCAATACTTCTGTACGTTCTCCAGATTGGCTTTGCCAGCAACTCACCTCTCCTGCTGTTTCTGGCAGGCTGTACATATATAGTAACTGGGCGTCCAAATATCGGCTGCAAACTTCCACCTCTGACTGGTATAGCGATTCCCCCGAACACAGCAGCCAGCGTAAATTAGTTAATTGTCCCCCTGTTGTCGCGTTTAAGCAGCGAGCAAAGGCTGTTAGCTGCGAAGGTAGAAAATTCACTATACTTATTTTCTTCTGAGCAATCAACTGTTGCCAAGATGCGGCACTGTCGAATCCTTCTATTGGTGCAATTACGACACAGCCACCCACTACCAAAGGCAGCAATATTTCCCGTAGCAGGCTTTCTTGACCTAGAGAAGTTTGATGCAACACCGCTTCTCCCTGAGAAATGGCGACTTTACTTTGGAGCCAGTTGAGACGACGAACTACTGCTTGATGCTCTACAGAAATGCTTTGAGTTTCCAAGGCAAGTACATAAGCAAGATTTTCTGAAGTAATGGCACTGTTGAGGTTTTCTGTACTGTGTTGAGCGATTGCTTCCCACTCCGAGTCCAAGGCAACTACCTTTGTCTTGTTTTCTGACCAATTGCACAGGTATTTTTGTTGAGTCAAGCTGACTGACAGTAAATTCTCTGGAATATTAACTAGATTTTCGGTTGGCTCGCTTGGGTTTACTGGCACATAGGCTCCCCCAGCCTTGAGAATTCCTAACAATCCCACTATCATCTCGATAGACCGCTCTGCACTCAAACTGACTAGCGCTTCTGGTTCCATCCCCAAATGTTGTAGATAATGCGCTAACTGATTGGCTCGCTCATTCAACTGTCGATAGGTTAATTGCTGATTAAGATGCATCACCGCTACCGCTTCCGGCACGCGCTCCACTTGCTCCTCAAACAATTGATTGACGCACTTATCCTGCACTGGCGGTATATTATTGTTATTTCCCACCGCCAGTAATTGCTGCCGTTCGGTTGCACTCAGCAAGGGCAAATTTTCTATCCTGTCCTTCGGGTTCGCCACAATCGCTTCCAATAACGTCTGGAAATGCCCCGCCATCCTGGCAATCGTTTGGTCTTCAAATAAGTCTGTACTGTACTCCCATGTTCCAATCAGCCCGGTTTCTGTCTCCTCCATTGATAAGGCCAAATCAAACTTTGCCGTTCCCGGATGTATCTCCTGCAAAGGTGTTAGGGTAACACCAGGTAATTCTAAGGACTTCATTGGAGCATTTTGTAGAATAAACATCACCTGGAATAGAGGTGAGTAACTCAAAGAACGCTCTGGTTGTAAAGTTTCTACTACTCGCTCAAAGGGGACATCTTGACATGCATAAGCCAAGAGCGTCATTTTCCGTACTTGTCCGAGCAGTTGTTCAAAACTGGGATTACCCTCTAAGTGGGTTCTTAAAGCTATAGTATTGGGGAAAAAGCCAATGAGGGACTCGATTTCTGAACGATTGCGGTTGGCAATTGGTGAACCAATTAAAATATCTTCCTGACCACTGTAGCGGAACAGCAGCACGGCAAACGCTGCCAGCATCGTCATAAACATTGTGCTTTCCGCGTTCTGGCTCAGTTTTTGAAGTTGCTCGGTCAAATGTTTGCCAACTGTAAAAATCTGAGTGCTGCCCTGATATTTCTGTACTGGTGGTCGAGGTCGGTCAGTTGGTAACTGTAGCAAGGTGGGAGCATCAGCTAATTGCTGTCGCCAGTATTGTAATTGCTTGTGTTGTATTTCTGAGGTTAACCACTGCCTTTGCCAAAAAGCAAAGTCAGCGTATTGGATAGAGAGTTCTGGTAAAGGGGAGGGTTTTCCCTGACTGTAGGCTTGATACAGGGCAGATAATTCTTGAACAAATATTCCAATTGACCAAACATCAGCGACAATGTGATGCATAGTAACCAGTAATACAGACTCACGCAGTGCTAAATGCAACAGACTCACCCTCAATAGATTTCCCCCAGACAGGTCGAATGGGATTTGTGTCTGCTGCTGGGCGTACTGTTTTACTTGCTGTTCCTGTTGTGTTTTTGGTAGGTGCTGCCAATCCTCCACTGCCATTTCCAAAGTAGCATCAGGAACAATTACTTGCATCGGTATACCGTTGACCGATTGGAAGCGGGTTCGGAATACTTCATGGCGTCGGACGATTTCGGTAAAAGCTTGCTGGAGGGCAAGTATATTGAGTTTCCCGCTAATTTGCAATGCCCCCTGTTCAATATAAGGAGTTTTTAAACCATCAAGTTGGTCGAGGAACCAGAGTCTTTCTTGAGCAAAAGAGAGCGGTAAATTTCCATCTCTAGGAATCACCGAAATTGGTGGAGGATTGGTATGCGCTTCTTGTCTGACCTGTTGCAAAAACGCCAGTATTTCTGCTTTGCGTTCAGCTATCTGCTGGTACAGTGCAGGTGTTAAAACTCCTTCAGGAGCTTGAAAGCGCAATTTTTCTCCTTCAGATGAAACCTGAATATTTAGTTTACGCAGTTGAGAAAGGAACTTCATGATGTTTTGATTTTTCACAGTTCTATCTCCTCCGTATTTGTTTCTGAGTTTTGCAGTTCTTGCCCCATCCAACTAACTATTTCAATGTGTTCAGCTATACCAACAATTGTCGGTTCTTCAAAAAAGTTAGCCAGAGGTAAATCTACTTGGAAAGTTTGTCGAATTCTGGAGATGAGCCGAGTTGCGAGTAAGGAATTTCCACCGAGGTCAAAAAAATTATCATTAACACTAACACTGACTTGATTTATCTCTAGGATTGTTGCCCATATCTGAGCTAACTTCTCCTCAACAGGAGTACTGGGAGCCGCAAAAATACTTTCATGTGGTGATAAAACTGTATCAGGAGCTGGTAGAGCCTTGCGGTCAACCTTTCCATTAGAGGTCAAGGGCAGAGTATCGAGCAGCACATAATCACTGGGGAGCATATATTCTGGCAGCTTCTGTTGTAAATGCTTATGCAGTTGGTCGGGAATAGAGTTCCCTCTCTGGGGAGATTTAGACAGCAACCAATGACGGGTCTGAGCAGGGTCAAGTTTTCCCCCCACAAAGCTGTAAAGTAGAACCTGATTTGATTCCAACTCAAATAAATCTTGTAGCTGGTTAAACTCAAGATAGCCAATGGGGCACAATCCAATCTGATAGTTTGGTGCTGCATTCATCAACAACTGCCCGATGTGACCTGCCTCTAGCAAAGAGAAATTTTGAGCCAGTTCGCCATACATGGGAGCAATAGCACTGAGCTTACCAATCAAAAAGATAGAAAATGCGGACTGCTCAAAAAGTGGTTGATTGCTACCGTAAACAGTACCATCAATAGCACTGGTGGCAGATAAGAGTACAAGGCGATGCTGGCTAGGGCAGTAATAGTAAATACCTCCTTCTAAGCCTGAGACAGTTTGGGGTTTAATTAACAAATATGTTTGTACAGGATAAAGATTTCCGGCAGAAGGATAAAGATATTTCGGCAGGGGAAAATCCTCCAGTTTCATCTGAAAAAGACAGCTTAAAAACTGGCTAAACTCTGGCAAAGAAATTGGTTGCTGTAGAAATTGGCGATAACTCTGACGCTGGAGGTAAGCTTGTTGTCGAGCTCGATCAAATTCGGGAATCGGTAAGGAGATAATCGATTGGGTGGGTGAGGGTGGTCGCAATCCTGGTTGCTTGAGTTTAAATTCAATTCGCTCTATGGGGTCAAGTACTACATCTTGTGTTTGACTGGGTTGATAAGCTTCCGGCAGCTTTGTGTTGTCAGCAAGGGATTGACTGGGAACAATATAAGCGACTAAACGCTGATGCTGTGGTGACTGACCTTGAATGCTGACTACAGCTTCCTTAACTGTAGAATGCTCAATTAATGTAGCTTCAATTTCGCCCAACTCAATGCGATAGCCATTGATTTTCACTTGCAAGTCTTGGCGACCGAGAAACTCAATATTACCATCGGGCAAATATCTTCCTAAGTCGCCGGTTTTGTACAAGCGCTCGTGAGTTACTGGGTGAGTGATAAAACTCTCAAAAGTTTTTTGCCGATCTTGAAAGTAACCAGAAGCTAATCCCGTGCCTCCGATATAAAGCTGTCCTGGAACCCACACCGGAGTTGGCTGCATCAAGTGATTCAGAACAGAAAAAGTTTGATTTAAAAGGGGTTTACCGTAAGGAATACTTCTTTGGGTAGGGTGAACCGGATCTATTGGATAACAAATCGACCAAATAGAAGCTTCAGTTGCACCGCCCAAACTCACCACTTGCACCTGCGGCCACAGAGCTTTGCAAAGCTCTGGTAAATATTGTGGTAGGCAATCTCCACTGAGCAATGCTAATCGCAGGGAACCAGGAGACTGATTTGGCTGACCGGACAAGTACTCAACCAACATTTGCATCAGTGCTGGTACTGAGTTCCATAGAGTCACTTGATGTGTAACAATTAATTCGTGCCAACAAGCGGGGTCTTTTGCACTAGAGGCTGCTGGGATGACGATGGTTCCCCCAGCAGCCAACAGACCAAAGATGTCATACACCGACAGGTCAAAATTGAAGGCGGACACCGCCAGTAATCGGTCATCGGGGGTGACGCAAAAGCGCTGGTTGATGTCGAGAATGGTATTTACCACTGCTTGGTGGTGAATCATTACCCCCTTGGGTAAACCCGTAGAGCCAGAGGTATAAATGACATAGGCTAAATCCAAGGGATGATGTACGGGAACAAAAGAACTAGAATCGCTATTTTCCCACTCTAGAGTGTCCACAGACAAACACTCGATACCCTCTGGCATCGAAAGTTGACGAACAAGACGTTCTTGGGTGAGAACTAGTTTCACTGACCCTTGGGTAAGTAGATATTCTCTTCGCTGTTGGGGCAGTTCCGGGTCAACAGGCACATAAGCAGCACCAGACATCAAGATTGCCAAGACCGCAACGACTTGTTCCCAGCCCTTGAACATGACGACAGCTACTAAGCTGTTGCTAGAAACTCCTAATTGCCGCAAACGATGCCCGATGTACCGGGAGCGTTGGTATAATTCTTGGTAAGTAAGGCAACCTTCTGGAGCAATCACCGCCAAGGCTTGGGGGCGGCGTTCCACCTGCGATAGAAACAGACCGTGTAAAGTCTGCTGGGAAACAGGTGCATCGGTCTGATTCACCTGTATGCGTTGACACAGTTGAGATTTTGGTAATAGTTGTGGGTGAGTCTCAAGCCAAGCGGACTCCTCCTTAGCTAGGTGTTGCAGGTAATTTGTGTAACTGTTGAACATATCGTCAACAAGACCTTCTGGGAAAAGTTCTTCTACTGTATCCCAGTGAAAAACCAAGTTTCCTCCTTCTTCGAGAACTTGATGGTCTAGCCAGACTTGAGGGGTTTGGCTGATAGAATAAACCATTTGTCCTAACTGATTTACCCACAATTGTTGTTCAGTTAAAGAACTGACACCCAAAGTGCTAGTAAACACAACCCCCATCGCTTGATAACTCCCGTACTGGCGGCGCAGTTCTCGCTGCACTGCCACACCACTGACATAGCGGTGGTCTAAATCTTTCCACAATTGACCCTGTAGGCGTTGGGCGCGACTAGTAAAGGAGGCAGCTTCTGAGTTATCAACTGACAACAGGGTCAGGGATGTAAAATCTCCAATCACCTGATTAACTTGGGGATGTAAGGGCAAGCGATTAAACAGAGTCAGATTGATGGTAAACTTTGGACTCTTGCTCCAACGAGTTAAGATGTCAGCGAAAGCAGCTAATAAAACACCAGAATTCGTCAAATTAGCCTGACTTGCCCTGTCTTTCAATCGCTGCCAATCAACAGCGTCCAATCCTGCGCTGCGGCGTTGAAACTGCGGTTGAGAAAGAGCCGCAGCCTGCTTGGCTTTTGGTAATTCTGGCGCTGGTGGTAGGCTAGACAGACGCCCAAACCAGTACTGTTGCGAACGTTGGTATTGTGGTGTCACAGAAAGCGCTATTTGGGCTTGCACATAGTCGCGAAACGACAGTTCCAACGAAGGCAGTAAACTTTCTGGATTTCGATACAGTTGCAGCCACTGTTGCCCCAAAAGCATTAGGCTCCAGCCATCAGCAATTAAAGCATCAAAACTCAGGTGCAGGCGGTAATTCTTTGACTCTAAGTGAGTCGCGCACAATTTGAACAACGGCCAATGCTCTGATGGCAATATTTCATGGGACATCTGCTCCCGAATTGCATTCAGATGCTTAGTCACCGCAGACGGTGACGAACCGCGCTTGTCAAACACTTGTATTTGGTAAGCTGGTACTTGTTGTTTGACTTGCTGTTGCCCGTTGGGTAACACCACTGCACGCAGCATATCATGATGGTCAACTAATTTCTGCCAAGCTTGGTTTAAGCGTTCTAGATTTAAGTTCTGGCAATCCAGTTCTAAGTAAACATGGCTGGCAATATTACCTAAGTCAAAGGCTTGATTGCGACCAAGCCAATAAGCTTGTTGAATTTCAGTTAGGGGGAACGGTTCGTAACGTTGCTCGGGTGCAGGTACAAGTGTTTCTAAGCTACAATTCGACTCTTGTCCCAGTAAAAGATTCTCCTGACCTAATTTGCTTAAAGTTTGACCGAGTTGAGCGACAGTGGGTGCTTCAAACAGTACCTGTAGGGAGACATCCAGGTTCAAGGTTTGCTGTATGCTCCCAACCACTTGTACTGCAAACAGAGAATTTCCCCCCAGAGCAAAAAAGTTGTCATGGATGCCTACCTGCCCCACCACTAGCACTTGCCGAAAAATTTCAACTAGCTGATGCTCCAGTTGATTGCGTGGCTTTGTTTGTTCAAAAGCCCCAATACCCGCGTCAATGCCAAGCAACTTTTCTCGAGCAATTTCTCCAGTCTCAGTTACAGGCATTTCTGCGAGTTGCACGCAGAGGCAATGGCTTAGTGTACCAAAGCAATCGCCCACTTTCAACCCCTCTAACCCAGGAGCAGGTAATTCTTTAACCTTGGAGGTGAAATAAGCAGCTAACTGTTGTAGATTGTGATATTCTGACGTAAAACGCGCAATATTGGGTTTACTACCGTCCAGACCCAGTAGCAAATGACTTTGGCGATGAGACAAAGCTGCTAGTAAAGAGTATACCCCTTGTGTGGGAGCGATGGCAAAATAACCTTTGGCACGGCTAAACTCTTTCATTTGATAACCTTGGCTCATACCAGTGTTATCCCACATACTCCATGACAAGCAATAGCTTTGCAAACTGGTGTTTGTCTGCTGGTAATTGCAAAAGGCTTCCATAAAACTAGACGCAGCAGAATAAGCACCTACAGCCGCACCCCCAAAGAAGCCATTGACTGAAGAAAAGTGGAGAAACAAACCTTTGGGATTATTTTTAAGTAGTTGATGCAATACCCAAGTCCCCAGCACCTTGGGACGAAGGACTGCAGCGAAACTCTCCGGAGTTTGGGATGTAAGGAGTTGTTCAGTCAAAATTCCTGCCAGGTGGATAATCCCATCAAGCTGACCTCCCCACTGGGATACAGTTGTTGTAACTATCTGTTGCAACTGAGCAAAATCACAGATATCTACAGCTTCATAAATGACCGAGCCTGGTAATTTCCGCAATTGCTGATAAGCTCGAATTTTATTCGCAAGTTCACTTTCACTCTCAAAATTACTCCCTCCCCCCTGCAACATTGCCGAATCTCTGATTTCTCTTTCTCCACCTACTCTGGGCCTCTGCGGTTTATTAAATAAATATTCTTCTGGCGCAAGAAAGGAAGTAGTTTTACAAACGTTTTCATCAGGTAGGGGAGTGCGACCGACCAACAGCAGCCGCGCTTGGTAATTTGTTAGCAGGTACTTCGCAATTTCAATTCCAATACCTCCAAGACCTCCACTAACAAGGTATATACCACCTATTTTGAAGGGTAATTCTTGCTTAGGTTCCGCAGATAAATCCATGAGTTCGATACCAGAAACCAAGCGTTTTCCGCTTCTATAGGCGACTTCTGGTTCTTTAGAAAAATTACAAAGTTCTTGCCAAACATATGTCCCATTGACTTCAACAGAAGCTACTGATATATCGATGTGGCGACAGTTTAACCAAGGCATTTCCTGGCAAATTGTTTTCAATAAACCCAAAACAGTGCCTTTCTCATACGCAATCTTATCGGTTGGTGCAATCGACTGACTGTAACTCGATACCCACAGTAATTGCACCGACTTCTCTGTATCCCGGGCTTGTTCTAAGGCTTGAACTAAGAACAGCAAACTAAATAAATCCTGCTTTTGTGACTGTTCGAGAGCCTCTAGTTGAGAAATTTCATCTCTATATTGGTCGTAGCCCCACAGGTATATAATCTGACCGACCTTTTTATTTTCTTGTCCCAATTGCTCTAAAAGCATCCGATAGTGTTCCGCTTTTTCGGGAACCAGGGAATAGCTATTGTGACTGATTTGGGCAAAATCTTCACCCACAGAAACTTGAATATAGGGCTGATGGTGTTTTTCCAACTCCCCTGATAAGAATGTCCCTAGTCCTAAAGAATCGCTAAATATTAAGGTATAAGCTTCCTGAGGGAAAGGATTGAGAAAAACGCCACGTTTGGGTTGCCAGACTTTACGGTAAAACCAGTTTGGTATAGTATTAGCATTTAAAAGCAATAAATCTACCCGTTTGAGAATCGAGTTAAATTCACCTGCTTCAAAACGTTGTTTAAGTTGGGAACGTTGGATTTTACCTATTACTGTTTTTTGAATAACTTCTCGTTCTACAGGAATCAAATAATCAGGATTGATGCCAACAAGATTCACTACTTGGGAGCGAATTTCGTTTAACAAACTTGCTTCTTTATTCTCTGTAGTTTTTGTTGTGCTAAAAAATATGGCTAGTTTGTCTGTATCGCTGTGAGAATTTCTCACCGCACAAGCAGCAGTATAAGAAACTTCTACTCCTTCTGTTTCTTCTACCGCTGCTTCAATTTCATGGCTGTAGTAGTTTAAACCGTTGATGATGATAATGTCTTTTTGCCGTCCAGTTATAGTTAAGCATCCCTGTTGAAGGAATCCTAAGTCCCCGGTGTTAAACCAACCATCTTCTGTAAAAGCTTCTTGGTTTGCATCTGTATTTTGATAGTAACCAGATGTGACTGAGGCTCCTTTTACCTGCACCCGTCCGATGATTGTCTCTTTTACTATCTGGTTTTGATTGTCTGCTATTCTGATTGCAAACCCTGGCACTGGTGACCCAACTTCTACAAATTTTTGCTCATCTGTGGTTGAGGACAACAAAAATTTAGATGAAAAAGTTACCGCACTCGAAGTTTCTGACATCCCCCAGGCTGGATGCATTACTTTATCTTCTAGCTGATATTGAGCTAATAACTCTAAGAATCTTCTGACTGTTTTTGCAACAATTGCTTCTCCTGCATTTAAAATAAACTTTATTGACGATAAATCCCATGTCGGGCGGGTTTTTTCTTTACTTGCTATCTTTTTGCGATTTTCTAGTTCTTCCACAATTAGCCCATAAGCAAAGTTTGGTGCCCAAGTAATTGTCACTCGATATTGGCTAATCCAATCTAACCACCTTGTCGGTTCTTGCAACACCATTTCTGTTGAAGCATGGATTTGCTGACATCCCAAATAAACGTCTCGAAGGTGGAACATAACTATTCCCCCAACATGGTCTAAGCTAAACCAATTTAAGGAAATATCTTCTGAGCTAAAACCGTTGAACTCAACTGTTGCCGCACTGCGGCTTAACAAACTGCGATGACTGTGCATTACCGCTTTGGGTATACCCGTACTCCCGGAAGTTAACAGTAAAATTGCTAAATCCTCTGGTGTTGAATGATGCCAATTTTTATCTGCTTCTGCCTTTCCTAATGTTTCTATTGTTTCTATCTGAAAATTTTCTAAATTTAATCCTTCTGCCCATTGCCGAATTTTTAAGGCTAAGTTGTTATCTACTAGCACCAAAGGCTTTCCTAGCATCTGCCAGGTATTTTGCAGCTTGTTCAAAGTACTGTTAGTGACAGCAGTGCTGGCTGCAAACATCGGTACAGGTATAAATCCTCCAAGTATGCATCCCCAAAAACCACTAATAAAGTTTTGATTTGCTGACAGTTGAAAAATTACTTTGTCTCGAGGCTTCAGACCAAGTTTTCTCAATCCCCCCAATATTTTTTGGGCATCATCTAATAAATCTTTATATGATTGGATAAACTCAGTTCCATCCGGTTGGATATATATTATACCTTTAGTCGAATTCTTTTGGGCTGCTCGTTGCAGTATTTTCCCTAAAGTTTGTTCCGCCTGTTCTGGGTTTCTTAGAGGCTCTCCTTCGCTGATGGCTGGTTGGTTTATTTCCAATCGAGAGTTATTTTTGTCTTTCTCAATCAATTCGTCTTCAACTTGAGGAAAATTTGCATCAAACACCAATCTGTGGGATGATACTAAGTCAGAGATATGAACTCTTGGAATAATTTTTACTTTTGGCTGGACTACAACTGCTACTTGCTCAATTTCTGGCTGCGATTGCAACTGCTCTTCCCAGCGTGACACTAACTCGCTATCAATGACTTCCAACTGTGCTAGTGCTTCGGAGTCAATTTTTCCATTGACTGTTAGTGGCAAGCTAGATACTGATACCCAAGCACTTGGCAGCATATAGCTGGGCAGTTGAGACTTTAACTGGCTGTAGAGAGACTCTGGTAAGAAAGATTTTGAGGCAACTACATAAGCAACTAGCTGCCGTTGCCGCATCAGTACATGACAATCTTCCACCCCAACAATTGCCAGCAAGGCTTTTTCTATAGCAAACAGATCCACTTGATGCCCTTTAATCCAAACCAGTCGTTCCGTAGATTCTAGCAACTCCAAACAACCATCCAAGCGATGGCAACCCCGTTTTCCTGTTTTCAATAAACGACCTAGTTGAGGGTGCTTTACAAAACTAATTGGTGTTTGTTGTATGTGATGTAAGCCACTCTCTGTTAAATTGCTATCCCCTAAATAAACCTCTCCCGCTACTCCTGGAGGTACTGGTTCTCCACAGGTATCTAAAACATAAACTGAAAAATCAGTCGGATAATCTACAGGCACGACTTCTGTACGCTCTCCCAATTGCCTTTGCCTGCATGTCTCCTCACCTGGGATTTCTGGGGTGCGCTCCTCCTGCGGCTCAAATAAATCCTCCAACAATTGATTGATAGATTTATCTTGACCTGGTTCTGTGTCAGTTTTATTTCCTGCTACCAGTAATTGCTGCCGCTCGAAGGCTGTCAGTAGAGGCAGTCGTTCTATACTAGAAGTCGGCTCCGCCACTATTGCTTCTAACAACGTCTGAAAATGCCCCGCCATCCTGGCAATGGTCTGTTCCTTAAATAGGTCAGTACTATACTTAATGAGTCCGCCAAGAGACGAACCGACCTGTATCATTTCTAGTATGAAATCAAATTGACACTCCTGAATGGGTCTTTCAAAAGCCTCTACCTTCAGTCCTTGCCAATCCAACGATGTCTTCATTTCGCCAGAGAGGAGCTTTCGCCATTCCGACATTTGCTGTAACAGAAAAAAAACTTGAAAAATCGGAGAACGGCTGGGGTCGCGCTTTGGCAACAAGCGCTCTACTAACAATGCAAAGGGATAATCTTGATGGTCTATTGCTTCTAATACTGTACGCTGGACTTGGGCGAGTAATTCTTTAAAGCTGGGATTACCTGAAGCCGAAACCCTCATTACGACTGGGTTGACGAAGTAACCCACGATTGGAGCATATTCAGGTCTGCTTCTACCTGATGTGGGAGAACCAACTAAGATATCCTCCTGACCTGTGTAACGATAAAGGAATACTTGAAAGGCTGCTAGAAGGAGCATATAGAGCGTGACATCTTCCTTCTGAGCTAATTCTATAAGTTGCTGACTGAGCTTTTCGGATAATCTAAAATGATAGGCAGCACCGTTGTAGGTCTGTACGGGCGATCGCGGTTGGTCTGTGGGTAAATTTAAAGCTGGTAACTCGCCCGCAAGTTTTTGTTGCCAGTAGTTCCAGAGGATTTCTGCTTTTGGGCTATCCAAAATCTCGCGTTGAGCGCGAACGTAATCTTGATATGAATATTGTAGAGGGGGAAGGGACACATCGACGCGGGTCAGTTGAGCTTGGTATAGTTTTGGTAACTCTTTGAAGATAATGTCTAACGACCAGCCATCACAAGCAATGTGGTGTATTGTCAGCAGTAGAATATGCTCTTGAAATGACCGCGTGAACCACCTGACACGCATCACCGATTCACGAGCGATATCAAAGGGATGCTTGTGAGCCTCAATCACTCTCCTGTGCAGTTCATTTTCACTCCAAGTGGAGGCATTAATCTGTAGAAAGTCCAGTTCTTGATGTTGATGTTGATGTATTTGTTGGATGGGTACTTGACCTAGCTTAGGAAATGTGCTCATTAGCATAGGGTGACGCTCGCATAGAGCTTGAAAAGCTTGTCGCCAAGCTGTCACATCTACTTGAGAGCAAATACGAACAGGCACTGATACGTTATAAACACAACTACTAGGTGCTAATTGCCACAGGAACCACATTGATTGTAGTCCGTAGGAGAGGGGATAAACATTCAGGATATCTGGACGCTGATGCAGCAACTGTAAAATTTCTGCCTTATGTTGCTTTAATAGAGCTAATACTGAGGCGGTTGATTCTTCTTTGGGAGCATCGTAGCCCAACTGCGTACCTTCACTCCAAAGATGCCAACCTTTAATTGAAAGTTCTTGTAAAAACTCAACTAAATTCATAATTCACCTCTTATTCGCTCCCCTTGCATCACTTCTTTTTGCTGGAGTTGTTTATGATTTTCCAACTCAACTTTTTGACTCAAATCAATTTTGTCCAGTTGCTTTCTTACCTCAGTTACAATATCGGCAATACTAACACCTTCTATAAATTTGACAACAGGAATATCTATTCCTATTTTTACTCGAATTCGATTTCGCAATTCTACAGCAATTAGGGAATCAAGTCCTATCCTATTTAAAGGCTCTTGTACGTTTATTTGTGAAACTCTCATTCGCAGTAGTTGAGCAATTTCATTTTGAAAGTGAGTCAATAAAATGCTTTCTTTTTCGCCTGAGGAAGCTATTTCTAATTGTTCTAAAAGCGCAGACTCCTCAGCTTCTATGGAAGGCTTTGTTAGCTCTACAGCAGGAATACTTATATCAGTAAGTAGCTTTCCCAATCCCCTGACTTTATAATACTCCTTAAATATAGACCAATTAACCTTAGCCACTACTGTTTGGACAGCATTAGTTTTTAAAAGGAAACTTAAGGCATGGAATCCTTGCTCTGGTCGTAATTCTTCTAACCCAATCTGCTTCATCCAGTGGACATAACTTTCTGATGAAACCATCCCTCCGACACCGAGACTTCCCCAATTTATACTTAAAGCTGGCAGCCCAAGAGAGCGGCGATAATATGCTAAAACATCAAGAAATTGGTTCGCTGCATCATAATGTCCGTGACCTAGCGAACCCCATACTGACCCTATCGAAGAAAAGCAGATAAAAAAGTCTAGACTTATCTCATTGGTTAGTTGATGCAGAACCCACGCTCCATCTGTTTTAGGGCAAAGTATAGATTCAAGTATTTGATTATTCATTTGGTTTAATTCATGATGACCACTTAAACCAGCAGCATGAATAATACCCCGCAGTGGTTTTTCAGCAGTATTGACCTGCTTAATTACTGAGGACATTTGAGCCAGGTCAGCGACATCAGTTGCATACACTGCTACACTAGCCCCCATCTTTTCCAATAACTGAATGCTTTGAACCTGTTTCCATTCATTACTGTTTTGGCAAAGGTTTGCCCAATGTTTACGTTCGGGAAGCCCTTTGCGTCCGATTAATACTAGTTGACGAACTCCTTGCTCTACCATCCACCGGGCTAACTTCAGTCCCAAGAAACCTAAACCACCAGTAATTAAGTAGGTGCTATCAGACCGGAATTGGAAACTTTGATGTTCTGTAAAGTTCTTATGTACCAGACGTGCTACGTAACGCTGTCCATCTCGAAAAGCAATATGGTCTTCACCATTTGAATCGCCGAGTTCTGCTAAAAGTTTTGCACAACAGCCCTTTGACGTTGCATTGGGGTCTAAATCTAGCATTCGGACACACAATTCGGGATGTTCCAGAGAGATGACTCTACCCATTCCCCACAAAGGTGATTGAGCTAGTCCTGAGACTGAATTATTGATGTGAAGAACTGGCTGCGCGTCTCGGGTCACCAGCCAAAGATGAGGTTGCTGCAAAAATTTGGTCTTGGTCAAGGCATGAACCAAGTATAAAGTAGTACAACATCCTGATTTTGAGGCTGCTTTCAGGTCTTCTACTGTTAGTTTCTCTGTTTTTGGCGCATCTAAGCTCCAAAAATGCAACACTGTTTTTAAATTAGGCTGGTTAGCTTTTACCACTGTTACCAGTTGTAAGTAGTCATCAGGATTTTCTGGGTTTATGGTAAACACATCTGATGCTATCTGTTGATACTCCTTTGCTGAAAACACCAGACTACAAACATGTCCTACAGTCCGTAGTTGGTTGGCTAACTTTTGAGCTATACCCTGTTGGTCTGCGAAAATTAACCATCCCTCACTGGGAGACAAAGATGGAGCTGCAGCCGTTTGAGCAATAATCACACTCTGCGAGGATAGCACCTCTTTTGTTCCCTGAATATCTTTGAGAGTAGCCACTTGGGAAAAACCGCTTTCAATTAGCAGTTGCTGCCACTTTGATGCATTTAGTAGGGGATGGTTGGGTCGTAAATCAAAATCCCTAAACTTCCACCATCCTTCCAACAGTCCAGCAAATAAAGTCACCCACCGCATCGGAGTGGTGGCTTCCAACAACACTAACAACCCCCCAGGTATCAATAATTGCCGCACATGCTCTAAAGTCTGTCGCAAAGAAGTTGTAGCATGGATTACATTAGCTGCTACAATCACATCGTACTGGTGGGGTTTAAACCCTTGAAGTGTAGGGTCTTTTTCGATGTCCAAGTTTTGATAGCGCACAAATGGGTAATCCCGAAACTTCTCCTGTGCTTTGCTGGTAAACAAAGTTCCGACATCGGTGAAGACATATTCTGTTTGCTTTGGATTTAAATGAGGCAAGATGTAGCTAGTAGTTCCCCCTGTTCCAGCCCCTATCTCTAATAACCGCACTCCTCGGTCTTTGGGTAATTTTTCTAAGGTACTGGTGATTGCACGTTGAACTAAAGTGTTGGTAAATTGTGCTTCAGGAGATTTTTCATACAATTGGGTAGCTGTAGTTAAATCCCCTTCAGGGAAAACAATTTGCAGTGGGTCTGCTGTTCCCTGCAAAACCCCACTAAGTTGGGAACCACAACGCTCCAAAAGGGTGAGTTCTGCCTTGGCGTTGGGAAATTGAGCGAGCAGGGTCTGGTTTTTTTGATGATTGTTGACTTTTTCGGAAGTTTGGAGTACTGTCCACTGGTTTTTGGTGAAGCGCAGGATTTCTACTTCCGCCAGCATCTCCAACAGAAGGTTGAAAAGCTGGTGATGCTGTGGGACTATGCCTAATTTTTGGACTAGGGATTCGGTGGAGAATTGTTCCCCTATTTTTAATGACCAACCCATCTCCTCTAACGCTTGCAAGACATATTCCACAGTCAAAGCTTCTAATTGCTTCATAAGTTGACTGTAGCTATCCAAGTTAGCTTGAGAGGCTAACTTCGGCATCAGAGGACGTAGTTTCCGAGCAATTGCTAATGGAGTCAGGAAGTACTCTGATGGTAACTGCCCACCAAAACGAGCCATCGGTCGCCATTCCAGTTCGTACAGCCAGTTGCTGAGTTCGTCTGTTTCGCTCGCTCGCAGAGCTTTATGGTTTTCAATACTTGACAAATACAGATTTTCATGATTGTGGTTATCTGTTTTGACCCAATACCGTTCTCTTTGAAAAGGATAAGTGGGCAGCACCACTTTGCTGCGGATATAATCTACGTCGAATCCTGACCAGTTTACTTCCACTCCTGTGATATACAATTGCCCTAAACTTTCCAGCAATTGTTGCCAGTCTTCCTGATTTGGGTGCAGAGAAGACAACCAAACCCCCGCTTCCTTTGGTAGACATTGGCGTCCCATTCCCAACAAAATTGGCTTGGGGCCAATTTCCAAAAAAACTTTATATCCTTCCTGATATAGGGTCTGCATACTATCAGCAAAGCGGACTGGCTGTCGTATATGATTTACCCAATACCCAGGAGTGCTGATGTCACTATTCACCTGTTGTCCGGTAACATTAGAAATTAGAGGAATCCGGGGCTTGTTATAGGTGATTTGCGATGCTATCGCGTCAAATTCCGCTAGCATTGGTTCCATTAGGGGGGAGTGAAAGGCATGGGATACTTGTAAAGATTTTGCCTTTACTCCTTGCTTTGATAAACTGTTATAAATAGCACTTATGGCTTCACTGCTACCGGAAATCACCACACTGTTGGGACTATTTAGAGCTGCTATCGCCACTTGCTCGGCATAGGGGGCAATTATCTCTCGCACAACAGACTCCGATGCGAACAAAGACAACATCTCACCGCCTGGAGGCAACTGTTGCATTAACCGTCCCCGCGTTGCTATTAATTTTAGACCGTCTTCCAGGCTGAAGACCCCCGCGACGCATGCGGCGACATATTCCCCCAGACTATGACCCATTACAGCATCTGATTCTACACCCCAAGATTTCCATAATTGGAAAAGTGCATATTCCAGAGCGAATAAAGCAGGTTGGGTATAGGCGGTCTCATATAATTTTAGATTTTGGGTGTTAGATGTTGAATAAGAATTGCTAATATCTGGATATAGGACAGAGAGCAAAGGTTGTTCTAGATAGGGATGTAAAATTTCTTCACAGCGTTCGAGGTAGGCGCGGAATGTAGGTTGGGTGTCGTAAAGTTGACGCCCCATATTGAGATACACAGACCCTTGACCAGTAAATAAGAAAGTTATCTTCGGGCGTTTGCGACTGCGTATTTGACCAGTTATCAAGTCTGTCTCTTTTCCCCTCGCGAAATCACGTAGCACCTGTTGCATCTGTGTTGTAGATGTTGCTGTAACGCAGAGGCGGTGGTCAAAGTGCTGTCTTGCCGTATTGGCAGTGAAACAAATATCTGCTAGCTTTGCGGATAAGTTTAATTCCAGATGAGCCTCATAGCGCTCTACTAATTCTCTCAAAGCCTTCTCACTTTTTGCTGAGAGGGCAAGAATGTGAACAGGACGTTCGCTTTCATTAGCTCTGGTTTCTTGTTTAGGGGCTTCGGACAAGATGACATGGCAATTTGTGCCACCAAAGCTAAATGAACTTACCCCAGCCAAGCGAGGTTCTGTAGCAACAGACCAAGACTGGCACTCAGTAGGTATAGAAAAAGGTGTCCCTTCTAACTGAATTAAGGGATTCAGCTGTTTTAAATGCAGGTGGGGTGGTATTTGCTGATATTGCAGTGATAAAACTAGCTTAATTAGACCAGCAATCCCCGCTGCCGCTTCCAAATGACCGATATTCGTCTTAATCGAACCAATCCTACATGGCTGAAGAGGCGATCGCCCTTGACCTAATACTGCTTTTATAGATTCAACTTCGATTGGGTCTCCCAAGGAAGTGCCACTACCGTGAGCTTCAACATAACTAATCTGGGCTGGCGCTACCCCAGCATTTTTTAGTGCTTGCCTGATAACTGCCTGCTGCGAAAGCCCATTGGGTGCGGTGATTCCATTACTTAGACCATCATGGTTAACTGCGGAGCCTTTAATAACTGCTAAAACATTGTCTTTATCCTGGATGGCATCACCAAGGCGCTTGAGGACAACTATACCACATCCTTCTCCACGTACATAACCATCGGCATCTTTGTCAAAAGTTTTACAAAGTCCGTCCGCTGCCATCATCCGAGCTTGAGAAAAAGTGAGAGTGTATTCGGGGGACAAAACCAAATTAACCCCTCCTACCAAGCACAAATTAGACTCACCGCTTTGCAGGCTTTGACAGGCAAAATGCAATGCTACTAGTGATGAGGAGCAAGCTGTATCTACTGCCAAGCTTGGTCCGTGCAAGTTCAGTATATAGGAGAGACGATTCGCGGCAATGCTAGGCGTGATACCAATGCCGCCATAACCGTCTATATGGAGGAAATTGTTAAATACTAGCCTGCTGTAGTCACTGGCAACAATTCCAAGGAACACCCCTGTCTGGCTGCCAGCTAGCTTATTTGCTGCCAGTCCTGCATGTTCCAGAGCTTCCCAGGCTACCTCTAAGACCAGTCTGTGCTGGGGGTCCATTGACTCTGCTTCTCGGGGAGAAATTCCAAAGAAACTCGGTTCAAACATATCAACCTGTTCCAGAAAAGCGCCCCAACGGGTGTTCATTTTTCCTGGTGTAGCTGCGTCTGGGTGATACAAGGCATCAACATCCCATCGAGTTGATGGAACTTCAGTAATGGTATGCATACCATGCCGCAGCAAATGCCAAAAGCTTTCTGGATTTTCAGCACCTGGAAAGCGGCAACCAATGCCGATAATTGCTATGGGTTCCATTGCAATATTCCTTAATTTTTTTCTTTACCGATTTGCCAGCTTGTCTACTACAGGCTAGTACGCATCGGCGGAAATAAGTCAACCATTAGCAACAGACAAAAAGCTTTTGTTATAAGCTTTTGCGACGAGGGCAGAGGGCATAAGGTAAAAATCTAATTCCTTCTGCCTCCAGTATAGATGCCTTTTTAACAAACAAGGGGTCTTTCAGAAGCTAAATGGTTAGCCAAAGTTTCTATATTGGGGTAATTGTAAAACAGAGTAGCAGGAAGGTCTCGTTCCAGCCAAGCCCCCAGTTCACCCGTCAGACTTGCTGCATCAGCGGAACCCAGAGCGTATCGCTCAAAAGGAACTGTGCAATCCACCTCATCTGGTTCTATTTTAAGCAGTTCAGCTACATAAGAAACTAACCAAGCTTTTATCTGCTCGCTTAAAGGCAGCTTCTTTTGTCTATCTACCCGTGGCAGTTTGGATATTAGTTGGCTGTACCGCTTCATAGCCTCACAGCGACTCATTCCTTTATGTTGATTCCACGCTTGCCATTGAATATATTTTCGCGGGTGCTGAATTGGGTCTGGTTCTGCTCTCGGACAATCTCCCTCCATTACCTGTTGATAGAGACTGTCAATCTCTATTTGTTGTTTGCCTTGGGGCAATTCAACATGACCAAAACGTACTAAATTGCTCATGTTATGAAATTCTACTTCTGTATCATCTAAATTGTTCCAATCTCTAATAACATTTATGCCGAAATTATCTTGTCCTGACACTAGCATACAGAAATGCCTTTTTATGTTGTGAAAATTTTCATCAATGAAATCGTCTTGCAAACGATGGGGGTAAATCTGCACGCTTGGACGAACGTAACGTGCGTTAATAGCTAGTCGGCGCTGATTGGAGTTATTAGCACCAGAACAGTGCATTACCCTCTCAGTGAAGATAATAACCTGACCAGCCCGAGCCGGTACTGCTTCCACTTCCCATTCATTCTCATTGAAGTCAAATACTGCGGAATATTGCCTTCGCCCTTGCCAAACCATTTTATGGTTTTTCACACCTGCGAACATTCCCTCCTCGGCAGGCACCTGCAAACGCTGAAATTTTTTGTAGTGAGTGTTATTGGCAAAACGCAAGCAGCCATTATCGAGAGTCGCATCATCTAAAGCTACCCATACTGTTAGGTTTAAGAAATCTTCTCCTTCAGGGTAAAGCAATGCTGGTTTTTGAGGGTCATAACTGCTAGGGTCATAAGAATCATAAACTTGATGCCATTTAATCTCACCTTCTCCTGGCATTTTGCAAAAAACATTTGTATTCCACAATAAGAGATTAGGTTCGCCCAGCTGATTTAACAACCGAACAATCTTGGGGCTTTTAAACATCTCCGCTATTGGTTTGTAGAAGAGGTGCAGGTCGCGAGATGTATTGATGTTCAAAACATTGTTGTAGAGCATCATCATCGGCTGACTATCTACTTCTTTGATGGAACTATTAGTTTCTAAACAATCTTTAAAATATGCAACTTCTGACTGTGAAAATATATCGAGTGGACCGCACCATCCTTTCTCTACAAAATGTTTGATTTGGTCTTGAGCGAGCATATTCATAATTTCCTCTTTTTCTCAATTGCTATTTGTGTTTTGACAAAAAGTTCCTCTTTGCTTTTGACTGTCCTAATGATAAATTCAGAATTCCGGTGTTGATTGCTATATCACACTCATAACAGTTAATTTCTTTAGATGTTCTGGATGAGCACCACCCGGATTTAAAACTTCTAAGGTTCCTTCCAGAAATTTGGTTCGACAAGCATGACGCATTATCTTACCACTTGAAGTTTTCGGAATACTTCCTGGCTTTATCAAAGCTACTGCATAAACCCGCAGTTCATATTGTGCCATTAACGCCTGACGAATATCTCCAATCACTTCATTTACATCCAGTTTCCGGAACCAACTTCGCTCCACCTCCTGAACAACGACTAGTTGCTCTTCGCTATCCACTTTAACTCCAAACGCTGCCCCAGAGTTCATACGCAGTGATGGATGGCTATATTCTACCGTCCATTCAATATCCTGGGGATAATGATTATTACCTCGAATGATAATCACATCCTTTAAGCGTCCGGTAATAAACAGCTGACCGTGCCTTATAAACCCTAAATCACCAGTACGCAAAAATGGTCCTTCGTTGGTATCTGCTGTATAAGCTCGGAAGGTTTGCTCTGTTTCTTCTGGTCGCATCCAATAACCTTGGGTTACAGTGACACCTGACACCCAAATCTCTCCAATTTCATTAGGTAGGCAACGAGTGAGACGTTTAGGATGAACAATTGCAACATTTGTATCTAAATCTACCACACCACACCCAATCAAGGTTTGGCAATTACTAGCATCCGCAGAAACTTCTACAATGCGGTTCTGTCCTATGTCCGTATCGGAAAGGTGACAGAAGATGGTTGGGTTACCATGATGGACTTTAGAAACTACAAGGGTAGTTTCAGCTAGACCATAGGCAGGGCAGAGGGTATCTGGTTGGAAACGGCAGGCAACGAAAGTCTCAATAAAGCGCACAAATACTTCAGGTGAGATAGGTTCAGCGCCGTTAAGAGCTACTTTCCAACTGCTCAGATCCAAATCTGCTTTCTGTGCTTCAGAGATTTTGCGGATGCATAAGTTAAAGGCAAAGTTGGGAGCGGCACTGTGGGTGCCTCTGTAGCGCGAGATAGCTTCTAACCAGCGCCGAGGTTGCTGTAAGAAGGTTGTTGGAGGCATCAAATAGCATGGGAAACCAAAGCGTAACGGTAACAGTACTCCATAGATGAGACCTAAATCGTGGAAAGTTGGTAACCAGCTAACCATGACACTACTAGATGTGTGATTCCAACCAACATCTGTAACCAACAAGTTGTGGAGCAAATTGCCGTGGCTTACCATTACACCCTTGGGAGCCGATGTCGAACCCGAGGTGTACTGAAGGAAAGCTATGGTGTCGCTACTAATTTCTGGTTCCTGCCAGTCTAATACGATGTTGTTGGCAATGCTATCGGTTGCTAGGAGTTGCATATTGCTCAATTCTGGATACTGAGCTAACTGATACTTTATGTCTGTGAGAATGGATGTATCAGTTAGCGCCACCTTTGCCAGGGCATCAGATGAAATTGCCTTGATTCTGGTAATCTTCTGATTACGACGGGGTGGGAAAGCAGGTACAGCTAGCACTCCTGCATACAAACATCCAAAGAAAGCGGAAATGAACTCCAAACCAGGTGAGTAGAGTAGCAATGCTCGCTCGCCTCCAGCTAACCCCAGCCTCCTAAGCTCAGTTGCGATCGCCCGTGCCTGCTGTAACAATTGTCCATAAGTCAAGCTTGCTGTTTCAGTTTCCCCGTTAGAAAGGAAGGTATAGGCTTTTTGCTCGGGTTGATGCGTTCCTCGATAGCGCAGCAGGTCTACCAAGGTCGAAAATTCTTGCTTAGTGTTCATAATATTTGTCATTTCACGAGCTTTTTCTAAACCTCAGATTTCTCGACCCATCTGACGAGATAAAAAGCTACGACTCTTCTCCTAAACTTGAACGTTCAACAACTCCTACTATAGCACTTTTGGGTACAAAGAAAGCTGTAGTGAGTTATAAGGCTGAGGCGGCGATTCAAATTCGCAAAATTTACGAATTTGGACTGCTCCTAACAGAAGCCAACAGCGTGCAAAAACGTACGAAATTAATACTAAATTACAACATATAAATTCAGTGTAATTGAAAATTATCAAAGTAGCAACAATCGTCACCAAAATATTTAGTCAAATTTATTATTAATTACTTCTTTAACGCCGCTTTCTTTCTATAATAACCCAACTTACTAGTATACATCGGCGGAAATAAATAGACCATTAGTACCAGACAAAAAGCTTTTATTATTATAAGCTTTTGCGCCTTCTGCCTTCTGCCTCCGTACTTCTGCCTTATTGTACTAGTAGATGAAGGCAGGAGTACGAAGTTCAAAGGCAACAAAAGCTTAGAATAAGAGCTTTTTAGCAATTTATGATGGTAGGTTTATTTCCGCCGTACTGTACTATTTGTCAAAAAATGCTTCTTTTTAAGAATAGAACTCCGTAGTTTAGTATAACAGGCAAGATTATTGGGTATAAAAAATATAAAAATAATTTGTTTTTCAAATATCTTTGACTTGAATAATACAAACTATTTATGATAAACATCTAGAGATAAGATTAAAGCTATTGTATAGAAAGAGTTTTAGAAATCATATCTCTATATGTATTCTGAATTAAAATTAGTATAATAAATAATTTTTATATTTGCTATTGTCAAGACTCTAACATCAAATTTTACTTTTTCGGCGTTTCAGCCATCTCTTTCTGGTACGCTATGGATATGGCACATTTAAGTAAGTTAGCGGAAATAAACCTAGACTACATAATATAACGGACAGTTAAGTGACTAAAGACTTGTGATTGCTTGGCTTCACTTTCTTCCACTATCTACAGATGCAGTATGAGTTAGTTACGCTGGCCTACTTAGTACTTAGTGTCCTACTGGAATATAACGAATGCAAATCTCTAATAACCTGCAACAATTGCGATACTGCTCGGTTAAAGATTTTTTGTGGCGATTCTTGGTATGTAGAGACGCGATTAATCTCGTCTCTACAAGATTTTTAGGTTATCGAATTTTCTTAACCGACAAGTATTGCCAACAATTGAGCAAATTAACACAAAACTATATTCCAAAAGGAGTAGATAGCTTATGAATCAGCATAATATCTTACCTGAGGCATTAGAACATTCCTCAAATTTGCAAATTCAAGGATTTGAATACGAAGCTTTAGAAGCTGAAACACGCTTGCTGGTTTTACGTAATACCAACGAAATTAAAACACTGATGCGCCGTACATGTGAAGATATTATCAATATTGGGCATAAGCTAATTGCAATTAAGATGTCTCTCGGACATGGGAAGTTTATTAATTGGCTCAAATTTGAATTCAATTGGAGTGTATCAACTGCAACAAAATTTATGCAAGTTGCAGATCAGTTCAAATTTGTAAATTTTACGAATTTGAATATTACCGCATCAGCCCTCTATCTCATTGCTGCTCCTTCTACACCCAACGAAGTTAGAGCAGAAGTTTTGCGGATCGCAAGTTTAGGTGAAAATATTACCTACACAAAGGCTAAACAAATTATCCGCCAAAATAAGAACAAAAATTTAGATTCCAATTTTAAAGAGTCAGTTGCATTTGATACATTTTCAAAAACCACAAAATGTAATTCCCGCACATCTACTGAAAAAGCAAAAGATATTGAGCTATCTAACGTTTTGCCGATGTGCTCTACCATAAAAAACTTTAGTGGAGAAAAAGCTATAGACAGCAATACATCGGTTATTGAAGGCTTGTCACTTTTCGCAGTTGATAAAGCAGAAGAAATTACAACTAATACTATTATGTCTGACGACTTCACTTTTTATCATGCATCAGATGTAGTAATTTCCGAAATTGCAGCGAAAATTAAAAACTTGACACCAGAACAACTCGCTGTAGTTATAGCTGAATCTGCGAAAAGTGGATTGAGCGATCACCATCTAAATTTCATAATTATGGCATCTCAACAAGTACTCAATGCTCGGCAAAGTTCACAGGACGAACACACCTAAGACCAGGGCTATTTCATTCTATTTTTAGTGGCAGTTTTCACGAATATTTTGAGGAAAATAACAATTTAGTAAACAAACTCACCCCTAAAAATGACCATTTTGTGAGAATCAACCCGTCAGCATAAAACGTGACATTTTAGAATGAAATAGCCCTGCACCTAAGACGATTAACTACCTCCTGTGAGGTTTTAGTTTCTCCATCCCAGCCATTAATTACTCTATCGGACAATTCCCAATCCAATATCCAAACTACAGTTCTATCAAGGTTTCCCGATAGTGCAAAGCGACCATCTGTACTCAAAAACACTGAGTTGACCGTATTTGCACTCACCTGTCGCCACATTCCACTTATTTATACGTTGGGTTCCAGACAGGGTAAAGCTTTCATGTCTAATTTTTTGTAATTAAGTTTGTCTGACTACTAAATATTCCTCATATCCGCACCTGTACCTTTTAACTCACGCACGGGACGAAGCAGATTATTCTTGACGATTAGCTATAAATTCTTGTATTTCGACTCGTCACTTGCCACCATTAGTGATGTTTGCCATTTGGAGATGTTGATTGCTCCTGCTGTCTACTCTTACACTAATACACCTCTGTATTACCTCGTAACATAAATCAATAATCAAACCTGATTTCCTATTTTTTACATTCAAAGATTTCCTGTGCGCTTCTTATAATCAAATAGTTACAACTTGATTGCCGGGTGGTGCGCCTGCGGCGCACCCCCTGAACGGTTACGGTATTGTGTTAGTAAAAAGCTTTTTTAAGGCTAAGAGGTCTCATATCAGTCCACACTTCTTTGATGTAGGTTAGACATTCTGCCTTAGAACCTTTTTGACCAACATCTTTCCAACCGAGCGCGTTCTCTCGGTCGGCAGGCCATATCGAATATTGTTCTTCATTATTCACCACAACTTTATAAATTGTTGTATCTTCATAATCATTGATATTCATGGAAAAAACTCCTGTGTGGTTAAGAACTGAAAGTCTTTCTATTCTTCTCTTTCAACGACAATTTTTAGGCGAGTTACAAACATATGGGTAAGCACTGTACCTAAGCCACCAAGGATTAATAGTGCTGGGAAGAAGGTTACACCAATTGCCCCACCCACTGCTCCTACTGATAGGGGAACGTCAAGTAATGTATACCCATCTTGGTTTTTAATAGTAATCCTACGGACATTAACTTCCTCAATCAACTTCTGAATGTCAGCGACTAAATCGTTACCAACACTGATTTCTTCGATACGAGTTTTTGTTTTCGTATTATCGGTAGTGATAATCATACCTTCATCTGTTGCTGGTTCTAAATTTATGTTTGTAGAGTCAGTCATGTTGTTTTCTCCCGTTTTTGCTAGATAATAAAGCTGCTGACAAGCGCTGGCGGTCAACCTTGCCATTGAGGGTTAAAGGTAAAACATCAAGTTGTACAAAGCTATTGGGTATCATATACTCCGGAAGTTGTTTTAACAAAAACTGACGCATTTCTTTTGTATCTAACGATTCAATGTCAGTAACAATATAAGCAACTAAGCGCTTGTTAAATTCTTCTGGACTGACAATCACTATAGCTTGTCGCACGTTGGGATGCTGGCTTAATAGCGCCTCAATTTCTTGCAGTTCAATCCGAAACCCTCTCACTTTAACTTGAGTATCCGCTCGCCCGATAAATTCTATGTTACCATCGCTTAGATAACGAACTAAATCCCCTGTTTTATATAAGCGAGCTCCAGGCAATTTACTAAAGGGGTTGGGGATAAACTTTGACGCAGTTAATTCGGGGAGGTTGAAGTATCCTCGCGCTAAACCCATCCCACCAATATATAATTCTCCTATTACTCCAATTGGAACTGGTTGAAAAAATCTATCGAGTATATAAACTTCTGTATTGGCTATTGGGCGTCCTATGGGAACAGAACTGCTTAATTGACTCAGCTTTGTGATTGGATAGCAACAAGTAAAAGTCGTGTTTTCAGTTGGACCGTAACCGTTTATTAATTGACAGTCTTGAGTTTTTGAAAGCAGCTTTCCCAGATGAGGCGCAGATAAAACGTCTCCACCAGCTAAAAGTTGACGTACAGACAGCAAATCCTCAAGATGTTCATCTACCATTAGGTGAAATAAACTTGCTGTGAGCCACAATATGGTGACTTGGTATTTCTGGATAGCTCTTCCTAATTCTTTTAAAGAAGGCGCACGAGCTGGCATAACTACTAACTTGGCGCCGTTCAGCAAACAACCCCAAATCTCGAAAGTGGAAGCATCAAAGGAAATAGGAGCTAGCTGTAAAAAAACTTCTTCTGCGAAGCGTGCGTAATTGGTAGCGTTAACTAACCTAACTACGCTTTGATGAACGATGCTAACACCTTTGGGTTTACCTGTGGAACCGGATGTGTACATTACATAAGCGAGGTTATTAGCTGTGACAACATTGGTCAGATTTTGCTGATTTTCTAAGCTAGTTTCTTCCCAATTAATGTCTAAACAAATAACTCGTGCTTGGTGCTGTGGAAGCTTGGACAATAGGGATTTTTGAGTTAATAAAAGCCCTATTTGCGTATCCTGAAATATCAAAGCAAGGCGTTCGGCAGGATAACTTGGATCTAAGGGTAAATAAGCTCCACCTGCTTTGAGGATAGCTAGCAACCCGATAATGGCTAGAACGTGCCAAAATGGGAAAATCGTACGCTAAGGAATTTAGCTAAGCGTTAAAACCCTTGCCGTATAATCGTTTCAGGCAACTAGGAATTGTATTTTTTTTGTTCTCAAAGGGCGCAAATTATCAAGGCTGCTTTCCGATTTCAAATTCCAAACGTAATCACCTGTCAAGTTGATATGCTCCCAACCCTACTTGTGATAGATGTTGCAAGCATTCATCTGGTATAACCACACCGGATAACCAAGACCTGTTGATGTGAAAGTAGGTCGAAGAGGTTTAGTGGGGTATCTTTATCTTTATATGTGTTGGTTAATGCCGAGGTATATAGATGAGCATAACAGAGTCGGCATCTGAAACTTGATTGGGAATTACTTATCTTTTGTCCGCATTCTTCATTTTTTTTCAAAGAGTGCATATCGCCACAACAACTCTGACTCACTTATCTTTATCTGTACCTATCCCGTGACAATTGATACACAGCATAGCTCACTTTACTGTTCAAGAGAAATAGTAATTCTCTTAATCTTTTGACGCTGTAGCATATAAAACTAGCAACGCCGTACAACTTTTACACTACCATAGCACTCACTTACTGCCCATAAGTAGGGATTTTCTTAAACGCTTGTTGTGCAACTTCCTCTGCACGCTTGGAAGTTACTTTTGAGTAGCGTAGAGTAGTTTGGATGTTCTGATGCCCCATTAGCGCCCTCAATTCTGAAATTTCTAGTATTCCCGCTCGCTCCGTGCCGTAGCAGTGGCGAAGTTGGTGAAAACGAATAGACTCTAAAAGCGGGATATCACTAACTAATTCAAGCAATGATTTATACGCTGCTGCGTAAGAGAGGCGAGACACTTTTAAAGTAAATGGTTGCTGTGCAGTAAATAGCGCTTCTGACTCCGGGTGTCTATAATATTTAAGGTAGTGATTTAACGGAACTGCAGCTACTTCACTGTAAAAACACCAGCGCTTTTTATTTCGTTTGCCTACGACCTGAAATCTACGATTTATCAAGTCTATATCCGATAAATTCAAAGCTAATATCTCCGCTATTCTTGCACCAGTACTATGTAATAAATGCACCAAAGCATTCATCCGAGCATCTTGTTTCACAGTTTGGTAAAGCATACTTAATTGTTCGTCGCTAAGATAACGAACTTCCTCATCTGAATTATGCTCGTTTTTACTGGGGTCTGGTCTTCGTTTCTTTAGTCTAGATAAAGGATTAGACTTTATATAACCCTGTTCTACAGCAAAATTAAATAATGCGGTAATTACTGCTTGATATTTGTGATGAGTTCTAAATTTTACTGATTTTAAATCATTTAAGTATTGAACCAAAATTTCCCTGTCAATAATCTCCACAGACCAACGACCGTACTGTTTCATAAGAGGTATTAATATTGACTCGTATGTACGAATTGTTGACGATGAAAGCCCAGCCCGTTCTAAAAACTGGGTAGCTAAAGCTGCTAAAGTAGTAGTCATTTTTAGCCCAAATTCTAAATTATTTTAAATTTGATACACATATTAAATTATTATTTAACTGTGCTAAAAAATTTAATACTTTTATGAACCTATCCATTACGGATGCAGCTCCAAGCCAGTCTGAAACGTTAGGACGGTACATTCAAAGAATTAGGGAAGCCCTTTCTCTAACTCAATTAGAGTTGAGTATCAAAGCTGGAATACACGTCCAAACAATCCGCAAAATTGAATCTGGTGCAACATCTCGGCTTAGCCAAAAAGGGAAATCGGGGTTAGCTGCGGCACTTCAATTACCTCAGGAATATCTAGATGCAGTAACTAAACAAACATCTGTTGAGGTGGTAAGTGCGCTGAAGTTTTGCCCACGGTGTTGGGTACCGGGTACGACACTCGACCCAATGTGGACTTCTCTACGGTCAAAATACTGTTTTGCTTGCGGAACAACTTTACGTGACAGATGTGGAAGTTGCAACGAACCAATAATGTCATTGAAATTTAGATTTTGCCCTTACTGTGGAGAATCATATAAGCAGCAAATTCATTGAGAAAAAATAGAACAAGAAATTGGACACTTTTATAGAAACTTATGCAGAAGAATGCATATCCATCCCTATTCCATACAATTAAATAGTAGGTATTTAACCTTGGCTACTCGCGAATTATTAACTTCATCACAACGAATAGGATTTACTGAAATTCCTTCAGATATTAGCGAGTTCTTAATTGCTCGTTACTATACATTAAACGACTACGATTTAAAAGTGATAAATAGTCGTCGTCGCGTACATAATCGTTTGGGTTTCGCAGTACAATTATGTTACTTACGCTTCCCAGGTCGGGTGTGGGAATTGGGAGAAAGAGTTCCCAAATCAATCTTGTCTTACATTGCTTTACAATTAGATGTTAAACCCAAAGTTATCAAGGAATACGCACAACGAGATACAACTCGCAGGGAGCATTTAGCAGAAATTCAGTTATATTTTGGGTATGAATCTTTCCATATGTCTCACTACAAACAATTATCAAAATGGTTGATGCAACTAGCTTGGAGTACAGACAAGGGGATTGCTTTAGTTGAAGCACTAATTGAAGAGATGCGTCGATGTAAGATAATTATCCCTGCTATATCCACAGTTGAAAGACTCGGTTGGGAGACACGGAGACGCGCTCAAAATAAATTTTATTTATCATTAACCAAGAATTTAACAACTGCCCAGAAAAAAGAACTTGATGGTTTACTGGTTCTTCATCAGGAGAAAAATCGTACTCAATTAATTTGGTTACGTCAACCACCAGGAGTAGCCAATCCCAAGAATTTTTTAAAAGTACTCGATAAGTTTGAATTTATTCGTAATTTAAATTTAGATAAATCATGCTTGACGAAAGTACACCATAATCGTTTGGTACAATTAACTCGTGTTGGGATGAAAAATACACCCGCGCATATTGCGAGATTGGATGATATCAGAAAATATGCTATTTTGGTTGCTTTTTTATTAGAAACGGCTGCCATACTTATTGATACAGCAATCTCCATGCACGATAAGATGATGACTAAATTGTTTAATCGTAGTGAAAATCAGCGGGATAAAAAATTTCAACACGATGGAAAAGCTATCAATGAAAAAGTCAGACTTTATGCTGAGGTAGGGGATGCTTTAATTAATGCTAGAAATGGGCAAGAAGACGCATATACTGCGATTGAATCTGTGTTAGTCTGGGATAAATTTGTCAAAAGTGTAGAAGAAGCTAAAAAATTAGCCCGTCCTGTTGACTTTGATTATTTTGATTTACTTGATAACCGTTATTCCCAATTACGCAGATACGCACCAAAACTATTATCAGTCTTTGAGTTTAAAGCTAGTAATGCAGCTTCACCCGTCCTTGAAGCTTTGAATGTAATCAAAGAATTAAATAACACAAATCGCCGTCATATACCTGACAATGCACCAGTAAGTTTTGTTAAACCACGATGGTCTAAGTATGTTTTTAAGGATGGTAAAATTGACCGTCATTATTATGAAATCTGTGCCCTAAGCGAATTACGAGACTGTTTGCGTTCGGGAGATATTTCTGTTACTGGCTCCCGTCAATATAAAGATTTTGAGGACTATCTTTTACCCCAAGACCAATGGCTTCAGGTGCGTGAGAAGAATGAAATACCAGTTGCTATCATAACTGATTTTACTACTTATATTGAACAGCGTCAAAAATTATTAATTGAACAATTCGATATCGTTTCCAAGAAAATAGCGGCTAACGGACTACCTGGTGTTACAATTGAAAATAAGAAATTAGTTGTTAGCCCAATTATTAGTGATAACAGTAACGGTGCTACTCAATTCCGCGACCGAATTTATAATTTATTACCACGAATAAAGCTGACTGATTTACTTGTTGAAGTTGATTCTTGGACTGGCTTTACTAAGTATTTTACTCATCTACAAACAGGAGAATTAGCTTCAGATAAAATTATTTTACTCAGCACCATTTTAGCTGACGCGATTAATTTAGGTTTAGTAAAGATGGCTGAAGCATCACCATCACCTGATTTAACTTTTGAAAAACTGGCGTGGGTTTCTGACTGGTACATCCGTGATGAAACATACTCAAAAGCTTTAGCGGAATTGGTTAATTTTCATACCAAAATACCATTTGCTACTTATTGGGGTGATGGTAAAACTTCTTCAAGTGATGCTCAAAGATTTAAAGCTGCTGGTCCCAAAAGCTTTAATGAAGAAATTAATGCCAAGTATGGAACATCGAGAAGCGTTATGTTTTACACGCACATCTCTGACCAGTATGGACCTTATCATACGAAAGTTATTTACGCTAACGATAGAGATGCAACTCATGTTTTAGATGGTTTTATGTACCACGAAACTGACTTAAAAATAGAAGAACATTTCACTGATACTAATGGTCATACAGACCATGTATTTGGCATAACTCATATACTTGGTTTTCGTTTTTGCCCTCGTATGCGTGATTTATCCTCTAAAAAGTTGCATTTTTTAGATGGTATTGATACCAACTCGCTTTTATCGCCCCTGTTAGGTGATAAAATTAATGTTAAATTGATTCAAACTTGTTGGGATGATATTCTTCGGTTAGCTACTTCTATATCAAAAGGAACCGTAACTGCTTCGTTAATGATGCGGAAGTTAGCGTCATATCCTCGTCAAAATAAGTTAGCCCTTGCGTTGCGGGAAGTAGGAAAAATCGAAAGAACTTTGTTTACTCTTTACTGGTTGCAAAGTCCCCAATTACGGCGTAAAGCTACAAGCGAACTTAACAAAGGGGAACTAAAAAATTCCTTAGCTAGGGCTGTTTGCTTCCATCGTTTGGGAGAAATACGCGACCGTTCCTTTGAAGACCAGTCTTTGCGTGCGAGCGGGTTGAATTTGGCTATTGCAGCGATTGTGCTTTGGAATACCGTGTATTTAGAGAATGCAGTTAATTGGTTGAAGTCACAGGGTGTGATTATCCCGGATGATTACTTGCAACATTTGTCACCAATGGGTTGGGAGCATATCAACTTGACTGGTGATTACGTTTGGAATTTGAAATCGGAAAGCAGCCTTGATAATTTGCGCCCTTTGAGAACAAAAAAATACAATTTTTAGCTGCCTGAAACGATTGTATAGCAAGGGTTTTAACGTTTAGCTAAATTACTTAGCGTACAATAAACCCGTTTTGGCACGTTCTAGCCATAGTCCCCTATTTTTATCTCATTCCCGACGTAATGCAGGAGAGCGGATGAGTTACGATACTGTGCGTAAATTAGTGGAAAAAATTAGAGTCAAAATTGGGTTTTATTTTCATGCTCATCAACTGAGACATACGTTTGCTACAAATTTGGTAATTGATGGGATGAATCCTTATCATGTTATGACGTTAACCAGGCATAAATCTGTTAATAATTTTAGACGATACACTAAAGCTGCTGACCAAACTGCGGCAGAAAATGCTTACTTTGAACATTTACAAAATAGAGGGAATGTCAAAAATAAGGTAGATGGCTGAGAGTAGTAAGATTTGACAATAAAAAAGGCATTTAAGGTAAAGGGAAAGCTAAAATTTAGTTTTCACGCATTTATATATTTTTAGTGTTGTCTTTATAGTCAAATTTAAATTTTAACTAGTAGTTTAGCCCACTAAGTACGTCCGAGCCTTTACTTCTTGGGTTATCCGGGGAAGGCATTTAGCATTTAGCAGAAGGAAGGAATAAGTTAATAAGGTAACAAGTAATACCTCTGCTCTATCTGCCCGGAGCCAACGGGGTATAAAACCCTACGGGATGCACGGTGTTTGCAATCGGTTAGGACGGCAGCTTTGTGGGGGAAGTTTCCCCTACAAACGTGCCTTGTCTGTTCTATAAGCGTGCCGAAGGCATATCCCCTCCTACGTTTGCTCCTTCAGCACGGATGCCATCAGCATAGATGCCTTCTTCAAAAGGCTAAAACCCTTATTTTTCCGTTAATATAGTAATTTTGAATTAATTAGGGCGTGGAACTCCAAAGTCCCGATGATTTAAAGGTAAAACCATGAATTCCAAGGTAATTTTTGAGGACAATTGGGGTAATCGTCGCGTAGTTATAAGGGACTGCAAACAAGAACGCTTAAAACCGCAAACAAGTAAAATTTGAAACCACAATCCCTGCAAACAAACCGTTTTTGGAAAAGTGAGCAAAAAGCGATCGCTTTTTGGTCTTCCAAGTGAGTAGTTATTCTAGACAGACTACGACTGTACAACATAACTTTTAACAGGAGAATATCATGGTTGACTTAAACAATCGTCGTCAGTTAGTGTCGGCTCGCAGGCTGGCTGCATTAATGCTGTTATTTGGTCTACTTCTTGGCGAGTCTCCGGGTGCGTATGCTCAGGTACTAAGGCAAGAAACATCCCCAGTCTTAAACACCCCGAACCTAATACAAAATGTTGCGCTCGAAGAGATACTGGTTCAACTGGAGACCGACCGCACTGCAACACAAAAGCTCTCAGACGACTTGCAATCCCAAAGCGCTGCGGTAGAAAAACTCTTGACTGAAATAAAGATTGACCCCGAAGTATGCCCGCCGAACCAGTCTGAATCGAGCCGCACTACGACCGCACAAAGAACTACTGACGCGGTTCGCATGAGTGTACTCGCCCAGGATGATATAACTAAGATTGAAGATGCGATAAAGATTCTTAAGCAAGTCACCAATAACATAGGGGATATACAGAAGAAGGCTAATGCTGCAATAATTGCAGCAGATACTTTACAAACAGATGCAACCAACACTCTCAACCGTATTAAAAACTCTCAACTACCTGAAGCAGACAAGACGCAATTACAGAAAAAAGTCAAAGAAGCTCAGGATAAACTGAATCTGGGTAAAGAAAAGGCACAAGCGGCAGAGAAAGATTTAGATGCTGCCAGAGCAAAAGTTGAAGAAGCAATCAAAAAGTTGGAAGACGCGACCAACAATGCTTGTGACCGTAAAAAATTAACGGAAGAGGCGCAAAAACTTGCTATTGAAGCAACAGAAAAGGTTAAGGATGCTTCGATGAAACTGCTTGAGGCACAGAGCGCTATCATTGATGGTTTTAACAAATTAGCTGAAGTCAAGAAAACACTTGAGGAGAAAAAAGTTCCATAGCATATATTGCTTTGACCAAGGAAGGCATTTAGCAGAGGATAGAAGCATTGGTGAAAAACTCGAACAATTCCTCTGCTCTTAGGGTATGGCGTCCCATTCCTGACAGGTTAAGCAAATTGTACATTTGTCAACTAGTTGTTGTCCAACGGGATGAACGAAGGCAGAGGGCAGGAGGCAGGAGGCAGAAGGCGTTCAGATGGGGTTTCAGACCCCAACGCAAACGTTGACACCGTGCAGACGGTGGGGTTTTATACCCCCGAAAGCTCCGGGCAGACGGAACAGAGGGTATTACTTGTTACTTTATATACTTACTCCTTCCTTCTGCCCTCAGCACGGATGCCCTCTGCCTTCCCCAGATAAATTCAGCTTTGGTACTGGTTTACGAATGAATTAATCAAAAATTGTTAATAGCTAATTGGTAAGCACGCTTAATATTGATTGTGCTTTGGAACGCAAAACTTCATTCACCCATAAAAGTTCTTCCGGCTTTTGTACCGCAGCATCAGCTAATAGTTGAGGTAAATTTAGAAACCAATCTTTGTGTTCTCGGACCAAATAACCAATTACAATTGCTAACGCCATTCCATTTCTTCTGGTGATGGAAGCAAGAGTAAACCATTGGGAATCTGTCACACAATCTTTGATAGGTGGGAAAATTAGGTATTCAAATATATATTTAATACCTAGAAAAAGGTTACCCATCAAAGAAGGTGTGACAGACTACTAATTTTTTTAGCTTTAAGCGACACGACTAATTTGCTGTTTTTGCAGAATCGAAATTGCCTCTTGTGGTTCTAATCGGTTACGGTAATCGACATCAATATGTGCTAGAATAATCTGCTGATTTTGATTAATAACAAAAGTTGCTGGTACTGGTAAAATCCAATCATTTGTACGATTAATATCGGGTAACGCATGTCCTGATTCGGTGTAAAGCTGTTTTAATTCATCAGGTAAAGTAAAAGCAATCCCGTATGCTTGAGCAACTTTTGAGCCAATATCGCTCAACACATCGAATTCCAAATTGTTTTTTTCGGCTGTACTTAAAGATGCATCTGGAGTTTGAGGAGAAACTGCAATTAGGGAAGCACCTAAGAATTGAATTTGCGATAATAATTGTTGATATGCACGTAATTCTAAATTACAATAAGGACACCAACCACCTCGATAGAATGTAAGGATTACTGCTCCTTTCGCAAGTTTGTCTATCAAATTAACTGCTTTGCCAATGGCATTTGTTAGTGTAAAATCTGCTGCAATATCTCCGGCGTCTAAACTTTTTCTTTCGATAAATTCTTTTGCCAATGCATCGGTCGCACGCTGCATAATTGTGGCTCTTTCGGCAGGAATTTTATTAAGAAATTCAACGCGGAATGTATCGAGGACGGTTTGTAACTTCATGATTTTGTCCTAATTGGTATAGCTGGTTTGTATTTTTGGTAGAGACGTTAATGTATGAACGAAGGCAGAGGGCAGGAGGCATCTATGCTGAAGGCGTTCAGATGGGGTTATGCCTTCGGCACGCTTCGCGAACAGACCCCAACGCAAACGTTGACACCGTGCATCCCGTGGGGTTTTATACCCCCGAAAGCTCCGGGCATCCTGAACAGAGGGTATTACTTATTACCTTATATACTTACTCCTTCCTTCTGCCCTCAGCACGGATGCCCTCTGCCTTCCCCGGATAACATCTCTAGGGGCATCTCTAAGGGGTTAATGTTTCTAGTAAAACTACTGTGGTAACATACCAGCAAATTGTTTTTCTACTGCTTTTGGGTCTTGATGAATATCTGCAAAAAATTGTTGCGATACGGGGTCTGGATACACATCTTCGTCACCTTGTTCAACTGCTTGCAATGCTGCTTGGGCAATTTGAATGGGTGGAACTTTGTCTAAAGGAACACCTTCTGACATCGCAGTATCTACAGGACCAGGGAATACACCTACAACTAAAGTTCCTTGTTGCGCGAGTTCTGCGCGCGCACCTTGGGTCAGTGAATGTAATGCTGCTTTGGAAGCACTGTAAGATGCAAATACAGGTACATTCACAATCGAAGCAATTGAAAGCAGGTTAATAATTGCACCTCCTTCGTTCTGCTTGAGAATTGGGGCAAAAGTCCGAATCATGTACAATGTGCCAAAATAATTTGTGGACATTTCCCATTGAGCGGTTTCTAAGCTATTTTCGGCGAAAAATCCACCACTACCTAAAACACCTGCGTTGTTGATAAGTAAGTTGACATCTGGGGTTTGCTGTGAGACTTGGGCGATTTGGTCGGGATTGGTAACATCTAACACAATAGGAATAATTTTTTCCGGAGCGATGGCTACTACATCTTGTAATGCTTTTAGATTACGTGCGGTTGCATAAATACGTTTTACACCTGCTTGATGTAATGCTTCAACAAATGCTTTACCGATTCCACGATTGGCGCCAGTTACTAAAGCTACAGATGCGTTAAGATTCATAAAATTCTCCTTGTAAATTTACTGGTTTGCTTGTTTTGCGGTGTTTTTTGCGCTTCGATATATTCATCATGATTTATTGCTATAGATTTGAGAAGCAGGTAGATTGGAATATAATTTATGCCTATTTGGAATGAATCAACGTACAATTTTTTCATTCCCGTTAGGAATTATCGGGGGAAGGCAGAGGGCATCCGTGCTGAGGGCAGAAGGGAGGAATAAGTGAAAAAGGTAACAAAGAATACCCTATGTTCCGTCTGACCGCTGTCAACGGGGTATAAAACCCCACGGGATACACGGTGCTTGCAATCGGTTGGGGTCTGAATCCCCTTAAGAATTGCTCATAAAGCCCTCTGCCTCCTGCCCTCTGCCTTCTTTATTCGAGGAATTATGGATAAAATAGAGTGCATGAAAAGCTTTGTACGTGTAGTAGAAACAGGAAGTTTCTCGGCAGTTGCGCGGGAGATGGAAACGACGCAACCCACCATTAGCAAGCAAATTGCAGCGTTAGAAGAATATTTAGATATACAGTTATTGGTACGTTCAACTCGTAGCTTGCGCTTAACCGATGAGGGAGAGAGATTTTTTGAGCATTGTCGTCAAGTGATGGAAGCGGTGACAGCAGCAGAAGCAAGTGTCGGGAAAAGGGTTAATCCAAGTGGTTTGTTGCGGGTGAATTGTCCAGTATCCTTCGGACAGTTTGTGATTATGCCGTTAATGAAAAGTTTTTTAATGCGATACCCAGAGATAAAAATTGATTTAACTGTGAGCGACCAATTTATTGATTTGGTTGAGGCAGGTGTAGATGTAGCAATTAGAATTGGTAATGTTCAAGATACAGCTTTAATTAGTCAAAGAATTGGTATCACTCGTCGGGTTACAGTCGGCGCAACTGATTATTTTCAACAAAATGACGAACCCCAAACTCCATTCGATTTAATTTATCATAATTGTATTGTTTACACACGTTTATCAACGTTCAACGAATGGCATTTTCAAAGCCAGTCAGAAATAATTAAAGTCCAAGTGTATGGTAACTTTCAAGCAAATAATTCTACAACCGTAAGGGAAGCTGTTTTAGCTGGAATTGGAATTTCAGTTTCGCCAATTTGGTTATTTGGGGATGTGTTGAAGAAGGCAGAGGGCAGGAGGCAGAGGGCAGAAGGAGCAATTCTTAAGGGGATTCAGACCCCAACCGATTGCAAGCACCGTGCATCCCGTGGGGTTTTATACCCCGTTGGCAGCGGTCAGACGGACAGAGGGTATTATTTGTTACCTTTTTCACTTATTCCTCCCTTCTGCCCTCTGCCCTCTGCCCTCTGCCTTCCCCCGATAAATACCAATAAGTTAACCAACAAGTTAAAAATTATTCTGCCAGATTATCAGCCGACACCACTACCAATTTATGCGATATATAGAAGAACTCGATTTATTCCAACTAAAATCCAATGTTTTATTGATTTTTTAAGTGCAGAATTTCAAGTTAATCCTTGGGTTTCTGATTATGGTCATAAGTAGTTGCTAAAGTAGTTGGTAACTTGTGTTTTTGCGCGAAATTGGTATGTTGAACGCTAAATGAAACTGCCCACAAAAGATAATCCTGACCAAAACAATTCAAAATTCAAAATATCTGTAAGCGCTACGCATAACGTAGTGAACACGTAGTGTTTCCTATATGGACATAGCGGACGCTGAGCGCGTAAGTCCTGCGGGTACACTACGTTATGCGTGGCGCTTACGCAGAGCGTGCCATATAAATGCTTATTGCGAATTGCTTGTTGACCCTTCGTTTCAATATGTAAAAGCAGGATGGATAGCAGATGCATAGTTAATAACCGCTCAATAATCCGGGGTAAATCGCTCAGTGACAAGCCTCAAATGACGTAAAATCGTTCCTCAAATGGTAGTCCGCCCCTATTTATTGAGCAGATACATTAATAGCATACTAAAAGCATTATAACAGTGTTACTATTTAGCTGTTGACGCAATTTAAAAGTATACTAATAGTGATGTGTATGTATATTATTGATGAAGCAGTTCTTAAATTTGGCGAAGGTATTGTTTTACATTACAAACTTTGCGGCTCAATCGCGAAGCCTTCGGTAATGCTAAAATCGTTAATAGCAACCTGAATACTAAAACGTTTTCCTGTTGGGCAGGTAAATCGTGGCAGTTGAATAAAGTTATCTTGACTGCGAGATTCTAATTCTTGAATAACCGTTCCCGATGAAGAAATTAAAGTTAGTCTTACATTTTTTGGTAAGTAAATTTGTCCCTTTGCTGGATGCAATTGTACTTTAATACCAACTTTCTGTTCTTGCTCCTGTGTTAAAGCAAGCAATAGTGCCACAGATTGATTACCAAGCTGCATTCCTAAATCAATTAGCTTGATTCTTTCAACAAAAATACCTGTAACATGAGTGTCACGTTGTCTGAAAGCAAAAGCAAAATTCTTAGATTCAGTGTTGAGAATTGTACTTACAGATTCCCATCCAGCTTCAAAATTATTTTGCAACCAATTTAACAAGTTAGTGACAGGAGTTGCATTTCTACTAATAACCGAGCTTCCTACACGTTGCTGATACAACTGCTGACGCCATTTATCATTCTCCAGCAGTGATGCCCATTTTTCAAAAGGTACATTAACTTGTAATCGAGGAGAATAAATAGACGGGTTTCCTAAAAGTTGTAACAATTCTTGGGCTTCGGCTTCTGGTAAAACAGGTATTCCCGCAATTTCTGCTCGCATTTCAAGTTCCTGCATCACCTCCATAACAGTCAGGTTGACAACCAATTTTTCTACTGCTATAGAATAAGTTCGGTCTTTTTCATTATATTGACCTTCATATTTTAGTTGACGATGAGTGGTAAAACCACAAACTTCAAGCCAAGATTCATCATCCATCCCTAAATGAACCTGAATTGCTAAGTAATAATCACCTGCAAATTTAGGAATATCAACCCACTCTTGAGGTACGCATAGCTCCTCTAAATTGATTGTTTCCTTAGGGATTAAAATGATTCGTTTTGGGGATAATAAAATTGCTGTACCATTAATTAATCCCCAAATACTAGGCAAATTTTCCTTATTGGGTACAATTGGATGATATGTGGATTCTTCATCAAACCATTGTTGAAGGTAATGGAGAAAGGAATGTAAGCAAAGAGAATTAAGATAGGCGTTGTAACGTGAAAGGGTGCTAAAATGTTTTTCAGATTCCTGCCAAGCTAGCTGTTTTTCTGCAGCTGAAACTTCTAAGCGCAATTGGTTAAAGGTAGCTCTTTCTAGTTGATGTGAGTCAAACATTTTTTTCACCTACTTGTAGCCTTAACTGCCAAATTTGTAAAGATTTTTCTAGATAAATATCTAGAAAAGCGTTAAATGTTTCTATCTGTTGCTGCTGAGGCTGTAAAATAACATTCAAATCATTACAAGCCGATTTAATTATACTCTTGTATTCCTTGAGTAACCATAATTTAATGTATTTATTAATGTATTTTTCTATTTCTTTAATTAAGGCTATTTCTAACTTCACTTGGATTTTTACTAAAAATTCTGTCAAGTCTAACTCAGGCATATTCAATTTATTCCCTATCACCTTTTTATCTATCTTTTGCCCGTAACAGAGTCTTAATGCTTCTTTTTCTTTTTCATTTAATTGCTTGATAGACTCAACTAAAGCAGTATCAATTAAATGGGAGTAATTTGGTGCTTGGTAATTACAAACTAGCCAACCATTAACATACTGTGAAATCCATTGACTAGGTTGGCTTAATTCAGATAAAGTTTTTAGCAGTTTCGACTCTATTGTCCTCAAACGAGAAGCGATTGTTCCTTGAGTAACTTGAAATTTAGCTGCTATCTGTACTTGATTCAGCCCAAACCCATAATATAATAATAGAATTTTTTGTTGGTCTACTTTTAAAGTTAGTAAACGTTGCTTTAAAGCTTTATCAGTTTTTTTCGCTATACCTATTTCTGTTGGGTCATTAAAGAAATTTAGTTCCGAAACTTCTTTATTGCTGAAAAATTCATGTTCTGTTTCTTGAATAGATTCCAGCGAAACACGTGGTATAGTAGACTTTGGATAATTGTGTAATGCATTAACACAAGTTTCTATCCAAGATTTTAATTGCTCAACTGTAATGCATCCACCAGCAGCAACTTCATGAGGTGTGGAAGTCAGGGATTTCTCAGCATTATAGTAATTAATGATTTCTCCAAAATCAGCATCATCAGGTTCTGGATACTTCTGTCCTTTTGCTTGAGTAGGATTTTGAAGTTTATTCATTTGGTAAACTTGTTTAAAATATTTTCGCGCAAATAAATATTGGGAAACTTCAGGTTCGTATGTTCCATATCTATTTAATGCTTCTTTAAGCTCTTTCTCGCTTTTGTGTAAAAATAGTCTCCATTTAGAAAACTTACTCACACATGCTTTATCTTTAATATTGTTGATTAAAACTTTAGTTATATAAGCATCTAGAGAAGAACTTATACAATCATACTTAGATAAAATTTTTCTAAATTTATCATGGTCGTAAATTAAGCATCTTGCTAAAAATATAAACTCTTCCCAAGATTGAGTCCTATCATCTTTACAAACTTGATAAGCTGCATGATAACAACTTTCTTCGCAGTAAACAGTTAAGTGTTCCCATGCCTTTTGGACTCGGTTAGCAGGTTCCCAGCTTTCTTGAGATGGTAGTTTGTTAACAGCTATATCTATCCAGAACTGAACTAACTCTCTGATGTTATCTTGCTCATTAAACAAATAAATAAATTTATCATGCTGGCTTTTATATAACTCCAAATTACGCTGCAAATGAGTTTCAGATTTCCATTGAATAGTTGAGTAAGCCTTATCGCTCCTAACGTTTATATATTGAAAAAATTTCTCTTTTATTCCTCGACAGGGTAGTTTTGGTGGCTGGCTGAACATATTAACCTCTGTGCGCGTCAGTCAAATGGGAATTTTCTGTAAAATGCACCCCTGTCTGTATACAATTTACTTGTATAACAGATAATAAAGTTATTTATACTATAAAAAATTAATAATCCATGTAGTATGAATAACATATAGCCAACCAAGAAATTATAGGAATCATAGTTTTAGACCACCCCCCAGCTTCAATACCTCTGTATTCTTAATTGGTTTGCCCTTAATTGTTTTATTGATTTTTCTGATTTTCAGATGAGATACAGAGTTATCAAGAGCCTTCACGAGTTCAGTTTATCCCTAATATGCCTTCTTGCTATAGCCCTAAAGATTAGAAATCGCCAGGACTTATTAATAAATCACCCTCATAGCGTCTGTGGTGGACTACTAACAGTAAGAGCTATAGCCTTTTCTTGCAGGCATTTCGACATAAAGTTTCTTTTTTTGGCAAAAAATTTTTGAAAAAATCAATAAAGTAAGCAAAGGTAAACCAATTAAGTAAGTGTACGATGAAATACCTAAGTCTATTCAAGTGTACTACTTAAGACTCTAGTAATTACAGCCTCAATACTTTCGGGTGAACTACATCATTTTTAGCAAGTAGAAAGTTGATTGATGTTTATACAATACGATTAGAGATTTAATTCTATGGCAGAAATAATTCCTGATAAACTTCCGGCACGTGCTTCTGCTGGAGAAGAGAAGCTATTTTCAGTTTTGAAAAAACTCCCTGACTACTGCGTGGTCTACTACGAAGCAATAGTTGAAGACCGATATCCAGATTTTATTGTTATACTTCCGGATATGGGACTTTTGGTTATTGAGGTTAAGGGTTGGTATCCCAAAAACATTTTAGGTGGTGATTCTAATTCTGTTCGTATTCAAGAAACTCAAGGTATAGTTACTTACAATCATCCAGTTAGACAAGCACGCGACTATATGCTATCCCTGATGGATAGATGTAGAAGCCATAATTATGGACAACACTTGTTGAAGTCAGAAGGAGAACATCAAAACAAGTTTATTTTTCCATTTGCACATTTAGCAATTCTTTCTAATGCTACCGCCAAACAGTTAAAAGAACATTCAAGAGGCGATTTAACAGAAATTTTCCCATCTAGCAAAGTTGCTACACGGGATATTCTTCTAAATTGGGGAGATGAGAACTTAACTGCAGATGAATTATATAGGTCAATCAAGGCTTACTTTAATCCATCTTGGGAATTTCCTTGGTTAAGTTCAAAACAAGTTGATACTGTGAGGGCTATTATTCACCCAGAAATTCAATTAATGTCAAATTTGAGTCTAGCCAAAAAGCCTGAGATACCTGAAGAATCAAGTTTTGCAGAGATTCCAAACGTTGTTCCAGATATAAAAGTTTTAGACTTGCGTCAAGAAAACAATGCACGAAATATTGGTGATGGACATCGTATTATCTATGGTGTAGCTGGCTCGGGTAAAACTGTTATACTTGTTGCTAAAGCACGTTTGCTTAGTGCCCAAAAGCCAGACGCTCAAATTTTGATGCTGTGTTACAACGTTACTTTATCAACTTATTTAAGTAATGCAGTTGGTGATTGTAAAAATGTTAAAGTAAAGCATTTTGATGGTTGGGCAAAAGCTAACGGTTGCGTTCGTCATCAAGGCGAACAGAACGAAGAACTTGGTAATCGTTTTCTGGAGGTTCTTGAAAACGGGTGTTCTGATACTCATCGCTACGACACGATATTAATTGATGAAGCTCAAGATTTTGCTGATTCTTGGTTCAAATGTATTTTAGAGGCTATGCAGGAACCAAACGATGGTGACTTAATAATAGTTGGTGATGGCAATCAAAGTCTATACAGAAAAACTAAAGTACCTTGGAGCAATATTGGTATTCAAGCTAAAGGTAGAACAATTTATAAAAAGTTTGACCTTGATAAAAATTACCGTAATTCCCGCGAGATTGTTGAGTTAGCTGCTGTATTTAATACCCCGACTGTTCAGAGCGAACAAACAGAAAATACCATACTGTCATTGTTTGTTGACCCAGAGAAGTGCCAGCGTCGTACTGGAATTAAGCCTGCTTTTATAAAATTAGAAAATCGTCGCGCTGAATGTACTAAAGTTTTAGGTATAGTCAAAGGTTTACTTGACGGTAAATGGTTTGGTAAAGATATTACACCGCTCAAACCAGAGGAAATTGGAGTTTTATACCCTGTAGCACCTTATTACGACAAGCCAATCCTGAAAGGAATGATAGAAAGCTTGAGTGAACTTAGTACTGTCGTTTGGCTTAACGACCCTGATAATTTTAGAGCGAAAACTAGAATTAATGACCCAGGAATCAAAGTTCAAACTATCCATTCTGCGAAAGGATTACAATACCGTGCTGTTATCTTCATGTGGGCAGACCATTTACCACGGCAGTTTGATGATACAACGGAAATCCAAGAACGGTGTTTAACGTACATTGCTATTACTCGTCCCGAAGATTATTTGGTTATCACCGCTTCTAATCCTTCACCATTTATTTCAGAAATTATAGATTCTGGAAAAGTTGATTTAATTTAAATGTAATGAAAAATACGTAAATTTACTGAACATATCCCGCATTATGCAAAGGTATGATTCGTTAATCTTTGGTTTATCTTTAACTTTATTTTCGTCATGAACGATAGAATACTGAACTAAAGTTGAATTTTGTGTTTTAGCAATTTGTTTAATTTCTTCAATGTTTGGCGGATTAATAGATAATTCTTCTTTAGAAGTAGGCTAGAACGTACCGAAATGGGAAAATAGTACGCTAAGGTTTAGAGGAAAAAACTGAATCCTTTACATAGTAAGTGTTTTAAGGTTTCACAACCATCCAAAAAATTTGGACAAAAAGCCAAAAAAGTGGTTTAAAATATCAAAGCTAGATTATTGCTGAAAGTCTTGCTAAGGGAGGATTTGAAGAATAATAGTAATTTCTTAGCGTACTATTTTCCCGTTTGGGTACGTTCTAGCCGTTTACGCCCCTTTGGACACTCAGATAAAATCTCATGAATTATGCGAGTGCGAGTAGTGCGAATTACATTACGTGTTGACCAATTATAGATGTTAAGAAATCTGCTTAAGGCACTAGCAGACTTACCTTTACTATGCTCAGGTAACGGATATCCATGTGCTTCTAAGAACAACCCCAACATAGATTCCAGATTTTTTTGTTGGTATGTAGAAGGCATCAAAGATAGTAAGGTGTACACTAAGTTCTGGGCGTGGGCAAGAATAGATTCCATTTTTTTCTTGCTTTATTCAAAATACATTTCAACGCCCTTTTTCTCATGTTTTGAGTCCTCATAGCAAATCTTGAAATGTAATCGCAGTCCCTACAATAGAGCGCTTACAGATGTATTTACGTAATAGTACTTTGTTTTATAGTTTATTTTTAACTTTCCCTTACTTAAACTATGATGATTATTTATTGTCACCTTTTTACAGAATTTATTTGTATTTTCTGGGTTTATTCGGTAGGTGCAAGATATGAGTTACGCGAAAACGAAAGGTGCCGCATAGCTAAACAAGGAGAATGAGTGACGACTCCACACACTGACCGCTTGCGGTACAGTGTGGGCTTCTAGAAGACAACTTATTGAAGCTCGTCATTAGCCTCAGTAACTCGTTATGCAAGGGTTGCTACGTTTGCCAGAATGATATAGGCACTCCGGGATATAAGTGTAGCGAGCCGTTTTCTAGTCCCGTGACACTGCGGTCAGTGATTAAACATCCTTACAGGTAGAGGGGAAGTGTTGCTGATAAAAACCTGGTAAAACTTTGGCATAGAAAACCACCCGTAAGGGATGAACTTTTTATTAGTTCAATTACAAATAAAAACATGAAAGTCTTAGTTATCAACAAACACGGACAACCTTTAATGCCAACAACGCCTTGTAAAGCGAGGTTACTTTTATCATCCAAAAAAGCTAAAATTATTGGGCGTGACCCATTTACTATCCAATTAATTTATGGTTCTAGCGGATATAAACAAGAAGTAACTCTTGGTATTGACGCTGGTTATGAGAATATTGGTTTTAGTGTAATTACTGAAAAATCAGAGTTAATTGGTGGCGAATTAAAACTCTTAGAAGGTGTGTCTGAGCGCATTACTGAGCGTTCAAATTATCGCACCCAAAGAAGAAATAGATTAAGACATCGTATAAAAAGATTCGACAATCGTAGACGTTTAGAAGGATGGATTGCTCCATCAATTCAACATAAATTTGATGCTCACATAAAATTAATTGAGCGTATCAAATCGCGATTACCAATCAGCAAAATTATTATTGAGACTGCAAAGTTTGACATCCAAAAAATCCAGAACTTAGACATAGAAGGTAAAGGATATCAAGAGGGAGAGCAATTAGGTTACTACAATTTAACTTGCTACATTAGACATCGCGATAACTATAAATGTCAAAATCCGGATTGTAAAGGGAAAAGTGATGTCCTACAGATTCATCATATAGGGTATTGGAAGAAAAAACCAGATAGAAGCAATAGGCCAGGCAATTTAATCACTCTTTGTGACAAGTGTCATACTCCAGCAAATCATAAAAAAGGTAAGTTTTTGTTTGGGTGGGAACCAAAAACTAAATCTTTCAAACCAGAAACTTTTATGTCTACTATTTATCGTAAATTGTTAGATGCTTTTAATGCAGAGCAAGCTTATGGTTATGAAACTAAGTTTTATCGCGAAAAATTAGAATTACCGAAAACCCATCATAACGATGCGTTTGTAATAGCTGGGGGCACTACTCAAATTAGAACCGAGCCATTAATGTTAGAACAAATACGCAGGAATAAACGCTCAATGTCGCAGTTTTATGATGCAAAATACATTGATTCAAGGACAGGTGAAAAAGTTTCAGGGAGTATTTTATTTTCAGGGAGACGAAAAAGGAATAAGAATTTAAATGGTGAAAATTTAAGGGTTTACCGAGAATGTAAAGTGTCTAAAGGTCAACGTCGGATTAAGAAATTATGTTACAAATATAGTCCTGATGATTATGTTGAATTTGAAGATAAAGTATATCGAGTTGTCGGTATGCAAAATTTGGGGACAGGTGTAAAGCTAGCAAACTACCCAGGAGTAAAAAATAAAGTAGTAAATATCAACAAAGTTAAATCAATAAAAAGGAGAGTGGGTATATGCGAACAAGGATGCAGGAGTTCTTGACTTTGAGAATATTTTGGTAAATAACTCAAAGACATGCATTGCTTCGCTCAAAGGAAGAATCGTTATTTACCTCGCCATTCATCCCAACGCCAAATTAAAATTATGGCGTGGGGCTTCTGTCGATTCAAGCTAAAATTACAAATATAAGTTAACTATTACTGGTAATTTTTATGACTCAAACCCTACCTGAACTAAAACCGCATACCGTTGATGACTTTATCAATAGGTATCCCGAAAATTCACCCAATAGATACGAGTTACACAATGGAGTAATTGTTGAAATGGCGCCCCCAACTGGTAAACACGAAGGCGTAGTAGGCTTTTTGGCTGCACAGATTACGTTTCAATTTATGCAAATGGGATTACCATACCGCATACCCAAAACAGGGTTTGTAAAAATACCAGAAACCGAAACTATCTATTCTCCTGATATTTTAGTACAAAATTACGACAACGTTAAAAATGAAGCACTCTGGGATAAGCAGCCGATTTTATGCTCTCCTGTATCTATACCCCTGGTTGTAGAAGTTGTCAGCACAAACTGGGATGACGATTATTACAGGAAGTTTGGTGACTATGAAAAAATGGGCATTCCTGAATATTGGATTGCTGACTACGCTGCATTGGGCGGTCGTAAATTTATTGGTAATCCCAAAGTTCGTACCATTTTTGTATGTGAGTTGATTGATGGTGAGTACCAAATGACACCATTTACAGGCAACAACCGGATAGTATCTCCTACTTTCCCACAGTTAAACCTAACCGCACAACAGGTATTTGACTCAGTTGCTTAAAAACTATCGAACAATAAAAATATGTATGATTTGCTGAATAGAACTAAAACCTTTGCTATGTAAGGGCTACTGAAAAACCCTCCCAACCCCGCAGACAACACGAAAACCCATATTGGCGTAGCCGTAGAGGTTCATCATTGGAACGTGGTTCATGCGAAACGTGGAACGGCAGTTAAAGTCTTTTAAGAACCATACACCGCCCCGCAGAACAGTATTTTTTTGTTCTTGAGAAGTATTATTATTATTATCAAGCCACGCACTACCATCTGTTGGCGCCCCTTCATAGTTATCATGCCAATCATCAAGGCACCATTCCCACACATTTCCATGCATATCGTATAGTCCAAACTCATTAGCTGCGTCAAAACTCCCTACAGGTGTTATTTTTATTAGCTGCCTTTCAGAAGGATCATAGGGAGTTGCTCTAGTATCATAATTTGCTAGTTCCGATGTTATTGTCTCACCAAAGTGGAACGGCGTAGTTGTTCCTGCACGACAAGCATATTCCCATTGGGCTTCGCTGGGAAGACTATATTTTCTTGTTGTATGCTTGGTAAGGCGGTCGCAAAACTCAACTGCATTGTACCAGGTTACACTTTCTACTGGTAGGTCATCGCCTTTAAGACGGGAGTATTCTTTTAAGTCTTGGTTAACTTTGGGTAATGCTGCTACTGCTTTCCACTGTGCTTGGGTAATGGGGTATTTTCCCATAAAGAAAGTCTCAAGTGTGACTTCGTGTTGAGGACGTTCTCTAATATCACAGCCACCTTCTTCTGTTTCAGGGGCGCCCATCGTAAATGTACCACCTTTAATCAACACCATCTCTAGCTCAACTCCATTACCCAAATTTTCAATAAAATGTATTCCTGTTTGCCGATAACGCTTAATGTTTACTTGATTATCTGACTTGGTACTTTCATTTAATTGATTTTTATTTAAGTGATTTTCTAAGTCTTGCAGATTCTCTTCTAGCGTCTTGTCTTGCCCTGAACCATTATTGAATTTGATATTGAATTTCCAGTAGGGTGAATTGTTGGCACTCCTTAAATCTTCTAAAAGCCCAAAATCTTTTAAGAGATGAATGGCGCCTCGTACATGTTCAACCTGAGAAAATAAATTAGGGTTAATTCGTTGTACTAACTCGAACAAATCTTTTGATGTTGTACCCCTTTCATTAATGGTGCTGGTAACTTTGAGAGTGTCTGGAGAATTCCAGGTTACTTGAATTGCTTTTTGGTCAGTATCAACTAGCCTTAGTAAAGCTTCAACAAGGCATTGGGCACGCTGTTTGTTTGTATCTCCTTTGTTAGGCATATCTAGTTTTAATACCTTCGCCAGCGTTGTACATGAGTTAAATTTAACGTAAGTTAGGCGTTTGTTGGCGTTTGTAAATAAGCACATTTTGCAGAAAAAATCGACCGCCTAACGGCGGAAAAAAGTAAAAAAGAAAAAGCGCAAAGGGCAAAAAGACTAAAGTATAAAGGGCTACCGAAGAACCCTCCCAACCCCGCACACAACACGAAAACCGACATAGTCGTGGCTGTCGCGCCCCGCGAAAGGGTCGTAGCGAAACGCGGAACGGCAGTACTCGGGATTGCTGAACCACGAACCGCCCCGCATAACAGTATATTTGTTTTTTTGAGAAGTATTATCATTATTATCAAACCAAGCTCTACCATCCGTCGGCGCCCCTTTATAATTATTATGCCAATCATCAAGGCACCACTCCCACACATTTCCGTGCATATCGTACAGTCCAAAAGCATTAGGTGGGAATTCTCCTACAGGCGTTGTTTTTGCTCGGTATTCACCTTTAGGAGCATTACCATAAGTTTGTTTACCGTTGTAGTTAGCTAGTTTTGTTGTAATTGTCTCGCCAAAATAGAACGGTGTAGTTGTACCCGCGCGGCAAGCATATTCCCATTCAGCTTCACTGGGTAGACTGTAGGTTCTGCCTGTATACCCTGAAAGGCGTTCGCAAAATTCAACGGCATCGTACCAAGAAACTGTCTCAACGGGTAAATTATCGCCTTTAAATTTAGATGGGTCTGGTCCCAGTTCGCTGTTTACCTGGGGTAGTTGGGCAACAAATCGCCACTGTGCTTGAGTTACAAGGTATTTGCTGATAAAAAAAGGCTGTACGGTTACTTGATGCTGGGGACTTTCACTTTCATCATATCCAGGTTCACTTTTCGGCGCCCCCATTTTAAAGGTTCCTCCGGGAATTGCTACCATGTCTATTCCCAAGGGTGCTGATTTTCCTGCTTCTTCACCTAAATACTCTATATAATAGTATGCTTGATTTTGTTTTCGATTAATTATTTGTCCACGAGTATCTACAGTTACGGTTTCAAACTCTTCATGTTGTAGTTCTTCCTCTGGTTCATCACCTAGGCTGGTATTTGAAGTGATATATGCTACGTTGAATTCAAAAGGTTTTAATTCGACTCCCATTACTTTAGCGAGTTCTTCTATATCATCCGTGGGTTGCTCGCCTTTTAATATTATCGGTTTAAAACCTTTCTGCGATAATAAGTCGGCATATTTTTCTTCCAATTTTTGCCACTTGATATGTTCTTCAGGTGAGGAGGCAATTAATTCTCGCAATTTTTGCTTGATGGCATTAACATACTCTCCATCTGCAATAAAATATGCTAAGGGTGTCCAGCGATAGTCACTATCATTTTGTTTGAAGCGATTGAAAATGTACTGAGACATAAAATCAGCTAGTTTCGAGAGTCTGTCTTTCCCACACTCTTTTTCTAAACGGCGAAGTAAAGCATCTCTTGTTTCTCCATCCATTTCATACAGGTCGTAACCTATAGTTTCATATAACCCCGATAGCAACACATCCGCAACAGCGTACCAGGGACATGGAACAAACTTTTCGCGCAGACAGTAAAGAAGTTCTGAAGTGATGGTAAGAGGGAAAGCAGCATGGTAAGCTAAAAGCAGAGTTTCTGTCCCATAGCGTTGTTCCACAACCCGAATACGACGAGTTATTAAATCTTCTCTGTTGCTGGGCTGGGTTACGGATGGGGATAGGTTGACCATATTTTAATCATACTCCCCTGTGGATTTTCTTTTGCTAACGCTTGTAAACCAGCGGGTTCATAGGTTAACATTTTGCCATCAAGTATTTTGTGTATTTCCCAAGCAGAAGTTTGCTGCCACCGTTCAGATGGTAGAGGGTTGAGCCAAATTAATTGGCGAACGCAGGGAGATAATATACTTAAAAACTTTGATATTCCGTTGATTCGTTGTTCGCTGTAAGTGCCAATTGTGGCGCCTGCCTCACTTATAATTAAGGCAATTGTACGGTTCTGGTGTAATTTGGGCAATAGATTAGTTATTACTTCGGCTTTCGTTGGATCATGCCAATAGTACAAAAATTCGTCAGGATAACTTGTAAACCGATATATGCTGGCAGGGGTAATTCGAGCTTCATTAATTGCCTGAATAAAAGGCTCAAATGCACTAAAATATGGTATCATCGCCAAATTATCATCTATTAGTAACAAAAGTTCGGCTCGACGAATTCTGACTGGTCGCATTATCACGTCACTAGAAAAATCTTCGCGCTCAATTAGCTCAAGCGTTGCATCAATATCTAATTCATACTCCCTCCCAATTTGTACTGGTCGTTTTAATAGGCGCCAAATTACCTCGACATCGCGCAAGTTTATCGGGAAATCTTTAGGAGTAAAGTTAAAATTATTACTTGTATCTGTTGAAGAAGTTTTTACAGCACCTAGAACTTCCTTTTCGCTTTCTGCTTTCTTTGATGGCATTCCCGCATTCTTGGATTTTCTGGGTGGAATTTTGGGAAGATTTAATGGTGTTTTTTTATCAGGGGGGATGGAAGGAATATTTTTTGGTGTTGGCTCAGTCTCTAAAGGAATTTTGGCATGATGCTGCTGGATATAATCTTCAAACGCACGGTCAAAAATACGAGCATCATAATTAGCGCTGGGTTTAACCCACAATAACCGACAAACGCGCTTTATATCTTTCCATCCGCCTAAACCATACCCCTTATTAACTGCTTGTCGCAATAATTCATACTGTTCCAGCGTTAAAGCCATTCCAGCTTGGCGCAATTTCTGGAACAAATCTAATAATAGCGAATCGATGTTGACATATTCAGGGTTATTCATATTATTATTTAAAAAGTAGGGTGCGTGGCGCACTAACGTAATACTGATTTTATATGAAGTGGCATATAATTAAATCCCCCCAACCCCCCTTAATAAGGGGGGCTAAGAATAATAATGTGTATCTTCATATGTAAATGGTAGAAGTTATGTTTGGGTAAGTTGATTTTTTCTATTTGTTTTGAATACGATTCTGAGCATTTTTCGTTTTCAATAGTGTTCCCAATAAAGGTAATTTATTAGATAAATCGTCTAAATCGTTTAGTGCTTGTTTAACATCGTCTTTATTTAGAAGAGCAGTGAGAAAATCAATAAATTCGCTTGTCCCTGGTTGTTTAATTCCAGGAACATTTTCTAGGCTATTGCGAATTTCATAAAAACGTTCTATAGCTTTTTCAACTAGTTTTTGTTTTTCTTTTTTCTTCATTTTTTCACCAAAACGTTGTTTAATAATATCTTCTAATCGTTCCTTCTCAGGAAAATCAACAAAAAAGTACAAACAACGACGCAAGAACGCTTCAGGTAGAGGTTTCTCACGATTACTTGTAATAAAAATAATTGGTTTGTTATTTGGGGTTGGAAATGTCTCTCCAGTTTCTGGAATTTCAAAACGCAATTCTTCTAATTCTAGTAATAAGTCATTAGCAAAATCACTATCTGCTTTATCAATTTCGTCAATTAACAAAATTGGACGATAATCAGGGTTATCTAATGCTTTACCCAAAGGTTGCAATTCCCTATAATTTTCCTTACTCTTTAGCCGTTCCTTTAATTGTTCAGTCTCATCCACTCCCAGAAATTCTTGTAATTGCTGTGGGTTAGTTCCCATTAATTGAGCATCCCGCAATCTCGCAACAGCATCATACCTGTAAAGTCCATCACGAGCGCGCGTTGTAGATTTAACATTCCAGATATAGTAAGGCCACCACTCTTGTGTATTATTTTGATTTTCCTGGTTTTGATTTTCTGACTTTTTTAAATATTTTTGCGTAAATTCATAGACAACTGCCGTAGCTAAACGAGTTTTACCACAACCGGGTTCCCCTTCTAATAGTAATGGTCGATTGAGTTCGATTGCTAAATTTACTGCTTCTTTTAAATCGGAACTGGGTATGTAGGGGTAATACACCCGTCCTTCTGAGTCTTTAGTTTCTTCGTCAGGTTGGAATTCTCCTGTGTATTGATAATCTAATTCTTTTGTATTACTCATATTCTTAACTTATCTCCAATGTTTCCAATAACTTTCAAAATCAACCATATCTTTTTCAAACACCAGTCTACAGATATTATGAATTACCTTATAAGGTGCGTTTGGAAAATTAGCAACTTTTTCATGTACTTCCTCATTAACCTCAAAATTGATTTTTTTATCTAATTTCTTATTTTGCATATTCACTAACCAGATGTTTACTTCACCTTGTGGTATTTGTTCTAATTTCAGTGAGGTAAGTCCTTTTACTTTTTGAATAATCTCAATAGTATTTTGTTCTGTTTGTATTAAAAATAAGAGTAAACATTTAGTTTTTTTTCTAAAAAAAGTCATCTGACTACATAATTCATTATAAAAATTAGAAAAAATTTCTAATTCATTCTGTGTGAAGCAATTATGATTAACTATAGAAATAATGACAGTTTTTGTTTTGTAAAATTCATTTAAAGTATTAATTACTTCATTTTTTATATTTGAATTTAACTTACTATTTAATCCTATCTCATTTCCTATTTTTAACCATAAACTATTAGATTCCTCTTTAGCAAAATCCCAACAGTCAATTTTTACTTTAACTGGTTTTGCTGTTTCTAAACCTGCTATGTCTTCTTCTAAAACCCATAATAACCAAGGATATACGTCTCTTTCTGCCTGAATTAGAAAAAATCCTTCTTCCGCATTTCCCATTTGTTGTTTAAAAAGATGCTTATGGTTTTCACAGTTCAATGAGCGTAATAAAATTTTCACTGTATCATTATCTATATTGGTACTTGCATTTATAGATTGGATTTCATCCTCAGCATCTGTGGTTAACCTGTCAGAATCTTGAGCATCTATAGAGGATAGTCCCAAGTGTTTTTTTACAAATTCTAGATTATCTTTTAGCGTCTTTTTTTGAGCATTATTGTTTTCTATCAAGATATTGAATTTCCAATACTTACTATTTTTTGCTTTACCGTTAAGTCTTGCATCTTCTAAAAGCTTGTAACCATCTTTTAAAAGGTTAATAGCACCTCGTATATCATCGATAGGTTTGCTTTCGGTTGGTTGACCGTCTCGTTCAGATGTTCTCTTATTAAATAAATTATGATTATCACATTTATAGTGTTTTACTAATTCGAGTAAATTATCTAATGTCGTACCGCTTTCAACATCCTTACCACCTTTATCTTTAATAGTTCCGGTAACGTGTAAAATGTCCGAAGAAGTCCATTTTACTTGAACTTTTCCTTGCATCCAGTTGTTCATATCTACACTTTGGTCAGTATAAACAAGTCTCAATAGTGTTTCAACAAGGCATATGGCACGTTCTTTGCCTCTCTTTTCTTTGGCATAGTTAGGCATATCTACGTCCGATACCTTTTTGATCTTGGTTACCACTGCACATAATCTCAATTAACTTAACTCACAGAAAATTTCTTTATATTTTCTTAATAATAGGGGTTTTTGCTTGGAAGTTAAGCTTCCCAGGCGTTAAAAAATTTTTACAAGCATTTCCAACCCCATTTTAAATTATTTCTGAGCTTGCTTGTGAAATTAGTAGCTGCGTTTTTTCACAGGCAAAATTACTAAGCTGAATTTTTTCGTTTGTGCGCTACTTAATACTAGCGTTTTCAGAGATAAAGACACGAGATATTACTTTACTAATCAAACCAGAAAAATATATGTATTAAAAGCAACTAGACTTATTGATTATTTATGTGCTTGTACGTAAAATAATTTTATGAACATGGTTGGCTGAGTGGGATATTTGGTTGTGAGATGAAGTACGAGCAATACTCCAAATAACAAATGAAGTTGAAAGAGAGGTTGCAAAATATGACCAACTTAATTCAAGAAACGAAGCAACTAGACCAAGAGCTACGCGAGCTAGTTACGAAAATTCAACAACCTTCGCTTAAGGTTAGAGAAAGACATAGAGCAATCGATAAGTTATTCCTAAAGATAGAGAAAAGTGGAAAGTTGAACAAGTTCTGCAAGTGGCAAAATTTACCTGACTATAAAGATATATATTCTCAAGCGCTGGCAGATACCGTTGTATACATTGTTCAGAAAATTAAAATATACGACCCTGACCGTGGTTCAGTAATGGCTTGGGTTAATCAAACCCTTTTGTATAAATTTCGTACTACGTATTATGAAATTCATAAATCAAAGCGGAACAAAATAGAAATCGTGAGCTTAAATGCTGAAAACAATTGTGGTGAGGGACAAACAACTACTGATAAAGAGTATATAGATAATCTTCATTCAAAACAATACGAACATGAAGACTATCGTCTGGTGTTAGAGTGTGTTGAACATGACCCTGAAGGTGTGCTAGAGGGTCTTGTGTTAGAGAGTAAAAACGGCAATAAAGTTTCTTTGCAGCAAGTTTTACTATTGAGATTACAAGATAAAACACTAGAAGAAGTTAGCAAGGAATACCAAATATCGCTGAAATCTATCAGTAGCTTCTTCCAACGAAATATAGCAACAGTTAAAGATTACATTCTAAAACATACGGGTATATTTTATGAGACTTGAACATCTCATAGTTGCAGATGCTAGTAGTTCGTGTCATTAATTTTGGGGTATTGGATAAACGAACCGCAAAGAACGCAAAGGACGCAAAGGAAGATTTTTAAGAAGTCAACCTACCAAAACTTTTGACATGAACCACTAGTCCAGTTCACCTGCATTGATGCAATGCTGTAATAGAACGGGCAAGGATGCCCATTCCACAATATACAGCCATAGATATTCTCAGCCAAATAATTTTAGAAATTGTGGAAAAAGCTTTTAGGTTTGACTAATACAAATAGAGAAGCAAACACAGAACAGAAGCTTCTTAATTGCTAAATAAATCTAGTCACCAAGGAATTAAAAAAATGAACTATTACCTCGTAGAACGTTCAACAGGCAAACGTTTGTTCGTCAATGGTTGTATTCCTTCCGGAAAAACACCAGAAAAGCTGACTAATATTTTCCCAACTACAACAGAACTTCCTCCAGAAGCAGATTTACGTGGTTATATGCCTACAGTTGAAGACCAAGGACAAATTGGTAGTTGTACTGCGAACACTCTGGCTGGTGCTTGTGAATACTTAGTTAACAGACAATACGGCGGATATGACTTTAGCCGTTTGTTTATTTATTATAACGCTCGCAAGCGTGACAACATCGAGGGCGATAGAGGTAGTTCCATTGCTACCTCCGTAACAGTAATGACAGAACAAGGAGTTTGTAGTGAAGCAACTTGGTCTTACGAACCCCAGCTAGTTGATGTAGAACCTTCACAAATAGCTTATCAAGAAGCAAAAAACTTCATTATTAAGGATGCACGTCAGTTACCTGTTGACCTGTACACAATGAAGAACTTCTTGGCCAATGGTTATCCTTTCGCATTCGGAATCAAATTGTTCAATTCTTTTCAACAAGTAAATGAGTCTGGTTGGGTGACTATGCCAGATCCAAATAGTGAAGGAGGATTAGAGGTACATGGTCATCACGCGATGCTTTGCGTGGGTTATTCAGATAACTATCAAGTATTTATTGTTCGCAACTCATGGTCAGAAAGTTGGGGTCATGGTGGCTACTGTTATATACCTTATGACTACCTGGCAAATCCAGAATACTGTTTTGACCTGTGGGCAATCTGTGAGGCAAATCTAGACTCTCCTCCAAGTTCAACTCTACTTTCTATTAGTTCAGACATAACTTCAAATATCCGCTGGGCAACAGATAAAGCTTTAATCGTCCCAGCATTCACTAAAAAAGATGAATACGACTATGAGTTTCAGAATGTCACAAAAAAGTGAAGAAGGCAAAGGTTCCTTGAAAAATCTACTAAATGTTAGATACTAGCTAGCCATAACATATGCTGTCCTTGCGTCTAAGGACAGCATATTTTGTTTCTTTTCTCACAGGCTTATATTTAAAGTTTTGCTAAAAAAATCTGAGTGTCTCGCGGAAAAAATATCTGGTTCTGACTAATAACAATAGAGAAGCTTGAGAAAAGATTATAATCCAAACGCTTTCTCAAAGCTATACCGTACAAACTGACAACATTATGGAGCTTGAATTATCATGAAATTTTCGTTCAACAACAACACAAATCAAAAATATTCCTCCGACCAAATCTACTTTGTAATTATTGGTCTAAATACATCCGGTCAACTTTGTCACCTCGATAAAAGCGGTAACTTAATTCCGTGTAATGATAGCGATAATGATGCACCAAATCACCTAACTAAAAATGGACAAAACTGGTGTAATTATTTGTACACTATCAATGAGGTTGCTGAGATAGAAGTTCCACTTATTAATTCGGGTAGAGCTTATATTAGTTTGGGTTCACCGATGTATTTGAGAGTCGTCAATAACGGACAAGGTATTGTTCAACCAGATACAGCTAATCCATCTGACCCCAATGCAGACGTTTACTTTGATTGGTTGGAGTTTACCATTGATGATAGAGGCTTTCACGGCAATACTACTCAGGTAGACCAATTTGGATTTCCAATGGTCATGGAATTAACGGGAAGTGATGAATTTTCAAGAAAAGTTGGTATTACTGAATCAAGGAACACTTTATTTAGTGAATACACTAATACTGTGCCAGATGAGTTTAAATCTTTGGTTCAGGCGCCATACAGAATAGTATCGCCATTTAAAGGTGGTTTTGCAAATGGTGGCAATTACGTAACATATTTCGATAATTATATTCGCGATATGTGGGAGTATTACACGTCAAATCAACTTCAAATTACAATACCACAGGGAACATTTATTGGAAAAGTCGAAAATAATATTTTGACTTTTACCAAAGCCGATTCACCTGAAGAAAAATATACAATAAACTATCCTAAATCTTGGGAAGTTTTTGAATGTAGCTCCGTATTTGCTACAGGTGATGGAACTCAAAAGGCAATTCAAGCTCAAGTTAGTGCCATGTTTAACAGGCATGTATTAGAGAATCCAGCTAACAGTTGTCAACCAGCAGAGTACTATAAAATTGCTCCTAGTAATTACTACGCTCAATTTTGGCATCTTCATAGCATAGATAGTAAAGCTTATGGATTTCCATTTGATGATGTGTGCGAGCAAAGTACTCTAATTGAACATCTAAATCCTGGGGAATTGAAAGTCACTATTAGTTGGGATTAGTTGGCATTAAACATCTAAATTCCGTTTACGTTAACCTACAAAGAAGGAAATTAAAGTTATGGCTTTCACAGAAGAGATTTTAAATGCTCACAACAACTATAGAGCCGAAGTGGGGGTTCCGCCACTGCAATGGTCAGAAAATTTAGTGGCAAGTGCCCAACAGTGGGCAGAACACTTGGCGCAAACTGGAACTTTTGAACACAGCCAAGCTGGAGAAAACCTAGCACAATGTCCTAACAATTCTCTTTCCGTCACTCAGCTAGTAGATTTGTGGGGTGCTGAAAAGCAGTATTTCATCAACGGTATTTTCCCTGATGTCTCTAGTACCGGGAACTGGGCAGATGTGGGTCATTATACTCAAGCTGTTTGGAGAGATACAACAGAAGTTGGGTGTGGTTTTGCAAGTGGCAATGGCAACGATGTCCTAGTTTGTCACTACAATCCGGTAGGTAACTTTAATGGACAACCTGTTTTCTAACGACTGCGGCTAGCAAAAAAAACTCACAAATTTGAGTCTATTAAGTTTACACATTAGACATCTCTAAAAAAGAAACTCAAAACCTTGTGTAGCAAAGGTTAATATTCAATTTCTGGAGATGTCTATTCTTCATACAACAGGAAATAAAACATGTCACAATCAAAAGAATCTTCTAATCCACTACCCGAAAATTCTCTAGAAAATTCTCTAGAAAATTCAACATCTGCACCCATTAAAACAGCATTCATCAAAAATTGGAAAACCACAGCGATTGGAATAATTCTCTCCTTTACTGGCTTTGTAGCATTCTCACCTAGAACCTTTGGTGGTGAGCAATCAACTTTAGTTAAACTCTGTAAATATGTGGCAACTGGTGGACTTGCTACTTTGGGTATCGTTTCAAAAGACTTCAATGCAGCAGGTCGAGGTTGAGAAACTTTAGAACCACCTGCCGATGGCAAAATGTTCTTGACAAAAAGTCAACCAAATTCAAATTCAACAATTCAAATTCAACAATTCAACAAGGTCAATTCAACAAGGTACTATTATGTCTCAATTTCTCGGTATCGCCTTTCAACCTTATGTTGGTCACTGGACAGGAACACCTCCAGAAGCTACAACCCCGCAGTGGAACTCTTACAGCCAGCAAGATATTGTGAGTATGTTAGAGGTTATTGCATCCAAATTTACCAAAATCAGCACTTACGGTATGGGGTATGCCGGATATTACCCACCAACAACGTCTTGGGATCAAGTTGATTCTAACTGTCGTGTTGCTCTTTCCGCTGCCCAGTTAAACCAAGCTCGCGGTCAAATTGTAATTGAGGTAGCTCAGGGTATTTATCAACAGTCAAATCCAGAACTGCAACAAGCAGAAATACAAGGAGCATTTTCTGCGGCTAAAGCGGCAAACGCTGTATTTCCTGGCACAGTAACTTCATTCATTTTTACTAACGAATATGTTGTTGACGCACAAACAGCTAATGAAGTTAACGCAATGATTGTAGCTAATAAGCAGAGTGCCCATGACCTAAATATCAAAGTTGGTGTCCGCTCGCATACCTTTGGAAATATTGCTAATCCAAGCAGCCCATTTTACAACGAGCTTAAGACACTGATTGAAAACTGCGATTTTATTCAGTGCAATCTTTATCCTGGTCAAAACGCACCTACTCCCCAAGACGGTGTAAACGGCGTGGGCGAAGCTTTTAATACAATCAAGTCAGCAGTTGCCCCTATCAACCCACAATGCGAAGTAATGATTGGCGAGACTGGTTGGCCTTCACAGGGTATTAGTTTCAACAACACTGACAATAACGTGAATAACCTTCTAGCATACTTTGAAGCCATAGATAACTGGGCATCACAGCAAGGTGTAATTACTTACTTGTTTGAGGCAATTGACGAACCTTGGAAAAGCAACGTCAACAAAGAAGATACCCCTTGGCAAGGACCAAATGGCGCCGAGGGACACTACGGTATTTGGTATCTCGATGACCAGGGTCAGTATAAACAGAAGGTTTAACTACTGCTGAATAAAACGTCTGAACCAAGTAGACCCAATACTGCTCGGTTAAGAGAATTGCGAAACGTGAAACCTCTGTAGAGACGTTACATGTAACGTCTCTACATACGTTAACTTACTCAATTAGGAGGAACATCATGAAATTTTCATTGATCAACAATACAAACCAAAAATATTCCTCAGATCAGATTTACTTTGCAATTACTGGTAAAAATACATCAGGTCAATTTTGTCACGTTGATAAAAGCGGCAACTTAATTCCATGCAATGATAGCGATAATGATGCACCAGGTCATCTAACTAAAAATGGGCAAAACTGGTGTAATTATTTACATACTCTTAATGATATCTCTGAGATAGAAGTTCCACCTATGTATTGGGGTAGAGTCTATATTAGTCTCGGTTCGCCAATGTATCTTAGAGTTGTCAATAATGGGCAAGACCTTGTTAGTCCAGACCCGGCTAATCCATCCGATCCTAATATAGACGTGTACTTTGATTTTGTAGAGTTTACGATTGATAATACAGGTTGCTACGTCAATACTACTCAAGTAGACCAATTTGGATTTCCCATGATTATTGAGTTAATCGCATCTGATGGCTCACAAAAAGTTGGTATCACTGAATCAAGGAGTACTTTATTTAGTGAATACACTAATACTGTGCCAGATGAGTTTAAATCTTTGGTTCAGGCGCCATATAGAATAGTATCGCCATTTAGAGGCGCCTTCGTTAATGGTGGCTATGCAAACTATTTCGATGATTATATTCGTAATATGTGGCAATATTACACCTCAAATCAACTTCAAGTGACAATTCCACAGGGAACGTTTATAGGAAAAGTAGAAAATAATGTCTTTACTTTTACCAAAACGAATTCTCCTGATGCAAAATATACAATAGAATATCCTACGTCTTCAGATGTTTTTAGATGTAATGGAGTATTTACAACAGGCGATGCGATTCAACAGCTAATTCAAGCTAGAATTAGCGCCATGTTTAACAGGCATATGTTAGAGAATCCAGTAAATAGTTGTAAACCAGAAGAGTATTACAAAAATAGTCCTGCTAATTATTATGCTCAATTTTGGCATCTTCACAACATAGATAATAAAGCTTATGGATTCCCAGTTGATGATGTGTGCGAGCAAAGTAGTTTAATTGCACATCAAAAGCCTGAAGAATTGAAGGTGACTATAAGTTGGGATTGATATAGCGGGTTGTATTGCATTAAGCATCCAGGATTGAAGACGTAGCAATTAATACTTGAAAGTGTTTGTTTGGAGTTGATTTATGTCTTGTACACGTGGAAATTCATACATTGTTAAGTTGGGAGACACGCTTTTCACCATTACCCAACAAAAATTAGGTGATGGTAACCGCTGGCGTGAGATTCTCAAACCAGATGGGACCCCATTTACAGATAAAGATGCTGCTAATTTGCAAGTGGGTCAGGTTCTTTGCATTCCAGGCTCTACTCCTTTGCCTCCTCCATCTGATAACCAAATAAATCTAGAAGCTAGATTTTACAGTATGGAGGAAACGAATTGCCATCCGCCTGCATCCGGCGTGCATGGAGTTACATTGCAAGCAGCACTTTCCGGTCAATGGCAGTCAAAATGCCAAGGTCAGAGCGTTGGACGTTTACAGTGTGCAGTAGACCCAAATGTAATTCCCTTGTTAACAAATTTTACCTTAGTGCTTTGGGATGGTAGACAAGTTCCTGCCGCCGCCCTAGATATCGGTACGGCAATTATCGGTAACAAGATTGATATCTTTGTTGATACCGTTACTGAAGCAATTAATCTAGGTGTGAAGCCAGTCACCGCAATTTTGTAATTTCTTTCAATACCTTCGCCAAAAATATGATTGGTAAAAATACTCTTGCCGTCAACGTTTCCAGTCAAACAAAATATTGAATCTGTCTGCTAACTGTATAGCTAAAAAACTCCAATTCTATATATGTGTAAGCCTTCAAAATTCTTACTTAGAGGATACAGAAGAGCGACGCGAGGATGGCGCCCATACTAGCTCATCAGTTTTAAAGCAGACGATGTGTTCCGTCACACTCAGCGCTAAGGGCACGCTTTGATTTTTGTTTGAATTTTGAATTGTTTTGGTCAAACGAACCTATTGATTGAGTCAATTGG
>JAHHIC010000078.1 GCA_019359035.1 Scytonematopsis contorta HA4267-MV1 | reverse complement strand
ATATCATCTGAGATAGGTAAATAATGTGACTATACAGGCAACGTCAGTGTTTTTTTACTCTTCATATAGAGAAAATAGTCAGTAAAAACACTTCTGTGACAGTTTGGGTGCGGAATGTAGGTTAAAAACGACAATCATTGACTATCGTAATATTAACCACCCCTGGCAGTTTAGCCAACAGCAACAGCAAGTGCTACAACGCTACTATGATGCCAATCAGCTACTGCTCGATTGCTTGAATAGCAATTGTGAGGTGACAGCTGCTATCAGGCAAGAAATTGAAGCAACTTTATTGTTGCCAACTAAGGAACTTGAAGATAGAGAATGGCAATAATGATTAACCAAATTTGATATGAAGCTTTTCCCTAAAAGTATACTAATGATTTTATAACATCTATCATACGATAGATGTTTTATCATGTTGTAAAATTGTATTTGTAAGTTTATGCCTTAATTCAAGGGATAGCCCAGCAAAATTGGTGCAAATGACTAACATATTGCAAGCGCTTCTTTCAAGTACATCGGATGCTATTTTTGTTAAAGATTTGCAAGGACGCTATGTTATTGCCAATGAAATTGCTGCGGAATACTTTGGTACAACTGTTGAGGCAATGTTAGGTAAAGATGACGTTACATTATTTCCAGCGGATATTGCTCAACAAATTATACAAAACGACGAGCGCATTATTCGCACAGGGGAGTCTTGTACTTACGAAGAAAAAGTTTCTCACCAAGGAATAACGCGGTGGCTATTATCAAAAAAGCATCCTTGGTGTGACGATGATGACTCTATTGTAGGTATTATAGGGATTATACAGGATATTACCGAAAACAAAAAAAACCAAGAAGCGTTGCAACTAAGTGAAGAAGGTTTTCGCTTAGCTACGGCAGCAGCAGAATTAGGTATGTGGTTTTGGGATTTAACCACCGACGAATTAGTTTGGACTCCCAAATGTAAGGCTCTATTTGGATTAACTGTAGATACACAAATTAGTTACCAGCTTTTTTTGAATTGCTTACATCCAGACGACCGCGAATTTACTGACGAAGCTGTTTCCTGCGCTCTTGCCCAAAAAACTATTTATGATGTCGAATACCGTACTGTGTGGCCTGATGGTAGCCTGCATTGGATTGCCGCAAAAGGTCGAGCTACCTATGATGTAGATGGTAACCCAGTGCGAATGATGGGGACAGTTCAGGATATTAGCGACCGTAAACAAGTAGAAGAAAATTTACGGCAAAGCGAGTTAAATTTTCGTACTTTGGCAGATACAATGCCACAGATGTTCTGGACAACCCAAGCAGACGGTTTCCACGATTATTTTAACAAACGCTGGTGCGAGTATACAGGTATGACTTTAAAAGAAACCCAAGGTTGGGGTTGGAGTCACTTGTTACATCCAGACGACAAGCAAAGGTGTTTAGATATTTGGAATGAATCGCTAAGCACAGGTAAAGATTATTACATAGAGTATCGATTTCGTCGTGCTAGCGATGGGCAGTATCATTGGTTTATTGGTCAGGCATTTCCACTACGGGATGAAGGTGGCAAAATTCTCAAATGGTTTGGTTCATGTACGGATATTCATGATAAAAAACGAACAGAAGAAGCTTTGCGGGATTCATTGCAAAAGCAGAAAGCCGCTTATGAGGAAGCAGAGAAAGCTAATCGTATCAAGGATGAATTTTTGGCCGTTCTTTCTCACGAACTTCGTACCCCCCTTAACCCCATCTTAGGTTGGGCGAAAATAATAAAAAGGGGTAATTTAAATCCAGGAAAGATGGCTGAAGCCTTGGAAATCATCGAGCGTAATGCCAAGTTGCAAGCACAATTAATTGAAGATTTATTAGATGTTTCCCGTATTTTGCAAGGCAAGCTAACTTTAAATATAGATACAGTTAACCTGAAATCGGTAATTTTAGCAGCCTTGGAAACAGTACGTTTAACAGCGGAAGTTAAAAATATTAAAATTCAAACAGTTCTAGCTGATACTAGTATGGTTTCAGGTGATGGGGGTCGCTTACAACAAGTTTTTTGGAATCTTCTCAGCAACGCAGTTAAATTTACACCTAAAGCCGGTCGGGTGGAAATCACTCTCGAAGAAGTTCAAGACTATGCTAAAATTACTATCACTGATACAGGTAAAGGTATAAGTGCAGACTTTTTACCTTGGGTTTTTGACTATTTTCGCCAAGCTGATAGTGCAACAACCAGAAAATTTGGTGGTTTGGGATTAGGATTAGCAATTGTACGACAGATAACAGAAATGCATGGTGGAACCGTTAAAGCAGAGAGCTTAGGAGAAAATTTAGGAGCCAGCTTTACGGTAAAACTACCATTGTTTCAGGCGATAAGTAGAGAAGACGAGAGTGAGGAAGGACAAGTAGACTCAAATTCCCAAAACCTCCTCGGAGTAGAAATATTAGTTGTTGATGACGATATTGATTCGCGAGATTTTATTGCCTTTGTTTTAGAGATGGGTGGAGCTACCGTTACCCAAGCAGCATCGGCGTTGGAAGCATTACAAAAATTAACAGAATTTAAACCAGATATCATCGTCAGTGATATCGGAATGCCAGAAATGGATGGTTATATGTTGATGCGTCAAATTAGAAATTTGCAGTCAGAAGAAATTGCTCGTATTCCGGCAGTTGCTGTGACAGCTTACGCAGGGGAATACGACTATCAACAAGCACTTTCGGCAGGGTTTCAGAAACACGTATCGAAGCCAGTTGAACCAGATGAACTAGTTGCCGTAGTTACACAACTTCTTGGGGAACGCTTGTAGGTTGGGTAGCTCCACTCAACCCAACATTTCGTTGTACTTGTTGGGTTATCTTTTATCGGACGCTGCGCGAACGCAAAGCCATGACGAAGCGTCACGCTACGCGAACAACCCAACCTACGAATATGCAAAACCGGAGCAGTACTGGGTTGGGTCGCAATTCTTACTAGGGATGGATAGCCGTAATTTACATAATAAAAATATGATATTGAGGATAGTAAGATACTTATATAACAGCCGTGAATAAGCAAAAAGAAACTTTAGAGTTATCAGCGGAAAAGCGACTGGAAACAGAGCGGATGCACGAGACATTAACACTACTACAAAATTTGACTAATGACCAAGAAGCAACCATAAAGTTAATATTAGACCGTCTTTATGATGTCGCTGCAGTCAACTTAATAAATCAAAAACTACGCTCTCGTCCCCTCAATCGTTTTACAAAATTAATTGCCAGAATGTCTAAACCAGCCATGAAAATATATGCTTGGAAATGGTTTAAAAAAAATTGTCCACAATTAATCAATAATTGGTTACATTCACAAGTCACTTTTAATAATTCTCAAATTGTACCAACAAAAGTCGCTGTAGAAGTTTTAGAGAATCAACCATATTTACCTGAACGGATAGATAACCTGAGTCAAGAAAATAAATATTTGCGCTCTCAGGTAAAGTGGTTAACAGGAATTTCCTTTATAGCCCTAACTACTTTGGGTGTCACTGTTACCAATTTACATCTCAACTCAGAAGCATTGCCATTACAAAGCAAACAGAACAGTCAATTAATAACCGAGTAGACCTCCCCCTCCAAAGATGTAGAGACGTGAAATTTCACGTCTCTAAAATCACGGATGAGAAGTAAAAATATGAGTTAAGTTAGAGTCTTTTTTCCCTCTCCCGACATAGAAACGAATTGAAGTTTATGTTTAAATATAAACTATAAACAAATTAAAAATTCAATTTAACCTATGCTACCAATTTTAAATAATTTTAGAAATATCAAAGAATACTTAACATAAATCGTATTCTTAAATAATCAGTGTCTTTAATTAAAAGTATTAGTAATTTTTAGTAACCTTAATCAGGAGCTATGTAAAGACATTCTGCAAAAACAAACTAGAGTGTTACGCTCCCAGTCAGCGGCAAAAGTTATGAAATGGTCAATTGATAGTAAAACAACAGTATTATTAACATTAGTCTTATTCATTATAATTCTTTGCAGCTTAGTCTCTTACCAAAATATACAACAGCTACATCAAATAAGCTTAGAGTTAAAAAATACTCAACAAACTGTAGTAGAAATTCGTACTTTGTTTTCTGATGTAAAAGATTCTCGCATCGGTCAACAGGGATATTTGCTGACAGGAAACAAAGAATATTTAGAATCTTATAAAACAGCTATTAATAAAATTAACTCTAAATTTGACTCTTTGCAAGTGCTAATTGGAGATAATCTTAAGCAGGAATATAAATTTAATCTTTTAAAGCCACTAATTACCGCACAAATTTCTGAGTGGGAAAAAAAAATTCAACTTAGAAAAAGCCAGGAAGATGAAGCCGCTTTACCGAAGACAAAAGCTAATCTTGGGAAACATCGTATAATAAATAATATCCGCAGCATTATCAAAGAAATGGAAGCAGATGCGGAAGATTTCATGAGTATAAACTCACGATTAGCTGAAACTGACTTCCAGCGAACTATTCTACTAAATACTACTGGCTGTGGATTAATATTACTATTTGGAGCAACAACTTTCCGAAAATTAAATCATGTCATAAGTTGCTATCTTGAATTGGAAAAATCTAAAGAAAATAATGATATCCTTTGGCAACAACTAGCAGAAAATCTAACCGTTGTTTTCTGGATGTGCGATGTAAAAGAAAATAAAGTTATTTATATTAGTCCCGCTTATGAGCAAGTTTGGGGACGTACTTGTGAAAGTTTATATGAGAATTTCTCTTCTTTTATTCAAAGCATTCACTCAGATGACCGAGCAAAAGTTCTTGCAAATCTAAGGGACAATGTTAAAAAGCATTTTGATATAGAATATCGGATTATCCGTCCCGACGGTAGTATACGCTGGATTAATGTTCGCGGTTTTCCTATTCGCAACCAAGCTGGAGAAATTCATCGTCAAGCTGGGTTTGCTCAAGATATTACTGAAAGTAAAGAGCAAGAGACGCAAATTCAGCAACTTAATAAAAGTTTAGAGCAGCGAGTCAGAAAACGTACAAATCAACTTGAAGAAGCAAACCGTCAGTTAGAAGCTTTTGCTTATTCAGCTTCTCATGATTTACAAGAACCTTTGCGGATAATTCAAGGGTTTGCTTTAGCAATACTAGAGGATTATGGCAACCAACAACATCCAACTGCTGTTGACTATTTACAGAGAATAGTCAACAATGCCCAGCACATGGAGCGTTTAACTCGAAATTTACTCGACTACAGCCGACTCAGCAATCAAGAAATACTTATTCAACCCGTATCACTTGCATTAATTGTTAATGATTCTTTAAAGCAGTTAAACTTAAAAATTATAGAAAAACAAGCAAAAATAACAGTACAGGAATCTTTACCTATAGTTTTAGGCAATTATTTTTATTTGCTTCAAGTAGTTACAAATCTTTTATCTAATGCTATTAAATTTGTTGCTCCTAATGTATTTCCACAAATCAAAATATATGCTACTCAAGAAATAGGATATATACGTCTTTGGGTAGAAGACAATGCTATTGGTATACCGTCAGAGTCTAAGGAGCGAATTTTTGAAGTATTTAACAGATTGCATGGGTCTGATTTATACTCAGGAACTGGTATTGGGCTAGCAATTGTACGTAAAGCTATGGAACGCATGGGAGGAAGGTTTGGAGTTGAATCTGTTGTTAACCAAGGTTCGCAATTTTGGATTGAGCTACCAATTATCTAAAGGAGGTAGATAATTTACATAAATACTTGCTCAAGACGGAAGCGATATCAGTTCCACTATTGTTAATATGATTTGTAATTAGTAAAAAAATAATTGAAATTTGATTTAATACTATGTTGCGAGTTCTATTGATAGATGATAGTCCTGATACCCGCTTATTAGTGATTCGGCAACTCAAAAAAGAGTTTCTTGATTTAGAAGTAGAACAAATTAGAGATACTCAAAGTTTTGCTCAAGCACTTATAACTAAAAATTTTCACCTTGCTATCATTGATTATCAGTTATTTTGGAGCGATGGTTTAACAGTATTACAGGAGATAAAATCTGCCTGTCCTGATTGTCCGGTAGTTATGTTTACTAACTCTGCTACCCAGGAAGTAGCGGTAGAAGCCATGAAAGCAGGGTTAGACGACTATGTGGTTAAGTCGTCTCAACACTATGTTCGTCTTATAGCCGCTGTAAATTTGGCATTGGAACGAGCTGAACAGCGACGTAAATCTCAAGAATTGGAAATTCGCTTGCATTCGTTGTTAAACAGACTGAATGTGGGTGTATTCCGCTCTACTTTAGATGGATATTTGTTGGAGGCAAACGCTACATTTTTAGATTTTTTAGGAGTTAAAAGCTTAGCAGAGGCACAAGCACATAACCTTCATCACATTTTGTTCCCATTAACAGAAAAGAACCAAGTATTAGAACAATTGCAGCAACAAGGGCAAGTTTCACAGCAACAAATTCAGTTACAAAAGTTAGATGGAAGTATTGTTTGGGTTTCTTGGAATGTTATTCTTACCCAAGAAGAAGGAAATATTTTTGTTGATGGATTGGTGGAAGATATTACCGAACGTAAGCGATTTGAAAATATTCAAAAAAGGAACGCGCAACATTTAGAAGAGGCGATTCGTCTGAAAGATGAATTTTTAGCTACTCTTTCTCATGAGTTACGGACACCATTAAATTCTATTTTAGGTTGGTCTAATATTCTTAGCAAAAAATTTGTAGACCAAAATATGACATGTCGTGGTTTAGAAGCAATTACCCGTAGTGCTAAAACACAACTTCACTTAGTGGAAGACTTGTTAGATACCGCTCATGTTATTAAGGGTAATTTACAATTAGAAGTATCTCCTACAGACATTAGTGCTGTAATTGCATCTGCATTAAAAGTGGTGCGTCCTGCTGCTGAAGCTAAAGAAATTGATATTGATGTCAAAATCGACCTAAATGCAAGGTTTGTTTCTGGTGATGTCCAGAGACTTCAGCAAATAGTCTGGAATTTACTTTTTAATGCCATTAAGTTTACACCCAATGGTGGACAAGTAGAAATTTGTTTGCAAAAAAGTTGCGATTCAAGGCAAGAAAAAAATAGATATTCGTTTTTCCCTCTTTCTATGTTTGGTGATTCTTCTATGAAGTATGTCCAACTTAAAATTAGTGATAACGGTATTGGTATAAATAAAGACTTTTTACCTCATATATTTGACCGCTTTAGGCAAGAAGATGGCTCGATAACTAGACGCTTTGGTGGCTTGGGATTAGGATTGGCAATTGTTCGCTATTTAGTAGAACTGCACGGGGGTCGGGTTTGGGCAGAAAGTGCAGGAGAAGGGAAAGGTGCGACTTTTATTGTTGAGCTTCCTATTGCAGGGGTACAAGCGAAACCGGAATATAAACTACCTGCCAGTCATGCTATTAGCGATAGCGTGGAAATTACAGATACTGATATTCTTGTAGGTATACATGTATTAGTTGTAGAAGATGAAGCTGATAGCCGCGAATTGTTAGACTCGGTACTTAAGATTTATGGAGCCGAGGTAACATCTGTGGCATCGGTAGCAGCAGCTTTAGATATGATGAGTCAATCTATACCGGATGTTTTACTCAGTGATATTTATATGCCTGAGGAAGATGGGTATAGTTTAATCCGTAAAGTTAAACAGTTTGCAGAAAATAGAGGGATACAGACTCCACCAATTGTTGCTATTTCGTCCTACGCTCAAGAAGCAGAACGGCAACAAATAATCGAAGCTGGATTTAATCTATATATGTCCAAACCCATTGTGCCAGATGAACTGGTTGGAGCGATCGCAATTTTGGCAGGAAGAGATGGGTGAGGATATTGGTGCGTACAAAAGAAACCCCACTCTCTTTCTCGCACCACACAAGAAACCCCACCCCCAACCCCCTCCCCCCTGGGGGGGAGGGGGCTACGAAAATAAAGAGAAAAAATATAATTAATTTTTGATTTTTGAAAATATTTATCATAAATCGTAGCCCCCTCCCCGTAAACGGGGAGGGGGTTGGGGGTGGGGTTTACTGGGGGTTGGGAGTAGGGTTTACTGGGATTGGGGTTTCTTCTATTTGTCTTTGGTTACCTTATTCAATAAATTGCCTACTTGGTCTTCCACAGTTCTTGCATCCTTGGAATTGCTGGGACGATACATTTTATCCTTATCAGCATCTCCCTGAATTTCATTAAGTCCGTTTTGTGTTCTTGCTTGTGTTTCTTCTAAGGAAAGAGGGTCAGACTTAGCAACCTCATCAGTTCCCTTTTGAATATTGTTTAATTGTGTAGTTGCTTCATCGGGGGCACTTTTATTTGTACCGATTGCAGCAGCAGGAAATGCGTTAGAGAACAGTAAAGTTACACATAAAGCAGCGGCAATTACAAAGCGGAAAGAACGAACAATGGGTTGAATAAAACGAACAAAACTCATGATTTTTCTCCTATTTAATCAAAATGAACCAAAAATTAAAGTAAGTTAGGGTAGTTTTAATTGTTATCTACCAATATCTAAGTTACTTTCTATTCAAAACGATTGGAAGCACGATTGAAAGCAGATTGTAATTCGTTCCAAGCATTATCTAAACCTACTTTTATTTCTTCCCAAGCATCATTGCTAGATGCTTTGAGTTCTTGTAATTTACCGCGAGCAGTTTGACACTTGCTATTTAAAGTTTCAATCTGTTCGTGATATTTGTCTTTAGCATCAGCTTTAGCAAGAGAAGCTTTAACTTTCAACTCATCAATTTGAGTTTGTAGTTTCGCCATTTGTGATTCCATTTCTGTTTGATATTCTTGTTTAGTCTTCATAGTTTATTCTCGACTAATGATGAAACACAAATAACTTAGAGATTGGTAAATTAGATATTGGTAAAGTAAGTTTGTTGACCTAAGCCAAACATTTTTTACTTTTTGATTCATCTGTGAAAGATTTACTAATCAATTTGTACCGAAAAATACTGCTATAAAAATCAATCTGTGGAATAAATATCTACCATTCTATAGAAGCTATCTTTCAACTAAAAATTAATCCTCCAGATAGAATACGCATAAAGTTCAATATGTAACCTTCGCGTAGCGTCCGCTTCAGATGACCCAACAAGCGACCGGAAAGTTGGGTTGAGGAACGTATGCCGAAGCGGCACGCTGCGCGAACGCTTAGCGTCCGCTTCGGATAACTCAACCTATGAATTGTAGTGACCAAAAGGGGGAATTGGAATTACTTATTATTCCAACCCCCCCAATAGCTAAATTGTGATTTAAACTGCTATATTACTGTTTGAAAACAATCTCATATCGAAAATTAAAGTTACGCCGATTAAGTAGTATAAATTCTATAAAAGCGATTATACTGCTCGACGAGTCAATAAACCCCAGAGGAAAATCAACAACATAGCACCAAGAACAGAGAAAAAGATACTTCCTATAGATAATGCACCAACGGATGCACCTGCCGCAGCACTACTACCTAATAAGACTTGACCTAGGTAACCACCTAGCATAGCTCCTAAAATACCTAGTCCAATGGTGGAGAAAATGCCGCCGCCTTGGGGACCTGGATAAAATGCTTTAGCTAAAGCACCTGCAATCAAACCTAAAACCAACCAAGCGATTATGTTACCCATTTCAATTACTCCTTAAGTGTTATCTGTTTTCTGGTATTCGTTTCTAACTGTGTTTATATTAAAATTTCATCCTGTCTTTCTCGCTCTACCTGGCGAAATAATATCAAAAAATCTTAAGGTAGTAACTGATGTTGGAGAATATAATCTTTAGAGGGCGCTAGGTATAAATAAGCTACATATAAAGGATGATAAGAATTTGATTAACTGTATTCTCTAGATAGAATACCGAAATTAGTTAAAAAGATACTATACAAATATTGAATGGCTTAACAAGCCCTTGTAAAACAGTTAATTAAAGTCAGAGGATAAAAATCATGAGTTTGGAAAATAAAGCAAAAGCTGTTGCTAAAAACGTTGAAGGTAAAGTGCAAGAAGCAGCTAGCGAAGTTACAGGCGACCCCAATGATAAAGCTGAAGGTAAAGCAAAACAAGGCGAATCTAAAGTCCGTCATGCTGCTGAAAATGTAAAAGACGAAGTTAAAAAGGCTCTTGACTAAAAACTGAATGATAACTATATCAGTTTTAAGAAGTTCATAGTTTTGAAAAGACGTGTCTATCTCTTCCCTTTGTTTAGTGTTTACAGGTGTTACCTGCAAACACTTTTTTATATGAAAGGTATAGTAATAAAAGCAAACCAAATTATATATAATTTTTGATTTGACTTTATTTTCATGTAAATCTATCTAGCGAGTGATGTGTAAAATTATTACGTTAGATAATCTACTGTGTATGGTAAATTTTTGATAGTGAGCAAAGCAAAAGTTTTTAATTCCCCTATCATACTATAATTTTTTTGCACAACTCAATAATTCTTGTACTTTTATATAAATTTGCGGATAAAATGGCAGAGTTATTTTATTCTGTACTTTAGATAGATTCGGGAAGAGGTAACAGCCATGAGTGAGATAAAGGTTGTTGTGATTGAAGACCACAACCTTACTAGGATGGGCTTAAGGGCTGCTTTACAAGCCGAAGCCGAAATAAAAATTGTTGGCGAAGCAGCTAACGCTAACGATGGGTTGCAGCTTTTGAAGACGCTTAAGCCTGATGTTGCTACTATCGACATCGGTTTGCCCGGTATGGATGGTATCGAATTGACACGCAAGTACAGACAATTGCAACAAGATAGTGGAGAGCATACAACAAAACTATTGATTTTAACAATGCAGAACAGCGAAGATGCAGTACTAGCTGCTTTTGGAGCGGGAGCAGACTCCTACTGCATGAAGGATATCGAGAGCGATAAATTAATAGATGCCGTAAAAACAACTTACACAGGTAGTCCCTGGATTGACCCAGCAATTGCAGATATCGTATTACGCCAAGTACGGCAAGATGACGTTACGGGAGGAACAAGCTCAAAAAGGGTAATAATCGAAGGTCTAGACACAGAAGTTGAAAAAACAATAGAAACCTTTCCCTTAACTCAACGAGAAAAGGAAGTTTTAGAGTTGATTGTTGCTGGATGTGATAATGCGGAAATTGCTAAAAGACTTTTTTTAACTGTGGGTACTGTCAAAACTCATGTTAGAGGAATTTTGAGTAAACTCTGTGTTGCAGACCGTACACAAGCAGCCGTCCGGGCTTTGCGTGCAGGGCTAGTCCATTAAGGTTACATAAGTTTGTAATTAATCATTTGTACTTAAGTATTTATAGAGGCCGTATTCGTACGGTCTTTATGTTTAGTAAATTTATTTTTTCTATATTATAGTTTGCAAATTTTTGGTAGAACTTTAAACATAAAACATGGCTTCTTCATCATTCAGAAAGAAGATGTAACAAATTCTGTAACGAAGGCACTCAAATCAACTTTTACCGTCTAGATTAGAACTCATCCCAGAAAAATACCTAACTAAACGGGTAATGTTGTTTAAAGATATACGCGATTTTCAAATTCTATTTCTATCTTTGTTCCTAGCATTAGGCATAGGTACAAGGGATTGGACATTACATCCAAGCTTTATACTGATAACAATTACCACTTGCTTATCAGCGCAATGGCTATTGTCCTTAATCATTTCTCATTTGCCATCAGCAGAAACAGAAACGCCAAAGATTAATATCCGTTCTCCCTTAATTACAGCTTTAGGATTAAGTTTGCTATTACGAGCAGACCATTGGACGACGATGGCTTTAGCTGCTATTGCGGCAATAACGAGCAAATTTCTATTTAAAATCGGCAATAAGCACTTCTTTAATCCTGGCAACTTTGGCATTATTTCAGCATTAGTACTCACCTCTGATGCTTGGGTTTCCCCTGGACAATGGGGAGATGATTGGTGGTACGGACTGTTATTTGCTGGAACTGGGGGTCTAATTCTCCAACGGGTGGGACGCTGGGATACTACAGCCGCATTTTTGGGAGCCTACGGGATATTAGAAGCAATTCGTAATTTTTGGCTGGGCTGGACTTGGGATGTTTTCTCGCATCGTTTGATGAGTGGTTCTTTACTACTGTTTGCCCTATTTATGGTAACCGACCTCCGGTCTATCCCTAATTCTCGTTGGGGACGTATATTGTGGGCAACATGCATCGCCATTTTAACTTTTATTCTTAGGAATAATTTCTTTGTATCTACCGGCGTATTTTGGGCACTCTTTACCCTAGCTCCATTTACAGCTTTGATTGATTTTCTTTGGAAAGCACCGCGTTTTGCATGGAAAAACGAGGAAACCCAATATGTAGAGACGTTGCATGTAACGTCTCTACATAACCTCTCTACGACTAACAACTAGTACAAAAAGTATGAAACTTTTCCGAGCCTTAATTTCCTTATTATTATCTTTGATAATTGTGCTGGGTTTTGTATCTCCAGCTTGGGCATTTTGTGGATTTTATGTTGCAAAAGCTGACACCAAGCTCTACAACAAAGCCTCACAAGTGATAATTGCCCGTGATAGCGGTCGCACAGTATTAACGATGGCAAATGATTTCCAGGGTGATGTTAAAGATTTTGCAGTAGTTGTACCTGTACCCGTAGTCATACAAGAAAAACAAGTCAAAGTAGCCAACCCCAAGATTATGGAACGTTTGGACGCTTTTAGTGCCCCACGTTTGGTAGAATATTTTGACCCAGACCCTTGTAATCAAGTTGAATATAATGAAGCACTAAGACCATTACCAGCACCAATGAGCAGAAGTGCGGGAGAAAGTAGGAGAAGAGATTCGAGTTTGGGTGTAACTGTGGAAGCACGGTTTAATGTTGGTGAATATGATATCCTCATCCTCAGTGCCAAAGAATCTGATGGTCTGGAAACTTGGCTGATTCGCAATGGTTACAAAATTCCTAGAGGAGCGAAACAGCTACTTAAGCCTTATATTCGCCAAAAGATGAAGTTTTTCGTTGCGAAAGTCAACTTAGATAAATTTGAACAAGCAGGTTATGAATTTTTGCGTCCGTTGCAAATTTCTTACCAATCACCGAAATTCATGCTACCAATTCGTTTGGGGATGATTAATTCAACAACCGAACAGGATTTAATCGCGTATATTCTTTCACCCAAAGGACAAGCAGAACTAAGTAATTATCGCACGGTAAAAATCCCCTCGGATGCGAACATACCTTTATTTGTCAAAAAAGAATTTGGTGACTTTTACAAATCCTTATTCCAAAGTGCCTATACCAAAGAAGACAAAAAAGTTGCATTTCTGGAATATGCTTGGGATATGGGGAGTTGTGACCCTTGTTCCGCTGAACCTCTCAACCCCGAAGAACTGAAACAAGCTGGTGTATTTTGGTTAGACACACCCCAAGACCAACCTTTACCCCCAGGTGGATTTAGTGGTCGTCGTCCTATTCCAAATAGCAACGTTTATATTACCCGTTTGCATGTCCGTTACACCCGTAATAAATTCCCAGAAGACCTGATGTTCCAAGAAACCAGCAACCGGGAAAATTTCCAAGGACGTTACATCATGCAACACCCATTTACAGGTGAAGTTAATTGTCAAGCAGGTAAGGAATACAAAAAATCATTACGCAAACGCTTTGAAGAAGAAGCACAAACCCTTGCCAAACTAACAAATTGGAATATCCAAGATATTCGCGAAAAAATGAAACTTTCGGGTCAAGTAAGTCGTAGCTGGTGGGAAAAGCTTTTAGGATTTTTAAGGTAAGGTAAGCTATTCGACATTTACAGCGGATTTCAAGTCAGTGAAGTATAATACCGAGCAGTATTGACTATTGTGGGGTGGGCATCCTTGCCCACCCGCTTGTATTTCACTAACCTGAAATTTGCTGTATTTCTTAGCGACTTATCTTTAAACAGTAGGTACTTCAATCGGAAGTTCCTGCATATTCCGCACAAATTGAGTCACAAGTTTTCTGGGGAAAAATCTAACTGATTTTGAGAGGATAAGATTTTTTATTCCAGGAATAACTATAGTTCTGTTATTCATAAGACCGTGATAACCAATTTTCGCAACTGTTTTTGCATCCATCATTTTCTTATTTTTCACTAAGATGGTATCTGCCATACCAGTTCTTTCATGAAAAGCTGATTCTGTCGGTCCCGGACAAAGAACAGTTACAGTTACCCCCGTACCGTTTAATTCATTAGAGATAGCTTCCGAAAATGACAAGATGTAAGCCTTGGTAGCAAAATAAACTGCCATCAAAGGACCCGGTTGAAAAGCAGCAGTAGAAGCAACATTTAATATCTTCCCTTCACCTTGCTTCACCATGTCCTTAAGAAAAAGCTTAGTTAAATGGGTAAGAGATACTAAGTTTACCTGCAACATGCCCAACTCATCTTCTAAACTAGTATCATTAAAAAAACCAATAGTTCCAAATCCAGCATTATTGACGAGTACATCAATTTTGATAGATTCTTGTTGTAATTCCGTAAAAATTTCTAATGGAGAAGTTGAAATAGATAAATCCTTAACGATAGATTTCACATTACCATCAAACTTATCTTTAAATGTTTCTGTAACTTCAAGCAGCTTTTGTTCGTCTCGGTCTACTAGGACAAGATTATAACCGTCTTTAGCAAAAAAATATGCTAATTCATAACCAATGCCATTAGCTCCTCCGGTAACTAAAACTGTTTTTTTACGTAGTGATTTACCATTATTAGACATAATTTATTGAAGTTTAACTTCAGTTATAGTAATCGAGAATAAATGATTGTGACTGCATAGTAATTTTCAAATTACGACTGATTTTTTTTTTCGTCTGTAGATTTTGCAACAGTAATTTAAAAATTCAATATTTCCCGATAATTCTATATATTATTTTTTTATTCCCCTTAGGGGGGTTAGGTATCTTTTAGTTGATTTTCCCCAAAAGCACTGTCAATGTAGTAAAAATAAAAGCAAAACTCTTGATAAAGATGACACCAAAACTGCTGAGTAATCGCTACCGTATCATTCAAGGTTTGGGAAGGGGTGGCTTTGGGGAAACTTTTTTAGCCGAAGACACCCATCTCCCATCCAGTCGCATTTGCGTAATTAAACAACTCAAACCCATCACAAACAAACCCCACGTTTATCAACTCGTCCAGGAACGATTTGCTAGAGAAGCCGCAATTTTAGAGCAACTGGGTGAGGGTCACGAGCAAATACCTAATTTATATGCTTACTTTAGAGATAATGAGCATTTTTACTTAGTCCAGGAATGGGTTGAAGGTGTCACTCTGAATGAGAAATTAAAAAATCAAGGTATTTTCCAAGAAGATTTAGTCAAAGAAATACTAATAAATATTTTAAAAATTTTAGATTTTATCCACACAAAAGGAATTATCCACCGAGACATTAAACCAAGTAATATTATTTGGCGACAAAAAGATAGTCAACCAGTTTTAATTGATTTTGGTATCGCTAAAGAAATCATGAATACTTCAGTCGATATCCAAGGTGAAGTTATGACTTCAGTAGCATTCGGGACACCCGGATTTATGCCCCCAGAGCAAGCAATAGGAAAACCTATATTTTCTAGCGATATTTATAGTTTGGGGATGACGATGATTTACTTGTTAACAGGTAAACACCCTCAAGAGTTTGAAATAAATCTACAAAATGGCGAGATAATTTGGCAAAAAGAAACTAAGATTAGCACCCAATTATTCGCGATTTTAAATAAAGCCATTAAATCGTACTCACAAGAACGTTATGCAACAGCTAAAGATATGTTAGCTGATTTAGCTAATGTTTATCCCCAAGACAATGTGTTACAAAAAACTCTATCGGAAAGAGAAACAATTAATCCTTACGAGATAGAAACAGCTTTGCTTCCAATTTTTACTGCTAAACAAACCTCTAAGGAAACTACCAAAGAAATAACCTCATTAACAAAAATACCTTACAGCAAGCAGGGATATAACAACCGTCAAATATTACTGAATAAAGTCAAAAATTACTGGGTAAAAGGTGTTTTAGAAACTTCTTTACATGGAATAGCATTAATTGAACTAGGTCTAGAAAATCGACTCGACTCTTTAGACCGTCCTTGGGGTATGCTATGGGAAACTCTCGAACAAGCAAGACAACCCTTACCGCAAAAGACTAAAATTATAGACTTATTTCAACAAATGGGAGAAGGAAGAACTCTATTAATTTTAGGAGAACCAGGAGCCGGAAAAACAACAACACTTTTAGAACTGACTCGCGATTTAATTACACTAGCAGAAGAAGATACTAACCAACGAATTCCTGTAATTTTTAACCTTTCAGCATGGACAAACGAAAAAATAAAAATTGCCGAATGGCTTATTAGAGAGCTTAATACTAAATATCAGGTATCTAAAGAAATCGGTACAAACTTAATAAAAAATCAGCAATTATTATTACTATTAGATGGATTGGACGAAATAAGTATTGAACGTCGAGATACCTGTGTTGAAGCTATTAATAAATTTAGTCAGATATATGGAGAAACAGAAATAGTAGTTTGTAGCCGTATCAAAGATTATGAAGCTTTATCCAATCGTCTACGTTTTCAAGGAGCAGTTTTTATTCAACCATTAACTTTAGAACAAATTCATCAATATCTTAACAGCGCAGGTTCGGAACTTGTCGCTGTAAAAATAGCATTACAAGCAGATAGCACAATTCAAGAATTAGCGAAATCACCCTTGATGCTAAGTATTATGACTATTGCTTATCAGGGGTTATCGGTAACAGAATTACCAGGAATGAACTTAGAAGAACGTCGTCAACACTTATTTGATAAGTATATCCAAAGAATGTTTGACCGTCGAGGAGTTAAAAATAAATATTCACAATACTCACAAAAACAGTCGATGGAATGGTTAGCTTGGTTAGCGCAAAGACTGAAACAGCAGTCACAAACTGTATTTTTAATTGAGCGAATACAACCTGATTGGTTGCAATCAAATAGACAAAAATATATTTATGGAATTATTGTTTGGTTGACCTTTATAATTTTAGGTTTAGTTATTAGTGAAGGTTTTTTCGCTAGAAGCCGTCAGATAATTTTACTTATATATAGTGGTTTGGTTTTTTGGGCTATTTTTGGTGTTTACCGCATCCGAACTGTTGAAAATCTTAAATGGTCTTGGCAGAAAGGAATAAATAATATAATTCGTGGTATCACTGTTGGTTCTATTTTAGGTTTATTGGTAAAAGTGCTTTATGAACTATTATTTCACCCACTTCATTGGAGAATTTTTGACCCCACATTTATTGACATACAACTTTATTCTTGGACTCGTGGTATAACATTTGGTCTAAGTTTGGGGTTAGTTTATGGCTTAATTGGTGGTTTGACTGCTCCAAGTATTTCCACACAAACTGTTGCAAATCAAGGAATTTGGCAATCAGTAAAAAATGCAATCATCTTCGGGTTTATTGGCTTAATTGTTCTAGGAATATCAGCCAGAGCATTAGGTTGGTATAGTTTTTTCTGGGGAATGTATGGGCTATGGTTCGGAGTCGCTGCAGGAGGTGGTGAAGCCTCCATTAAACATTTAATTTTGCGGATTATTCTTTGTTATAAAGGTTATATTCCCTGGAATTATGCCCGCTTTTTAAACTATGCAACAGAACGGATTTTTTTACAAAAAGTAGGTGGTGGTTACATCTTTGTCCATCGACTGCTGTTGGAACATTTTGCCCAAAAATCTAGCAAAGACTTATAGACAGATGTAACAGATGCCTTATCGAAATGCATAAAAACTAAAAACACGCCCTAGTTATTAAAAAGATTGATATTTTTATGTTACTTGAAAATAGAGGAGAAATATTTATATGTCAATTTCACTTTTGATAGCAATCAATTGTTACCTTTTGGGAATTGTTATTCAATGGTTGGAACTAAGACAAAAACTACAGGAAATAAAGGAATATAGTAACTTTCCAATTATTTGGGTAGCAAATTTAGTCATCATCGCTGGTTATTGTATCCAAGCTTTGATATGGCCTTATGCTCTCATATTAAACGATGAACGTTAGTTCTGGAGTCTTCCAAACAATAACCTACCGGAAACGCATTAGTGAGTAAAAGTCAATACCCTTAAGTTATAAAATCGCTCAATAATCAAAATACTTAATATTTATTTAAATATTGCTTAATCATAAGTTATATTAATCTTTAGGTTGGTCAATAAAATACCGTATAGAGGTAAGCTGAGATTTGTTGGTAATATCAACAAATCAGGTTCCGTGACTTTAGGTTTCGTGACTCAAATTGTTGAACGTCGCTTACGTTAGTATTTAAATACTAGCAAGGTGATTATGTCCATTGAACCTTATCATGTATTTATGTATGGGGTGAACGTGGAATTTCAAATCATTCCCGGAACAAGCGATATAAGGTTTAAAGCAGATGCGGAAGAACATCAAGCTGAGCATAAATCAGGGTTGCAATCTCAAGTGGAAACTCGGTGACAAGGATATACGAGTTTTTGCAACTCAAAACTTGCCCCTTTATATGGTGTCGGATGTGGTGTCAGAACCATTGTGAATTTAGTGGCTGGTGTCAAAATCATAATTGCAGCGTTAGTGCCAATGTTGGTCTAGGCTCTAAATACCACTAAGTAATTTTTTTGTGATGCAAACAAAAATATTTGCATCTATCTAAAGATAGGACTTATGTAAATAGTCCTTGATAGTTGAAATTTAGCCAGTATGTAAATAATACCTATTGGAAAAATCTCTGAAACAGATGAGTTCATCAAAAAAGTTTCAGTGATAGATTTTGAATCCAAAATGGTATAACCTACGAGAAGGCATAAAGTGAATCGTACTGGCTTGATTTTTGTGTAAATGCTGTGAAAATATCAATAAATCTGGCTTAGCGTTGAGAGAATAAATCATGCAATAGACAGATTCAAGAAATTTGCAGAGCGTATATTTATTTAATTATTCAGGTAATTATCTGAGGTGTAATTCATGTAATTGTTGCCAAATATAATTTTACGTTGCTTGGTTATCTAAAAGCAATGTAAATTCACTTGCGAGTATCGAATTTTAATGTATCGATACTATCAATTTTTATTCACAATTTTTGGGATTTAAAGGACGAAACAATGGGTATTCCTACCGCTTCTTTTACCGCGACCGATAAAGTTTTCAACGTTACTGGTTACGAAAAAATTGAGTTTAGCTTAGAGTATGTCAATGGGGTGTTTGATATTAAAAACACCGAAATTGCCGACAGCTATACCAAGTACGGACGTTGTTTAGTGGTAGTTGATGCCAATGTAAATCGCTTGTATGGTGAACAAATTCGCTCATATTTCCGTTACTACGATATTGAGTTAGAAGTATTTCCTGTCACAATATCAGAACCAGCCAAAACGCTAGCCACATTTGAAAATATTGTGGACGCATTTGCAGATTTTGGATTGATTAGAAAAGAACCTGTTCTAGTGGTCGGTGGTGGATTGGTGACTGACGTTGCGGGTTTTGCTTGTTCAGCTTATCGTCGTCGTACCAACTACATTAGAATTCCGACAACATTGATTGGTTTGATTGACGCAGGTGTTGCTATTAAAGTCGCTGTCAATCATAAAAAACTGAAGAACCGCTTGGGTGCTTATCATGCACCAGAGAAGGTAATTCTGGACTTTTCTTTCTTAAAGACACTACCAATAGCACAAGTTCGCAACGGAATGGCAGAGTTAGTGAAAATTGCCGTTGTTGCTAACAGTGAAGTATTTGAGTTGTTGTATGAACATGGGGAAGAACTGCTACAGAGCCATTTTGGCTACATCAACGGCACACCAGAGCTAAGAGAAATTGCTCATCGTGTCAACTATGAAGCCATCAAAACTATGTTGGATTTAGAAACTCCCAACTTGCACGAATTAGATTTAGACAGAGTGATTGCCTACGGACATACCTGGAGTCCTACGCTAGAATTAGCACCTTGTGTACCCCTGTATCACGGACATGCAGTGAATATTGATATGGCTTTGTCAGCGACAATAGCCGAGCAACGTGGTTATATCACTGTTGAAGAACGCGACCGTATTCTTTCTTTAATGAGTCGCATAGGTTTAGCCCTAGACCATCCATTACTTGATGGTGAACTATTGTGGAAAGCAACTGAATCAATTACCCAAACTCGTGATGGCAAATTGCGTGCTGCAATGCCTTATCCTATAGGTAGTTGCTTTTTTGTTAATGACCTCACCCGTGAGGAATTAGAGACCGCCCTACAAGAACACAAGCGTCTTTGTGCGACATTACCCCGTGCTGGTGAAGGCATCGATGCATACATCGGTACAGAAGAAGCCGAAATGGCAACCGTATAAAACGAGACTCCCCACTCCCCACTCCCAATTCCCCATTCCCCATTCCCCACTTCCCAATGACCACTCTCGTTGAACTTAAACCCGCACGTCCTGTAACTCCCCACGGTATTTTAGTCGAGCAACTGCAAACCGTCCTTGAGTTAGCTGCATCCCATAAAGTGCCAGCATCAGTAATGACAGCACTGCAACAAGCACATCAACTTGCTGCTGGACTGGAACCATACATAAATGAATGCACCACGTCCGAGTCGGAAGCATTGACAGCACTAGCAAAACGTACTAGTGCAGAAGATTGGAGTCAGCGTTTCAGTGATGGTGAAACCGTACGTCAACTAGAACAAGAAATGCTTTCGGGACATGTCGAAGGACAGACTTTAAAGATGTTCGTCCACATGACCAAAGCAAAACGAATTCTTGAAGTGGGGATGTTTACAGGATATTCTGCTTTAGCGATGGCAGAAGCATTACCAAATGATGGTTACATGGTGGCATGTGAAGTGGATGATTATGTAGCCAGCTTCGCACAAACTTGTTTCCACAATTCACCCCACGGACATAAAATCAAAATTGAAGTCGCACCAGCATTGGAAACTTTGCAAAAATTAGCGGAAAAAGGCGATTCATTTGATTTAGTCTTTATCGACGCAGATAAAAAAGAGTATGTCCAGTATTTCCAAACCATACTCGATAGCAGCCTACTTGCACCCGGAGGAATTATCTGTGTTGATAACACCCTGATGCAGGGACAACCTTATTTATCTAGCGAAGAGAGTACCCCCAACGGTAAAGCAATTACCGAGTTTAACAGAGTTGTCGCAGCAGACAATCGAGTTGAACAAGTATTGTTACCATTACGCGATGGTTTAACAATCATCCGACGAACAGGTTCGTAGTAGCGCTTTAGCGTCTCCTCAGGTTCGTAGTAGCGCTTTAGCGCCTCTTCAATAATGTGAAAGTAAGAATTAGCGCTGAAGCGCTACTACAAACCTAATTACACCCCAGTCAACAGTCACACCCTAAAGCAGTGATTTCTCTACCTTTTCCCTCATCATTAAAGCAGTCTTTAAATTCCTATCCTTGGATAGATGCGCTATTCCGAAACCTCGGAACCTTAACATTGTTATTGTTAGCGCTACCAATCAACGCAACAGTTGTATTGTTTTCGCTTTTCTTCGGTAGTTTTGTTAAATTATTTAGTAAAAAAGTTCTTGCCGAACAACCCAAAACCGTTTTGATTAGCGGTGGTAAAATGACCAAAGCCTTACAACTGGCACGTTCTTTTTACGCAAGCGGACATCGCGTTATTCTGGTAGAAACCCATAAATATTGGTTAACAGGACATCGCTTTTCCAATGCTGTGAGTCGCTTTTACACAGTACCTGAACCTCATAAAAATCCTGAAGGCTATATACAAGCACTTTTGGATATTGTGAAAAAGGAAAATGTTGATGTTTACGTCCCTGTTTGCAGTCCAGTCGCTAGCTATTACGATTCCCTGGTAAAACCTGCACTTTCGGAATATTGCCAAGTTTTCCATTGTGATGCTGATGTTACTTTAATGCTAGACGATAAATTCGCATTCGCAGAAACCGCAAGAACAATTGGGTTATCGATGCCAAAGTCGTTTAAAATAATTAGCCCAGAACAAGTTATTAATTTTGATTTTTCTCAAGAAACACGTAAATATATTCTTAAGAGTATTCCTTATGACTCCGTGCGTCGTTTGGATTTAACTAAACTTCCTTGCGAAACACCAGCGATGACAGCTGAATTTGTTAGAAGTTTACCTATTAGTCCAGAACAACCTTGGATTATGCAAGAGTTTATCCCTGGAAAAGAATATTGTACTCATAGTACGGTGCGTAATGGAGAATTGAGGTTACATTGTTGTTCCGACTCATCAGCATTTCAAGTCAATTATGAACAGGTGGAACATCCCCAGATTCAAGAATGGGTAAGACAGTTTATTGCTGCTTTGGGAATTACTGGACAAGTTTCCTTTGATTTTATTCAAGCAGAAGATGGCGCAGTTTATGCAATTGAATGCAATCCTCGAACTCATTCGGCAATTACAATGTTTTACAATCATCCCGGTGTTGCGGATGCCTATGTTGGTGAGGATACTTATAGAGAACCATTTCAACCTTTACCTAGCAGCAAGCCAACCTATTGGTTGTATCATGAAGTTTGGAGACTGACTAGTGTGAATTCTTGGGAAAGATTACAAGCTTGGTCGCGAAATATCTTCCGTGGGAAGGATGCAATTTTTAGTTTTACTGACCCTTTGCCATTTTTAATGGTTCATCATTGGCAAATTCCCCTACTTCTATTACAAAATCTACAACGACTAAGAGGCTGGATACGAATAGATTTTAATATTGGCAAATTAGTTGAATTAGGTGGAGATTAAAGTAAAGGGAGAGATGAGGAGGTAACTCAAATATTAATAAAATATCCGCTTTTTGTTGTTATTGTAGCTTCCAGCCCGCTGCTTTAAGATAACTGTCCCGCTGCTTTAAGATAACTGTCCCCCTGTTTTTGGATAACTCCGCTGTGCGGTTAATCTGCTAATATTCAAGTTCAATGCGTTTCTACCATTTAAAACTATGAAAAGTTTGCTTACACCTCCAGGAGTACGTACTTATAATGGTGCTGTACAAAGTTTGACAATTACGCCTCAAATTTACAAAGAATTACAGACTTTAGCTGAGGCTGAAAAAACTAATGTGGCAGTTATATTATTAGTAATACTGCAAATTTTATTGCATCGCTACACCCAGGAAGAAGATATTACCATTGGCTTACAAACTCAGCTACATGATATTGTTGATTCAAATATTATTGGCAACTTTTCTAATGTACTACCTTTACGCTTAAGCATACAAGGATGGGAAAGTTCGCAGGATTTAATTATAAAAAACCAAGAAGTTTGGAACAATACTTTAAAGCATAATGAATATACATTTTCTCTTTTAGCTCAAGAATTAGAGCCAAATGTCAACTTTACGCATTCTCCTATTTGCCAAGTTGCTTTTGCTTACCAAGAACTACAGACACTAACAAATGTAGAAAAATTATTTAATGAGTCTTCAAACTGTAATTATTCTGAAATTCTCCTACAACGTGCGGAATTTGATTTGAGTTTGGAAGTTTTAGCTTTGGATGATTCTGCTGTTTGTAACTTCAAATACAATTCTGACTTATTTGATAGTTCGGAAATAAGCCGTTTCATGGGACATTTCCAAAATTTGCTGACAGCAATAATTGCTAATTCCCAAACCCCAGTAACAAAGCTATCTTTATTAAGTAATGAAGAACGGGAACAATTATTATTTTCCTGGAACGATACGAAAATTGACTATGATTTATCGTTGTGTCTTCATGAAATGTTTGAAGCACAAGTTGCTAAAAACGGCAATGCTGTTGCTGTAAAATTCGCTGATACTCAACTTACTTACAGCGAACTTAATTCTCGTGCTAATCAATTAGCGTATTATTTACAATATCTGGGAATTCAACCTGATGATTTGGTGGGTATTTGTATTGAACGCAGTCTTGATATGGTTGTCGGGTTATTGGGAATTCTCAAAGCTGGCGGTGCTTATGTACCAATAGACCCTGATTATCCTCAAGAGCGAATAACTTACATGTTGGAAGATTCCCAAGTGTCGGTGCTATTAACTCAAAGTAAGTTAATTGAATCTCTCTTTTGTGACGAGAGAGGGTTAAGAAAATTAATATGTTTGGATACTGATTGGGAGAAAATTGCTTCTACTAATGATAGTAACCCCAAATCATTGGTGAAACCAGAAAATTTGGCTTATGTAATTTATACTTCTGGTTCGACAGGTAAGCCAAAGGGAGTAATGAATACTCATCGTGGAATTTGCAATCGCTTGTTGTGGATGCAAGATGCTTATAGTTTAAAATCTGATGACAGTGTTTTACAAAAAACTCCATTTAGTTTTGATGTTTCAGTTTGGGAGTTTTTCTGGACTTTGACAACAGGAGCACGGTTAGTAATAGCTCTACCAGGTGGACATCGCGATAGTATTTATTTAACGAATATTATTTCTGGAGAAAATATTACTACGTTGCATTTTGTACCTTCAATGCTTCACGTATTTTTGGAAAATAAAAGTCTTCCGCAGCAGTGTCAGTCCCTACGACGGGTGATTTGTAGCGGTGAAGCACTATCGATGGATTTGCAGGAGAGGTTTTTTACACGTCTAAATTGCGAGCTTCATAATTTATATGGACCGACGGAAGCGGCAATTGATGTCACTTTTTGGCAATGTCAACCACAGTCTAAATTATTGTATAAATATAATACAGTACCCATCGGTCGTCCAATTGCTAACACACAAATTTATGTTTTAGATAAATACCTGCAACCTGTTCCTATTGGTGTAGCTGGGGAACTTTACATTGGTGGTATTGGTGTAGCTAGAGGTTATTTTAATCGTTTAGATTTAACTGCCGAGCGTTTTACAGATAACCCTTTCACAGAGGGAAGGATGTATAAAACTGGGGATGTAGCACGATTTTTACCTGATGGAAATATTGAATACATCGGTCGTTGTGACCACCAAGTTAAATTACGGGGTTTTAGAATTGAGTTAGGGGAAATTGAAGCAATTTTGGTGCAACAACCTCTATTACGGGAAGCTGTAGTTGTAATTCAACGAGATTGCGAGGGTAATCAATATTTGGTTGCGTATGTTGTGCCTCATGAGATACAACCCCTAGTGAATGATTTGCGGGATTTCCTCAAGGCAAAACTCCCTGAATTTATGCTGCCAACAGTGTTTAATATTGTCGATAGCATCCCATTGACACCTAGCGGTAAAGTCGATAGAAAAGCACTTTCACAGATTGAGTTTGCTGTTAAAAAAATTGGCGAAAGTATTATTCTACCGCGCAATGATTTAGAACGCCAACTTGCTGATACTTGGTGCGAAATTTTACATTTAACAAACGTCAGTGTGCGCGATAACTTCTTTGAATTAGGAGGCACATCCCTAAAAGCAATATCCCTAATGAGTGCGATCGCCGAAAAATTTGGACGAGAACTTCCCTTAGCGACCTTGTTCACACATGGGACAATTGAACAATTAGGCGAAATTCTGCTAAATGCGACCAGCACTTATACTAATTCACCACTGGTAGCCATTCAACCCAAAGGTAACAAGCGTCCGTTTTTCTGCGTCCATCCAGCAGGTGGTCATGTGCTTTGTTACTTTACTTTAGCAAGGTACTTGGGAACCGAACAGCCATTTTATGGTTTGCAAGCGCGAGGTTTCTACGGAGATGAGGAACCCCTAACAACAGTGGAAGAAATGGCTGCGATTTACGTAAAAGCAATTCAAACCGTTCAGCCAGAGGGACCCTATCAAGTAGGTGGTTGGTCATTTGGGGGTGTTGTTGCTTACGAGGTTGCACAACAACTCCAGCGTCAGGGACATGAAATATCATTATTAGCGATTCTTGATTCCTACGTCCCTATCCTGCTAGATAAAAATAAAAACATCGACAATAAATATCTAGTTGGGGTGCTTTCTCGTGTTTTTGGTGGGATGTTTGGCGAAGATAATTTAGTATCCCCGACAGAAATGGAACATTTAAGCATCGAGGAACGCCTTAACTATATTATCGATAAAGCAAGAGAAGCGAAAATTTTTCCCCCTGGAGTAGAAAGACAAGATAACCGACGTATTTTAGATGTTTTAGTAGGTACTCTCAAAGCTACATATTCCTACCAACGTCAACCTTATCCTGGTAAAGTGACAGTCTTTCGAGCTAAAGAAAAACATATTATGGCTCCTGACCCAACGATGGTATGGGTTGAGTTATTTTCAGTACTTGCTGCTGATGATGTGGAAATTCATCTAGTCCCAGGACATCATTATTCATTTGTTCTGGAACCAAACGTTGCTGCTTTAGCTGAAAACCTAGGAAAATGCCTAGAAATTTAGATTTTTAAATTAGCAGTATGTAGAGACCGTAAATTTCGCGTCTCTACAATTTCATCACATCCATTTATGTTGATAAGTATTTATTCTAAATAAACCTTGTTCAAATAAAAAACTTTCCCAAATATCCATAAAATAACCCTTCGGGGTACTAGCAAGCTTTATATAATTGTGCTGATACCATTTATTCTAAATATATATTTGTCAAGAAATCAATTAATTAAAGTGACCATAAGATACCCATTAAGGGTACTTGCAAAGTATACATATTTATATTCAAAGGTTAATTTATTGATATTTATTACAGCTAAAACCTTTACCAGCGAATAACTCTAGGCTTTATACCTTCATCTAAACAGCACATTTTCTCTCGCATTAACCCTCAAGTTTGCTTCTATGTTCCAGACAATTAACAAATCTTGATTTTTGTTTTTAGCAAAAAATCTGAGTCAATAATTGTATTTTCATTGACAATAAAGGATGTATGCTTTATTTGATAAAGGTTTTCTACTTATCGATAGTAATAAGACATTTTTTTTGAAAGTGTGCGGAACTTTTAAAAGATGGTTTGTATCTTATTACATGGATAACCTAGAAAATTAAGTATATGCTGAAAAAAATATTGTTAGGTGTTTTTGCGTTAGGTTTTTTAGGCGCAGGAACAGCAATTGCAAACCCTGCTCAACAAGTAAAAATTAGTGGTTTTACCTATGCAGGAACTGGTTGCCCTTCTGGGTCAGTTGGGTCTTTAATTTCTTCAGATAACCAAACATTAGAATTACTATTTGATAAGTTTCAAGCTAATCTAGCACCAGCTAATCAGCAAGTACCATTCGCACAACAAAATAACTGTTCAGTATCGGTAAAACTGAAGCTTCCTCGTGGATTCAGTGCATCATTTTATAAAGTTGAACATAGAGGCTATGCCGATACTCGCGGTGGAGCTAATGGACAATTTAGAGCACGATACTATATTCCAGGTGCGGGTGGTTTCGACGTGAATCGTAATTATAACTTCCAAAGAAATTTGGAGCGTGACTACACAATTGTGCATGACAATATTGCAACAGCATACACACAATGTGGAGCAGAAGTTCCAATGACAGTAAGTACTCGTATAGGCTTATCAGGAAGACCCACAGGCTATAATGCGTTAACCGTAGATAGTCAATCTAACAAAGTTACTACCAGAGTTCATTATCAATTAAGAAGATGTAAATAGGCTTGTAGAGATGTTGCAATTTTTCCCCTAACCTGGGGGAATAATGTTGGCCAATAGAGGTTGAAATCCATCACCACTTACAACAATCATGGCAAACATCTCTCTCGTCCCAATATAAAAAACCCCACCCCCAGCCTAGGTTGGGGGTGGGGTTTCAATACTGCGAAGGTTTTGAGTATTTGTAGGTTGGGTTGAGGACGGGACGGAAACCCAACCGAAACGTTGTATTTGTTGGGTTATCCTTTATCGGACGCACTCGCGTTCGTGCCTCAACCCAACCTACGTATTATCTTCTTTTTAGGCAAAACCTTCGCAGTATTGGGTGGGGTTTTCTTTGCAGTAAGCGACCCCACCCAACGGTTATTTACTTCGCATTTTTAAAGCGACGCTTATATCCGCGCTGTAAACCTATTAACACCAACAAAGACAAAAGACCAGCAGTAGCAGAAGGCTCCGGTACTCTAACAGTTGGTGGTTTCGGAGTGGGAACGGGTGGAGTGGGAACGGGTGGTGTGGGAACCGGAGGAGTTGGTGTAGGAACTGGTGGTGTCGGTGTCGGTGTCGGTGTCGGAACTGGTGGAGTTAACGTAGGTGTCGGTGTCGGAACCGGGGGTGTCGGTGTCGGAACCGGAGGTGTAGGTGTAGGTGTGGGAACCGGAGGTGTAGGTGTAGGTGTCGGAACCGGTGGAGTTAACGTAGGTGTCGGTGTAGGAACTGGTGGTGTTGGTGTAGGTGTAGGAACCGAAACCGGTGGGGTTAATGTAGGTGTAGGTGTGGGAACTGGTGGTGTAGGTGTAGGAACCGAAACCGGTGGGGTTAACGTAGGTGTAGGTGTGGGGACTGGAGTCTCAGTTGGTGGCGTCGGAGTTGGAGTTGGGACGACAGCAACTTCCGTCGGAGGCTGATTATCCGAGCTATTATCATCTCCTCCTCCCCCAGCAAGTAATCCAATGAGTAAACCTAAGGGAATCAGACCCAGTAACCAGCCAAATGGGAAACGGTCACCACCCCTATCGGGTGTTAAGATTTCTCCTTGGGCAACGGTAGGAAGACCAGGGGTTATAGCTTCTGGTGGCAATAAACCAGGAGCTGTTCCTGCAAACGCTTCTCCAGGTAACCCAAGCCCAGAAACCGCATTGAAATCAGCAGGAATTCCGGCAAGTGCGCGTCCGAAGTCTCCATCGTTATGTGGGAATGGAGCAGAAAGTACTTCTAAAATACGTTGTTGCAGCAGTTCATCATTACCACTTCTTAAAGCTTGCAACCCATTATTGAGGTTTCTTATATAAAACCTAGTCATATCAGGTGGCATATTCAGCGACCGGATTTGCTGTTCAAGATTAGGTATTTTTGATACTTCTTCAAATAATAAGCGTCCGTAAGAATATTTAAAGTCTAATAACCCATTACGAGGGCTAAGAGCGTTATTATTTCCTGTTAATGGCGACCAATGGAAATTTCTGGTTACTGTTCCTAAGCCATCTACGGGATTACGACCAACTGGCTGCCCTAAAACATATTTGTATGAGTCAAGAATAAAGGGGTTATCGTTTCGCCAAAAAGAGGAATATGGAACCTGGTCAAGTCGCGGATTATTTCCGTAGAAAGCGGCAAACCTGCGGAAATTTTCTTCCCCACCAGCAGCCCGTAATAAAAGATTATTGAAATTTTGCCCACGATTAGAGTCAACTAATTGCTGGAGTACAGTTCCAGACTTGTTGCAACCACCACCAAATCCTAAGTCACACCGAGGAATGACTTGCATTTGATTTAAGGGGCGTCCAGACAACTGATAATAAAGAAGATTTAGCTCTTGTCCGGTGGGGATTCCGTAATTACCGATTCTAAGACCATTATTTAATTGGGCAAACGCGGACTGACAGCCAGTTATAACTGCCGCTACAGAGGATAGTGTTAAGCCTGTTATTTTAAAAGCACTCTTGGTAAGAGGAAGCTGTTTTTTGGGAAAACGTTGCATTGTTGTCGGGTAGGTGGGTACTGGGTATTTTTTTTGATTAAGTGAAACAAAATCGTTTTTTGTCAAGACAGTTCATAGTTACTATCTACTTAGCCTCAGCCGCAGAGTTAGAAATTGCTCGCTGTGGGGAATTAATATTAATGGTGATTGCTGTTCCTTTTAATTCTCCTCCTTCTAAAGGGTGATAGATAACAAAACTACGACTTGGTTGGTCAAAAAGGTATCCACGACGAGTGGCTGGTACTTTCCCTTGTTCTACCAAAGATACGAAAGACTCTAGATACTTCCGGATACTTTGACGGTTTCCATCCTTTGTATTTGTATGATTTTTAACTATCATCATGAAGAAGTCCAAGCTGCGATTATCTTGCCCCTTAGACAAATTGCCACCTTCTAGAAACGAGCTTGCGACTAACCTTCCATTTGTTTCTTGAACTTTAAACAAAGTATAGTAACGTCCCGGATTTTTCGGGTCGCTTACATAACAGACCCAAGAACCATCTGGACTTTGAGTAAATCCTTGCTCAGCCAAGTAATCCAAGGGTGAAGGATTTTGTTTATTTCTTATGGAAGGCAACAAGTTTTCCACCGAATCAAAAGCACAAATTTTGTTTGCCGCTCTTTGGGGAGAAACAGGTGTTGTCAAGGATGGTCTTCTCAAAGATGGTGGTACTGGCGTCCTACTTGGAGTTTGCTCCGGAGTTGTGACTGGTGTTTGTACTGGAGTTGTGACTGGTGTTTGCCCCGGCGTCACGGCAGGAGCTTGTACTGGGGTTTTTACTGGAGTTTTCCCTGGCGCCTGTACTGGTATTTCTACTTGAGCAAGCTCTTGAGCATCCGCAAAATTACCCATAGCAGCTTCCGCAGACATCAATAACGCTAATGTGAGGAAACTACGGACTACTATTTTTATGTTTTTTCTTTCTACTCTGACGTGCATGGCTAATAACCTCACGAGGCTGAATAATTTAAAAGGCTGTGTGTTCAACTTGAATATTAAGTATCAAAATACACTCTTGCGCTCTAATAATCCCGCAAAAGTCGGTAGATAAAAAAGCTTCCAAAGAACCCGTTGGTCGCTTTGTTTATCAGGGATTTAACCCTAGCTTGAGGTAATCAACAGCTTTTTCTTCGAGTAGAAGTGCATACTATCATATAACAACTTTAATTTTTTGTACGGCACTCTTATTTTTTTATCTCGAAAAAAAGACTACAAGTAGGCTATTGACTAATCAGCCTTTATAAGGGAGCGTTCAGGTCAACTACGTCAGTAATACAGTGGTAAAAATGTATCAAATTAAGCTGACTTCACGCTTACGATTTCAAGGTACTGTGTTTTTGATACATAAAAATAGAAAATGATTTGCATTTTGCCAGTAGACCCCCTAAAACTAACTATTGAAGCTGCTGTTATTGGTAAACAAGCTGTCTAAATATCTTATCTAATATGCGATGATTATTAACAGAGGTTTTAGCACCCAGAAAATTTTTTTTTATTCACACATTTTAAGATATTGAAATTTTGCTTCTATGTAGTTAAATATTTAACACTTAGGTTTACCCCCTATCCTCTGGCTTAAGAAAGATTTAATGATAATAATTAATACTTAAATAATCCTTAGCCAGTAAGCTTTTAAAGTAGGCGGTTAGTAACAGCATGTATATTTATTTGGATGAAATATATGATTGCTGTATTACAACTTATGTCATTACTAGGTAGTTATTAACGACAAGTTGTTGTCATGAACTGCTCACAGAAGGAACTATGAAAACTGCCAATTACCAACCAAAGATAGGAATACGGTTAGTTTACATTTTCAAATCATATTTGCATGTGATTTAAATCACCCAATGATGCATAAAAATAGTAATTCCTATTTAGGTTTTTCGTGTGATGCTAGATGTGATTTGAATCACAAGGGCACTTATAAATACTGTATTTAGTTCTAAATAACTACCTTATTTTTCAGTTAGTTTTGAACAAAATATACAACCAAGAGCCACAGAACAAAATTTTTCCTCTCATATATAATTTTGCCTGTCATCCTTCTTTAGTATTATTTTTTGTATAAATAGATATTTATAGTATTGTGGGGTGTAATCCCCCACACCCTCTAAAGCTTAACTTACCTTCAATCTGTTCTATGGAGAGTAAATCTTAAAATCTTTGGCTGTTATATTTTCCTTTGATTTCCTCATTATAAAATCTGCCCACTGACTCAGCTTGGCAAAAGTCTTCCCAAGTATCCTCATCTACTTCAGAATATTGATAAATCGCTCCGTTATGAAATTCGACTTGCAAGATTTGGTTATCCTCGTCGTACCCTAGAGTATTTACCATTGATGAACTTACTGGCAGCATTGCTATAGGGTCTAACTGCTCTTCTATTTGAATTTGTTCAGCCACTACGTCATTCAGATGTTGCAATCCCTCAAAAGCCTCGATTGGAGCAGGGATTTCTACAAACTCTAATTCATTACCTAGGTCAAGCAGCAGCTGCAAATATCCATCACTATGCCCAATTGCGACTACATTGCTTAAATTCAGCTTTGATAACTTCATGCTTATACTCCTTTGGGTTATTCGAGTGCAATTAGCTCGGTCGAGAATGCCCTGATATAATTAACGCAACCGAGCTCATTTCTTTTATAGTACTTTAGTACTGTGTAAGTCAATTGCTCTCAAAACCCATTGAGTTGAGGATTAATTGTTCTTTAACGCTTCTTTAGGTAATAATCCTCGTACTAACTTCAAAAAATCTTCGACGTTTACTGGCTTGCGAATAAATGCATCGACCCACGGTTTATACTCTTCTGATACCGGAACTTGGTCATGGGCTGTAAATAATAAAATTAAGACGGAAGGCTGATTTTTTCTAATCCATTGAGCTACCTCTATTCCATCAAGCTCTGGCATCATTAAATCCAATATCACCATTATTGGTGGATTCGCTTCAATTTTAGAAATTGCTGTATAGCCGTTATCAGCAACATCAACCTCGTAGCCTTCTATTTCTAGAATTGTGCCTATGACTAATGTATTATCAATGAAGTCATCAACCACAAGGATGTACTTGTTATCGTCTTTTTGGTTGCTACTAGAATTGTTCATTCGACCAAAGTTTTTACGAATTTTAATTTACATAATCGCGCAGTTTCAGGAATCTAAGCTTAAATATCCCTGAAGTCAAGGTATTCACTTGATTATTGCCTATCAAACGATGTTTGTGCTTCCTGCTTGGGAAATAAATTTTTCAAGTACAGTTTTAGTTCTTAGTACAGTAGTCTATACTTTGTGTACTAAAGCACTACACTAATAATAATTTACTTAAAATATCCGAAAAGACTTTTTAGAAATATTATCCTACATTAGGAGTAGTTATTTTACTTCATGAGCGCAATTTCTGGAAATGATAAACCCTGAGAATCAACAAACTTGGCAATCTCCACCAGAACCAATTAAGCATCTTCTTGATGCTCCTACTCCTTCAAAAATAAGAATTTCTCCGGATAGACGTTGGATAGCGGAGTTGTCCAAGCCTTCGTTAGTCGAAATTGCTTTTTTATCAGAGTCAGAAATTGCTTTAGCGGGATTGCTTATAAATCCTAAAATAAATGCCCCTGCTCGGCTAAATCTTTATCGTAGTCTAAAGATTAAATCAATTGCTCAACCTGAAACAGCGAATATAATTACATTACCAGGTATATCACCAGAATTTACTCGCATCGGTTATCTTAGATGGTCGCCTAATAGCGAAAAAATAGCATTTGTTCTCGCTCAACCAACAGGGCTAGAATTGTGGGTTTTAGATATAAAATCGCTTAATTTAAAGCGTTTAACCGAACCAATACTTAATGCTGCCTATGGAGAACCGTATTGTTGGTTATCGGATGATACATTAATTTGTAAAACTATACCAAATTTACGCGGTGAAGCGCCAGCCGAACCTGTAGTTCCGAAAGGTCCATTAATTCAGGAAAATTTTGGTGAAAAAACACCCAGTAGAACCTACACAAATTTATTAAAAAATCCACATGATGAAACGCTATTTGAATATTATTTGACATCTGCATTAGAAAAAGTGACATTGGATGGCGAACGTACTTTATTAGTGTCTCCTGGTCTGATTTATGATGCCACACCATCTAATGACGGCAACTTTATTTTAATAGCCACCCTACACCGACCTTTTTCTTATCAACTTCCAGTCGGGTTCTTTCCCAAAAAAATTGAAGTCATAGACAATACAGGCAATTTAATTTATGAAGTTGTAGATATACCTCTGTTTAAACCTCGCTCCAGTAAATTTGATGAAGTACGAACGGGACGCAGGTCTATATCTTGGAGAACTGATACAAAAGCTACGCTCTGTTGGTTGGAAGCCCTAGACGACGGAGACCCGACCCGTGATGTTCCCTATCGGGATGCGTTATTTGAACTTGATGCACCATTTGATGGTATCCCAAAACAACTTTGGCAATCGTCCTATCGTTGCAGAAATATTTCTTGGGGAAGAGAAAATGTAGCTTTAGTTTGGGAGCGCTGGTACGATACCCGCAGACAAAGAGTTTGGCGAATTTATCCTAATGAACCCGACGTAACAACACCGCAACTTTTATTTGACCGCAGTTATGAGGATAAATATAGCGACCCAGGGTCACCTTTAACGAAGCTAGGTGCTTACAGATATAGAGTTTTGCGGTTTACACCCGATGGTAATAGCATTTACTTGAACGGTCGTGGAGCTTCCGAGTCCGGAGTATATCCATTTTTAGATAGTTTTAATTTGGAAACCAAACAAACGCAACGATTATGGCAATGTCAAGACCCTTATTTTGAAGATATTAGTTGTTTGTTGGATGACGAAGCGCAGACTATGATTACTCATCGTCAATCCAAAGTTGACCCACCAAACTATTTTATTGTTAACCGCAGCCAAAATACTCCACCCGTTGCACTGACTGACTATCAAGACCCCGCTCCCGATTTAGCTGGAATTCAAAAAGAATTGGTCAAATATAAACGCGCTGATGGTGTAAATTTATCTGCGACGCTATATTTACCTTCTGGGTACGATGTTAAACGAGACGGGCCTTTACCCATGTTGTTTTGGGTATATCCAGAAGATTTTAAAGACAAAGAATTTGCAGGACAAATTACTAAACCTGAAAATACTTTTGTCCGTCCTGGGGGTAACTCAATTTTATTATTGCTGACTCAGGGTTATGCTGTGCTTTCTGGCCCGACTATGCCAATTATTGGAGAAGGTGACGCTCAACCAAATGATACCTATGTTGAGCAACTCATTGCTTCTGCAAGCGCTGCAATTGATTATGTAGTGGAGCGTGGGGTTGCTGACCGCAATCGTATTGGTGTTGGGGGTCACTCTTATGGTGCTTTTACTACTGTAAATTTACTGGTGCATACAGAACTTTTTCAAATGGGAATTGCGAGAAGTGGCGCTTATAACCGCACGTTAACACCTTTTGGTTTTCAGGAAGAACAGCGCAATTTTTGGGAAGCAACCGATACTTATATCAGTATGTCTCCGTTTACTCATGCAGCACAGATAAAAACACCACTGCTACTAATTCATGGAGAAAAAGATAGCAATGCTGGGACTTACCCTTTGCAAAGTGAGCGACTTTTTGAGGCACTTAAAGGTTTGGGAGCTACTGTTCGTTTGGTAATTTTACCCTTAGAAGACCACGGTTATCGCTCTCGTGAAGCTGTTGGTCACGTTCTTTGGGAAATGGTGGGTTGGTGCGATAAATATTTGAAAAAAATATAATTTTTGTGAACGAACCGCCAAGGAGCCAAGTTAGCCAAGGGAAAAAAGAGCATAGAATTGAAATTTTCTTGGTCTTCTTGTTCTTCTTGTTCTTCTTGTTCTTCTTGGCTTCTTGGCTTCTTGGCGGTTCGTTAGCAATGATAAAGTTTAGTTTCATAGCCGTCTACCCCAATTGCGGGTTTTGTATCGACGGTACAGTTATTAATCACTGCATTTTCTTTAAAGTTGACTAGCCATAAGTCTAAAGGACGCGGTAGTGCTTGCAAAGTTTTTTGTAGAGTAGCGTTTGCTGTATTTGGGTTTTGGTCTTGATGAGCGAGGAGAAATAAGGGTGTTGTTGAGTTCCCTAAAGTTTTATCTTTTTGTGTAGCTTGTTTCAGTTTAAATTCTCTGGCTAATCCCATCATCTCCCCAGTCGAAATTAAACTTCTATGAGTTGCTGCAATTAATATAGGGTTGGTAGAGATTTGTTGAATTACCGGGACTAAAAGGTCAGGACGGTAATATTTGGGGTAACCAAGGTTGGTTGCTACTACTAAGGAACTGACGAGTCCCATTAGCCAAATAATTGCCACTGCTGGTTTCCCTGTTTGTTTCCATTTTTTCTGTTGGGGAATTTTCCAAGTGACTGCGAGAATAGGGGTTAGCAAAACAGTAACTGCTGGGAAGAAAACAAAGTAGTATCTTGCACCACGTGTGATGTCTATCCCCAGAACGTAAGCAAAGAAAAAGAATAATAGGAAGGCTCCTGCAACCAAGACAGCAAACATTTGGGTCATTAAGCTGGTGGTCGGTTGTGCTAAAGATTTTTTGAGGCCAAGTTTGAGGATTGGTATTAACCAAATCAAAAATAACAGCATCCCTAAGCCAGAGATAATTATTACTGGTAGGGATGGAACAGATACTGGCAGTAAATACAGCATACTAATCCACACACCCAGTGCTTGAAATATTGGATTTATCCATTCCAAGAAACTGCGGTCTCCACTTTGAATCCATTTGGTCAACTCACCACTATTTCTGTTCTGCAGAAACAGCGGTAGCCAGATTGAACAACTGATAATTGTACCAATGGCGACAGCTGAAACTTGCCACCAAAGTGAGGAAAATTGTCCTTTTTTGCGATTACGCCAAGCTAAAACCGTTAACCAGCAAACTTCTGTACCCAAAGTGAGCGCGAAAAAATAATGTGTAGAAATACCTAAAAAATTAATAGTAATCCAACTTAATATTACTGATATTGGTAAAGGTTTATTATGTTGGATATGTCGGGTGGCAATTACCAGACAACCAAATGAAGCGATTACCCACAAAATAGCCAAACTGTAGTGACGCGCTTCTTGTGCAATGTAAATACCATAGGGTGATACTGCCATCATGGCTGCAGCCAAATGTCCTGACAGTGATGAACGAAATGCTAGTTTACCTAAACAGTAAGCTAATGGAATAGAGGCTGCACCAAATAAAGCGGGAAGTGACCTTGCTGCAAACAGCGATACTAATCCAAATTCTGTGGGAAATAGTTTAATCCAAAGATGGGATAGTACAAAATACAGTGGTGGATGGGTATCTTGAGTCACTAAGTTACGGATTACATCCCCAACACCAACACCTGAATTTAATTGTAGCGGTTGCAACAAAGTATCAACCGAGATTGCTTGATTTATTGGTACTGATTGAAACGTATTACCCAGGCTGAAAACCATAGTCGCAAATTCATCAATCCAAGGGGGTTTACCCGTTAGGTTGCCAAATCGTAAGCTGATACCAATAATTAACCACAGCAATAACAGTAAGAAATGCATCAATCGTCTGTTCTAAATACTGTGTGTAATGTTATCCTATTTGCTGTTTTTTGGTGTTATTTTTTGTAATCTATGATACTTTCACTTTTTGATGATTAATTTTAATTGTGGGATGGGCTTCCATGTCGTCCTTGATTTCATTGGGCAATATTACATTGGGCGGGCAAGGATGCCCACCTCACAATACAAGTGATTTATTTAGCTGGACTATTGCGCCTCAAATATCTTGTAGTATAATTGTAATATGATGCAGTTTACTAATTGTCGCTGTATCTGTAATTAGTCATTAAGACAACAAAGGATTCAATTTAGCAAAACGGAAAAGTCCTATGATTCCCCGAGAACGCATTCGCAATATTGGTATTTCTGCCCACATCGACTCTGGTAAAACTACTTTATCGGAGCGGATTCTCTTCTACACTGGCAGAATTCACCAAATTGAAGAAGTGCGGGGTGGTGGCAAGGGAGCCACAATGGACCACATGAAATTAGAAAAATTACATGGTATTACCATCACCTCTGCAGCTACGACTTGTCAGTGGCACGATACGCAAATCAATTTAATAGATACTCCTGGGCACGTAGATTTTACTATTGAAGTGGAGCGTTCGCTACGGGTATTGGATGGAGCTGTGATGGTTTTGTGCGCTGTTGCTGGTGTGCAATCTCAGTCGATTACAGTTGACCGACAAATGAAGCGTTATCGAGTTCCCCGTGTGGCATTTATTAATAAGATGGACAGGGTGGGAGCAAACCCATTTCGTGTGGTGCAAGCTATGCGAGATAGGTTATTGTTAAATGCGCTGTTAATTCAGTATCCCATTGGTAGCGAAGACCAGTTTCAAGGTGTCATCGACTTAGTGGAAATGACTGCGAGTTTCTATCAAGGTGAGAACGGAGAAAATTGGATTAAACAACCTATCCCGGAAAATCTTCTGGAAGAGGTACGAGAAGCGAGGGAAAAAATGCTTGATTTTCTATCGCTGTATTCCGAATCGATGACGGAGATGTTATTGGAGGGTGAGGAGGTTCCTCATGCTTTAATTTGGGAAACAATTCGTCAAGCGACTTTGCGGTTGGAAGTTGTACCTGTTTTATTGGGTTCGGCTTACAAAAATAAAGGTGTGCAAAATCTCTTGGATGCGGTTGCGCTATATCTTCCTTCTCCTGAGGATAGAGAAATTGTCAAAGCTACGGATGTGAAAACTGGTGACTTGGTACATGTTTATCCTAATCCCCAGAATTCTTTGGTGGCTTTAGCGTTTAAATTGACTGTTGAGTCTTTTGGACAGTTTACCTATACTCGTATTTATTCTGGCACGCTAAAAACTGGTGATGTGGTTTACAACTCCCGCACTGGAAAACGAGTGACAATTGGTCGCGTATTTAGGATGCACGCTAACAAAGGAGAAGAGGTAAAATCAGCATCTGCAGGGGATATTGTTGCTTTGTTGGGTATTGATTGTGCTTCTGGGGATACATTTTATTCTGGGGAAACATCTGTTTCATTGGAAGGAATGTTTGTTCCGGAACCAGTTATTACTTTGGCCATTACTCCGAAAAAACAGGATGATGCGGATAAGCTTTCTAAAGCTCTCAATCGTTTTCAGAAGGAAGACCCGACTTTTAAAGTTAGTGTTGACCCAGAATCTAGTGTGACTTTAATTTCGGGAATGGGTGAATTGCATTTGCAAATTTACACAGAGCGTATCCGAGAGGAGTATGATGCGGAAGTTTATCTGGGTAAACCTGCTGTAGCCTATCGAGAAACTGTTTCCCAAAAAGCTACTTTTGATTATCGACTCAAGAAACAAACGGGAGGTTCTGGTCAGTTTGCTCATGTTACTGGGTGGATTGAACCTGTTGAAAAACCAGCTGAGGAACCATTTGTGTTTGTAAATCGTGTGGTGGGGGGTGCAATTCCTAAAGAATATATCCCTGGTTGCGAAAAAGGTTTCCGAGATGCGATTACTTCTGGACTGTTGGAAGGTTACCCTGTTATGGGGGTCAAAGTAGTTTTGGATGGTGGTTCCTATCACTCGGTTGATTCCTCGGAATTTGCTTTCCGTGCTGCGTCTAAGGCTGCGTTTGAGCAAGCTTTTATTCAAGCTAAACCTTATATCTTGCAACCTGTGATGTTGGTTGAGGTGGAAACTCCTAACGAATTTTTAGGACGAGTTCAGGGTGACCTCTCTGCACGACACGGTGTACTTCTTGGTTCTGAGACAATGCAAGATTATTCCGTAATCCAAGCTTTGGTGCCCCTAGCGAAAATGTTTGGTTACTCCACCGAATTGCGCTCTTTAACTTCGGGGATGGCAACTTTCTCGATGGAGTTTAGCTGCTACCAGAGGTAAGAGGGGAGTGGGGAGTTAGGTAGTTGACTTGTACTTTATTGTGGGGTGGGCATCCTTGCCCGCCCTTTTGTTATGGATGACAAGCTGTATTAGTTGAATTTATTTTATGGATGACAAGCTGTATTAGTTGAATTTATTTTATGGATGACAAGCTGTATTAGTTGAATTTATTTTATGGATGACAAGCTGTATTAGTTGAATTTATTTTATGGATGACAAGCTGTATTAGTT
>JAHHIC010000077.1 GCA_019359035.1 Scytonematopsis contorta HA4267-MV1 | reverse complement strand
GAATTTATTTTATATGACGAAATTGCTGCAACATCATCTCTTTTTGTAATTTTTCTTCAATTTGCCGCTCAGCATATTCCTTCAGCCAACTCCAGCCATTACGCTGAGCTTGAGTTAACCTTAGACAAGCACTAGAACAAAATAATATGTAAATATCACCGTCGTCTCTTTCTTTAATATCGATGATTGCTTGATTTCTTAAATCGTACCCCAAATATTTGGCTGCGTCTTCCCAAAATAATTCGCGGGGGTTTTTGAAATCAGGATTATCTAAGTATTCATCACGCCAATAATAACCATTCCAAGTGTTATGAATTGCTGCCAATAAACAAGCATTCGCGTAAAATGTTTCTTTTTTACTTCTCAACCAATACCAATAAGCAATTGTTGCTCGCAAAGCATCTTCAAATCCATTATTACAATTAATTAATGCCTCTTGTATGGTCTCCTCGCTAAAGTCTACGCCAATTACTAACAAAGCATACTTATACTTGTCAAAAATCTCTTGTTTAATTTCTAGCTCTTCGCTACTGAGGAACTCGCTTGAAAAAAAGTATTTTAATTTGACCATAAATTTTTTTTTGATTTAATTATAGCCAATGTATATACTACCATTTCTAGCACCCCCTTTCAAGAAGTAGCCACACCCCAAAAGGGTGGGGATTTTTTATTGATGAGACATAATCACAATTCCAGTCATAATAAAACTAGAGGCGATTAATTCTTTAGAGCCAAAACTTTCGCTGAATAATCTATTTGCCAGTATCATAGTTAAAACAAATGTAAGACCTTGAGAAACAGGAATAGCTACCGACATCGGAAGTTTATCTAAAGATTTACTAAACATCACTAAATTCACACAGAAAAAAACCAGCGAAAAAAGAAACCAAGGAGAAATCCCCGACCCAAAAATACCTGAGTCTGCTGTCACGAAACGCGATTGCTTTAACATTAAATTACCTATGCAAGTGCAAGCAGCAGCACCAACTAATAGTAGCCAAGATGTCAAAATAGACATAATACAAATTCCTTTAGAAATTAAGATTATTATCTGGACAAAGTTAATAATCTGTTTAATAACTAAAGTTAACAAAACTCAAAATATAAAACTGTTATTAAAGAATCATTACCGCAACTTCTCTACCAACTCTGTTATAACCAAGGTATTGATACTTTATATTTTTCTCAGTCACAAATTCTTGAAAAGCCTTAAACTCGTGCTTTTCCCAAGTTGGATAATTAAAGTATTCATCAAAAACAATTACAGTCCCAGACCTGATACGTTCTTTTAGTAAATCTAATACAGTTTTTGTGGATGAATATAAATCACAATCTATATGTATAAACGATACATGCTCGTGATGATTTTCTAAGAATCCAGGTAAACTATCCTTAAACCATCCCGGATAAAGTTGTACATTTTTAACAACAGCCGGAAGTTCACCCTTCATATCAAATGAACCTTTATCAAATCGACCGACATGAGGAATATCTATCCAAAACTCTGGTAATCCTTCAAAAGAATCAAACCCATGAACTTCTGTAGAAGATGCATGTTGAGCAATAAAATTAACTGTTGCTCCTTGCCATACTCCAAATTCCATCACCAAACCATCTAAATTACTTTTAGATATAGCCCACTTGAGCACACTAAAATTATCTGTAAAAGTTTGTGCATGGGTCATGTTTTCTATAACATAATCAACAGTTGATTCTAGAGCTTTCTTTTGAATCTGTAAATTAATATCCAAACTTGAATATTTCGCAAATCTATCAAAAAATATTTTCTTAAATGTATTATTCAAAAACTTTTTGACCCTATAGGTATCTGTTTTATTTAGCATATATTCAAACTCTTCCTTAATATTCTACTAAATTTGCACAGACTAGATAATATAACATGGTGTACCCCTTCGCAAACTATCAAAAGTAGGTCTTTCTACTTCTCACCCGGAAAAGAAACCCCACCCCCAACCCGTGCATACGGGCAGGGGGCTACGAAAATAATTTCTTATCCGTTATGCGTATACAAATAAATAATTAGTATATATAAATAAATAGTACAAAATAATTGCTAATCAGTGGAAACATGAAAAATCAAATCGTAGCCCCCTCCCCGTTTACGGGGTTGGGGGTTGGGGGTGGGGTTTTCTTATACAGGCACGAGTAAATATAAGTTTTATAACTCCGCAAACTTATCCGTAGCATCAATTAAAGCACTCATAATACCAGGTTCGCTCATAGAATGACCCGCATCCGGAACCACAATAAACTCAGCTTCCGGCCAAGCGCGATGAAGTTCCCAAGCTGATATCATAGGGCAAACAATATCGTATCTTCCCTGAACAATTACACCAGGAATATCACGAATACGATGAACATTTAAAAGTAATTGGTCTTCTTGTTCAAAAAAACCTTTATTCATAAAATAATGACACTCAATTCGTGCAAAAGCATCAGCAAATTCATCTTCACCAAAGGTTTGCATTAATTGGGTATCAGGAAACAACTTACTAGTAGTCCCTTCCCAAACTGACCAAGCACGAGCAGCTTCTAACCTGATTTGCATATCCGGACTGGTCAAACGCTTATAATAAGCTGTTAACATATCTCCCCTTTCTTCCGGTGGGATTGGTTTGAGATACGCTTCCCATGCATCAGGAAAAATATAGCTCGTACCTTCCTGATAAAACCAAATCAACTCTTTTTGACGCAGCATAAAAATACCACGTAATATTAATCCTTTACACCGTTCCGGATGGGTTTGGCTATAAGCTAACGACAGCGTACTTCCCCAACTACCACCAAACACAATCCATTTTTCGATACCTAAATGCTCACGCAGTTTTTCAATATCACTGACTAAATCCCAAGTAGTATTTTCCTGCAATTCAGCATGGGGTGTACTTTTTCCACAACCACGTTGGTCAAACATCACCAAACGCCATTTTTCTGGGTGGAAATATTGTCGATAAAAAGGAGGACATCCACCACCAGGACCACCATGTAATAATACAATCGGTTTACCTTGGGGGTTGCCACATTCTTGAAAGTAAATTGTGTGGATATCGGAAACTGGGAGTTTTCCTTCGTTGTAAGGTTCTATTAATGGGTATAGTTCTCGCATAAAATGATATTACCGCCTTCAAAAAATATTTTTGCCATGCTATCTAGTACTACATTAAATACCGTCCTCACAAGAGGAATGCTGCGACGAGTACATCATATCGCTTTAAACGTCCGGGACATGCAAGCTTCTCGTCATTTTTATGGAAATATGCTGGGTTTACACGAACTTACAGGTGAAGAAATCCCGAAAACCCTTTTAGATTTAGTCAAAGAAGGAAAAGTTGCCAACTTTGCAACACCAGACGGTACTATATTAGATTTATTTTGGACTCCTGACCTAACACCACCAGACCCTAACCCAGAGCATGAATTTACAAGAGCTTACCATCTAGCATTTGATATTGAACAGCAGTTATTTGACCAAGCAGTTGAAGTATTAAAAACAAATCAAATCACCATCGCACATGGACCCGTCACCCGTCCCACAGGTAGAGGAGTATATTTCTACGACCCGGACGGTTTTATGATTGAAATTAGATGTGACCCAGTAATTAATAGTTAATAACTTATAATTTGTTGCAAAATCACAACCAACGCAATACAAATCATCACAACCATCGTTACTTTACCACCACTAAAGTAAGGTTTGTTGATGCTGTGCAAATCTAAGTTTTGGTAGCGTTGTTTCCAAACCATCAAAGCTGGAATAATACCCCCTAAAACAGAGATACTAAATGTCCCAGCATAATCCAATGCAGTAAAAAATATACTTGGGTTTAGTGCCGATAAACTCATGGGAGGAAAAAGTACAAACCCCAATAATGGTAGACGATTATTACTGTATTTACTATCTCTAAACAGGGGGAAATCTTGGAAAAAATCTAACAACCCGTAAACGAATCCAATAAATGATGTCACAATCGCAAACTCTGAAAATACGGAAACTAGTAGACCTATCCATTCTCCAGCACTACCGTTACGCAAAATTTGTAACGGGTCAAAAACAGCATTTCCTTGTGACACAGATTTTAATATCTCAGGACTAACGCTCCCTAAAATTACTGCGTTCCATATCAAAAACATTGCTAAAGGAATTAAGGAACCTATGATGATAGATTGACGGATTTTTTGGTAATCTCCTTCTAGTTGCACTGTTATTACAGGAACAATATTATGATAAAATAGCGCAACTAACATTACTGAAATTGCTGGTGGAAGCGCACTCCAGTTTTGAAAATAAAATTGCTCAAAATTTATTTGATTCCCAACTACAAGTAACAACCCCACAAAAGAGCTAATTACTATTCCGACAAAAATATTATTGATTTTCTCTATTAGCTTTTCCCGAACGAGGTACATCATTCCACCAAATATTATAGTAAAAACACTTCCACCTAACCCCGGTAAAATCTGTTGTATATTCCAAATTTTATTTGATAAAGATGTTAATATCTCCCCACCTTGAGATATATAAGCTACTAGTAAAGCGTAGTGCAAAAATAAGTATGCCCCAGACGCAATTCTAGCTACCACTTTTCCCAGAGTCTTTTCAACCATTGTCAATAAACTAACACTTACTCGTCCTGTCTGAGACATGGTGTTTAATGTTACTTTAGTTATCAGTAATGCGGAAATTAATGCATAAAGCCACACTCCTATCAGCAAGACTGTTGAAGGAACAATGCCAGATGGTAAAGTAAATGTTGGCATCGCTAAAATACCAGCGCCAACTGTGGTTCCAGCTACGAGTGCGGTGCTTCCTAAAATGCTACCTGGTTGATGACGAAACTCTTTACCATCAAATTCCAAATTAGAAAATAACTTAGCAGCTACTGGGGTACAAAATTTGGTAACAGTTTTCACAGTAAATCAGGTTAAAAATGTTAAATAATGTAAATTAAAATACATTATAAACCATTCAACCCACGCAAGATAAATAAACCCCACCCCCAACCGCACAAATAAACCCCACCCCCAACCGCACAAATAAACCCCACCCCCAACCCCCTCCCCGTTTACGGGGAGGGGGCTACGACAATAGTTAGAAATAGTCGATTTTTGTATTTAATTTTTGTGTTTAATTATCGAGGTATTCATCATTAATCGTAGCCCCCTCCCCGCGTGCGGGGAGGGGGTTGGGGGTGGGGTTTCTTATACTGGGACTAGTATTTATAATTTCTAACAAGTTAAAAAATTGCGTAAATACTATATGAATATGAAATTAAAAATTTTCCAGCTATTTCTCAAATTCAAATTTCCCAATGTTCGGACAATTTCCACAAAAAAATTAGCTTGCATTTTGGATGATACCAAAAAACCACAACCGCTTTTAATTGATGCAAGAAATGAAGCAGAATACGAAGTCAGTCACCTAGAAACAGCAGTTCGCATTGACCCTAAAACTTCTAATTTTAAAGATTTTACGTATGCAAAAGATGCACCGATTGTTGTATACTGCTCAGTCGGTTACCGTAGTGCCTTAATTAGCCAGAAGCTTCAAAAAGCAGGATTTGAGCGCGTGTTTAATTTAGATGGAGGAATTTTTCGGTGGGCAAATGAAGGAAGACCTCTTTTCACAGGTTTAAATAAAGATTTAACTCCTGTGCATCACGTACATCCTTATAATTCTAAGTGGGGTCAATTACTTGAATCGCAGTATCGTGCTTCTATTGGTTCAAGTTAAGTATATTATTCCATGTCAAACTTGTCGATTATTATCCCAACCTTAAACGAGGCTACAACTTTAAAACGTACCTTAAACCAGCTGACTCTGCTTAATCCTCCCGTAAAAGAAATTATAGTAGTCGATGGTGGTAGTCACGATTCTACAACTAAAGTTGCCGAAAATTGTTTTCAATATTTTCCTGATGAAATAGAGGTAAAGCTTATAAATTGTGAACGTAGCGGACGCTCAATTCAAATGAACCACGGAGTTAGTTTTGCGACTGGAGATACTATTTGTTTTTTACATGCTGACACTTATTTACCGGATGATGTCGTTGCTGTTATAGAACAAAGCCTTTCTGATAAAAGAGTTATAGCTGGTGGATTTATTTCCTTAATGACCGGGTTACAAACGACTCGTTGGGGTATATCACTGCATAACTACTTAAAAACTTATTACGCTCCGTTATTATTTAAACCACATTTATTTTTTCAAGGATTACGTTTGTTATTTGGAGACCAAGCGATTTTTTGCCGTCGAGCTGAATTTTTGGCTGTTGGTGGTTTTGATGAAACATTACCCATTATGGAAGAAGGAGACTTGTGCCTAAAACTCTGTAAAAAAGGACAAATCCGCTTAGTTAACCGCATTGTAACCAGTTCCGACCGTCGTGTAGCACACTGGGGTGCATGGAAAGCAACAGCAATTTACCTCTACATTGGAATGTTATGGGGGATTGGAGTGGATGCAAACTACCTAAAGAAATTTTATGAGGATATCCGCTGATTTAAACTCCAGTCATAATAAAGATAAGTAATTTTAGTTTTGGTGGTTATCTCACCTACTACAGATTGATTATCTAAATAAGAACTAATGTATTGCTGAATAGATGGAGCAACCATTAAAAAATCTTGACGATACCATTTCAAAATTTTACTACAGTAAAGAGTGTCAGTTTGAGGGTCATAACGAACTTTATCGGGATTGTTGATAAAGCGACGAGCATCTTCTTCTAACTGGTCATTAACTTTTGCAGGAAAATAAGCCTCATTTCTTAAATTAGGACAACCAATAGAAGCACAGACAATAGCAAAATGGATTCGTGGTTCTTGCAATTGTTTTCGCAAAATTTGATTTTCGATATTACCCAGACTGTAAAATTTTCCTTCAACTACATAAATACGACGTTGAAAAAAGCGCAAAAAAGCTAGCCAGTTAGGGATACCAAGAATACTGGGACGAATTGACTCGATTGGATAACTCTCTAAAATGGTAGAAATAGTAAAAGCATTATAGAGGTTAACCCACAACGCCAATTGTTCTTTTTTATCTTCATTTGATATAAAATTAACTTGAGAAATACCCGATAACCACTCAAAAAGTGCTGTTGGTTGCTCGTGATTCCAAGCTCGATAGTCTACACGTCCTTGTTCATCAACATACCGACGCAGTAGAATGTCCCAAGGGGTAAAATCAATCATGATTTTTATGTCCAAATTTTGGAACTGTATTTAATAACAATTAAAACTTGTATCTGTTAACTTTGAACAATGACTATTAATATTGGTATTTTAACAGTTTCAGACCGTGCTACCGCTGGAATCTACGAAGACATTTCCGGAAAAGCGATAATTGAGTTGCTCCAAACTTATATCAGCAGTGAGTGGAAACCGATTTATCAAGTCATTCCTGATGACAGGGAAACTATCGAAAGCTCTCTCGTACAAATGGTTGATGAACAAGGATGTAGTCTCTTAATTACTACTGGAGGTACAGGCCCTGCTCCAAGAGATGTAACACCTGAAGCAACGGAGACAGTTTGTGAGAAAATGCTACCAGGGTTTGGAGAACTAATGCGTTCTGTTTCATTAAAGTATGTACCTACCGCGATTTTGTCTCGGCAAACAGCCGGTATTCGAGGTCGCGCTTTGGTAGTCAATCTGCCAGGAAAACCAAAATCTATTAAGGAATGTTTAGAAGCTGTATTTCCTGCTATTCCTTATTGTATTGATTTAATAGGCGGCCCTTACTTAGAATGCGATACAAACGTTATTCAAGTTTTTAGACCCAAATCCTAATATTCTAGTCTTTTTGATAAAAATAATCAAAAAGTTGTCTTTTGTCCTTTATTTTCTATCTATTTGAAGCACATGCTGAATTTCCCCCCACCACCCCCACCCCCACCCAACTTGAGTCAACAAGCACTGATGGACTTAGCGAATTACTATCGTAATTTAGCGGAATATCATGAACAAGCAGCATCCGTAGCAAACCAACAACTTACTCATTTAGAAGCTTTATTAAAGCCGATGCTTCAGGTGGGTTCCCAAGGGTTGTCTGCGAATGAATTCACTTTAACTCCTCCAACTTTTGACGAATCCTATAAAACTAACGGTTTTGTAGAGATGATTGCAGTTACATCCACAGCAACATTGGAACCTGAGGAAGAAGACGAGGAAGAACAGGAGAAAGAAGATGAGGTTGTGACTACAAATAAAAAAGCAACCACAAAAGCAAATAACACAACAGGCAAAAAAGCCAATACCAAAACAAATACGAAAGCAAAAGCAAAACCAAGCGCCAAAGCAGTCATAATACCAAGTACAAACATAATCACGAAAACTGTATTTAAAGAAGAGGAAGAGTTCCCAGAGGAAGCGCACGAAGCTCCAAGCGCAGAAGTTGAAAAAATATTACGGGAATTGGAGCAAGCTGATGAACCTTCCCCATCTAAATCTACTTCCAAAAAACAAAAAAACAAAAAACCTAGAGAAAACTTTCAATCCAAGCGTCCTCCTAACTCACGCTTACCTTTCTCTCCTAAGTTAGACCAATGTGGTTCCTTAACTGCTGCAATAGCAACAGTATTGAAAGAGAATTCACCGTCCGCGATGAATGCGGATAAAGTATTGCAGTGGTTGTATCCCGATGATTTACCAATAGATGAGCGCAAGCATGTACGCTCTTCGATTTTGCACATGCTCAATCAAGGCTGTGACTACAAAGGTTGGAAACGGTTAAGACCAGGAGAGTACATTTGGGCTAACTAGCGGGGAGTGGGGAATTGGGAGTGGGGAGTGGGGAGTGGGAGTGGGGAGTGGGGAGTGGGAGTGGGGAGTGGGGGGATGACAGGGAAATATGATGTTTCTTGGTTGCGTTCAATATCCAAAAATGTAGAGACTAAACATGTTTAGTCTCTTTCACCAAAACATCTCTATACCAAAAAAATATGAATTATTGGTTAATGAAATCAGAACCTGATGTTTATAGCATCCTGGACTTAAAACAACAGCGTGAAACAATTTGGGATGGTGTTCGCAATTATCAAGCTCGTAACTTCCTGCGTCAAATGCAACCGGGAGACTTGGCTTTTTTCTATCACTCCAACACCAATCCCCTTGGTATAGTTGGGTTAATGCGGGTAGTGAAAACAAATATTCCAGACCCAAGCCAGTTTGACCTGTCGAGCGAATATTACGACCCAAAATCTACTCCTGAATCTCCTCGTTGGCAAACAGTAGCAGTAGAAATTGTGGGGGCTTTTCCCCGTATTATCTCGCTTTCAGAATTAAAAGAAAAGTTTAGTCCCGAACAACTAATGGTGATTAAAAAAGGAAATCGTTTGTCAGTAATACCTGTTCTCGAACCAGTCGCTAAAAAGATTCTGGAACTTTCAAAGGATGTTTATAAATAAAATATTAAGACAGCCAGCCAACCAACCAACCAACCAGCCAACCAGCCAACCAACCAGCCAACCAACCAGCCAACCAGCCAACCAGCCAACCAGCCAACCAGCCAACCAGCCAGTGACTAAAGTCACTGTCTAAAAGCTAAAGTCCTCTAAAGAGGACTAATAAGAAATAAGATTTTTGGGAATATCTTAAATTTTGTAAAGGATTTGTTTTCAATCTATTATTTCAGTCCTCTTTTAGAGGACTTCAGCTTTTAGACAGTGACTTTAGTCACTGGCTGGTTAGCTGGCTTGCTTGTGATATAAACGATACTTAATGTCCTCTTTATAAACACCCTCTCAGAAATTCAAAGTAACCAACCGTCAACAGTCAACCGTCAACCGTCAACGACAATCGTTATCCCCATGGATGCGGAGCGACGTGCAGCATCGGCAACCTTGAGGGTATATAAACTTTGTTGTGGAGTGACATATAAAGGAGTACCTTGGAAAAGATGGTCTAACACCATTTGAGTATCTTTGGCAAACAAACCTTTACGAGGGGGAAGTTCGATAGGTATTGTTTCGTCTTTTTTAATTAAAATTCCTTTATCGCCATCAATAACTATTCCAAAATGTTCTCCATGAATTTCAAACTTACGCTCTGGTTGCCAAATGGTTTCACCTTTACCGTAAACCAGTTGCGCTAATAGTCCACTAGTAAAATTCACTTGACTGCTTAAAAAACAAGTTTGATAAAAATCTGCTTCTGTCTGCCAAAAACGATTATGACAATTAATTGTCAGCACTTCACCAAATAAATCTATCAGTCGATGTAATCTAGAAAGGGCACCCATTAAGGGAAAACCAAAAAGCTCATGATTATAAGTCCATTTGCGAGGAGATGGATTTTGAGGATTAATTGTACTGTAGCGAGCATAAAACACTTCACCCATTTGGGGTAGATATTCCTTCAAACAGTTGTGCAAACCACCTAAAAGCTCTAAATGTTCTACGTGAAGCAATTTTTTCTGTATTTTGGCTAAAGCAATAAGTTCTTCGGCTTCCCCCACATCTAAACACAGGGGGTATTCTACAACTACATGTTTACCGTGAGCAAGAGCCGCACCGACAAGAGTACCATGCTCGCTGTTCACATTACTAATAACCACTAAATCTATATCTTCACGTTTTACCAACTCTTTTGGTTGACTGATTGCGTTACACTCGAAGTCTTTAGCAAAAGCTTCTGTCTTATCTTGTCTACGGTCAGAAACAGCTACCAAATGCGCTCTATCGTCTTTTTGTAATGCTTCTGCGCGTAACTTTGCCGCATACCCAGTACCAATTAAACCCACCCGAACAGGTGATTCCATTAAAGCCTGCACAGAGCTATACATTATTATCACCAATTAATTATTGTAGATTTTCCGTCGTGTTACCCCAAAGCCAAGCAAATTATGTAGACATGCAATTTTATATAAGTATTACAAATCCAAATGCTATGTACCTCATAAGTATTGTAAGTAATTAGTTGACAAATTGACGTTTATTTGCAAACTTTATAAATTTTACTAATAACTTGCCGATAACCACCTCTAAAGCATAAGTTAAACTTATTGGTTACAAATAACTAAGTTTCATTACTAATCGCGGTCAATTTACGGACACAAGCTGCTATTTTTCTCGTAGTATCAGAAGTGAAGCGAAATAGAATTTACGACTGACCTATAAGGTTGAGCCGAACTGTTTGCTTTAGGTTTACTTATACTGCCGTTTGCAAAAGAGAGGATTAGACAATGGCAACTTACAAAGTGACACTCATCAACGAAGCAGAAGGCTTAAACACAGTAATCGATTGTGATGATGATACTTATATTCTAGACGCTGCTGAAGAAGCTGGCCTTGACCTGCCTTACTCCTGCCGCGCTGGTGCTTGCTCCACCTGTGCTGGTAAAATTCAAGCAGGTACGGTTGACCAGTCTGACCAATCTTTCTTGGATGACGACCAAATGGAAGGTGGATATGTATTGACCTGCGTTGCATACCCAACTTCTGATTGCACCATCGCGACTCACAAAGAAGAAGAGCTTTACTAGAACTAAGGCTACTCATCAATTCACAATAAAATTCAGCGGTAACACAGAACTTTGCCTCGTGTTAACCACTGATAAAGAGCTTGACCAGAAAAATCATCATTGAAAAACAGCAGCACAAACTAAGAAGGGTGTTGCTGTTTTTTTAATTTCATTTTTTAATGGCGTCGCTAAGAATTTGGATTCTAGTACCAGGATAATAAAATTGCAAAATATTTGCATTCGACCAACCCTGTTTGGCTAAATTTTGCGCTCCTGTTTGGCTCAAACCTACTCCATGTCCCATTCCTCCCCCCACAAAAGCGTATCCCCATAAAGTGCCAATTTTGCCTTTGTTAAGAGGTTGCAGGTAAAATAGTGTGCTGATAGGAGCTACGAAGGCGCTACGTACTTCATCTTTATGTAAGTAAAAAGTTCCTATGTCCGTATTGACTGCTAGCTTCAAGATACGTCCGCTCCCTGAACGTTCCACAACTTCCATATCTTTAAGTTGTTTAAATTTAGCATAGGGACTATTTTTCACTCTCAGGAATTTTTGCAACCCCTTAGTAATGTCCTCTAAGCTGCTTTCCCGACGCCAACGGAACATATCCCAGGTACTTTCATTGAACCCTTCTTTCAAATTAATAAATTTTTGAAAGTTTTCTTCATCCGACAAACTTTTTTCTTTTTTATTCCAAATATTTGACGGTGCGTCTATCACTGGACGTAAATAAGGACGGTCTTCTCCATACCAAACGTCACTAAAAGATGCCGTTACTCCTCCTGTGCTTGCTGAATACAGGGCGTCAACTAGTTCGTTGTTATACGTCAGTACCATTCCTCTTGTGGAACTAATTGCTTTGTCTGTGGTGGGTGCGGCTCCTGTAATTCCTTGATACACCTGGCAGTGAGTATCGGCACATAGTTCATAATCATCAATTTCAAATCTACGTAAATTCCTAAGAGCATAAGTTCTTGCGATTACAGCTTGCGCTTCTAAAGATACCTGAGGTGCTGTTATCCCAATTTCGTAAGGTACTACCCCCCGTAAATACTCTTCTAAAGGTACTTTGTTAATTAGTGTATAGTTTCCATAAGAATTCGGGCGGATTTCCAAGCTTCCTGGAAACAAATTTGCTCGTTCTGGTTTTTGAGTGGCATTAACTTTAATTAAGTTTTTGTCTGAAGTAATTTCTACTTGCGTCGGACTGTAGCGCATCCCATTTAATACCCAACTGACACGGGGTACTTGTTTCCAAACTTTTGTTTCTATTTTGGAAGTTTTTGAACCATCTACCTTTACACTTTGTAACAATAATCTTCTTAGTAAAGGCGTACTGTAGTTTTCTCTTTTTGCCCAAATTTCCCAACGTTCTGGTTGAGCAATTTCTACTTCAAGCCCTTTAGCACGCCATTGTGCAGCACTATCCTCAGCGGTTTCATACGTACGGTAGGTTCCTAAAACTACCTTTTCGTTAACTATTGGCTGATTCAATTTTTGCATCACGACTTCTATCTTCACACCTTTGTCGCTAACTACGGTTTGCTCTTTTTTGCCCACCTTGAACTTTAGCGACAGCTTTGAACCTTTTGTTGGTTCGATTAGCAATTGTTCTTTGGGATTATCCCCAAACCTTTGTACAATACCAACTCTAATGTCCACATCCTTGGGAAAGGTATTACCCGGTGATGCAGCAGTTAGCCCAAATAAACAAAATGTTGTTAGTGCAGTTTTGGAAAAATACCATAGTGAAATTTTTTGTGAAATTTTCATTGACACACCACCCAGACCCTATGTCCCCTCGGAAAACAACCAGTTTCTCAGTCTAATCCAACAGCTTCGTTTTGTGTAGCACAAGTAACTTAATCATACCATTTCCAAATTTTTCTCAAAAAGTTGCAAAACAAACTCATAACGAGTATGATTTATTTAAGGAGGGGAAACCTTTAAAAATTTTATGGCTAGAGTCCAATGGTTAGAATCCAATGGTTAGAATCCAAGAGATACCATTAAAAGATATTAGACGACCTCTACCACGGCAAAACGACCAAAACAAAGTCAAGGATTTAATGGAGTCGATAGCCGAGATAGGTCAACAAGAACCGATAGACGTATTGGAAGTAGACGGTCAATATTATGGATTTTCTGGCTGTCATCGCTATGAAGCTTGTCAGCGTTTAGGAAAAGAAACAATTTTAGCTAGAGTTCGCAAAGCACCCAAGAGCGTGCTACAAATGCATTTGGCTTAAGAAATTGTGTTCATCACAGAAAAACAGTTAAACACAGGGGAATTTTATGCCGGTCACTGGAATGAATATTGGGATTGACGAAGAAAAGAGAGCAAAAATTGCTGAGGGTTTATCCCGGATGTTGGCTGATACATACAGTTTGTATCTGAAAACCCATAATTTCCACTGGAACGTTACTGGGCCAATGTTCCAAACATTGCATTTGATGTTTGAGACCCAATATACAGAGTTAGCGCTAGCTGTAGACTTAATTGCCGAAAGAATTCGAGCGCTAGGTTATCCTGCTCCAGGAACATACAGCGAGTATGCTAAATTGAGTTCAATTCCAGAAACTCCTGGTGTTCCTAAAGCTAAGGATATGATTCATTTACTGGTGGAAGGACAGGAAGCGGTGGTGAGAACTGCTCGCTCAATTTTTCCTGTCGTTGATGAGGTGAATGATGAACCAACAGCTGATTTGCTAACTCAACGGATGCAGGTGCATGAAAAAACTGCTTGGATGTTGAGAGCTTTGTTGGAGGATTAAACTAAATGTAGAGACCGTATTAATACGGTCTCTACAGTGGGATTATGTTTTCTCTAACAATGACGAATAACGAAAAGTTGCAAGAGTTAATGCAAAGGGTTGGTATTTCTAGTTATAAAGCTCTGGGTCAGACTGCTGGTGTCTCTAAGGGTCAAATTTTGCAGCTGCGACGAGGAAATATTACGGTGATGCGGTTGTCCATATTACTTAAGTTGTCGCAAGCGCTACGGATATCTTTGGATGATTTGGTGACGGCTTTTTCAGGTGTTTCAGATTCAGATGTTTCAGATATTTCTTTAAATAAACCAGTATCAATACAGCCTGTAGAAACAAATAAAGAACAAGATTTATTACAAAAAATTGACGAATTGAAACAAGAATATCAAAGACTGCAAAATAAAATGGAGGTTTCTCGGCAGGAATCGCAGCAAGAGTTTATTTTGTCGAATTTGCAACTTTTGGAATCTTTGTTGTTACAATTCCCCACTGCTGCTCAAAAAGCTCAAGAAAATCCCCAACTGGCTGCGGTGAAGATTCTGCCATTGGTACAAAAGCCGCTAGAAAAGCTTTTGAATGCGTGGGGTGTCGAGGCGATCGCACTAGTGGGAGCAGAAATTCCTTATGACCCGCAGTGGCATCAGTTATTGGAAGGTACTGCACAACCAGGGGAATCTGTAAAGGTTCGCTACACTGGTTACCGTCAAGGTGATAAGCTGCTTTATAGGGCAAAGGTGAGTCCTTAATATAAGAAACCCCGTAAATGGGGAGGGGTGGGTTTCTTAGCTGCTTACTACCTATAACCCAGGTTAGAAAAATCTGTTTGAGTGATATTATAACCACCGTATTCGTCCATATAACGAAGAATAGAAGTACCATTTGTGTCATAACTGACTTGGTTATTCATAAGAAGGTCAGCGACTCCACCGGGACCACGCAAGTGAGCTCCTGCTAAAATTCCAGAAAGACTAATAGTAATTGTTTTAGATTGTCCCCTATCCATAAATGTTTTTTGCCTACCAAGATAATCGTTTACTGATTGTCCTTGTTTTGCGAGTCTACTGTTAACACGTTGCCAATTTAAGTTAAAAGCTTCACGAATTGCGATTTCTTGAACTTGAGGGGAATTTTTAAATTCTTCTTTGCTATTAATACCATTTTTCCCTGTCCAACTACCTCGCCAAAAATTTTTGCGAGCACCGTTACCGTAATAAGTACCCGCAGTGTAATAGCCAAGGTCAATTAGTAAAGCTTCTCCAAATTGATACTTACCCATAAAACCTAATTGGTTTTCAACACGATATTGATATGGGTCACCTGATGGTCTACCAGATTCAAATGCTCCCAGAGCTTCCAGCATTTGTCTGAAATTACCTTTACCATAATTTTGATTAGGGTAATTTGGGTATGGGTTAGCAGGATAGGGGTAAGTTGGATTAGGATAAGTCGGATATGGGTTAGCAGGATATGGGTTAGCAGGATATGGGTTAGTAGGGTATGGGTTAGTAGGATAGGGATAAGTTGGATAGGGGTAAGCTTGATTAGGATAAGTTGGATATGGGTTAGTTGGATAAGTTGGATAAGTTGGATATGGATTAGTAGGATAGGGGTAAGCTGGATTAGGATAATTTTGATTAGGATAAACTGGATTAGGATAATTTGGGTATGGTCTTGGTATACTTACAGTATTAAAACCAGGAATACAAACTTGTTGTCCTGGCTCTAAATTTGCAACTTCTGCGTCTGTAAAAATACTACCATCGATTTTTGTAATTTCGCGCCAACGGTTGCCATTACCTAGTCTTTCTCTAGCAATCGAGAAAAGGTTATCTCTAGATTGGACAGTATATAGACTACCAAGTCTACAATAGCTTTGAGCGATAAGAATTGCTCCTGCTGGCTGCATAAAAGCAAGAAGCAATGTTTTCACTACTAGGTTAGCCAAAGCTAAAATTATGAAAGATTTACGTAAAAGCATAGTTGGCTTTCCTTTTACAAATTTTTGGGTGATTTATGTATATATATATTTATGAACAGTAAAATTGAGTTATGCAGTCCAATTAAGCAATTAATAATAATCACAATATTTTCATAAAGCTGTAAAAATGAGTAATATTTAATAATATTTAAATTTTCCTATCAAAAGAAAAACATAAAATAAAATTGAGTTCGTAGAAAACGCATAACCAAGGTTGAATTATGACAGGATACAGAAAACTGGCTCCTATTGAGCAAAGCATGGAAATATTCAACCGTTACTCAGGTTCTTTTAATATAGTCACAATTAGCCGTATCAAAGGATTATTAAGCGAAGAAGCCCTGAGACAAGCTCTTGAATTAATTCAATTTCGCCATCCTCACTTAAAGTCTTGCATTATTGGCAATTTAAATAACCTTAGTTTTCAAAATAGAGCAAATAAAATTCCCTTACGTATAGTTTATAAGCAGCATAATCATGAATGGCAAGAAATTGTGCTAGAAGAATTAAACCTACCTATTGAAAGTGAAAAATGCCTTGTAAGGGCTGTATTAATTACTATTAATAGCGAAAGGATGAATTATTTAATAACCACAATACATCATGCAATATCTGATGGATTATCATCTATTGCATTACACTCCGAAATTTTAAAATATTGCCATCAAAGTATTGATGGTAAGCTAGATAATGATAATATTCAAGTTTTATTCCCTATCCCACCGATTACACAATTAATGCCAAAAGTAATGCAAGGCTATGTAGCTAAAATAAAAAGTATTTTATTTCTTTTAAAATTTGCATTTAAAGTGGGTTCACATCCTTGTAAAACATTGAAATTTGAAAAATATGCACCTATTGAATCACGCCGCTGTGGTATTGTTCAAAGAAAATTAAATGAAGAGAAAACCGCGCAATTAGTAGAATTATGTAGAAAGGAAAAGACTACTGTACAAGGAGCCTTGTGTGCTGCGATGCTGTTGACAGCGGCAAAAAAAATAAGTGAAGGAGATGAAATTAACTTAGATGTTAGTTGTAGCTCGGCTATTGATTTACGAAAACGTTTAACACCAAAAATTAATCACGAACATTTAGGCTTATTAACTTCAGGGATTTGCTCATTTCATACTTTAAAATTAAATAATATATCTTTCTGGAATTTAGCACGAGAAGTGAAACAACAGTTAGAATTAGCTTTAACAAACAAAGATATTTTCAGTATTGTATTAGTATCTAAGATAATTTATGATTTTTTCCTAGCTCTTCCAAATAAAACGCCAATGACCGTAGTTGTTACAAATATTGGTCAAGTCGATATCAAAAGTGATTACGGTTCATTGCAACTAGAAGAGATTAGTTTTGTACCATCACAAGCGATTTTTGGAGGTATTTTTGGGGTTGCGGTTACAACATTTCAACAAAAAATGACTTTAAATTTTATGTATTCCGAACCATCGATTAGTCGAGAAACAATGGAAATATTAGCAACCAATACGGTTTCTGAAATTATTGCGAATTGTTAGGATTATAAAAGGAGACCAATTAGTAAAAATCTTGTGGGGTGGGCATCCTTCCTTACCCACCCCGGCCTAATGCACTTCACACCAGACCGGAAAACGCTATAATCTCTGTCCGATAACTTTTGGTGCATCAACCGACAAACCCAAAGCTTGGCAACCCACGGTCAAAAAAGGTTTACCCAAAGCTAGCTCAGCAAAAGGGCTTTCGGCAGGGATTTCTAATTTTGAACCAACAAAACCCAAACTGGACGAAAATTTAGCAGGGAACATTAGCAAATCTGTTCCCATTGTACTGAAACCGGATACTGTGATTTGCGGGGGTCGCAATGTCAAACTTTGCTTTTGATAACCAAGGCTACAAAGTTTTTTATTACCTTGCTGTACAGTGACACGTTCATTATTTTCCCAACTAAACTCTGCTAACTCCTTAGGTAGTCCCCAAATTTCGCGACCACCAGCGACAGAATCGGCACTATCTACATAAATATGAGAAACCCAACCTCCAACTTTGCCCTCGTAACTCACTAAAGCGGGAGCAACAATCAACTCGCTGTATTCCAATACGGAGCCAGAAGAATAATAAGATAAGTAAACACAGCCGATAGTTTTCCCTGGTAGTATAGAGACTATTTTAAATTCTTTAGGTATTAAAAAGCGTACTTTTTCAATATCGACAAATTCCAGAGTGGCAACTGCGTAACCTTTAAGAATCCAAGGAGCTTGTGGATATACCATTTTTAAATCTCCATCAACTTATTATGAGTTACACTTATTTAGTTATAACTATAGTGTAATATGAACATTCGTTCTTTAATTCTTTTTATTTTAGTTGTTTTACCAGGTTTCGGATTTGCTGGAATTAATACTTATTATCTATTTCCAGAATGGGCAACTCTAGATGCAAGTCACCGTAATTTCATGAAAATAGCTAAATCTTCGTCCCCTAGCCTGAGTGATTTATATATAGCTTCTGCAGCGGAAAATAGGCATCGAATTAATTGTTTTGCAGAAGGAATGGGAGTTTTACTAGGATTTACGATTTCAGCTATTGGTATTCACGGGATGTGTAGCTTATCTAAAAATAAATCTAATTAATTGGAGTTTTTTGCGCTTAACCCATCCTAGGGAGCAATACGATTTTGTTAGATTATCCAAAAATCCAGTGAGCAGCAATAGTCAATACGTAAGCTGGTAATACTTTATATGACAAAAATAAAATTAGTCCGCACCCAAAATTTATCTTTTTGAAAATAAAAAAAAAGTTTACGCTCAATGCCGTTCTAGCAACCAGCAAGTAGCGCTATTATCTCTTCCCCCTGTGAACAACCTAAAAGTTTTGACAGTACAATCACAACCTCGGTAAAAACTTTATAATTTACTTGAAAAGGATTTACAAATTCTTTACCCACCTCTGAGGTTTCACAGGTATAGTGATGTAAGATGTAAAAAAACAGCATTTTTATATAACCAATGTATTTTGGATAAAAACAATGTAGGGCTTGTACATACTTGATGAAGTGTAGTACGGTTCATTCCTCTATAAAATGCTCTGTGTTAACAGTTTAAATGTTCATATTTTTTGCATCTGCGATTGGCATGTAACAAGATAAATATTTCTATGTTATCAAAGATATCTGCGACTAGCGAAAATTCGCGAGTTTTATTGTTGTCGATGCGTAATTTGAAATACCATGTTTCTCGTGGAGCAGTTTACGAGCTTGAGGATGTAATACAAGACTGTGATACGGTTGATGTAATTGCACCAAAATTCAATCCTAATTTTTTTAAATTTACTAATCAATTAGCTAATCATACAGTAAAGCTTCTAAAAAATGGCAAATACATTCAATCATTAGTTAATCAAAGTATTAAAGTAAATAAAAATTACGATTTATTTTTCTTTTTTTGCCAGTCAATTCAGGATGTTTTGGTTTTAAACTCTATCAAAGGCTGGCGCCAATCGTGTCGTTATGCTGTATGTTGGTTAGATGAGCTTTGGGCAAAAGACATTGATAATTGGTTAGCACAACTACGAGTTTTAGAAGATTTCGATTATATTTTTCTCAATTTTGATGGTAGTATTCATCGAGTCGCTGATATCGTCCGACGCCCTTGCCATTCGCTACCATATGGTGTTGACGCTATCAAGTTTTGCCCTTATCCTAATCCTACGGAGCGATGTGTTGATGTATTGAATATTGGACGCCGCTCCGCAGTTACTCATGATGCTTTGTTGGATTTAGTAAAGTATAAAAATCTATTTTATATTCACGACACTATCCAAGACTTATATATGTCTGATTACAAAAATCATCGCAGTCTATATACTAACTTTCTCAAAAGAAGTCACTACATGATAGTGAACAAAGCAAAATTTGATTTAACTGGTAACAGTAATCCTCAAGAGGAGGTAGGCCCACGTTTTTATGAAGGAGCAGCAGGGGGAACTATAATGCTAGGTGTACCTCCCAAATGTACAGCTTTTACACAAAACTTTAATTGGTCGAATGCTGTAATCGAAATTCCTTTTGATTGCTCTAACATTGCTAATGTTATAAGTGAGTTAAATCAACAAATCGATATCTGTGAAAAAAATCGTAAAGATAATATTATAAATTCTTTACTTAGACATGATTGGGTTTATCGTTGGGAGAAAATTCTTGAAACAATAGGATTAGAAATGACTCCTCAAATACAAGCACGCAAAGCTACTCTTCAGAAATTAGCTCAAATTGTAAGTATATCAGCTTTGGACAATCATGAGTCACAGCTTGTTCTAAGCTGATTGACATAATCCTTTAATTACGCTTCAATTCAAATTTACAGGTAATTAATAATGCTAATTGATTCACGTACATTAGCTCCAAACGAAACTATTGAAACGGATATCTGTATAGTTGGTGCCGGACCTGCTGGTATAACTTTAGCTAGTGAATTTATCGGTACAAATTTCCGAGTTTGTGTTTTAGAAAGTGGTGGGTTATCTTACGACAAGAATACTCAGTCACTTTTGAGTGGTGAAAGTTCGGGAAACCTTTTTGGCACTTTAGACGACTCACGGCGCCTGCAACTTGGCGGTACAGCAAATAGTTGGAAAATTAGAATCGGTGAAAACCAGATTGGTGTTAGATATGTACCACTCGATAATATAGATTTCCAGAAACGAGACTGGTTGCCATATAGTGGTTGGCCTTTTTCACTATCTCATCTTGCTCCCTTCTATGAGCGTGCCCATAAAATATGTCAGCTAAGACCTTTTACTTATGATGCAGAAACTTGGAGCAATCCGCAAACACCCACATTACCTTTAACCAAGAACGTTACTACCAGCATGTTTCAATTCGGACCGCGTGCTGTGTTCACGGATGATTATCGTTATCAGATTAATCGAGCTAGTAATATTAGTACTTATCTTCACGCTAGCTTGGTGGAAATTGAAACAAATGAAACTGTAAAAACTGTAACCCGTTTGCGAGTAGCTTCTTTGTCAGGCAAACAATTTTGGGTTAGCGCCAAGGTGTTTATCCTTGCTACAGGTGGAATTGAGAATGCCCGACTATTATTGCTATCGAATAAGGTACAAACATCTGGCTTAGGTAATCAAAATGATTTAGTAGGCAGATTCTTCATGGATCATCCTTTAGTTAGGTGTGGTCGGTTGATTCCTTCTAGCCCAGATATTTTCAAAAAAACAGCTTTATATGATTTGCGACGGGTTCATAATACACCAGTAATGGGTAGACTCGGCTTAACAGAAGCTGCAATGCATCGCGAACAACTACTGAACATCAGCGCGTTGCTATTTCCCACCCCAAAATGGCGTCACCTTAAAGCTATAAATTCTTTCAAAGCGCTTGTTCAAAATTCTGAAGCACGTAAAGATGTTTTCAAGCACTTAGCGAATATTGCTAACGGTTTTGACTATATGTTGAGTGCTGCTCATGGAACATTGTTCAAAAAGGAACCATTATTACCTAGTCTTGCTTGGGGTGGTTGGTCATATATCAAAGGTGTTGAACGAAGATTTAGCGAGTTTGAAGTATTGCACCAAACAGAACAAGCCCCCGACCCAAATAATAGAATTACACTAAGTACAGATTGCGATAGTCTTGGTCGCCAAAAAGTAAAATTGCACTGGCAATGGAATGATATTGATATCCGAACTATCAAGCGAACACAAGAAATTCTCAAGGAGGAATTGAAGAGTGCTGGCATTGGTGAGCTTCTAGTTGAACGAAACGGAGAACAGCCAGTACTACTTCATCCTGGTACACACCATCACATGGGAACAACACGTATGCATGATGACCCCCGTCAGGGTGTTGTTGACCAAAATTCTAAAATTCATAGCATCTCTAACTTGTTTATCGCTGGTAGCTCTGTTTTTCCGACAGGCGGGTTTGCTAATCCGACCCTTACAATTGTAGCTCTGGCAATTCGGCTTGCAGACCATTTAAAAGAAGTACTATCACATCAACAAATAGGAGCGCTGAGTGTGAAGTCAGAAATTTAGTCAAAATAGTCAAGAATTAAAGTATCATTCAAGCACTGCGTCTATTCTTTGTTCACGAGCTAACCGTGTTCTTCCATCCCATTCCTTGATATTTTCTAATTCTAAAAGTTTCGTACGTTTTCTTGAAAAATTCTCAAAGATTTATTTAAATCTAAATTAGAATATATATTTTTAATCATCGGTAGGCACTTCCCTTTTTTAAACTATTGCTTAAAGGGAATCCTATCCTTATTTTGTGAACAAAAAATATTATGTTATCGCTTCAAATTATATCTGGATATATCACTTCAAACTAACAGAAATGTCAATATGTCCAGGTATGGATATTTGTTAGCGCAATAATAATCACGCCTAGAATATAGCCAAGCTATATCCTATCTAAAGCCTATTCATCATTATTTTTTAGATTATTATTACCAATAAAGATTTGAATATAGTCGTTTGCAATTTGGGCTAATCTAACAAAATCGCATTGCTCCCCCATCCTACGAGATGGGCTGTTTTGCAGTACGCATTTACTGAATTGTTCTTCTAAGTAAGTAATGACCACAACTTATGACCTGGCCTGTTAAAAACTTATAAAGCTTGGGAATGCTAAAGTAGCAGAAGGAAGCTTAAGCACAATCACGTAGCTATTGTAGCAAGCGTTTGCAAATTACTTAAGTGCTTGTATCCATTATAAAAGACCATTTAAACCATATTTTAACAGGGCTGGGCATGAACATGGACAAAACAATACTAGAGTCTCTACCTAAGCTACAAGTAGTTCAAAGCGATTATCCACAGCAATTAGGAAACTTTTCTGTTACGTTTTTATTCCAAATTATCAACGCAATTTCTGACCCCATATTTATCAAAGACCGTCAGCACCGTTGGGTGTTATTTAATAATGCATTTTGTGACTTAATGGGGCGTGACCGAGAAGAATTAATCGGTAAATCAGATAGCGATTTTTTCTCTAAAGCCGAAGCTGATGAGCTTTGGGAAAAAGATGAACTCATTTTTACTAGCGGTATTTCTTGCGAACACGAGGAATATCTTACCGACGCTTTTGACATCACAAATTTAATTGCAGCCAAAAAATCTGTATTTACGGATGAAACTGGGAATCAATTCTTAGTTGGTGTAATTAGAGATATAACTGAGCGTAAAATCACGGAAGAGGCTTTGCGTAAAAGTGAGGCTAAAATACAAAAAATATCAGCAAATGCACCTGGTATGCTGTATCACTTTGTCATGCATCCTGATGGCTCTTTTACTATGCCCTATGTCAGTTCCGGATGTTATGAATTATACGGATTGAAACCAGAGGTAATCCAAGCAGACCCCACCTCAATAATTATGGTTTGCCACCCTGAGGAGCGAGAAGCTTTTCATCAATCCATAGTAGTTTCAGCCCAAACTCTTGAACCTTGGAACTGGGAGGGACGAATTATTTTGCCAAATGGGGAAATTAAATGGCTGCGAGGTGAATCGCGTCCGGAAAAGCAAGCGAACGGTTCGATTGCGTGGTATGGGTTATTAGTAGATGTAACTAGACGAAAACAAGCAGAAGAGGCTTTGACTGTAGCTTATGCTCAGATGGAAAAATCTGTACAAGAGCGTACAAATGAATTAGCTGCTTCTCAACAAAAATTGGAATTGTTGATTCAAAATGTACCATTAGCAATTATTGAATGGAACTCTAATTACGAAATTCAACTGTGGAACCCAGCAGCAGAGAAAATCTTTGGTTATAGTCAAAGCGAAGTTTTGGGGCAGAATTTTAGCTTTTTAGTACCTGAGAGTGCAAGAGAGAATGTGAATCAAGTGCTGGAAGAACTATTAACACAATCAAGTAACAATTGGAATATTAATGAAAACATTACTAAAGACGGTAAGACAATTATTTGCGAGTGGTATAACACACAACTAGTAGCTGGAGAAGGTGAGGTGATTAGTGTTGCCTCGATGGGGTTAGATATCACAGCTCGCAAAAAGGCTGAGAAAAAACAAGCTAATCTAGTCACAATATTAGAAGCTACTAGTGATTGCGTAGCGATATTCAATCCAGAAGGAAACTACATTTATATGAACCGTGCTGGACGCCGCATGATGGGTATGAGTGAAGAAGAAGATATTAGCAAAACTCATTTTATGGTAGCTGTTCCCGATAGTATGAGACCAACTATTAAGCGGGAAATGTCTAAACTATTTGATAAAGGTATCTGGAAAGCTGAAACTGCTTTAAAGCGTCTTGATGGAACTGAGATACCAGTTTCTCAGGTAATCATGGTTCATAAATCGGAGGTTGGCAAAATTGAATTGATATCATCTATTGCCCGTGATATTACGGTAAGTAAACAAGCAGAAGCAGAACTTAAGTCTACCCTTGCGGAACTACAACAGGCACAAATGCAGTTAATTCAAACAGAGAAAATGTCTAGCCTGGGACAGCTAGTTGCAGGTGTAGCTCATGAAATTAATAACCCCACAAACTTTATTTATGGTAATCTCAACCACGCTCATGGCTTCACTCAAGATTTATTGACTTTGGTGCAACTTTACCAAAAATATTACCCTCAGCCAGCAACAGAAATTCAGACTTTCGCTGAAGAAATTGACCTAGATTTTGTCATACAAGACTTGCCAAAATTACTCCAGTCTATGAAAGCAGGAACACAGCGTATTCGTGAAATTGTTGTAGGGCTAAGAACTTTTTCTCGTATGGATGAGGCTGATATGAAAGAAGTTAATATCCATGAGGGTATTGAAAGTACGCTGATGATTATTGAACATCGTCTCAAACAAACACCCGCACGTCCGGAAATAGAGGTTATTAAAAAATATGGAAATTTACCATTAGTGGAATGCTACGCAGGACAACTCAATCAGGTTTTTATGAATATTTTGACCAATGGAATTGATGCTTTGGAAGAAGCAATAGTTTTTTCTAATTCCTCATTATCCAGCAAAAGCGAACTAATCGATAAACCACAAATCACAATTAGCACAAAAGCTGTCGAGAAAAATCAAGTGCAGATTTGTATTACAGATAACGGTTTGGGAATATCTGAAAAAATAAAACAACGAATTTTTGACCCTTTTTTTACTACTAAACCTATCGGTAAAGGTACAGGGATGGGACTTTCTATTAGCTATCAAATTATTACAGAACGACATGGTGGTTCGCTGCAATGCTTCTCCCAAACACCTCAAGGGTCTTCTTTTGTTATTACTATTCCCCTCCGTCAGAGAAAAATCAACTTGGATGTTTTAAGTTAAGATTTGCTAATTAGTAGTTGGGAATTACGATGAAATATGATTGGTATATAATGGAACGGTATAAACATTTACATTAATATCGACAACAGAAATTATGATGCATACAGTCAAAATTATGCAACCTAGCGGAAAATTAGATGCTACGAAATCACAAGAATTTCGGGAAGAAGTCGCTGGACTTTTAGAAGATGGAACAAAGGTTGTTTTAGTTGATTTTAAAGATGTGACTTTTATGGATAGCTCAGGGTTGGGAGCTTTGGTGTTAGCATTTAAAGCCTTGCGAGCAGCAGACAGTAAACTAGTTGTTTGTTCGATAAACGAGCAAGTAAGAATATTATTTGAGCTAACAGGAATGGATAAAGTGTTTGAAATATTTGATAATCAAGAAGAATTTAATAAAACTATACTATCAACAATCTAATCAAAAATCATTTGCAGTATCGATAAATCATCATCAAAAATATCTTTGGAGTTTAAAGTGATGAGGTGATTTAGTAATTGTTCGATTTGAGAATTACCTGGATGCTGTAACCGACTCAGCATCTTAATAAAAGCATCTAAAGTCCAAAGTGTACCATCTGGCTTAGTAATTTCATATGCACCATCACTAAAAATATAAAGAGTGCTTTTTTTCTCTATTTTACAAAATTCGTCAACATACTTCGCTTCTGGGAACATACCAACAGGCATTCCAGGAGTTCTAAGTTGTTTAATCTCAGTAGAAATATGAGATTTTGGAGATATTAATGGGGATATTAATACCGCTGGGGGATGTCCAGCGCTAGCATAAATTAACTCTCGCGTTACTCTATTATAAACACCATACCAAATTGTAAAATATTTATCATTTTGATATGTCATTTGAAATGTCTCGTTTAACGCTTTCAAAACATCACTTGGTTTATAATAATTTAAAGTTTTGAGAGCGCGAGAACGAAGTAAATTTAGTACCGAAATTGAAGGAAGAGTTGCTCGTAATCCATGTCCGGCAGTATCAAGCAAATAAATTACTAAATAATTAGGGTCTAACCAATAGTAATCAAAACAATCACCACCTAATTTTCGTGAGGGTATAAAACGGGAATTAATAGTAAACGGTTCCTTCATTGGTAAAGGTAAAAGTGAGCGCACATACTCAGCAGCTTCAGCAAATTCTGTTTCCAAAATTTGCTTTTGAGTTTGCAAATCTTTGCTGAGTTGGTGTAATCGCAAACCCGCTCTTACCCTTGCTTGTAATTCATTTTTTTCAATTGGCTTAGTAATAAAATCATCAGCCCCAGCATCCAAACCTTTTACACGGTCGGCAATTGAGTCCAAGGATGTCAATAAAATAAAAAAAGTTGTAGATAATTCAGGATTTTGTTTAACACGACGGCAAACTTCTAACCCATCAATTACAGGCATCATCCAATCACAAATAATTAGTGCCGGACGATAAGCAAGTGTTTTGGCAATTCCTTCTTCTCCATTACTAGCAGACACAACTTTATAGCCCTGTCTTTCTAACATTCTTTTGAGTAGTATTTGCACCGCATGGTCGTCATCAATTACGAGAATTTTAAACATATACAACAGCGCTAACCAGTTATTAATAATTAATAGCTAATCCCCATTCCCCACTCGCATTATGACCCAGAAAGCGGGTTCAACCACAATGACATGGTGCGTTTAAGTTGGTTCAAGTCACGGTAGACTTCTTGTTTGAACCATTGCCCCAATGCGTCTAAGGGGTTAAACTCATTTCCAGCTTGCCACTTGATATCTTGACCCAAGGGTGTCACGTGAGTTCCCGTTAGGGTTTGCGCTGTTACCATTCCCGGAAAGCGTGCTAGTAATATTCGACTTAAGGCCGTTGATTGGTCGATAGTGTCGTTAGAAAATTGAATCAATAGGTTACGACGAACTTTATAGTTTTCTTGTACCAGTCTATTAGTTTCCTGTGGCGTTGGGGTAAATTCTATGTTCACTGTAGTGTTAAGCTGTTCCACTAAGGGAATAGCTTCTTTAGCTGCATAGTTATTAAACGAAATAAGAATATTACCTGCTCGTTCTACCTCAAATAAACTGCCAATCAGCAAGTGCAGCTTACAACCCATGCTATGTCCCACTCCATAGATGGGTAAGTATTGTCTTCGTATCAGGGAATACTCGTACAATCGTTCCATAACACGGTCAAAGTTCAACAATACGGTTTTTGCGATTTCCGTATGGTCTAGTGTATTAACAAAAGGTGTTGCAACAACTACATAGCCTTTTTCAGCGAGATGTTCTAGTAACAAGCGATAAGTAATATGAGGCGCAGTTGCAACAAATGCACCTCCGAGGAAATGAATGATACCAATGGGGTTGCGAGGTACAAGTACCCAGTTACGAGAGATTTCCTTCCAATCCATGCCAGTGGGGAGCTATAGCTTCTGCATTATTTAATTTTTAATTTAACACTTAATCAATGAGGCAAGGAGTAAAAGGCAAGAAGGAAGAAACCTTCATTTAATGCTGACTTTGCAGGTTTTTCATTTCGTATTGTACGTCTAAGGCTATTTGTAGCGCTTCATTTAACAATCTACCATGCTCACTCGCTTGTTCGTTCACTTGCATTGCGGTTAAGGCTGCTAAATTATTGGTAAATAATTCCGTGTTACTAATAATAAAATTTTTATTTTCTCGCAAAATTCTTTCGGTTTTTAAAGCTCGAATTAAATCAGCTTTGGTAAGTTTTAAAGCATCAATAACTTTTCTCCTTTCTTTTAAGCTAACTTCTGGGTTACCTGCTGCTTCTATTTGGTCGTTAATTTCTATTGCTTTAATTACAGAATTGAACCTTTCGACATCTTGTAAAAGAATATCTAAGGAGGGATTCATATTCTCTCTAACTATTTTCCGCCGTTTTTCCCAAATTAAATACAATGAAGTTTTAGTTACATAAAATCCAGTAACACATAGTATTATTAATAATAAAAATGACGGAATTGACTTGAGTGGTGTAATAAAAAATTTAGCAATAACATCTATAATAATGTAACTACCAACTAATCCACTCAAACTCAAAAATACTACAGTTGCTCCTTCTGGCCCTTTGACTTTTTCAACAATTTGCCTTACCAATCTCTTTATTGGATTACTCAAGATTGGACGTGCTTCATTAATAGGCAAATCAGTCAACCTCTGCAGTTCTTGACGACTAATATCTAAGCCCCGTAAATCATCCTGCACAGCTGTATAACCCTCGTGAAAATATTTTTATGCTATTATATAGCATTCAATTTTATCAACTATTTATCCGGTCGTTATTGTATGAACTTTTGTTCGCGAAAATCAATTTTAATTATGATAAGCATATGTAAAATTTAATACATTTGTTTAGCGTAAAATCTAGAGGGTATATAAATGCTGATTGTACACTTTGAAAAACGAAACGGCTAGATGTATGTATTACATTTAACTAAATATACCGTTATTATGTATGATTGCTAGATATAAACTGTATATATACTTTTTAATTAAGTTCTTTTATTCAAAAATGGAGGTATGGGACAATCTAAGGTCATTGCTATTGCTCGCAACAAATCCGCTTCGTTGGGAGTAACCTTGTTGTCCATCAGCACAGTGTGGGCACAAGCATCAACAATTGCCTGTTTAAGTTTAGGGCTAGCAAGACGAAGGTGCTCTATGCTTTTATTAATATCAACTAAATTAAAATTAACGGGAGCTTGCGGTTGTTGTAGTTGTCCCACACCCGGAAGTCTAAAAACACCAGAACGAAAAGCGTAATCAATAGCTCCAGGTTCAGATTGTCCGACTTTAGCAATAGCCGACAGTAGCAATATACAATCCGACCAAATTTGTTCAATATTAGTAAACTGTACCTCTGTTACCAAATCAGGATTCATTACAGGCTGGAGACGATGCCACAATACTAATTGCAAAACAAACTGCCAAATTGAGGAGCGTCCACCAGCTTTGACTAAACCTTGAGTACATTTACATAACCGCTGACAATCAATAGGCGAAAGTTTACGTAGGGCTGGTATCATCAAATCGACAAGCGGTAAACGAATAGAAGTATCTAGATTAGTAATTTCGCTACTTAGCAATAAAGTATTTTCAACTATATCTTCCGGCTGCACTTGTCGCAGCCAATCAATTTGACGCTTAGTGACATCAGCTTCTGTAGTATCTAACATTAAAGCAAAAGCTATCGTCATCGCAGTTTGTGTCTCTCTAACACCCAATCGTAAAGACTCGGGTAATTTTGCTAACAGAGCTTGAGCTTGAGCATAATGCTGTGGAGCCACAGTTCCTACTTGGGAGACCACTTTTTCAGCTGTAACTGAACCCCCATTAGCAAAACCCATCGCTAGAGAATCAGGGTTATGTACTCCACCTTGAACACCTGCTTGATTAGGTAATTTGCTTGGCTTTAATCCTCGAATCCGACGAACCCTTTCTCCTAAAGGTGGATGGGTAGCAAACAAATTTTCCCAAAAATAAATATTCAACACATTACCAAAAAACATATGACTAGCAGCTTCCGCACGAGAAGAAAGCAAACGCGAGTCCATTTTTTGTAGTTTTTGCAATGCTCCAGCAATACCATCAGCATTCCGTGTGAACTGTACCGCAGAAGCATCAGCTAAAAATTCCCTCTGACGGGATACAGCAGCTTTTATCAGACGACCACAAAGTAAGCCAATACTACCAATTGACATTAGTGCTAAGCCAAACACGACCTGATAAAAGCCTTTGCTACGACTGCTTCTAATATCTAGAAAAAATTCTCCAGTCAAATAAATAAATAAAATTCCATGAAGTAAACCCATTAAGCGTATATTCAGCCGCATATCTCCATTAAGAATGTGACTGAACTCATGACCAATCACCCCCTGCAATTCATCACGGTTGAGATGTTCCAAACAACCACGAGTTACACCAATAGCAGCATCATTCGGAGTAAACCCAGCAGCAAAAGCATTAATACTAGACTCTCCACCGAGAAGATACACTTCAGGAACGGGAATACCAGCAGCAATAGCCATTTCTTCAACAATGTTCAACAATTGTCGTTCTTGTTCATTGGCCATTTCTGATAGTAAAAGTTGTCCACCTAACTCTTCAGCAATTACCCATCCACCCTTACGAAGAACAGATATTTTGTATAAAGAAGCAAGAGAAATGATAATTGTTGTAATGGTGGCGATGATAACAAATAATCCAGGATGCCACGAGAACCCAAAGCGTACACCAAGTATTAATATCGTGGCAGCATAAATTGCTAAGATGATAACTATTATCGACAGGATAAACAGCCACGTTAATTGTTGTGAATTTCGGCGTGCTCTATCCTGATTTTCAAAAAAATTCATCCTACTGTTCCCAAATGAGTAAAGCTTTCTGATACTCCTCCCTTTATCATCTTAGAAAGATACGCGGGGAACATTTCTGACTTCTGCTGGCGCTTCTTCTAACAATTTTGCTATAGTAAAATTAAAAGCATTAGCAATCAAATTACTAGGAAAAGCTTCACAATTAGTATTATAAAGCGTGACTGCATCATTAAAAGCTTGACGAGCAAAAGCAATACGGTTTTCAGTAGAAGATAATTCTTCCATCACCCTAGACATAGTTTGGTCAGCTTTCAATTCTGGATAAGATTCCGAAAGCACCAACAAGTGATTCAATGTACCAGTGAGTGCAGCTTCAGCATTACCCAATACTTCCATAACTTGTGGGTCACCAGGATTTTTAGCAGCATTGGAGCTAGCATTAATTGCAGAATTACGAGCAGCAATAACAGCCTCTAAAGTTTCTCGCTCGTGCTTCATATAGCCTTTGGCAGTTTCCACCAAATTCGGGATTAAGTCATAGCGACGCTGTAACTGAATATCAATTTGCGAGTAAGCATTTTTGTAGCGGTTGCGATACTTGACCAAATTGTTGTAACAAGTGGTAAAAATAACTGCAACAGTCGCGATTATGACAACTATAAATATTAAAACACCTTTCATACTTCAAGTTAAGAATATTGCTAATGGCTAATGGAGAATTGCTAATTGCTGACTGGGGTTTTAAAGAAAGTTTTATTCTTCATTCAACTTTATTCCTGCTGAATGTATTTTGTCTTCTGTAATAACAATTAAGAATATTTACTGATGCAAAATGAAGGTACGTTAAAACCCTTCTCTTGGCTCCCTTGGCTCCTTGGCGGTTCGTATAATCTTAAATTAATTACTTATATAATGGGTCACTAACATAACTTATACACTGGGCGGGCAAGGATGCCCACCCCACAAGAGGGAGAGATATTTATTTTTCTGGTTTTAGCAAGATATAGTAAAGTGTACCCTTATTAACAATCCCCCCAGCACGGTCTCCAGCTTCCTTTCCAACCCCCATATAGTAATCAACTCGTCCGGGACTTTTAATAGCACCCCCCGTATCTTGGTCAAGAACATAACGACTAACAAGACGTTGTTCTATTTTTCCTTTATTAATAAAAGGAAAAGGAGCACGAATTAATGCCAGGGCACCAGGAGGCATAAGTGATTTATCTGTAGCAATTGACCGTTCTTGCGTGATTGGTACGCTGAGACTTCCACTAGCAGGAGCACCTTTAGTATCTTTAAAAAAGATAAATCTAGGATTACGAGGTAAATAAATATTTTGCGCTTCGGGATTTTTTTCTAAATAACCTATAACTTTTTCTAGCGTGATACCTTCTTGTTCTAATTTTCCATCCTTGATTAACTCTTTACCTAAACTGACATAATCATGCTCAGTATTTCCGGCATAGTTAATAGTGGTTTCCGTCTTATCAGTAAATTCCAGTACAGCAGAACCTTGAACTTGAGCAATAAATGCATCCATACGCGAACGTAACCAAAATAATTCTAATCCACGTAATTTTCCTTTTGAAGCTTGTAGAGCATCTTTTCCTTCTAATTCTAAACGAGTAGGATGAGGCTTTGTCCAAGATTCAAAATCATCTGGTAAACGATAAATAGGGTAACGAAACTCTGGTGTCGCTTTTCGACTAGCAGCGTAAATTGGTTTGTAATATCCAGTAAATAAAATAGAACCTTTATTATCAGAGCCAATAGATTTATAGAATACAAACTCTTTATTTACAGCGGCTTGTAATTCTTTTGCATCTTTAGAACTAACCACCAATTCTCGAAATCTTGTTAGACTTTTTTCTACCCTTTCTCGCGTAATTCCTGGGATTATATAGTTTTGATAAGCTGCCTCCGCATCCTTAGTTTTCAGATAAGCTAAACTATAATCAATAGCTTTCAATAAATTTTCTTTATCCGCTTTTTTCCCCGATTCTCCCCATATTTGATTATCTAGGAAGTAATTATCCTCCTTGGAACTAAATTCAGCTAGAGATAAAGGTGGTAAAGATGGTGTTTTTTGTGACTCTAACTTAGGCGATTTTTTATCATCTTGAGTTACTTTTTGTTGATTCTGGCAACCTGATACTAGTAACAAGAGGCATAAAGGTAAAAAAAATAACCTAGTATTACTGAAATAAAGACGAGTTTTCATGGAAAAGAATAGCTTTGTTTGAATATAAATCTGAATTTTAGATTAAATGTGAAATTTTATCCTTAATTTCTACTAAGAGGTGCATAAACAGCAAATCTTGTAACTATATAGAATTGAATAGAGTAAAACAACTGCATCTACAGAAAGACAGACAGACAGACACATCAGTAATTTTTGTAAATTTAGTATAACTGAAGGTAAGCAAAACTATGACGAATTCCAATCAGCGTGGAACAACAGGTAGAAGTTTGGTCGTTTTACGCGATGATGCAGTAGCAGAAGGCGTACAAATGTTAAGTGAAATGACTGGTACTCGTAGTGTTAACGATATCATTACCTTTGAAAATCTTGGTGTCGCAATTGTGAATGCACCACCAGAACAATTAACGGTTAGCACCAGAAGTCTAGATAATAGCCCTTTTTTGATAGTTGAACCAGAGGGTTATCTTCACGCTATTGTAGATGCGGCTAATCAAACTTCAGCAACAAGAAGCGTTAACGCTCAAACTAAATTTGATGAATCAAAACTTACTTGGGGTTTACAAGCGACAAAAGTAAGCGAATTGGATTCCAGTGTTAATGGTAGCGGTATTAAAGTCGCAATTTTGGATACTGGTTTAGACCTAAAACACCCAGATTTTCAAGGACGAAGCATTAACACTAAATCATTTGTTCCTGGGGAAGAAGTACAAGACGGTAATAGTCATGGCACTCATTGCGCTGGAACTGCTTGTGGTTCTCTAAATCCAACTCAATTACCTCGTTATGGAGTCGCATACGAAGCCGAAATTTATGTAGGTAAAGTGCTTAACAACAGAGGAAGTGGTGAGGATGGTTGGATTCTCCAAGCTATGGAATGGGCTATTACCAATGGATGTCATGTAATATCTATGTCACTGGGTGCAGAAGTAGAACCAGGACAACCTTTTTCTCGCGTTTATGAAACTGTTGCAAAGCGAGCGCTCAACCGAGGAACTTTGATTATTGCAGCAGCAGGTAATTCAAGTCAGCGGAGCCAAGGAAAAATTGCACCTGTTGGAATGCCGGCTAACTCTCCCTCAATTATGGCAGTTGCGGCTTTGGATTCTAACTTAGGAATTGCCGATTTTTCTTGCGGTGGAATTTCTCCTGGACGAGGTGGTCAAGTTGATATTGCTGCTCCTGGAGTTGATGTATATTCTAGCGTTCCCATGTCAAAAAAATATGACCGTTATAATGGTACAAGTATGGCTACCCCTCATGTCGCTGGTATCGCTGCACTATATGCTCAAGTCACTGGATTAAAAGGACGAGAACTTTGGACAGCTTTAATTCAAAATGCTCAGCGTTTACCCCTTAATTCCCAAGACGTTGGTATTGGTTTAGTTCAAGCTCCAATTTTTGATTAATACACTCTTTTTTTAACTCCTATCAAAACCTGATAGGAGGCTAAGTTTTTTTAAATGGGGAAATTAGTCATGTCTCAGATAAATATAGTTATTTCTGTCGATGATGAGCATTTAGAAAAAATATTAGAAGTTGCCGCTTCTTTGCGAGCAGCGGGTATGACGGTAGAAAATATTATGCCAGAAGTTGGAGTGATTTCTGGTTCAATCGATTATGAAAAATCGGAAGCACTTTCTGATATAGAAGGTGTGGAATACGTAGAAATATCCCGAAACCTGAAAGCAATTTAATGCTAAACTCAAAACTCAAAACTCCTAACTCTCCCCTATCCAACCATGCAGAGGAGCAATATTTCTGATGAAGTATTCAATTATGACAGGTGGTGCTTCTGAAATAAAAATGCTAGGATACACAGCCATCCCCCAGACCGGATGTACTAAAACCCGACACTCATTTTGAATTATGGGGTAATTAAGTAGAGCTTTGACAACAGCAGTGTCGTCGTGGGGCTTTTCTCCGGGACAAGAAAGCAAAGGATAACCAGTACGGGGGTCAATCAAGTCTGTTAAATATCCTTGGTCGCGCAAGTTAAATGTGACATCAAAAGCAAACCTCATAAACTTTTCCCGCAGTTTTTCCTTCTCTGCTTCTATCTCAACAGTTTTTTCTACCAGCTGATAACATGAGCGCTGTAAGACTATCACCACCCACATAGAAGATTTGTTTTTCCAATCTGGTAATATCCGTTCGCAATTAGCACGGATATACGAACTCGGAGGATGAATCGATATCTGAACGGCTTGTCCGGCTTCGTTAAGCAAGTTAATCGGACTGCCAGCAATTACTGCGTACACTTGGAAATAACTCACAATTTTTATTCTATTTTTACAAGTTTTTTAATTTATATTGAGATTAATGATATCTCTTATACTTTCAGGAATATCATCTATCAGATGTAACTGCAAGAGTTTATTTGAATATTTTTTGCCTATTTGCTAATTTTTAATATTTTGCTTAATTTTTCTTAATCTTTACCGCGTTCCTTTCTGATTCTGTTTTATATAAAAGGAAATAAGTAAGTTGAGGAATGCTCATCATAAATAGTAATATTGTTCTATTTTTTGGGCATATATATAATACATACATATACAATAAAGGACACGATATGAATTATCGTATCCTCATCAAAATCAGTATTTCCGGAAAATTACTTTTAATTTGGTTATGAATATTAGCTAAAAATCAAATTAACTCAGCTTAAGAGAATTAACCGGAACATCATCCCAAGATTCAACAGTTCGTAAACGCGCTACCCAACCAGATATTTTCTGCTGTTGAGTTAAATTCCCTTCAAAAGATTCATGGCAATCCTTTGCATGGGATTCGCTAAGAGTCGCGATACAAGCAAAAATCATGCCAGACGGGTCTATTTGCTCATTTACCCAAATAGTCATAAAGTTTTACCCCCGCAATTTTTATAACCATCTATCTATATATAGGATACAACGGAATCCAGGGTTGAGAAATCAGTTCTTATAAATCTTACTCAATAGAGACGCGATAAACGGGTGGAGACGCGATAAACGGGTGGAGACGCGATAAACGGGTGGAGACGCGATTTATCGCGTCTCTACCTCAAAAAACATCTGCAGGGTCAGCAGAGTTGAGTTTTCGCATGGCTATCGTACCGGAGATGAAGCACATGATTAGGGTTAGAGCAAATACTTTTACAGCTCGTTCAACAGTCATGAAAATCGGTAGGATTGTAGCATGGGCTGCAAGTTTATATAGACAAACTGACAGTAAAAACCCTGGGATGTAACCTAACACCGCTAGTAAAAGAGCTTCTTGTGCTAAAACTGCGTAAAAGTAGCGGTTACTATATCCCATCGCTTTTAGAGTGGCGTATTCTGGTAGATGGTCGCAAATGTCGGCGTATAAGATTTGATAAACTATTACTCCACCTACAATAAAGGAAACTATTACACCAATACCAAAAATAAAGCCAATAGGTGTACTTTTGCCCCAATGGTTTTTTTCTGCTTCTGCAAATTCTTGTCGAGTTAAAACTATCACATCATTCGGTAAGCCTGCTCTCAGTTCATCTGCAACTTTTTTAACATTCGCATTGTTGCTTAATTTTATCAAACCAATTTGTATTTGGTCGGGACTGTGGTCAGGGAAAACGTTCAAGAAGGTGGAATCGCTGACTATTGTATTTCCATAAGCTGCAAAGGAGGCTCCTAAGATGAATAAACCCGTGACTTGTATGCTAACCTCGTTAAGTTGTGTCTCTACAGTTCCTTGCTTTCTAAAAAGTTCGGTGATGGGACCAAAACCTGGATAAGATGCTTCATCAAATAGAGCCGTGTTTAGAATTTGTAATTGTTGTAAGTTCTGCTTCACTTCCGGAAACCTAAATGCTTGGGTAGCTGGGTCTGTACCAAACACTAATATTGTTTGACTACGACCTGTTTGGGGATTTTTCCAATTTCCTAGTGCTATACGTAAAGGACTAACTGATTCCACTCCATCAAAAGCTAGAGCTTGGTACAACCTATTTTTATCAAAACTTTTGATAGCAAATACAGTCTCAAAATGAGGGTTAACTAGTACTAAATCACTATTTAAACTTCTTTGGGGAGCCATTGAACTTTCAAATAATGAAGCTTCAAATCCCATTTGGGCAAACATTAAGATGTCAGCAAAGGCAATACCCGCTAATGCTACCAGTAGTCGATTTTTTTCTCGCCTTAACTGTTGCCATGCTAATGGAGTTCTGTTGAATAATTTACGGAACATGGGGAGTGGGGAGTGGGGAGTGGGGAGTAGGGAGTTATATTAAAGGTAGATTGCTGTTATTACTTGTAAATTTGTTAAACCTGATACTCGCTTGCTGTCTTCTGGTGTGAGACGAATTTTTACGGATACTACGCGACGGTCAAAGTTTTCTCCTGGACGATTACTAAATATATTTTGTCGGTCTACCATTAGTCCTATTTGTTCTACTTCTCCCTGTAATTTTTCGGGGAAAGCTTGACTGGTAATAACTGCTTTTTGTCCTACTTTTATTTTGTTAATATCGGTTTGATAAATTTCTGCGACTGCCATCATTTGGTCGGTTTGTGCTATATCTGCTACACCTTCTGCTCCTATCTTTTCTCCATCGTGTGTGTGTATTTTTAATATTTGTCCGGTTTTGGGAGCGCGTAAATAAGTCATATTTAAATCTGTTTGTGCCTTTTTTACTGTGGCTTTTGCCGCTTCTAATTCTGCTTCTCCCACTTCTATATCTATCGGTCTTACTTCCGTAATTTTTCTCAAGTTTCCTCTCGCTTGATTGGTTTCTTGTTTACCTGTAATCTCAATTCGCTGAAGAACTGCTTCGGCTGCGCTTAATTGTTGTGTGACGGTTTCTACATTTAAGCGCTTAGAATCTAGCATTGAGTAAGAAATTGCACCTTCTTGCAGTAATTGTCGGTAGCGTTGATATTCTGCAACAAAATTTTGTAATTGAGCTTGTAATTCCCTAATATTTGCTAATTGCACTACCTTGTCACCTTGCAATTGTGCTTCTATACGTTCAATATTTGCTTTCTGTGCCTCAATCTCACCTAATGAATTACCAGCTTTTACTTGGGCTATTTTTGCTTGCACTAACTTCATTTTTTTTTGTGCTTCTTGTAATACAACTTGTAGACGTTCTCTGGAATCGAGAATTGCTACAATTTGTCCTTTCTTTACTTTGTCCCCCTCTTTTACGAGCAACTCGGAAATACGGTCACCGTCTAATACCAGCGGAGGTGAAAGACGAATCACTTCGGCTTCTGGTACTAGTCGCGCTAAAGCGGTAACTTTTTTAACAGTTGTTGCAGCTTGTGTTGGCTTTGATGAAAAATTTTCATCTAATAGCCCAAAACGAAAAATCGCATACACAGAGATTCCACCAACAAAAGTAGTAGCAGCAACTACTAATCCAATCAACCTTCGATGTGCAGGCTTTGATAAAAGCTTGATATTCATCGTTTCTCCTTAAAGTGCGCGGTTGAGTAGATAGCTGTTGAGCAATAATTTTTTCCAGTATGAATAAGTCACTGAAAATACAATGAATTTTTGTTGTATTGTGCCAGAAGCAAAAATATTTTTCTGGTTATAAATAACAGTCTGTGATTTTAGATTTATTTAAATTTATTATTTCAGTTAAGTAGGTGAACGGAAAAATTTACCGCTATGTAACGAAATGTAAACTTGATATAATCCTTTCACAGTAAGCCTTTAGCGGTCTTAACCGGAAAACCCCAAGTGTGGTTTATTTCCACCCACCTACTTATACAAAGAGACCTAACCCCCCTACCCCCCTTCCCTGCAAGGGAAGGGGGGAGAACTTTGGATAAGTGGTATTTATGTAATATTTACGACTGACGAAGGTATATACAGTTTTTTTTAACTTTGAGTATCTGACGCTTTTTTGATAGATACCTTTTCAGCTAAGTAAAGAAACAAGATAATACCGCATAAGTCAGCACCAAGGTCAAGCAAATCAAAGCTACGAGAAGGTGTGAATATTTGAATAGTCTCATCAATTGTACGTCCACCGAAAGCAAGAAGACCTGCTAGTGGTATGGGAATATTTAATAAAGTTACTTTTCTTTTTTTCAGAGCGAGATGAGTAAAAAATGCTGCAAGTCCGACTAATAAGAAATGAAGAACAGTATCGTAATGAGGAAATAGTGATAATTCTGTGGGGAGAAGTTTTAAATATGCGGAAATACTAACAAACATTAAAAATCCAAGATAAGCCCAACAAGCAAATATCCAGAAACGCGAAGATTTCATTTAATTACGTTTTTAAGACGACTATTAAATGCTTCAATAGCAACAAATATTTTTCCGTATTCGCAAAGACAAACTTTCTGTAAAATTAATTAACTTAATATGAATTAAATATAAATATTAGTTTAAAAGGTTCGTAGTAGCGCTTTAGCGCTTCTTATATCAAGTGTTGAAAGTCAATATTATTTGCTCCCAAAAGCTTCACGCTGTTGTATTCTCTATGGATAATGCTTTTAGGTGTAAGAAAGATGCGCTAAAGCGCTACTACGAACCTTGTGATAACCTTTTATCAAGCGTGTAAATTTGCTTGCTCCTGCAACCAAGCTTCTGTGGGTTGTCCGTCTCTACGACGCAGTTCTATTTCTACAACCATTACTTTTCCGGAACCTGGAGGAGCAGGTTTTTTATGGAATATAATTTCGTAGTCTGCTGGGTTTTGATTGCGCTCCTTTAACCAATCTTGTACTTTTGTTAAGGCAAAAAATGATTGCCCGGATTCAAACATCTGGGTAATCTGCATCTGTAGGGAGTAGGGATTTAAACGACCCATTTTCTACCGCCTTTGTTAAGTAATTTTAAGTATGGGGGTTGCCTATTCTATGTTAGCTGTTTATAACATTTTCACGAGTTTGTTCTTATTTTATTCGTGTGTGCAGCTTCCCATTTTCAATTTGTTCTACGATAGGGTGTTTTTTGTTGGATTTAGGGTTGGCACTGTCGTGCCATTTCTGCCATATCTCGGCAGCAAGACTAGAAAAATCTTGGCGTACAGTATACCAAGTTGGATTGTCTTCTCTTTCCCATAAGTCGTGCAGTAGCTTGATAACTTTTTCAACAGCGGGGTTTGTACCCGCCTCTAAAAGGTGGTTTTTAGCAAAAAGGCGACCATCTCTGGTAAAAATGTTTTCCAAATCGTTCTTAACACTACGGTTGTCGAGCTTTTCTGAGCACCTGGCAATATTTATGAGTGCATCACACATTCGACGGTTTAACTTAAGGTAAGTAGAGCCTTTTAGTGCTTCTAAAAATCGTTTAATTGCTTCGTTGCTGTTGTCTTGAATTACAAGTAAAATCTCTCCCCTGAGTAAATTAATCTCAGAATATATAGCTTGGCGAAAACTTCGACTATGCCCGGAAGTTAAATTTGCTGGTGCTAATTCTTCGGCAACTGCTAGCGCTTGCTTAGAGAAGTTTTCATCACCAAGACGTACCCACACCCTTCCAGCAAGGGCAAACCAACGTGCAGCACGCTGTTTAGAACCAATGCGTAATGCATAGTGTGCAGCTTGGAGAAACTCTTCGGCTGCGGTTTTTAAAACTTTATCGTCGTGGGAAAGATAAAATTTCATGCGGGCATAATTTCCGTAAATTTCTGATAGTGCTTGGTAAACATCGAATCCAGGGTCTCTGTAAAATTTACGAGGTTTAATTGTATTACGAATTTTTTGGTTCCATTCGTCAAGTTCTAGCCAAGCACTTGGGGAGGCTGAGTCTGATAAATCCCCAACATCTCCGCTGGACAGTTTGTAAAGGTAACGTTCAGCTTGCAAAAGGGTCTGTATGGGGAAAAGTTCATTTTTCACAGCTTCATCTTCATTAAGCACACTTTCAATGTCTTTAATAATTTCTCCAGCGTTTTTGATGTCACCTTGCAAATTCATCAGCCGCAATTGCAAAAGTTTTGCTAATAAATAGGAGCGGTAGAGACTGAGACGTAGCGAAAAGTAAATTTGCTGATTGGGAATTTTTATTAACTCATCTTGTGCAGTTTTCGCAGCTTCATTAAGTTGTTCGGATTTACAGAAATCAAAGTCTTGAAAAGCTTTGCGCGTAGAGTCTATTTGCTGGCGCAATTTTGAGATACTTTTGCAGGCGGATACGTAGATTTGCAAATCAAGCTTGCCCTCACGCTCTTGTTCAGCTAACCTTTGCTTTGCCGCGCAGACAGTTGCTTGAAGAATCACGATTGTCAAATCCCGGTCAACCCAAATTCCTTGATACTGGTGTTGATTTTTGCCAATAACTACGCAGGCTTCTACCAAAGAATAAACACCACCATCCAACGCTTTAGTATAGACGATGATATTTGCTATTTCTTCGCTTATTCCCAATAGTAATCCGCAGGCACTCATAGCATTCTCTAGCATCGTGTTGCTGGAAGTATAAGTCCATTGGGCTAATTGGTCGTCTATGGAATCCTCTGATTCACCTAAGCCAAAACGAGAGGTTACAGTTACCATTAAAACTGGGTCTAATAAGTCAAGCAACTCCGGTTTGATTACCCTAGCCTCAGATTCTTCCAAATGTTTCGGGTTTTTTAATTTGCGCTCCCCGTCGTATACAAGCTCGACCAACATTTGATAAAGGTTATTGTATTCCTTTTTCCGAGTAATTGTGTAGGACAGCGTTTTAAACTCCACTTTTTGCACGCGAATATGCAAGTTTGGCAAATTGTTAGGTATTCGTTCTTTAATTGCAATGCTCAAAAATAGGGAAATAGCTTCTTGCTGTGAAAATTTAGTTTTTCCTGCTGCAAGCATTGCTTGAGATGCTTGACGTAACTTTTTAATAATATCCAGACGGCGTTTGACTCCTAAAATTGGATGTAACTTCCATCTTGTATCTTGAGTGGATTTGGGTAAATTACTTACCAAGGATTCCAATTCATTAATTTTCGATGCTTCTAACACATCCGGGATTTCTGAGGAAGAATTATGAGGCTGATTTTTAATCAGAGATTTCAACGTTTCTAACTGCGATGGTGTTGGAATATTTGGGGTATCTAACTGAGAAGACTGCTCCAGACTCTCAATTAAATGTTCCAGTGCGTCAGAATTTGAGTCCTCCGAATGCGTCTGAAACAACTTGGGACTGATGATAGACAAAATTCCTTGGGTGGTAGAAAGTAAATCTTCCAGGCTCAACAGTTCAAATAAGGCTGCCATTTGAGCAATTGGTACAAATCGTTCTGGTGTGACGCGAATTACTTGGGTTTTTACAGGTAGTAGTCCAGCAGCTTCAAGGAGTTCATCAACCCCAACTTCTGCAAATAATCTACGTAACTGCTCTGGTTGCAAGCTCTCTCTTCCCGTAGCATCAGAGGAATTTGCATTTACACTTGATGATTTTGGTTTGGAGGTTTCGTGATTATTATGAAGCTTTCCTTGGAGGTTTATTAGCTCTCGGAGTCCTAACATTGTGCATAGGTCTATCAATCCCTCACGTTTAATTGGTAGTCGCTCTGTCTGCTCGTTGTACTTGAGGAATTTATTGACTAACGGCCGACTTACCCCCATCCAACTCGAAAGCTCAACCTGTGTCACCCCCAATTCGTTGACTATAAAATTGAGCAACTCCCGTAGCTCTTCTTGCTCTTTAGCCATTGGTGGTCGGCTGTTTTCTTTCCACTCCGAAATATTTCTTGGTGTTATTCCCAACTTGTTGATGATAAAATCAAGCAATTCCGGCAACTGCTCTTGTTCCCCAGAAGTTTTTTCCACACTCATAATCCCCATCACCTAAATATCTGTAATTTTTTTTTACAGCTTACTACAATACTAAACGCATTTTAGATATTTTTTCGTCCTGAAATGTTCATTTTTTGTTTAATTAATTATTTTCAGTTCAAATATATTGTAAATCAATATTACTTGTCAATAAAATTGTTTTAGTTAATACTATTTACAGAAGACTATGCTAAAGTTACTTTAAAGCCCTTATAAAGAAAGTGTATGTTGATACCCGAAGCGCCCGCGCCCGAATCAATCAACCAGATACTAGGGTATTGTCGAAAAAGATTGGAAACCTTCGAGGAGTTTTGCTGCAATGGTAGAATTCAGGTTAACTGTAGAAGGAGCTATCTACAACCACACCTGAAGAGATATCAAGTTAAATGTCAGAGCGGTGATGTCATCGAATTCGTTATTAACTCGTTAGATATCACTACGTGGAACATACCAAATTTCCCTCGCGAGTACCAACCTAGGCTCGATATTCCACAAGTACTAGTATTTGTTAATGCTGCGTTGCATGAAACTGTTAACTATGGTCAAGGCTTTTGCGAAATAGATATTAGTTATCGTGCTGACGACAATATATATGGACTAATGTATAAGCTTTCGATTCAGCATGGGCGACACCAGAGATAATTGGTGTATTTTCCTCACATTATCTCCGAGCAAAAAACGCCGAGTATGTGAGTGTATTTAGAACAATTTAATTCCAGAATAATAACTGTTCCATTGATAGGAAATTACTACGACGGACGCGATAGAAGGAATGCTTCACGTGCCCGTCATTGTTGATTTTCAGGGTTTATTTTCAGGGTTTATTTACACAACTGTTCTCTAGCACTCATTATTCTTTGCGTATGAAATCATTTAAATTGACTCTTGCTATTGCCGACTTTTTTTTACTTATTCTAGTATTTTTCGCTCAGCGTGATACAGAATTTATTCACAAAGCAAAAACTTTTTGTAGCTTAGCAACATGTGCCGCAAGCTTAATTGAGGAAGTCAGACAACAAGTAGAACAAGTCGGACAAGAGGAAAAGAAAAAAATTCCCAAAGAATAAAGAATAGCCCAGGAGTACTATAAATCCTTAATCTTAAACCGAAAGTCTTCGCTTGTTAGGACCGAATACTCAGATTCGCAAATATTTCTGCCAAATTGAGATATCTTCATAAACATTTGTGTGTGAGAAAGCCTACAAACTTTCTCCCCATGCTGCTGCAACTTCCAAAGCTGCTGCTACTACTCGAAAATGCTCGTCTCGCTGTAGCTTCAAAATGAGTTCCTTTGCTTGCGGTTCTTGGGTATGTTGGAGTGCGATCGCAGTTCTCCATCGAGTACGCCATTCGGAATCTTCGGCAAGTTGAGCCAATAATGCTAAGGCCTGATTTTTTAAGGGAGACTTTAGGAGTTGACCCAGCGCGAGAATGCCTATTTCTTTGACGGTTTCGGTATCATCTTTGAGCGCAGCCGTTGCAACCGAGAGTAATGCGTCGTGATGTTCGGTTTCCACAAGCAGAGAAATCACAGTTTGTCGAACTAACCAATTGTCAGATTTTTCAAATAATTTTACAAGCTCAGGAAGGGCTGGGTCACCAAAATCAAAGATAGAGTTAGCGGCTTCTGCTAATACATTTGAATCATTATCCTGCTGTAAAATATTTACCAAGGTTTGGAATGATGCTTCGGTTTTATGATTCCCTAAACCCATTACCGCAAGACGACGCAGCCCAAAGTCTCTTTCATTAGCAAGCTTTTGGAGAATTGGAACAGCGACTTCTGGGGGATATCCAGCGAGTTCATCTAAAGCGGCTTTGCGCTCGTTTAGTGCTTCGTTTCTCAGGTTTATTTCAATTTGCTCGATTGAATTTTGGCTCATTGGGCTACCACAAGTTAATTAACCTCTAGGAATTAAGATAACAGAGATGGTATTCGATAGCACTAATTAACTGCCTACGTAAAAATAATTTAGGCAATACAAGAAAATTAAAGCTTTAATCCGGAACAATTTTAAAAATTAGCCTTTAAAGTTATAGTTTCCAATTTTTTTTATACAATTAAGTATAAGTTTAGTAAAAAAACTAATCTATCTGTATTTCTTATTTCCTAATTTAATAAAAGGGTGGTAAACACTTTCTTTTTTAACGAAAAGCTTTGGCATTAGTCAACTCATCTAATACCAAATTATGTTTTTCTGCCCGTCGGACTAATTTTAGTCTAACGAGATTGGGTAGATAATCGATTTCTAGCTTTAATAAAGTCTCCCTGCTATTTTCTGGTTATATTTGCTTATTCTTAAAGCAAGCATGTTAGCAAAAGGACTTCATACTCAAATGCTTTCCTATCTTGGAAATAGACAAATTTTAAGCCTGAATCAGATGAATCAAGCTGTGTACAGTAGTAACCAAAAAAACCAGTGGTTTCACTCAATGATGCAAACCAAGGTGAGACATACCACCATATATTACAAAATATATATTTCCAAAATTATTGCTCATGAATCAGGAGAATCATATAAAATTTTCAAGTACGCAGGTAAATCTATTTCTTGAAATTGTTCAGCAGAAACCGTAGATAGACCACTGAGTTCAAATAAATCTCTGATTTTTCTAGTAAGTATTTGAATTAGAGTACCATTTTTAGCTAACTGCAATATATCATCCTTGTCTAAAACAACTATAATTTTATTTGTCTTAGCATAAAAAATTATTTGACGAAGCCTACAATCGCTAACTGTTCTCTTGCGTGAGCTATCTGATTTGGGAAAACCTGTTGCTCCGTTCAAGGTAAAAAAAATACCAAGACCTGCACCATTTAGGTTCAACTCCATGATGTTACATAATTTAGCAAATTGCTTATCAGGCACAGATGCTTTTGTAGCTTTTGCCTCAATAATAATATCTCTCTGATTCCAATCCAGATATAAAGTTTTACAAACTCCTTTCCAAGGGATATCATCTCCACTGATTAACAAATCATATTGAGGTCCTGCGGACTGAAAACTTTTTAAGCTCTGAACGCCTTTTAATCCTTTAAATGCAAGAAAAGCAATTTGTTCTAGTAACTTACCAGCTTCTTGTGTTTCTTTAAGTGTAGGTTGAGTTATTGTTGTAAATTCATTAAGCTTATCTAAGTAATTCGGCAGTCTCTTATCTGCTATGTATAAATAGGAGGCTAATTTATTCAATTCCGAATTTCCAGCTTCGAGCAACTCCATAGCATTTATAATATCTTCAACAAGTTGCTCTTGACTACGCATAACTTAATCAAATAAATTTAACTTTTTGCGTGAAGTGCGCCATGATATCGAACGACAGTTCATTATAATCTTCCACCCTACTTTCACAAGATGGACAAACCCAAGGTAAATCTGGGAAACCCTTACCAAAAGGAATTGCTCCTTTAGGTATATCTGGTTCGCAATTGTGATAAATAAGAAGTTGAAGTTCACAAAGTCCCTCCGCTTCAAGAAGTGTGAGAATAGCAAGAGCTTTAGGATATTCAATTCCTAATCGGACAGCAAGTTGATGCGGCATTGCTGTTGCCGATGCCTGAATGTGTTTGCTAAGTTCAGCCTTTTGTTTATCGGACAAAAAGTCCAAATGTCCTTTGCTGATGAAGCTAGTCATCACTTTAGCCTCGAAGTCCAAATTCATTCAGGAGAAAATCCAGAACCGAAGTACTACCACCATAATACCCAGAATAGCACTTAAGATGCTGTAAAGAGTCTTGAGTTTTTGAATTAGGCTTTAATCCGAAATAGCAGTGTGCTTTGAAGAGGTATTTTTTAAATCTTTCTGCCTCCGTATCGCTCAAAACTACTTCCGTGTCAAGGCTAAATTCATAAGATTTAGTTCCCCACTCTTTTATCATGATTAACAAAATAGCATCTTCAACATTACTTATTTTTTCTACATCATCATCTAAATCAAGTGTATTTACAACAGACTTTGCTATGTGATGTGACAAAGCTTGTAATCCCCTTACGTCAATTTCTCCCACTCCGGAACTATGAGCATTAATAGCAAGTCCAGAAGCTTCTGCCCGAATACGTAAGTGTTTCCATTTATAAGGATGTTTGTTGAGATATTTATCCCACATATCGTGTAGTACAAGCTTATGGAGATTAGGGTGTTCCCATTTAGCTTTGCAATGATTAGCTAGTTCATCAAAAAAATAAGGAACATGATGCCAAAAAGGGAATTGAGCGGTTTGGTCTATACGTTCCTTAGTTGTTGAGCTATAGGTGAAACCATCCCAAGATAAAGCTGTGTATTCTTCACCGACCTCGGCAATTACTGCCCAGCGAATATCTCGCTTATCTACTTGATTCGTGTCTTCGCTCCCAGTAAGAATACGGTCAATAATTTTATATGTTCTGATATACCATTTTTTGCATTGACTTGGGTCTTCGATTGGACCATACCAACCGTCCTTGCCAAATTCCGTCAGCAGTGTTGCAGAAGAATTTAGATTAGGTGTACAATCACACTTACCTAGTTTTATACTCAACCATTTCCTTGGTTGCTTAACGTATGTGAGTAATACTTCTTCTGAGGTGATATCTCCTTTTTCAAGTGCATTTCCTAAACATGTAGCGATTTCATCTTTTCTCAGATGACTTGTCCCTGATGAAATAATTTTTCGGAGTGTGTCAACAGTAAACTCATTACTAGACAAAAATTTTACACGAAACTCCTTCCCAGGAGAAAAACCATTATCGACAAAAGCGCTAATATCCATATACTATTTATCAGGGGGTGATGCTGCTAAGTTGAAATGATATAAAAAAAAAGCATACCAAAATAGCTACATCATTGAAACATTTGTATATCTAATTTCCAGTTTTTTTATTAATTTTCTTGTAGCAATGCTTTTAGCTTTTGAGATAATTGTTAAAGATGTAAACATTCTTAAATAAAGTTGGGTTGCATTTGGATCTAAGCCGTGCCTTCAAATTCATTAATTTATAAAGCATATTGTTTGTTATAGAATAAACTAAAGCAAACCCACTTTAAAATTTTTACTCATTTTCTCCAACACCAGCAGTAACTTACTGGTAATTTGTCAGCTTGTGCAAGATGAAGTTTTTACACGGCAAAAATTTACCTAATTATAAATCTTTATTTATTTCTTCTCTGTGTAAAAAGTAAAGTAAAAAAGCTACGCAGTTCTGTTCTGAAAACTTCTAAGTGTTATTTAGCAGTAAATTTGCGTAAAACTCCATAACTGAATCATCAAAATGATAATTCTTGTTAGCTTCAATCACTTCTGTATTCACTCCTGCATTCTTTAGTACTTCGTAAAGAGATGATATTTTGTCTTTACCTTTGCCACGTTCTTGACAGTAAGTAAAAATAACACGCTGTTTAGCACGTGAAAAAGCGACAAAAAAACTCGCACGAGACTCTTCAGGACTCTTTTGAAAGCTCCACCATGCTGAGTCCTCAAGTCCAACAAATATCACAGTGTGATACTGTAATCCTTTACTTTTATGAATGGTCATAAGTGGGATTGAATCTTTACCTTCAAAATCGTCTAAAATCAGTTTCCAAGAAGTATATTCTATTGTTTGAAAACTTTTATTGAGTTGATTGCTGATTTCTTTAAAAACATGTTCGTATCTATTAGTCTGTTTGTATTCTGGAAAATGGGCTTGGATAGTTTCTTTAATTAAAAAGTTTTCTATATATTTTAATAATCTGTTTATTTTTATATTGTGAAAATCGTAATTTTTCATCTTATTTTGCAAGTTTATATGAAAATTGTTAAGTTCTTCTTGCAGTAATCTGTTGCTTTTGTCGTCTTTTGGGTCAATGGCACGTAAACTAGATAAAATTTTGTAACAATCAGACCAGTAAGCTCCGGCACGTTCTAAAGAACCAAACCATAGGAAAGCCAAAAAAATTTTAGTAAGAGGTTCAGCTAATATATCTTCTTTAACAATACCTTCGCCAATTATGAAGTGGTGACAGAAGGTTTAGGGGCGTGGATACGTCCCAATGAGGCTATTCTATCAAATATTTGAGATAATAAAACCTTGTGTGGTTTTTTCGGTAGCATCTTA
>JAHHIC010000076.1 GCA_019359035.1 Scytonematopsis contorta HA4267-MV1 | reverse complement strand
TCCAATTGTAAGGTAAAAAAAAATGCTAATATATCTGGCATGGGCTTTCTGTGGATGCACGAGTTGTGGTTGTGGTAACAACAACTCTACTACAGAAAGCCTTCTTTATTTTTGGCGAAGGTATTGTAATAATGGACAACCTTGAATCCTAGCTGTTGCGACAATCATTTGGTCAAATGGGTCGCTATGAAATCCTGTTAACTGTGTAGAATCAATAACTATAGGAAGGGTTAAATTTAATAACCGCACACCAGGGTAAGCCAGAGCAGTTTCCAGCCATTCCCTAATTGAACACGAAAAATTTAGACGATTCTTTTCAACTAATTTGGCAACTTCCCAACATGAGACGATGCTGACGCCTAAACTTTGTGATTGAAACTCTTCCAACCACTGACGATGTTTTCTAGTCAATAGAGAATTATCGTCAACCCACCATACCCAGATATGCGTGTCAATAACAATCATTGTAAAAATTCCCAATCCTCTAATGCAACAGGTTCAGTTGGGTCTTCATAATAAAGAACTTTACCACGTAATGGGTAAGGATTTTTCTCTGATTGTGGCACGTTACCTGAATTGGAAGTGTTGTCAGTCTTTAACTCTTTTTGTGAGTGACTGACTTTAATAAAACGAATAAAGTCTAGAGCTTGGGTTAGTAGCTCTGATGGTAAAGACTCAATTTCTTGGATTAATAATTCTTTGCTAGTCATCTTACTTTCACCTTAACTATTTGCTTAAGTAATTTGCTATATTGCTAGTTGTTTTGAACTTCCTGTTTATATGGTAATTTCCAAAAACTTCCTTGACTGTGGACATAGGCATCTTTGATTTCAACACAAAAAAGCTGTGCTTTCAATAACTTACGTGCTACATCACGAGCTATTTCTAAAGTTTCCGCAACTGTACGTCCCTGAGCGACTAAACCTTGAAGCTCTTCAGATGTTGCGAGATAAACTCCTTCTGGTAATTTTTCAATATTGATGTTGAGGAATTTTTCCATTGCGGTATATTTGAAGTTAACTCTTATAATATAGCTTTTTATCATCCTTATTATAATGAATTATCTACCTCGCTTCTCGGACAGAGCAACAGGTTACACAAAATACCGTCCAGGTTATCCACAAGCTGCAATTGATTTTATTCTTGATAGATTAACAGTAAAAGAAAAAATTTTAGCGGCAGATATTGGTGCTGGGACAGGTATTTCTTCAAGTTTATTGGAAAAGAAAGGTATCAGTGTAATCGCGATTGAGCCAAATGCAGCAATGCGAAATGCTGGTACTTCGTCTGTAGAATTTAAGGATGGAACGGCTGAATCAACTAATTTACCAGATGCTTCGGTTGATTTAGTAACAAGTTTTCAAGCTTTTCACTGGTTTAATGCGGAATCAAGTTTATTAGAATTCAAGCGTATTTTGAAACCAGATGGGAGGTTAGCCCTAGTATGGAATGATTTAGATTTAAATGATGAATTTTCTGCAAGTTATAAACGCTTAGTTCGTAGCGTATCTGATAATTCTACACCGGAGCAACTTTGGACTGCTGTTAAACCACTTCAAGAAAGTTCTTTGTTTAATAATTTTATAAGTCAAAGTTTTTTTCATAAACGGGAGTTTGATTTACCAAAATTAATTGGTCTTGTTAAAAGTATTTCTTGGTTTCCTAATGAAGCTGAGGTACAACAACAAATCTTTTCCCAATTACAGGATTTGTGCGAACATTTTGGCGATGAGAATGGTTTAGTTTATTTAATTTATCGCACTAGCGTACACTTGGCGGAGGTAAAATAATTTTTTAGCATTAAATAAATTAGCGGGTGAAATGCTATAAATATGAGCGAAATTATTCCAGAGGCAACCCCCTTACACACCCTGAACCCACTAAATCGATTTTCTGACAGGGTGGAAGATTATGTTAAGGCTAGACCCAGTTATCCAGAAGAACTTATTGATAAAATTCTGGAAGGCTTAGCTACACCATCCCAACTTTTAGCGGTAGATATTGGTGCAGGAACAGGAATTTCTTCGCGTCTAATAGCGGAAAAAGGTGTGCGAGTTATTGCAATTGAGCCAAATACAGCAATGCGTGAAGCTGGAGAAGCGCATCCAAGAGTGGAATTTCGCTCCGGAAGTGCCGAAGCGACTAACTTACCCGATGCTTCGGTTGATTTGGTTACTGCTTTTCAAGCATTTCACTGGTTTAACCACGAACCCAGTTTATTAGAATTTCGTCGCATTCTTAAACCTGGTGGGAGGTTAGCGGTGGTTTGGAATAATAGGGATGAAGAAGATAATTTTACTAGAGAATATAGTAGTTTGGTACGGGAAATATCTAATAAACATCCTGGAGAATCCCGTTTAAGGAAAGTTGAACCACTTTTAGAAAGTCCTCATTTTGTTAATTTTCGTGAATATTGGTTTGATTATCGACAAGAATTAGATTTAGCAGGACTTATTGGACGTGCGAGGAGCGTTTCTTATCTCCCACGTGAAGGAGAAGGATACAATCAACTAATAGCTGGGTTGGAAAATTTATACAATCAATTTAAGGATGAACAAGGGTTAGTTTATATGGTTTATCGCACTAGTTTAAACCTTGCCAGTAGTGTTTTGCTGTAAACGCTATACCTATATATAGCAATTCCTACTCTGGTGAGGCACACAAGGGCAGGCAGGGATGCCCACCCCACAATACTTTACTAATTTAATATGTACTTTACTACACTGGGAACCGCTATAGTAGAGACAGTATCAATATAGTCTCTACATTTTTGTGGTATTTATGACATAGCAAAAATGTATAATAAATAAACTTTAATGTTTATATTGCGGAAATTTCAAATTCTGCAATTTCAGGGTACGGTAAACTGCAAAATAGACCCTGAGATTGCAAGAGTGAAAAAATGCCGAAACTACAGTATGAAACTTATTGCAAAAACACACCAAATAAATTAGTCACAGAAAAATTTGGTGATACCAATGTTTATGCTCAAAATACAAAATCATTACTAACAAAAGCCAGTGGTTTTATGGCTGGTTATGATTTTACTCTTAATCCTTATCGAGGTTGTCAATATGGATGTAGTTATTGTTATGCTGCGGCATTTAGTCCAAATTCGCAAATGGAAAAAGATTGGGGTAAGTGGGTAATTATTAAAGAAAATGGTGTAGATATTTTAGAAAAAGAGTTAGAAAAATGGTTCAAAAAAAATCCAAATAAGTCTCCAACAATTTATATGAGTAGTGTGACAGACCCTTATCAACCGATAGAGTCTAAACATATGTTAACTCGTTCTTTGTTAGAGGTTATGTACCCTTATTGTCCAACTCTCGTAATTCAAACTCGCAGTCCAATTATCACAAGAGATATTGATATTTTACAGCGTTTTCAACATTTGCGGGTTAATATGAGTGTTCCAACTGGTAGCGAATCTGTAAGAAGAGATTTTGAACCTCGTTCTCCTAGTATCAAAGCCAGACTAAATGCTATCAAAAAAATCAAAGAAAGTATTGACTGTTTAAAAGGTTTTGTCCCCAAAGTATCGATTACTATTACACCTTTGCTTCCGACTTTACCTGATGACGAAGATTTTTTCATTCAGAAGCTAAAAATTGCCGATAGAATTGTAATTCAGGATTTCCACCCTAGCCAAAACCGTTCTTTGGTGGCATCAACTAGAGAAGAAGCGCAAGATATTAAGCGAAAATACGCTTGGTGGTATGACTCAGAAAGAATAAGCTATATAAAGTTTAAAGAAAAATTAATAGTTTCCCTTCCTGGAGTAGAAATCAAAGAAGGGAAAAATGGCTTTAGTTATGAGTAATATTATTATTAATTGGGTTAGAAGTCAGCAATTTAAGTTTGCTTTGATGCAAGGTGATACAAAACTTGCAGGGAAAATTTTACAGGAAATTCAAAAATCCGGTGCAAAATTATCCTGGCTAGAAAAACTTTTTCGGGATAAACGTCAGTTTGAAAGTTATACCCAGCAATATAAAAAAGAGACAGCTAATTTAAATGCCAAACTCAGCGAAGTATTACAGCAAGATTTTTTTTTACTTAAGCCAGATATAAAATTGATTGAATTTATATATGAAAAATTTAACTTGATAGAGCATGATGAAAATAAGCTCCAATGTACTGGAATTGATAGAGATGTTTTTGATGATTTGGAAGCCGAGCTTGTTGAATTTATTCAAGAAGAATTTAGTAGAATACCAAATGAAAAGTTAGTAATTAAATTAGAAGATGCGTTGGAGGATATTAATGCCTTAAAAGTAGGGAAAGACCCAGACTATCGTTTTAGTCTGACTCCACATGTTTACTTTATGAAATTTTTTTTAGAAAATGTTTACTGTGTTTATTTAGCTTGGTTTTTTATTTATCAAGCTGGACTACTACCAAGTAAAGTGAATATTCTTGATATTGCAGCAGGTCCTGGTACTGTTGCTTATAGCTTGGCTTTATTTCTAGAAACAGCTAATTTTTTCCATCTTCCACAAATACATATTTCATACTTTTCTTTAGAAAAACAAGATGCTTTTCAATATCGAGGGTTACAGTTTTGGAGACGACATATAGAATCTCGTCAAACACCTATCAATACTTTTTATCGTTTTGTTACTGAGGATATTTTGGCATATGACCCTTCAGATAAAAATATTCCCAAAAATTTCTTTGATTTTGTTATAGTTTCCCATTGTTTTTTTACAGATTCTGTTAATAGAAGCAAAGCACATAATAACTATAAGAAAATATTTAATTTTTGTTTAAAACATGATGGCTATGTTTTACTAGTCATACAAGATAAGAAATTATTTAGAATTTATGACGGGTATCTGACCGAAGATATTGAACAGGAAAAAAAGGTAGTAAAAAAATTTATAAGCGAATTAGGGTTAGAGTTAGTTTGGTACAAGTATCTGACATCAACAGAATTTAGAAAACCTCTTGGAGGTGCTGAGTTCGCAAAATTTGCTAAGGAAGAATTGCCAACCCAAAAATGTATTAGTCCTCTTCTTCAAAAGTACCTAGCTCAAAAACACCAATCTAGCTATACATTAGATGATTATGTAATTTTGGCGAAAAAATCATCTTGAATTACCATGAATCTTAATAATCAAACAGCAGTCGAATCTACAAATAGCTGGCATGGAAAGCTAAATTTAGTGTATGCCTCTCGACACAATTCAACACAATTAATAACAAATGAAAGCAAAGCACCGTTAAAGGTACAGCGTCCATTTTACCCAGAAGGAGAAAAAATATGTCATAGCGTGATTTTACATACTGCTGGGGGTGTTGTAGGAGGTGACCGTCTTTCTTCTAATTTTCATCTACAAGCTAATTCTCAAGCATTAATTACAACAGCTGCTGCTAGTAAAATTTACAGGAGTAACGGTTTGCAAGCGAAGCAAAAGATTGAAATAAAAATTGATTCTGGTGGGTGTTTAGAGTGGTTACCGCAAGAAACAATTATTTTTAATGATGCTATCTATCGTCAAGATTTACGAGTTGAGTTAGCAGCAAATGCTACATTTTTAGGCTGGGAAATTACTCGATTTGGTCGCAGCGCTAGGGGTGAAAAATTTGTTAGTGGAGATTGGCGTAGTAATACGGAAATTTGGCGACTTGGTGTTCCTTTGTGGATTGATAGGCAATGGTTACCAGGTAGGGAAGAGGTTTTTGCGAGTGCTTATGGTTTGTCTGGTAAACCAATTACTGGCAGTTTTGTTTGGATAGGCTGTAATGTTTCTTCAGAAATTGTTGAAAAAGCTCGTAATTTGTTACAGGGTGAAGGAGAATTTGGAGTTACTTGTTTAGAACATGGACTTTTGTGTAGATATCGTGGTTTTTCTACCTCTGAAGTGAGAAACTGGTTTATCAGTGTATGGCTATTACTGCGTATGTCTTTTTTGGGTCGTGGAAGTTCTGTGCCTAGGGTTTGGCAGGTTTAACCACGAAGTAGCTAAGGACGCGAAGGAAAAGTTAGCAAAGACTGAAAGGAAGAAGAGGAAATGCTATTAACGCCACAGGAAAAAGATAAGTTGTTGATTTTTACTGCTGCTTTGCTTGCGGAAAGGCGTAAGAATAGGGGGTTGAAGTTGAATTATCCGGAAGCGGTGGCGTATATTTCTGCTGGTATTTTGGAGGGTGCGCGAGATGGACGTACGGTGGGGGAGTTGATGAGTTATGGGACTGGTTTGTTGTCGCGAGATGATGTGATGGAGGGAATTGCGGAAATGTTACATGAAGTGCAGGTGGAGGCGACTTTCCCTGATGGAACTAAGTTAGTTACTGTCCATAACCCAATTAGGTAAAAGTAAGTACACAGGACTTTCCCTGGTGGAACTAAGTGAGTTACTGTTCATAATCCAACTAGATAAAAGTAAGTACATTACATATATAACAGGGCGGGCAAGGATGCCCACCCCACAAGATTTTCTCTCATTTAATTAGTACTTCACTCAACTGAGAAACCCTATAAAGCTATCAGTCAACAGTCAACAGTCAACAGTCAACAGTCAACAAATTATGATTCCTGGGGAAATTATTACACCGTCCGGTGATATTGAATTAAATGCTGGTCGTCTAACTGTGAAATTGCAGGTTGCAAATAGTGGGGATAGACCGATTCAAGTGGGTTCGCATTTTCACTTTTTTGAAGTTAACAAGGCTTTACAATTTGATAGAGAAAATGCGCGGGGAATGCGTCTTGATATTCCTGCTGGTACTGCGGTTAGGTTTGAACCTGGGGATGAAAAAGAGGTTACTCTAGTAGCCCTTGTTGGAAGTCGTGAAGTTTACGGGTTTAATGGTTTGGTTAATGGTTCTTTGGATGGTAAACAAGAGCATGAATCAAAGAAAGATAAAGAGAAAAGTAAGGATAAGGGGAAAAACAAACATAAACGTTAATTTTTTCAATATTCAGCTAAAACACATTTAAACTGCATAATTTAAACCTATTTAAATCTTGTGGGGTGGGCATCCTTGCCCGCCTGTCTATGCAAATAAAATGTGGAACAGCTTAATTTATTCTCTTCCTTTTTCCTCTTCCTTTATTTAACCAGGGTGACATAAATGAGTTATAGAATGTCTCGTCAAGCTTATGCGGAAACTTTTGGTCCGACGGTTGGCGATAAAGTTAGACTTGCTGATACGGAATTATTTATTGAGGTCGAACGGGATTTGACAGTCTACGGTGATGAGGTCAAATTCGGTGGTGGAAAAGTTATCCGCGATGGGATGGGACAGTCGCCAATTTCTAATAATGATGGTGCGGTTGATTTGGTAATTACTAATGCTTTGATTCTCGATTGGTGGGGTGTTGTCAAAGCGGATATTGGTATTAAAGATGGCAAGATTTTTAAAGTTGGTAAGGCTGGAAATCCTTATATTCAAAATAATATAGATATTATTATTGGCCCGGGTACTGAGGCTTTGGCTGGGGAGGGAATGATTCTCACCGCTGGTGGTATCGATACCCATATTCACTTTATTTGTCCCCAACAAATTGAGGTGGCTATTGCATCGGGAATTACTACGATGATTGGTGGTGGTACTGGTCCAGCGACAGGTACTAATGCGACAACTTGCACTCCTGGTGCTTGGAATATGTACCGAATGCTGCAAGCTGCTGATGCTTTCCCTGTGAATTTGGGATTTCTTGGGAAAGGTAATACTAGTCAACCTCAGGGGCTGGTGGAACAGGTGGAAGCTGGGGCTATGGGGTTAAAGTTACATGAAGATTGGGGTACTACTCCCGCGACAATTGATACTTGTTTGAGTGTTGCCGATGATTATGATGTACAAGTGGCAATTCACACGGATACTCTGAATGAAGCGGGGTTTGTAGAAGATACTATTGCTGCTTTTAAGAACCGGGTTATTCATACTTACCACACTGAGGGTGCTGGGGGTGGACATGCTCCGGACATTATTAAGGTGTGTGGTGAGGCTAATGTTTTACCGTCTTCTACTAATCCTACTCGTCCTTATACGGTAAATACTTTGGATGAACACCTGGATATGTTGATGGTTTGTCATCACCTTGACCCAGGAATTGCTGAGGATGTAGCGTTTGCTGAGTCGCGTATTCGTCGAGAAACTATTGCGGCTGAGGATATTTTGCACGATTTGGGTGCTTTTAGTATGATTTCTTCTGACTCGCAGGCTATGGGACGGGTTGGTGAGGTTATTATTCGTACTTGGCAAACGGCACATAAAATGAAGGTGCAGCGTGGCAGCAATGGATTAGCAACGGATGTAATGGATAATGATAATTTTCGGGCTAAGAGATATGTTGCTAAGTACACTATAAATCCGGCTATTACGCATGGGATTTCTGAGTATGTGGGTTCTGTGGAAGAGGGGAAGCTGGCTGATTTGTGTTTATGGCGTCCGGCGTTTTTTGGTGTGAAACCGGAGATTGTGATTAAGGGGGGAATGATTGCTTGGTCGCAGATGGGGGATGCTAATGCTAGTATTCCTACTCCTCAACCTGTGCATATGCGTCCTATGTTTGGTAGTTTTGCTGGTGCGAGACATGCTACTTCGTTAACTTTTGTTTCTAAGGTGGCTTTGAAAAGAGATATTCCTAAGCAATTAAAGTTGAAAAAACAGGCTGTTGCTGTTTCTGGAATTCGTCAGTTAAGTAAGCGGGATATGAAGTTAAATGATGCTATGCCGCGTATGGAGGTTGACCCGGAAACTTATGAGGTGAGAGCGGATGGGGAATTGTTGATTTGTGAGCCTGCTACGGTTTTACCTATGGCTCAAAGGTATTTTTTGTTTTGATGTTAAGTTTGATGACGAACCGCCATAAACCGGAGGTTTTCCCGCAGGGTAGGAGCCAAGGGAGCCAAGAGAAGAAAGATAAAAAGTTAGAATCAAAGTATTGATTCTTTGCATTTTAAGTAAATAGTTATCGTATTTTTTATGTTAGCCCATTCCTCTGGCTATGAAATTACCTGGGAAAAGTTACCTGATGATTTTGTTTTAGATGACGAACCTGTGGATAATATTAATCAACCACCTCTTGCTGCGGCGTTAACCGAAAGCTTAGAAATTGCTGGTAAATTACCTGAAGCAGCTTTAACTACAACAAACTATGGTATTTGTGCCACTCTGAATCAACAGGTTGTGGTAAAAGCTCCTGACTGGGGTTATGTACCTTTGATTCGAGTTCCACGAGACGAGGTGACCCGCAGTTATACACCACGATTGCAAGGGGATATTCCTGTTATCGTGATGGAGTTTATTTCCGATACTGAAGGCACAGAGTATTCGAGTAAACCGACTTATCCACCAGGAAAGTGGTTTTTCTATGAACAAGTTTTAAAAGTTCCTAATTATGGAATTTTTGAGCCTAGTACTGGGGTGTTGGAAGTCTATAAGTTAGATGATTTAGGAAATTATGAACTTCAAACCCCGGATGAGAATAATCGCTACTGGATAGCCCAGATGAACCTTTTTTTGGGTGTTTGGCAAGGTAACAGAGAAAATCGAAATGGCTACTGGTTGCGGTGGTGGGATGAAAATGGCCAATTATTGCTGTGGGGTTCGGAAGCGGCAGCACTTGAACGTCAGCGTGCGGAGGCTGAACGTCAACGAGCTAATGAGCAAAGTCAGCGTGCGGAAAGGTTGTTACAACAACTGAGAGATGCTGGTATTGAACCTGAGGCGTAATTTTTATGCAGCATAATTTCTAATTATGTAATTAACAAACATGCCGATTACGTGCGATGCTGCGTATGGAGTTTTTCCTAGAGGGTAGAGGCTAAGTTAGAGAAGATAAGGAGGTGTGTAAATTTTGATTTGACTTTGTTGGCTTCTACTCTGTTAATAAAACTCTAGATTTATGGGGGTTAGTTCTTTTCTGGAATAATTAGCTGATAAGCTTATAAGTTTTAGATGAATAAACTATAATGAGGATGTTGATTCTTATATTAAGACCAAAGAATTATGCTACCTTTTAAGAAAAGAATTGTGACTGATGAACAAATGCGCCCGGTCGGAGTTTTAATTGATTACCAAGATTGGGAAAAAATTGAGCAGGTTTTGGAAGCTTCACAAATACAAGAAAATAATCATTTTGATATTAACCAATATTCAGGAATCATTAAACTCAGCCAAGACCCTTTAGAATTCCAACAACAAGTTAGGGAAGAATGGAGTTAACTTTGCCTCTATTTTTATTAGACACAAATATTGTTTTGTATTTTTTGGGTCTATTTAAACTGGTTGACTAGCAGCAACAAGGCAAATATAATACGCTTGTATTGTGGCTATATACCAATTACCTTATGCAACAAATATCTGTTGAATCTATGTTAGAAAAATCACATCAGTAGAATTAGTAAATAATTTTAAAGCAGAGCAGGGAAACGACAAGAAAAATTACTTTTAAACAGAGGTGTAGATGCTTGATATCTACACCTTTTTCATCAGTAAATATTCATAAATATTTCCATCAAGTCTTCAAAAATTTTGACTCACATGATTTAATTATTATTACTGAAATAAAATTATGACTGAGGGGATATATAAGCTTGTGTAACAGCTTCTAATATCTTTACAACATCTTATAGAGTAGATGCGATTGAACCGAAATCGTGATTTTTAAAACACCACATAATTTCCAATCAGATGACTGAGCAACGTAGCGATTACGATAGTCCTTGGAAAGAAATTATCGAGGACTTCTTCCCTAGCTTTTTAGAATTCTTTTTTCCCGAAGCTTACGCTGTTATCGACTGGGAACGAGAACAACCCTACGAATTTCTCGACTCAGAACTACAGCAACTAGAACCAGATGCAGAAATTGGCAAGCGCTTAGTCGATAAAGTCGCCAAGGTTTGGCTGAAAAATGGTGAAGAAGCTTGGATAATAGTTCACGTAGAAGTCCAAGGATATTATGACAAGGACTTTGCTGAGCGTATGTACATTTATAACTACCGACTATTTGACCGCCATAAAAAACGGGTCATCAGTTTAGCTGTTTTAGCCGACGAAGGGGTAAATTGGCGACCAAATCGCTACGAGTCTTCGCTGGCTGGGTGTTGCGCTAGTTTACAATTTCCCATAGTTAAGCTTTTGGATTATGAGGGACAGTGGGATAGCTTAGAACAAACTAGCAATCCTTTTGGGATGGTAGTAATGGCGCATCTACGAACCAAAGGGACAAACCTAAACCTGGAAAGTCGGTTACATTGGAAATTAACCTTAGTCAAAATGTTGTTCAAAAAAGGATATAGCCGGAAAGAGGTTAAAGGGTTATTTCGGTTTATAGATTGGGTTATGTTCTTACCTGAGGATTTGGCAAATAGTTTTAAAACGGAACTGAAAAACGACAAGGAGGTTAGCAAAAAAATGCGTTATGTAACCAGCATTGAACGATTAGCGAAGCAAGAAGGAAAGCAAGAAGGAAAGCAAGAAGGAAAACGAGAGGATGTAATTAAAATCATACAAACGCGCTTTGGAGGAGTTCCAGAGCGAATAGTGAACCTTATCAATACTATAAATGATACCCCTCTGCTGGACAGACTTTTCACAAATGCGATTACAACTAACTCCATCGAAGAGTTTCAACAACTTATCGACGAAAATATGGATACATAAAAAGGTCTGAGAGAATAATTTTTGTCCAGAGGTGTAGCTGCTTGAATTTCTACACCTTTCTAAATGTAGAGACGTTACATGTAACGTCTCTACATTTGTCTGTATTTGAGAATTTATTCTCAGGAAAGTAAATTCTAGTTGAAGCTACTAAGATAATATGTAGTGATTTTATACCACTAAGCCGAAAATAATCTTTCTTAAGTGGGAAGTAATAATGGAAAATGATGCCAAAATAGGGATACCCATTGCTGTAAGTTCTGCTGTAACTGCAAAACAAATAATTTTTTATTGATACCTTATCCCTTAATGAATCCACCATCCTCTTCCTCCGACAAAATTCTAGTTGTAGACGATTCCCCCGATAACGTGTTTTTAATCAAAACTATTTTGGAGGAAGAAGGCTATACCATCACTACAGCAGAAAATGGACCAACAGCATTGGCAAGAATAGCTGAATCTTCCTTTGATTTGGTGTTGCTAGATTTAATGATGCCGGGAATGGATGGTTACGAGGTAACCAAGCGTATCAGGGAAAATAAGGAATTGTCGTTTATCCCTATTTTGTTAATTACTGCTCACGATACCGCCAGTGTCGCTCAGGGGTTAGATTTAGGCGCCGATGACTTTATTCGCAAACCAGTAACTGTAGATGAATTGCTAGCGCGTGTACGTTCTTTGCTACGTCTAAAACACAGTATAGATGAACGAGATGAAATTGCCCGTCAGCGAGAAGATTTTGTATCCCGTCTCACCCACGATTTACGTACACCCCTTGTAGCCGCAGATAGAATGTTAATTCTGTTTCAGCAGGGTGCTTTGGGTGAGTTATCGTCACAAATGAACGAAGTTATTCATATCATGGCTCGTAGCAACAGTAATTTGCTGGCTATGGTAAATACTTTGTTGGAAGTTTACCGCTTTGAAGCTGGTCGTAAAACTCTGGCTTTTTTCCCCGTAAATTTGTACCAACTGCTTGAAGATGTAACCGGAGAGTTGACTCCCTTAGCTGAAGAAAAAAAGTTATCTCTCACTTTGGAATATTCTGGGGAATTATCCACCACCAATACAATTTTGGGTGACCGTTTAGAATTGCATAGGCTTTTTACTAACTTAGTGGGAAATGCTATCAAATTTACTGATAGCGGTTCGGTGACCTTACGTCTTTTCCCACCTGATGATTCTCATAACAAGATGACTGTAGAAATAGCTGATACAGGTCAAGGGATAGCCAAAGAACAACTAGCAACGCTGTTTGAAAGATTTCGTCCAGGTAGTCACAAGCGTTCTGGTAGTGGTCTGGGATTATATCTTTCTCGTAGAATTGTTGAGGCTCATCAAGGTACGATTGAAATTCATTCAGAGTTAGGGAAAGGAAGTCTTTTTTCTGTGAATTTGCCAATTAAGCAATAGATGGGTAGAGACGCGATTTATCGCGTCTTTACAGAGTGGGGAGCTTTATCGCGTCTTTACAGAGTGGGGAGCTTTATCGCGTCTTTACAAAGTGGGGAGCAGAGAGTTAAATAAATAATAAAGAAGATAGGGTATTACGAGTTTTGAGGAGATATGATGATTACCGAATTATCGATTGCTGATATTATTAAAAGACAACGCGATTTTTTTCAAACAGGTAAAACCAAAGATGTCGATTTTAGAGTTGCTCAACTAAAAGTTCTTAAGCAGGCTGTTTTTGAGAATAAAGAAGTTGTCATCAAAGCGCTACAAGCTGACTTAAGAAAACCAGAATTTGAAGCTTATGCTTTAGAAGTTGCTGCGCTAAAGGAAATTGATTTTACTATAAAAAATATTCATAATTGGGTAAAACCGAAAAAAGTCTCTGTACCTCCTGAACAACTTCCTGCTTCTGCAAAAATATATCCAGAACCGCTGGGAGTAGTTTTAATAATTTCTCCTTGGAATTATCCGTTTCAGTTAGCTATTTCACCTTTAGTTGGTGCGATTGCGGCTGGTAATTGCGCTATTATTAAACCTTCAGAAATTTCTTCTCATACATCTGCTGTTATAGCTGAAATCATCGCTAAATATTTTAATGCAGATTATATTACAGTAGTCGAAGGTGGAGTTGAAACTAGTCAAAAACTATTAGCGGAAAAATTTGACCATATATTTTTCACTGGTGGAACAGCGGTTGGTAAAATTATCATGGAGGCTGCTGCAAAACACTTAACACCTGTTACTTTAGAGCTAGGTGGTAAAAGTCCTTGTATTGTGGACACTGATATAAATCTGGAACATACAGCCAAACGCATCACTTGGGGTAAATTTATTAATGCAGGACAAACTTGTATTGCTCCTGATTATCTTTTAGTTAATCAAAAGATTAAGCCAGATTTATTAAATGCTATCGAAAAATGTATGAAAGAATTTTATGGAAATAATCCAGAAAGCAGTCCTGATTATGCTCGTTTAATCAGCCAAAAACATTTTCAAAGAGTTGCAAAATTTTTAGAAGATGGAAATATTAAAATTGGTGGAGAAATTAACCAAGATGAATGTTATATAGCGCCAACAGTGCTAGATAATGTTTCTCCAGAAGCGAGCATAATGCAGGAAGAAATTTTTGGACCGATTCTTCCAGTCATGGAATACAGTGATATTAAAGAGGCTATTTCCTTTATTAACTCAAAGCCAAAACCGTTAGCTTTATATTTATTTTCCAATAACAAAACTCTCCAACAAAAAGTTTTGCAAGATACCTCATCTGGGGGAGTATGTATCAACGATACAATAATGCAGGTGGGTGTCTCATCTTTACCATTTGGTGGTGTCGGTGACAGTGGTATGGGTAGCTACCACGGGAAAAAAAGTTTTGATACTTTTTCTCATTACAAAAGCGTGTTGCAAAGGAATTTTCTTATTGACCTCAACTGGCGGTATGCTCCATATAATCTAGCAAAATTGAATTTTGTAAAGAAAATTATCGGCTAAGTTAAAGAACCCTACCCCCAACACAAAAAAACCCACCCCCGTTCTTTCGGGTTGGGGGGTGAGGTTTTTTTCCTATACTAATACACGCTATATCGCTCTTCAGCAAAAGGTTCACCCCGATGGTGGTAACCATTACGCTCCCAAAAACCAAGTTCTTGTTTTTGTAGGAACTCCAAACCATTAATCCACTTGGCACTTTTCCAAGCGTAAAGGTGAGGAACAACCAATCGCATCGGTCCACCATGTTCAGCTGGTAGCTCTTCCCCAAATAATTTAAAAGCAAAAAAATTTTCTTCTTTAAGAAAATCTTCTATAGGAATATTAGTGGTGTAATCACCGTAGCAGTGTTCCATCACATGGGCTGCTTTTGAATCGACTTCAATTAATTTCATGAAGTCAGTTACTTTTATCCCAGTCCATTTAACATCGAGTTTAGACCAGCGAGTTACACAGTGGAAATCAGCTGTGAATTCGTGCTGGGGCAAAGCCATAAAGTCATCCCACTTAAAAATTTTGGGTGTAGCCAAACCCCAAACCTTAAATTCCCATTGGTCAATGCTTATTCGAGGAGCTTTTCCATAGGTCATTATCGGGAACCCTTTAGTCAAATATTGACCGTTAGGAACCCTTTCCCCCTCTTCGTTTGAAGGTTTCTGAAAAAATTTTCCTAGCATTGTTAAAGTTTCAATAAATTTTCTGAAGATACTTTAATTATAAGGGAGTGGGGAATGGGGAGTGGGGAGTAGGGAGTGGGGAATGGGGAGTGGGGAGTGGGGAATGGGGAATGGGGAGTGGGGAATAGGGAATAGTGTAATCAGCAATCAGCAATTACCAATTACCAATTACCAATTACCAATTACCAATTACCAATTACCAATTACCAATTACCCATTCACACCAATTACTCTTCGTCTTCTTCTTCTGCAGATGGATAGACAAAAGTGGAACGTCCGGTCAAAATCGACTTGCCTAGGGAAAGAGCTTTCTTAGCTTGTATTTCGGCTTTATGTCTCCAGGTGGCTCGACGTTTATCGCGTTTAGATTTAGATGTTTTCTTCTTTGGAACTGCCATAGCGGATATCGCAATTTTTGACAACCTTATTATTCTAAGCTATCAACGACCGAGTGGTGGGGGTGCCGGTACAGAAGAAGGTGGAACTCCTGTTGGTTGTCGCGTGGTGTTTGGGTCAGGAAGTCCAGATGATGCTGGGGTTGTATTATTTGGCTGTGGTGATGCGCTGTCATTTGGAGTATTTGGTGGAGAAAAAGGAGAATTTGCAGCACCTGGTGTTGTTTGGTTCGCTGTAGGAGAATTTGTTGTATTTTCTCCAAAATATAGTAATTCGCGTGATGACCTAAAATAAGTTGCCCAACGTTGGGGGTCTGGACGGGTACGCCATTCCTGACGACTTACTGTTAATTCTAAAACTGGTGCTACTGCTCCATAATTTTGTACGGAAACCATAACGGACACGTCTGTAGCCAAAATATCTTGGTCAAAGCTTCGCTGTACTGCTGCTCTCGCTGCTGCTTCTGAGCGTCTGAGAAGGGTTTCGTAGTTTTCTCCTGGTAAACGGTCGATTGCCAAATCCGCAGTAGCGGTATAAGCTCGCACAACTTGAGGGGCGACTGCTTCTGTTAAGAACCATAAAGGAATTGCTGTTGCTAGCAACATTGCGCCTGCTGCTATCCGACCAGGGTGGACAATTAATGGCATAAATGGAATTATCGTTTTGAACCGATTTTTAACAAGAAACTGAATTATGCTTAAAGATTGATAAGAACTGCTATTGCTCATGGTCTATGGCTCCTTAGTGATGACCTGGAAGTAGGGACTGTGTGCTAGTAATTTCTGTGTTAAATGAGTGATTAAAATGACGCTTCATTAGAATAACGATGAAAATTACCTAGGCTAATAGACACAGGTATAACTTTGTTTCCTCCCTAAAGCCAACAGTAATTTGGGGAGTGGGGAGTAGGGGATAATAACTGACAACCGACAACCGTCAACCGACAACCGTCAACCGACAACCGTCAACCGACAACCGACAACTGACAACTGACAACCTACACATGACAAATAACTGGGCGGTCGCAATAGGAATAAATCAATACCAATTCTTTCAACCTTTAGGTTGCGCCCAAGCGGATGCTGAGGCTCTAAAGGAATATTTGGTGAGTGAAGTAGGTTTTTTGCCAGAACAATGCGTGCTAATGACTGATACTTCACCAACCTTTGCTGATATGTCTACTTATCCAACTAAAGAAAATATTCTTTTGCTGTTGGAAAATTTAGCTGCAAAGAGTTGGCAACCCCATGACCAAGTTTGGTTTTTCTTTAGTGGATATGGGGTTAACCAGGACGGACAAGATTATTTAATGCCTGTTGAAGGACACCCCGATTTGGTGGTGACAACTGGTATCGATATACGAGGACTGTTACAAAGTTTGCAGGTTGCGCGAACTGATATTTTGGTGTTGCTAGATATTAATCGTGCGTTTGGTACTCAAGCGAATGCCTATGTGGGAAAAGAAACTCTGGAAGTCGCAAAAGAACTACCAGTACCGACAATACTTTCCTGTCAATCTGAACAATTTTCTTATGAAAGTAGCGAACTGGGTCATGGTTTTTTTACCGCAGCGCTAATAGAAGCTTTACGCTCCCAAAATGCTAATACTGTGGGACAGTTAGCAAATTACCTCAGTACTCGCATTCCTGAATTATGTCAGCATCATTGGCGTCCTACACAAAATCCTGCTATTGCTATTCCTAACAGCGAACAAGTAATTTTGCCGAAATTGCGTTTAGCGGAAAAGAATCAACCAAATCGTCAGCCGCTGGTAACTCCTCCTCCAGCAGAGGAAGTTATTTTCTTAGGTGAGTCACAAGCTGCTCCTAAGCTTACGGAAAGTCCTATGATTTCCGGAACAGAAGCACAAAAACAACAAGGAGAAGTCCCCCAACCACTCCCAACTCCCCCTTCTTCCTTTTCTTCGTCTGAATTATCGTCCGTAAAAGAGCCTAAAAGCGAAAGTGCAGTTCCTGATAAAGCTACAAATAAACAAGAAGAGAAAAAGGTTACAAGTGCGTCATCAGGAAAAAACCTTTTGTTGTGGTTAGGGGCTGGGATGATGTTCCTTAGCTTAATCGTCGCATTTATGTTCCGCAATTTGACTGCTTCCAGAGATACCGAACAATTTCAAGCATCTCCCAATACAACTACAAATGAAAATCGAAGGACTGTGAGGAGGGTTCCTAATTCCACGACCCCACAAAGAAGACCATCATCATCCACAGGTGGAAATAATTCTCAAGATAATAATAGGCAAGATAATAATAGACAAGACAGTAATTCTCAAGATAATAATAGGCAAGATAATAATAGACAAGACAGTAATTCTCAAGATAATAATAGGCAAGATAATAATAGACAAGAAAATCAGCTTCCAGCCTCTACTGTCCAGCCACAACAGGAAAAACGAGCGTTGGCTGAGTTAGCAAAAATGTCCAAAAATCCAAATCAAGCAAATGACTTAAGTGAAGCTATCGCTCAAGCACGAAGAATTAAACCGGGTGTGCGTGGCTATGAACAAGCTCAAGAAAATATTCAGGTTTGGAGTCGGATGATTTTAGATTTAGCTGAGGAGCGTATGAAGCAAGGACAGTTTCCTCAAGCTATCGCTGCGGCTCAGCTGCTTACAAGGGAAGACCCTTTGTATCAGCAAGCACAAGAAGCTATAAATCAATGGCGACCAAGTGCTAAGCAGTTTCTTAGCAATAAAACCCTTATTGATGCGGCTACTGCTTTAGTTAGACCTCGCCAAGCTTCTACTTATAATCGGGCTATCGAGGTAGCAAAAAGAGTACCACAGGGTGAAGCTGGTTATGAATTAGCACAGAAGTCTATTAATCAGTGGAGCCTACAAATTTTAGATATCGCCAATGCTCGCGCTGCTGGTGGAGACCTCAAATCTGCCATTAGTACCGCGACTTTAGTTCCAGAGGGCACTAGCGCTTATAATAAAGCTCAAGACGCGATTCAAAAATGGCAGAAAAAATGATATTTAGTTCTGAGTTAACAATACTGGGAGATATCTTCTCCACATTCGTCGGCTAAGTAACACAACGCTCGGAAACGTAAGCCGACAAATTCTTCGTATAAAGGGTTCAGTTTGCACATGGGGGGTATGTGAAACAGCTTTTTACCAAACAATTTCACGTCTCGCTCAAAAGGACATTGAGCCGGAATTAGCTTTGATACGCGGTGAGCTAATTTGCGATCGCGAACTTGAATGTTTTCTATCCAACGTTTAAGAGGTCGAAAAATGTCGAAACGCGGTTTGGAAAAACTATTGTTTTGTGGAGTGAGACTAGAAGCAGGTGCGTCCGCTTGACCTACGGAAACCCAGCTGGAGAAGAAAATTTTGTTGGTGGTATTGTCGAATACCTTCATGAAAGACTCCTCTAGATAGTTGAGGCTGGTTTACTGTCCGATGGAAATTTACAAATCGTTTATCGGCTCTCCCGGAAGAATCTTTGCGCTTTTCAGATGCATTCTGATGATTAAGTAGCCACTTGAGTGATGTACTGGATATTACTACGTCCAGTTAACTGCAATTTCCATCTAATGGGTAGTAGGCTCGCTCAATCTTGTTGATAACTTGTTACTAGCTTCAACTAATTTAAATTGTAATAAACACATCTACCTCTAGATAGATATATATAACACATCTAGGAAAAAATGTGTAAAGAATTTTTAAGGATGAGTTTGCAATAGCTAAAAATACTGGTATGGGGTTCGGTTTCAGTAATATCTCATGAGATGAGACTTGGGGGGAGGTCAAAAGTGAGTAATGTCTGATACTCTGGGCTTTTGATGCTTCCTCTGATGATGGGTTCCGAATCGCGAACACTTGGATAAATGATTAGACGAAAGAGTTCCAGGTTTTGTGCCCGACGCAATGCGAACTACCAGCCAAATAATCGGCAAAATTCGTGATTTTACAAAAAATAGCTATCTACAGTCTTAGCGCTGACTTACTTGGGGTTAGCATTGGGCTATATTCCAGGTTTACGCATGAACCGGGCTACTATCGCTTTGGTGGGATCATCATTTTTAATTGCTCTGGGTGTGCTAAATGTTCAAGAAGCATGGCAAGCTATTGATCCCAGCACTATTATTTTTTTGTTGAGTATGATGGTGGTTAATGCTAACCTCTCATACGCAGTACTTTTGCTCGCTCCATTAATCTCCCGTGATGATCCCCGCTCTTGGCTACTGCTTGCAGCAAGCTCGACCCTGGCTGGTAACTTAACTTTGTTTGGAGCGGTAGCAAATTTAATTACCGTGGAAGCTGCGGCTAAATTAGGCTATAAATTAAGCTTTTGGGAGCATTTACGGTTTGGGCTTCCGTTGACGATGTTAACTTTGATGCTGGCTTACCTGTGGGTTCACTGAAATATAGAGACGTTATATATAACGTCTCTACCTCACAAATCTTAAGAAAATATAAAATTATAACTAAATATTTCATTTAGATGGGAATCTAAATAGTAGTTAATACCTCTTGAATTCAAACGGGGTCAGCTTATATAAAGACCCTGAATATAAATATATGAATTTACAAAAAGGCGTCATCCTCAATTAATTAAGAGGAGACGCTTTTTTAAAAAGGTTTAATTCTCTATCTGTTTGTAGTAGTAAAAAATCTATGGAAAAGGGTTTTGATTTAGAAATGAGTTTTGTCCAAGTACTATCTGAATTTTTGGCTTATAAATTTCCTTGGTGGGGAGTATATCACTTAAATTTTGACCCAGATTCAAGAACTGTTTATTTTAACTGTTTAAATCCTGATAAAAGACAAGTAATAATTAAAGATGCTATGAAACTTGCATATTTAGATATTGGAATTGAGAAATTTATTATAATTCAACCTGGTTATTCAAATATAACTATTCCTCATGTATCTCGTCGTACCAGATGATAGTAAAAAATAAATAATATTTAATTTTATTAAATAGTTGAATTAACTGAAAAAAACATCGTAGCCCCCTCCCCGTGTACGGGGAGGGGGTTGGGGGTGGGGTTCTCCGTGTTTCTAAGAAGCTACCGCAGCAGTCCGACTTCTTCTTCTTCTTCCATCATTAACCGCTGCTGCTGCTGCTGCTGACGCTGCTGACGCTTTCACAACAGGAGGCTCATCAGGGATTTGCATTAACAATGTTACGGAAGGTTGGCAATGCAATTCTTTTCTGATGGAACGTGCCAGTTCTTTCTCTAAAACAGCTTGGATACCACCCCAGTCTATTTCTGGCTGTTCGCTATTAAAGCTTGGTGGTTGAACATACTCATTCCAACGCACGCGAATAATTTCTTCTATCCGCTGTTGTACCCATTTTAACAATAATGGACGTTCGAGACTTGTGACTACACCACGGAGGTGAATTTCTGGACGTGCCATTAATTTTCCTGTCCAGTCTATTGCACAAGCGATAGTAACAAGACCTTCTTCCGCCATTTTTTGGCGCTCTTGTAAAACTTTCGCGCTTACCATACCGGAACTAGATGTATCAACTAATTCCAACCCAGCCGATACTTTACCAGCAATACGGAGTGATTCCTCTGTTAATTCGACAACATGACCATTATTAATAATGACCATATTCTCTGCTGGAATACCCATGCTTTGAGCCGTCTGGGAGTGTTTCACCAACATTCGGTGTTCACCATGAACTGGCAAAAAGAATTTAGGACGTGTTAAAGCAATCATTAACTTCTGGTCTTCTTGACAACCGTGACCAGAAACATGTATACCTTTATCGCGACCATAAACAACATTAGCCCCTTGCATCATCAACTTATCGATGACGTTAACCACAGCAATGGTATTCCCAGGAATTGGGTTAGCAGAAAATACTACCGTATCTCCTTGGCGAATCCGAATGTGAGGATGTTCCTGTTTCGCAATACGAGTCATTGCTGACATTGATTCTCCCTGAGAACCAGTAGTAAGAACTAAAACCTTCTCATCTGGTAAATTGCGGACTACATGTAGAGGTTGGAAAATATTGTCTTCACATTTGATGTAACCTAAGTTACGAGCGTGGGCAATCAAATTTAACATTGAGCGTCCCACAACAGTTACAACCCGGTCATGCTTTTTGGCTAACTGTAGAATCATGTTAATACGATGCACACTGGATGCAAAAGTCGTAATAAACAAGCGTCCAGGAGTTTGACTAAAAATCCTGTCCAGGTTAGGAAAAACAGAACGTTCGCTAGGAGTAAAACCCGGTACTTCTGAGTTAGTTGAATCGCTCATCAAACACAGTACACCTTTCTCTCCGTGTTCTGCGAGACGCTGGATATCAAAATGTTCGCCATCTACGGGAGTATGGTCAAATTTGAAATCTCCTGTGTGGATTAATAATCCTAATGGGGTATGAATCGCTACTGTAAAACTATCGGCAATAGAGTGAGTGTTGCGAATATATTCAACAAAGAAATGTTTACCTATTCGCACCACATCGCGAGGCATAACTGACCTTAATTCAGTACGGTCGCGAACTCCGGCTTCTTCTAATTTGCCCTCTAACATCGCCATTGCGAGACGAGGCCCGTAAATTACGGGGATTTCTAATTGCTTGAGGTGAAATGCGATTCCACCGATATGGTCTTCGTGGCCGTGGGTAACAATCATCCCCTTAATTTTGTGACGATTTTCCCGTACGTAAGTCATATCTGGAAGTACGATATTTACCCCATGCATTGCTTCGGTGGGGAAGGCTAAACCTGCGTCCAAAAGTATAATTTCGTCATCATACTCAAATACACAGGTATTTTTGCCAATCTCGTGTAGACCGCCCAATGGGATAATCTTTAGGGTGGGTTTAGTTTCGTTTTTACTCATTTTCTCCTTTAAAATTGTCGAGTGTTAATTCTATTGATGTTGACGGTTAGGGGTTTTGTACAACAAGCAAAACAAGCATCTGTAAAAATTCAATCTTTAAAGAATCTGGGTTTTTATCCAGGATTCAATGTTTGAATAAAAAAAACTTTAATCATTCAAAAGTCATAATATATATATCAGTCGTAACACAGAAGTGCTAAAAACAACCTGGTAAAAAACACGTATCCTTTATATATGTATTTTCGGTGACTTAATCAGTCAACCCGTATGAAGTTGTTCTTTTTTTACCTATATTAAAGCAAGCTCCTTCATCACCACTTCTAATTTGTGATTCACTTCCACAGGTGCTTCACAAAGTGGGGGACGAGTTGAACCAACATTCCAACCTTGAATTTTGAGTGCTGCTTTGACTGGAATGGGGTTAGCTGTGATAAACAAAGCTTTAAATAAGGGAAAGAGTTTCAAATGAATCTCTGTAGCAATTTGCACCTTTCCTGCACTGAAAGATTGAATCATCTGCTGGAGTTGGTTGCCTACTATGTGCGAAGCTACACTAACAACGCCTTTTGCTCCAACCGCTAACATTGGTAAAGTTAGGGAATCATCTCCAGAGTAAATCTGAAATTCGTTTGGTGTCAAGCGACGGATTTCACTTACTTGGTCTAAATTACCACTAGCTTCTTTCACTCCAACAATATTACCAATTTCAGCTAACTGGGCAACTGTATCTGGTAAAAGATTTTGCCCGGTACGGCTGGGGACATTGTATAACAACAACGGGGTATCAGGTACTGCTTGAGCAATTGCCTGAAAGTGTTGATACAGTCCGGATTGGGGTGGCTTGTTGTAATAAGGAACTACTTGTAGAGTTCCGTGGATTCCTATTCTAGCTGCTTTTTGCGTGGCTGCAATGGCCTCTTTTGTGGAATTTGAACCACAACCTGCCATTACTTTAGCCTTACCAGCTACTGCTTCCAATACCACAGAAAATAATCGGTATTCCTCTTCCCAACTCAGGGTAGGGGATTCTCCTGTTGTACCACAAACTACCAATGTGTCGCTTCCGTTATTAGCAAGATTTATCGCTAAGGAAGCAGCTAAATCGTAATTTACACTACCGTCTTCTTTAAACGGTGTCACCATTGCGGTTAGAACTCTGCCAAAGTCTACCACGCTTTTTCACTCCTAGATTTTTTATGTTTATGTTTTTTGCTGGTTTTTTTTATATCTTGATAAGTTTTATTTATGTAATAACTTATTTGCAAATTATTTTCAAGAAAATTCGGATTTTAAATTAGTACAAAATCCAAATTCGCTTAATTTTTTCAAACAGCTACAGATTGAGGTTTCAGTATACTTTTTTCAACTAATAGCTCTGCAATTTGTACAGCATTTAGCGCAGCACCTTTACGGATTTGGTCGCCACATAGCCATAAATCTAACCCACAAGGGTGGGAAATATCCTGACGAATTCTACCTACTAATACTTCATCCCGACCAGAAGCTTCGTAAGGCATAGGGAAGTAATTTTTTTGCCAGTCTTCTACTAATTTAACACCTGGTGATGTGTTTAAGATAACTCTTGCTTCCTCAGGGCTAAATGGCGATTCAAATTCTAAGTTAATCGCTTCTGAATGGGCACGAAGTACGGGAACCCTGACACAAGTCGCTGTAATTCTGATATCTTGACTACCAAAAATTTTACGAGTTTCGTTAACCATTTTCATTTCTTCCTCGCAGTACCCGTAATCATTTAGTGGGGAGTTGTGGGGGAACAAATTAAATGCTAAGGGGTAAGGAAATACTTCGCTCTTCGGTTCTTGCCCGTTTAAAATTGCCTGGGATTGTATTTTAACTTCTTCCATTGCTTTAGCACCAGCACCACTTGCTGATTGGTAAGTTGATGCTACAATTCGCAAGACTCTTTTGACTTTATGCAGGGGATAAACGGCTAAAGCCATTAAAATTGTTGTGCAATTCGGATTCGCAATAATCCCTTGATGTTTGGCAGCAGCTTCGGGGTTTACTTCTGGCACTACTAATGGGACTTCAGGATTCATGCGAAAAGCACTGGAGTTGTCAATCACAACTGCACCTTTTTCGACAATTTTTTGTGCCCAAGCTTTGGAAGTGGAACCTCCTGCACTTGCTAAGACCAAATCCACATTGTCAAAAGCATCTTCGCTTACTGGCTCAATTGGTATATTTTCCCCTTTGAATAATAATTTCTTTCCCGCACTACGTGGTGAAGCCAGCAACTTTAAATCTGCAAGTGGAAAATTTCGCTCTGATAATAATTCCAGCAACTCAGTACCTACAGCACCTGTTGCACCCAAAATAGCTACACGATAGGAATTAGACAAACTTTATTCCTCCTTGATAAAAATTAATTTGGTGAACTTGGACTAAATTACGACCTAGAATTTACACTTTATTCATATTTTTCAAAACAAGTAGCTAAAATCTAAATAAATTGCTATGCAGTTTAATGGTTTTTTATATAAAGTCTGTTTCTATAATTTAATACATTTATTTGGAATTTTTTATAATCACCTATTGCAATTTTAAATATTTTTTCCCTCGTTAACAAATTTTCAATTCAAAGTAAATCTTATACATAGAGCGTGCCATTGAACGCAAAAATAAAAATATCTACCTGAAGATAGAGTAAGGGCGATACCCCTAAATGTGTTTTATGCAGGATATTGATGTACCATTATGCAAATGGACATAAATATAGTCAAATTGACAGTTAGTTCAAAAGGGCGAACTTCCGGAGCAGTAAGAACTGCGATATAAGGTTTGCAAAATGCATTAGTACAAATTAATTATTAATTAATTTCTAAGCATCACTACTACTTGAGAAATAGGATATCACGGTCAAGCGTGCTTTGCTCAAAACTGATTAGTCTAATCAAATGGGGGTTTTATTGATTACAGGAATGCAATACGAAAGATTAAGTTTTGTTAAGTTAGGGTTAAGTCTAAACATTAGGGTGTTAAGTGCTTATATTAGGTCATATATTATAGATTGCGTAACCTAGTAACCGCTACGAAGTGAATTATAAAGTTAAAAATCAAAAATTAAAAAACTTTATATTGAAAAAAGACGCTTCCACATAGCCGCTCCTACTGTAGTGGCCTTATACTTAAGCGTGCAGCACGCATTTATTCAAGAATAGTTACTTTTTGTGGCATTCTTGAGCGGTTAGGGGAATTCCAGCGCCCAATGCCTAATGCCCTATGCCCCATGCCCAATTCCCAGTGTCGCAGTCCCTTAACAGAAAATTTTGTTAAAAAAACGCAAGAATTTAGCGTTTTGCGAACTGGAGTAAAAATTAAGAAAAAAATTACAGAGACGAAGCATGAAAGTCACCCAGGAGAAACTCCCCGCCAGTCAAATTGGTTTGGAAATTGAAATTACACCCGAAAAGACCCAAAAAACTTACGAACAAGTAATCCAAAATTTATCTCGTACAGCTAATATTCCTGGGTTTCGTAAAGGCAAGGTGCCAAGGCAAATATTGCTGCAGCGTCTGGGAATAGTCCGTATTAAGGCTGCAGCTTTAGAAGAACTGATTCAAGATGGCATCACCGAAGCTGTCAAGCAGGAAGACATCAAGGCAATTGGTCAGCCGCGTTTACGTTCTTCTTTTGACGATTTGATTACGACTTATGAGCCAGGAAAACCTTTGGTGATTGAGGCTGCTGTGGATGTGCCTCCAGAGGTTACATTAAATAAATACACGGGTTTGGAACTGAAAGCAGAAGAAGTAAAACCCGACCCTGAGCGAGTTAATCAAGTTTTAGAAAGCGAACGCGAGCAAAGGTCTACTTTGATTCCTGTGTCCGGACGTGCTGCCCAAATTGGTGACACTGCTATTATTGATTTTCAAGGTTTCCTGACAAAAGCCGAAGGAGAAGAAGGGGAACCAGAACCAATTCCTGGGGGAGAAGCGACTGATTTTCAAGTCGAGCTACAGGAAGATAAATTTATTCCTGGCTTTATATCGGGAATGATAGGGATGAACCCAGAGGAAACGAGAGAAATTACTGCACAATTTCCAGACCCTTATGTAAATGAGGAGTTATCAGGAAAAGCGGCTAATTTTACAGTGACGCTCAAAGAAATTAAAGAAAAAGAGCTACCTGAGTTAAATGACGATTTTGCTCAAGAAGTAAGCGAGTACGAAACTTTGGCGGAATTGCGTAGTTCTTTGGAGGAGCGCTATCAAAAAGAAGCCGAACAAAAAACCCGAAATAATAAGCAAGAGGCTTTATTAGCAGAATTGTCCAACTATATAGAAGCTGAAATACCAGAAACAATGGTTCAGCAAGAAGTTGAAGCAATGTTGACACAAACTGCAATGCGCTTGCAACAACAGGGGTTGGACGTGAGAAAATTGTTTACCCCAGAAATTATCCCCCAACTGCGGGAACGTTCCCGTGGAGAAGCGGTTGAAAGATTAAAGCGTTCTTTAGCTCTTCGGGAAATTGGCGAGAAAGAATCCATAAAAGTTACAGAGGAAGAACTGCAAATCAAAGTGACAGATTTGATGGAACAGTACTCGCAGGAAGATGTTGATGAAGCTACATTACGGAATGCCGTAGAAGATGATTTGTTAACTGAGAAAATTGTCGATTGGCTTTTAGAGCACTCAACGGTTGAATTGGTTCCGGAAGGTTCTTTAAAACCTGCCGAAGATGATACAAAAGATGAAGCATCTGAAGAAGAGGCTATAACCGAAGAAGAGGCATCATCGGAGGCTGAATCAGCAGAGTAACAGGCTTGTAGTAGCGCTTTAGTACCCAGGAAATATATAAGCTTGGGGCTGAAGCCCAACTACGAACCTTGAAGCTTGGGGAGAAAGGGAATTTATTTTCAGAAAGTTTAAAGAAGTGACGGATATTACTACCTTGGCTTCATACACTGTCACACGATAGGTTTTTCTATAAGGCATAATGGTTAACACATAGCTAAGATATTAGAAATCCTGCGCTATTACGCAGTAAATGTTGCTTAATCTTAAAAAAGTTGTTCTAGTTGCTGTTTAACTTTGCTTATATGTTTTTATCGCAGTCGGAAAATTACTCACTCAACAATTTGAGTCCAATGGAAATTAACTCCACCAGCGGCACTACCAGTATGCTTCCGATGGTGGTAGAACAATCCGGCATGGGAGAAAGGGCTTTTGATATCTACTCCCGTCTACTGCGAGAGCGAATCATCTTTTTGGGAACGCCAATCGACGACAACGTTGCTAACTCAATAGTTGCCCAATTATTATTCCTCGACGCTGAAGACGCCGAAAAGGATATTCAAATTTATATTAACTCTCCTGGGGGTTCGGTCTACGCAGGAATGGCAATTTATGATACGATGCAACAAATCCGTCCCGATGTTGTTACCATCTGTTTTGGATTAGCCGCCAGCATGGGGGCGTTTTTATTAACTGCCGGAGCGCCAGGAAAAAGGATGTCTCTACCCGATTCCCGGATTATGATTCACCAACCTCTGGGTGGTGCTCAGGGTCCTGCTGTGGATATCGAAATACAAGCGAAAGAAATTCTTTACATAAAATCTGAGTTGAATCAGATGATGGCTAAGCATACTGGTCAACCTTTGGAAAGAATCGAAGCCGATACAGACCGGGACTTTTTCATGTCGGCTGAAGAAGCAAGAGCCTATGGCTTGATTGATAAGGTTATCACTAAACAAACTCTTCCCTCTGCAGGGGAAAAAGTCACCATTCTGAAATAAGAGGCTGGTATGTCTAAGTACGACTCCCATTTAAAATGTTCGTTTTGTGGCAAGTCTCAAGAACAAGTGCGAAAGCTAATCGCTGGTCCTGGGGTTTACATCTGCGATGAATGTGTTGACTTGTGCAATGAAATACTAGATGAGGAGTTACTCGACACCAATGGTGCAGCAGCTTCTACTCCTGTGCCAAGGTCTGAACAGCCTCAAAAACGTCGCGCTCGTTCTAATCACCTTTCTATTAGTCAAATTCCCAAACCTCGTGAGATGAAAAAATATCTCGACGAGCACGTTATTGGGCAAGACGAAGCGAAGAAAGTTCTTTCAGTTGCTGTTTACAACCACTATAAGCGGTTGGCTATATTGCAATCTAAGAATAACGGGAAAGGTGGGGGAGATGACGGCGTTGAACTGCAAAAGTCAAATATTTTACTTATTGGTCCAACAGGTTGTGGAAAAACCCTCCTAGCACAAACCTTGGCAAAAATTCTTGATGTTCCTTTCGCTGTTGCCGATGCGACTACGCTAACAGAGGCAGGATACGTAGGTGAAGATGTAGAAAACATCTTGTTACGTCTCTTGCAGGTGGCTGATTTGGATGTAGAAGAGGCACAGCGAGGAATTATCTATATTGACGAAATTGATAAAATTGCCCGCAAGAGCGAAAACCCCTCAATTACACGAGATGTTTCTGGTGAGGGTGTCCAACAAGCATTGTTGAAAATGTTGGAAGGGACTGTTGCCAACGTTCCACCCCAAGGAGGACGTAAGCACCCCTACCAAGATTGTATCCAAATTGACACCAGCAACATCATGTTTATCTGTGGCGGTGCTTTTGTCGGATTGGAAAAAATTGTTGAGCAGAGAAGGGGTAAAAAGTCAATAGGCTTTTTGCAACCAGGGGAAGGTCAGACGAAGGAGAAGCGAGTAGCAGATACTCTCCAGATGATGGAACCTGGAGACCTAGTTAAGTTTGGTATGATTCCAGAATTCATTGGTCGTGTGCCTGTTATGGCTGTAGTTGACCCATTGGATGAAGAAGCTTTAATGGGAATTCTGACTCAACCACGCAGTGCTTTGGTTAAGCAATACCAAAAACTGTTGAAGATGGATAGCGTCCAATTAGAATTTAAACCCGATGCTTTGCGAGCAATTGCACAGGAAGCGTACCGTCGAAAAACAGGAGCAAGGGCACTACGAGGTATTGTAGAAGAGTTAATGTTGGACGTAATGTACGAGTTGCCTTCCCGTAAGGATTTAACCAGATGTACAATAACCAAAGAAATGGTTGAAAAACGTTCGACAGCAGAACTGATTATACATCCGTCTTCCTTACCCAAACCCGAATCAGCCTAACAAAACATGTAGAGACGCGATAAATCGCGTCTTTCTCATCAATAAATCGCGTCTTTCTCATCAATAAATCGCGTCTTTCCAGCAATTGTCAATTATAAAATTACACGTGATAACTGAGACGCGATAAATCGCGTCTCTACCAGTAATTAGAAATTCAAAATGCCATACATTAGTGTTCGCGGTGTTGAACATTATTACGAGTGGATGAAGAAATCGTCACAGCCAAATTCCAAGCCTGTGATGGTTTTTATTCATGGTTGGGCTGGTTCGTTCCGGTATTGGAGAGGTATTGCTGATTCGTTATCAGACAGATTTGATTGTTTACTTTATGATTTGCGAGGATTTGGACGTTCTCGTGGTAGACCTACTTTGGCTCAAGCGAGCGAAATGCTAGCAAAGTCTGATTCGTCTGATTCCTTTGAAAAAGTAAACGAAGCGATTGAGGAATTAAATTACGAACTTGAAGAATATGCTCGCGATTTAGCTGTGTTGTTAGAAAATTTGGAAATACAGCACGTGTATGTTCATGCTCATTCGATGGGTTCTTCGGTTGGTGCTTTGTTCATCAATTTGTACCCGCAATGGGTAGAAAAAGCTATTTTGAGTTGTACGGGTATTTTTGAATACGACGAAAAAGCTTTTGTAGCCTTTCATAAATTTGGAGGTTATGTTGTTAAGTTTCGTCCTACTTGGTTAGTAAAAATACCTCTGGTTGACAGAATGTTTATGGCACGGTTTTTGCATCGCTCTATAGCAAAACAAGAACGGGTAGCTTTTTTAGAGGATTTTGTCCAAGCTGATTATGAAGCGGCTTTAGGTACGATTTTTACTTCTGTTAGTAAAATTCAAGCAGAAGTAATGCCGCAAGCTTTTGCTAATTTAACAGTTTCTACATTGTTAATTTCTGGAGAATATGACAAAATTATACCCGCTGAAATGGGACGTCTTGCAGCAGGGCTTAACGAAATATTAGAGTTTGTAGTAATTCCTGATACAGGTCATTTTCCGATGTTAGAAGATGCAGCAACTTACCTGAAAACAGTAGAGAATTTTTTGAGTTAGTTTTGAGTATTCAAAATTGATAATTCATAATTTATTCAGCCTAAACCCAATTCTCGTTTGAGCAAATTAATTGATTTATCACCGATATAATTGTCGCAGCGAACTAGTTTAGGAGGACGAATAATATCGTCAGTCACAAGTTCTATCGCGTCTTGTACGGCATTAAAACTTTTTAGGTCGGTGGAAAATATCATCTGCGCTCGCTTGACTAAAGCGTGTAGTTTATAGGGGTCTTTTGGTTGAGCGGTCATTACTAACAGTTCATCCCCCCTTATACCGTGGAGGATAACTTCTGTTGCTCGCAGAATACCGGAGCTAAGGCTAACTATACCGATACAGCTTTCTTTTGCTAGATTTTTGACCAAGTTCATTTCTTTGGCGTAGTCGTGGATATCCAAGGGAATCACTCGTACTGCTTTGGGGGCTGCAATTGCTTCTACTTCTCCGATGAAATATCTGCTTGTAACAACGGTAGCAGAGGAGGTTTTATCTAGCGCGGCAGATAAATCTTCTGTTTTTACCAACTGGATTGGTATTTGTAGCGCTTGTTCTAATTCATCAACAATCAGCTCCCCAGCACCTTTATCTTGTTCTGGTACTGCTACTAAAACTTGGGCACTACAACGTAAACGCCAGTCAATTTCAGCTAAAAATATTTCACGTGCTTGATTTAGGCTACAGCCTTCTCCAAGTAAGTCATCGAGGGCTTTCTGAACAAGCTTATATGCTTGAGGATATTGCCCAAGAATTGGGGAGCGTAATTTACTACCACCTTCATGACCTTGAGCACGAACGTAAATACCAGAACCAGCAAGACTTTCTACTAGTCCATCTTCTTCCAGTTGTCGATAAACTTTACTTATGGTATTTCGATGTAACCCAGTTTGCATCGCTAGCGCTCTGGTTGAAGGTAATTTGTAACCAGGTGGATATTGCCGGGAAGCAATGGCAAAACGAATTTGATTAAATAGCTGGGCAGAAGCTGGGATTTCACTGTCTGGTTGAATACGGAATTGAATCATCACCGAAAGCACCTCTTAAAGTAATTCGTAATTTTTTATTCGTAATTATGTTTTGCTCTGAGGGCTTTTACCCCGGCACAAAACTTTTTGCAAGAGTTCGGGAATCAAGCCCCTGGAAATTACGAATCACGAATAAGTAATTACGAATGATGGGCTGTATCCGCTACATGGCGCGTACATTGATAATTTAAAGGTGGGATTTTATAGTGTGTAAAATTGCAGTAATTGATAATTTAATGAGAAACCAGATGGAAATATTTGTTGCACATCCATAACTTTACATCACGGGATACTCGTAAAAATAATTATGACAGACAGAGCAATAGATACCACAAGTGTTAACATGACGCAGGGCGAACTGCAAATAGCTGCCTACATCGCAAAGCCTTCAGCACCTGGTTCTTACCCAGGAGTGGTGGTATTACAAGAGATTTTTGGCGTTAACAGTCACATCCGAGAAGTGACCGAACGCATAGCCCGTGAAGGTTACGTGGCTATTGCTCCGGCTCTATTCCAACGTATTGCACCTGGTTTTGAAACTGGTTATACCCCTCTTGATGTAGAAGTCGGTAAAAAATATGCTTGGGGGCAGACAAAGGCATCGGAGCTACTCGCTGATATTCAAACAACAATTAATTACCTGAAAACACTGTCGTATGTCAAGCATAATAGTGTTGCTTGTATCGGATTTTGCTTTGGCGGACACGTAGCCTATTTAGCTGCTACCCTACCAGATATAAAAGCTACTGCTTCATTCTACGGCGCACGCATCACAACCGCCACACCTGGCTCCGGAGAACCAACAATTAATCGGACTCGTGAAATAAAAGGTACAATAGCAGTATTTTTTGGTATGGAAGATGCCAGTATTCCCCTTGAACAGGTTGATACTATTGAATCAGAGTTAGAAAAATACAAAATTTCTCATCATGTGTTTCGCTACGATGGAGCTGACCACGGATTTTTTTGCGACCATCGCGCAAGCTATAATCCAGTAGCCGCTGCCGATGCTTGGGAGAAAGTGAAACAACTGTTTACACAACAACTCAGTGGTGATAATAGCTAATGGGGAGTGGGGAGTGGGGAGTAGGGAGTAGGGAATGGGGAATTGGTAATACCTGCGAACATTGTTTAGCGTATTGTGAGCAATTACCAATTACCAATTACCAATTACCAATTACCAATTCCCAATTCCCAATTCCCAATTACCAATTCCCAATTCCTAATTCCCAATTCCCAATTCCCAATTCCCAATTAGCAATTACCGATTAACAATTTATCTTCATTAGTCATGAATTCGGAAAGTAAAGTTTCTCAAAAAGCCGATGCGTCCTTTACTATGGACGATTTCGCTAAAGCCCTGGAAACACACGACTACCAGTTTCAAAAAGGACAGGTAGTACATGGTAAAGTTTTCCAGATTGACCACGATGGGGCATATGTTGATATTGGTGGTAAGTCCTCTGCTTTTATCCCCCGTGAAGAGGCTTCTTTGAGAACAGTGACAGATTTAGAAGAGGTATTACCCCTCAACGAGCGACTAGAATTTTTGATTATTCGGGATATGGATGCCGAAGGTCAAGTCACCTTGTCGCGACGACAATTAGAAATTCGTCATATTTGGGATAAATTGGCTGAAATGAGCGAAAATTCCAAAAGTGTTGACGTTTGGGTCACAGGACTAAATAAGGGTGGTGTCACCGTCGATGTTCAGGGTGTGCGTGGTTTTATTCCGCGATCGCACTTGGTGGAGCGAGATAATTTAGAAGCACTAAAAGGTAAAGTCCTTACTGTTGGCTTTTTAGAAGTGGATCTAAACAACAAAAAACTTATTCTTTCGCAACGTTTAGCAACTCGTTCAGCGAATTTGAGTGAATTACAAGTTGGTCAATTGGTGTCCGGAAAAATAACAGGTATAAAACCTTTTGGTGTATTTGTTGATTTAAATGGCACAGGAGCCTTACTTCATATCAAACAGGTAACTCAGAAATTTATCGATAATCTGGAAAAAGTATTTCAAGTTGGACAATCGATTAAAGCTGTGATTTTAGATGTGGATGAAGGTAAAGGTAGAGTAGCACTTTCGACTAAGGTATTGGAAAATTTCCCAGGGGAAATACTGGAAAACATGACTGATATTATGGAATCAGCCGAAGCACGTGCTGAAAAAAATAGGAAAAAACTTGAAGAGTAAAGTTGGTGACTGTTGACTGTTGACTGTTGACTGTTGACGGTCACCAATACCGCACAAACACTAATTGATAATAAATATTTATTAGAATTTTTCAGAAAAAATGCTGACGCATCCTTCTGAAAAATTGTGATACCTTACTTTTTAGCGTTCCTCTGCTATTGAGGGTGGGATTTATCACCCCTCTAGCATTTTTCTAGTCTCAGTACTGTATAACCACTGAGGCAGTTTTTTATAAAGACTTAATACTTCAGGATAATTGCGGACGCAAAATCGAAAAATATCGTGGTACTTTACACATAGCGTTCCTCTGCTATTGAGGACGGAATTAACTGTACTCGAATTGCAGTTTTTTTAGTTTAACCCAGGATTAAGAAATCGTCCTCTTTTTTGGGGATATTTTGCATGAGTATTATTTAAAAGAATTTTCATTTAATTGAATACGCAAAATAATGTAGAGACGTAACATGTTACGTCTCTTTAACATATGTTACGTCTCTTTAACATATGTTACGCCTCTTTAACATATGTTACGTCTCTTTACATATAACGTTTCTTTAGACGTTACATCTCCTTAAATCTACCGTCTCTACAAGGGTTAGATTCTCCACAGTATAACCACTGGTAAGCTTTTTTAGAATTGTTTTATATTTCAGGATAATTGCGGACGCAATTAAGAGAAATATAATGGTACTTTACACATAGCGTTCCTCTGCTACTGAGGGTGGATTAACTACCCTCTTAGCGGATTTTTTTCAGTTTAGCTTAGGATTATCGAATCGTCGTTACTTTTTGTGATATTTCCTACTCATGTGGGAACTGTTTCCTATGAGCAAGCATTTTTCAGCGATAATGGGTTTGATACCTTGTGATAATTAGGTACTCTCAGCAATACACGCAATTCAGGTTTAGCCTGATTTCTGGGCTTTGTAAGCTTATTGACACAGTATAACCACTGATACCCTTTTCATAATTGTTTTATATTTCAGAACAATTGCGGACGCACTTAAGAGAAATATCATGGTACTTTACATATAGCGTTCCTCTGCTATTGAGGGTGGATTAACTACCCTCTTAGCGGATTTTTTTCAGTGTAGCTCAATATTGTGTAATCGTGGTTGCTTTCTGTAATATTTGCTACTTTTTGTCAAAAATTTTTACTTGTAGGTTGGGTTCAGGCTTTGGGAAACCCAACAAATTACCACACATAACATATAAATATTGGGTTGAGTGGAGCTACTCAATCCACTTATTGTTTCTGAGCAAAACCAGAATAGTTCTGAACAGAGGGGTTAGATACCTTGTGATAATTAAGTTTAATCAGTGATACCTAGGATTCAGGGATGACCTGAATTTTCAAGCTTTGAGGATGATTCCTACTGTATAACTACTGATTACCCTTTTTACGATTGTTTTATATTTCAGGATAATTGCGGACGCAACTCCCTGAAATATCATGGTACTTTACACATAGCGTTCCTCTGCTATCGAGGATGGAATTAACTGTCCTCGAATTGCAGATTTTTTTCAGTGTAGCTCAGGATTTTAAAATAGCCTACCGTAACAAAGAAATTTTCTGTCTTTGGGTTTTTTAGTTGCCATTCAAAATTCCAAACATCCTTCCAAACATCATAAAATAACAGTGTGGGCAAGTTTTGATTGACTCAATAGCGTGCTGGAACACTACACTAGTCGTTAAAAGCATTCGTAAAAGCATTCGTCAAAAGCATTCGTCAAAAGCATTCGTCAAAAGCATTCGTCAAAAGCATTCGTCAAAAGCATTCGTCAAAAGCATTCGTTAAAAGCATTCGTTAAAAGCGAGCAAGATGCTCGCACTACCTAATCGTCAAAAGTGTTTGCCATCATGAATACTTTAGTCTGTAGCACTTTTGTATTCAAAGCATTAATTTTTTAATTTATGCAGCCTAGTAAATTAGACAAAATTCTAGGGCTAGAAATACAGCGTCGTCGTACAGAAAAAGGCTGGTCTCAAGAGTATTTGGCAGAAATGACTGGTCTGCACAGAACTTATATCAGCCAACTGGAACGAGGTCTGAAAAGCCCATCGGTCAGAGTTCTCAGTCATATCACTAGTGCTTTGAGTATAAAAATGAGCGAGTTTTTGCGAGCCGTGGAGGAGTCTCTAAGTGCTGACGGTTAACGAATTTGAAAGGTTGAGGAAAGCTATAATCGCTACCGTAGCGTCTCCAGTTATCGGCTCAATAGAAGATTATGCTTGGGAAGCAATTTTTCATTATGTCAAAGATATTCCTCTCTCCGACCCAGCTTTAGGGCGTAGTAAACTTCTTTATGATGCTGTTGATTTTACTACTCAAACTGGTTGGTCACTGAAATCGCTTCAATTCAATAATCTCACTCCTGGAAACACATTTTTCTTCGTAATTCAAAGAGCAGATGTGGTTAAAAAAGCTGCTCAACTGGGTTTTCCTGGTCTAACCGAACGCTCTTTACCAGAAGAGTTGGGTGCAGCTATTATCCAACATTGGAACGAAAAGATTATCACTAGCAAGTTAGCACAAGGAGTTATAAATAGTTATGAATGTATCCTTTTAAAAAAGATTCGAGGAAATGAATACGTTTATTGTGAATATCCACTGGAACCACTAGTTGCAACTAACTATTCTTGGGCTTGGACAGTAGATAAAATTTCTGGGAAAGAAGGAGTCGGGTTACAAGGAACTGTTGCAGGAAAAACAGATTTGATGTGGTATAAAAATCAAAAGCAACTTTTTAGAGGCAGAATGATTCCTCAAGAAGCTCCTCGTATTAGTATTGACCGAATTCGTCTTGCACCTGACAGATATGTTGAAACTATGCTCGCAGCATTACAAGCGCAAATCAACAACCCTGTTATTGATGACAATCCTGAATTAAACAGCTAGCAATTGCTTTAGCTAGTAAAGGAGGTACGGATTCTCCAATTTGAGAAGCCATATCTATATATGTTCCTAAAAAATGAAAATTATCTGGATAAGAGTGTAACCTTGCTGCTTCACGTATTGTTATAGTTCGATTTTGGGTAGGATGAAAAAATCTACCAGAGCCAGGATGAAACACCCATCTTGTAATGGTTCTTGCTGGTTTATCCCAATAAAGTCTTCCATAAGCACCGCTGTAGTGCTTCTTTGGAGCCAGTTCTGGTGGTAAGTCTCTTGCGTCTTGTCCTTCTTTTAAAACACGCGCTCTTGCTGTTTGAATTGGTGTTAAAGCACGGGCAATGTGGTTAACAATTTTTTTGCTTTCACCACGAATTATAGCTTGATATGTGCTTTCTGGTGCGGATGGGTAAGCTTCATCACTGTATTCTTCTCCCGCATCTAAAGGTGGTAAATCTCCAATTGCATCTCTAACTGTAACGATTGAAGAAATGCTTGGCTGGAATAAATTAAGCTGGTGATTAGATGATTTTTTTTCTCTATAATCGCTCTTTGTATCACCATGATGTGTTGGGTTTGGAAAGTGAGGTAATTTATCCAAACTAGCTATAAAAAAAGCTCTGCTTCTCGTTTGTGGGATGCCATAATTAGCGGCATTTAATGAAGCCGACACAACTTTATAACCAAATGATTCTAGTTGCTTGGTTATTTCGTTTTTTACTAAACCATCATAAGCTTTCAAAATTTCAGACACATTTTCCATTACAACGTAAATAGGTCTGAATTCTTGTACAAATTCTAAAAAAGTTTTATATAGTTGATTGCGATTATCATTTAAAGTGCGTTCACCTGCGGGGACGTTTCTCGAAAAGCCTTGACAAGGTGGACCACCAATAATCATGGTGAGTTCTTCTGGCTTTAAGTCTAGCGATGAGCGCAGTTCAAAAGGATTTACTTCTCGTATATCTTGGTTAATGACTTTAGCGTTTGGGTAATTGTGCTTATATGTTGCTAAAGCTTTTTTATCTATATCTATAGCACACAGGGACTCGAACCCTGCTAAATGGAATCCTGTGGTTAACCCACCTGCACCTGCAAATAAATCAATTAACTTATACTTCATATTTTGAATACTATTGTACTCATATAGTGCTGTCAACTGATTTTGCCATGACTATGAAGCTGTCGCAATAGGTGAGGGTTTTCAACGGGCATTGTACAAGTTATACTTAGCAGACTACAAACCTAAATTCCTTTTTAATTAAATTATATCTTTTTAATTAAATTATATCTTTTTAATTAACTTATAAGTAGTACGACCAACACAGCGATTCATTACGATATATCCTTATTATCATCCAATATTGACTATTTTCATCAAGGCTAGGAGCCTTTTTTATACATTAAATACAGAAGATTCTCGATTCCTTGCTAATAAAAATCAAGTTTCTTAGGTATTTTAAGTAGTAGTAGAAAATTAGTTTTACATTCCGAAAGGTTGAAACCTTTGCAATTGATTCTTTTCTCTCTCGCAATGGTTATATATATTTAATTTTGCGTAACCACTTGTAAAAAGGTTATTGAAACAGACACTCCACAGGAATTAAAAGAGTTTTTAGATTTAATTATTACTACACCCGCAGTTAAGCAAAACAACGAACCACAGCAAAATAGTGCTGCTGTTAATATTTCAAACTCTAAAAATAACACATTAACAAGTGATATATTTTTAAAAGCTTTACAAAATGATGTCGAGCTAGAAAAAATACTTCGCTACATAGCTAATAAAGGGAGTACCGGAACTATTGTTCAGAAAGATTTACAAACGACCACAGGTAAAGTATCGTTATCCGGGATGGGTAGAGTATTTTATAGAATCACAGATTGTCATTTGAAAGATTTAATAAAACTCAATGCCAGTAAAAATGTATATGAAGTTAATCAGATTTATTTTATAAATCTTTTGGAGGCAATTAATACATTTGATAATAAAAATTTTTAAATAAACCAGAGCTTATAATATAGCTTATACCAATCTTGTAACAGCTATTAATTTAGTCAGTAATTAATAAAGCTCTTTTTTCGCACGTACAAAGGTGCGAAAAAACATCAAGATAGCTTTGTGTCATTGCACCTTTTAATGAGAGTTTTTGCGTATTTAATTTGTATATGAAACGCGGGCTTCTTGCCCGCACTACAATGGTTTTACGTTTTCCTCTCATACAGCCTAGCGGCACATTAGCTTACTTTTCTTTTTCAGCTAGCTGTGCTTGTACTTCTGCCATCAATTTTTCTTCCCAATCAGGGTCATCAGGTCTTATTACGGCTCTACGAGGACGAGATTTGCGTCTATCCATATAAGCATAAAAAGCTTCGTTATCGTCTCGATGAGCTAAGAAGTAGCGCTTGAGTTCTTCGTCGGTCATTGCAGCGTAATTGATTTGTGTCATAATTCAATACTCCCCATTCGGTTGAATTTCAAATTCAATTCCTTCGCCTTTTCCAGCTAACATAAACAAATTCAAAGTTCGCTCGTCAAGACGGACGATGTAAATAGGTTGGAACATCATGTTAGTAAGCTGATGACAAAGCCGATATAAAGTTTGTAGCTGTGCTATGGTAGGTTCCATTATTTATGATAATTCAATTAAGATGGGAATTAATACATTTAACAACTAAGCTATTTCACATTTAAGTTGTATATTAGGGCGGGCAAGGATGCCCACCCCATAAGAGAAGTGGAATTCTATACCATGCGGTTTAGATGTGGCGTAGCTTAGCAATTAGCAATTAGCAATTACCAATTACCAATTACCCCTCCCCAATATCCCGCTTAGGTGGACGCTTGTAAGCAAAAGTGAAACTATCTTCACTCTTAATTACCTGTCGCATTTCCTCATACATAGGATAATTACCTAAACCACTGAGATTAGCCCAACCTCTTGCTCTAGTTAAACCGACAAATAATTGGTTACGTAAGTTCACGTCACTTTCATTGCGAGCGACATTATCAAAACCGACAACATAAACCATATCAGCTTCATGTCCTTTAGCACGATTCACACGAGATACCGTAACACCCCCATCAAGCCAGAATTTATCGGGGTTATGGTTAGGCCATTCAGGATATAAATCGTTTAAACTCAATGCGGAAGGCATATAAATGTCGATGTTGCTATCGAGTAAAAACCCTGCAACTTCTCTTTCTAATTCTGCTACTTCCGTATTGCTGCCCAAAACTACTACCAAAATATCGCGACTGGGATTAAGTCCATCGTGAGCGATATTATGCATAATCTTATCAGCCAGCGCTGTCAATTCTTCTTCGCGAGAATTATACGTATTAAACTCTAATACGGATTCTCCCCAAAGTTCGGGTATTGGATTTGGCGAATATTGAGGTGGACGTTTGATAGTTATTGGTTTACCGACACGGCGAAAATCACCTGTAACTTCGTAACCTATTTTGCTCCAATCTTCTTTATTGGTAATACCAGCAAGCATTCCCTCTGGACGCAACAAACCCATACCAATCGCGTGTGCTGCTGTCAAAATCGGCCCTGGTGTACGGTAACAACGACGCATCACTTCAGAACGTTTGATACCACCAGCATATGTGGGTTGCTTGTTTAAAATATCACTCAAGTTCTCGCCAAATACCTCTTTTGCTTTAGGAACTATGAGGCTATTGAGACTTTGTGCTTCATCATACGCCCAAATTAAACGCCGTTCTTCTGGTTTGTCTTCGTTAGCGGGGCGCAAAGACTGGTATGCTAACCAATAAATCGCTTGTTTGTCTTCGTATTTCAATTCATTTTCAGTTACCAAATCTTGACCCTCATCTATAAGAATGGCGTCAAACATTGGTTGAATTTGAACTTCTTCCAGTAGTCGCTTGGATAATTCAGCTAAACCTAGGTTCGGTTGTCTATTGGTTGTAGTCGCAACAATACCTGGTCTTTTACCGTGGTGATTACAGATTGTGCTGTAAAAACCTGGTTGTTCTCTTCCTCCCCACGCATGAAATACGCGCAATTGCATGTTTGTTGCGGGGTTATAGTGCAGTTCACCTCCACTAAAGCGACGAATCCACTGGTCGAGCAATCCGGTCATTAATTCATACAATGAACGGGTGAAGAAGACTAAGGCTATATCCCAATCAGGATGCTTGAGGTGCATATGTGCCGCTTTTTGACATAGCAACACTGTTTTTCCGGAACCTGCTATTCCACGAATCCTTTGTGGTCCTGGGGGAATTTCTTTTCCGATGTGTTCTTGCTGTATGTCTAGTTCGTACAGTTTCTCACGTAATCCATCAATGATATTGGAACGGCTTTTACCAGTAGTGGAAGTTCGTGGAGTCAATGGCTTTCTGAGTATAGGGGTTCCACTAATTACAGAAAGAAGTAATTCCCAATCTTTATCGTCTAAGTCTTCTCCTGGAACTATGGCTGGTATTTGTTGAAGATGTTCCAAAAAGCTAGTTTTATTCAGTTGTTCTTGGAATATTATTGTATGAGTGTTTGGAGAGTTATGGAAAGCTTTTTGTTGCCATTGTTCTTGGGTAATTAAAGGTAATGCGATTGTTGCTCTACCTTTTACTTTTCTCCAAATTGCTGGTTCCCGGTCTGCATATCCAATTAAAGCTCGCAGTGGATTTTCTGCTTGTTTGTAAGGATTTGCATTAGTTGAGTTGGTGTTTTGTAATTTCCACTCTTCACCATCAATGGAAACAATTTGGTCGATGGTAAAGTCTTTGACTTCAATTACAATTAAACCCAATTCTCTATCTGCTATCAGGATATCTGGTTCTTTTCTAATTTCTCCGACTTTAGAAAATATTGGATAACGCCAATAAGCAATACAGTTTCTATCAGAAAATGCACTACGAACTAAATCCCAAACCTTAGATTCCGCACCCTCGGCAGAGGCTTGCAACGGTTCTGTTGTAATAAACTTGTTACCCTGTTCTTCGATTCCGAATGGCATTTTTTGCACCTGGTTATAGTTAATGTCATCGCGGTATCGCACCCTCAATTTATTTTTTCATTTCGTCAAAGTAACATTTTGTCAATACTGGGGTCTAGTGCAGATATACGGATTATATTTCCGGGTAGAATATTTTTGAAACGAGAGAAAATGCTGAGGGGGATTTCTGAGAAGATGTGGTATGTAAGCTTAAAATATAGGCAGTAGAAATATGTTGCTTGCTGGATATGTTGCTTGCTGGATATGTTGCTTGCTGGATATGTTGCTTGCTGGATATGTTGCTTGCTGGTGGAAGCGGGCAAGATGCCCGCACTACAATTATATGTATTGATGAGCTTGATTGCAAGAAATTATTTAGGATTGCGATATAACTTGAGGAGCTTGGAAGCGATGACTCCACAATTGAACTTGTAAAAGCTAGCATGATACACTAGAGTTACACACTATGGATGTGGATTAAAGTACATGTATCGTCGTATTAATGTAACGTTACCTGATGGAACTTTAAAATTGCTCGACCAGTTTGCACCAAAGGGAGATAGAAGTAGCTTTATTGATGAAGCTATTCAAAGTTATATTGCTCAAATTCAAAAAGAAAGGCTGCGAGAGCAATTAAAAGAGGGAGCCATCCGTCGTGCAGAACGCGACCGCAATTTAGTGTCAGATTGGTTTGAGGTTGAGGAAGAAGTATGGCAGCAAAACGCACAATAACTTATCCGAAGCTAAACTTAATTGTTGCCAGCTAGGTTGAATTAATTCAAAATTCTGTTTACCAATTCTTTGACATACCCATTCTACACATTCCGGCACAATTGAATTACCAAATAGTGCATATTGGTCATAAATTTTTGCGACTCGACACCAATCGTCTGGAAAACCCATAAGTCGAGCATATTCAATATTAGTCAAGCGACGAAATTTATCACCTACTTTATATCGTTCGTAGTGTCTGGAAGTTGATGCAGTTAAGGTTGATGCAATGCCATTTGTTCCGAATATTGTGTAGCCAAGTCTTGCTCCTCCATCTTGATTATATAAAATTTCAACTCCATTACAGTAACGATTTACTTGTTTGCTTTGCTTTATACGCTCCAAGGTATCAGCAGTAAAGTAAAATTGTCTGTCTATAGTTGTTTCATCCTGAAGAATATCTTGAAGTTTTATTCGTGGTTTAATATCAGGAAACGCTGGAAGATTTTGCGTATACATTTTATTTTTATAAGCAATACCCCAATTGTAATTTTTACTTTTGATATCCGCTATTGAGAGTAAATATTTTTCTAAGCCTTCATTTTTTGCCAATTTACAATCATTAGCATCTTTAGGTGTTAGAAATACTGATAATTTCTCTAATTCTTCTGTTGTGATATATTCTGACTTCAATTTTGTGCCAAATATAAAAATCCTCTCTCGGTTTTGAGGAATACCAAAGTTAAGGGGATTTATTAATCTCCACTCAATAAAATAATCTAACTCAGCTAGCGCATTCAAAATCAATCGAAAATGGTAACCATCTTCCATTGTTAAAAGTCTTTTTACATTTTCCAGAAAAAAATACTGTGGTTGCTTTTGGTCTATGATTTCAACAATGCGCTCAAATAGTGTTCCCCGGAGTCTATCCCGTACACCTTGTTTTTTTCCTGCGGGGCTAAAAGGTTGACAGGGAAAACCTACAGCTAAAATATCATGTGATGGTATATCCGATATAAGGATTTGATTGATATCTCCTAGAATTATTGAACCTTTACCAAAGTTGCTTTCATAAACTTTATAGCAGAGTTCGCTTATATCATTTGCCCATACCGTTTCAATATTGGCTTTCTCCATTCCTCGACGAAAACCACCGATACCAGCAAATAACTCCACGGCTTTGAGCTTTTTTGTTATCATTTCGCTTCTACGTCCTAGATTTCGGCATTAATCGCCAGCAACATACTACCTTGCAAATTACACGAATGCAACTAGGACGCGCTCAAAAATTACAATCAACTATTCCCGGTTTAAACTACATAATATATAATTTTGTATCCCTTGTGGGGTGGACACCCTAAACCGCCCTGATATGCAAATTAAATTTGGAATCACTGACTCATTTTTCAGTATTATTACGCTGTGACTAAATTAACTTGCTAGGGCAAAATGACTATTAAATATTGCTGCAAATAGAATATACCATGTTAACAAGCTTTGCAGAGACAGAATTATTTTTTTCTGTATCTGTAGATTTTTTAGCGAAGAAAACAAATATTTGCTTTACACTATTGGGAGATGATAAAAATGTATATTAGTGACGATGAAATACGGCAACATAGAGGAGAGGAACTAAGTAAGATTAAGTATGCATTATCTCAAGGTCATTCCATTGTGGTAGTTGGTGAAAAAGGCTCAGGAAAATCATCAACAGCTAGGGTACTCGAAGAAGACTTAAGGGCTGAAGGTAATAATGTTGCACTTATCAAAGAAAGAAAGGAAAAGAATATTTTAGTGGAACTGGCTGGTTACTTAGACGTAAATCTTAGAAATCCTGAGACAAGAAAAATGCTTTTAAAAGGAGACCTAAGGGTAGAAGTAGAAAGTTCTTTAACAAATAAAGCAAGGTACATCCTTCTTGTTGATGATGCTGAAACAATTAGGTCCTATATTCGTAGTTGGTTTGGAAACCAACGCTACCGAAATGTACAATTGGTTTTATTTGCAGAAAGACCACCTAAAAGCGATGTCTTTAACAGTATTAAAAAGCGCATCAAATTAAAGCCATTTTCCAAACAGGCTGGATTCAATTTATATTATATAGCTCTAGTTGTACCAGTATTAATTCTGTTTGCAGTACTCATCAAAGTACGAAATAATCCTCCAGTTCCTGTAGAAAGTTATAGTGACCGCAATCTCACAGCTACTCCTACTTATCCAGAAATAAATACTACTGAGCCTGAATATCAACCTAACTCAGATAATAAAATTAAAGACGATTTAATAGTTCGTTTTAATATTGATGACTTTACACAGATAAAAGTAAAAGGATTAGCTAATATAAAAAAAGGTGATATCTTGATGGATAAGATTGAGAAAAACAATCGTTTGACCAAAGAAATGGAATCAATTGAATTGCAAATTTTAAATTTAAAAAATAAACTAATCACAAAACCTTTAGTGCCAGAAAAAGCACCATCATGGAAGGCTATGGAATCACAAAAATCAGCTCTAGCTATAGCAAATAAGTCTGTTTCTCAAGCTAAACTTATATTAAATCAAGCTCGTTCGGCACAAAATTCTCTGCCATCCAAACTAGAGACTCAGAGAGTGGAGCTAGAACAAGAAATGGAAAAGACACAAGCTGAGCTTAAGTTGTCTGAGGATACAATTTTAGAGCATGAAAAATTTATAGAATCCATGAAAAACGATGATACAAACTCATCCGCTCTCTCTAATGAAAAAGCTAATCTTAAAACTTTAATCGAAAAACACGAGCGGATGAAAAGCATTTTGGAAGAACAAAAAGCTAAGCTCGGTAGTTTGGAGAATGAACACAACCAAAAGTCATTACAAGCTTACTTAAATGTAGAAAGTGCAAAAGAAGGACTCAATTTAGCAGAAGCCAACCTGCGTAATGTAAAATACAAGCACGAACAATTAAAACGAGAAGCTTTAGCAGACGAGGAAGAGGGATTGGAACAACAAAAGCAGAGGCAAGAAAAATATGCCTATGATTTACGTAATAGGGAACATCAACTAAAGGTACTTAATTCACGTTTGTTAGAGATTAATAAGGAACTCAAGAAAATATCAGTTGTTCGCTCACCCATAAATGGTCACGTTCGCAGTGTTACAAGTCATTATACGCATGGTGACCAGTATGCAGTAGAGGTTACGATTATACCTGAAAGTGAGTAATTAAACGGAGAGGGTGAGATTCGAACTCACGGATACTTTCGCATCACTCGATTTCAAGTCGAGCGCATTCGACCACTCTGCCACCTCTCCAAATAAAACCGTTGGCTATTTGCCTTCGGTTGGGTCAGTTTTTAGCTTTTAGCTTTAATTTTTAGCTTTTAGCTTTAAAATTCACTGACCAAGAATATATTATATATCATTACTACAGAGATTGCACAACTGGTTTGGGTTGTTTGTACAAAATTTCTTCATTGAAGACCTGTAGCTCATTCCCCAGAGAAACTTGGCTTGTTTGGGTAACCACACCATCTTCCAGCAACACGATGGAAAAAGTCCGTAATTTTTCTCTTCCTTTTTCCACTATTCGAGGTACGCTGGCTGCGTTTAAGTAAATTGTTCCTTCTGGACTTCTAAAAACGCGCCTGCGTATGGCATCTTTTGTATGTCGCAAAGTGTGGTGCATGTGCCCAAAGGCGACCAAGGCAATATTTTTCTTCTGTGTCAAGCTTAGAGATATTGCCTCCGCTAAATCTGGGTCGCCAAAATCACCACCTACTGGATACCAATCTTTGCCACAGGGGTCTTCTCCTCTGTCACCTAAGCCGGAAGGACCATTATGACCTAGAAAAATGATTGTGTCATGAGCAGCACTTTTTACTTGGGAAAAAATATGAGCAGCCGATTCATCAAAATCATTTACGTCATACCGTTCTTTACAAATATCAGCGAATTTCCATTCCGGCCCACCCCAGCTAAAGGGACGACCACCAACTACGGTTAAATTAAACTCCGGAAAATCTCGTTTACTATAACCAACATGGTCCTCACCTAATAAATCCAACTGTTGCTGCACCCAGTCTTCCTTTGTTCGGTCGTAGGGACATTTTTTTCGTCCCCATTCCGTAGCGCTGTACCATGCATCGTGGTTGCCCATCACTGCTGCTTTGGGAATTTCCAACGAGGCGATCGCCCTCACGACTTCGACCGATTCGTTGCCAAAATCCCCGACAAACAACACTAAGTCAACACCCAGCGATTTAAGCGCGATTTCATCTTCCGTTTCCCATTGGTCGTGAACGTCTCCAACGACCGCGATTTTTAGGGTTCTTTTATGAGTTTCCTGACTGGTCATGCGACTTTCCTTGCCTTCTTTTTCCAGGATAGAAAACTCTCGGAGATTTTGGCATATAAAAAAGGAGAAGAGCAAAGGCAGAGGGCTTAAAAATGTTAGTGGGAGTTAATATTGTAGTTAAGCGACGATATTAATGGTCATATATTACACCTGGCGATTAGAAATCGCTGGGTGGGTTTTGAGGACGGAGACGCAAGACGCGATACGACGACGGAGACGCGATAAATCGCGTCTCTACGGAAATACATGTAAGTTTGTTTATTGGTAAAAAACTTTATTGCAGGGCTATATATTTTTGGTAAAAAGCACTATAATTAAAATAACAACGCACTTGTATCTTGTAGTAACTTAATCGCCTCGTTATTAAACCTCCTCAAGAACACAGGAAGGAGGGAAGGGGAGGAAATTATTTGATAATGCAAGATGGCAGAGTATTTGGAAAATAAAGAAACCTAACTGTGTTTACAACTGTACTTCCTAAAAGAGAACTTGCTCAAAGAGAAATAGCTCAGGGTACGCTACCGCTAGACTTGTTTGCGGCAATAGAGAGTCTGAAAAAGTCGCTCAATGCGGTGATTCTAGCGCATTATTACCAAGAGCCAGATATTCAGGATATTGCAGATTTTATTGGTGATTCATTACAATTGGCGAACGCAGCAGCAAAAACTCAAGCGGATGTGATTGTTTTTGCTGGTGTTCATTTTATGGCAGAGACGGCGAAAATCCTTAACCCTGAAAAAATGGTATTATTGCCTGATATTACCGCAGGTTGTTCCTTGGCTGATAGCTGCCCACCAGAAGCATTTGCGGCGTTTAAAGCTAAGCATCCTCAACATTTGGTAATTTCTTACATAAATTGCTCAGCTGAAATTAAGGCGATGAGCGATATTATCTGTACTAGTTCCAATGCGGTAAAAATTGTCCAGCAAATACCAAAAGAGCAGCCAATTATTTTTGCCCCCGACCGAAATTTAGGTCGGTATGTAATGCAGCAGACAGGACGTGACATGTTACTGTGGCAAGGTAGCTGCATAGTTCATGAAACTTTCTCCGAAAAGAAAATTGTTCAATTAAAAGTTATACATCCAGATGCAGAAGTAATTGCTCATCCGGAATGCGAGGAAACGGTGTTGCGTCACGCTGATTACGTAGGTTCAACAGCTGCACTGCTTAAGTATTGCCAGCAAAGTAAAAGTCAAGGATTCATAGTCGCTACGGAGCCAGGAATCATTCATCAAATGCAAAAAGCTGCACCAGATAAGCAGTTTATTCCTGCACCACCGACAAATAATTGTAATTGTAATGAGTGTCCGTTTATGCGGTTGAATACACTAGAAAAATTGTATTTAGCCATGAAAAACTGCGAGCCAGAAATTACCATGTCTGAAGAAATACGCTTAGCTGCCTTGCGTCCCATGCAAAGAATGTTGTCCATGAGCTAGTAGGCATCCGCTTTTGTAGGTATCAACTCTTGTGGGTATTCAATCTTGTGGGGTGGGCATCCTTGCCCGCCCTAATATATAAATGAAATATAAAGTAGATATTTACTAAATAATAAATATTTTATTCTCCCTTTAGGGGAGTTAATTAGAAGAAAAGAAGAAATTCTTGATTATTTCCAATCTGACGGAGAGCTATTCATCAGACCGAACAGCAACATGAAGTCCTTTCGAGCAGGTATCTTTAACATTAAAATTTTAAATACCATGCAGTCTTTGGGAAGTGAACTTTCAACAGACCAAACAACTTTAGTGTTAGTGAGTGGGAAACAACCAATTACCAGAGAATGGAGATTTTTTGTTTATAAAAATGAAATTATCACAGGCTCTCTTTATTTAGTCGGAGAAGAAAGAATCGATGAAATGATTAAGGGTGGCTATCTAGAAAATTATCTTAGCGACATACTAAAAAGTGTTAAATGGTATCCAGAATCATTGTACACAGTAGATATTTGTGAATCCAAGGGAGAACTTCACATATTGGAACTTGGCTCCTTTAGCTGTGCTGCTGAGTATGGATGCGACTTGAGTTTGATTATCGAAGCAGGAGCCAAAGCAGCTTTGGAAGATTACGCAGTTGTAAATAATTAATTTAATTCGGAAAATGTTGTTAAAAATCAGGGACATAGCTGAAAAGCCTATATAATATAGCTTATTAGATGCTATAGCAGCAAGTAAAATGGTTGCGAACAACTAAAGACTGTCACAAGCAATTATAAATCTGGCACAAAATGCTACACAATAAACTACTGATGATGATAGTGTTTTAAATACTTCCAAGACAAAGCAAAATTAAAGTTCGCTTTTGGATGCAGGATATGGGAGAAGGTATATTATAGTGCCTGCTGACCAACAACGAATTTTTGAGAGATTTGCTCGCACCACCAACCTTTGGTTACTGTTCTGAAGGTGTCGGATTTGCTTTATCCTTCATTAGAGCTATAACCTTAGGGTTAGCGGCAAAATACATCTCAAAAGTAAATTGGGAACAGGTTCTACTTTTATTGTTGTCTTACCTTTGGAACCCCCATAAGAGGTTGTAAGTGATGAATCGAATCCTTATCGCAGAAGATGAATCCCGTATTGCTGCTTTTATCGAGAAGGGGCTACGTTCTCACGGTTTTACAACGGCTATAGCTGGTGACGCTGAATCTGCAACACGAATGGCGCTAGGTAGCGATTTTGACCTTTTGATTTTAGATTTAGGGCTTCCTGGCAAAAATGGTTTAGAGGTTTTAGAAGAATTACGAGGACAAGGTGAAAATTTCCCGGTAATTATTTTAACTGCTCGTGATGATATTCAAGACAAAGTTGCTGGATTTGAAGCGGGAGCAGATGATTATTTAACAAAACCTTTTCGGTTTGAAGAGTTATTGGTACGGATAAAAGCTAGGTTACGTAATAGCACCGCGACTCAAACCATAGATGAGATGATTCTCAAAATGGGAGATGTGGTTTTAGATTTACGTTCGCGCAAGGTAAAGGTAGGGACAGAGACCATAGAACTACCAGCACGGGAATTTACTCTCGCTGAAACTTTTTTCCGTCATCCCGGACAAGTCATGAGTCGTGAGCAGTTGCTAGATAGGGTTTGGGGTTACGACTATGACCCAGGTTCCAATATTGTTGATGTTTATGTGGGCTATTTACGCAAAAAATTGGGTAGCGATTTAATTGAAACAGTTCGGGGGATGGGTTATCGGTTGCGAACATGAAAATCTTCTCATCACATTTTCATGACATTCTTACTTGAGTATAGGAAATTAATATTTAAATACCTCTCCCCCTGCCGAATCACCATAATAATTTGTAGTGCAAGCCGAACAGCTTGCGACTGGAAGCGTTTTGCTTGCGACTGGAAGCCGAACAGCTTGTAGATGGAAGCCGAACAGCTTACAGTTTCAAGCGGGCAAGATGCCCGCACTACAAATATTTATTTATGAATAACGTTTTATTTTTTATGAATTATTCAGGGTACTACATATTGATTAACAAAAGTAATATTAAAATGTTTTATTGTGAAAGTCTATGATAGCCAGTTGTTAAATCTATATAAACTATTATATAGTTAGATGATACCGATAAGTATATGAGTATAATATGCTTCTTGCACTTGGGTAATAATAATGAATCGTATATTGATTGCTGAAGATGAAGAACGTTTAGCCGCTTTCATTGAAAAAGGATTGCGGAAGAATGGTTTTGTAACAACCCTTGCCTTTGATGGACAGGAGGCTTTACAAATGTCTGACAAAGAAGAGTTTGAGTTGCTGCTGTTGGATTTAGGTCTACCAATTAAAGACGGTTGGACTGTTTTGAAAGAACTTCGCAAACAAGGAGAGCAGTTCCCGATTATTGTGGTAACTGCTATGGCTGATGAATGCAATAAAACTACAGCTTTAAAACTGGGTGCTAATGATTATTTAACTAAGCCTTTTAAGTTCAGTGATTTGTTAGAAAAGGTAAAGTCTCATTTGCCTTAAATAAACTTAGCTAATTAAACTTAGCGAATCGAAGTAATTCTCAATCGACCTACACCCAAAGACAAAGCATTATCAGATTTTCCTTGAGTATAGACTGCAACATTGAATAAATAATTTCCGTCAGAAAAAGGATTTTCGTTGACACCAATAACTACTTTCAATACTTGACCTGGCTGTACAGGAGTGTCAAAAGTAGCAGTTATACCCTGTGTTTTTGAATCTGTATTTACCTGACTTATTTTCACATTGCGTTGTTCTTTGCTGCTACCATAAGCCCTGACTTTACTAGGGTTAAATTGAATTATCTCTAGTCCTGAACGTTGAGCAATAGTCACCTTTTCTATAGGGTCAGATGACTTTGGAACGTTGATAGTAAAAGCATATTCTATATTACGTGTCCCAACAGTCATTTCGCTCGCTCGAATACTAATCAAACGAAGATAATCACCTGATTCTAAGGTACTTTTTTGGGGATTTTTTTGAATTTCACTAGCTATAGCACCTGGAATGGCAATGTTAGTAAAGATATTAGCCAATATGACAGTAGCAACGATTAATCTAGGTAGTAGATGTTGAATAATCTTCATGGGTACGAACTATTGTTAGCGCAAGTCTAGGGTGATACAAAATATGGTCAAAAAGCAAAAATAGCTTTGACTCTAAATTTGAGATTGAATTTATTTATACTAATACATCATGTCATTTTAACTGTAAATTAGTTGTAAGATAACTTCACTGTGAGATGTTTTTTTTACTACGTATAGTTACAATTATGGAAAACAAGTATTATCCAAGCTTGCTAGTAGGCTTGAATATATTGCTTAGCGCGTTGATTATTGGTACAACCTCTAAAGCAGTAATAGCTAATGCAGAAATTCATACTCAAATTGAGAAACGAGAAGGAGAGATTCAAACAGTTTCTCAAAAGTCAGAGACCACTGAAGACACGCAAGGGATTATAGTCAATCAACAGTCAACAATCAACAATCAACACTCAACAGTCAACAGCCAACAGCCAACAGTCAACAATCAACACTCAACACTCAGCAATCAAGAGCTAACACAAGTAACATCCGTCAGCCAATTATCAGATGTACAACCGAAAGATTGGTCATTTCGTGCTTTGCAATCTTTAATAGAGCGCTATGGCTGCATGGTGGGGTATCCAGACAGTACATTCCAGGGTAATCGCGTAATCAATCGCTATGAGTTTGCAGCAGCTTTAAATACTTGTATGAATACAGTAACCCAAATGGTTGAGAAAATCAGGGAGGATTTCGCTACTCAAGAGGAGTTGGAAGCACTACGACGATTACAAGAAGAATTCTCTAAAGAATTGGCATTATTGAAACCTCGACTGGAACCATTACAAGAACAAATAGAAGCATTGGAAAAAAAACCATCTTTTTCCACTCATAGTCAACTTTTAGGGAAAGCCATATTTGGTATAAGTGCTGTGGGTGGTAATGAGGTTAACAGCAATATTATTTTCAGTCACCGCACTGAATTGAACATTGATACTAGCTTTGGTGAAAAAGACCGCTTGCGAATCCGTCTTGCAGCCAGAAATACTCCGCGATTTGGTCGAATTACAGGTACAGATATGACTAATTTATCTTTCGCTGGAGATAATAGAAATGATTTAGAAGTCACTCAAGTTAGTTATCAATTCCGACCGATTAAGAAATTACAAGTGTTCTTAGCCGCAGATGGTGGTAGTTTAACTTCTTCAGCAAATACCATGAATGCTCCTATAAATAGTAGCGCGATTGGTAACATTAGTAAATTTAGCGATGAATCCGCAATTTATGACCTGGGTGGTAGTACAGGTTTTGGTATGGAATATCGTTTTAATAAAGCAGTCAGACTAACTTTAGGTTATATGGCTGGGGGTAAACCCAATGACCCACAACAGGGAATTACAGGTGGTGCTTATGGGGCTATTGCACAACTGACTCTGGAACCAACTAAAACTTGGAGTCTGGGTTTAACTTACGTTCGTGCATACAATACTATAGATACTGGTAAAGGTAGTGAATTTGCGAATGAACCTTTTGAAGATGCGGCTACAAGTGCCAATGCTTATGGGATTCAGACCTCTTGGCGTTTAAATAAAGCATTGACTCTTTCTGGTTGGGTGGGTTTAATTGATGCGACGGCAGAATCTGAGCCATATAAAGGTCGCAGAGCCAGTATATTGACTTGGGCGACGACTCTAGCTGTTAATGATGTTGGTGGGGATGGTAATATGTTAGGGCTAGTGTTCGGTCAGCCACCAAAAGTTATTTCTAGTGACGTTGCAGACCGTAAAGACTCTGACACTGCTTTGCATTTTGAGGCTTTTTACCGCTATCGGCTAACTGATAATTTGTTTATTACTCCTGGCTTTTTTGTTATTTTCAATCCAGAACATAATGCTGGTAATGACCCGGTTTATGTGGGTACAATTCGTAAGACTTTTTTATTCTAACCGTGAAGTTAAGTGTTATCAAAATATTTTCATGAGAAAGATTTTCATGAGAAGACTCTCATCAAAGTTTCATTAAGAACTAATAAATAAATGTGAAGCTATGTATAAGCAAAAGACATAAAGCGAAGCCAATGTCGTTGCTAAGTATATACAGAGGACAACAAAAATGCGAATACTGGTATATTCCCACGACGCATACGGACTAGGTAATATTCGCAGAATGCTAGCAATTTGCGAACATCTACTACAAGAAATTCCGAAACTTTCAATTTTGTTGCTGTCTGGTTCACCCATGCTTCAAGGCTTTAGAATGCCAAAGGGGCTTGATTATATTAAGCTTCCCTGTCTCAATCGAGGAGAAAGTGGGGAAGTCGCGGTAAAATTTCTGGGTATGGGGGTTGAACAAACTGTTAAGCTGCGTTCAGAGATGATTTTATCGGCAGCAATCAATTTTCAACCAGATTTATTTTTGGTAGATAAGAAAGCATTCGGTCTGAAGAACGAGTTAACTGATACTATCAATTATCTGCATCAATCACTTCCAGAAAGCAAACTTGTTTTGTTACTAAGAGATATCCTGGACTCTCCAGAAACAACTGTCGCTGAGTGGCAAAAACACGGCTATTATGAAGCGTTGGAAAAGTTTTATCATCAAATATTAATAGTCGGAACACCAGAAGTTTTTCATACTGCTAGAGAATATAAATTTTCACCTGCAATTCTGGAAAAAGTACGATATTGCGGTTATATGAGGCGCCAAGCAGGACTCAAGAGCGAAAGATGCATTAGAAGAGAGTTACAAATATTACCTCAAGAGCCTTTAATTTTAGTAACTCCTGGTGGTGGAGAAGATGGTTATGAATTAGTCGATGCTTACCTGTCAGCTTTAGCGCTGATGCCAAAAGATAACAATATTAAAAGTTTAATTATTTGCGGTCCAGAAATGCCAGTGCAGCAGAAGCAATTAGTAGTCAAGGCTGCGGGAAATAATCCTCAAATTATAATTGGTGAATTTACAGATGATTTGATGAGCTATATACAAGCTGCAAATTTAGTAGTTTCTATGGCTGGTTACAATACTGTTTGTGAAATTTTATCCGCTGATAAGCCAGCTATAATTTTACCACGTTGTAAGCCCTCAATGGAACAGCTAATAAGAGCGGGTAATATGGCATATTTGGGTTTATTTAAAGCTATTCATCCAGAAAATATTGACCACGAAAATCTCATGAATGAAATTTTGCTTCAGTTGAAACAAAAGCCACAAAACCATTATTGTTTTAACATTAATATGAACGGGTTACCTAGGGTTAAAGAGTATATTTCTATCCTTTTGACTCAGACAAGCTGCGAACGTCAACTCAGCAAATTTTATCAAAAGCCTTCTTATATACCATCTTTGGTAATTGGTAATCGGTAATTGGGAATTGGGAATTGGTAATTGGTAATTGGGAATTGGTAATTGGTAATTGGTAATTGGTAATTGGTAATTGGTAATTGGTAATTGGTAATCTATCTATGAAGAAAATTATGTTTTATTGCCAATATCTTAGTGGTATGGGGCATTTAGTTAGAAGTTCAGAAATAGTCCGTAGTTTGGTTAAGGATTTTAGAGTCTATTTTATTAATGGTGGTCCCAAAATAGAAGGTTTTGAAATGCCACCAGGAGTTGAGTTAATTAGACTTCCAGCACTCTGGTTGGAAGATGGTCAATTTACTGTTGGTGATAGTTCTATGAGTGTTGAGGAAGTTAAAGAAATCAGGAAAAACAAACTGATTTATGCTTTTAACATAGTCAAACCGGATTGTCTAATTACTGAGTTTTTCCCTTTTGGTAGGCATAAGCTTTTTTTTGAGTTAATTCCTCTGATGGAGCATATAAAATCTACCAATCCCTCTACAAAAATTGCTTGTAGTTTGCGTGATGTTATCGGCAAAGTCAGCGACCTGGATGAAGAGGATACTATTTGTTATTTGATGAATCGATATTTTGACCTGCTTTTATTTCATGCTGACCCCAATTTTCAAACATTTACAGAAAGTTTCCCCAGGCATAAAGAAATAAAAAGCAAAGTTACATATACTGGATTTGTAACCCAATCGTCTACAGTTAAAAGACCTAATGTTGGAGAACTATGGGGTGATAAGAATCCAGAAAATACCAAAATTTTGGTTAGTGTCGGTGGTGGAAGAATAGGATATGAGCTTTTGGAAACAGTAGTAGAAGCTAGTTCTATTCTGGAAACAAAAATACCTCACACCATTAAAATATTTACTGGACCCTTTATGCCAGAGGAAAAGGTGATAAAATTGAAGGAAGCTGTTTTAAGTCGCAGTAATATTCAGATTGAAACCTTCACATCTCAGCTACTTTCCTATATGAAAACCGCTGATATTTCCATCAGTTTAAGTGGATATAACACTACGATGAATATTCTCAGTACTGGTGTTCGCGCTCTCGTTGTTCCTATTGGTCATGAAAGCGTTGATAAGGAACAGCTAGTCAGAACTGAGAAATTAGAAAAGTTAGGTGTTGTTGATTTTATTCATCCTCAAGATTTGCAACCTGCTCATTTAACAGAAAAAATTATTAACTGTTTAAGTAAAAAATCAAAGGGAGTTACGACTCCGGATTTTGACCTTCAAGGTTCTCAAAATACTAGTAGATTTCTCAAAGAGTTTTTGAATCAAGAAACTACTACTACAGAACATCTCAATCTTAGGGTGGTTCGAGGAACGAGACCCAACATTACTGTCAATTAATTATTGATTACTTGTAATTAATTATGCATTGTTTGTAATAAATTATAGATTAATCATAATTAATTATCGCAATTAATTGTTGGGTTTCGTGGAACGAGCCAACATACATATAAAGGAGATATAGTTAATGGCTCAGCGCTCTAAGGAGAAAGATTTAAAAGGTGTTATACCGGGTGTTCTGCGGATTTTACGGAAGTTTTCACCGTATATTCGTCAGCAAAGGGTCTTAATTTTTGGTTCTTTTTTAGCGCTATTAGTTGAAACTGGTTTGCGCTTGCTAGAACCTTGGCCTTTAAAGTATGTTTTTGACTACATCCTGATACCTGCTCACAATAATTCTGCAAACGTTACTAATAGTTATACTTTTGGTCTTAGCCCAATTGTATTACTAACTTTATCTGCTGTGTCTATTGTTGCTATCACAGGGATAGGTAGCATAGCTGCGTACATGAGTACTTATGGAATGTCTCTGGCTGTGGTTCGAGTTTTGTCGGAAGTACGGGCTAATGTTTTCAACCATTTGCAGCATCTCTCTTTATCTTTTCACCAAAACTCTAAAAGTGGTGACCTTATCGCTCGTGTGACAGCTGATATCGAAAAAATGCGGACTGTTACCGTCAAAACGGCTTTGCCTTTAATTACTAACATAGTCTGTTTGTTGGGAATGTTGGCAATTATGTTTTGGCTAAATTGGGAATTAGCATTGGTAGTTGCTGCAATTTTCCCAATTTTAAGTTTGTTTACTGGCAACATGATTAGTCGCATTCGCAAGTTTGCAAAAAAACATCGCGATTCTGAAGGTGTTTTAGCTGCGACGACGGGTGAGACTATTGGTGCTATAAAGGTTGTGCAGGTTTTGTCGCTACAAAAAATGCTACATGGTGTTTTTGCCGCACAAAATCAAAAAAGTTTGGATGAAGCTATCGAATCATTGAGGCTATCAGCGGCTTTGGAAAGGGCTGTGCAAATTTTGATGGCAATTATTGTGGCTGTGGTTTTATGGCGTGGTTCTCATGTGGTGTTACATAAAGAACTTACTCCAGGGGAACTGTTGGTGTTTATGACCTACCTTAGAAATGCTTTTGAACCGATGCGGAAGGTTTCCAATCAGATAGGACAGATTGCTAAAGCTACTGCTTCTGGGGAACGAGTGGTGGAACTTTTGGATTTTGAACCTAATGTTCGCGACTTACCTGGGGTACAAAAAGCACATCCTTTCTTCGGTACTGTGCGGTTTGAAAATGTTTGCTTTGGCTACGATACTGGTAGAGATATATTAAAAGATATTAGTTTTGTCGTTCATCCAGGACAACAAGTTGCAGTCGTGGGGCTTTCCGGTAGTGGTAAGTCAACTCTCCTCAGTCTCATTCTTCGTCTTTATGACCCTGAAGCTGGTCGTATTTTAATTGACGGTCAGGATATCCGCGAATATACTATCGATTCACTCCGACAGCAAGTTAGTGTGGTTTTGCAAGATAGCGTGTTATTTGCTGTCAGTGTTAGAGAAAACATTGCTTACGGGAAACTAGGAGCTACCGACAAAGAAGTAGAACAAGCTGCTCGTCTTGCCAACGCTCACGAGTTTATCATGAACTTACCCCAAGATTACGACACAATTTTGAGCGAACGGGGTGGTACACTTTCTGGTGGTCAACGCCAAAGAATTGCGATCGCCCGTGCAGCGATTCGTCAAGCACCGATTGTAATTTTGGACGAACCGACTACAGGCTTAGATAATGCTAGCGAACGTACTGTCAATGCGGCATTAGAAAAACTCACCGAAGGACGAACAACATTCGTTATTTCCCATAACCTCAGAGCAGTTCAAAACGCTGATGTGATTCTTTATGTTGAGGAGGGAAGAATTTTAGAGCAAGGTACTCACAAAGAACTCATGGGTTTGGGAAGTCGCTACGCAACCCTATACCGGATGCAAAATATTGTTGATAACACTTCTTCCAAAGGAGATACTTATGCTATTGGAGCTTGAAGAATATAAAGGAACCCGTGTGATTCTTGTGCGTCACGGACAAAGTAGTTATAATGCCCTAGGTTTATATCAAGGTAGTAGTGACGAGTCAATATTAACAGAAATAGGAAGAGCAGACGCGAGAAAAACAGGTAACTTTCTAAAAGGATTGGCATTTGACGCGATGTACGTCAGTTATCTGAAAAGAGCGCAAGAAACAGCCTGGGAAATTTTAGGAGTGATGGCTCCACAGATTGACCGCAAAACAATTTTGATTAGCGAAAAATTACGAGAAACCGACATGCCTGCTTGGCAAGGTTTAGCATTTAAATTTGTAAAAGAAAATTTTCCAGAAGAGTATCGTTTGTGGAAACAGCATCCCGATAAATTCCGTATGAACCTAACCCCACAAGGGACTGGTCTAGAGTCAGAAGAATATATATATCCAGCCCTCAACCTGTATGAGCGGGTACAGGAATTTTGGCAACAAACACTACCACTTCATGCTGGTAAAACCTTATTGTTAGTAACCCACGGTGGTACAAACCGCGCTTTAATTAGTACAGCCCTTGGCATAACTCCCGACCGATACCACTGTATCCAACAATCAAACTGCGGTATAAGCGTAGTGAATTTTCCTGATGGTTCTCTGAAGTCAGGACAATTAGAAGCAATGAATTTGAGTTCTCATGTTGGAGAATATTTACCTCAACCGCAAGAAGGGGGTAAAGGTTTACGTTTATTACTCATACCAGCAAATGCGACAGTAGAAGAAATTCATAACTTGTCAGAATACCTCAAAGAAATTAACATAGAATTTAGTTTAAGTGGTGCTCTGGGATTTTCCGAAGTGATGGTGCAACAAATTCTCCAATACCATCCAGAAACATTGCAGCTTCAAGTCTTACGAGAAGAATTTCCAGATATATGGCAAGCAGCAGTTGACAGAAAAACAATAGAAAACTTAGGTAAACTAACCACCGGACTAGTAATAGCAAACGAAGAAATTATCAAACGTATAATTTGTCACTCTATTGGCATGGATTTAAACCAAATTGAGCGTTTGCAGATAAAACAAGGAAGAATAAACTGCATTCAATATCCTGGTTCTCATCATCCAGCAATTTTGCAAGCAATGAATATATCAGTTAGTGGTCATTGGCCAGTTTTCAGTACTAACAAAAAAGTAGGTTGGGTTGAGAAAGGAAACTCAACAGTTTCTATGTCGAATATATAGCAAGATAATAAGAAAGGAAAAAAACAATGAAAATAGCATTTATAGTATGGCGCTTTCCTGTATTATCCGAAGCATTTATCCTCAATCAAATCACAGGATTAATCGACAGAGGACATGATGTTCATATTCACCCAGTGAATGGATTACCAAAAAACTATACAGGAAAAATACATCCAGTAGTAGAAGAATATAAACTACTAGAACGCACACATTTTCCTCCTACTGTACCAGAAAATTTAGTTTTACGTTTTTTCAAAGGACTAGGTTTACTCTTTAAAAATCTAGGTAAAGGTTCTTTAAAAACCCTACAACTTTTCAATACCAAGAAATATGATTCAGAAGTAGCAACTTTAAAAACCTTCTACAGAACAGTATCCCTACTTCAAGATGGGTCATACGATATTATTCACTGTCAGTTTGGAACATTAGCACCGATTGCACTTGCATATCGAGATGTAGATATAATAAAAGGAAAGTTAATCACTACATTTCGCGGTATCGATATTAGTAAATACGTTCAAGAAAATGGCGTAAACGTTTACGACCAACTCTTTAAAGAAGGAGAATTTTTCTTAGCAAACTGTGAATTTTTTGGAAATCGTGCGATTAATTTAGGCTGTGACTCAAAAAGACTTGTGGTTCACGGTTCTGGACTAGATTGCAGTAAATTTTCATTCAAACCTCGTTACTTTCCTAGCGATAGTAAAGTGAAAATTGCAACGACAGGACGCTTGGTGGAAAAAAAAGGAATTGAGTACGGGATTCGTGCGGTTGCAAAAATAGCAGCTATCCACCCAAATATTGAATACAATATTATCGGTGATGGGGAATTAAAAGAAAAATTTGAGAACTTAATCACCGAATTAAATGTTGGTCACATTGTTAAATTACTGGGTTGGAAACAGCAAAAAGAAATTGTAGAAATTCTCAATGATTCTCATATTTTTATAGCTCCCAGTGTAACTGCTGCTGATGGAAATCAGGATGCACCTGTTAATACTTTAAAAGAAGCGATGGCAATGGGTTTACCTGTAATTAGTACTATACATGGTGGTATTCCCGAATTAGTGCAAGATGGTATTTCTGGGTTTTTAGTTAAAGAGCGGGATGCAGATGGGATAGCTGAAAAATTAAGTTATTTAATTGAGCATCCTGAAGCTTGGGAAAAGATGGGTTTATCTGGTCGTGGGCGTGTGGAAGAAAAATACGACATGAATAAGCTAAATGATGAATTGGTGGAGATTTATCAGCAAATGTTGAATGTTGAATTTTCTCAACAGGGAGTGTCGCAATTTTGTACAAGTAGCCAGTACGCATAGCCAGCATAACCAGCATAATCAGCGTAGCGAACGTAGCCAGGGAATAAATTCCCTGTCTAAAAGCTAAAGTCCTCTGAAGAGGACTTAAATACAAGGTTTGTGATTTTGCTTTTATTAAATTAGGATACTTTTGTTTCTTCTTAGGTATTATTTAAAAAGTATGAGAGTAGCATTTTTTGTGGCACATTTTCCTGTATTGTCAGAGCCATTTATTCTGAATCAAATTGCGGGGACTATAGAACGCGGACATGAAGTTGATATTTATTCTCTTGATGGTCCCCCGGATGATATTTCTAAAGTGCATCCGCTAGTAGAAAAATATAATTTACTAGAACGAACTATTTACGCACCTACTCGACCAGATAACGAGTTATGGCGTTGGATTAAAGGTTTAGGATTACTGCTAGTAAACTTTCATAAGAATCCATCGGTTTGCTTACAATTATTCAATCAATCTCGGTATGTTAGCCAAGCAAAATCATTAAAGATGCTTTACCGAGCAATACCATTTTTGGAAAAGAAATCTTACGATATTATTCATTGTCAATTTAGTACTTTAGGTGTATTTGGTATTTGGTTTCGTCAACTTGGTTTAATAGAAGGAAAATTAATTTCCACCTTTCGAGGTTCAGATATTAGTAAATTTCTACCTAGGTGGGGAAAACAAGTTTACGAAGAACTATTCCAAGAAACAGATTTTTTCCTAGCAAACTGCGAATTCTTTAAAAATAAAGCTGTTGCTTTAGGTTGCGACACAAATAAAATTCATGTTCACGGTTCAGGAATTGATTGTAGTAAGTTTTTCTTTCAAGAACGTTATTTCCCCAGCGATGGAAAGGTACGTATTGCAACAACTGGACGTTTGGTAGAGAAAAAAGGTATTGAGTATGTAATTAAAGCAATCGCAAAAGTAGTTGAGACTCATCCAAATTTGGAATATAATATTATAGGAGATGGAGAGTTAAAAGAGCATTTCGCTAAATTAAGTGCAGAATTAAATATCAGTCATATTGTTAAATTACTGGGTTGGAAGCAGCAAAAAGAGATAGTAGAAATTCTCGATAATTGCCACGTTTTTGTTGCCCCCAGTGTCACTGGTAAAGATGGAAATCAGGATGCACCTGTTAATACTTTAAAAGAAGCGATGGCTATGGGTTTACCTGTAATTAGTACATTACATGGTGGTATTCCCGAATTAGTTGAAGATGGTATTTCTGGTTTTTTAGTACCAGAAAGAGACCCAGACGCTATTGCAGAAAAATTAACCTATCTCATCGAAAATTCTCAAGATTGGAAAAATATGGGTAAAGCTGGTCGTAAGCGCGTGGAAGAAAACTACGACATGACCAAGCTAAATGATGAATTGGTAGAAATTTATCAGCAAATGTTGAATTCTGAATTAACTCTAAAAAATTTGCAAAAGAGATTGGTAATTGCTAATTGGTAATTGGTAATCGGTAATTAGTAATTGGTAATTGTGAATGCTCAACAGTCAACAGTCAACCGTCAACAGTCAACCGTCAACAATCAACAATCAACCATTAAAAAAACCATGATAGAACCAATCGTTACACTTGTTGTTGTACCTCGCGAACGTTTTAGCTGTACCCAAGAATCTCTGGAAAGTATTTATGAAAATACTGATTTTCCCTTTAAATTAATCTATGTAGATGGAAATTCACCAGCAAAAGTTCGTCGCTATTTGGAAGCAAAATCACAGGAGAAGAACTTTAAACTGATTAGAACGAATTACTACCTCTCTCCCAACCATGCTCGTAATATCGGTTTAAGCCATGTAGATACTAAATATTTGGTTTTCCTTGATAACGATGTTGTGTTTTCTCCTGGTTGGTTAAAAGCTTTGGTTAATTGTGCTGAGGAAACAGGAGCTACTGTTGTTGGTCCTCTAATGTGTGAAAAGAAACCAATACATGAAAGGGTTCACTTTGCTGGTGGGGAAAGCCACATAGTTGTAGATGTTAAAGGTAGACGCCATCTGCGTGAGAAGATGTATAAGCAAGGACATAACGCTACACAGTTACGTCCCCAACTCAAACGAACTCAAACAGAATTATCAGAATTTCACTGCACTTTAGTTAGAACTGAAATATTTGAGCGCATTGGCTATTTAGATGAAGCTATGCTCAATACTAAAGAACACCTTGATTTTTGTATGAATGTGGCACAGGTGGGAGGTACGGTATATTTTGAACCCGAAAGTTTAGTTACTTACGTCCCTGGGCCACCTTTAGAGTTGACAGATTTACATTTCTATATGCTGCGTTGGAGTGATGCTTGGACTTTAGGAAGCTTACAACGCATTCGTGAGAAGTGGGATTTATCGGAAGATGGTTATTTTCAAACTAAGTACAAAAAGTTGGGAGTCAGACGTATCGCGACTATTATTAAACCCTTTGTACGTTTTGTTAGTTTTGGTAATGAAAATAAACCGTTAAAAAGATTCTTGAAAAAGTTGGATAGGAAACTTAACCAATATCTGACTGACCGCTATACAAAAACGCTACCTCAGCATCAGCTTGAACTTCCTCCTATCAAGAATCAAATGTTATCTTCCGCGAAAGAATTATCCCAAGTTTAATTTTCACAAATAATATAGATTATGTAGAGACGCGATTAATCGCGTCTCTACATTTTGTGGTTTGTTTTTAATATAAATATTTATGATAAATGTATATACAATTATACTTGTACTTAAGTTTAACAAGTGTGGATAAACAACAAAGAGATGCAAAAGACAAATTAAATAACCATCTGATAAATTTCCACACAAGATGGTTCAGAGTCTTTGGTGAAGCCCGTACCAGAATTTTACTATGGTACTTGGCACTAATGACTGTTTTTATCGCTATTGCCCTACCAACTATTCGCCAGCGTCTTTATGGTAGGATTCAAACGCGAATGCAGCAGGAGTTAGTGGAAGAAGTCGAAGAATTTAAAGGTATTGTTGCTAAAGGGTTGAAAAGTGCAGATGAAGAAGATTTAGCACGGCTACGAAGACGCAATGACGAAGTTCTTTGGGAACCTCCACAAAACCTCCAGGAACTAACCAGGGTGCTTGAAATTCACCTCAGCGACGAACTACCGGATGATGATGTATTTTTGATTGCCATAGTTAAGGATAAATTTCATAAGTCGAACCCGCGAGGACTACCCAATGTGATAGATGTCGATTCTGATTTAATGGAGCGTTGGAAAAAATTGACTCAAACTTCCCAAGCGGAAGTAGAATTCGATGACCCAAATATCGACAGCGTTCTTTATGTTGCCGAACCCATCAAAATAAAAGGTGAATTAATGGGTGTTTTGGTAATTGCCCATACCACCGCAGGAGAACGGGAAGAGGGTTTGGAAGCATTAAAAGTTGTGTTTGAAGTGAATGCATTTGTATTGTTTGTGGCGCTGATATTTGCTTGGGTTGTATCCGGGAAAATCCTGACTCCGTTACGTACACTAACAACTACAGCGCGGGAGATTAATGAATCAGAATTAACAAAACGTATCCCCGTACAAGGAGGAGGAGAAATCGCCCAACTAGCAAGTACATTTAATACCATGATGGACAGGTTAGAGGCAGCTTTTGTAACTCAGCGAGATTTTCTTAACGATGCTGGACACGAACTCCGTACCCCCATCACTATTATTCGCGGTCATCTGGAACTAATGGGAGATGACCCAGACGAACAAAAAGAAACTCTTGCGCTAGTGATAGATGAATTAGACCGGATGAGTCGCTTTGTCGATGATTTGAGTTTGCTGGTAAAAGCGGAACGTCCTGACTTTTTGCGCCTAGAAACAGTTGATGTAGCTAGTTTTACAGAAGAAATTTTTAGTAAGCTCAAAGCGTTAGCACCACGGAACTGGCAATTAGATACAGTTGCCACGGGTGAAATGTTTGTAGACCGTCAGCGATTGACTCAAGTAATTATGAACTTAGCACAAAATGCCGTTCAGTATACCAAGGATGATGATAATATATCTATTGGTTCAGGAATATCCAAAAGTAAAGTCCGCTTTTGGGTGCAAGATACAGGGGAAGGTATAGCAACTTCCGACCATAAGCGAATTTTTGAAAGGTTTGCACGAACAGCAACCAGTCGCCGACGTTCTGATGGTGCAGGTCTAGGATTATCTATTGTTAAAGCTATAACTCAAGCTCATGGTGGTAAAGTCTATCTTAAAAGTCAATTGGGAATTGGCTCGACTTTTACTGTAGTTATACCTATAAAACTAACAAAACACTAGTAAGCAAAAAGTAAGAAAATAGGAAAATAATTATTAAGTAGGTCAGGATTTACTAACTATAAGCTATCATGTGGTGTTGCTAACATGTAAAACAATACTTGTATTGCTTTATACTTGAATAAAACAAAAGCAATGCTTCCATACCTAGAAGCAAATTTATATCATGAATCGCATACTCATCGCTGAAGACGAAGCTCGTTTAGCCGCTTTTATAGAAAAAGGATTACGTAAAAGTGGGTTTAACCCTGTTGTTGCATCCGACGGACAGGAAGCAGTGCAAAAAGTTACACAGGAAGAATTTAAGTTACTTTTACTCGATTTAGGTTTACCAATTAAGGATGGCTGGGCTGTTTTACAAGAACTCCGTAGTCAAGGAGAAGATTTACCCATTATAATTGTTACCGCTCTCACCGATGAAAGTAATCGTATCACAGCCTTAAATTTGGGTGCGAATGATTACGTAACTAAACCATTTAAATTTAGCGATTTATTAGAAAAAGTTAAATCTTATTGCCCTATTTAGGTTGAACTTCTATAAAATTACACTTTGTATCACAAATCCACTCGATTTTTATTTATTTTATCTTACAAGTAATCTTATAATTAATATCACAGATTACTAAATTATTTATACTTACTAGCGATAAATAAACAATAACTATTACTAATGTGGAGACATCAGGGCAATCGGCAACCAGCAAAAGTAACGAACCACTATTCAAGCGGTAAAGGTTTTTTTTGGTCTACACGTACCCAAATTTTACTTTGGTATATCCTAATTTTTGGCTTTATATTTACAATTTTTGTGCCTGCTTTTCGACATGTTCTATATGTCAGGGTAAATAATCGTGTAAATAGGGAAATAACAGAAAAAATGCAGGTCTTTGAAGAACTAATTGGCGGTATATCAGCGGTTCCTGATGAAATTGAAGGTACAGCTACACATGAAGCAGCAAATCAACTGAGAAAAGCAGATAAACGCCTAATTGCAATTCCAAAAACCCAAGAAGAGTTAGAGGAATTTTTTGATGCATTTTTAGGGAATCAACTTCCAGAAGATGATACATTTTTAATCGCATTAACAGAGGAAAGATTTTACAAATCAAGTCCCAGAGCAAGACCAAAAGAATTGAGCCGAGATTCGCAATTAATTATCAAGTGGGCTAAATTAACTGAATCAAAAAGGGGAGAGGAAATTCTTCCTGGTAGTAGCATTGAGAGTATTGTTTATTTTGCCAAACCTGTAAAAATAAACGGTCAAGTTATGGGTGTATTCGTTATTGCCAATCCTACATCTGGGGAGCGAGGAGAAGTTTTAGAGGCTGTCGCAGTTATTATTCAGGTCGGTTCAGGAGTCCTATTTCTGGCTTTGATTTTAGCTTGGTTTGCTTCTGGAAAAATTCTTGCCCCCTTGCGTTTATTAACACGAACTGCGCGAAATATCAGCGAATCCGATTTAAGCCAACGAATTAATATAGATGGAGATGGAGAACTTGCAGAACTTGCAAATACCTTTAACGAAATGATGGACAGATTGCAAAATGCTTTTGTGAGTCAGCGCAATTTTATTAATGATGCTGGACATGAACTCAGAACACCAATTACTATTATTCGCGGTAATTTGGAGTTGATGAATAATGATGACCCACAAGAAGTAGAAGAAACTATCGTTTTAGTGAATGACGAATTAGAACGGATGGAGCGATTCGTTAATGATTTAATATTGTTGGCAAAAGCAGAGCATCCTGATTTTTTACAGTTAGAAACAGTCGATATTGCTATTTTAACTGAAGAAATATTTACTAAAGTTAGAGCTTTGGCTGAACGAAACTGGCAGCTAGAAAGGGTTGGGAAAGGTAAAATTATTGCAGACCGTCAGCGTTTGACTCAAGCAGTTATGAATCTAGCACAAAATGCAACTCAATATACTACAACTACCGATACAATTTCTTTGGGTTCACTTATTAACAAAGATAAATTTAGTTTTTGGGTGCGCGATACTGGGGAAGGAATTGTAGAAGTTGACCAAAAGCGAATATTTCAGCGTTTTGCTCGTGCTGCAAATAGTCGTCGTCGTTCTGAAGGTGCTGGTTTAGGACTGTCTATAGTTCAGGCTATTGTCGAAGCCCACAAAGGAGAAATCACACTCGAAAGTAAACCGGGAGAAGGCTCGACGTTTACTTTGATTTTACCTTTAGAATTATCGTAATCAACAAAATGAAGAAATCCTCTAAAAATATACTCTTAGCATCTACATTCACCATCAATATATTGAGCATATTCATTATTTCAACACCAAGCTTTTCTCAAGTCAGTAAAGCTAAAGCTGATACAAGTGAATATACAAGCGAATATACAAGTGAATTATCCCAAGTAACTTCAGTTTCTCAGCTTTCCGATGTACAACCAACAGATTGGGCATTTCAAGCATTACAATCTTTGGTAGAAAGATATGGCTGTATCGCAGGATATCCTAACGGGACATTTCGCGGAAATCGAGCAATAACGCGATATGAGTTTGCTGCTGGGTTGAATGCTTGCTTGCAAAGAGTACAAGAATTAATTGTAACTGCAAGAAATAATTTAGCAACGCGACAAGATTTGAATACTATTCGTAAACTGCAAGAAGAATTTTCTGCTGAACTTGCGACACTACGCAGTCGAGTTGATACTTTAGAAGCTAAAACTGCTGAATTAGAAGCTAATCAATTTTCTACAACAACCAAGCTCGAAGGTGAGGCAATATTCACGATTGCGGGTGTTTTTGGTGATAGTGTTGCGGATGCCGATAATAATCCTAATAATAACCAAAAATTAGACAACAATATAATACTTGCCAATCGTGTACGTTTAAATTTATTAACTAGTTTTACTGGAAAGGATGAATTAAATATCCGTTTGGAATCAGGAAATATTATTGATTTTGATGAGAATGTTACCGGAACTTCTATGACTCGTTTGAGTTTTGATGAAGATACAGGTAATGATGTCGGTTTGGATGAGGTATATTATGCTTTTCCCATTGGTGAGCGTATCAAGGTAACGCTTGCTGTTTATGAAATGGAATTAGATGATATTGCTGAACCTTTGAACCCTTTAGAAAGTAGTGGGAGCGGTGCAATTTCTCGATTTGGTCGATATAATCCGATTTTGCGAAGTATGGAAGGGACAGGGTTAGGTATTAATTATGAATTGAATAAAAGTACTAATCTCGCTGTTGCTTACCTGACCAATGATGCCGCAATACCCACTGAAAAAAATGGTTTATTTGATGGTAATTATGCAGCTTTAGGTAATATCACTTTTCAACCTTCAAAAAATTTAGGAATTGCCTTTAATTATATACATTCCTATTATGCAGGAGGAGGAGACAGTGGAGTCGATTTAACTGGAAGTACAGGTAGTTTAACTGCAATAAGACCATTTGGAAATGTTTCGACTACGGCAAATAGCTTTAGTTTAGAAACTAGCTTTAGAGTTAACCCTCAATTCATTATTTCTGGTTGGGTAGGTTATACTAAAGCGGAGTCACAAGTGAGCAATGATGATGCAGATATTTTAAATTATGCTGTCAGTTTGGCTTTACCTGATTTGGGTGGAAAGGGTAATCTAGCTGGTTTTGTATTGGGAATGCCACCAAAAGTTACAAGTAGCACTCAAGTTGTAGATAGGGGTACGTCTTTTCATATAGAAGGATTTTATCGATTTCAACTTAGTGATAATATTTCCCTTACTCCTGGTTTGTTTGTTATTACTAATCCTCAGCATAATGATAATAACAGCACGATTTTTGTTGGTGCTGTTCGGACTACTTTTGAATTTTAATTTTTTATATTACAGCAAATTTTGAGTGAGTTAAAAATAATCGGGCGGGCAAGGATGCCCACCCCACAAGAATGAGACTAACAAATTGTGCAAATTAAAAGATTATTTTATTAAGAAATAATTAATTTAATTCTTCCTCAAATAATATTAAGTACCCTTTTGGGTAATGTACAACTGTGTTAAGCAAGGTACTTTAGTTATAGAGTCACTAAATAAATAACTCAGCCACACTACTAAGTAGAACGAAAACCAATCGCTGTGGGATGTCATGGTATGAGTTGCAGCTAAATTATCACCATTAATCCTGACCAACCCTATCAGCGCGAGTTTAAACAAATATCGTAACTCGTTAAAAATAGGGGATAAAGTTAAGATGCAAAATCTTAAAAAACTTAATAAATGGAGTTTGGGCACGGTCGCAATTATATTCTCTACGCTAATGATTGGTGGAGCATACTACCAAGTATCTTTAGCACAAAGCAATGACGGAAATTTTACCTGTCAAAATTCGACGTGCCCTTTGAGTAGTTCAGGAGAAATGGCAATGAACGTAATTATTCAGGTGCAGACAAAAACAGCGCTTGCTTTACAGGGAAATCTACCAGCGACACAAACATCTCAAGAAGTACAGCAAGTGGCTAAGGACTTGGGTGTTGAGTTGCAACCACTACACGAGACAAACGACGTTAATTTAGTCAAATACTTTACTCTCAGTGTGCCAAATCAGGCAATAGCAAAGCAAGCTGTTGAGCGTTTTCAAGCTTGTACTGCTGTTGAGTCTGCTTATCTTAAGCCACTGGATGAGATGCCATAAGACAAAAAACAAAAAAGACCAATTACATTAAGGAGAACTAATCATGACCAATGGAGGCGTTACTCCTTCTGGCAGTTTTCCCGCGTCCGAAAATATACTTAGCAAACGCGAGCTAATTGTTATCGCAAAAAGCGAGGTTGGATTGCGGGCAACTACAGATGGTGTGGTATCAGCAACTACCGCTGATGTTTCACCACTGTCAGAATTGCTAACAACAGAAGGTATCAGTTTAGAACCATTATTCGGTATTAGTGAAGAGCGACTAATACAAGAAGCAGCATCTATTTCATCAGAGGAAGGAATAGAGATACCAGATTTGTCAATTTTTTATCATGTTGATGCTCCAGATGAACGCTTGGATGATTTAGCGCAACGCTTACAACAGCAAGATGCGATTGAAGCAGCTTTTGTTAAACCACCAGTGGAATTAGCGATTGCACCTCTGGAAATTCCTGAGTTGACAAAGAATTTGATTCTTCCAGTTGATGAAGCTCCTGCTGCAACTCCTAATTTTGTTGACCGTCAGATTTATTTGAATGCGGCTCCTTCTGGAGTTGATGCGCGGTATGCTTGGACTGTTGCAGGTGGTAAAGGTGCAAATGTCAATGTCATAGATTTGGAATGGGGGTGGCGCTTCACCCACGAAGATTTAAGACTAAACCAAGGTGGAGTCTTGGCTGGTGATAATTCTAGCGATTCTAATCATGGGACTGCAGTTATTGGGGAAATTGGAGGTGACGAGAATAGCTTTGGAGTAACTGGAATTTCTCCAGACGCTCGTGTCAGTGCTATTTCTTTTACAACAATTCCTAGCGCTAGTGCAATTCGCCAAGCCGCAGATAAGCTGCGCCCAGGCGATATTATGCTATTAGAAATTCACAGAGCTGGACCACGGTTTAATTTCCAAGGTAGAGCCGACCAACAGGGATATGTAGCAATCGAATGGTGGCCGGATGATTACGCTGCTATTCGCTACGCTTCCAGTCGCGGCATTATTGTGGTAGAAGCTGCAGGAAATGGAAGGGAAAACTTGGATGATACCATCTATGATACAAATCCCAGTGCCCCATTTGGTCCGTTTCCTAGCTGGTGGCGTAATCCTTACAAACGGAATCCTCTAGATTCAGGTGCAATTGTTGTGGGTGCAGGTGCGCCACCTCCTGGAACTCATAGTCGCGACCACGGACCCGACCGCTCTCGTCTTGACTTTTCTAATTACGGTAGGTTGATTGATGCTCAAGGTTGGGGAAGAGAGGTCACAACTACAGGCTATGGCGATTTGTGGAGAGACCCAGATGATGTTAACAACCGAGATAAATGGTATACCGATACCTTTAGCGGTACATCTAGTGCTTCTCCTATTGTTGTTGGTGCTTTGGGTTCTGTTCAAGGGGTTTTGCGAGCTTATGGGAGAATACCACTCAGTCCTGCTCGTGCTAGAGAATTGTTGCGGTCTACTGGTTCTCCTCAACAAGATGCTCCTGGGCGCCCTGTTAGTCAACGAATTGGTAATCGTCCAAATTTACGGCAACTGATTCCTAAAGCGCTGGAAACTTCATATTGGGTTGGGGTTCAATTTACAGGAACTGTTGGTGCTGGGGAAACTAACCGTTGGTTCACATTTAACTGGCCTGCTCACTGGCATGTAATTTGGACTGTTGTACCGACTACACCACGCTCTGGAAGTCCTCAAATTAAATGGCAAGTTCAGGTGGAGCGAGCATCGGATAGTTATATTACTTACTGGATTAATATCACTAATGTTAGCTCTGAGGCTGTGAATATTGAGGCACGTTTTGCTGTGCTGGGTTGGTGATTGTTTACGGAATATTTTGGAATCTCACGCAAAGACGCAAAGACGCAAAGGGAGAAAATTATGAGAGTTGGAGTTCAATTTACTGGTTCACTGGCAGCAAACCAAACTGCGCGATGGTTTACTTTTAATTGGCCGCAACAATGGCATGTGGCTTGGTATGTTGTGCCTACTTCTCCAAAAAGTGGCGCACCGCAAATCGATTGGGATGTGGAAGTTGAAAGGGCTACTAATGATTACATTACTTACTGGGTTACTATTAGAAATTTGACAAGTGAGCCAGTAAATATTGAAGCACGTTACGCTGTTTTGAATTAGGAGATTTGTAAATGCGTGTCGTAATTGAATCTAATAATGGTGTACAAGCAGTTAATGATGATGTTGTAGTCATTAATGCAGGTAGTGCTGCACCTTTAACATCTATTGTTTCGCAAGATTCTTCTAACCCGGAGTCTGTTGTGATAAACGCGGGTCAAGCTCCTAGCTGGTTAATGACGGCTATTCAAGGGTCGGCTTTATCTTCTCAGGAATCCTCTAATGCTATTGATGGGGGGACTGCTCGTGTTGAACAACTTCCTTTATCTTTGTCAGAAAAGGTTGTGACTAATGATTCTGGTTTAATTGATACTTCGCGATTTGATTATGCAATTGATGCTGGAGCAGCAAAAGTTTAGAACTATATAGCGGTTCTCAGTTGAGTGCGGCACAGAGAAAAAAATAGCACTCTTGTGGGCTGGGCTTTCTCTTGCCCCGCCCTTGTGTATTTCACCCAACTAAGAACTGCTATATTTGGTTAACTTATATTTTATACTTACTTTTGAAGCGCTGCTTTTGATTAATGGCTAATGCACTAAATGCCAGTAAACCGACAAAAGTTGTTAGTTCTGGGATTTGTTGTTGTGGTTTTAGAAGAAATGCGCGAGTTTTACCGTTGAAATTTCCGTAGCCAACTATATATCCTTGTTCGTTTATTGCTTCGGCAGAAGTTAAAGTCCAGCCACTATTGACGTTAATCAGGTTATTAAGATTGCTGGTAACACCCTTTTCCCAAATAAAAGCACCAATTTCTGAGTTACCAACTATCTGTCCTAAGTCATTAATATCATTTGCACTACTTTGTCCAGAACCCGACAAAATTCCTGATGCTGCAAGATTGCGGATTCCATTTGTACGGTTCCACAGGAAAGCACGGTCACCACCCATTGTAAATTCTGCGTTGTTCACACTTGCACGACCAACAACCTGGCTTTAGTGCTTAAGACCAAGTTACTTTGATTAATTTTAAGCATTTTTATCCACTGATAAAGTATTAACCTTGTTATGGATTTATCAGAATAAAGGACATTCCATCGTAAGTTCACGAAGAAATTAAAAAAATAGCTACATTGTAAAGATAAAGTAAAGTTATAATACAGCATTTGCGTAATTGCCACAGCCTATATTTGGTAAAACTCCACTAACTAGCCCACTAATTTTCGCTTTTTTGCAATAAAAACTAACTGGTACTTGTATTAAAGAATACAGAGAATATCACTTTTATAGCTAGAAAACTGCCAATCCAGTTACTCGCAGTTATTGTAGATGTTGTTTATTTGATAAATAGTCTCATTAATGCTATTATAATCATAACCAGTGATTAATAATCACTTAATTCACTTATTGGAATGCGTAAATTTGCCGTAGTGCGTAAATTTGCCCGCTTCTGTACCTAGTCTACGCATCTTGCTTCTAAACATATGTAGGTATTTCACTTGTTTTTGGTAGCAAGTTCACTTGTTTTTGGTAGTAAGTTCACTTGTTTTTGGTAGCAAGTTCACTTGTTTTTGGTAGCAAGTTCACTTGTTTTTGGTAGCAAGCAAGATGCTTGCACTACAACAGGTAATCTGTGTCTTATTTCCGTACAACGTATCTGTAAACAGATTAGCTAAGTATTTAAAAATTTTGGGGTGTAATTTTCTACTGTCAATAATTCCCATAATAGTGGGAGCTTAAAAGTCGAAAGTAAAAACCGAAATTTTTACAGTAACAGAGATGCACTCAAAAACTAATCAATTTGCTAGTAAAAACGAAGATAACCAGATAAGTAGCAAGATAGAGATTAAACTTGAACCAGGAGAATGGTTAAGTATTGTTGGAGCGAAAAAATCAGGAAAATCTAAGCTGCTGCAACTGATGGCTCACATGCTACTTTTACCGGAGGATACTATTCTTATAGAAAGGAAAGTTATTAAGAATCAGTCTGCTTCAGTTGTATTACAAAAGTTGATTTCTTTGCCAGAGCCTTATACTATACCAGCAGAAATCACAGTCAGGCAATTAGTAGATTTTGCATGTATTTCATGTAAATATTGCAAGCAAAACGTCGAAAAAGCTTTAGATTTGACGGGGATGAGACAGTTTAGTGAAGAATTAGTGGATAATTTATCTGAATGTGAGCGTTATAAAGCTTTTATTGCAGTCGCATTAGTAAGAAAGCCAAAATATTTGCTTTTAGATGAACTCACTTGTAATTTAGATATTCGTCATCAATTAGAATTACTAGAAATTTTGAAAAATCTGATTATCAAAAAAGGGATTACTATTGTCATCACTTTGAATGATGTCAACTTAGCATTAAGATATAGTTCACGAATAGCGCTTTTACGTCAAGGAGTTATTGTTGATTTGGGAACACCAGAGTCTGTAATCACACGTTCAAGTTTAATGAGTACTTTTGGTGTTGAATTTGCTATTATTAAAACTCCATTTGGATTGCCAGTTTGCCCATTGTCTCTCCGTAATTAATATTTTAGGGGTGCATATTTCTTCAGCATTAATATGTAATTTTAAGTATAAATGCTTGCTTAAAAATTTATTGACAGATAAACTTTACATTTTTTAATAGGAATAATTCTCGCTTGACGCAAAACTCGATTTGCAACTCCGAACAAAAATCGGTAATCTGTATGTTACATCGGCTCATCACGTTATCAGCAAGTCATACAAATGAAAGAACTCGATAAGAAGAAGGCAATTGAGTTGCTAAACGACATTATGGAATTTGAGTTAGCAGGGGTTGTACGTTACACGCATTATTCTCTGATGGTGACTGGTCCAAACCGTATCCCCATTGTGAATTTTTTTAAAGCTCAAGCAACTGAATCTCTACTTCATGCACAACAAGCGGGAGAAATTCTCACAGGTTTAGATGGACACCCTAGTTTGAAAATAGCACCAATGGAAGAAACCCATAAGCATTCTGTCAAAGATATTTTAGAAGAAAGTTTGTCGCACGAGAAGAAGGCGTTAAAAATGTATAAAAAACTTTTAGATGCTGTTGATAATGCAAGTGTTTACTTGGAAGAATTCGCTAGAACTATGATTGGGCAGGAAGAATTACATAATGTGGAGTTGAAAAAGATGTTACGCGATTTTAGTTAGTAACACAAGTATTCGACAACATATTATCGCACCCGCAAAAAAAACACCCCCAAAGTCAACAGCCTAGGTTGGGGGTGAGGTTATCAGTAGGTGAGACTATATTTCTTCTGGTGCAAAAATTGGAAATCTTTCTCCAGCTAAATAAGCATTAAAATGTTCTTGGAAATATAACCAAGAAGTCATATTTTTTACATCTAATGATGATTTTGGTGCTTGTTTAAATAAAGGTACTTGGTGATTAATTTCATCCTGCAGCAGTTGGGGTAAATCTTCCAAGCGGTTGACTTTGCCACCGTACCCGCTGTATATCATGTGACCGCTCATGTCTCCCATCTTCATCCAGGGGAGCCAAGGACCGATTCTATCCCAGCTTAATTGCAGTTCTGAGACAGATAATAGTTGCGAGTTAAATAAATCTGCTGTAGGAACGGTTATTTTAAATAACTCAACCGCTTGATAGGTTGGGTTTGGGCTATATTTTTCAAATTTTTTGTCTGCGGCCAGAGGATTCGGGTAATTGGGAAATATATCAAACAAAAATGTAGTGCGATCGCCTTCGACTTGTGCGGGGAAATTTCCTTCAAAGTGACCTTGTACGGGATTGTTGGCAACGTGCATCACTGGTAATGTTTCCATCGTCCAGGGATTTTCCCATTTGTGTAAGATTTTGTTGGTCTCTGGGTCGAGGTAATAAGTTAATTCTCTAGAAGTAAATTTCCAGCTATCTTCTTGATGGGGGATGCATCTACTAACACTCACCCCCACCATATTAAATAGATGCTTTTTTTTATCGTTGGGTATAAAAGCATGGATTTTCCCCGTCCAATACAAAAAGGTTGATTGGGTGGGGTCTAGCGAAGAACGAGCCTTAACCCAGTGTTTGGCTTCTACTTCCTGAAGTTGAGCAAGCATACTTTGACTACTAATCATAACTTTCGTTGTAAAAATTAAATATACTACTAAACATTAGTAGAAGCCATAATTCAAAATAAAATCCGGAAATTGTTACAAAAATTAACAATTCTTAATATATTTTTTGATTAGGGATGTTTTCTAGCAATTGTAGAGACGTTATATATAACGTCTCTCTATATATAACGTCTCTCTATTTCCAGGAATTTAGGTACACCAATAAGTTCTTGAAATTCTTTAAAACCCACTAAATCTGTCAAATTAGCTGTACTACCCTCTTCCTTCAACTGACGCAAGCAAATATCCATAATCTTTGTCACCGCTAGTAAGGTAGAAAGTGGGAAAAAGACTATCTTAAAACCAAGCTCTTGTAATTCTGCGGCAGAAAGTTGAGGAGTTTTACCACCTTCGACGACATTTGCGACTAAAGGTGTATCCGGAAAAGCACTAGCAATAATTTTTAATTCTTCTACAGACTGCGGTGCTTCTACAAATAATACATCTGCTCCAGCTTGAACATAAGCACGTCCGCGATTAATTGCTTCATCCAAACCCAACATAGCACGAGCATCAGTACGGGCAATAATCACCAATTCACTATCACCTCGTGCGGAGACAGCAGCGCGAATTTTTCCAGCATGTTCTGTCATAGGAATAACGCGCTTACCTTCAAAATGACCGCATTTCTTCGGACATTCTTGGTCTTCTAAAATTACCCCTGCAACACCTAACTGTGCGGCTTCTTCAACGGTGCGAATAACATTTAAAACATTGCCATAGCCAGTATCCATATCGGCAATTAGCGGTATTTTTACAGACTTAGCGATGCGACCAACTGTGTAAAGTGCTTCTGTTGCAGTCAGAAAGCCATAGTCGGGTAAGCCGAGAGTGGAAGCAGCAATACCGAAACCACTGGTAGCAATTACTTCAAAACCATGTTGTTCGGCGATTTTTGCGCCTAAACAGTCGTAAACGCCAGGAATTACTAATATTTCTTGGCTCTTTAGCAACTGTCGGAGTTTTTGAGAAGCGAGCATAATAAATATTTTTGGGTGTAATTATTTGGATTTAATTATCAAGATAAGCCCGTTGGGATACATTTGCGTAAGTTAGGATAAAAGCAAATGTTGCTCAATATTTGAAAGTGTTATGGCGCTGCAAGACCATTTCCGTCCACCGCTCTCGCTGCGTCGTCACTGGCACGCCTTCCACAATGCTTGGGCGACATATATCGCATCTGATTTAAATAGTAAATTACCAGAAGGTTATTTTGCTGAACCAAACGTGCAGTTTGGGATTGAAATTGATGTCGCTACTTTTGAGGAGTCATTACCTGAATTTAAGTACGAAGGGACTGTTATTAGTTTACCGATGAATTTCCATAGTAATTGGCAGCCGGAACCCCCTGCCCAAACAGTACCTTTTCTAACTACAGATGAAACGGTGGAAGTGAGTATTTTTAACACTGAGGGTGGCCCAGTATTGGCAGGAGCAATTGAATTGGTCAGTCCTGCAAACAAAGACCGCTCTTCTCATCGCAGTGCTTTTGTTTCTAAATGCGAGACGTATTTACGTCAGGGAATCAGTTTGCTTATTGTCGATGTAGTTACCGAACGGAAGGCAAATCTCCATAATGAGTTGTTAAATCGCTTGTTCGGGGCAGATGCATCTTTATTAAACACCGAGCTTTACGCTACTTCTTATCGACCCATTGAGCGAGATGGACAATCTAGCCTTGATATTTGGGAAAAGACACTGACTATTGGCTGTATGCTTCCTACTCTACCATTGTGGTTACGGGGTGAAATTTGCTTACCTGTCGAACTCAACAACATCTATGAGCGAACCTGTAGAGAACAGCGGATTACTCTCAATAATGCTCCTGGATAGGGCAATGCGGCATTTTACCATGCGTTAAGTGTTTCATAAGTCAGTTCTGCGTTTGCCCAATTGGTTTCTTGCAAAAATTCGCTAAATGTCGTCAAAAGTCCGGGAAATTCTTCTCGTAATTGTGTTACATCTGCCTGATACCCTTGGGTACTATACCAGCTAATTATCTTGTAAAGCTCTTTTTGCATTAACAAAAGAAAAATCCAAGCGGGTGGTTGTTTGTGAATGACGGTATTTCCTTGTGCTTTGGAAAACTCTTCTGCTAGTTGTTGTGGTGTCAATACATCCCCAGCTAATTCAATTTCCTGACCGATATATTTTTCTGGATGCTTAATTACGTAAGCAGCAACCCGACCCATATCTTTGGTTGTAATCAAATGTAACGGTTTGTCTTTAGGAATGGAAAATGGGAAACTACCTTTGAGAATCGATGGTCGCGTATATTTTTTCCAAAATTCCTCCATAAACAAACAAGCACGCAACATGGTTGTAGGTAAACCCGCTGTTTTGAGAATTTGTTCTACCTTATACTTTTGTTCAATATGAGAAACTCCGGAGTTTCTATCTACACCACCTGCAGAGTTATACACGAAGTGCTTGATACCCGATTGTTTGGCAGCTTGTGCTAAACGATACGCCCTTTCCACTTCTTTGGGGTCGGGTTTGGCTGAGTCTGCTGCGGTTCCGTGACAGTAAACAGAGGAAATACCTGTAAAGGCTGCGGGGAGAGAGCTTTCATCGTCCAGGTCAGCTTCGACGATTTCTACTCCTGTAGTAATTAACTTTGATAATACGGGACGGTTGGGGTCTATTTTTCTAGTAATGACACGCAGGTTGGTTATTTTTTGTTCCAAAAACCCTTTGATGACGTTTCCACCCGTACCCCCGGTAACTCCGATAAGTAGAACTTTGCCAATGTTTGATTCTGCTTCAGGTTGCTGGATAGAATTAGTATCTTTAGACATAAAAAATTGGTTCTTGCGTACAAAGCGCGTGCTAAACTTGTCGAAAAATAAGCTTAAAACTATTGCTGAGCTTACCTTGCAGCCATTATTAGTTTCAAAACGGTATTACTTGCTCAAATTGAAGCCGTGAACATCTGTAAGCCTTGTAAATAAAGCATAATTATAGATTTTAATTAAAATTTAGCACGCTATGTACGAAAGAACCGCACTACATCATTGATGGCTCATAATTATAAACCCAATCATCAAACTCAGCTTGACTCATCTTTGCCTGTTCCATGATTCCCCCCAAAAATTGGTCGCTATCGGTGTCGTAAGAGCGGCTACCTTGAAACGCACTGCGAGCTTGAATAATTTGAGTGCGTTTAATACGACTATTTTCATAGTTGGCAAGGGCTTCTTCAATATTAGGCGAACGCTGAAGATATAGTCCCAATTCCCATGCATCTTCAAAAGCCATATTCGCACCTTGTCCCAACACAGGTACTACTGGATGAGCTGCGTCACCCAAAAGCGTTACTCTTCCTTTACTCCAATTTTCTAAGGGAGGTCTGTCATATATTGGTCGTTCTACTATTTTTATTGCTGGTGTTGTTTGTACTATCGACTGTACAGGTTCCGTCCAATCAGCAAATACTTCTAAAACGCGAGACTTTACTTCTGTTGGACTGGGGGAGGTACTTTCATCTAGCAATAACGCAGCAGCACTCCAAAATATGTATCCGCTACCAACATCAATAAAGCTAAAATTTTTGCCATTAGAACCTAAGATAAAAGTTGATTCATTATCAAGCAGCTGTTCGTTCCCATATTCAACTACAGCACGCCAAGACATACGTCCAGCATACCGAGGAGAACCGTCCCCAACAATTACTTGTCTGACCACAGAGTTGATGCCATCAGCTCCTATCAGTAGGTCTGCTTTTACTGTGGTGTCATTTTCAAAATATATTTTAACTCCATCTTCCAGATACTCGAAATTAACACACCGATGATTCAGGTGGATAATATCTAATGGTAAGTAAGAAACTAGCATTTCCTGCAAGCGCGACCAACGAATGTTTAACATCGGCTGACCGTAATTATCTTGTAGAGAAAGATTGTTTTGGGCTATTGTCTCCCCTATACTTTTCTTTAGGTTTACCCGATGAGCTTGACTACCAGCTTCTTTTAGAGACTCTACGATACCAGGGGTAATAGCGTCGAGACTTTTCAAACCGTTTGGGAGAAGTGTCAAACCAGCACCTACGGGTAACAAATTTTGCGCTTTTTCGTATATCTGGGCATCAATGCCTTGTTTTCGCAAAGCTAAAGCTGTAGCTAAACCGCCAAGTCCAGCACCAATAATAGCGACTTTGAGGGGTGACATGTTTGTAATCTCCTGAGATAAAGTTAAGACATGAGTAAATCAAAGGCTTATTTTTGGTATTTTTGTAAATTAATTTAAATGTAAGCTTTGTTCAAATATTTATCAATGTATACAATTATACAGTTTTTATATTTACAAAATAAAATTTACAAAAAAATCTTCCAGTAGCTTCCAATACATACATTAACTTTTCTCCATTATTTCTTATCTTTCATAATGGAAGCGCTTCTTTCAAAACCTTTTCTCTAATTCTTGGACGTAAACCCTTTTCTGTTACCACATCAACATCACATCCTAATATTCCTTGCAATTCCATTAATAAACCACCTAAGTCAAAAAGGCTACGTCCAGGTTCCATGATATAACAGTAGAATTCCTACGCAGCCATAACTATTATGAAGACACAAGACACAGCCGCACTTAAAAATATATTAGACTACTTGCCAGAACATATTAAGCAGGCAATCGAAGATTATTGTAAAGAAACCGGCTCTTCCGTACTTAGCGTGCTATTTTTATTAAAAAATCAGCTTGAAACACTTACTGAGCTACGACAATAGCCATTATTTTTTGTATTTTCGGTTATTCTACTAAAAATTAAATAATAAACGCTTGTAAGCCTTAATTTTAAAGCAACTTTATAGACTTTAACTAATAATTTAGCACACTATGTACGCAAGAGCCATAAATTCGCTGTCTGAAAGCTAAAGTCCTATAAAGAGGACTAATAAAAAACAAGATTTTTGTAAGTATCTTAAGTTTTGTGAAATATTTTTATTTAATGTATTATTTAGTCCTCTTTTAGAGGACTTCAGCTTTTAGACTCTTAATTTATTCCCTGGCTTGATTCCCTGGCTTGTGGTAAGAATAATGCTTAATGTTCTCTTTTATAAACACCCTCTTAAAAACATTTTAAAGGAAGGAAAATAACCCGCAATATGGAAGCAAACAACATAGAATCCTACAGAGCATTAGCGCTGCAAATGACCTGTCATGCAGTCAACTTGGCAGCAAACCGTCAAGAAGCCCGCAGTCTAATGCAAAAAACTATCGACCGTTTAGCACAACAAATACCCGTTAGTCTTGCTTTTATTGGTTTCGACTGTCGTTTAATAGTTCTCCCAGAATTTTTTCTGACTGGTTTCCCGATGGGAGAGTCTTTTGAGGTTTGGCAAGACAAAGCTTGTTTAGAGATGAATGGGGCTGAGTATGAGAGTCTAGGGAAAATTGCCCAAAAACATCAGATTTTTTTAGCAGGTAACGCATACGAACTCGACCCTAATTTCCCCAATTTATATTTCCAGACCTGCTTTGTTATCGACCCATCTGGGTCAATTATTTTACGCTATCGGCGTCTCAATTCCATGTATGCTCCGACACCGCACGACGTTTGGGATAAATATCTGGATTGTTACGGTTTAGATGGAATTTTCCCCGTAGCGAAAACAGCGATTGGTAACTTAGCAGCCATTGCTTCCGACGAGATTTTATTTCCAGAACTGGCTCGATGTTTTATGATGCGAGGAGCGGAAGTCTTTCTCCACCACACCTCAGAAATATACAGCAAAGAGCCTACACCAAAAGGAGCAGCAAAAATTTCTCGTGCGGTAGAAAATATAGCATACGTAGTTTCCGCTAATAGTGGGGGAATAGCCAATACAGCCCTTCCAGCTTCCTCTACTGATGGAGGCTCAAAAATAATTGACTATCGCGGTCTGATATTAGCTGAAACTGCTTCAGGTGAAAGTATGGCAGCTTTTGCAGAAATTGACTTAGCTGCATTACGTCGCTATCGTCACCGTCCGGGAATATTTAATGTACTCTCCCGTCAGCGACTAGATGCTTACGCAGAAAGTTACCGAGGGTCGCAATTTTACCCAGCAAATACTATGCTAAATGAAGAAGTCAATCGCAATCATTTTGTTAAAACTCAGCAAGAAACTATTGAACGTTTGATAAAACTTGGCATCATTTAATAAAGACCACTCTCTACTGCCCATCATAATTTGCATTTCACATCTCAAAATTAGTTAAACAATTGTCCAATTGCCGATTAATTGCGAATTGCGAATTGCGAATTGCGAATTATACTCCCCACTCCCATGTCTAAACAAATAGAAGTCCGCAACCCTCGCACGGGTGTATCTGATTACGTAATTATACCACCAACACAAGATGTTTTAGCACAGGAGTGTAATCGCTTGCGGAGGGGGCAGAGTCTTTGGCTGCAACTTGGTGTTGAAAAGCGAGCAGAAGCTTTACAGCAATGGAAACAAGAGATTTTGGCATTGCGTGATGAACTTGTTCTGGCTTTGGTTGGGGATACGGGAAGATTGTCAATTTCTCAACTGGAAGTAGATTCTTTTCTTGGTAGTATCGATAGATGGTGTAAATTAGCACCAAAAATATTGCAAGAAACTGTACAAGATACTGCTATTCCCTTTATTCAATTGCAGCAAACGACAGTACCTTATCAACTGGTGGGGGTAATTAGTCCTTGGAATTTTCCCCTGTTGCTATCTACTATTGACGCAATTCCCGCTTTATTAGCTGGTTGTGCTGTAATTATTAAGCCAAGTGAAATTGCATCTCGCTTTGTAAAACCTTTAATGACAGCAGTTAATAATGTTCCGATATTAAAAGATATATTAACTTTTGTTGAGGGAGATGGTACAACGGGAGCAGAATTAGTCGAGAATGTAGACTTGATATGCTTTACTGGCAGTGTCGTAACAGGCAAAAAAGTGGCTCAAGCAGCTGCAACATCTTTTATTCCAGCTTTTTTAGAATTAGGGGGAAAAGACCCAGCGATAGTGTTACCTTCGGCAAATCTAGATTTAGCAACTTCTGGAATTTTATGGGGTTCGGTGGTTAATACTGGACAGTCTTGTCTTTCAATAGAAAGAATTTATGTTGCGGAATCTATTTTTGAGCAGTTTGTTAGACAATTAGTACAAAAAACCCAAAGCTTACAATTAGCTTATCCCGATTTAGAAAGCGGGGAAATTGGCCCGATAATTGCCGAAAGACAAGCGGTGATTATTCAAGAACATTTGCAAGATGCTGTGGAAAAAGGCGCTGTTGTTCATTGTGGTGGGGAGGTAGAACAATTAGGGGGTGGTTGGTGGTGTCGTCCTACGGTTCTCACGGGGGTTAACCATACTATGAAAGTGATGACGGAAGAGACATTTGGACCGATTATGCCGATAATGTCGTTTTCTTCCGTAGAGGAAGCAATTTCTTTAGCAAATGATACTATTTATGGGCTGAGTGCTGCGGTTTTTGCAGAAACGGAAGCAGAAGCAATAGAAGTTGCAAGATGTATAGATGCTGGTGCAATTAGTATTAATGATGCTGGACTTACAGCTATGATGCATGAAGGTGAAAAAAATGCTTTTAAATTCTCTGGTTTAGGTGGCTCTCGAATGGGACCATCATCCCTTACTAGATTTTTACGCAAAAAAGCATTTTTGGTTAAAACAAAATCCATTCATGACCCTTGGTGGTTTTAGTGGAGTGGGGAGTGGGGAATTGGTATTGCTTAATTTGGAATTTGAGGATTTTATTTATGTCTAATATCAGAGAAGGAATGCCTGTATTAGTGCGTCATGAAGGAGATTGGGTTGGTACGTATACTGTGGTAGATTTGGAGGGGAATATTGTTGATAAACATGAATCTCACCTTACATGTTCATTTCCAGTAGATGATGCTTATCCTTATTACCAAACCAATCGCTATACTTGGTCTGATGGTAAACGAGAGGAGTATCAATTTCCCGGAATGTATCAAGATAAAAAGCTTTTATTTGATACCGAACGAGTTCTTGGACATGCGTGGGAGGTGGATGATTCTACAGTAATTTTATATTTTTCTTATAAGGGTGTGCCAGATATGTATTTATATGAAATGATTCAAATAAGCGCTTGTAATAATTATCGCGCTCGCACTTGGCATTGGTTCAAAAATAATAAAATATTTAAACGCACCCTCGTCACAGAAGAACGAGTCAAATAAGGGAGTTGGCAGTTGAAAGTGAGGGAATTTTGTGAGTATCCGAGTTAAGCGAGCTTTTTTAGATACGGAAGATGGGCAAATTCTTTACCGCATTGCTGGTGAGGGAGAAGCGTTAGTACTACTGCATATGAATCCCCGTAGCACTTAATTATTTTAGTTCACAACAACCCCGTGGTCGGTTACAATAAAAATGCCTAGCAAATATACAAATAGATTTGCTTACTACTTAGGATTAAGACAATGAATAGTCAACTACCACTAATCATTGAGTGTCGCTGCAACGATTCAGATTACCGCAAAGATAATCCCAATTGCCCTTACAGTCCAAAGGAAATTGTTAGGGAAGCAGTTCGTGCTTGGGAAGCGGGAGCCTCCATTTTTCATTGGCACGGACGTGATTCAGTCAATGGTGAGTGGATTAGTGATGTCGAAGTCTATCTGGAAGCTATTCAAGGAATTCGCGAAAAGACCGATCTGATTATTAATCCTACACTGAACTACGTTACCAAACAAAGCCAGGTCAGCGATCGCGTCAAGCACATATTAGCGGCGAAAAATGATCCAGCCCTGGGAATTGATATGGTGCCTTTAGAGTTTGGCTCACTGAATATAGACGAATGGAACCCACAGACAAAGCAATTCCAAACATACGACCAAGTACACATTAGTTCTCGCGCTTACATGCAGTCCGTGTTGAAAATACTAAAAGAAAACAACGTCTTTGTGAGTACAGTTTGTTGGGATGTGGGACAAATACGTACAGCACGCTGCTTTCAAGAAATGGGACTTCTGTCACGGAATACTTTTTGGGAGTTCGTCTTCACAGGAGAAATTATGCCAAGTGGCATTCTGCCAACACTCCCCAATTTACAGGCGGTAGTAGATTCTATTCCCGCAAGCGATCAATGGTTGGTGATGTGCTGGAATGGGGACGTGATGCATTTGGCAGCCTGGGCAATTACAATGGGAGGTCACGTTGGCATTGGACTAGGAGATGATCCCTATATTCGCTTTGGTAAGCCCCATAATGGCGAGTTAGTGGCCCAGGTTGCCAAGATGTCGCATACGCTCGGTCGCGATGTTGCAACACCAGCCCAGACCCGTGAGATTTTAAAGATGTCGCCCCGAGTTTCCCGAAGGGAAGAGCTACAATCAGGTATCAATTGAGGCAGTGGGATTGGTAATGAAACAAAAAATTAAGCGAGCTTTTTTAGACACGGAAGATGGACAGATTCTTTATCGAATCGGTGGTGAGGGTGAATCCCTACTTTTGCTGCACATGAATCCCCGCAGCAGTGATGAATATCGTGAGTTGATGCCTATCTTTGCTGAGAACAGACGGGTAATAGCAATGGATTTGATGGGCTTTGGCGATTCTGATAAGCCACCCAGAATGTACAGTGTTCCTGACTACGCAAAAACGGTTATCGCTCTTTTAGATGAATTAGGTATAGAAAAAACAAGTATTTTTGGAAACCATACAGGTGCTTTTGTTGCTGGGGAAGTAGCAGCAACTTATCCTCATCGCATGGAAAAACTTATCTTGGGTAACGTAGCTGGTTTTGGTGAAGGAGGACAAGCAGAGCTATTTAGAAGATTTGATGAAGATTTTAAAATCAAAGAAGATGGCTCTCACCTCATGGAAAGATGGTTAGCCCGTTCTAGATACGTAGGTTCTGCTGAATTAAATCACCGTTGGGTTTTAGACGATTTAAAATGTTTTGGTCATCCTTTGTACGCAGTTTGGGCTGTAGGCAATTACTGTCTAGATGCACCAGAAAAATTTCGTTCTATCAAGTGTCCAACTCTTATTATCTGGGGAATTGATGATGTGAGAGAGTTTGAAAAACAGAATTTAGCGAAAGCTAACGATAGATATTTTCTTTCTCAATCAATTCCTCATAGCAAAGTAGTTGAATTTGAAAAAGGAACAATTTGCATGATGAATCAGATACCTGAAGAGGTGTCAACGGTAGTAATTGACTTCCTGAACAATTCAGAATAGTTCAGTCTTTAATTTTCCAGGATTGCTGTACACTTAATCTCTACGATTAATCCTGGGGTAGATAAAGCAGTTATACCAACCCCTGTCCAAGTAGGGAATTTATTAGTAAAATAGCGGTCTTTTACTTTGATAAACAGTGGCAAGTGGGGAATGGTAAACTGTTGTTGTTCGGAAATATTAGATGGCTGAGCTTCCAAATTGCCCAGGTTTACCCCTGTAACATGATAAGTAATCATTTCTACCACATCATCAAAAGTGGCTCCTGCTGTTGAAAGTACCTTCTTGACATTCTCAAAAGTCTGGACAAATTGCGCTTCCGTTCCCTCTACTACCTGTAAATTTTCATCGCGTCCTACCTGTCCTGAGATATATAATGTGTTACCTACTTTAATGCCAGGGCAGTAGTGAAACTTTTCGTATAAGATTTCCATCCCTTTGGGAATAATGACTTCGCGAGTATTGCCCATAGTTAGTATTTTTTATCCTCCCTAGCTAAAGATTATACTTCGACATTAAACTTAATCCAAATCAAAATAAAAATCTTGGTCACTTAACCAGATTTTGTATACAGTTAATCATACTATATTTATTTACACCCACCGACTTAATGACTGCAAAAACTTATAAAAAACTAATAGTAAACAAACTCGCTGCCAATTTTCAATCAGCTATCGAAGTTATCGAAATTCCAATTCCTGAACCTCTACCCAACGAAATATTAATTTGCAATAAATTTGCAGGTGTAAATGCAGGCTTTGATACCTTAGTCTGTCGAGGTGATATTAGTTATATTCAGCTGACACCACCTTTTGATTTAGGTGTAGAAGCAGTAGGGGAAGTTGTTGCTGTTGGAAGTGATGTTAAGCATTTACAAATAGGTGATAGCGTTGTCACTATTCAGCGAGGTGGAGGGTATAGAGAATACCAGTGTGTTGATGCAAATATTGCTTTTAAAGTACCAGAAGCAACACCGGAGGTACTAACTTTAATGCCAACAGGCGTTTCAGCATTAGTAGCCTTGGAACAAGTGGGGGAGATGAAAAGTAATGAGGTAGTATTAGTAACTGCTGCTGCGGGGGGAACGGGACATATTGCGGTACAATTAGCGAAATTGGCTGGTAATCGTGTTATCGGTACATGTAGTTCCGAAGCAAAAGCGCAATTACTCAAAGAATTGGGATGCGAGCGCGCAATTAATTATCGCAGCGAAGACTTAAATCAAGTTCTTAAAAAAGAATACCCTAATGGTGTTAATTTAATTTTTGATTGTGTGGGTAAAAGTATTTTTGATGTTTGTGTGGAAAATTTAGCTGTCAGAGGAAGATTAGTTGTGATTGGTTTTATTTCTGAATATGGCAATAAATTTGAGGAAGTAACGCAACCCCGAATTTATCATCAACTATTTTGGAAAGCTGCTTCAGTTAGAGGATTTTTGATGCCGCATTATCAAGAATATGCTACAGAAGCACGGGAACGGTTATTAAATTTATTCTATGAAAAAAAACTGAAAGTAGTAGTTGACCCGACGGAATTTAAAGGTATTGAATCTATTCCCAATGCGGTTGAATATATGTTAAATAGCCAGAATTGCGGTAAAGTTGTTGTTAGATATTAAGGTGTTCCACATTTAAACTGCATAATATAAAGTTCTATATCTCTTGTGGGGTGGGCATCCTTGCCCGCCCTTGTGTCCTTTACTAGACTAGAAATCACTATGCTACTTATTTGTTAGTTATTGGAGGAAGAACAATGACAGGAACTTCAGAAAATACATTAAAAATTGGTCAACAAGGTTTTGATAAGTTAATGCACGGTTTGGGAACTGGTGATTGGAACCCGCTTTTGGATATGCTAAGTGATGACTTTACTTTCTGGTTTCCCATCGGTCCGTATCAAGGTTTAAATACTGGGAAAGAAAGAGCCAAAGAATTTTTTGAATATGTCACCGAAGTTTTTAGTTCAAGCATCACCTTAACTTCTCTAGAAAGAGTTACCAGTAGTGAAACAACAGTTGTCTTTGAATTTAGAGACGAAGGAATAATGCGAGGACAAGCTTACAAAAATCGCATTGCTGTTTCTTTTGATGTTGATGGAGATAAAATTTGTGGTTACCGCGAGTATTTAGGTAGTGATGGGAAGTCTAATTAAACAAATAATAGTTAACGAAGTAAATGTGCTACTTGCTCTGGGCTATATATCTTGATTTTACCTTCCGTTTCCAATTTCTTGAGAACTGCCCAAGCGACTTTAAAGATTTTGCTTTTCCGAGTAAACTTTATTGCTCCTCCACCTCCAGAAATTTTTATTGCGCTAGAAAAAGATACTTATATACTAGTTTGTCCCAATTCTTTATCTAAAACATGCTCCAAAGGATTTTGAATGTCGGCTTGTTGTGCTTCTTCGCTGTTCAACTCGAATCCGACCGGATTACCCATTTCGTAGTCATCATCTGCACGAAAGAGGAAACTAGGTTCATTCAAACTAGCTTTATCAAGTTCCTCTGTCACTTTCGCTATTTTCCTTCTGTTTAAGAGGGTGTTTATAAATAAAATATTAAGCGCTATGTATATTACAGTCCAGTATATTACAAGCCAGCCAGTGACTAAAGTCACTGTCTAAAAGCTAAAGTCCTCTGAAAGAGGACTAAGAAGCAATAAGATTTTTAGGAGTATTTTAAAGTGTGTAAAATACTTGTTTTGATGTATTACTCAGTCCTCTTTCAGAGGACTTCAGCTTTTAGACAGTGACTTTAGTCGAATGGCACTAAGAAAAGCCGTAAAAAAGGCAGGGAGCGGGGTGTAGGGAGCGGGGAGAAAGAAATTGAGCATGAGGGCAGAGGAAATAATTTATTAAGTTTGAAAAGTCAGATAAT
>JAHHIC010000075.1 GCA_019359035.1 Scytonematopsis contorta HA4267-MV1 | reverse complement strand
TGTCTATGGCGCGGTGGAACCACTCTGAACCCATCCCGAACTCAGTTGTGAAACGCTGCTGCGGCTACGATAGTTGGAGAGTTGTCTCCCGCAACAATTGCTCGATGCCAGGGCAATATTACATAAAGTGTAGAGACGCGATTAATCGCGTCTTTACATTTGTTTGGGGGTTTGTTTTTAATATTATTTGAATACATTGAAATAGATTTAAAATACATAGATTTAAATATAAGGAAAGACATAGATTTAAATACAAGGAAAGACATAGATTTAAATACAAGGAAAGATTTAAATACATACCATACAAAGAAGGGCGGGCAAGGATGCCCACCCCACAAGAGGTGTAATTTTTTTTATTATGTAGTTTAGATGTGGGACAGTTTATTTCTGGAAATTATTTCTGGGAATTACTTCTGGAAATTATTCAGGTAAATTATCTGGGTCTATGCCTTGAGATTTTAAATAGGCACTTAACCGTTCAGCACGTAGGCTTTCTTGCTCAGCGCGTAGTCGTTCCTGCTCAGCACGTTGGCTTTCTTGTTCCAAACGTTCCACAGCCCAAGGTAACAAATTACCTTCTTTATCCCACCATCGTAACCAATATCCTGTTCGGCCTTCTTTTGTTCCTTGCCATGTTCCTAAAAATAAACCCATCGAGTCAATCCAATTACGACCATTTTCGTCAGGTTGTTTTAACTCGTAGCGGCCGTTTTCCAACTGATGAAACTCTACTAAACCACCATCTGGGTCAAAAATAATATAAACAGGAACTTGTAAAATTTGCTCGTAGAAATACCATTTTCCTGGTGGAAAAGTTTTCTTAGAAGAATATTCTTTACCGTCGATGTCGGATAGAAATTCCATCACGACTGCGGGAACATCTCCTTCTAAGTGGGGTTAACAACTGTTGCCTGATTACCTAGGTATTCCGATAATTAATGGGTAAATTACAAGATTATAGTTAGGGATAAGTTAAGTGGAGTATCGATAGGGAAGATGTGAGCATAGACACGCATCTGAATCCGGAAAGAAAAAGGGTAACTACTAGCCCTAGAAATTCACTCTTACTCACTCTTATATTCGAGATTTTCAATCTTGTAAATGAGATTAAAAAACAGTTATCTAGCATATATTGACAGCATCTGTGATGTCTTATACCTGTAGTAAACATTGCAAAAAAGCTTTTCTATTATTAAAGATATTAATTAAATTAAGTGTATATAAGGATTAAAGGCTGACCAAACATCATCAAATAATTAATGTTTATTAACAAACAATGTTTATGTAAATTTTCTTAAAAAAATACTGGATGATAATTGTTTCGGTGTTTAATTATGATGTGATTCTTCTGGACAGTCAGATGTCAACTCTAACTTATTGTAAGGGACTACCAACTCCATTAGATGAATTAAACTCACTGGGCTTTACTAAGCTTGAAATGTTCTTGGCAGCTTATGCTACTGAATTTCATAAAGCTGTTTGTCAGACTGTTAATCATTTGCTTTCACTTGGGGATAAAAAGTTTGATAAGTCTGGTTGGAATACTCACATTCAAAATAAATATGGTTTTTTAAAACGTCAGGTTAATGGTGTTATATCTTCTGCAATTGGGAGAATAGACTCAGCTTCAGAATGTAGAGTAAATCATATAAAACAACTAGAAGGTGTATAGCTTTTTCGATTTGCTAAAACTTCTGATACCGAGGGGATGTACAGCCAGTCAGGAGCTTTGGGGATAAATTGTCCGTTAACGGTTGCACAAATACCAAAATTTGAAGCGATTAACATCTGTGGTTGGATGAAACCGCTGATTTCTAGACTTTCACTTAATGCACCAGCCTTCATTGGCTGACCTGTATTGTCCACTGGGTCGTCCTCTAAACGGAAATCATCGGGTAAAGCTTCCCAAGTGATTACCAGTTCTGCTGTTGACGCTTTGGCTTCACCTACCTGGGCTACCATAGATTTTGCCTTTTTTAGATGTGTTTTTATTTTATCGTTTGCGTACTAACCATTTTAAATAAAGAAATGAACAAACTTTTTGCAAGCCAGCCAGTGACTTTAGTCACTGTCTAAAAGCTGAAGTCCTCTAAAAGAGGACTAAATAATACATTAAAAACAAATATTTTACAAAATTTAAGATATTCTCTAAAATCTTATTTCTCATCAGTCCTCTTTAGAGGACTTTAGCTTTTAGACAGTGACTTTAGTCACTGGCTGGCTAGCTTGTGGTGTGCATGGTGTTTTAATATTTTATTTATAAACATCCTCTTAAAGCGTCCTCATAATCATAGCAATACATGCGTATTTACTGCCGAAATCGAATTATTAAGCTGTTCCACATCTAAACTGTATAATATCAAATTCCCCATCTCTTGTGGGGTGGGCATCCTTGCCCGCCCGGATATGCAACTTAGCCCGGATATGCAACTTAGCCCGGATATGCAACTTAGCCCGGATATGCAACTTAGCCCGGATATGCAACTTAGCTCGAATATGTAACCTAGCTCGAATATGTAACCTAGCTCGAATATGTAACTTAGCCCAAACATGTAACTTAGCCCGAACATGCAACTTAGCCCGAACATGCAACTTAGCCCGAACATGCAACTTAGCTCGAACATGCAACTTAGCCCGAACATGCAACTTAGCTCGAACATGCAACTTAGCCCGAACATGCAACTTAAATATGGAGTAGCTTATCAAGGCAAAAAGTCTAAATGATTGCCGTCAAAACTGCGTAATTCCTCCAAAGTCCCCTGCATCTTCACCTGACCATGTTCAAGGAATATAATCCAGTCAGCGTGTGTAATAACTTGTGGACGGTGGCTAATCAGAATCGTGGTTTTACCTAGACGCTGCGATAATAGTTTTTGTAAAACTAAATTTTCGCTAATTGGGTCGAGTCCAGCGGTAGACTCATCTAAAATTAATATAGGTGGGTTATTAATAATCGCACGAGCTATAGCTAACCTTTGTCGCTGTCCCCCGGAAATATTTGCACCAAATTCACCCAATATAGTTTGATATTTTTCCGGTAATTTTTTGATAAAATCATCCGCTTCTGCTATTTTACATGCTTTCACAATTGCTTCAAAAGATGCATGGGGTGAACCCAAGCGAAAGTTTTCAATAATTGAGCGACTCCAAAAATGAGCTTCTTGTGGAACAAGTACAATTTGTTGTCGCAAACAATTTAATGCTAAATCTTGTAAGTTATAAATATCAAAGCTAATATTACCTGACTTTAATTGATATAAACCTGCGATGATTTTCACAAGGCTGCTTTTACCACAACCCGATTGACCAATTAACGCAACGACTTTACCACCAGGAATTGTAACTGAAAAATCTTCTAGTAATTCTATACGACCGGGATAATGGAAGCATAAGCTGCTACAAATAATATCTCCATTAGGTGGTATTTCCACCCATGATTTTTGATTATCAAATTGATTTTCTGGTGTAGATTCAATCACTTCTTGAATGCGGTTAGTAGCTGTTCTAACTCGCGCTAAATCATCAGCAAAGTCAATCAGAAAATCCATTAGTAATATGACATTACGATTTAGACTGGTAAATGCGAGCAATTGACCAATACTTAATTCTTTACTAATCACTAAGCTGCTACCCAACCACAAAATAGTTGCACCACCGATTTCTGAAACTAAGCGCGAAAATTGTTTGTTAATAATTTCGATTTTAATTGTAGTAAATGATAAATTCATCAAACGTCCAAATCTATTTTGAAATTCTTCCCAAAATTGAGGTGCTGCTGCTGTTGTTTTTAAGGTTAATGCTCCTTTAAATATTTCTACTAGTACTCCTTGGTTTTCTGCTTCTAATACCATTTGATTCAACGTTTTCTGTTGAAGTGTTGGCATAAAAATAAATGTAGAAGCTGTCATGATTATAGCTATAATAATCGCACTAGCCGTCAGCTTCCAACTATAAAAAAGCATTAAACCCAGACATATAAAAGCAATAAAAAAACGACTAGGGAAACTAATTATAGCATTGGAAAGTAATTTATTTATTTGTTGGATATCGCGAAGTCGGCTGACTATTTCACCACTTCGACGCGATTCATAATAATTTAGGGGTAAGCGTAAAATTTGTCTACCAAATTCTAGGATAAGATTTAATTCCAGCCTTTGTGCAAAATGAGCGATTAATATATTTTCAATTAAAGTTAAGCCGCTTCGCATTGTATACATGGCAACAACTGCTAAAACTACACCAGTTAGTAAACTGGAGTCTCGACGTACTAAAACATCATCGGTAAGAATTTGAATCAAAAAAGGTGACGATAAGGATAGTAAACCAATAACTAAAGCACAAAGTAATGATTCGATAATTATTTTTTTGTAAGGTAAAATTCCTCGCAATAATTTACCGAAGTTGTCAACTTTATCGCTGGGTTCGTCAAAAAAACAACTATTATCGGGTTGGAGTAACAGCAATACCCAATCGTTCCAACCTGCAAGTAATTCATTTTTAGTCAGAAAACGTATTCCCAGCGCTGGGTCACCAACAATATATTTTTTCCCACGTTGACCATAAAAAACTACCCAGTGGTTACCCGTCCAATGGATAATCGCTGGTAGAGGAATTTTTCCTAAGTTATCGAGTATTTCCGCTGAAGCTTTAAAGGAACGAGTAAATAATCCAAATGCTTCAGTACCTCGTCGCAGTCCTAACAAAGTTGTTCCTAGTTGTCCTGTACCAATAGCTTCACGAATACGGTTGAGGGTTATAGTTCTTCCATAGTATTTACTTATTGTCGCAACACAAGCAGCACCACAGTCTTCTTCACTGTATTGGCGAATTATCGGGTATTTCATCAATTTTCGATAGTAGAAAAATAAATATCCTGAGAATTGGGGTTTAGGTAAGGAGTTTGCAAGGAAATATTCATTTTTGCAAAATGTTGCTGAATGTAAGACATACGTGTTTGAAATGTATTATCGCCATGTTCATATGCAGCAAGTAAACCATTGGCAATTATACGACAGCGATTCATCCCGAAGGTTTCGTTGGGGATAAATTTTTGTTCCGGTATCTCTGCTAAACTCAGTCCAGGTGCCAGGCATTTGGTAAATATCGGTACTTCCGAATAAAAATTTGTTGCCTGCTCGTAGTATATTTGTTTTAAAATGGGGTAAACTTGAGGGTAATCGCAAGATTTAATGGTGAGAATTCCGCTGTGGTTGCAATACTGGCATTCGTCAGGGTCATATAAAACTTTAAAGGTAAAGGGAATATCAATAGCGTTTAATTGTTGTGTCAAGCTTCGCATAACAGCCAGTACACCTTGGGGAGTTAAATGAAAGTATATATCTACGGCTATTTTCTTTTCTCCATACATATTTACGAAGCCAGCATCTCCAACTGCGATGTAATACCCTTCCTCCAGACGATTTTTAGGCATTAATGTTGTAACAATATCATTTATTTTGGCATTACGTTGATTGAATTGAAGTTGACTCTCACGTTCAACATGCAACGTCAAGTCATCTTTTTTTACCAATAGCAAATCTTTGTTTTCCTTTCCAACAACTCTCCAACCAGGTTCGTAGAAACCTTTACCGCAATTACTCGACTCTAAACCTGTGTAATAATCACGCTCGATACCTCTGGTTGTATTATTTTGCAATATTTCTAAGTTTACATTCGAGTAAACACCTGTATCTTCGTCAATAACCGATTTTAAACTACCCTTATAATAAATTTCATAAATCAAGGTTCGCAATTGTAAATTCAAATATTTATTTTGTATATCCCTAGGTAATTGCTGCAATGAATTTGCTAACTCTACAGTTAACTCCATCGGCTTATAGTCGGGATGGGTAATTGTAAAATTGGATTGAATGTCAAATTTATTAGAAATTTCTTCTAATGTTTTTAATAAATGTGGTGATACTGACTTTAGCAATCGCATAATAAACTTTAACCTAAACTATCCAGTATTAAATAATTACGCAGAAATTATCTCTGGTGAAGTTAGTTCCATCGCATGTTCGGCAAAAATTACTTTTAACGATATTTCTGGATGACATAATAGCGATTGGGCTACCTGTAACATACATATCCCAACGTTACCAATTGGTTCATGATAATGAATTTTAGTATGAAGTTTTTCGATTAATGCCATCCCAGTAAACTGAACTACCCTTTGCCAAAAATTAGAATATAAATATAAAATTTCTGGAAAATTAGATAAATATTTAGTCGCAATTTTACCAATTACTGGTTGTACTTTTTCTAATGGTATAGTCGCAATACTTAATGCTGTTTCTATATCAATTTCTTGACTAATGACTATGCTATCCAGCCACAAATTTAAGTAACAAGCAATCAACCTACCTAAATCATGTGCTGGGTCTCCCCATCCAAATTTTTCCCAGTCTATCAGTCTGATAAGGCTTTCTTGCGGATAATTTATACTCCCTTGAGAAATTTCTTGCCAATTATTAACTAATAAAATGTTACCGAATTTTAAATCATTGTGTATTAAGCAACGCTGCTGATATTCTGAGGTTAATTCTTCAATCGCTTTTTGTAAATCATTGGCTCGTTGATATAATTTGAACAACTTTATATTTTCGCTAATTACCTGGCTGAAAATTCCAGTTCTAACTCTTTTTAAGCCACGTACAAAGTTAGGTTGTTTATCTATATTATCTAATTTGTTGGCTAAAAATAATCGGTAGTTTTGTTTGTCAATTGTTTTTTTATGAATTATAGCTATCACTAAACCTATACTTGACGCAATGTCTAAAGAGTAAATTTTGTTCTGATTGTCAATATCATCTAACGCTTGATAGTCATCACGGTAATTAAAAATAATAATTGAGTTTTCTGTATCAAAAATAATTGCTTCCGATACCAATTCTCTAATTTCTTTTAATTCTGGGAATTCTTTGAGTAATTCATGAAAATACCATTCCTGATAAAACTCTCCAGAAGTTTTCCCTTCTAAATTTTGCGACTCTTGTTTAATTAATAAACGCTGATTATTTTCCAGAGTTACTAATAAATTAAAGTTTTTAGAGCTTTTCGATTCAATAAGAAGATTATGAGTATTATCTATGCAAAAGCCTTGCTTCGCTAAATACTCACGTACATTTAGAGAACTAAGTGAAAAAGTCATTATCTTAAATTGAACATAGATTTTCTTACCCCGGCTTTTAAACCGGGGTTTGCAAGGGTTCTTTTTATAAAGTACGTACTTTATTGTCTGTTTTGCTAATCGCTATACTGCTAATCGTTGGCCAAAACAACTGCAGAGTTTAGCAATATCCGTGACATCCACAGCTTCTGCTCTTGCTCTTGCTCTTACTCTTACTCTTGCTCTTACCGCTCTTCTTACCACCCCCTGCGATAATTGATTCATCTTCCGCAGATAAACTGGTCAGAAAATTTTCGGATAGTGAAAACAATTGGTATCCATTTGGACGTACTGTCATGGAATTTTCTCCTGCTGTTAGTGCAATAAATTTAATCTCAAGTCAGGCAAGAGTTACCATTGCGAACAATTAGTTTTGCTGAGAACGCAATGACATTTGATAACTTATTAATACCAGACTTGACAAAACTCGGTAACTCAATATCTTTGAGCTACATCTTTTTAATATACACATAAAATTAAAAACAGCAGTGCCAATTTGGCATTTATTCTTAACTTGAGCTTAACTAAAACTTAATTATTTACTGTAATGCTTATATAGCAAGACTTTTAGATTGTTGGTAATTTATTATAAACAATTTTCTCTGGTTAACAAAAATAAATATACGTTGTGTTTATTTGCTAAATTCAACTTTTTAATTACTTGGATGATAATCATTACAATATTTTTGCTTGTATAATATATTTACAGATGAAACGCAATTTCTTAGATATAAAAACCTATGAAAATCAGCTATTAATAGCAGTGGTAAGGTTTTATCATCAAAATGCTCAATTTTATATGTGGTAAGTTTTTGACTAACTATTAGTATCACTTTGTAACAATATATATGTATTTTTAATTTTGCTTATACAAGTGTTTTTCTTGTAATCATTTGATAAAATTCAGCTATGTATATTTTGATAATTGTGATGGCTTAATATATTCCGAGTAAAATTGTCAGTTTTTTTATAACTTATGTTAATAGAAGATAATTTAGAATTTCTCAAACCCGTAGATAGTGACGATTTGCTACCGAATGTGGGACGTTGGGTTACATTGGGAGGAGTACTACTGGTAGGAAGTTGTGGGGTATCGGTTGTATTGTCAGCATTAATCAAGTACCCTGTAACCGTTAAAGCATCTGCCGTGGTTCGTCCTGAAGGAGAACTACGAATAGTCGAGGCTGGAATGCAAGGTACGGTCAATGAGATTTTGGTTAAGGAAAACCAATCTGTTGCTAAAGGTGAGGCGATCGCAAAAATTGATGATGTCAGTTTGCTAACTCGTAGAAATCAGATTTTGCTGAATATTCGTGAAAAAGAGTCAGAAATCAAGCAAATAGATGCGGCTATTGCAGCGACTCAGGTACAAATAAATGCGGAGTCAATGGTAATAGAACGCGCTATTGCTCAAACTGAAGCTGAACTTAGTCGGAGTATGCGGGAATATAGCGATAGAAAACTCATCGCTGAAGCAGAAGTTCGAGAAGCTGGTGCGGCTTTAGAATTAGCAGCGGAAGAAGCATCTCGTTATAGGGAACTAGAAGGAATGGGAGCAATTTCCAAGTTACAAATAAAAGAGAAACTCCAAGCTTATAAAGTCGCATTAGCTCGTCAGGAAAGAGCAAAAGTTGGGTTGCGTCCAAGTGCAGCAGGTGTGGAAATTGCCAGAGAGCGTATTACTCAACAAAAAGCCAGAGGAAAATCAACTATTGCTGCTTTGAACAAAGAACGACAGGGTCTTATAACGCGAAGAGTACAAAACCAAAACCAAACTCGTCGCTATCAACAAGAACTGAGACAGATTATGATTGATATCCAAAAAAGTATTATTCGCGCTCCTGAAGCGGGGATTATTTTGAGATTGGAACTACGAAACCCCTCACAAGTGGTACGTCCTGGACAAGCAATAGCGCAAATTGCACCCGAAGGAGCACCTTTACTAGTTAAAGCTCGTATCGCTGCAGAAGATATAAGTAAAGTCAAAGTCTGTAAACTGGATAAAATCGCTGAATGTTCTGAGGGTAGGGTGCAGATGCGTATTTCTGCTTACCCTTATCCTGATTACGGTATTTTGGAAGGAGCTGTTCGTGCAGTTACCGCTGATGCAATTGCTTTAGGTCAATCACAAAGTCAGCTGTCTAGAGGAATTGTGACCCGTAACAATGGGAATAATTCTGTAACTTTTTATGAGGTGACTATTCAACCTGAAAAACTTCAATTAGATAAAAACGGTGTTCAATATCCCATTAAGGCTGGAATGGAAGTTTCTGCGGATATTATTGCTAAACATGAAACTTTGCTTGCTTTTATTTTAAGGAAAGCAAGGTTGTTAACGGATATGTGATAAATTATTGCCACCTGCAAGAAAAGCACCAACATATTTCTCGTCCCAGTATAAGAAACCCGCACCAGAAACCCGCACCCCGCACGCCTACGGTGTACACACAAGTATTGAAATAACCCTAAAGTTCTCTTAAATACCCCTGAAGGGATTTATTGACTTGTGTGTACACGGTAGCCCCGCACCCGGGGAGAGGGCTACGATTCGTTACCCATACCACAAAAATTAAATATCGAATATTTTTAGTAATATTTTTTAACTATTTCTGTGTATTTTTCGTAGCCCCCTCCTCGCTTGCGGGGAGGGGGTTGGGGGTGGGGTTTTCTTTGGGGTTGGGGGGTGGCTTTTTTTTGGGGTTGGGGGTAGGTTTCTTTCTTAATTTGTTCTTGGCTTGCGAAACCGAGCTTGAAGAAACTTTGTAAAACGTCGCCAATTAGCCTTAACAACCTTCCACTGTATTAAAGTGTGAAGTAAGATTAATGCGAGAAAAGTATACCCAAACCAGAAGTGCATACTCCTTCCAACTGCGACCATTGCTTGACTCTGAGGGAAAATATCTGGTAAAACAATACCAAAAAATTTGACGTTATTGGATTTAAATGAGTTGGACAACAAAAATCCAGCAACGGGAACAGCCCACATAAATATATATAGAGTCGTATGAAGAAGAAAATTTTTAATCCATGCAGGTGTAAACTTAGGGAGACGCTTAGCATATTTACGCCACCATACGCGCAGTAGAGTAAAAATTCTCAAAGTTAGTAGTGCCATTGTTAGCACACCAATTGACTTATGGAAATCATAGAGTGAATCGCGAAATGGTGCTTCCCTGGATAACTGGGACATGAACCAACCACCGATAAATAATATCAGGTAACAGGTTGCCATCCACCAATGCAAGGACATCAATTGTTTGAAAGCAGAATTAACTCGCACCTTTGTAACGACTTGCTGTGAGTTCATAATTACACTACTTCCTCAAAGTAAGTATATATTTTACTAGTAATGACTAATTTGCAACCACATGCTTAACTTCTATATTTCACTTTAAGGTAGAGACAGTTAATATGAAAAGTACGCACTCAAAAGTAAGCTACTTACCAAAAAGATACTATGCAAGCTGAAGCAAACAATCATAGCAGGCTGACATGCGAAGTTGAAACCACACTAAAAATTATTGGTGGACGCTGGAAGGTTTTAATTATTAGAGAATTGATGATGGGTGTCAAGCGGTTTGGTGAATTGCAAAGAGCTTTGTATGGTGTCACACAAAAAATGTTGACTCAGCAACTAAGGGAATTAGAAGATGATGGAATTATTCATCGAGAAGTTTATCCTGAAATTCCCCCAAAGGTTGAATATTCTTTAACCCCTTTAGGTGAAACTCTTAAACCAATTCTTGACGCTATGCATGAGTGGGGGGTGAAATTTGGAAGTGGGGAGTATTTGATGACCTAGTACATCTACCCAACATGCTGTTCTACCATACTTTAGATGTTAACTCTTGTGGGGCGGGCATCCTTGCCCGCCCGAATATATTACTACCCAAGTATGGAGCTAAAACGTAGAATAGCTTACGCCATCATACTCTGTTCAAACTTCTGAAGCTCCGCAATTTCGGTATCCGCAGAATTTGGCTGACCATAAACTTTAGATAACTTTCCAGTAGCAGACAAAACATCTCGCACTTCCCGGTCAGAGATTTGATTTAACTTGCGTCCACTTAGCATAGAAATCGCAGCAGCAATACCAATCCCTTCTCCCACAGCACAGTTAAACTCTACAATACGTCCGCAAGAAGAAGCATAGCCTTCAAAGCCAGAGGCAGGACTAATTACAGATAAATTTGGCACATCGCGTAATAAAGTATGCAGGATACCGATGTTAAATAAAGGTGCAGGTAAGTACTTGCTGGTAAATTCTCCCAGACCTTTTTCTCCAGCACGAACTCCAAGTCCGTCAATTCCACCACGAATATCAAAATGGTAGCCAAATGTACCCAAAGCCTGCTTCGCGGGTACACCACCTTGCAACATTTCTGTACCTGTCAACGGGTCTACCACTGAGGTAACATTGCCCGCATGACGGATGTATAATTCAGGTGCTCGTCTTACAGTTGTTGCACCAACTGCCACCTTGAACCACTTAGCAAGTAGTTCCATTTCATTCAACATTTCCAAGGTAGGTCTAGAGCCATTACGTGCTAAACTTTCCGCTTGGTCGGCATTAACATCAAATAATAAAGCATTCCAAGACATGCGACCATTTGGTAAAATCGCAATATTGGCTTTATCTAATATTGCATTACTTACAGCTAAGGAGAGTTGTGTACCTCGGAACGAATGGTAAGCAATAGAAAGTGCATAGCTACGAACATCAATGTAATCGCTACCTGAGTACATCGCTATTTTACTCAGGTTATCTTTGTTTGTAACAAACGGCTCCCTTAAATAATCTGCCCGTTTTGGGTTCCCACCCGCTGCAATATTAATCCACCCTTGTGCGTCTTTATCTGCAAGATTGGCAAAGCGCTTCATATACTGCATTTCCACTTGTTTCAGCCTATCAACACTTACACCCTCGATTTCAAAGGTCAAGGTTACAGAAAGTTCTGAATCCGGTAGGCCAAATGTTTCAAATCCTTTGAGTTTTCTAACTCCTGCAAATTGGGCTAATTCTGCGTTAACTGTAGAGTCTATAAACACTTTACCTTGGTAAACTTCACCTTTGGTTAAGCGAATACTCAAAATATCTGCTCCGTTTTTATTGACTGACTCAATATCAATATTATCGAGGATATCTGCACCAACTTCACTCAACATTTTCCGCAATACGGTACTAGCTTTATTGGGGTCAAGTCCAACCTGTTGTACACCAGTCCTCGCTAAAAATTCTTCATAAATTGCAGATTCATCGCCATAAGTGGGTAGATTAAACTTATCTCTGACTACTTTCGCTACAACCGAGCGGTCTAGATAAGATAAGCCACCTCGTACTAAATGGCCTCCAATACCAAACTTAGAATTGCCTTTAAATAGTACCAATGAACGAGGGTATTTCTTGACGCGACGATAATGTTCTCGTGCTGCACTCACCACAGCTAAAATTCCTGGTACTTCATCACCGAAACAGATTACATCGTAGTGGCGGATTACGTCAGTCATAAGTGTTTTCCCTGTAGTGTTTTTTTATCTATAAAGAATATAAACAGCCTTTATCAGTACTATTCCGGATAAAGTTAGTTTTTTGTTTGAGTGATTTTAAGGTTATCAGTATAAGTACTTGCTGTATTGCATATTACAGCGATTATTCTCCCATGTAAAAATACCTAATATTTTCTTAACTTTTGTACTACATGCATGAAATACATATTCTTAAGTTGCAAGAAAAACTTGTGGTACTGTAATGTCTAACTTCTTATACGAAAATACACGGCTGTTTTTTACAGATTTAATGTTAAATGTGGTGTAAATACGGAAATTTTTTTTATTAACTTGATATAGATTTATATGGAATTATCTGATTAATAAAAGGTAAAACACAATATATCCTTTGTATCTCTCACCTACATAAGGGTAATCAATCTCATAGTATATGATGACGCCAAATAAACTCTCGGCCAAGCTGGATAAAAGATTGATGATAGCCATAGTGATAATTCCCATTCTTCACTTTGGCCTTGCTAAGTTGTCTGGGTCAGTCTCTTTCCAAAATGGTGCTTCTGCAATCTGGCCTTCTTCAGGTTTGTATTTGGCAATGGTTTTACTTTTAGGAAATCGCGTATGGTTCGCACTTCTAATAAGCGAGGGTATTGCTAATTCACTATTGTTTTACCCGCAAGATATCTTACCACTGGTTACGGTATCTCTCGGTAGCACTGTTGAACCGCTGATAACTGGATTTTTAATTAATCGTTTTACGCAAAGACTGAGTTTGTTTGCAACAGCAACTAATTTCTTTAAATTTATATTTCTTATTTTACCAATACCAGCGATTACGACATGCTTAGCTGTTGCTAGCTTGTGTTTAGCTGGAAAAGCTCCCTGGTCAATATATGGTAGTGTCTGGCAAACTTGGTATATCAGTCTGATTACAGGCAAAGTAATTGTCACACCACTAGTGCTATCCTGGGCAAAACCGTACATGCAGCAAAGATTCTCTCGTTATCAAGCCGCAGAGTTCGCATTACTATTAAGTTCTGTGATTGTTGTCAGTCGAGTTGTCTTTTGGCTTGGCTACCCGCTCGAATATATGATGATTCCGCTATTAATTTGGTCGGCTTTCCGTTTTCGACCACAGGAATCAACGCTTCTGGTTACGATTATTTCAGGAGTTGCAGTTTTTGGAACAGCACGTGGTTTGGGTGTATTTGCAAAATCGCAGGTTAACCAATCTCTACTATTGCTGCAATCTTTCATTAGCATTATTGCTTTGACTACCTTTATCCTCAGTGCTGTTATCAACGACAATCGCAGAGGAGAAGCAAAGTTACGTAAAGCAAATGAAGAGCTAGAAGCTCGTGTCGAAGAACGTACTTCAGAACTTAAGGACGCAAAAGTTGCAGCAGACTCAGCAAACCAAGCTAAAAGTGAATTTCTGGCTAACATGAGTCATGAACTGCGTACTCCACTTAACGGTATTTTGGGTTATGCTCAAATTCTCGGACGCTCAAAAGTTTTACCAGAAAAAGAACGTCATGGAGTTAATATCATTCACCAATGTGGTTCTCACCTGTTAACTCTGATTAACGATATTCTCGACCTCTCTAAAATAGAAGCTCGCAAACTAGAACTTACTCCCAAAGCAGTATATTTTCCTTCCTTTCTACAAGGAGTGGTGGAAATTTGCCGTGTTCGTGCAGAAGAGAAAGGTCTTGATTTTGATTATCTATATGATTCTAATTTGCCCAGCGGAGTAGAAGTAGATGAAAAACGCTTGCGACAAGTACTTATTAATTTATTAGGTAATGCGATAAAGTTTACCGATAAAGGAAGTGTGACGCTTAAAGTGGAGTGTTTATTTGGGAACCTAACCCCTCAACCCCCGGAGAAGATTGACTGGTTCAATCTACGCTTTTCAATTACGGATACAGGTGTTGGGATTGCTGAGTCTGATGCGAATAAATTATTCCAAGCTTTTGAACAAGTAGGTGAAAAACATCGCAAAGTAGAAGGAACAGGGTTGGGATTAACAATTAGCCAACAAATTGTGCATTTAATGGGAGGAAAAATTCAAGTTAAAAGCCAGTTAGGTGTGGGGAGCAATTTTTTCTTCGAGGTGGAACTACCACTCGCAGATAATTGGGTTGAGCAAAGTACTAATGCGGTTGGTGATATTGTTGGCTACGAAGGAAGAGAACGACAAATCCTTGTAGTTGATGACCGTTGGGAGAATCGAGGGGTCTTAAATAATTTGTTAGAGCCACTTGGTTTTATTGTCAAAGAAGCTGAAAATGGGAAACATGCTTTAGAATTAATGCGCGATTCTCTGCCAGATTTGGTAATTACAGATTTGGCTATGCCTGTAATGGACGGGTTTGAGATGCTCAAGCTATTACGCAGTGACGATAATCTTAAGCATTTGAAGGTAATTGTCTCTTCGGCATCAGTTGCACAAATCGACCAACAAATGAGTTTGGATGCAGGTGGAGATGATTTTTTAGCAAAGCCAGTACAAACAGATGATTTATTTAACTTGATAGCCAAGCATTTACAGCTAACTTGGAAATATCAAGAGACAGAAGACGAATTGGCAATATCTATAATAGAGCTTCCCCCAAAAGAAGATTTACAAGTGTTGCTGGAACTAGCACAAGAAGGACGTTTGAAAAAGATGTCTTTATTTGCGGAAGAAATAGCTAAAAAGAGCGAACGCTATCAACCATTTATTCAAGATATACTGCAATTAGCAAAGCAATTTCAAACTGAGAAAATTGAAGAATTGCTTCAGCAGCATCTTGTTGGTGATGGTGTTTAGGGAGAAAAAATAATGACACCCATAACAGGTTTAATTTTGATTGTCGATGATACACCTACTAACTTAGACGTTATCTCAGAAGCTTTAAGCGATGCTGGGTTTGATGTAGCAATCGCAACTAGTGGAGAGCGTGCCCTTGCTCAAGTGAAGCGAAGACTACCAGATTTAATATTACTAGATGTAATGATGCCTGGAATTGATGGTTTTGAAACATGTCAACAATTAAAAGCAAATCCCCACACTTGTAATATCCCTATTATCTTTATGACCGCGCTATCTGACACCGATAGTAAAGTTAGAGCTTTGGAATTAGGTGCTGTTGATTATATAGCAAAACCATTCCAGGAGAAGGAAGTATTAGCTCGGGTAAAAACTCATCTGCAACTGAGTAATTTAACTAATAATCTGGAAGAACAAGTCGCAAATAAAACGGATGAATTGCAACAAAAGCAACTTCAATTGATTCAAAGTGAAAAAATGTCAGCTTTAGGTCAGCTTGTTGCAGGTATCGCACATGAAATTAATAATCCGATTGGATTTATTAGTGGTAATATCATCCATGCTCAGGAATACATTCAGGATTTACTGCAACTTGTTAACCTTTATCAGCAGTATTACCCCGAACCTGTAACTCAAATTCAAGAAAAACTACGGGAGGTGGAACTCGATTATTTACAATCCGATTTACCCAAACTGATTGAGTCGATGCAAACCGGGATTAATCGAATTAAAGATATCAGCAACGGTTTAAGAACTTTTTCCCGCAATGATTCTGACCGTCCTATATTGTTTAATATTCACGATGGTCTGGAAAGTACAATTCTTATACTCAAACACCGCTTAAAAGCAAGCGACCATCGACCAGGTATTCAAATAATTCAAGAATTTGGTCAGTTACCAGAAATAGAGTGTTATGCTGGGCAACTTAATCAAGTTTTTATGAATATTCTTGCTAATGCAATTGACGCGGTAGAAGAATCTCAAATAAATACTGGTTGTATCACTGTTAAGACAGAGCTTGCTGAAAATCAGCAAGAAGTTTTTATTCGCATCACAGATAATGGTGTTGGAATGACGGAAGAAGTAAAACAACGGATATTTGATAATTTATTTACAACAAAACCTGTTGGTAAAGGAACTGGACTGGGATTAGCAATTGCTTATCAAATTGTGGTGGAAAAACATAATGGGGTATTGGATGTGAATTCTTATAAAGGTAAAGGAAGTGAGTTTATTATTAGAATTCCCACCACTATATAGTAATCACGAACCGCCAAGTAGCCAAGGGAGCCAAGGGAAGAAAGAGTAGGCGAGATGTGAAATGTGAATTTTTATTTTAATCTGGGAATACTAAATTAGGCAATTTAATTTTACTACTATTTTAAAACCATGTTAAATGAATCTTTACAAGAAGAATTAATTATGTTGCGTCAACTGGTAAGCCAATTGCAAGCAGAGTTAACTACTTGCCGGAGCCACGTAAATAATTATCAGCAAATTTTTGAAGCAATTAGTGACGGAGTTTACATTTATGACTTAGAAAAAGGGCAAATGCTTGATGCAAATTCTGCTATGTATAGTCGGTTAGGTTATACCCGTGAAGAATTTTTAGCGTTACACCCTTCTGCTTGTATTCATCCCGAATCTTTGCCATTATTTGTAGATTTTTTGGCTACAGTCAAAGCAGGAAAAGAGTTTTATGGTCAAGGTATTGATGTTCATAAAAACGGCACGCAATTTTATTTTGAAGTGAAAGGAACACTTTGCCAATACAATGGCCAGTCTAATGCAATGGGAATAGTCCGGGATATTAGCGACCGTAAAAAAGTAGAATTAGCACTTCAAGAAAGCCAAGAATTTGCTCAAAAAATAGCAGACAATACACCTTGTACCCTTTATATTTACGATATCGTTGAAGGGCGTAATATTTACTCAAACCGGGAAGTAACTAATACTTTAGGCTATTCTTGTGAAGATATTCAAGCAATGGGAACAGAATTTTTTGCTAAAATTTTGCACCCTGAAGATTTCCAGAAAGTAGCAGACAATCAAGCATCTGTAGCAAAGGCTAAAGATGGTGAAATTCTAGAATTAGAATATCGAATGCAACATAAAAACGGTACATGGTGCTGGTTTTTAAGCAGTAACGCTGTTTTCAAACGCGACCGTGATGGCAAAGTTACTCAAATTATTGGCTCGGCTCAAGATATTACGCTCCGCAAAGCTACCGAAGCTCAATTACAGGAATATGGAGAGCGGCAAGCTTTAATAAATCAACTGTCAAGCCAAATTCGCAATTCTCTTGATGTTAACACCATCCTCGAAACTGCTATTGAGGAACTTTATAAACTGTTGCAAGTAGACTGGTGTGCTTTTTCCTGGTTTGACCCCAGCGTTACCCCCGCTACATGGCGCGTTATATATGATGTAAGTTGGGATGGTAGCAATTGGATTGGAAGCTATCCTGCTGATACTGTAGGAGTAAGCGGCCAAGACTTAATGCATCTGGAGCTAGCACGTATCGATGATGCAGACCTGTATGAAGAACCTATACACCGCGCATTTCTCCAACAGGGAGGGGTTAAGTCTCGCCTCACTATACCTATCAAAACTCAATTCAACCAACTTGGCATTATTATATGTGAGCATAAACAAAAACTTCATACTTGGGAAGATAACGAAATTGAATTACTGCAAGCTGTAGCCGCTCAGTTAGCTATTGCTATCGACCAAGCAGAGCTTTACACTCAAAGTCAACAAAAAAGCGAAGAACTGAAAAAGACTTTGGGAGAACTAAAACTGACCCAAGCTCAAATGGTACAAACCGAAAAAATGTCCAGCTTAGGGCAAATGGTAGCCGGAATTGCTCACGAAATCAACAATCCTGTCGGTTTTATTCATAGTAATCTGACTTTTGCTGAAAATTACGTTAAAGATATTCTTCATTTATTACATCTTTATCAAACAAATTATCCAAACCCAGAACCAACTATTCAAGCAGAAATAGAAGACCTTGAACTCGACTTTTTAATAGGAGATTTATCGAAGCTATTTTCCTCAATGAAAACAGGAACAGAACGCATTCGAGAAATTGTTTTGTCCTTACGTACATTTTCACGCTTGGATGAAGCAGAATTAAAAACAATTAATATTCATGAAAGTATTGATAGTACTTTAGTTATTTTAGAGCATCGTTTTAAAGAAACTAATACTCGACCTGCGATTACTGTCAACAAAAATTATGGCGATTTACCAAAAGTAGATTGTTTCGCTGGATATTTAAACCAAGTATTTATGAATATTTTTAATAATGCTATTGATGCATTAGAAGAAGCTTATAATAAAAATCAGCGTCATCTAACTATTGATATTACAACAAAACAAATAAACCATAATCGGATAGCGATAATAATTAGAGATAACGGAATTGGTATACCTAAATCCGTGAAATCTCTAATTTTTGACCCATTTTTTACAACAAAGCCAGTCGGAAAGGGAACAGGTATGGGTTTAGCAAGTAGCTATCAAATTATTACCGAAAAACATGGGGGAAATTTAATTTTTGATTCCACTTTTGGGGAGAGTACCGAGTTTGTTATCACAATTCCCGTGCATCAACCAGGAATAGATAAGTAGGTTGGGAAAAAGAACACTCAAAAATAAGAGTTTTAGGTGCTTATAAATAAAATATTAAGTGAAATTTAGCTTATTTTGAATTAGCTAGTGGTTTGTCGATGCATTAAATCAGCAAACAACCCCTCAACTGAAGCTAGCTCCTGAAAATTACCTTGCTGTACTATCCTACCTTTTTGTAGTACATAAATACGATTAGCATTTCTAATTGTGCTAAGTCTGTGAGCAATAACAATGCGAGTCACTTTTAATTGCTCCAAGCTTTCACTGACAATTGCCTGAGTTCTATTATCCAAAGCACTTGTTGCTTCATCAAAAAGTAAAATCCGAGGTTTCAAAGCCAAAGCACGAGCAATTAGCAATCTTTGTCGCTGTCCTCCAGATATATTGCCACCACCTTCACTAATTACTGTGTGCATAGACATCGGCATTTTCGCGATATCTTCAGCTAATCCAGCCATATATGCTGCTTCCCAAGCTTGTTCTAATGTAATTCTTGCGCCACAACCGATATTATCGAATATAGAAGCTGACAGGACTTGACCATTTTGCAAGACAACACCCATCTGTCTTCTAACTGCTTCTACGTCTAACGCAGACAGGTCATGACCGTCGTAGTAAATAGTACCAGATTCAGGAGTTTCAAAACCAAGTAACAACCTTAATAAAGTTGACTTACCGCTTCCAGAAGTTCCAACTAAGGCAATAAATTCCCCTGCTTGAGCTTGGATATTTAAATTATCCAGGGTCAGGGGACTGTCACAACCATAGCGGAATTTTATATTATCAACAATTATTTTACCCGTTAGCTTTCCTGGGTCAGTTTTTCTTAAGTTTACTTCAGGTAAGGTTTGTAGAATTGGTTGAGTGCGTTTCCATTCTGGAATAACTTGTAATGTTTCCGTTACTGTGTTGCTTAGTTCCGTAGTTCCTTTACTAAAATTATCAAAAGCTGTATTGAAAGCGAGGAAAGTACCTAGAGAAATTCCTGCTCCAACTGCTGTTTGACCATCTTGAACTCTATCTTGAAGCAAATTAGCGGCAAACCAGAACAATAGTCCAGAGGTGAATATAGGTATTATGGAATTGAAAACAGCAACAGCATCTTCTATTTGTTGGGTTCTCAGTTCTAACTTGACTTGCTTACCGTAGTTTTTACTCCAGAATACAAAAGCACGTTCCTCTGCACCAGCTATACGCAGTTTAGAAATACCATTAATTATTTGTACCGTTTGTCCAAAAATATTTCCTCGCACTTCTAGCAACGGACGAACTTGACGTAAAAGGAGTAGGCTGTAGTATGTGGTAATACTAAGGGTAATTATTGCTACTACAACAGCGACTAAAGCTAACTGGGAATTATAGTAAAATAATTGCCCCAAGTAAAATAACGCGAAAATGCTACTAATAAGGCTTATAAGAGTTCTACCACTAAGTTGACGACGAATTGTACTAATAGATGATACACGGGAAACCAGGTCACCTGTGGTGTATTGACGAAAAAATGATACAGGCTCTTTTAATAGTCTGTCCCACACTGCTGCTTGGATGGAAATATCAACAGCCGTTTCCATCCGCAAAATAGCAAATCCTTGAACTAACTGAAATAAGGCTGCTCCGAAAGCTGCAACTAAAAGTACTAATCCAATTTGTAATAATAATCTACCGTCGCTATCTGGAATGGCGTTACCCATAATAATCCCGGTCGCAACTGGTGTTAACATCCCCAGTAATGTAACCGCAATACCCGTCAACACGATAGTAACTATGTCCTGTTTGCGTCCTTTAACAGCAAATTTGAGCGCGTCCGAAATTGCGATCGCCTTTTCGGGAAACGAGCGATAAAACATGTAAGCTTCGTGGGAAAGCTTTGAAGCAACACGTCCATCAACCCTCAAACGTGTTTGCTTAACCGGGTCAAAGATTTCGTATCGATTAGCAGTAATTGGTAGTAATGCAACAGGTTGGTGGTCTTCTTTTGTGTAAGCAACCAAAGCACCACCATCTTTTAGCCACCATTTGTCCTGTAAAATTACTTGTCGGATACGAACCCTTGAAGCTCGTGCAATACCTTCTAGAGGTTCCTTGTATTGTTCCAGATTTTCAGAATCAGCAGTTGGACGAATATTTATACCCATCGCTTTACCAACTGCACCAGCAGCAGCTAATAAAGGTTTGGCTTCAAAAAAATTCTCTTTATTTTGGGAATCCAGAACAGATGCTAATCCTTTTATTGCTTCTAATTTGGCTCTCAGATGGAGATTTTGACGCTCATGCAATTTCTGCCATTCTTCTTGGGCTTCTTTTTCATCCAAAAGATAAACGCAGTTAAGAACATTAGCATGTAACCATAAAAGCCCTGTAAGAATAGAATCAAAATTGCTCAATTCCGTAGTTCTCTTTATAATAACCTCTACTTCTTCCAAAGCTTCCAGCCACATAGGGTAACTAAAGGGAAAAGTCGTAACTGTATCAGTTAAAGTCAATTCAGGAAATCCTATAAACCCAACACTTCCTTGCTGAATCTGTACCCAACGAACAACCCCTACTTTATCTTGGAAAGTGGCTTGTAAAGTTTGACCACTATTAAGAGAAACCAGTGTTTTTTCTTCAGCTTTCACCGGAATTGCTGGCATATTAATATGAGAAAGCGTAGTCCCAAGCCTTGAAACCCAATTTTCTACCCAAGTGATTGCTTGTGTATCCTTATTAGCTATTAATAGAGAAAAAGATTTCTTACTTATTTTTAGTAATTCAGTCTCACCAATGGGAACTGCTAATATTTGATTGCAAGAAATAACAGCAGCACCAAATAGCGCTTCACCTTTAGTAATATCGCATAAATAACGGCGATTACTTTCAACCACACCATCTTTAACGGTAACAGCAAATAACCCCATCGAACCAGATTGAACAACCCAAACCTGAGAAGGGTCATTTAAAAGTATAGGTTCATTACCATTAAATATATTTAATATATTTTCTTCACCTTGCATAACTGCTTATCCTAAATAATAAACTAAGAACCTAACCCCTAACCCCTTCCCTATGAGGGAAGGGGAACAATTTTAAAACTCTTGTGGGGTGGGCATCCTTGCCCGCCCTTGCCTATGGACGGGCTAGAAGCCCATCCCACAAAAGAAATAATTTGGATGTTTTTTTATTTGGTAGTCCCTTATATGAAATTCCTTGTAAATCAAGAGTTTGAAAGCGCTTCCCCCTCCGTACGAATTAACCGTGAATAAACTCCTTCGGTTTGCCATAATTGTTGGTGAGTACCTCTTTGCACAACCCTTCCAGCTTCCAGAACAATAATTTCATCACAGTCTCGGATAGTACTAAGTCGATGAGCGATAATAACGCAAGTACATCCACGTCGTCTTAAATTTTCATCTATAATTTTTTCTGTTTGGGCATCTAAAGCACTAGTAGCTTCATCCATAATTAAAATAGAAGGATTATTCACCAAAGCACGAGCAATTTCTACTCTTTGTCGCTGACCACCACTAAGATTAGCACCTCCTTCTATTAACTCAGCATCCAGTCCCGAAGACATAGAAAAAATAACATCATCAATAGCTGCATCCTCACAAGCTCGGATTAAATTTTTATCAGATACCGTATCATCCCAAAGAGTTAAATTATCTCTAACACTTCCACCAAACAGCAAAATATCTTGCTCTACCATTGCAATAGAATTAGTGAGTATCTCTTTAGGAACTAAATTTTTAGGTGTACCATCAAAAAGAATTTCTCCAGACCAAGCAGAATAAAGCCCACTTAAAAGTTTAGCAACAGTAGACTTACCAGAACCGCTAGAACCAACTAAAGCAATTCGCTGTCCTGGTTTAACTAACAAACTAAAATTTTCAATCAAAGGAGGGTCTAAACGACTATAACCAAACGTAATATTCTTTAATTCAATATACCCCTTCAACTTAGCCCGGACTACAACAGCATCCCCCCCTCTTCCCCTCTCCCACTCCCCCCCTCTTCCCCCCTTCCCCTCCCCCATTCCCCACTCCCCACTCCCCACTCCCTCTATAGGATTACTTAATACATCTTCCACACGAATCAAATTACCCTCAAGTTCTTGAAGAGTGCTACCAAAGTTGACCAAATTGTTAACAGGTGCATGAAAACTATGCATCAAACCTTGGAAAGCGACCAACATACCAATACTGAGGTTTCCGTTCATTACCCGCAAACCACCCACAATCAAAAACAGCATTGATGAAAGAGCAGAAAGTAGAGAAGGTAATACAGAAAAAGTCTGATTTACAACACCTAATTCTTGCTGAGAACTAACCGCTTTTGTATAACAACCCGACCATCGGGAAAAAAAATCTGATTCTAAACCAGAAGCTTTGAGTGTTTCTATAGCTTGCAGACCAGCAATCGATACACCCGATACTTTGCCATACTCTTGTATTAAACGTTGGTTCGCATCTACACGCTGTCTAGAAATTAATTGTAATGTTAAAATATTTACAAAAGCTAAACCAATAGCAATAAAAGTCAGTAACCAATCATACTGCAACATGACTAGCGCATAGAAAAATACCATTACCACATCAATAGCAGTAGTAGCCAATTTCCCCGAAAGAGCATTAGCAATTTCATCATTGAGAGTAACACGATTGCTGACTTCCCCAGCAAAACGTTGAGCATAAAAATTTATCGGTAGACGCAAAATATGCCAAATAAAACGACTGGACATCCCCACAGCTAACTTAATTTTCAGACGACGGAGATAGCGCAACCGTAGTAAAGTAAAACATCCTTGGAGTATTGCTACAATTGCCATTGCCAACAATAGAGGACGCAACCAGCTTTGTCGTTCTCCCACCAAAATTTCATCTACAAAAACCTGGCTAAATACAGGTATTGCTAAACCAGTAAGAGTAAGAAAAAAACCCGCGATAATACAATAAACTAAAGCATCAGCACTAGTTCTTAACCTTTTCCACAAAGCATTTATTGTACTAGTTTTACGACCAGCTTTAGTAAAATTATCGCTTGGTTCCATCACCAAAACGACACCAGTGTAACCCTCATCAAATTCTTGGAGGGAAACACTTCGTGGACCCGTGCTTGGGTCATTTAAATAAACTTGTTGATTGCAAAATCCTTCCACCACTAAGAAGTGGTTAAAATTCCAGAAGGCAATATAAGGAGGACTGAGTTTTCGTAATTCGCTGAGTTCTTTTTTATGACCTTTTGCTTGCAGTTCATACCTTCTAGCAGCTTTAACTATATTAGAAGCTTTGCTACCATTACGGGAAACACCGCACTCACGACGAAGTTCTGCTAAGGGTACTATTCGACCATAATAACCCAGAACAATTCCTAAAGCTGCTGCACCACATTCTACAGCCTCCATTTGCAAAACAGTCGGAGTTCTTACCCGCACACCTAAACCTGGTAAAAGTAGACCTGTTAAAAACCTTTGTAGGAGTCGAAAAGGATTTACTGGTGCTTGTTTGTTTGTATTATTTGCATTATTTGCATTAAAAGAGACCACTGATAGACCTCAATATAGGTAAAACAAAAGTAATAGGAGCACGTTCTTCAACTTCGACTCGGACAACAGTCGTAGTTCCTGGGGAAATTTTCGTTTGCGGTCCCTGAGAAGAAGACCACTTATAACCGCTAGGAGTAGTCGAATCTGGTTCCAGTTCTGCGAATACTTGTAAAAATCCTTCTTGTTTTTGAGCAATCAAACCTTCCACAACTTCTGAGCTACCTACCACATTAGTAGCAGCTTCCTTAGTAATAGGGAATGAAGAAACATCGGTGATACCACCAACAATTCCTCCAAATCTTTCTCGCTTTACAGTTTGGGGGGTAACTTGAACGCTCATACCTTGTTGAATTTTCTTCCCATCAGCTATGGGAAAATAAGTTACACTAAGTAACCGACTTGATGGATTCTCCGCTCCAATATTTGCCAGACGGGTTCCAGCATTTATCACCTGTCCGGGTTTAACTGTGACTTCTAAAATTTTTCCGCTATGTTGACTAATGATTTGACTATTATTATTCAGTTGCTGTTGTAATGTGTCTATCTCCCGCTTTACTTCTTGAATTTCTCTGTTTCTACTGGTAACATCTTGTAAATTTTGTTTAGCAAGATTAGCTTCTCGACTATCAAATTCTTTTAATTCAGCATGTAGTTGGGCTATTTCATTTTGATTTTTCTGATAAGCTTCTTCTACATTTGCTTCATCTACTTCTAACTTTTGCAACTCAGTTTTGGTTCTAGCAATTTCGTTTTGATTATCGATATATCTTTCTTGCGTATCACCTTCCCGAACATCTAAATCTTTGAGTTGAGTTTCCAATTGTGCGACTTCTTCAATTTTTTTATAGTAATTTTCTTGTGTTTGAAAAAGTTCTGTTTCCGAAACAACTTTTTGCTCTACTAGTTGTTTGAAATTATTTACTTTTTTTTCTAAAAAAGGTAATTGAGCTTTTGCAGCTTGAATCCGTTGCTGCAAACTTTGACGTTGCGTTTGTACTGAATCGTTATTTTTTTGTTTAAGTATAGGTAGTAAATTTTCTAATTCTAATTTTCGTTGTTGCAGTTGTAAACGTTGTTTTTGAATCGATTCGCGGTTTTTAGTTTTGAGTACAGGGGCTAAGGCTTCTAATTCTTTAATTCTTAGCTTCGCGTTCAAACGTTGCTGCTGAATCGTATTTTTTTCCTGAATGCTACCCTTTCCTTGTAGCGAACTAAAAGCTTTATTTTGTGCTACCAATTCCACTAGTTTAGCTCTTTGCTGCTGTAATTGTTTATGTAGTAAGGTTTGGTCAATTGTCGCTAAAGGTTGCCCTTTTTTTACGATATCCCCGACTTTGATATTAATATTTAATAATTGCCCTGCAGTTTTCGACTCTAAGGGAACAACTTTATGTGGATAAATTAACACTCCTTTACCTTCAACAGTTATAGGAATACGTCCATAAATACTCCAAGCAACACCTAATATTACTAAGGAAGCCAAAGCAAGTAAAGAAAGCCAGCTTTTCGGGCTAACTACTTGCATTAACTGGTCTAATCTTTCGGGAGATGATAGACGCTCCAAAGATTCTTCACGGAATAAACTTCGGTTTTGGTGTAGCATTTTATTACTCAAAACTCAAAACTCAAAACTTTTAAAACTAATTCTGCTTTCATTAACAGAAGTTAAAGATGATGTCCAGTAATGTTTGACAAACTTTATCATCGATTCGTGTTCTGTTGGTACAGTCCAGATAACATTAGGAATATTTGCTTGCAATTGACGTTTACCAGCTTCTGAATATAGAGAAATAATTCGTCCCATTTTTTGCAAGTCTTTTCTAACAAAACTACAGGTATAGCGAATTGTTTCTGGGGAAAGACGATGGTTTATTACCCATCCAACTACTTCTCCTTGGTAACGCAAACCTAAACTGTTTAAGGGTTCTAAATATTTTTCGTGTTTAAAGGGAACTAGACCTTCAGGAATCCAAGGTTGAGCTTCTTGTTTTCGTTGAATGGTTTCACGCTCTTCTTGAGTAATTTCTAACCAAGGAAATATACTATATTCAGATGGAAGACGACTGTACCTTTTCATCCAAGGTGCTTCCATTATTATTTCTGCATTGCCTTTGCACACCAATGCTTTAGCGAAAGGAACTGTCCAATTACGTTTTTGAAGTAAACCTTCTAAAGATGAGGTAGTTGGTTTTCCCGTCGTATAAGTTAACTCTGCTTGTTTACATCCTCTGGCTATTAACTCTTTTTCTAAACGTTCGAGTAGAGCGGTTCCAATCCCCAAACAGCGATTTTGTGGTTCTACAAATATAGAGAGAACTTCGGCTTTAGAAATGTCATCCTCGTTAATTTTTGCTAGAGCCAAACCTGCTGGCTGTTCTTTATCTGAAGCTGCAATTGCAACCAAAGATTTTTCAGTACCTGTATTCTCCAACACATATCGAAAGCTAGGGAATGTAAAATTTTCGTATTTGGCTATCGTTGATTTTTCCAGAATATTTACTGCGTACATTTTATCACCTATTGTGTATATACCACCACTGATATGATGTGCATTGAGCTTGCTGCGGGAAGCGGGCAAGATGCCCGCACTACTCTTGTGGGGTGGGCATCCTTGCCCGCCCGCTTATAAATTAAATTGCCCGATTGCAAATTAAATTAAATATGAGAGAGATGAATGAGCTATTTTTTAGCAAACGCTACCCCAGCATTGTTTACTGATGAAGCAAACTGTGGTGAAGCGTCCCAGACATTTCTTTTTACCACCAGCTACAGCTTCTAATTCTTCATCGCTGAGTTCTGAGTTACCAGACAAGCTTCTTTGAGTCATAAATGTTTCAGCTTCACCAGCGCTAAAGGAATAACCATTCTCGCTACCAAGTTGAGAAGCCATTTCATAAAAGCTTTGTTGGTTCTCTGCGGTTCCCAATTGCTCTTGTAATTCTGGGCTGTTTTGGACAAGATTGTAGAATTGTTCGATATTGTTGTTACTCATTGCTTTAATCCTCATGACATTAATGTAAATTTGAGAGCAGTTCAGAATACAAGTTTTACTCGCGATATATTGTCTTGTTTAGTCTTTCTTCTGTCTCGATGCTTTTATATTAAGTGGGAATTTTTGTAAAAACAATTACATATTATCCGTTCAATAATTACATTTTTTCCGACATTAAATATATATAAATACATATAAAGACATTACATGTAGAACTAAACATGTAATGTCCCTAAATTTTTAATATATTTCATTTTTTATTTGTGATAACTATCCAAATCGATTGTTAAGAATGATTTATAATTAGAAATAAATATCAATAAATTAATTTAATAAATATTTAATACGTTCCACTAAATATTGCCTTTTATGGTTAAAGATATGAATTGTGTTTAAGTATAAATTACTACTGCTTATTCTGTTGCTCTGCTAGCCAGTGTTCTAATGCTTTCCTCCGTTTTTGTGCAGCTTCTGCCTGTTTCGCAGCATCAATTTCCGATTCAGCTTTGAATAGGTTGATAATTTTTGATGTGAGGATGAATTTAGCACCTCGTTTAATTACGACAGGGATTGAAGAACAATGTACTTCCCAGATGTTTAATGGTCTACAGTTATTTTGTCCTGATTTATCTTTTGGCTCTTGAGGTTGTTGAATCTTGTGATAGGAACGGTTTACATCAGCAGCAATTTCCTTAAACTTAAGCATTTCAGCCTCAAGTTGACCAGCCAAAGCGTTGATGTGTTCAGCTAAAGCCTCTAGCTCTTGTACCCCATGCTTGACTTTATCTTGTAGGATTTGCTGCTCAATAAGCAATTTTTGCTCTAATAGTTCTTTTTGATATTTTTCCAGTTTAGCTACCTCTGTTTGTAATTCTGCTGTGGTGACCTGGGGAAGTCTGGGAGTGTTGGCAAGTAAAAAGTTAAAAGTTGCAAGACAAAAGGAGGTATAAGTATTTGAACTTTCGACTTCTAAGTTTTGACTTGTTTCTGGGGAACACGAGCAGGTATTTCTTTCATCCATAATTTAGTTGTTTCATTCCTAGTTTTGTTGACTCCTTTATACATTGCATTTATCTCAACACCGGAAGGTGTGAGCTTTACATTTAAGTTTTACAATACTAAGTCACATTTAATACCATATAAATGACACAATTGCCAATAAAAAAATGTATGCTCTCCCTTATAGAAGAATAAAAGCCTCTTCTCGTTCCCTGTGTCCAATCGAAAATAAACCATTTCTATCTTTTTTTTTATAGTCCCCTCCTCGCAAGCGAGGAGGTAATACTGCCCGGTTAACGTATGTAGAGACGTTACATGTAACGTCTCTACAGGGGTTCCTACTCCCAGAGCAATACAGAAGGTAAAACTTCTGGGTAAGCTAACCTAAGTAACTGGTAGCCAATACCAGCCGCTCCTTGAAAGAAACAGGGTGTAAATGCGGAGTTAGGCGAGTCACCAAACAATTGATATTTTCCTGTTTGTGAGGCTCGCAGCACGGTCATTGTAGCCAATCCTTGGGCTGCTTGATACCATTGAGGTTTATTCTGTTTTTGTGCCCCAACTAACAGTGCCTCGCTCCTTCCCAAATTTCCACAACAGAGATGGTCAATGTTTTGTAAGCCTATTTTTTCTGTTGTTTGTAATGCTGCTTCTATGTCATTTAAAACTTGCTCTGTCTGGTAAATTGATAAACTACCCAATCGTCCTAAGCCGATACCAGGGGCACCGTGACACCAGCTAGACCAAAAAACAGGTGGCTCCGAAGAATTATAATTAGCGGTGACTTCTCTCCAGTTACCAGATGGTGCATGGAAAAAGCTATTTTCGTAGGCTATTGCCTGACAAGCAGCATCGAAATAAGTCTTGTCTTGGGTTATTTCATAGAGTCGCAACCAAGAATAAGCAATTCCTGCAGCACCGTGGGAAAAGCCAGTCAAACCCTTGGGATTCTCGTTGGGAAGACTATAAATTTTGTGACGATGTTGTAATAAGTGCTGACCGCAAGAAATTGCTTTCTCTAAAACTGTAGCTTCTTGTGTTTTTTCATACAATGCCAAGAGACCTAATACTGCTCCTGCAGAACCCCATATAACTTCAAGCTTGTGGTCAGCAGCAATTAACTCAGGCGTAATCAGTTGAGCAGCTTTAAGTGCATCTTCACACAGGTATGGCAATTCTAAGAATTCACTGATTTTTGCTAGACAATAAATTACGGAACCAAGTCCTGTTCCACCACCAACACCATTATCATTAGCAAATTGTTGGGCATTAGCATCAGAAGTTTGCAACAACTTTCGTAAAGATTGTATAGCTCCCAAGGCTGCCTTTTGATACTGAGTATTACCACTTAGACGAGATAAAGCAGCAAGAAATAAAGCTACACCACAATTACCGTCATAGAGGCTATCTCCCAATGGCATCACTTGGAACCGCTCCCCATTGGGGACGAAAGTTAAACTAATCCAAGTAAGGCTACCATCAGCACCTTTTATCGCTCGTTCCTGTATTTCGTCACCAATTTCCTGCGCTTGCTGTAATAATTGTTTAGGAGTTAAAGCTGATACAGAGTAGTCTATTGATTTGTCATTAGTCGATTTACCTGGTTCAGTTGGCGAAACTTGCGCGACTCTTGCGTAAAAAGCTAACTTAATAATCCCTGTTTGTTGGGACAAGTCAGCTTCGTTCATATTTTGTAGCCGATTTTGAACTTGATGTAAGCAAGATTGCTGAAAATATCCACGTAAAATTTGTTCTTGTCCAAGGGGGAGGTCTTCACTTCCAGTTGACGCGCTAAAGTAGGGAATATCCCACTGTCCCATAGCCCTTACCTCAGCAGACAAAATATCCCAAGCCAAAGGTTTTTCGTCAGTTGTTAAAAAAGACCGACTTAATATATCAGCTTCTACACTCCAACCTAATCCATCCCGCAGAACTTCTGGAGTCATAGTCTTGTGGAGAACTCGACCATAAATTCTGGTGGGACGAAAGATGAATCTCACTTTTTGAGAGCAAAATGCATTCAGAGGGCTAGACTCTCCTAGGAGTAGTGAGCGCTTTTTCACCAAGAATTTATACATTCCTTCAAACCCAGTTACTAGTTCATCTAGGTAGTTATTAGGTGACAATGCGACCCCATTTAAAAATGGGATATTTGCTTGTGTGGGTCTGTCCATCTTTTCGTATCCCTGATGCATATCATCAGTATTGATGCATTTCCACACAGGTACAGGTGCTGGTGTTGGCTGAATACCAACACTACCCAAAGCGCTAAGGTCGTAAGCGATAGAATTATCAACACCGAACTCCCACATCGGTAATAACCCTGTCCTAAGAACAGAATCATAGAGTTGATTTGTTGCCATTAAAGCTGCATTATCATCGAGGAAATCAGCCATTTCTTTAGCTTCGTGGTGCATGATAGTTTCCATATCAATCAGCACAGGATGTTCACCACAAGCAATTAAATTTTCATTGTGACAATCATTTCCTCCTAAAATGTATACTAAGCAAAGTAGCATTCCTGCTCGTGCATAAAAATTTCGCGCCGATTCTTTATCTTCGCAAGGTTTTTGCTCGATATATTCTACCCAGCCATAGGTATCTCGATTCACCACTTTAATAACTTTAAAATCCAAATGTGGCTCTTGGGTAAACTCTTGAGCAAACTCTTGGTTACACCACTCTAAAAAAGAATTGTAAGCAACTTCAAATCCCAAATTTTTGGGTTTGTAGATGAGTTTGAGACCAGATTCAAAAGTGATAGCGAGAACTGAGCGTCCTTGATTATGGGGGTCAGATAAATCAGATTGAATCTCAATTATTTTACCCAAATTATTAGAGACAGTCTGTTGATTAAATACTTGCTGAATGGCTGGTAAATCAGCATTAAGTCTAACGATAAATTCACTAGTTGTGTTTACCCAAAAATCAATTACTGTCGCGACTAATCTACCTAAAACAGGATATTTTTGAAAAAATCCCAATAATCCATCTGACAATAATTTCTGCACAAAATCATTGTATTGAACTTTTGTAGAAATATTTGGGTCTTTTTTTATCACCAAATTCAGTAAATTTCGTCCGAATGCACGAGAGCGTGAAAACTCAAAATGCAAAGCCTGTGCAGAAATATCAGATAATTTTTGCAGCAGAGCCTTTTCCAGACTTAGGTAAGCTGACTCACTGAGTAGTTTTAATCGTAACTCTTCTGAAGATAATGAAACAGATTTGAGGTGCTGTAGTAATTTATGTCGTGCTATAACGACCAGTGGTAAAACCACATTTTCAAAAGGTTGAGGATTATTTAGCTGAATTGGACTAGGAGATATATTTTCTAATTTTAGTTCCGGGATTGTTTGTACAATCTCTTTTAAAGTAGTTGCCCAAGTTGGTAAAGCTTGTTGATTTTCTATATTAGGACTCTCCAAAACAGCAACTGTACCCAATTCTTGAAATACTCTTTCAACAGTCCATCCATCCCATTCAATGCGCTTCTGAAATAGTTTCCAATCACCTTTCGCAACAACTTTACACCAGTAATCTATGCGTCTTTGGGCTTCTTCTTGATTGAATTGCGTAACATTTGTTTCTTGACTGTCATTAACTAAGCGCTCGTGAAGAAAGGTTGCTTGACTGGTAATTTTTGCTAACTCAGATTGTGTCAGTATCATTTTTTTTGCTCCTTTTTTGCAAACTACGAACTACGAATTGCGAATTGCGTTCGCGAAGCGTGCCGCCTCGGCTTATTGCGAATTGCGAATTGCGAATTGTTTACTCCCCATTCCGTTTTGTCTCTCTCCAAGCTTGTGGTGAGGTTCCGTGGTAGTCACGAAATTGTCTGTGGAAATGAGCTGGGTTTTCATATCCGACTTTGAGAGCGATTTGATAAACTGATTCGTTTGTTTGCATGAGTAATGTTTGTGCAGCTGTTATGCGGCACTCAATTATCCATTTTTGGATAGGTTTTCCAGTTGTTTGTGCAACGACAGTGGTTAAATGTTTTGCTGAATAGCCTAGTTCTTTAGCTACATCAGACAAACTAATGGGTTTGTCATAGTTGGAAGCTATGAATTCAAATACTTTATTTAGACGAGGGATAGAAGGGAAAATTGGCTGAACGTTAGGTTTATCCTTATCAGTAGTGGGTGATATTGAGACTTGCTGAAGTTGATTTGTATAACCATGTTTACGAGCAGCTTGTTTGATTAGTTGAACTTTGATGACTCTGTGTAATTCTTCTGGAGTACAAGATTTTTTAATGTAACCATCTGCTGGTAGTTCAAAGCATTGAAAAAGTTCAGATAAATCCTCGACTAGAAAAATTAGTGGGATTATTGCCGTGAAATCATTTTTGTAGAGAAAATTGATGAAATCTAAAGCATCTAATTTTGCTAGTTGAGTGCTATAGATTATCAAGTCTGGTAGCTGTTCTTGGGCTTTCCTTAGACCAATTTGGCTATTTTCTGCACCGATGCTTTGACAGCCAAGAGTTCTTAAATGCTTGAGAAAAGTGCTTCGGGTATCTGCGTCATCAGCAACTACCAAAATATTTGTCATAACAACCTCGATGAAATTTGTGGAAACCACTTACTAGGCTCAACGTATTATTACATCCACTTGGAAGTAGGAAATTCCGGCTAAGCTTCAGATGCAATTTTCCCTTTCTTGTGGGGTGAGTATCTAAAATACCCCTTCACGCTCAGTGAGGTCTGAAAGCTTAAACCCGTTTTTAACGAGTTGTAATTCAACTAAATCAGCAAGGAGTCCCACACCATAATCTTTGATTTGGTGTCGGGAGGAATTGCGAGACGAGGACAAATAAACCAACGAGCGTAGCAATGTTGGTTGATGAGGACGAGCTTAAATCTCTTATGCTACTACGCATAATTTTGTACTTCGTCTAATTAACTTCACACTTTTAGGATTAAATTGACCAATGCGTGACCAATTGTGGTCATAAACCGAGATATTTTGTGTTTTACCCGAATTAGTAAAACCACCAATCCAACCACGTATTACTTCGCCCTTACGAGTAACCTGAACATAATCTCCTGACCTAAAACCAAATGGTGTAATTGTTCCACCTTGTCGTTTTAAAATACCTCCCTTCGTGTAATTTTCTTGGTGCAATTTACGCCTAAATAGTTTTGGTCTTGTCACTACTACGAATGGCGCAGGTGTCACGGCACATTCTCCAATCCAACGATGCCCGTGAGTTTTAGTAGTGTGGAATTCTTTGTATTGAACAAAGTATGTGGATGCTAATGCAATTGCGTCGTTCGCATGAGTTTCTGGGCTTTGAATTGACTTATCCTTCTTATTTTTTACAAGCCCCAAATAATCACGATACCTACCTGTGTCAAGAGAATCTACTTCTAAGACTGGTGCAATTTTTGATGCTTGTGACCTAAACCATTCCTGCCCAACCGTTACAGGAGAAATACCAAACCCATTCCTCTTACTATTTCCACCACATGATTCGTCTCTGATTTGAGATATAGGTAGTATTTTAGCCATCTCGGTTAAAATACGTAATTCCATTTCTCTGTTAGCTTTTACGCTAGGAGGGATTTTGTTTTGGCGACGATTATTAAACCGTTTTTCCCGATGGTTCCTCTTATTAAACGGCACTTTCCGATTAATTCGCTGTCCTCTGCGAGTACGACGCAATTCTGTACGTTTTGCCATTTTGCCTGTCACAGATTGCCTATCTTTACTTGTTCTCTTTGATTTATAGAATCCAGGTAAACAAGCGTGAAATAAAGCAATCGTAGCTAATTTAGTTTGGAATGCTACCCCTGTAAACGCTTTACCCCTATCTGTTCCAGCTACTATTTTTTGTGTTAGATAACCTGACGGCTCGCGTAATAATTGAACATAGAAGACTCCCAACTTATTACGTAATCCTTTCGCTTTACCCGCTTTTATCCACTTCCTTGCACGAGCGCAAGTTGTTGGCATAATCGGTTTTCCATCTGGGCTGATTACTGGTACTCGTGTTGTTTGATTCATGGTGATAAACCAAATTATTGCTAACTTGTATTTAGGATAAATCTAGTCCCTTCGGCAATTTGGCAAGCGTAACTTCTATTCACGACTAGACCGTACAGAGGAGCGAAACTAGGGAAACATTTCGCCGTGTAACCTTACCAAATCTCGTGCCCTAACCAACTCTTGCTTTGCATACCGTGAGCCTAATTTCTTAGGAGTTTTGCAAGCCTACACTGTACCCGAAGGTGTCAGTGTAGGTAGTTGACACATAGCGAGGTTTTAGTCCGTTTTTAACGTACTTCAGCTTTTACCCTTCACTTTAGTAAAGGGTAAATCTTAGTGCTATTCGTATCTAAGCCCCATTGCACGACTGATGGTGCTTTAGCCCTTGCGCTACAAACAGCCGTTTAAGCCCATACCACTAGAAGTAATTTGAGCTTTTTTATTGATAAGTACCTAAGAACCTCAAAAAATAATAGTTTGAGAGGTATTTAGCCGTAAGCCCTGATATTTACCCTTAGGATGATTACTCTTAGGGCGTATCAGCAATAATTATGCATTACCTGAGTAAATTTCGCATAATCTTGGTGTTTTGGCTGACTTAATTTCACTCTTGTCAAGCGCAAGTGCTTGTGTAATAAGGTTTTCAAGCTAATTGGATATTGGTTAATTTTTGTTAAGAGAATAATGACAAAAATAAAAGCAACTTCCCCACACAGTAAGTGCTAGGAGGAGCGTTGAATAGTGCAAGCAGAATTCCCAAAACGCTAAACAGAAGCAAAAATTATATTCTCCAAAGTCTGTAACAATTCTTGCTCATTATAAGGCTTAGTAAAATAAGCCCGCGCACCTAATTGTAATGATAAATGGCGATTTTTTTCGCTATGACGAGAAGTCAGCATTATTACGGGTATATTTTTGATACTATTGTCATATTTAAGATGAGTCAAAAAAGCGAAACCATCTAAATGAGGCATTTCAATATCACAAATTATCCCATTAACTTGCAAACCACCCTGAAGTTTTTCTAAAGCATTTTGACCGTCGTTAGCTTCTTCTATTTTATATCCAGCTTTTTGTAAAGTCAGTGCCAAAAAGCGCCTAACATTTATCGAGTCATCCACAATTAAAATATTACCTTTCGCTTTGTTCCCAAAAGTGGATGTAATTGTTGGAAATGCGGGAATTTTTAATTCTGATGATTCCAAAGAATTGTGATTAAAAGAAGTTTCGTTGCTGGTTATCCAATGTAAAAAATCATTAGCACTCACCAACGGTACTACCCTACCATTACTTAAAATCGTACAACTACTAAAACCTGCGGGTAAAGAAATATTACCTTCCACCCGACGGATAGCTACTTCCATTTCACCCCAACAACGGTCTACTTGTACTGCTACCGGATGATTAGAACCTTGAACCACTAACACACTAGTAGCATTTATAGCAGGGGGAGCATCCAACTGTGGGGTATTATAACGAGGACAATGAAATTCTAAAAAGCGTCCCAGGCGAATCAGTTGTACCATTGAATTTTGCCAATTTAAAACCTCACGACCTGCAATGTGTAAAATCTGCCTGCTTTGCATCAAGAAAATTTCTGCTATTGCATCGATTGGAAACGCCAAAAGCATTTGATTGCTCTCCACTAGTAGCACTTTCACTACCGATAGTGTTAGCGGTACTAAAAGCGTAAAAGTAGTTCCAACTCCAGGTCGAGTATCAACTTTCACCTCACCTCTGACTTGTTTCAAATTGTGACGGACAATATCCATACCTACCCCACGACCAGACAAAGCTGTCACTTGCTCTGTGGTACTAAATCCAGGTTCAAAAATCAAAGAAATTAATTCTTCTTGACTCGCATTTACCAAGAGATTTGCATCAAGTCCCATTGCAGTAGCACGAGTGCGAATTTTTTCTAAAGAAATACCGCGACCATCGTCACTAACAGTTATTATCGTGAGATTACCTTGATGAGCGGCTTTAATTTCGATTAGTCCCTGTTCAGATTTGCCACTATTTTTTCTAGTTATAGGGTCTTCGATACCGTGGTCAAAAGCATTTCTGACTAAGTGCATCAAAGGTTCATATAAACTATCTAAAATATTACGTTCAATCAGAATATTTCCACCATCCACCTGGAGTTGCACATTTTTACCATACTCGATATTCATGTCGTGCAACGCTCGCTTAAAGGGTTCCACTATATCTGATAGCGGACGCATTAAGACTTGATTTAGTGAATTTTGTAGTTGTTTAGAAGTTTTATTAAGTTGACTAATAACTTGGTCTGCATCTTCCAAGCTAAGTTCTATATCAGTAGTCACTTCTTGAACATGAAGTATCGTTTCCATCAAGGTCTGTGATAGATGATGAAGTTCATGATAATTGTCCGTTTCTAAAGATTCAGATTTATCATTTAATTGATATTGCTCATTATTTAAAATTAGTTTGCGAGTATAAACCTGAGTTGTTACTTTGTCGTAAGCGACACGTAATTCATGATTTTCTTGTTCAAGAGTTTTCGCTCGTTTATTAAGGTTTTCTAAATGATTATGTATTTTTTCTAATTGTAAATTTAGAGTATTACGCTGAATAGTAATTTCCCCAAATAAATTATTGATTTCTTCAAGTTGTTTCACTGGAACTCTAACTGTAGTTTCTGAATGTTCACTTCTGAGATTAGGTATAATTATTTCTGGTGATGTTTCGATAACTTGCTCATTTTTATCCAAATTATCTAAATTATCTAAATTATCAATATTATCTATTTTAGCTTTAAGTTCTTTTATTTCATTAGAAGCTCGATGAACATCTACAGGATAATTTACCTCCAGAAAATCACCTGAATTTACGTGTTTTTCGTTAAAGTTAAGGGGGAAATTAGTAGTAGCCTCAATAGTATTTTCCTCAGAATTAGGAAAAAATATAGTTTTGGAAGACTCTTGATACGCTGGGGTAATAGGTAAAGGTGCTTCTTCACCTTCTGGAGTTATTTCTATATCTCCTAAATTTTCGATTACTTTAGGTTGCCAATTTTCTTCTATTTTAACTGTTTCTAATTCTTGGATAACTCCAGTATCAGCAGCAAGGGTCAAAAATGGTTTAATTTCCCTTGGTAAACTGTCAATTTGATTTGAAAGTATTAAAGATTGAGAACTTCGCCATCCTTGTAATGCCAAGTGGGCAATTTTTTCTACTTTATCAGGATTTGCATCCAAATGTTGAATAATAGATTCACAAAGTTCTGTAAACGCGGAAATCTGAAGCATCTCTCCTAGACCACCCAACTCTGAGGCTACTAAGGTAACTTCTTCCCGTAAAAGTCCTTGGTCTCTATCTGCTAAACAAGCTTCTAAACGTTGTAAACAGCCTTCCACTTCTGTTTGGAAAAGTAAAGGTATTATTTTGTAATGTTCATCTTCTGCTGGAAGAACCATAATTGAATTATCTGGAGTTTCATTATTTAAACGCTCCTGTAAACTATCAAAAATCGGATAACAAAAACTTACTAACCATTTTTCATCAACGTTGTATCCTAAAGATAATAATTCTACAATTTGGCGTAATAAATCAATTGCGTTTAACAGCAAACTTTGTAATTGTATATCATTTTCCAGGATGTTTTTTTTATTTCTTAAAATAGCAAAAACATCTTCTAATCTATGAGACAAATCACTTAAAGTCCGAAAACCCATCATTGCAGCACCACCCTTAATAGAGTGGATGGTTCGCATTGCTGTATGAATTTGTTGTAATTCAATTCGACGGTTGTCTTTAACAAATAATAATATTTCTTCTAAAGTATTTAGATAGTCAGTAGCTTCTATAAGAAACTGCATTTGTATTTGTAATTCTTTATCGTGTGACATGACTTTTAGTTAATAATTAATACTTAATAGGACATTCAATCACCAATCACCATTACCAATTACCAATTACCCATTACCAATTACCAATTACCCATTACCAATTTTGTTTTGTAACTTATGAGAAATATCCACAGTTTTTTGCAGAGAGATAGCACTCTGGTGTGAAGAATGCCTAGTAGCCTCAGAAATATTAGCAATATCTTTCATGATATTAATGACTTCTTTAGATGTTTGTACTTGAGCAATTGTTTCCGTAGAAATTGACTGTAGCAACAAATCTATTTGACGAGAAACATCAAGAATTTGACTTAAGGAAATTTTTGTATCTCCTACCAAACGAGTACCTTCAACTATTTGATGATTGCCTACCTCCATCACTTTAACTACTTCACTGCTCTCTAACTGAATATTGGCAATAATGGCTTCAATTTCACTAGTTGCAGCAGCACTTCTAGCTGCTAAAGCTGTAACTTCTTCAGCAACAATGGCAAATCCATGATTATTGTCTCCAGCACGTGCTACTTCAATTCCAGCGTTAATAGCTAATAAATTTGTTTGTAAAGCAATCTGGTTAATTAATGAGACAACGCGAGATATTTGTTGAGAAGATTCTCCAAAACTTTTGATTTTTTTAGTAGCCTCTGCAATATTTTCTTTTAACGATAAAATATTTTCTACAGTCAAATCCATTGCATTTTCACCAATTTCGGCAGTCCGATATGCTGCACGAGCAACAATTGCAGCTTGCTTGGTGCTTTTTGCTACAGACTTAATAGAAAGTCGCATTTGCTCAACAGTATCAAGAGCAATATTAATTTCTTCTACTTGTTTAATTGTAGAAACTGCTAATTTACTAACAGAAGCAGAATTGTTAGTAATTGCATTATTAACTTCAAAAGTAGTTTCTTTTATTTGAGAAGCAACTTCGATAAAATTGATGCGTTCTAAAATTAACCCAGTTTGAACTGCTAACTGATTTAAAAAATTGATTTCTGAGGATTGCCACAAGTGAGGTTCCCAACTATAACTAGCGATTAAAAAATTAAAATATTGATTATCTTTAATGCTTGACGCTATTATTGGTATTATGACTATAGCCTTAGTTTGTAGTTTTTCCATCAAAACAACAAGTCCCGAATTTGAATCTACTTCATAAATATTATCTGCTGCAATATAGGTATTACCGTTACCTACAACTTGCATAAGTTCTTTGGTAATTATTTTGTCTTCAATATTGATTTCCAAAAATTTTTGTAATCCACAAACAGTAGACTCTGCTATAATTTTTCCAGCTTTTAGAGTATTAATCAGAGGATTACAATTATAAATAAATACTCGGTCTGCTCCTAGAAATTTTTGTACTTCTGTGACGACAGTATCAAATAAATCCTGTGAAGTCAGAGATTGACGAATTGTAATCAAGACATTAGTAAAATTGTTTAATTGCTCAAATTCAAATGTCTGTTTATGCTGCAAATTTTGAAATTGGTTAGCGATTAAATTTATATTGACACCTAAAGTTGCTAATTCATCTTCACCTTTAACAGAAATTCTTGTATTTAAATTACCTTCAGTAATTTTTCTTATCGTCATAGCAGCCACGATAATTTGTAGCACTATTTTGTTTGTGATAATTATTGCTAAACTCCCTACCAGTATTAGTGTAATAAGCATCCCGATAGCAAACACTAGTAATAACTTTTTAGGAGTAGCAAAGGCAATTTCTGTGTTCGTAGTCAAAAATAAATTCCACTCTATCTCTGGTATCAATTCTTGCTTTGGCACATAAGTAACTAATTTTTCCCCTTTGCTACTAGATACAACACTTGTTTCTATAATATTTCCATTTTGCAACTTACCTAAGCCAGGTAACTCTTGTTGAATATTTTTATCTAAGGCTGTCCGATATCTAGCAACAAAAATATTACCTGTACCATCTGTAAGGTAGTATTTATCGGAGCTAAACTGGGAGACTTTTAAAATATTTTCTAAAGATATTAACGGCATTGACGCTACTACAATATAAATAGGTTGATTAGTAACGCTATCTTTGACAACCGTAGCTATATCAATGATGGAATCTTTTGCAGAACTAATAAATGGCTGTTTACTTTTAATCACAGCTTGTAAAAACTCTTTATTATTTTGGTCGAAAATTGTTTTACTTGAGGTATGGAATAAATAATTTCCATTCAAATCTAAAATGGCTATACTGTCATAAATTTTATAAGCTTCCTTATAACTATTTAAGCGTGCTTCAATTTCCTCACGAGAAGCTATTCGTCGTGATTGAGGATTAGTGAGTGTTGGGTCAGTAGCAATTGCCTGAATATCTCCGTATCGTTCTTGTATAAAACTGTTAATATTTCCTGCGAGTAATACGGCATTTGCTTGTTTACTTCTAGTAATTTCCTTTGTCAGGGATTGATTTACTAAATAATAAGCGACTGTTCCGATTCCCAATATCGGTACTATGCTGATGAACAAAGAAAAAGTAATCGCTTTGGTACGTAAGCCAACTCTTCCAAACCAAGAATTAACAGCACTTAATGGAGGTTCTCGATAATCATCTCTGGACCTTGTTATAGGATTAATATCTGACAATGGTACAGTTCTACTTTGTTGCATATAGTAAAAGAGGGAAGAGGGAACAAGGAGAGGGGAGAAGAAAGAAGGAAAAACCTACTAATTTTTGTTCATAATAATTGCGGACTCCATAATAGCTTGTGTGTCTAGTACTAATAAAATATCGTTGTCTTGATAAACACATCCACGTAAATAAGCTAATAAACTATGAGGTACTTGCGACTTAGGTGACTGGATAGCATCTGCTAAAAATCTACTCGTACCTTTAATTTCTGAAACAACTAAGCTTAGAAGCCCTAATTCGCTGCGAATAATTATCGTGTTGTACTGTTGTCCCCGATGATTTAAGGAGTCTAGATTCAACATTTTCGCTAAATCAACTACCCAAATTATCCGACTACGCCAATTTACTAAACCTAATACCGCAGCTGGCATATTGGGAATCGAAGTTACAGATTCTTTAGGCAAAACAATAACTTCTTGGGTATGTTTGATTGATAAAACAGCAGAAGTATGCTGATTTAATTGAAATTTGAGGTAAGCATCACCTAAGTTACTTTCAATCGCTTTTGAACCTAAAACATTTGTACCTAAAATAATTCTTGAACCATTCATAGTTAAATCCATATACGCTTAGTATCCTAATAGCAACTTCAAGTAGTAATTTGTAAATTAATCAATTAAGTTAAGCAATATGTTGAAAAATTATTTTGAGTAATTCTGCTTGCGTAAAAGGTTTAGTTAAATAGCCTGATGCTCTTACCATCTTTGCTTTAGCTTTATCTATAAAACCTGTTCTTGCTGTTACCATGATTACGGGTGTATTTTTAAATAATGAATGTTTACGCACCAAAGAGCATAGCTCATAACCATCCAGCTTAGGCATATTAATATCCAGTAATATCAGGTTAGGTTTGAGACGAATAATATACATTAATGCTTTCAAGGAATCATTAATTGTTATTACATCAAACATTTGCTCGCTTAAATAATTTTTCATTGCGTTTAATACTGTGGGACTATCATCAATACAAAGAATTTTATACAATTTTTTTTCATTATCTTGTCCAGTGAAATTATACCTGTGATTGTTATTACCATTGTTCTCATTTTTGACATCACTTTTAAGATAATTATCGGTATAACTTGTTTGACTATTACCTTGCTGTGTCACCGATTGAGCTTCAGATTTCTTTCTCATCGATGTTTGATTTGGCTGGAAAAACTGTGGTGATGGGGGTGATGGAGGTGACTGTGGTGACTGTGGTGACTGTGGTGACTGTGGTGACTGTGGCAAAGCAATTCCCGATTGTCTGTAACCCCGGTTTTGTGACCTTTTTTGATATTGTGAAATTAGAAGATGGGAGTCTAAATGACAAAATTTAGGTAAATCATTCAAAGAATTATCCACGCTAAGTTCATAACTTCCTTCTTCAAGTCTCAAGAATGAATCTAAAACTTCTAGTATCACTAGTTCTACAAGCATCCTCGCTTGACCTAAAGTTAGATATTTTTGATTAACTAACCAGCAAATTGCTATATATTCTGGGTTTGCTATTGCTTGATTGTCAATACCAGTTTCAAAAATTGCTTTCAATTTAGAAATAATATGACTTTCGATAGAAGTAATCTGTTGACTCAAAAACTTTAGTTTGTCATAAAGAATCTGGAACATTTTACCGTGTTGAGATGCGTAAATTATTTTTCCATTTTCAAGATATATTGCCCAAGAGTCTGAAATCGTAAATACTTGTAAGCACCCATTAACAGGCTTACTAGCTATCTGAGCTAGTAGAGACACTGGTTGTAATTTATGTAAAAATCTGTATCTAGTAATTGGTAGTATTGTCATATTAATATCAATGGTTTTATGATGAAATAGGAATATACTAATCTTGTGATTTAATATCCATCTTGCTGCTTATCTGGATATTACTACCGAAGAGAGAGGAAAGAGTTAATAAGTAAAATTTCATCTTCTAGGAAAAGGTTTTAAAGATTGATAGCTCTCATTTGTTGAGTTCCTGAGAGAATTTCAATGGTAAACGCAAAACAAAATCTAACTATTCTTTAGATTACTATAAATTTTGCAAAAAAGAGAAAGATAAAGAATGTATGAAAACAATTAAAAAGAAGTGAAGTTTATATAAAATAAAACGCCAAAATATTATTGTAAAAAACCTTCAGTATTATTACATGAGAACACAATGTATTAGAATTAACGTAGTTATAAACTACAATCTCTGAAGCGATTTTTATTACTAAATCTTACTACCTCATAAAATCTACAATTCTATTTACAGAGAATACTGCTAAACTCCGGATTTTTTTTGAGCTACTTTTAATAGCATCATAAGTGATTGATAATGTTATGCTTACTTAGAAATGAGTATTAAATATGCTAGTTAAAAGTAATCTGCTTTAATGACTTAAAAAAATTGATATTTTAATACTTTAATAATTAGGTAAGTAGGTTAGTTACAATAGATAACAGTAAGAACTAGAATAAACAACCGTGAGCGAATTTTATTTACAAGTAGAAGAAACAGGGGAGCGTCTAGACCGTTACCTAGCTGAAGAAATAGAAGATTTATCTCGCTCTCGCATTCAACAGTTAATTGAAGGGGGTAACGTCTCAGTTAACGGCAAAGTCTGTAATTCTAAAAAAGTAATCGTCAAACAAAGCGATTGCATCATTTTAGAAGTCCCAGAAGCCCAACCTTTAGAATTAGTCGCAGAAAATATCCCCTTAGATGTCCTTTACGAAGACGACTCTTTAATTATCATCAATAAACCCGCAGGTTTAGTTGTCCATCCAGCACCAGGACATCCTAACGGTACATTAGTCAACGCTTTATTAGCACATTGTCCTAATTTACCAGGAATTGGTGGTGTCCAACGTCCCGGTATTGTCCACCGACTCGATAAAGATACAACCGGAGCGATCGCAATTGCGAAAACGGAGTTTGCACACAAACATCTACAAGCACAGTTGAAAGCAAAAAGCGCACGAAGGGAATATTTAGGTATTGTCTATGGGGCACCAAAAACAGAAAACGGTACAATTAATTTACCCATCGGTCGCCATCCAGTAGACCGAAAGAAAATGGCAGTAGTTTCAGCAGAACAAAATGGACGGGAAGCAGTTACCCATTGGCAAATTTTAGAAAGATTAGGAAACTTCACACTCATACAATTCCAATTAGAAACTGGACGTACACACCAAATACGAGTACACGCAACTCAAATCGGTCATCCCATCGTTGGTGATTTACTTTATGGTTCCGGTCGTTCTATAGGAGTCAATTTGACCGGACAAGCACTCCACGCATGGCGTTTAACTTTACAACATCCAGTAACTAATGAGGTGATAGAAGTTACTGCGACACCCCCTACAGAATTTACTACGCTGTTAGAAATATTGCGGAAACGAATTTAAATACCAAAACCGAAGTCATTAGCCCTCAGCCATAACTTAAAACCTTTCTTGAAAAGCCTCAACTGAAAAGCCTCAACTGAAAAGTCTCAACCAATGACTAACGACTAATGACTGAATTTAAAAAAGCGTTAATTGAATCTCAAAAAACGCTTATCTATATGACAACTTACGATAAGGTACAGATTTTTCGTAATCGATGTTTGTCGAGGATATTTTCTGCGGGTTATTGCCAAGATTACCCAAACCTTGTGCCATAGACAAGTAGTTTGCAGGGTCTCCTGCTTTTGCTTGCTTGTCTTGTGGAACGTAACTGCGTACAGTTGTTTGCCAAATAATTTGGGGGAAACCTAGTTGAGCACGATGGTACTCATCGTAACGTGGAGATTTGATGTTAAAAGGTAATTCACCTTCGCTCCGACCGGGTAATACACGACGACGCTGATAAGGAACAGTATTGTAGCCAAAGTTATCTAAGTACTCAGCACTGTTAAGCAACTCATCAGCAAAGCCTTTAATACCTTTAGTCGCAACAACAATCGACCAAGCAATTTTTTCTCGTTCGTTGTAAACATCACGACCTAATACACGCTGTACGCACTGCTCAACAAAGCGATAATTGCTGTTGAGGTCGTAAAAGCTTCTCTTAAATCTATCGGACAGCATTAAGCCACGAATAAAATCGCGCACAGTAATTTGTCCGTTACGGAGTTGTGATTCTAAGAATCGCTCTTTATCCGCAGCAAAAGCATGAAAAAACATTTGACGATAAGCAGCTGCAATCAAAGCATCCATATCGGAAGAAGAAAGCAGGTTATCGGTTGTATAAACTCTGTAGTCCTTCGGGCCACCAACCTCATAACCAGCTACGCGCTCGTTCTGAGACTTGGGGCTATATGTTAATAGCGGAAGAGCCACTCTATAACCTCCAAAATCTTAATGAATTTTTACAACTTTAAATCACATATTAAAGGAGTAAGGGACTAGAAACTCCATTATTATGATAAAAATTTATGAAACTTAACCCGAAGAGGGGAGTGGGGAGTGGGGGATGAGGGAGATTAGGGAGATAATTAAATTTTAAAATTAAACTTATTTCTACTTCCCCACTCCCTACTCCCTACTCCCTACCCCCCATCCAAAAAGCTAAGGGGTCTTGAGTCGAACGACAATGAGGCCAGTTACGTAAACAAGCTTCCATCGCTCCAACTTCCCAAACAGGTGGTTCCAAACCTAAACCTAAACACAAATGTTGTAGAACCTCAGCAAACTTTTGGTTATGACCAGATTCTCCCACATGAGCGTGCGCGTATTCATGAGCAACAAGACCTAACCAATCTTGTGGTGCGACCCGACCCACATCGATTAAAATTGTCACGGGACGCGCCACAATATTGCATAAACCATCTATACCAAAAGCTTCAGCCAAAGGGACTCCAAGAATTTGCATTCTTTTTTGCACCTGAGGATGAAAACATTCGTGACAGGCTTGCAAACAAGTATTTAGCTGTGCATTCACCTGAGCAATATTTTCACCAATCCAAGTGCAAATTGGGACATTATTATTGCCCGCATTATCCACCACACGCACCATTTCTGGCTCTAAAGCAAAGCCTTGTACCATTTTTAGATACTCTAAACCACGAGTAAAGGTACGCTGCTCCAGATAATTCATAGTTCCCGCTATTCTTACCAGCCTAAAACCGAATAGGCTTTAGCTTGAGAAGCGACAGAAGATGATGCCATTTCTTGAGTACTACCTTGAGTACTACCCTGAGTACTAGCTTCAACCCGACTTTCTGCACAAAAGGACGCAGTGCTAAAACCGCCAAAGCGTTTTACAGTACTGGTTCTGAGTCGCATACTAGGACTTGCGAACCAAAATCTTTCTATCGAACTCATGGTTTCGTAGTCAGTGGTTAAGACCAAGCCATCCTCTTCGTCCATATGAAAACGTCCGACTACAGGAACAATTTCCGCATAACCTCTTTCCCGCAATAACCTACCTTGTCTTGGGTTATCAGCATCAGGAACAATTGCAAAAACCGTTTTACCTTGGTGGTTTTCTTCACCTTCTCTATCCCAAGCCATCGTTCCATCCCAACGCACGTGAGAACCACCCACAGCTAAACTTGGGTCTATATCATGCATTTGACACAAAGCAATAATATCCGGATGGTCAGCCTCTAAACTTTCGACCAGAATTTCCGATTCTCCCACCTCCGAGCGCTTAAAAGCTAGGTGATGTGTTGTACGATTCGACTTCCATCGACCAGCACTTTGGCGAAAAAATTCTATCGCGTCCATTTAACTTGTGTCTCCTAACAGATGTTTCTTTTATTTTTGTTTCTTAACTTTAATTTTAATGCGAATGGGGAATGGGGAGTGGAGAATGGGGAATTGGGAATAGGGAGTTGGGAATGGGGAGTTGGGAATGGGGAGTTGGGAATGGGGAGTGGCAGTTTTCAAATAATTGATGTAGAAATGTCAAGTACTGTAACAGCGATAGTTTTCTTGGTAACCCGTAACCAATAAAGACCAAACACATCCATTAATGATATTGTTAATTTTTATAACCTCCCTTAGCAATCGCTTGACAAACTAGACGATTTACATATTGTTTGCTATACTTATGGAAATTGCTAAATCAGTTGATGTAGCACTAAATACTCTATTGGCATTCAAATAAATAACCAATAACAAAGAAGGAGCAATTATGAATCTCCCAACAGAGCTCTCAATGGAGCAACAGTTTCGTTTACAGACACTTAGAGACCAGGTAAAAAATTTGAGCCGTGAAGAAGCTCAAACATACTTGCTTGAAGTCTTACGGCAGATGATGGTAAAAGACAATTTGGTTAAGCACCTGCTCAAAGAAGTCTAATTCTTGAGTAACTTGGGTAAATTAAATTAAAGGGTATTGGGAATCGCGCTAAAGTGCATTAAAACTTACTGCCAAATTTTCTTAAGTATTATCTAGTATATTCAATAACTTATAAAGCCTAAGTGGAGATAAAAATACTTCACTTAGGCTAAATTTTTTGGGAGTGGGAGTGGGAGTGAATAATTAACAGTCAACCGTCAACCATCAACCGTCAACCGTCAACAGTCAACCGTCAACCATCAACACTCAATAACAAATATTACAGTTTGTTACTTTGTCTCTCATAGAAAAGACTTATGGACTCATCATCCCCTATTTTGTATTTCAGGCTCCTCAATAAAACTGATGGGGATGAGCCAAAAATAAGATTCGACCTTTGTGAATAATCTAAGGAGAGTTCAATGCTCGATGCATTTTCTAGAGCCGTAGTAACGGCTGATGCCAAAACTGCTTGTATTGATGGCGCTGACCTAGCTGCTCTCAAGTCTTTCGTTGCTGCTGGTAACAAGCGTTTGGATGCTGTTAACTGCGTTGCAAGTAATGCAAGCTGCATCGTTTCTGACTCTGTATCAGGGATGATTTGCGAAAACCAAGGCTTGGTTCAAGCTGGTGGTAACTGCTATCCTACTCGTCGTATGGCTGCTTGCTTACGCGATGGTGAAATTATCCTCCGCTACGTTTGTTATGCTTTGTTGGCTGGTGACGCTTCTGTATTAGACGACCGTTGCTTGAATGGTTTGAAAGAAACCTATGCTGCTTTAGGTGTACCTACCACATCTGCTGCACGTGCTGCACAAATCATGAAAGCTTGCGCTGTTGCTCACATTAACAACACCGCTACCAAGCGCAAAATGGATACCCCTCAAGGCGATTGCTCCGCACTAGCTTCAGAAGCAGCTAGCTACTTCGACCGCGTTATTTCTGCTCTCAGCTAAGCATAACTAGCTGATTTAATTCAGCAGTTTTAATTCAAAGGCAATTTCAAATATCCATTCTGGAGACATCAGAAAAAATGAAATCAGTTATCACCACAATTGTAACCGCAGCTGATGCCGCTGGTCGTTTTCCTAGCACCTCTGACTTAGAATCAGTACAAGGTAGCATTCAACGCGCTTCTGCTCGTTTAGAAGCTGCTGAAAAACTTTCCACTGGTATCGACAAGGTAGCTAAAGAAGGTTTTGATGCTTGCTTCAAGAAATATCCTTACTTGAACCAAGAAGGCGAAGCAGGCGATACCCAAGGCAAGAAAGATAAGTGCTTACGTGACATCAAACACTACCTACGTCTCATTCAATACTCATTGATTGTTGGCGGTACTGGTCCTTTGGATGAGTGGGGTATTGCTGGTGCGCGTGAAGTATATCGTGCATTGAATCTTCCTACCGCTCCTTATGTATCTGCTATGCAGTTCACTCGCGACCGCGCTTGCGCTCCTCGCGACATGTCTCCTCAAGCATTGCTAGAACTCCGCGCATTGTTAGACTACGTTATCAACTCCTTATCCTAGTGACATTGATGTTGACTAGCTAGTCATTAATAACTGAGTAATTAGGGGACTCTCGGTATGTTGCTTTGCCTGGATTTGGTTGAGCAATCCACCTGGAGTCCTTTAGCTATTGGGAGTGGGAAGTGGGGAATTGGTAATTGGTAATTGGTAATTGGTTCTACACTATTAATTATTGTGGTTCTGTTATCAAATTCAAAAGAAATCTACTTTGCTTGGCTATTTAACTAAAAAGTAATAACAAAAAATTATGACGACAGATTCTTTATTTGAGCAACTCAAACACCCTAATCCAAATCTTCGTGCAAAAGCGATGCGGGATTTAGCTGATAATCGTGATGAAAATACCATTCCTCGTTTAATAAGCGCTTTAGATGATGAAGATGTTGTATATCGTCGTGCTGCAGTGCAGGCTTTGGGTGTGGTTGGTGTAGATACGGTTCCTGGTTTGGTTGAATTATTACTAAAAAGCGATAATGTAACGGTTCGTGCTAGTTGTGCGAAAGCTTTGGCTCAAGTTGCGCTTAATTATCCGGAAGTGGATTTTCCTAGTGAGGGTATACAAGGTTTAAAAGCGGCTATCGATGACCCTAATCCTGTTGTTCATATTGCTTCTGTGATGGCTTTGGGTGAAATTGGTACACCTGCTTTTGATGTTTTGACTGAGACGCTAGAAACTACAGAGAATGTTGCTGTTGCTGTGTCTATTGTGAATGCACTTGGTTCTTCGGGAGATGAACGTGCAGTGCAAATTCTCACAGATTTGAGTAATGATGAGTCTATTGACCCTTATGTACGAGAGTCTGCTGTTAGCGCTTTACCTCGGTTAGACCAAGTGATTAATTATAAAAATACAAAATGGTAAGGCGTTTAGAATAAATAGAGTCAATCTATTTCATAGAATATCCAGCTTTTTTTATGCGTAATCCCAAGCTAATTTTTTCACTCGTATTAGCAGGCTTTTTGCTCGTTGGTTCTGCTGCTTTGTTGGTAACGGTTGGTAGAAATATTGGACAGTTTTTCTTTGGGAGAAGTTTTTCTGAAGCTGAGTTGAGAGATTATGTCTCAAAAGTTACCAAGCAACAAGTTAATGGTGCATCGTGTCAAGCATATGATACTGATGGCAATGGTTACGTTTCTTGCGATTATACAACTGTTGCTGACCCAGGTACACCACGCTCAATTGAATGTGCTGCTTGGGGTCTAGATGGTTTTCTTAATCGTGGATGCAAGGCTCGCGTTCCTAGTTTTTAGATTAGCTGTTTTGTCAAGTTGCTTTGGGGTGATTTTTTCAATATTAATATCACCCCCACAAAGTTGGGATAATAACGATTTATGTTTTGGTTGAATATGTATTAGGGTTGAATATGTATCAGGG
>JAHHIC010000074.1 GCA_019359035.1 Scytonematopsis contorta HA4267-MV1 | reverse complement strand
TTGAATATGTATTAGGGTTGAATATGTATTAGGGTTGAATATGTATTAGGGTTGAATATGTATTAGGGTTGAATATGTATTAGGGTTGAATATGTATTAGGGTTGAATATGTATTAGGGTTGAATATGTATTAGGGTTGAATATATATATCAGGTTTGAATATATATATCAGGGTTGAATATATATATCAGGGTTGAATATATATATCAGGGTTGAATATATATATCAGGGTTGAATATATATCAGGGCGGGCAAGGATGCCCACCCCACAAGAGATTATTTTGAATAAAAAGTAAGTTTAACTGTATTTATTTTGACTCATGGACAATAACTTTTTGCTAGTTTCCGGCAGTCCACAAGAATGGATAACTGTGTTTACTTATGTGGGAATGATGTTGTTTGTTATATGGGGAATATTTGCTTCGGGTAAAAAATGAAGCATGAATATTTATTTGGAATTAACAACACAATCAAATATTTTGCAAGCACACCCATTCTCTAAATTCTCTCATTCTGGCATTTTCCCCTTTTTGAGAGTCAAGCTGCATAAATTTTGCTAGTTCTTTTACTGGAAATGAGCCAAAAGCTAAGCTTGTTTCTGACTCAACATAACCCGAATTTGTGAGAACATGAATTGTCAGTTTAGCGTCGTTAAATCGCCAAACTTCTGGTATTTTTAGTCCAGCATATATCGCCATTTTGTCGATTGACGAACTGCTAATATCAATTTCGATAGCTAAATCAGGTGGTGGGTCAGTATTTAAGTCAATCCTTAATTTATCCCTCACCACTGCTTCATTTTGAATATAAAAACATTCGTCAGCTTCTTTTCCTGCTGCTTTCGGCTTTAAACGCCAAGTTGTAGAACCCAAACCGCGAATTTCTAAACCTAATTCATCCGTAAGTACAGTTATTAGCCTACCAAGAGCTAAAATTTTATTATTAAAAATTTTAATGATTTTTTCGATTTTTTGAAAATTATAAATTGATTCTTTTTTAATAAGCTCCTCAGACAATATTTCAAAAATAGCTGTTTAAAATATTCTCGTACTTGATTTATTTCTTTTTTGAAGTTCTCCAATTACCCTGGATTCATCATTTCTACCTAAATTTTATGAGATGAAACCTTGTAGAAATTCCTGAAAATACCTTATGCGTGCTTCTACGTCTTTTTTGTTATTGTATCTACCATCAAAAAGGAATCTCTTATTCTCTTCTTTGACCTATAGCAAGTCTTTATTTGAGTATAGACTACTCTGTATGGCTTGGCTATGCTTGAGTAAAGTGTCCTTATAGGAAATATTATTTGCAACTGCCTGCATCATTGGGTCGTAAATAGTTTTTATTGGTGTTTTATTGTCACGCTTTTCTTTTGGCGGTATAAAAGCGTCCGAACCAAAGATTGAATAAACCAAATCAATAGTTTCATTAAAAAGATTCTCAAGATTTTTTATGGTTTCATCTGGGTAATTATTTGCTTGTTTTAAATAGTCATCTAAAAACTTATCAACGGGCGATTTGAAATTAGCTATATGGCGATAAGCAAAAAATCGTAAAACCAATTCAACATCTTCCATTTTACGATAAGATTCACTTTCAAGCAATTTTTCTTCTCCTTCCGATTCCAAAGGTAGTTTCCACATTTGACGGAAATAGGAGTTTTTAGAAAGTTTGATACATAATTGGTTAAACCTGCCATTGTGTAGAGCATTTCTTGTTTCCTGTGGCGTTAGTTTTTCTCCACCACTATTCAATCTTTCAAAAACTATTTGCTTAAGAAAGTCAGCTTCTTCTGTGCTTTTTGCTGTCTCTTGTAACAATACAATAGATGATAAATAACGCCTATCTATTCCTCTTTTAACTTGTTCTGGTAAATTGTTATAATTGCGACCGTTAAGTTCCTGCCAATATTCCAATCCTTCCAAATTAAATTTTCCTTTGTAAAAATCATAAATAGCTGTTAGCCTTTGCAAACCGTCCATCACTTCATATATAGAGTAATCTACTTCATATAGAAAGATGGGTGGAATCGGCACATTCATTATAAATGATTCTATCAAACGAGATTTTCGGGTATTGTCCCACCTTTTTCTGCGCTGATACTCAGGATTTAGGATATATTTCTTACTATCAAGCATAGTTTCTATACTATCAAGTGGGTAACGAGCTTGTTCCGTTACAATTCTTATCTCTCCCTTTTTGTATTTTTCATTTATCTCGTTGTCTGAAACAAAGACTTGAGAAATATCTGACTTATCTGGGAAAACAAACGTCTCCCCTCGTATTAAGTAATTACTTCCTATCATGCTGAAATCTCCATTTTTGTGGTGATTTTTTTTAAATAGACGGCGTCGTAAATACACATATATAAAGAGTGAAATATTTATCAATATTTCCTTCTTCTTTCATAAGTTCAATATAGCTCATTTAACTTCCAATCACTGTAAATTAATCAGTGCTTGCACCAAAGTTTGATTTTCCTCATCAGTACCAACAGTAATACGTAACTTATCATTCAGTTTTGGCTGGGGAAAATAGCGCACTAAAATACCCACTTCCTTTAATTTTTGATAGAGAAACTCAGCATTTCCTTCTTTTGGTCTCACCAGCAAAAAGTTAGCTTGAGAATCCCAAACAAAAAATTCCAATTTTTTCAACTCGCTTGCCAACTTTGCCCGTGAAACCTTAACTTTTTCCGCACAGGCATTTTTATAAGCTTGGTCGCTCATCGCAGCAGCTCCAACTGCACAAGCAATCGCATCAATATTATAACTATCCTTAACCTTATATAATCCGCTTAATAATTTTGGATTTGCGACCCCAAAGCCCAGTCTTATCCCAGCTAACGAATAACCTTTAGAAAGCGTCCGTATCGAAATCACATTCTCAAATTCTCTAACCAATTCCAACGCATTTTCTTCTGCAAAATCCACATACGCTTCATCAATCACTAAAACCCCAGACAAATTAGCTGCTAACGAACGCAGGTCATTTGCTGGTACTACATGTCCCGAAGGACTATTGGGGGTTGCAATAAATGTGACAGAACCATTAGCGACAACAAGTTCTTCCAGAGGTAAAATATTATCTTCGCCGTAAGGAATCTCCACAAGTTCCGCAGACTGCATCTGAGTCAACGTACTATAAAGCACATAAGTTGGTGTTGGGTAAACTACTTTCCGTCCAGTCCCAGCACAAGCTCTAATCAGCAAATTCAATACTTCGTCACTACCATTACCAACAATTATCCAATCAGCAGGCACACCTAAAGCTTGACTTATTGCATTGCGGAACTCCTGTGCAAAAGGATTAGGATACTTCCGCAACCACTCCCAATTAAAGTTTCGCAGCACTTCCATCACAGCAGGAGAAGGAGGATAAGGATTCTCATTACTGTTGAGTTTAATTATGGGGGTTCCAGGTAACGCTTGTTCACCAGGGATATAACCCGCCATTGCGTTAATATCAGGACGGAAGTAATCAGACATTAGCCAATATATCTAAGCATCGTCAGCCACTATAAATATTAGCATCTCTAGCATACCTACTATATGCAAATCCTGTAGCTGAAACATTATTTAATTTGGCAATGTACAGCAAGAATAAAATAGCCTATTGAGATTATAGATAAATATATTGATTTATTTGGTAGTAAAGTAATATTTTATTCTCAAAGAAATACTTAATATTAATTTTTATCCAAAATTAATATAATTATTTTTCTATATTCATGCTGGAGCGATATATTGTCTACGATTAAAAGCGTATTGATATTTTTGAAAATAAATATATGACCCCTAAGCAAAGAATTTTAAAATACAGTACCCATAAGGGTCATGATTATTGCACTATTAAATAGCTAACATAAATACAAGTACTGGGTTGTACAAACCTAGATTTTTTTGACTCTGTACCAATCGCTCCACACTCTCTTTGACCTAACAAAGATGGTGTGATAGTTCATTGGCACAGAAATATCAAAAACTAAAACTTGCGAATAAAAATTCAACGACTAAAAGGTTGGTAATCAAATGGTAAACAGTCAGAATCAAAATACACAAGAGCCAGAACTAACAGGAAAATACTTAGTTTTGTTTCGCGAAGAAGCAATTGCAGAAGGCATACAAATGCTTGGTGAATTAAGCAGCACAAATACATCCAGAAGTGGAGAAGTACAAGCAGATACAACTATTCTGTTAAATACTTTAGGTGTTGCGATAGTCACTGCAGAACCAGAACAAGTACGCTCGCTGAGAATGTCCGCAGAAGAAGATAGCCCAATTCTCGCAATTGAGCCAGAAAGAGTAATTTATGCCCTCACAGATACTGTTTCCAATAATGTAGAGCAACCTCGCTCAAGAAATACTACAGATTCTAAAATAGATTACTTACAAGGATACCGCGACGGTGTAAACCATTTAGTTAGTAAATTAATTCCTTCCGAACAGACACAACCCACCAATCAAGCTATAGACGAGTCAATAGCAACTTGGGGACTTCAAGCAACCAATGTAATGCAATCAAATTACAGTGGTCGAAGCATTAAAGTCGCTGTTTTAGATACCGGAATCGATTTGAAACATCCCGACTTAATTGGACGAACCATAACCACTAAATCATTCATAGAAGGGGAAGATGTACAAGATGGTAATGGACATGGTACTCATTGTATTGGTACTGCTTGTGGCACCAACAAACCCACTCGCTTACCTCGCTATGGTATAGCTTACAATTGTGAGATTTATGCAGGTAAAGTACTCAGCAACGAGGGAAGCGGAAGTGACTCCGGAATTCTTCAAGGTATCGAATGGGCTATAGCAAATGGATGTCATGTTATCTCCATGTCCTTAGGAGCTCCAGCCAGAGTTGGTGAGCCTTTCTCTCCTGTATACGAAGAAGTTGCTAAAAGAGCACTTCGTCGCGGTACTTTAATTGTCGCTGCTGCTGGTAACGAAAGTCGCCGTGATACAGGAATCATTAAGCCTGTGGCTCGTCCCGCAAACTGTCCTTCAATTATGGCAGTTGCAGCTCTGGATTCCGCATTACAAATTGCCCGCTTTTCAAATCGAGGTATCAATCCAAACGGTGGTCAGGTTGATATTGCTGCTCCCGGTGTTGCAGTTTACTCCAGTTGGCCAATGCCTACACAGTATAGAAGCATTAGCGGTACAAGCATGGCAACTCCCCATGTTGCAGGTATTGCTGCTCTCCATGCTGAGGCAACAGGGCTAAGAGGACTAGAACTTTGGAGTGTACTCATGCGAACTGCTCGTCGCTTACCTTTACCTTCAGAAGATGTTGGAACTGGTCTGGTTCAAGCCCCTTAAATACAGCACTTTGCAGCTAAACTAGGCACACCTATTTAATACAATAACTCTTGTGGGGTGGGCATCCTTGCCCGCCCGATTGCAATACCACCCAATTGTATTTTCTGTTAAAAAATTAAACCGATAATAACCGCACTACTTCCCCAAACGGAAACTGATGTAACTCCAAACCCCCAGGAGTCACGACCCAGAGTACTGGCAATTCCGGTGTTTCATCTGGAAAATTTCCATATCCGTCAGTTAAATAAACACACAGTGCGGAGCTGCTGCCATCCCAACTAGTAGCAACTTTTTCAAAAAAAGGCACAAACGATGTACCACCACCACCTTTAGGTACAGGTAGTTTGTTACCCGAATTTAATTCGTAAGGGCCATATAATTGCGTATCGGTATAATAAACTTCACAATTGATATGGGGATAAGCATTCACAATACCTTGGAGTTCGCTTAAAAACATCGCCATATGTTGATTATTTATCGAACCGCTAGTATCTAATGCCACAAATACGTGTACTGACTCTCCATCTAAAGCTTCTAAATACAAACCTCTACCAATAAAACGACGGTCAAAGTTTTTAAAGTCTGTAGGTGTTTGTACTAAATAACGCCAAAGGAAAGTTTTCCAGTCTAGTTGGGTTGAGTTAATAATTCCCATTTCTCTTTCTATTCCAGCTGGTAGAGTTCCTGGATTTACTTGATGGGAAATTGTTACAGCTTGTTGCCAAGCATTTTCCCAATGGGATTCTAAAGCAGCTTTTTTTTGTTGTGATAAACTATCCTTTTGATTTTGACTTTGATTTGAAGATGAATCGGACGAATTACCCTGAGATTTTTTTTCTTGACTACCGGATGAATTTAATTTGGAGTCCGAATTATCTTCGGAATAATCTTTATTGGAATCTGGGTTTGAGTCTTGCTCTAAATCTTTATCATCTCCGTTATTGGAAACATTATTTAGTGGACTGTCTAATAAATCGGGATTTAATAATTGTGGAGTATTTTCCCTATCCATTAACAGTAACTCATAAATTTCTTCTACGCTTAGATGCTCTAATTTTGGGTCTCTAAGTCCCCCTTCTGGGAGTTCAAAACCACTTTGCTGAGCAATCATACCGTTTATAGAAATATCAGCCGCAATATTCCATAACTCAGCATCTCTAACTCCACGTCGCGGCACGTGTAATAATGCTGCATGTAATACTTCATGTAATATTAATGCATCCTGTTGTTTAGAAGATAACGAAAGCAAAAAATCTGGATTATAGTAAATATCTTTACCATCCGTAGCAGCCGTAGCTAATTGCCTTGAAGGAATAAGACGAGCAAACAAAGCCAGCGTTGCAAAAAAAGGAGATTTCATTTGCAAGCGTAATAAAGAATCACTAATCGCTTTTTGGGTTAAATCCATAAAGTTGGGGAGTGGGGAAAACAATTCGCAATAAGCCGAGGGGGCACGCTGCGCGTATCCGCAAGCGGACGCTGACGCGAACACGCAGTGGAGCGGAGCGCTTACGCAATTCGCAATTGGGAATTAAATTCCATTTAGTTGTAGATATTCGTTAAGAAACTTCTGCAAATCAGGGTTCTTTTGAGCTAAATTTACAAGCATTCCAAATTGTTCTTTGCTCCTCATGGCTCTAAATAAATCTACAGCAAACAGTCGTACCCATTCGGAGCTTGCATTTTTATTTAACCAAGTGAAAGCGTTATAAGCTTGGTTTGCATCAGCTACTCTTATTGTTAATCCCACTGCAGTCGCATACCTTGCTGATGGTTCATTCGGAAATGCAATACCTTCTCCATTTCCTTCTAAAATTGGTGCTAAGTTTGGTAAATTATCATAGAGGTTAATAAAACTAGTAAATTCTGCGGCTGTTCCTATTCCCACTGCTGGAGTAATATCTAATCCTGCCGAATGCAAAGCACTTGCCATTACCCAAGAACGAGGTGAAGGCCAAGCTGGGTGTTGAGTGTCGATTTTATGTAGTAATGCTGTTCGGAAAGAAAGAAAAGCAATAATTTGTTCGTGAACTCCTGTTGCTAAAGCATAGGTTTTGAAGCTTTCAAAATCAGCTTTGACTTCCAGATGCAGAAATCTATTCGCTAGGGGAGATGGCATATCAAATACTGCGGCACGGTCTTCTTTCCTGTTCCCAGCAGCCCAGACAAGCCAGTCTTTCGGTAAAACATAAGAGCCAACACGACGGTCTAAAATTAACTGTTGAGCAACTCCTTGCATCGCTGGAGGTGCCATATTTAATTCATCTAAAAATAAAATTCCTTTTCCATGGAGTGGGAGAAATTCTGGTGGATACCATTTAGAAGTTCCCGCATCTGCAACAGGTAATCCTCTTAAGTCAGTGGGAGCTAGTTGACTCAGACGTACATCAACAAATTCTATTCCATGCTCTTTTGTTAGCTGTTCTACGATACTGGATTTTCCAATACCAGGAGCACCCCATATCATGGTGCTAATTTTGAGATTCTTAGTAATTAATTCGTTCAGAAATAATTTTAGTTCAGAAGGAGTCATAATAATTAAGATTTAGTTTAACAATAAAAAATAATCTGCTCATGTAGAGACGCGATTTATCGCGTCTTTTATTAGATAGATTCGCTGTATGTAAAAACGCGATATATCGCGTCTTTCATTAGATAAATCCCCTGCATGTAAAAACGCGATATATCGCGTCTTTCATTAGATAAATCCCCTGCATGTAAAAACGCGATATATCGCGTCTTTCATTAGATAAATTCCCTGCATGTAAAAACGCGATATACCAGACGCGATAAATGAGACGCGATAAATGAGACGCGATAAATGAGACGCGATATACCAAATGTGATAAATGAGACGCGATAAATGAGACGCGATGAATGAGACGCGATAAATGAGACGCGATATACCAAATGTGATAAATGAGACGCGATAAATGAGACGCGATAAATCGCGTCTCTACAAGCGCTTTTTTAAGGCTTGTTTGGCGGTTTTTTGAACTATTGAATCTTTGTCTTTAGCTAAGATTTCTAGAATATCTGTGGGTGTATCTGGATGTTTTGCTACATATAATCTGTCTAATTCTATGTAGCTTGTAGAAAAACTTGCCAGCAGTTTTTCTCGTAAATCAAAGGGTGTATTTGGATGTCGTACAAGATACCACTCAAATCCGGGTAATCCTTCTAAATGCTTAAGAGCGGTAGCTGATGTATTTGGGTTTTCGGCAACTAATATAGTGCATTGATAATCTTTAACCAATTTCTCAAGAATAGGTGCTGGTGTATTTGGGTTGCTTGCCACTGCACGACGTACTTCTGCTTCCCAGTCGTCTGCTAGTTTTTCTAAGACTCTTGCTGGTGTGTTCGGATTTTTACCTACACAAACACGTGTGTCTGATAAAAAGTCTTTGGCAAGCTCTTCTAGAACTGCGACGGGAGCCTTGGGATTTTGGGCTATATAAAAGCACAGTCCCTGTTGACTTTTTGCCCATTGAGACAAAATTTCTGCTGGTGTATCTGGATGCTTTGCTACAAATGTACGCACTGTGAAAGGTGAATTACCTGCTAAACGTTCCAGAATTTTAGGTCTCAACTCCGAAGGCGTATTTTTGTGCATTGCGATCGCCAGGTCTCGTGCTGGATTAAGAGCGAGTTTTTCTAAGATGAATCCTGGTGTGCTGGGGTTGTTTATGACAGCAGTTTGTACATCCTCACGACTATCACTTGCTAACTCATGGAGAATATTTACTGGTACACTGGGGTTCTCAGCAACAAAAATACGTAGTTCATAAATTTTTGCAGCTTCTATCAAGAGTTTTACGGGTGTGTTGGGATGAGCAGCAACAAACTGTCGAACCCTCAGGTGTGGGTGTTCACATAATTCTTGAAGCACATTTGTAGAAATTTGATGATTTTCGCAGAGCAATTTCACTAGTTGCACCCGATAATCTGTGGCTAACTCCACTATTAATTCTTTCTGCAAATTACAACGCTGAGCGATTGCTTGCTTAACTTTAAAATGTCCGTCAGCTATTAATTTATGAAGAATATATACTGGTGTATTGGAATTTTTAGCAACAGCGACTTCAATTTCCAAGCGAAAATTAAAACTGTATTCTGGGTACTCAATAAGTTTTTCCAAAACACTGCTGGGAGTATAAGAGCGTTTTGCTAAATATAAACGTACCCCTACAGCAGCGTGTATTGCCAAATTTTCCAAGACTTTGAGAGAAATATCTTTACGTTCAGCAATTATTTGTCCCAACTGGTAATCAAATCTTGTTTTGGTTGCAACCACCTCCAAAGCAACTAAGGGAGTTTTTGGATGCTTTGCTATACTATGTAAAACTTCTGAATTCTGATGTTCCACAGCACCGGAAAAAAATAATTCCGGTAATTCTTTATATTCCAACAGCTTGAGCAAAAGAGTTACAGACATTTCCTTAGCTAAATGAGGATTTTCCAATAGCAAAAAAGGAAATACAGGATTCAAAAGAAAATCCTTAGGAAACTCTTGTGCCAAACTCAACAAAACATCAACAGGAGTATTCGGATTTTGAACAACCCCTAGACGAATCACCCTATGATTATTAATAGCTAATTCCCGTAATAACTCAGAGTCACTATTGGGATTTTTTGATACAATTTCCGCTAACTCTGTACTTTCTTTTACAAGCAATTTTAATCTTTCTGGTGGAGTATTTACGTCTATCGCTTCCTGATATTGGTCTTGGTGCATGGTTTTTTTTTGGCAAGCCTAATAGGTATTTTCAACACTGACACCAACATTAATCACGCACCCTTATTGTATTATTTTACTCCACGCATCCACGAAGCTGCCAGTCAAAATAATTAGTAATTGGTAATTGGTGATTGGTAATTGGTAATACCTAATTTTTCATATTTTTGCACTAGTCCAACTAGTACCCCCCAAATAGTACCCTTTTGTGTACCATCTAACATGCGGAATGTCATTTTTCAGTCGTGAAGAACAAATCAGTACAGTTAATTCACACTCAAAGGAAAATATGACATCCACATTTAATCCATCCACTGCTGCTCAACTTAACAAGCCAGTTCTTAAAATTGGTTCCAAAGGTGACACAGTGAAAGAACTGCAAAAGCTATTATTAGACTACGGTGCATATGTATACATTGGCAACAATGGCGCTTGTGTATATCCCGGCTTAGAAGTAGTTGACGGCGTATTCGGTCCTAAAACAGAATCTGCTGTGAAACTCTTCCAAGGCAAAATGTTTTTAGTACAAGATGGAATTGTTGGTAATAAAACTTGGCAGTCCCTCTATAAGGGTGCCCCAGTTAATATGCCCGTTCTAAGAAAAGGCAGCACCGGAGCAGTAGTTAAGCAAATGCAAGAAAGACTAGCAATTGGTGGTTATGACGTAGGCGCAATTGATGGAAGCTTTGGTAACCGTACAGAAGCAGCAGTCAGAAAACTACAAGAAGCAACTAGCTTACCTATTGATGGCATTGTTGGTGACCGTACTTGGTTTGAACTAAGCAAAATCAATACCGTTTTTTGCTAATAGCTTGCCAGTATTATTTGCCAGTATTATTTGCTAGTATTTCTGCTTAGGTGTCAAAGTTATAAAAGCAAACTAAAACACTTTTTTCACCTGATTAAAACTAACTTTTGATTGATGATTTTAGCGCTGCTTAAATATACCTAAGCAGCGCTAAAACACAAAATAGAAGCTCTTTAAAATTCTTCTGATTCCCTAATAAATTAGTAGTAGTGCGTTCGCGAAGCGTGGTGCCTCACCATGCATCTTGCTCGCTTTTACAATAGTGTCCCTAATCCCAATCATCTTGTGCTGAAAGTCGTTCAATTTGTGAAATCGCCAACTTAATCACCGACAAAACAGGCGCTTCCGTTTCCTGCGTTAATGCATTAGAGAGAGGTTCTAAACTACTACGCTCACCAATTTTCATCAACGCGAGCGCAGCAGCTTTACGAGTTTCCCAGTCGGGATGATTCTTTAACAACTCCACAAGTTTAGGAACAGCAGGACGATATTTAACATTACTTAAAGCAGTTGTCGCTTCACAACGAACAAATGATACCGAATCATCAAGCGCATTCATCAATATATCAAACGCTACCTGTTCGGGATTTTCCTGTGCGATAGCCGCAATCGAACCGATAACAGCAGCACGAACTTCTGGGGAATCAGAGCCAATTTCCTTATAAACATACTCCTTAGCCTCAACCCCAATAAATGCAAGTGCCCAAGTTGCCAGCCCTTTAGATGCTTCTGTATACTCTGGTGATGCCAAAATTTTCAATAATGCTGGAACAGATGCTTCACCCGTTCTAGCAAGAGCACCAACAACCGAACCTCTAACGACCGTATCTTCATCATTTAACAGCGAATTGACCAAAGTTGGAACGGCTCGTGGGTCAGCAATTAACGTTAAAGTTTTACCGCTAGCTCTACGTACAACGACATTTGGGTGATTTGCCAGAGCCTCCAGCAAAAACGGAATCGCTGGTTTCCCAATATCACCCAAAGCCTCCGCAAAACTCAGACGAATTAACCCCCGTTTATCTCCTAAACTCTCAACCATCTGCCTTAATACTTGCTGGTCATTTGGGTCAAAGCTTTCGGAATCTAGTTGTTGACTAACCGCTTCGAGCAAAGCATCAGTTTCCGCTTGGTCTAAGACGTTTTGGGTAGCTCCAGCTTGAGTTTCGTTAACCATACAAATATTTATAGCCAAATTTATAACTTAATAAAATCTTCCCATCTTGTGGGGTGGCACGTCCCGTGCCGCCCATTAAAATACAAACTAATTACTGCCGCTCAAACCACCATACTTTTCTGAAAGAGTTAGGTTGGGTTGAGGAATAAAGGAAACCCAACTTTTTTAGGTTACCCAGATAATGTTGGGTTATCCGAAGCGGACGCTACGCGAACATGGAACGAGCCAACCTACGAAGTTGCCTGTTTTTCCCGAAGTTGCTGGAGTATCCCATCAATTTTAGCCAGTTCCGGTTCCAGTTGAGCCATAACCGAAGCCTTCATCATCTTCGCTTTCTTCGCAGTTTCCATAGTCTCATTAAGTAGACGTTCGCGATATTCTTCCAATTCTGTAATTACCTCAGCTAGTTCTTGAGGATTTACATCACCTGTTGGTACTAGTTCTGGGTGGTCAGACATGTCTTTGGCTTCCTAAAGAATTATCTATATTGTTAATCGTTACCTAATAGCCAACAGCTAAATAAGTACAATTTGATTTTCTCAGATTACGTTGCTTTATTAGCTATTTACAACTTACAATTGCCAATTATCTAAAACAATGTCTCACGCAAAGTTGCAAAGCCGCAAAGAATTTTGGTAATTCTGGATATTCACAAACATTTTAAACAACGTATAGCTTCTAACAACCCCCGCGCTTTATTCAAAGTCTCTTGATACTCCGACTCTGGTACGGAATCAGCCACCAGTCCTGCACCTGCCTGTACGCTTACCGTATTATCTTTAACAACCATTGTTCTAATTGCTATAGCGCTATTTAATTGTCCCTCAAAATCATAGTATCCATAAACACCCGAATATACCCCGCGTCGGCTTGGTTCCAACTCATGAATAATTTCCATCGCTCGGATTTTTGGCGCACCGCTAACAGTCCCAGCAGGAAAACAAGCCTTCATTAAATCCCATGCGAATTTTCCTGGAACTAATTTACCCACCACATTACTGACAATATGCATTACATGGGAGTACCGCTCAATCCCCATTAACTCATCAACTCGCACAGTCCCGCTTTCGCAAACCCTTCCCAAATCATTTCTTCCCAAGTCAACCAACATAACATGCTCTGCTATTTCCTTTGGGTCACGCAGTAAATCTTCCGCAAATGCAGCATCCTCCTGAGGTGTCTTACCTCTTGGACGAGTACCAGCAATAGGGCGTACAATTGCGATTGTGTTCCCCTCGGCATTTTTTTCCGCTTTTACCATCACTTCTGGACTAGAACCAATAATTTGCCAGTCGTGAAAATGGAAATATGACATATAAGGTGAAGGATTTATTTGACGCAGCGAACGGTAAAGCGCAAAAGGCTCACCAGTATATTCCGTAGATAATCGCTGTGAAACAACAACTTGAAAAATATCCCCTGCTTTAATGTATTCCTTGGCTTTTTTAACGCTATTGCAAAATTCTTCCTTCGTGAAATTACTCTTGTACTCCTGTGTTTTCTCAGCTTTTTGATTAGCAGAAGCATTCCACTGCAAAATAGTTTTTTCTGGTGATACAGGCAAAGATAACTTATTAACCATCTGGCTTACACGCTCGCACGCTAGTTCATAAGCCATCTTCAAATCGACATTTGGAACCCGTAAATCTGCATATGCAACAGCCCAAATCTTCCGTTTTACCTGGTCAAAAATCAACAGGTGGTCTACCTGCATCCACAATCCATCTGGAATATTACGTTCATCTTGGGGATGGACAGGCACTCGTGGTTCAATCCAACGAATTAATTCATACCCCCAAAACCCAAATAACCCACCAATCCCAGGTGGAAGTTCTGGTAGCTTAACAGGTTGATAAGGCTCTAAACATTGGGATAGTGTTGTAAAAGGGTCACCAGCAAAAACTACCTGTGAGCCATCACGATGAGTTTGCGTCGTAGAATCACCACGAGATTCCAAAATCCACAATGGGTCACAACCTACCAAACTATAACGTCCTAACTTTTCCCCACCTTCCACCGACTCCAGCAAAAAACTATAGGGTTGACCAGCACAAAATTTATACCAAGCAGACACAGGTGTATCAAGGTCAGCGACACATTCCTGGTACACTGGTATAAAATTACCTTGTTTAGAAAGTTGCTCAAATTGGGAGAATTCAGGAAATATCATAAATAAAAAAAGAAGATAGTTCGTAGAGACGGCGATTTAATGCCGAAGCGGCACGCTACGCGAACGCTTCTCTTCCTTCATTAACACAAATAGGGCATGTAACATAAAACATTAGGAATAATTACATACTTTACTCCCAATATTTTATGCCCTATGCCCCATTACCCATATTCAAATTCTTAGCAGCTAGACGTTATACGTCATGGGTTGATTTGCCAGAGAACTTGATTTGTGCGGGATTGGGGTTTTGCCCGATACTGCGTGCAACGAAACGCACAGATTCGCGACCAGCATTTACCTTCTCAGGGAAAACGCCATCAGCAGGGTGAATGAAAGTGGTTTCACCACTAGGCAGAATCCGATAGATTTTGTAGTCTACTATTTTGAACTTACGAAGTTGACCACCCAAAGCAATACCTTGTTCTTTACGGGCTAAGTACAAAAGGTTCTCACCTTGACGCATGACAGCAGAACCACCAGTAGGCATTTCAAATACAGCTTCCTTGGGGCTAGTCCAAGTAATAGCGTATTTTTCTTCTTCTTCTGCTTTTTTCAGCAAGCCACCAGTGCTACCACCAAATATCGGAGTTTGTCCAGAAAGTTTTTCCGCCATATATATTTCTCCCAACATTTGTTTCAAGGGCATCGTAACATCGTAGCTGGGGACATATTGTCATTATGTAAAGAAGTTTAATAGTTGACGGTCAACTAACAGCTAACGGAACAGTAAAGTGAAATTCGCTTCCTTTGTCTTTACCTGTGGACTCAGCCCAAATTTTTCCTCCCCACCCATTGACAATTTGCCGACAAATAGCTAAACCCAAACCTGTCCCTCCTGCAGTACGACGTAATGCTCCCTCTTCTTGATAAAACTTATCAAAAACTATTTCCAATCGATTGGGTTCGATACCTCGTCCTGTGTCCGCGACTGTCACTTCTACCATTTGGTTGCCGTTACGTTTCCCCTTGATAGTTATTGCTCCTTGGGGTGGTGTAAATTTACAAGCGTTATCTATAAGTTTGGCTAGCACCTCAACCAACCAATCACCGTCTGCCCTCACCATTGGTAAACTATCAGAAACTTCCGTCTCAATAGCAGGTATTTGTGTCTCGCTATTTACGCGAGCGCTAATGCGACTAATGGCTAAATCTATACACTCCTGTAAAGTGAGAGTTTCTGGATGCCACTCTATACGACCGCTTTCTAAATTAGAGAGGGTCAAAAAATCTTGGATTAATTTCCGCATCCGGTCGGAGTCAGAAAGAGCCGTATTTAGCATTACTTGCCGTAATTCCGCTGGCATATCTGGTTCCGTCGATAAACTTTCCAAACAAACTTGAATTGTGGAAAGTGGTGTACGCAGTTCGTGTCCAGTAATTGCTATCAGGTTTCTGCGGGTACGGTCTAAAGCTTCTAATTGTTGGTTTAAGTCTTCCAAATTAGCGTAAGCTTCTGCTTGAATTAGTGCTGCACCAATTTGGGTAGCAACAGCTTCGACTAAATCAAATTCTCCGGGGAAGGCTTGATGAGGTTTACTCCCACAATAGTGTAATTCCACAATACCTAACATTCTTCCTTGGAAGACAACCGGCTCCATTAACCAAGAGCGAATACTATATTTTTTAGCTAGGTTTGCTGTTGATTTAGAACTAATAAGGCGTTCATCTGTTTCTGTATCGGCAAAATAGGCTCCATCTCCTTTAATAATAATTTCCTGAAATAAGGGATTATTATGTAGCTGCCAAGTTTTTCCTCGCACCGACGATACACCAGAATTTAAGAACTCGTGTTCTATTTTGGCTTGGGTATCTGTTTTTTGAGCACGGTAAACTATACAGCGACAAGCTCCTAAATGTTGCCCTAGCTCTTGCACCGCGACTTTTAGGACTTCTTCGGGGTTAAGGGAGCGACGAATAGCAGTACTTATGGAGTTGACTAAACGTTCTTTACGTGCTTGAGCGGAGATGGAACGGTAAGCTTTATGTAATTTATACTGACTCGCTTGTAAGTAAGTGACCAAACGCTGTACGAAGGGGTCTGTATCAATATCACAAGAAAAATTTCTAATTATTTCCCCTACTGATGCGCTTGCTTCATCAGGAGTTGGCGAAAAACTCTCCTTGTACTCCCCAATTTCAAATCGCTGGCGTGCTTCTTCTATTTTGTCTGTCAACTCTGGTCTGTAAACCGAAATTCTATTTAATAGCAAATCTGCAGCTTTTAAACTAACGCCTCTTTCCGATGTCCAAATTCCCTCGAATCTTCGGGATGTGTCCATGTCCAAACTAGGGCTAATTTCCCGCAACTGCTGATTTTTAGCCACAGAACCCAGGCTTTCTCGACACACCAAACAAGTAGCATAATTATTGGCTATCACCACCAAATGCCACTCTTGACTTAAACCATCATCTGGCTCAAAGGCTACTTTTTCATAGTATTCTGAACTGTTGGCAAAATCTGTCTCTGGTGCCGACAAAACGTATATTTGGTTACTTCTTAAAGCTAGTCGCTGGTAGCGATGTGCTTCTTGGCGGTAAAAACGCTCGCGTTGAAAGCTGGCTATTACTAGAGGCTGCTCCAAAGTCGCAGCCAAAACTTGGTCTTCCATCGCATGGGAGAGCGCCGTTAACGAAGCCTTAAAATATAGTTGGGGGCGCAGGTAGGGAACAGCTTGTAGCAGTTCACTCAGCACGGAAGTTGAAATGCTCATGTATATCGTTAAAGATAAGTCTATGCATCTAATCTCAAAAATAGTAGTCTTTGTATCCGTAGCGGTCTTAAGCAGTTTTCAATGAGTAGTTATACCCATCTTTTCTATGTAGCTTATTAAATTTGTTAAGTTTACCAGAAATTCTGATTTTACCGATTCTAATTTCTAGTCTATTAGAGCTTTGTACTACTACACGTCCGACAGTTCCATCCACATATGAAGCAATGTCTCCTGTTTGCCATTTGTGCTCGTAACGAGTTCTTGCTTTCGTACAAGGAAAACCATACTTATCATTTCTTGTTAATTGTCTGCTAGAAAGCCCAGAACATTTGATTAATAAGGGTTGTTCGGTTTTTGATTTTATACCAAATCCACTTGTTCCAACACAAGCTGCGTCTATACAATGGTCTTTATCAAACCCATTTTTAATTCGATTAAACTTAGTTTGACCTCCCGTTGCTGTTTCTAATGGCAACCCTTTATCCTTTAAACAAGTAAACAATGCCCACCTAGTTGAATTAATACAAGCTGCATCTTTTAACGGTGCTTTAGCTTGGTCTTTAATTTTTTGAATCAATTCTGGTTTCTTTTTGAGAAATAACTCTATCAAATTATCAGATTTTTTCTGATTACAACAATTACAGGCTATAGTCAAATTACTAACTCTATCACTTCCTCCTTTAGATTTTGGAATGATATGCTCAACTTCTAATTTACGAATATTTGACCCTGGTTTACCACAATAAGCACATTCTCTACCCCATTTCTCCAGTAGATACTCTCTCACTTCATAACCCAATAATTCTCCTTGTTGATACTCGACTCCGTCAATTTCTGAATTTTGTAATTTTTGAGTATCAAACCTGACTAATTCCATTGCTATCGAAGTTATTGGTACAAACTTAATTAGCCTATTAACCCAAGTAACAGTAGTAGATACACGATGCTTCAAACTCGGGGGTAACCAACGAGCAGAGCGTTTTCTATTTAAAAATCTCGGTTGACGATAACGAGTTTTTCTTGCTCTCCTACTACGTCTTACTCCCGCACGTTTCCTTAAATCATCTTTAATTTCATCTCCACGATGTTCTAAATTTGCTTTCCAAATTATCTCACCCTTTTGAAGTAATGCTAAACCAGTAAATTTCGACCCTGGGTCTATTTTTAATTCAACCGCTTTTAAAGTTGGATTCTCAATTGCGGTTTTAAGTATTAAAGTAAAAGGATACATCCTAAAAACATTAGCTTTATCCTTTCTTAGTAGCTCTCTGGCACGTGCTGGATGAACTGGATTTAGAGGGTTTTTGTTAGTATCAATTAAAAATACGTAATTTGTTTGCATTTCTGCCTCACCTTGCGGGTCACCAATAAATTAGTATTGTTTGCCTCGACATTGTTATCTTTCGGTACTTTTTCAGCAGCACTGGCTTAAACTAGTCAATTTCACCTGTTTAACTGCTAAATTATAGAGCTTGAAACTGGCTGGACTTAAAAGCTGTCCGACATTTCAAGGTACGAACTTGAACGCTTTAAAGATAACGTAATCCTTTTTTAAGGGACTTCCTTGCTCAAGGGAAGAGTCTGGGATAGCCTAATCGTTACTCAAATTTCTCCTTTCACGATAGATTGACTACGGATTACTCCGTTTTGTTAACTACCCCCTATTTTGGACAAGAACCAACTCACATTTGCATTGTACAAATTACAACGGTCTCCCACGTTAGGGAAATCCTCTCATTATGTAAAGATTCTTGAACTTGCTTGGCTGTTGGCTGTTGGTTGTTGGCTGTTGACTGTTGGCTGTTGACTGTTGGAGATGGACTAGTTGGGTAACACTTGGTTACTGTTTATGGTGAGCATCAAACGTTAAAATAAATACATTGATTTCAGTGTAGGAAATTTTTTGTACAAAAGTTCATAATGTTTAATCGCGGTATATAATTTAACGAGGCATTAATTTATAACTTGTAATTTACTTGACTCTAAAAACAATAAATTTTTCTTATAAGGGTTGAAATTAAATTTTCTAATAATTTAATAATGTTCGATAAGACTCAGTAAAAAATCTAAAAATAGATAAGATTATATAGGTCAAAATTAATTAACCAGACACCAGCGGAGTTATTCTCTATACATAGAAATAATTTAACCATTATTCTTGTATTCCCTATTGTCACTAGCTTTGAGACATAATCACCAAGGCGATAATCTAAAATTTTTAGGGCAGAATGAACGTTTATAACACTGAAAAAAAATATATAAATTTAAAGATTTGATGATATTACGTTCTGACTGCTGTATCTGGGTATTATTTTTACTCAATGTCTGAAATAATGGCTCAAATAAATTATAAAAAGCGTCTTTTTTCCTGTTGACGTTGATACAACCTCGAACATATTGTCCTATAAACGGAAGTTTGGCTAATGACACCGGATACCCTAATGACCCCGGAAAAGATTGTGCTGGATGGTAAAACATTTGTTCCTGCTGAACAAATCCCTATTCCTGAGTGGCCTTGCGTATTAAGCGAACGGGCACAAGCTACATTAACAGTTAAAGATGATGACTTATTTTTAGTGACCGACACCTTGGGGAATATTTCTGGTTGTTCCCTTGGTGATGGTAACCCTAGTATGGGGCTATTTTGTTCTGATACTCGATTTTTGAGCCGTCTGGAATTACAAATTGAAGGACGCTCCCCAGTATTACTATCAAGTACTGCTGACAAAGGATTTTCAGTCTCTGTTTTGTGTACTAACCCAAAAATAGACGACCGTCTCAAGTCAGACACTATCGGTATTCGTAGAGAACTAGTCCTGAATGGGGCATTATTTGAAGAAATAGAAATTTCTAACTACAGCACAACATCCATGAAATTTGAACTCAGTTTGAGTTTAGATGCGGATTTTGCTGATTTATTTGAAGTTCGAGGTTTTGATAGGCAAAGACGGGGTAGGTTGTTACGCTTGGTTGCTCCATCAGTTGGTTCATCAGTCGGAGCAACCCCAGAGGAAGATGAAAATGGAAATTCTCATGGTGACATTGCAGCACAAATACAGCAAGAACCACCAACAAAAGACTCTTTGACAATGGCATATCAAGGACTGGATGGCTTAGTCATGGAGTCTCGTTTTAGTTTCCAACATCGCTTACCAGACCATTTCAAAGGCTATACCGCTATTTGGCAGTTAGAATTAGCTTCTCACGAGACCCAAAAGTTGGGTTATCGATTGAATTTATTAACCAATAACAAATCCACTTCCACCGTTAGTGCTCCTGTAACTTTGGTGCAAGCCAAAGCTGCTGAGACAATGGAAGAGCAACATTGGGTACAACAAATTACTCGTATTCACGGGGATAAAAGTAATTTCAACACAATGATTGAGCGGGCTGAGCAGGATATGTATTTACTCCGTCAGTCTTTTGGTAAGCATAAAACAGTATCAGCTGGAGTTCCGTGGTTTTCCACATTGTTTGGACGAGATTCAATAATTACTGCATCCCAAACTTTGATGCTAAATCCACAAATAGCTAAAGAAACTTTGATGCTTTTAGCTAAGTATCAAGGTAAAACTGAAGATGAATGGCGGGATGAAGAACCGGGTAAAATGCTGCACGAATTACGCTTAGGCGAATTAGCCCGGTGTCAAGAAGTTCCTCATACACCTTACTACGGAACTATTGATGCGACTCCGTTATGGTTGATGCTTTATGCAGAGTATTACGCTTGGACATACGACAAAGAAACTTTAGAAATTTTGTGGCCAAATGCTCTAGCAGCTATGGAGTGGATTGACCGCAACATGAAAGAAACAGGTTACCTTAGTTACCAACGTAAATCAAAACGCGGTCTTGCAAACCAAGGTTGGAAAGACTCAGGTGATTGTATCGTAGACCGTAAAGGCGAGTTAGCTAACGGTTCCATTGCCTTATGCGAAGTCCAAGGATACGTTTACTGTGCCAAGATGCGTCTGACGGAAATTGCCAGAATGAAAAAGCGCTTGGATTTAGCAGACAGATGGCAAGAAGAAGCAAAAAATCTCAAAGCTCGCTTTAATCGAGACTTTTGGATGGAAGACCAAGACTTTTGCGCTTTAGCCTTAGACGGTGATGGTAAACACGTAGACAGTATTACCTCTAACCCAGGTCATTGTTTACACTTAGGTATTTTTAGCCCAGAAAAAGCTTATAATGTAGCTGAACGTTTAAGAGCGCCGGATATGTTTAATGGTTGGGGCATCAGAACTTTAAGTAGTTTATCCCCAGCTTATAATCCTATGGGTTATCACGTAGGCTCAGTGTGGCCTCATGACAATTCTCTCATCGCAATGGGTTTACGTTCACTAGGGTTAATCGACCAAGCTTTGGAAGTTTACCAAGCATTATTCGATATGACCAACGTACAACCTTACCAGCGTCCACCCGAACTATTTTGTGGATACGAACGTAACGGAGATAACGCCCCCGTTCTGTATCCAGTTGCTTGTACACCCCAAGCTTGGGCTACAGGTAGCGTATTCCAGTTAATTCAGATGATGGTCAATTTAGTACCCGACGCACCCAATAATTATCTAAGAATTATCGACCCCGCATTACCAGAGTCGATAAATAGATTATCTTTACACAACCTGCGCGTCGGACCAACCATCCTAGATTTGGAATTTGAGCGTTCTGGAAGCACAACAGCTTGTCGAGTTGCCAAAAAACGAGGTAACCTTCGCGTTGTAATTGAAGCGTGAGTAACAATTCAAAATTCAAAATTCAAACAGGAGCGCTCCGCTCCACTTCGTGAACAAAATTCACTCCGACCCTACCCTTCGGAAATCCTGCGGATTACGGGAAAACCAAAGGTCTACAAAATTTTAATTTGGAAATAGAGGCTAAGATTTATTTCCTTATTTCTTACTCCCTATCCCCATTCCCAAATCCCTAATTTTGAATTTCGAATTTTGAATTGTTTACTCCCCTTCCTTCTCAATTTTTTGTGCTGGAGAAGCTTCGTAGAGTGCGTCTAGTTGTTGACGAGCGTCTTCTACGTTAATCGAACGCATTACTAATAGTGGTTCTTTGATGATGTTACCAGCGTTATCTAATAATTCTGGATGAGGTGCGTACTGGCTTCTTCTTGATGAAGCATAGGGATAATTACCTTGATTCCCATTGGAGTTTGAACCAGGATAGCTACGCTCTCTATCAAAGCTGAACATTACTAGATTACGGATTAAATTTGCTACTGCTATACAAGCTAGAACGGTGAAAGCTAGGATATATAAAAGATGTAACATCGTGATTTCCTCCAGGACAGGTAGTTTTTAATAAAAAAGTTTTTCGTCGCTCGCAATTCTGAAATTTATCGACGCTAATGTCCGCAACTCTGTCGCGGACGATTTTAGACATCTTCAGGCTTATTCAGTATGCTTGTATTGATAGCAGGCAATTTTTCCAATTCTAGTATTTTTAAAGTAACATAAGTTACATTTTTTTGCTAAGTAAAAAAATGACGGAAAGATTAAGAAATTTGTAGTTTTGAGTCGATATTCCTTTGTAACCACTATGTAATCTGTCACAAGTATTGATTAAGCCGAGCAAGAAAGTCCTTAAAATCAGGAAGGCATGGTAGTTGAACCCTTCAGGCTTCTCGTGTTTGACGAAAACGCATTCCTACTTTCCAGCACTCCGTAACTAGTTGATGCCAGGGCATCAGAGTTTCCATCTCTATACCAACTTGTCCTTCTGTCGCAGAAAACATCATTTTAGCGGTGTTTACTTCCTCCTGAGCATTTTTGACTCGTGCCAATAACTCCGATTTTGCTTCCAGGCTCATAAATGAAAGCTGTTCTTTCTCCAGCAAGTCCACAGAACGCGCAAACCAATACTGGAAATCTTCTAGCAAGGGTTGCAAAACTGTCTTAAGCAACTCTGGCTCAGGTAAATTCGAGTCTCTCATAATTGACAAGCATATTTCCAAATTTCCTACTAATATTAACGCTATTTACGAATCTTTACATATTCTCATTATCTCTCTGAAATAGAAAATTGTCAAAAATCTGTCACAGTCGTTACAATTGCGTGACTGCTGTAACAAAACACTTTTGTCAAGACCGTGGCAATTCTCAGAAAAATCTAGAAAAAGTATGAGAAAGCTACTTTTACTGTTATCAGCGGCGCTAGGTCGCTAATATAGATGCAGTCATCGTAAATAAATACAATTAGGAAGCAGTTACTTCGCCAATGGTGCAACAGCAAACGCCAAAGACCTCGGATAATCAACCTGTCGAAGCCGAGAAGATATATTTACCCAAGACTAGCGAGTCTCTTAGCCTTAAAAAGATTCGTCATACCGCTTCCCATGTAATGGCTATGGCGGTACAAAAGCTGTTTCCCAAGGCGCAAGTCACAATTGGACCGTGGATAGAAAACGGCTTTTATTACGATTTTGATAATCCTGAACCCTTTAGCGAAAAGGATTTGAAAAATATTTACAAGGAAATGATAAAGATTATCAACCAAAAATTAGCCGTTGTTAAGGAGGTTGTAAGTCGGGAAGAAGCCCAACGTCGGATTGAGGATATTAAAGAGCCATATAAGTTAGAAATTTTGGGTGACATTAAAGAGGAGCCAATTACAATCTACCATTTGGGAGATAAATGGTGGGATTTGTGTGCTGGTCCCCACTTGGACAACACTAGCCAATTAAACCCTAAGGCAATTGAATTAGAAAGTGTTGCTGGTGCCTATTGGCGTGGTGACGAAAATAAAGCGCAGCTACAACGTATTTATGCTACCGCTTGGGAAACTCCCGAACAATTAGCGGAGTATAAACGACGTAAAGAAGAAGCTCAGCGACGCGACCACCGTAGGTTAGGTAAGGAATTAGGTTTATTTATATTCTCTGACCTAGTGGGACCGGGTTTACCGTTATGGACGCCTAAAGGTACTTTGCTCAGAAGCCTTTTGGAAGATTTTCTTAAGCAAGAACAGCTCAAGCGCGGTTATTTACCTGTTGTTACTCCTCATATTGCCAGAGTTGATTTATTTAAGACCTCTGGACATTGGCAGAAATATAAGGAAGATATGTTCCCCCTGATGGCAGACAATCAGGAAAAAGCAGAGAAGGAAGAAGGCTTTGTCATGAAGCCGATGAATTGTCCTTTTCATATCCAGATATATAAGAGCGAGTTACGTTCTTACAAGGAATTACCGATGCGTCTTGCTGAATTTGGCACAGTGTATCGCTATGAACAATCTGGAGAATTGGGTGGGTTAACTAGGGTCAGGGGTTTCACTGTAGACGATTCCCACTTATTTGTAACTCCCGAACAATTGGACAGTGAATTCCTCAATGTGGTAGATTTGATACTGTCTGTTTTCCAAAAGTTGCAGCTAAAGAATTTTAAAGCTCGTCTCAGTTTCCGTGACCCTGAGTCTGATAAGTACATCGGTTCTGATGAAGCTTGGGAAAAAGCTCAGGGTGCTATTCGTCGTGCCGTCGAGCAATTAGGTATGGACCATTTTGAAGGCATTGGAGAAGCTGCATTTTACGGACCAAAGCTAGATTTTATTTTTCAGGATGCTCTAGAGCGGGAATGGCAGTTAGGAACCGTTCAGGTAGATTATAATTTACCCGAAAGATTTGATTTGGAGTTTGTTGATGAACTTGGTGTCCGTCAACGTCCTGTAATGTTACATCGTGCCCCTTTTGGTTCTTTGGAACGGTTAATTGGTATATTAATTGAGGAGTACGCCGGAGACTTTCCATTATGGCTCGCGCCTGTGCAAGTCAGGTTACTACCAGTTACAGAAGCACATGTTGACTTTGCCCACAATGTAATGGTAAAAATGCAAGCTGTCGGCATCCGTGCTGAAGTTGACACCAAAGGCGACCGCCTTGGAAAACTAATCCGCAACGCCGAAAAGGATAAAATACCCGTTATGGCAGTAGTAGGAGCAAAAGAATTAGAAACTAGTTCTTTGAGCATCCGTACTCGTGCAAGCGGGGAATTGGGTTCTATGCAAGTGGAAGAAGTTATAGAAAAAATGGAAAAAGCTATTAGCAATTTCGCCAACTTTTAGCGACAATGAGATATTAGGGTGGTCAAATTATATCCACCCAAAAAAAGTCTCATATAAATTTCGCTAAAAACAACTCTATGACTACCACAAAAGCTAAAATTCAATCTTTATTGAGTCAGTTACCCGATGATTGTTCAATAGAAGATGTCCAATATCATTTGTATGTCATTGAAAAAGTGCGTCGGGGTTTAGAAGTGGCTGACACCCACCCCACAAGAAGACAAAATGAAGCCGAAGAGCGTTTGAGTAAATGGCTTATCAAATAGAATGGTCACCCACTGCGTTAGAAGATGTCGAAGTAATTGCTGGATATATAGCTCGTGACTCAATGTCCTATGCTGCTGCGGTCATTAAAAAAATACTGGACGTAACAGATGAATTGAGTAAAGACCCCTATTCTGGTAAACCAGTACCGGAGTTCGACGATAAAAATGTCAGGGAATTTGCAGCTTTTAGCTACCGAGTCATCTATCGAATTAAGGGTGAGAAAATCACGATTGCGTCAGTGATTTATAAAGAAAGATAACATTCTAAATCTATCTGTTGACAAAAAACTAGAAAAAAGATAATTATCCCTCGTTCCCATGCTTTGTGTGGGAACGCTTATTATCTAAAATCAATTTAAAAACTATATTCTTTGTTTAATATTAGGTGACCGGATTGTTTTCAAAATGTAAATTTTTGTGGAAACGCTTGACTTTTTAACGAGCGCTTATAGTCTAAAGTTTTTCTTTCAATAAAGAAAATTCAAGGCAAATTTTAGGTACATAAATACAGCTAATTTCAAGTTATTGAATCGCAATTCCATCACTACTTTCAACAGTAGCCAATACATGAGATGCTTATTTATTAGTCAATAGACTATTATTTTTAAGTATCTTCATGTCTGTGCTTTCCTCTGTATCTGTTACCGTTCCTGCTACTACCGCTAATCTGGGTCCCGGTTTTGACTGTATCGGTGCTGCTTTAACGCTTTATAACGAGTTTAAGTTTACTCTCTGTGATTCTTCCTCTTCTTTGGAGGAGGGGGGGGTAATTATTACTGTTGTGGGAAAAGAAGCGGAACGGGTTCAAACTGATAAAAGTAATTTGCTCTATGAGGCGTTTCTGAAGTTATATCAATATATAGAGAAGTCTCCTCCAACTGTTGAAATTGAGATTAAGTTGGGTGTTCCGTTGGCTAGGGGTTTGGGTAGTTCGGCTACGGCTATTGTTGGGGGATTGCTTGGTGCTAATGTTTTGACGGGTGAGCCTTTGAGCCAAACTGAGGTGATGGGGTTGGCTGTGGAGATGGAGGGTCATCCTGATAATGTTGTGCCGGCGCTTTTGGGGGGGTGTCGCTTGGCGGCTACGAAGTTAGAGAACGAACCGCCAAGTTGCCAAGGTCGCCAAGGGTGGGAGGTTTGTGAGGTTCCTTGGTGTGCTGAGGTTGTTCCTGTGGTGGCGATTCCGGATTTTGAGCTTTCTACTAAGGAGGCTCGACTGGTTTTACCTACTGAGGTGAGTCGGGGGGATGCGATTTTTAATGCGGCTCATTTGGGTTTGTTGTTGCGGGGTTTGGAAACTGGTAATGCTGATTGGCTGCGGACATCTATGCAAGATAAGTTACATCAGCCTTACAGGAAATCACTGATTAGAGGATATGATGTTATTTACGCTGAAGCAATATCTGCGGGCGCTTTGGGAATGGTAATCAGTGGAGCTGGCCCTACCCTATTGGCTTTAAGTGATACTTCGCATTCACAAGATGTCGCGGTGGCGATGGCAGCAGCCTGGAATAATTTAGGTATTAATGCTGTGGTGCGCGTCCTTTCCATTGATAAACAAGGAGCCACCGCAACACAACAATAAACACGACAATCAAATGTAGAGACGTTACATGTAACGTCTCTACACATGTAATCACCTCTACACAAAATCCAAAAAAATCGTAGCCCCCTCCCCGCTTGCGGGGTAGGGGGTTGGGGGTGGGGTTATTTTTTCTCTTTATATTAAGCAGTGGCAAGCGCTCACCTCAAAATACATATATCTTAACAAAACTTTAAAATATCTCCAGAGCTTATTTTAAAAGCGTTCCACCTTTTATTGACGTTACAGAAATTCGCTCTTAATATGGTCTATCGAAAGAATAAGTAAGTATATATCCTTATCGATGGAGGTAATCAGAATTCTTTAGATTCAGATTTCGTTACAAAAGTAAATAGATGTTAATATAAGTTCATAGAGAAGCAAGCAAGCAAAACAATATTCTCGGTGATGAATTTTATGGAATTTCCTTGGTTAAGTACGATGATTGCCCTGCCTCTAGTAGCAGGATTGGCGGTTCCTTTAATCCCAGGTAAAGAAGGTAAAACGGTTCGTTGGTACACCTTGGGAGTTGCGATAGCTGATTTCGCGTTGATGATTATCGCTTTTTGGCAGAACTACGATTTTCAACTTTCAACATTTCAATTATCAGAGTCATACAGTTGGATTCCTCAGATAGGTTTGAATTGGTCTTTAGCGGTTGATGGTTTATCAATGCCGCTGATATTGTTAACCGGACTTATAAACACATTGGCAATATTTGCAGCTTGGAAGGTTACAAATAAGCCACGTTTGTTTTATTCGATGATGTTGGTGATGTATAGTGCCCAAATAGGGGTATTTGCAGCCCAAGATTTGCTGTTGTTCTTCTTGATGTGGGAACTTGAGTTGGTTCCTGTGTATTTGTTGATTTCTATATGGGGTGGTCCAAACCGCCGTTACGCTGCTACTAAATTTATTATCTATACAGCCGCTGCATCTATATTTATCTTGGTCGCTGGTTTGGGGATGGCGTTCTACGGTGATAATTTCACCTTTGATATGGCTACCCTTGGTCTGAAAGAATATTCTAAAGTTTTTGAACTGTTACTCTACACTGGTTTCTTAATTGCTTTCGGCGTAAAACTCTCAATTTTCCCTTTCCATACTTGGTTACCTGATGCTCACGGTGAAGCACCTGCAGCTGGTTCGATGATTTTGGCTGGTGTGTTGTTGAAGATGGGTGGTTACGGTTTAATCCGCTTCAACATGGAAATGTTACCTAACGCTCATGTGAACTTTGCTCCAGTGTTGGCTGTGTTGGGTGTTGTAAATATTATCTACGGAGCTTGTTGCGCTTTTGCTCAAACTAACCTCAAACGTCGCTTGGCTTATTCTTCTATCGCTCACATGGGGTTTGTACTGATAGGAATTGCTTCCTACACTGAAATTGGTATCAGTGGTGCAGTATTGCAAATGATTTCCCACGGTTTGATTGCAGCCGCTCTGTTCTTCCTTGCTGGTGTAACATATGAGCGCACACATACCTTGTCGATGGACAAAATGGGTGGTATTGGTAAGGTAATGCCTACTACTTTCGCTCTGTTCACTGCTGGTTCGATGGCTTCCTTAGCGTTACCTGGAATGAGTGGTTTCGTAGGTGAGTTGATGGTCTTCCTGGGAATTACGACCAGCGATGTGTATAGCTCTAGCTTCAAAATTGTAATTGTGCTTCTGTCTGCAGTTGGTGTGATTTTAACTCCGATTTACTTGCTGTCGATGTTGAAAGAAGTGTTCTACGGTAAACAAAGCCCTGAGTTACACCTCGACGGATTTATAGCTGATGTTAATCCTCGTGAGTTGTTTATCACTGCTTGTTTGTTACTTCCCATCATCGGTATCGGTTTGTATCCTAAACTGGTTACCCAAATCTATGATGTGAAAACTGTAGAAGTTGCTGCTCATGCTCGTCAGTCTTTACCTGTAGTGGCTCAAGGAACTGAATCACAAATTTTATCGCAAGCTGTTGAAGCACCAACTTTGGCTTATAGCGAAATCGAAAATTTAACCACTGTTTCTGAATAGTCTTTAACTAAGAAACGGTGTCGAGATTACAAGGCAATAAGAGGGTTATGTGGGGATGGTTCCTTAACCATCCCCTAAATTTTTTGGGTAGTGGTAGCGTTACTGTGTACACATGGGTATTGAAATAATCCTAAAGTTACGTGAAATACCCCTGAACTAAAGTTCGGGCTAAAAGCTGTAACCCGTTTTTAACGGGTTAATAGCAGGTTGGAATTTGTGTTGAAACCAAGGTTTCAACCCATTAAAAATGGGTTTGATATTTGTGCCGAAACCCATTTATCAACCCGTTTTCAACGGGTTTTAGCTTTTAGCCCGAACTTTAGTTCAGGGGTATTTTTTTCCTTTTTCTTCCTTGCTGTTATGATACTTTTGTACACTCCAAGTAAATTTTTTTGGAGTAATTTTATGGTTTTACAGGCTGACCCTGTACAAAAACAACCAATCGTTACTTGGGAACCTCTCCCTGCGGACTTTATTTTACCCGACGACCCAGTGGAAAATATCCAGCAACCCCTTCTTGCAGCAGCACTTACAGATGCGTTAGGTGCTGTGGGACGCATTCTACCCCAAATGTTGATTGCATCTAATTTTGGACTTGTAGCCACAGTTAATAAAAAAATTATTGTTAAAGCTCCTGATTGGCTCTATGTTCCGCAAGTTCAACCTGTAGCTGTGGATATAGTTCGTCGTAGTTATACCCCTAATTTAGAGGGTGGTTCCGTTGCTGTTGTAATGGAATTTTTGTCAGAAACAGATGGAGGAGAGTTGTCAGTACGTTCGACTCCACCTTATGGCAAGCTATATTTTTACGAACGAATTCTTCAAGTTCCCAGTTATATAACTTATGACCCTTACGAACCTAGCTTAGAAGTGAGATGTTTACAAGATGGAAAATACGTCTTGCAGCAAGCAGATAATAACGGACGTTTTTGGATTCCTGAATTAGAGTTATTTCTAGGAATTTGGCAGGGTGAGCGCTTGCGTCAAAATATAAATTGGCTGCGGTGGTGGGATAGCGAGGGTAATTTGCTGTTATGGAGCAGCGAACAAGCCGAACAAGAACGCCAACGAGCTGAACAAGAACGCCAACGAGCTGAAATTTTAGCCGCTAAGTTGCGAGAGTTAGGTGTTGACCCGGATACCCTGGGTTAACACCCATACCATACTGGGCAAATTAAACATCATAAAATAATGTAGAGACGTGACATGTCACGTCTTTTTTATATGTCACGTTTGTCAAGTAGGTCGCTTATGCGTCCCACTACAACTTTTGTAAGGCTGATTTTATGAATTTACTATCGCTTTAGCCCAGCAAGTCGCTTATGCGTCCCACTACAACTTTTTTAAGGCTGATTTTATGAATTTACCACTACTAACCTGATACCGTGTTGCGGTTCCTACGGGATTCCTTGATTGCGGATAGTCCTAAAAAAACTAAAAGTAAGAGAGGAAAAGTTACTGCGACTGCTACAAGTGTAGCAAAAGCTTGAAGCAAGGTTACGTAAAATAGGGGGTTTCACCGAAACGGCTAGCCTTCGGCACTGGGACACTACTGAAAATACCAGTTATTAGTAGTTTTTACCAGGTTTTTTGTAGGTGTAGATTTTAGCCTATTGAATCGATTCCAGGGCTTGATTTGTATAAACCGTAACTTCACATCAAATTAGGTTTAACCATCGCTCGCCAAATTATAGTGGAAAACATATTTAAAGTATCAAAATCAACTTTATAGTGAGTAAATTACATAAAAAAACATAATTTTTAGTCCTCTTAAGAGGACTTTAGCTATTAGACAGAGAATTTATTCTCTGGCGGGCGGTCTAGCGGTGATCTGATGGTCTAGTGGTCTAGCGGTCTGGCGCCCTAGCGGCTGTAGTCAAGAAAGATTAAAAAAAATTAAGAAGACCTCCTCCTTCTTTGTTCTTGTTTCTTCCTCCGTTGAAAAAATTCTAGAATTAAAATGCTTCTGGAGAAAAGCAAAGCAAATGCGAGTCATTAGCCACCGGAAGCATAGTAATCTGGAGAACAGCCAAATTGTCAGATAAAATTGACCGAGTACAACCACCATTAGAATTTATCCCCCCACGGTTTAACCCATTTGTTCTGAAATTTGCCCAGTGGACGCTACCGATTGTACTTAGATTTCGCCTCAGACCTTGGTTACCGTCTGGTATTACACAATTTGAAGTTATAAACGTTGAGCGTTTAGTCGAGCTTTATCAAAAATTCCAAGCAGGTAAAATCCGCTTTTTGATGGCATTCCGTCATCCAGAAACAGACGACCCATTGAGTATGTTATACCTACTTTCCCGTGCTGTGCCCCAAACTGCTCACAAGTTGGGTATAAATCTGCAAAAACCGATTCATTCCCATTTTATGTATGAGCGGGGGATGACTCTCTGGGCAGGGGATTGGTTAGGTTCATATTTTTCTGGTTTAGGGGGATTCCCTATACGCAGAGGTAAAGCTTTAGACAAAACTGGGTTAAAAACTGCACGAACTCTTTTTGTGAATGCAAAGTATCCAATCGCAGTTGCACCAGAAGGAGCTACTAATGGTCACAGTGGAATTGTTGGTACTTTAGAACCAGGTGTTGCTCAGTTGGGTTTTTGGTGTGCGGAAGATTTACTCAAAGCAGACCGTCAGGAAGAAGTATTTATAGTACCCATAACAATTCAATATAGTTATGTAAATCCCCCTTGGGACAAATTGAATTGGTTATTGACTAGGCTCGAAACAGATAGCGGTTTGGGGTTGCAGAAGTTTGAAGACAACCTCAGCAGAGAAGAAATTTATCACCAGCGCTTGTTGGGTTTAGCTGAGTATCTTGTTAATGAAATGGAAGAGTTTTATCAGCACTTCTATAAACAAAATATATCAGGGAATATATCTATTGACACATCCATTACTCATAAGCATAGTCGTGAAGAAATTCTAACTGTGCGTTTACAGCGTTTGTTGAATTCAGCCTTCACAGTCGCAGAAGAATATTTTCATTTACCTGCTCAAGGAAGTTTTATCGACCGTTGTCGGCGTTTAGAAGAGGCTGGTTGGAGTCGTATTTATCGCGAAGATTTACCAGAATTAGACACCCTACCACCTTTTAAGCGTGGGTTAGCCGATTGGATTGCCACAGAAGCAGATTTACAAATGCGGCACATGCGCTTAGCCGAAACATTTGTAACAGTGACTACAAATTATGTTCAAGAAAAGCCAACACCAGAAAGATTTGCGGAAATGACTTTACTTATATTTGATATGATGTCCCGCATCAAAGACACAAAACTTCCAGGTCGTCCTCGCTTAGGTTGGAGAAAATCAACAATTACAGTCGGAGAACCCATCAACGTCAGCTCTCGCATTTCCACTTATCAAGCAGACCGTCACTCAGCAAGGCTCGCAGTCACTAACCTAACACAAGATTTACATCAGGCTCTTAAGGAGCTAATTGGTAATTGGTAATTGGTAATTGGGGATTGGTAATTGGGGATTGGTAATTGGTAATTGGGGATTGGTAATTGGGGATTAGGGATTGGTGATTGGACTATTACCCATTACCCATTACCAATTCCCCATTACCCATTACCAATTCCCTATTCCCCATTCCCTATTCCCCATTCCCCATTCCCCATTCCCCATTCCCCACTCCCATTAAAAATGTGTATAGATTTGCAATATTTCTTTACAAATTTGAATTACAGACAACGAAATTTATGGTTAAAAAATGATAAATTCAGATTTGTCAGGTTAAGTTTGTTTTCACAAACAACAAAAATAAAAAAGTTTGCTAGTAAACAACACTAGCAAAAGTTCCATCAGCTTATTAATATTCCAAAAACAAAGGACTGGGAGCCACCCCAGTCCGGGAAAAAAAGCGGGTCAACCCCTACAAATCTGGTTAACCCGTGCAGCTTTGGGAACGCGCAATAAATTGCTATTTATTGCAATACCAACTTGACGTTGGCGTTGTTCAGACCGCGCTGTTTAACTTCAGCAAGGGTCTTATTAACGGCGTATTTTTGGTTGATAGAGTTAATCAGTTCGGTTTGGTTGTGCTTTTTAGCAACACCCCATAAGTCAGCGATTAGGTCAAAGGTGCCATCGCTGTTACGAGACCAACCTAAATCATATTCGCCTTCCAAAGTAGCAACGATGTCGGAACGAACGCGCTGACCATTGTAACCGCGAACATCAGCTTCTGTCTTTACGCTAATGCCCAAGTCACGAAGGGAAGCTTTGAGGATTTCAGCATCGGTGATTTTGGTACGCAGAGTGCTAAAATGAGACATTTGGGTTTCCTCCAAAAGAGAAGTTTGAGAAACGACAACGGTTTTTAGCTGAAGCCGCGATTTATAAGGTCGCGGTTTTTCCTATTTGCTAGCCCGGTTAAGCTAGCCTTTGCTCCTGTTTACACAGGAGAAAGCTTTTTAACTCTCCATCCGCATATATTCTGCGACGGAGGATGCTGCAGAACGCGCTCGCTGTCTGGCCCAGTCCCGTAAGGCTGTAACCTGTTCTTGCATCGTTTTCGACAGCGGCAATGTCGCTTTCAAAGCAGCAATAATATCTAATTGCGTGAATTCGCGCTCTTGGGCAAAGGCTTCATACATCGCAGCGACTATAGCCTGTTCTATTTCTGCCCCAGAGAAGCCATCGGCCATCTTAGAAAGTTGCTCTAAGTCAAACCGAGTTATATCTTCACGACGTTTATTTAGGTGAATTTTGAAAATATCTTGTCTTTCTTCAGGAGTAGGTAAATCCACAAAGAAGATTTCATCAAAACGTCCTTTCCGCAAGAATTCCCCAGGTAAACGCTCTACTCGGTTGGCTGTCGCCATCACAAATACTGGTGATTTCTTCTCTTGCATCCAGGTAAGGAACGAACCGAATATACGGCTACTTGTACCTCCGTCTGAATCACCCGAACCTGCACTACCAGCGAAAGATTTATCTAACTCATCGATAAACAATATTGCCGGAGAAATTGATTCGGCAGTCTTTAAGGCGTTCCGCAAATTTGCTTCCGACCTTCCCACCATAGAACCGTCATAAACTCTACCCATGTCTAGACGTAACAACGGTAAACCCCATAGACGAGATGTAGTTTTAGCAATCAGAGATTTACCACAGCCCGGTACACCTAATATTAGCATACCTTTTGGTTGAGGCAATCCGTACTCTCTTGCTCTTTCTGTAAATGCATTAGAGCGTTGCTTTAACCATTTTTTAAGCTCTTCCAAACCTCCCACAGCATCAATGGTTTCATCTTCCTCGATGTACTCAAGTATACCATTGCGCCGGATTAATTGTTTCTTTTCTGATAAAACTACATCTACTTCTTCTTCCGTTAGACGCTGTGCAGTCACTTGCGCCTTGCGGTACACCTTCTCTGCTTCATCCTTGGTTAAACCCAAAGCAGCTTTGAGAAGTTTTTCTCGCGCATCTGTTGTTAGCCTACGTCCACGATTAGTATCTATATGTTGAGTCAAAACCTTATTTAACTCACCCATATCAGGGAGCGGGAAGTCAAGAACTGCTACTTCCTTTTCTAATTCTATGGGAATATTCAACATCGGCGACATCAAGATGATATTTTTTTGCGAATTTTTGAAGCTGGCTATAGCATCTCGCAAAGACCTTGTTGTCGGAGGCGCATCAATAAACGGGTGTAAATCTTTAAGAATAAATATACCAGGTTCCCGATGTCGGATAATCCACTCAATTGCTGCTTCCGGAGATACAGTATTGTGCTGTGTTACCTGACGGGGTTGGCCATACTCAACGATGCCGTGAGTTACTGTCCACACATATACACGCCTTTGCGGCTTTACTAATTGGGCAATTGTATAAATTGCTAGCTCAGCACGCTCTTCCTCAGAGGTCATAAGGTAGACTAGCGGGTATTGAGCTTGAATTAGAATATTGAGCTCTTCTTTCATAGCATCGACCTACTTAAGACCTATAGAGACAGCTTCGGACATCGTCGTTGGTAGAGAAACAGAATTATGAATTTATAATCCATAACTCTTGATAACTAACAAGGAACCAATTCTTCCTCATCCTTAGGGTTGGTTTCGCTCATTTCGTCAATAGACAAATGCTCTTGACCGATGATTCCCGGTTGATTACCTAAGGAAATCAACTCTCCATCCCTTAAAACGAGTGAGCTTTCACAATTCGGGCAAGTATAAACTCTATGAGTTCGCCCGTAGGAAGCCTCGACCTCATCAACTAACTCTGAATTCGCCAAATAGAAAACTAGGGCACGTTCAGCTAGTTCGGACATTGGTTCAGAATGGACTGCTGAATAAATTTTCAGCTTTCTATGGAGTTCTGGCGATAGATATAAAGTAACCTTTTGCTTAGCTTGCATAACTCATTTATCGGTCTTACCCGGGTATGTATTTCACGATATAGACTCTTAATCGTCTTGTCAATATGGTAAGACGCTTTGACGGCAATTTTGTAACTTTTCTTAACAATAGATTAAATTGGTGACGGTTGACTGTTGACTGTTGACTGTTGGCTGTTAAGGGGTTGTTTTTTAAGCTGGGTAACCAGGTAATGGTATTACTTTATCCTTCCGGAGCGCAGTAACAGATAATTTCCAGTCAACCGTCAACCGTCAACCGTCAACCGTCAACTGTCAACTGTCAACCGTCATCAGTTAATAATTCCCAAAGAATGATGGTTTAGTGGGGACAGAAACCTGGTAGATTTAGCTATCAGCGGTTTCTAAACTCATAAAGGTTCAGATGAAAGTCCTGGTTATCGGTGGTGATGGCTATTGCGGTTGGGCAACCGCACTTTACCTTTCTAGTAGAGGTTACGAAGTTGGAATTTTGGACAGTTTGGTACGGCGTCATTGGGATAATGAATTAGGGGTCGATACTCTAACCCCTATAGCCTCAATTCAGCAACGTATCCAACGCTGGCATGATTTAACTGGTAAAACTATCGACCTATTTGTTGGCGATATTACAAATTACGAGTTTCTCAAACAGGCGTTGCACAAGTTCGAGCCAACAGCAATCGTGCATTTTGGTGAACAACGCTCAGCCCCATTTTCGATGATTGACCGTGAACATGCTGTGATGACGCAAATGAATAACGTTGTTGGGACGTTGAATTTGTTATACATCATAAAAGAAGATTTTCCTGATTGTCACCTAGTTAAGTTAGGAACAATGGGTGAATATGGTACACCAAACATCGACATTGAAGAGGGGTATATTACTATTGAACACAATGGGCGTAAGGATACTTTGCCTTATCCGAAACAGCCTGGTTCTATGTATCACCTAAGCAAAGTTCATGATAGCCATAATATTCACTTTGCTTGTCGAATATGGGGTTTGCGTGCTACAGACTTAAATCAAGGGGTGGTTTATGGCGTTCTTACCGAAGAGACGGGTATGGACGAAATGTTAATTAACCGTCTTGATTACGATGGTGTTTTTGGTACAGCTCTTAATCGCTTCTGCATCCAAGCAGCAATTGGACACCCTTTGACTGTTTACGGTAAAGGTGGACAAACTCGCGGCTTTTTAGATATTCGCGACACAGTGCGATGTATTGAAATCGCTCTGGCAAATCCAGCACAAGCAGGAGAGTTTCGCGTATTTAACCAATTTACCGAACTATTTAGCGTCGGTGATTTGGCAATGATGGTGAAAAAAGCTGGTAACGCACTGGGGTTAAATGTCGAAATTAACAACATCGAAAATCCCAGAGTTGAAAAAGAAGAACATTATTTCAACGCCAAAAACACAAAATTGATAGATTTAGGGCTAGAACCTCACTATCTCTCTGATTCCCTGCTCGATTCGCTATTAAATTTCGCTGTGAAATATCAAAATCGAGTTGATAACAAACAAATTCTGCCCAAGGTGACTTGGCACAGAAAATAAATTTGTTGACGGTTGACTGTTGACGGTTGACTGTTAACTGTTGACGGTTGACTGTTAACTGTTGAAAGTTGATTTAGAGTTAACCGTTAACAATTATTTAGTTTATTGTTTTTACCGTCAGCAGTCAGCAGTCAGCAGTCAACAGTCAACAGTCAACAAATTGGAAGTAATTATGCTGAATTAATGACACCGAGAGAGACAGTATACCCTGTAACTGATGTAGAAATTACCCAGAAATTGAGATTATTTGAATACAGTTCCCGTACTGAATAGTATTTATGAGAATTGCTCTCTTTACCGAAACTTTTCTACCCAAGGTTGATGGCATAGTAACGCGATTGCGTCACACCGTTGACCATTTACAACGCAATGGCGACCAAGTTTTAGTGCTCTGTCCTGAAGGTGGTATCACAGAACATAAAGGAGCTCGGGTCTATGGTGTCTCTGGTTTTCCGTTACCGTTATATCCTGAGTTGAAAATGTCACTACCACGTCCAGCGATTGGTGACGAGTTAGAAAAGTTTAAACCCGATATTATTCACGTAGTCAACCCAGCTGTTTTAGGATTAGCTGGTATATTTTATAGCAAAGTATTAAATATTCCCTTAGTGGCATCCTACCATACTCATCTGCCACAGTACTTACAACATTATGGTTTAGGTATGCTAGAAGGGTTGTTATGGGAATTGCTTAAAGGCGCCCATAATCAAGCAGCCTTAAATTTATGTACTTCCACAGCAATGGTACAGGAACTATCGGCACATGGTATTGAACGGGTAGACTTGTGGCAACGCGGAGTAGATACAGAAACGTTTCACCCAAGTTTAGCCAGCGACGAAATGCGTAAGCGTTTATCGCGAGGTTATCCTGAAAGTCCTTTGCTACTTTATGTAGGAAGGCTTTCAGCGGAAAAAGAAATTGAGCGTATTAAACCTATTTTGGAAGCCATTCCCGGAGCAAGGTTAGCTCTAGTGGGAGACGGACCGCATCGTCAAGCATTACAAGAATATTTTATAGGGACGAACACTAATTTTGTTGGGTATTTACAGGGGAGGGAGTTAGGTTCAGCTTTTGCAAGTGCAGACGCATTTATTTTTCCTTCTCGTACTGAAACATTGGGATTAGTATTACTAGAAGCAATGGCTGCAGGATGTCCAGTAGTAGCTGCTCGGTCTGGGGGTATTCCTGATATTGTAACTTCGGGAGTAAATGGATTTTTATTTGAACCCCAAGTTGATAATAAAAGCTCAATCCAAGCCACTATGAGTTTACTAGAACAAAAAGAAGAACGTGAAAATATCAGGCAAAACGCACGTAAAGAAGCTGAACGCTGGGGATGGAGTGCAGCTACCCGGCAATTGCAAAACTATTATCGACAAGTGGGAATGGGTAATGGGTAATGGGTAATGCGGAATGGGTAATGGGTAATGCGGAATTGGGAATTGGGAATGGGGAATCACCAATCACCAATCACCAATTACCAATCACCAATCACCAATCACCAATCACCAATTACCAATTACCAATTACCAATTACCACTCCATAAAAATCTAAAATAAACAATTTATGTCTTTGCTAAATGTTGGTAGCGTATTGGCAACGTTAACTGAATTAACTCAAGTTCATCGCACACAGTCATTAGTACGTCGTGTTAAAGAACTTTCTGTTAACGAGTTTGTTTGTTTACTAGATTTTATTACGGCTGAGTTTCAGCAATTTCTCAGGGCGATTGATTTAATTAATAATGAAGCCCTGGAAGCTATGCTGGAGAAGGTTTTAGAGGCAATTACTCTTAAAATTGGTCAAGTTCTTCAAGCTGAACATACGGCAATTTTTTTAGTAGACCATGATAAAGGTCAACTTTGGTCAAAGGTCCCTCAAGATAGTATTCAAAGACCTTTGGAAGTTCGTATTCCAATTAATGTGGGTATTCCTGGTCATGTTGCTACGACAGCTCAATATTTAAATATTTCTCACACTGCTACTCATCCGCTTTTTAGCCCAGAATTGGAAAAACAAATGGGATACAGGATACATAATATTTTATGTATGCCTGTTGTCAGTAGTAAAAATCAAGTTGTTGCGATTGTTCAATTAGCAAATAAAGCTGGAAATATTCCTTTTAATTTTGATGATGAAGAACGTTTTCGTGATTTTGCTGCTTCTATTGGAATCATTTTAGAGAGTTGTCAATCTTTTTATGTCGCAGCACGCAATCAACGTGGTGCTACAGCGCTGTTGCGAGCTACTCAAACTCTTGGTCAGAGTTTGGATTTAGAAGCAACTTTGCAAATGGTAATGGAACAAGCCAGAATTTTGATGCAAGCAGACCGGAGTACGCTGTTTTTGTATCGAAAAGAAATGGGTGAACTTTGGACAAAAGTTGCTGCTGCTGATAGTTCCATGATGATGGAAATTAGCATTCCTGCTAACCGAGGAATTGTTGGTTATGTTGCTTCTACTGGAGAAGCTTTAAATATACCTGATGCTTATAAAGACCCCCGTTTTGACCCTACTACTGATAGAAAGACGGGGTATGAAACTCGAAATATTTTATGTATTCCCGTATTTAATTCCGCAAATGAATTAATTGGGGTGACACAATTAATTAATAAACATCAAGGTGGTTTTACTGGTTCTGACGAAGAATTTATGCGAGCGTTTAATATTCAAGCTGGAATTGCCTTAGAAAATGCTCGTTTATTTGAAACTGTTCAATTGGAAAAACAGTATCAAAAAGATATTTTACAAAGTTTGTCAGATGCTGTTATCTCGACTGATATGAAAGGTCGTATCGTTACCATTAATGATGCAGCATTAGAGTTACTTGGTTGTCCTTTAGGAGATACAAATGCTAAAAATAATAAATTATTTTGGCAACAAAGTTTAACAGGTCGCTGTGTTTGGGAGGTCGTACCCATCGATAACCTACAAATGCGTTTAGAAGATAGTCTAAAAACTGGTGCAAAACATTTTGTCCCAGAGCAAAATTTAACATTAGGACTTTATAAAGCTAAAAGCGACCTGTTTGAACCCCAATCCTCTCATATTGGGGAACCCCACAGTCATAATTTTATTTTGACCATACGTGACAAAACTCACCAAGAATTTTTTCGTCCCTGGAACGAATCATTAACACCTCAGTTTGAGTTAATACCTGCTAGCAAAGTGCAACTTGTCGAGCGCAGTATTAATCTAACTGTCAACCCCTTAACGAATCCAGAAGGTGGAGTTCAAGGTGGCTTGGTAGTTTTAGAAGACATTAGTCAAGAAAAACGTATGAAAACGACACTTTACCGTTATATGACACCTCGTGTCGCAGAACAGGTGATGGCACTAGGTGATGATGCCTTAATGGTAGGGGAGCGTAAAGAAGTAACTATTTTATTTTCTGATATCAGAGGCTACACCACACTTACGGAAAATCTAGGAGCAGCCGAAGTAGTCTCTTTGTTAAATCAGTACTTTGAAACAATGGTAGAAGCAGTATTTAACTACGAAGGCACGCTAGATAAATTTATCGGAGATGCCCTAATGGCAGTGTTCGGTGCGCCACTACCACTGACTGAAAATCATGCGTGGAGAGCAATACAAGCAGCATTAGATATGCGTCGAAGACTGGCTGATTTTAATCATCGACGATTTGTTGAAAGACAGCCACAAATTCATATTGGAGTTGGTATTAGCTCTGGAGAAGTAGTATCAGGAAACATTGGCTCTCAAAAACGTATGGATTATACCGTTATCGGGGATGGAGTCAACTTGAGTTCTCGCTTAGAAGGTGTAACTAAAGATTACAATTGTGATATTATCCTCAGTGAATTTACTTATGAATTATGCCGCGACCGGATTTGGGTCAGAGAACTGGACAAAGTTCGTGTCAAAGGTAAAAATCAACCTGTAAAAATTTATGAATTACTAGATGAACGTATCCATCCTCTTGATAGGCACATGCAAGAATTTTTATATAATTACGATGCAGGCAGAAATGCTTATTTATCCCGTCACTTTAAATTAGCCATAGATTATTTTGAGATATCCAAGCGGATTAAACCTACTGATACCGTTGTAGATATTTACTTAGAACGCGCTCATAATTATTTACAACAACCACCCTCAGATGACTGGGATGGAGCTTGGACAATGCTTAGTAAGTAGTTTGTTGACTGTTGACTGTTGACTGTTGACTGCTGACTGCTGACTGCTGACTGTTGACTTTTTGGGAATTGAATTGGAGATTTTTTGCTCAAAACTTAAAGCTCCTTAACTTTGACCATCCTCATTGTTAAAGGGGTTTTCACCAATTCCCAATTCTTTTTTTGAGTGTTTTAACTTTTTCCACAAATCTTTAATTTGGTTGTAAGCTTGTTCAGGTGGTACTTTACCGCCAGTTTCTAGGTTGCAAATAATACTTATCCGCTGTGCGAACTCTTGCAAATTGGCGTTAAACACTAAATTTTCTGGTTTTACCTGACCGTGGTAACGACTGCGTGGATACATAAAATCATCTTTATTCATTTTGTTATCTCCGTATGTGTATAAACGGCTGTATTTTCTGGAGTCCACAGATAAGTGATTTGTGTTGTCTAGAAAATCAGTAAACCCAAAGTTGTCTATTAAAATAACTACTTAGAATACTATTCTAATTAATTTATTCTTAAACTACCAGGATTGCTGTATTAATAGACACTCGTTATTCAAAGTCTCTTTCATCTCCATCTCCCCACTTCCAACTCCCAACTCCCCACTCCTAACTCCTAACTCCCAACTCCCCACTCCCCAAATCATATAAAATGGTTAAGCCTGAAACATCAGGGTTGCCCATCGCCAAAAACTTTATTGCTCCGCCATGTCAGTTAACACCAAGTTATACGAAGGTAAAGCCAAAATTCTCTACAGTACGGAAGACCCAGAAATCTTTTTGGCTGATTTTAAGGATGATGCCACTGCTTTTAACGCTCAAAAGCGTGGCACTATTTCTGGAAAGGGAACCATTAATTGTAGCATTTCTAGCAAGCTTTTTCTGGAATTAGAATTGTCTGGTATCAAAACTCATTATATAGACAGCCCTGCACCCAATCAAATGCTGGTAAAGGCTGTAAAGATTTTGCCAATCGAAGTGGTAGTAAGAAATATTGCAGCGGGAAGTCTTTGTCAACAAACGGGATTGCAGTTAGGAACTGTGTTAAAACGGCCGTTGGTTGAGTTTTATTATAAAAATGACCAATTGGGAGACCCATTGTTAACACTGGAGCGTTTGTTATTGTTAGAGTTGGCGACAGAGGAACAAGTTAGGTTAATAACTCATCTTGCTTTGCAAGTCAATGATTTCCTTATCGGTTTCTTTGAGGGGTGTGGTATTACACTGGTTGATTTCAAGCTTGAGTTTGGTGTAAATTCCCAACAACAAATACTCTTAGCAGATGAAATTAGCCCTGATACCTGTCGTTTGTGGGATGCAACAGAAAACGACCCCAACCTTCGAGTTATGGATAAAGACCGCTTTCGTCGGGACTTAGGTAATGTGGAAAATGCCTACCAGGAGGTTTTGCAACGAGTGCTCAAAGCTGTGGACGCTAACAATTGATATGAAGAAGAAAGAAGGAAGAAGAAAGAAGGCAAATCTAACACAATATTACGTAGGTTGGCTTGAGGGACGAAACCCAAGACTTGCAAAACTTTTGTTGGGTCTCGTTCCTCGACACCAACCTACAAATATCCTGACTGCGTGCGTAAATTATTTAAGGGAAAAAAAAGATTTTTCCCTTCTTCCTTCTTTCTTCTTCCCTCAGACTTCAAATTGCCTTGTAAAGTATAAAGGCAAAAGTAATAATTAGACTTTTAATCTATGGCTTTTGCATGAGAGCATAATTGCCTTGTGATAAATGGTGTGTGGACGTGAAGAGGAATAGAAACAAGATGCGCTTATCACCCGTTTTGTTGGCAGTGGTAACGATAACAGCCCCATTCAGTGGCTCTTTGAGTGCAACTGCACAAACAAATCAAAATTCAGACCAAACGCCGGTTGCAACTGACAGTTCTCAGGAGCATGAAGTTGTTGCGGTGTATCCTGCGAAAATATCACCCGAAGCAACAGGTAAGGAAAATGTAACTAAAGCTACGACGCAAATTACTGTTTTTGAGAATTCTCAGCCTTCACCCAGCTTTAGTTCCAGCTTTAGCCCAAATTCGCCGCAAGCAACAGGTGAGTTAGTATTACCCTCAAACACAGTAACAAACCAACCATTAGCTTTACAAAAATCTCCTAATATTACTATTCCCGCAACAACGGCTAAACAAACATTTTCTTTTGAGTCAACCTGGAAGCAACAATTTCCCCCCTCTCTGAAAAAAGCGATCGCAAAGGAAAATTCTGTTGCGACTGCTCTAAAGAAACATCGGGGAATGTCCAATGTTCCAAGTGCGTTGACTTCATCTCTAAAAGGAAGTAACAACCCGTCGGGAATTCCTAAACAAGCTTTTAATCAAAATTCCACAGCACAAGGAACAGGGGAAACGGCATCCATAAAAATGCCCGATTCCTGGAAAAAACCTTTGGTAGCGCAAGCTCCTGGCCTACAAAATAACCCTCCACAACCGACTACTCCCCCCAGCCAAGAGACACCAATTCCCGCTCAAGAACAGCAGGAATTGAACCAACAGCAGGAATTGAACCAACCAACAGATAATCAACCAAACAATAACCAACCAACAAATAATCAACCAACAAATAATCAACCAACCAATAACCAACCAACAAACAATCAGCCAAATACACCTACCTTTCCATCTGCACCTGGTACAAACCCACCCGGTACAGCCCCTGCAGCAGAAGAAACTCGGGTACTAGTATCAGAAGTTCTCGTTCAAGCAGAGACTGGAGAACTAACGAGGGAATTACAAGACATCGTTTACCGCGCAGTTAAAACCCAAGCGGGACGAACAACCACCCGTTCTCAGTTGCAGCAAGATATCAACGCTATTTTTGCAACTGGCTTTTTCTCTAACGTACAAGCAGTACCAAAAGATACTCCACTTGGTGTACAAGTAAGTTTTCTAGTTCGTCCTAACCCAGTTCTTAGCAAGGTTCAAATCGAGGCTAACCCAGGTATAACTCCTCCGGTAGCCTCTGTTATTTCACCTACAGAAGTAGATAAAATATTTTCTAGCCAGTACGGAAAAATTCTCAACCTGCGGGATTTGCAAGAGTCCATGCAGCAGCTAACCAAGCGTTACCAAGAACAAGGTTACGTTTTGGCAAATATTGTTGGTTCACCACAAGTTTCGGAAAACGGAGTAGTCACCCTGCAAGTTGTGGAAGGGGTAGTAGAAAATATTCGTGTTCGTTTCCGTAATAAAGAAGGAGAGGAAACCGACAAAGAAGGTCGTCCAATCCGGGGACGTACAAGGGAATATATCATTACGCGGGAAATAGAACTCAAACCAGGAAAAGTATTTAACCGCAACATGGTGCAAAAAGATTTGCAACGAGTTGCTGGATTAGGATTATTCGAGGATTTGAATATTTCTTTGGAACCAGGTACCGAAAACCCCAGCAAAGTAAACGTAATAGTTAACGTAGCTGAGCGTAACAGTGGCTCTATCGCAGCAGGTGCGGGTATTAGTTCCGCTAGTGGTTTATTTGGAACTGTTAGTTATCAAGAACAAAACTTAGGTGGAAATAACCAAAAATTAGGTGCAGAATTACAGGTCGGTGTAAGAGAATTATTGTTTGACCTGCGATTTACAGACCCTTGGATAGGTGGTGACCCCTTCCGTACTTCTTATACTGTTAACGCTTTCCGTCGTCGAACAATATCCTTAATTTTTGAAGGTAAAGACCGAGATATTGTTACCTTTAATCCCAACGACCCTTCAGCGGATGGTGACCGTCCTCGCATCGTACGTACTGGTGGCGGTATAAACTTTACTCGTCCATTATCTGCAAATCCCTTTGAAGCAGCAGAATGGGTTGCTTCAGCTGGTTTGCAATATCAAAGAGTTTCCACCACAGATGACGACGGGAATGACAGAAGACAAGGACGGCTTCAGAATACTAACCAACTTCTTAACTTAACCCAGTCTGGTAGCGGCTCTGACGATTTAGTGTTGTTACAGCTAGGATTAGCACGCGACCGTCGTGATAGTGCTTTGCAACCGACAAATGGTTCTTTCTTCCGTTTAGGACTTGACCAATCAGTACCAATAGGTTCTGGAAGTATTTTCTTGACCCGGTTAAGAGGTAGCTACAGTCAGTATATTCCAGTAAAATTTACAAACTTTAACAAAGGCGCACAAACATTAGCCTTTAACGTACAAGGTGGTACTGTTTTGGGTGATTTACCACCATACGAAGCCTTCTCTTTAGGTGGAAGTAATTCGATTCGAGGCTACGAAGAAGGGGCATTAGCCAGCAGCCGTAGTTTTCTACAAGCATCTTTAGAATATCGCTTCCCTCTTATTTCCATCGTTAATGCCGCACTATTTTTTGATGTTGGTACAGACCTGGGAACAGGTAACACAGCATCTACTTTGTTGAACAAAAATGGTACCGGCTACGGTTACGGAATTGGTGTGCGGGTAAATTCACCCTTAGGACCAATTCGTGTTGACTACGGTATCAATGATGAGGGAGATAGCCGCATCAACTTTGGTATTGGGGAAAGGTTTTAGGTTGACAGTTGACGGTTGACAGTTAGTAGTCATCAGTCATCAGTCAGCAAATTCTGTTTCCCCCTTATCTTGCTAATTTTGAATTTTGCCTTGATACTTTAAATCCAGAGCCAATAGTCAAAATTTCTTAGTCTATTAACTATTGGCTCTCGAACATTGACCTCTAAAGATGCAACAACACACAATAGCCAGGGAAATTACCCACATAGGGGTAGGACTGCACAGTGGAGTCAGTACCCAGGTTCGTATCATACCAGCACCTTCTGGTAGCGGACGGTACTTTGTGCGGACGGATTTACCGGATAAACCGATAATTCCCGCACAGGTGACGGTTGTGAATGAAACAGTTCTTTCTACTCAGCTTGGTAAAGGGGAAGCAAGTGTCCGCACAGTGGAACATTTATTGGCTTCCCTTTGTGGTATGGGAGTAAACAACGTTCGTATTGAAATTGACGGACCAGAAGTACCGCTTTTAGATGGTTCAGCACAGATTTGGGCACAAAGTATAGCCCAGGTTGGTTTAGTACCTCAAAGCGCTACTGATAACGAAATCAGTAAAACTCTCAGCGAGCCAATTATTAGCGAGCCAATATGGGTACATCAAGGTGATGCTTTTGTTTGCGCTTTACCTTCTTCAGAAACCCGTTTTACTTATGGTATTGATTTTGATTTAACTGCAATTGGTAACCAATGGCACAGTTGGTCGCTCGACAAAAATCTGCAAAATACCTTTGCAGAGGAAATTGCGCCCGCTCGTACTTTTGGTTTGTTGCATCAAATCGAACATTTGAGAAAATTAGGATTAATTAAAGGTGGAAGCTTAGAAAATGCATTGGTTTGCGGACCAGAAGGTTGGTTAAACCCTCCCCTAAGATTTGCAAATGAGCCAGTACGCCATAAAATCCTGGATTTAGTAGGAGACTTGAGTTTACTTGGGAATCTCCCAACTGCTCACTATATGGCGTACAAAGCCAGCCACAATTTACACATTCAGCTAGCACAAAGGATTTTAGAAATTAGTTCACAGTTGACGGTTAACGGTTGACGGTTAGCAGTCAACAACCAACAGTCAACAACCAACAGTCAACAACCAACTAAAAACTGAAATAATGAGGGGAGGTTCAAAACCAAGAGCCTACAAACGAGACCACAGTCCCATACCAAGCAGAGAGTCCATGTCAATCGTCACTGAAGTAAAAACTCCGGATGTTGCAGCATCTACATCTTTAGATAGCAGCCCTGATAATGCCAAAAAAGCTGAAATTAAAACTACTTTTACAGTAGAAGAAATTCAAAAACTGTTACCTCACCGCTACCCATTATTGCTGGTAGACCGGATAATTGATTACACCCCAGGTAAAAGCGCTGTCGGCATTAAAAACGTTTCGTTCAATGAACCCTTTTTTCAAGGACATTTCCCCGGTCATCCAATTATGCCAGGGGTGCTAATTGTGGAAGCAATGGCACAAACGGGTGGTATCGTCTTAACTCAAATGGCTGAAACGGAAGGTGGATTATTTCTATTCGCAGGTATAGATAAAGTTCGATTCCGTCGTCAAGTAATACCAGGAGACCAACTCGTTATGACTGTGGAACTGTTGTGGGTTAAACAACGTCGTTTCGGTAAAATGCAGGCGCGTGCCGAAGTTGACGGACAGCTTGCTTGCGAAGGCGAACTAATGTTTTCCCTAGTTAGCTAGACTTTACTGAGAGGTAAGGGTGCGTTTACCGTGACGTACCCTTGCTAAATCCTGCCTGAGGATATCAGTGAAAATGCAAGCTATAACAGTATAAAATAAACTCTTAATTTCAACGCCCTCACACGACCTGCACACCGGATATTTTTGGCTACTGATTATTTAAACACTTAGCACGCTTACTGTTTTCGGAGAACTACCCTTGAAGACACTAATACATCCAACAGCTGTAATACATCCGAATGCGGACCTTCATCCATCAGTGCAAGTCGGTGCCTATGCTGTCATCGGAGGGCATGTAAAAGTAGGTCCCGAAACCGTCATTGGCGCTCACGTAGTGCTAGACGGCTTGACCGAAATTGGCGCAAGGAATCAAATTTTTCCTGGAGCCGCCATTGGATTGGAACCTCAAGACTTAAAATATGTGGGAGAACCGACTTGGGTCAAAATTGGCGACAATAATGTGATTCGGGAATATGTGACGATTAACCGCGCTACCGGGCCCGAAGAAGCAACAATTATTGGTGATAGTAATTTACTAATGGCTTATGTCCATGTTGGGCATAATTGTGTTATTGAAAATAATGTCATTATTGCTAATTCGGTCGCTTTAGCGGGTCATGTTCATATCGAATCCAAAGCCAGATTGAGCGGGGTTTTGGGGGTTCACCAATTTGTACATATTGGTCAGCACGCGATGGTGGGTGGAATGGCTCGTATTGACCGAGATATTCCCCCGTTTATGCTTGTAGAAGGTAATCCAGCAAAAATTAGAACTTTAAATTTAGTTGGACTAAAACGCGCTGGTTATACTAACAGCGAGCTACAAACTTTAAGAAAAGCCTTCCGCATTCTTTATCGTTCGGAATTAAATTTTAAAGACGCTCTAGAACAGTTAGAAATATTAGGAGATACCGCGATATTACAACACCTGCGCCGCTTTTTATTGCTGTCGCAAATGCCTGGTAGACGGGGCTTAGTACCCGGTAAGGGCAGAGGCACTGGCAGTGATGAGTCTTAATTTATAAGTTATGAGTTATTAGTTATTTGTCAGTAGTTAACGGTAAGTAGTCAGCGGGAAAACAATTAATAACTGACTATTTACCATTGACAACCGACAACTGACAATTGACAACTGACAACTGAACAACTGATAAATCACAACCAATAATGAAAATTTTTATTAGTACCGGCGATGTGTCTGGTGATTTACAAGGGTCGATGTTAATTGAAGGACTCAAACGCCAAGCTGTTTTAGCTAAGTTAGAGTTAGAAATTGTGGCATTGGGTGGAGAAAAAATGGCTGCTGCTGGGGCTACTTTGTTAGCCAATACCAGCGCTATTAGCTCTATTGGCCTTGTGGAAGCTGTGCCTCATATCTTGTCTACACTGTCCATACAGCGACGGGCAATTACTTACCTAAAACAGAATCCTCCTGATTTAGTAGTACTAATTGACTATATGGGACCGAATGTGGCTATTGGTAAATTTCTTAAACGCAATTTACCTGATGTACCTGTTGCGTATTACATTGCACCACAGGAATGGGTTTGGTCTCTTGGTTCAAGAAAAACATCCGCTATTGTTAATTTTACTGATAAATTATTTGCCATATTTCCAGAGGAAGCCCGTTATTACAAGGAAAGAGGCGCAGAAGTTTCTTGGGTTGGTCATCCTTTGGTTGATAGAATGCAACAAGCTCCTTCGCGAGAAGCTGCGCGTGCTGACTTGGAAATTTCTCATGATGAAATTGCAATAGCTCTTTTACCGGCTTCTCGTCGTCAGGAAATCAAATATCTTTTACCAGTAATATTTGAAGCAGCGCAGGAAATTCAAGCAAAACTACCATCAGTTAAATTTTTTATCCCTATATCTTTAGAAATTTATCGAGAAGCTATTAATAAAGCTGTACAAGAATACGGATTAAACGCGACATTAGTATCAGGTAAAAGCAAAGAAGTAATAGCAGCGTCAGACTTAGCAATCACTAAGTCTGGTACTGTTAATTTAGAGTTGGCACTGTTGAAAGTACCTCAGGTAGTCATTTATAAATTAAGTCCTTTTACCGAATGGATTGGTAAATTAGTCAAATTTTCTATACCTTTTGCTTCACCCACAAATTTAGTCGTGATGCGAGAAATCGTTCCTGAATTTATTCAAGAAAGAGCGACTAAAGAAAACCTAACTCAAGCAGCGATGGAATTGCTGTTAAATTCTCAAAGAAAACAGCAAATGCAAGCTGATTATGAAGAAATGTGTCATAGCTTGGGGGAAGTTGGGGTTTGTGATAGGACTGCGGGGGAGATTTTGCAAATGGTGGGGAGTTGTTAGATACACAATACCCGCACATGAAACCCCACCCCCCAACCCCCTCCCCGCACGCAGGGAGGGGGCTACTATTTTGATATATCCTTTGGAGAGTTAAAAATTAAGTAAAGAAACTAACTATCTTTTTATGCATTTATTGTAGCCCCCTCCTCGCTTGCGGGGAGAGGGTTGGGGGTGGGGTTGCTATGTGGGGGTGACGACCATATTTAAGAGAATATTAGTTTAGTGGAAGATTATTCTAGCAAGTATTATTTCGCAGCCTTCGCATTCTTCCGTGCTAAATTTAACTTTTTCTGAAACTCATATGCTTTTGCTTCCGCAAGCACATAATTAGGATTATCAGAAGACACACGTTTCAAGAGTGTAATAGAAGCCTTCCACTGACTAGCAACAGCTTTCCATTCTTCTTTTGAGCTAGCAAACTTTGCCAAATCTTCAGCACTATTACCCAAATCTACAGCCTGTTCAAAAATATCGTTTTCAGAAGATTCAAATTTAGCATTTGTTGCGCTAGGTGTATTAGGGCTTTGTTGTGTTGGTATTTCTAATGCCAAATTAGTAGATAAATTCTCTTTGACTGCTGGTAAATTGACAAAGAAATATAGCCAAGCAATTACTAGAGGAACAAAAATAACAATAAATAACCTTTTCGGTAAATTTCTATTTTTTTTAATTAACCTTGATACAGATTCTGTAACTGTTGTGCTATTACTCCTTGGTTTACTATCAACAAATACTGGTTCATCCCATTTAGACCTAGTGTTAGTACCAATTTTAGCTGGTTCTAAATCTACAATTTCTGGAGTAACAGCAATTAAATCATCAGAATTTAAACGACGTTTAGCAAGATATTCAAGTTGGTAAAATCCTGCTGCACTTATTAGCCATAAAATTGCAAAAGTTGCTTGGATATTTCTATGACGTTGGCTTTCCTGGTAAATAAGTTCTTTGTAGGTGACTTGAAACAACGGTAAAATAATTGTGCAAAGTAAAATTGCTATAGCTGTAGATAAAATAAATACTAGCCAACTATATAAACCTTCTTTCCAACTAAGAACAGAAGGAAAAAATCCTATATTCCTACTTACCTGTGCTTTAGTAATCATCGGGAGAAAACTGATTAAAATAAAGTGATGCACAAGCGCAATCACAGGTATAGGTAATATCAATAAAAATATTAATGAGACTGTATATAGCTCTGGATTTTGCTGCATTTTAGCAAAATTCTCGCTTAAACCGCCTGTAATTCCCAAAATTACCACAAATCCAGTCAATAACAAAGATAAAATTAACGCATTACACCAGGAGCTAGGATAGGGTAACCACACTGGCCATACAGATTTTCTCATCATACACACACTATTGGGATTAAATTTGACTGCATCCTAATTGACGCATGAGCACAAGTACTAATATTAAGTACTAAGATAAGTACTAAATATTACTTCAGAATCGGTCATTAATCGATGCTGTTTTATCAAATTTATGTAAAAAATACATCTATCTAGAAAAATATTTTAAAAAAAACTAAAAATATGAAATTTAACCAACGTCATTCTTGGGATTTAACTACAGAAGAAGCAGTAATTATCCAACAACAACTAAGAAACGAGGTTATTACTGAAGATAAACTTCCTGAAATAGTGCGGTATGTTGCCGGAGTAGATATGGGATTTGAAGCTGACGGGACTATCAGCCGTGCTGCTGTTGCTGTTTTAAGCTTTCCTGATTTACAACTAGTAGAAACAGCTTTAGCTTACCGTCCAACAACATTTCCTTATATCCCTGGTTTTCTCTCCTTTCGAGAAATTCCAGCTGTTCTGGATGCTTTGGAAAAAATTGGAACTACACCAGACATTATATTATGTGATGGACAAGGAATCGCTCACCCTCGGCGACTGGGGATTGCTTGTCATTTGGGAGTGATTATAGATATGCCAACTATAGGGGTAGCTAAATCTTTATTAATTGGTAAACATGAACTATTAGCTGAAACGCGAGGTAGTTTCCAACCTTTAACAGATAAGGGGGAGACTATTGGAGCTGTTTTACGTACACGCGATAATGTTAGACCACTCTATGTTTCTAGCGGCCATCGTATCAGCTTAGCTACGGCAATTGATTATGTTATGAAGTGTACGCCTAAATATCGTTTGCCAGAAACTACTCGTATTGCCGATAAGTTGGCTTCGGATAGGTAGTTATTATATTAATTAAATGCGCGATAGCTTGCGACATATTTTAAGTAAGTTAAGTGCAACTAATAAGTACAACTCATAAGTGCAACTAATAAGTGCAACTGACTGGGCGGGCAAGGATGCCCACCCCACAAGAGTTTTCACATGAAGCTACATAAATTATTTACCTACAAAGTGCTGTATTTCATACATACTGCTTCAATACATAAACAATTGCCGCGCAAAATTCTTCATATTTATAATCGCTATTACGTTGTTCAAAACCTTGAATCAATAGTAATTTTTCCTCATCAGAAAAATCATCAAATCCTTCTAAAGCTCCTTGAATAGCACTACTTCTTAGATTTTTGAGGTTATCAATATTTAAAGCGAGTCTATCAATCGTAGTCTTAGCAGCTGATTTTTTACTTGGATATTCTATTGGTAAAATTTGCCCATCTTCTGTATATCTAAAAAAATCAGCACAATTAGCATCTAGTGGAGAAATCATTAAATCTTCTTCATACCACTCATCCTTACTTCTTCCACAATGTAAAGGTTCTTTGCGCTCAGTTTCTCTTTGACAAGAAGCTAATAAATTCGTGTATTTTAAAGCTAGCTCAGGGTAGTTTTTCCTTGGTTTGAAATGTTCAATATGGCTACTTTCGTTTGATATGCGTCTTCCACAGTAGCAACAAATAAATCCTTGCTCCTGCAATAAGGAATTATGTACGTCTTGTTTCTGAGGTCTACCAAAGTTTTCCCAATTGGGTTGCCAGTCATCATTAGCTGATTGTTTCCAAGTTATAAAGCTTTCTGGCTCCTCACTTTTGTTGATATATTTCACCGCTTTAAAATCTCTTTACGTCGGATAGATACACTTGCTTTTACTAATTCTGGCTCGTCATCACCAATCATATTAACAATTTCTTGGCGTAATTTTTTCGCATCCTCAAGATTTCCTTCTTCGATAAGCTGAAATAATTGATGTAAAGTATCTTTTATTTCTTGTGGACGTGCTGGTACACCCATCAAGTCTTCCAATATGCGATTGCTATCTCGACCAAAAGAACTTTCTGGGCGTTTTGCGATAACACCAGCATTTGTTTTTTCTAGTATGAAAATTCCTTCAGGTTCAACATGACTAATTACTTGTGGGGAATGAGTCGTAACTATAAATTGGCAATTGGAAAATGTTCTACTTAAAGCCGGAATAATTTCTCTTTGCCATTTAGGATGAAGATGTAGCTCAATTTCATCTATTAAAACTACACCTTCTCCATTTAGGGGATTTTCTAAACTTGGATTTGCAATGGCTAAGCGTCTTGCTAAATCTCCTACCATCGCGAGTAGGCATTTTTCACCATCGGAAAGTTGATTAACTGTAAATTCTTCTCCTCGCTTTTCTACGGTCATTCTTAAAGGAAAACGTCGCATCCGCAAGTTAGAAAAATCAGGAATTAATGAATAAACTGCTTCTCTTACTGCTTCTAACTGATGATTGCGGTAATTTTGGTCATCTCTTCTTTTCTCGTTTTCCAAATCTTCCAAATTTTTAAACCATTGGAAGAAAGTATCGAAATTTATCTGAATCCCGCTTAATGCTTGCTCGTAAGCGTCTGTTTGCTTAAATGAGTAATTCGTAGGACTATCAAGAGGGATATTAATAACCGCACGATTTACTTTATAAAAAACAGCCAGCGGTATAGCTGTCTCTCGATTTTCTTTCCAGCGCTTATTTATTTGTTCTACTAGTGAGTTTAATTGTGTGTGCTTATCGATAAAATTGGGTATATCCTCTTCTAATGATTGAGTTAAATACCAACTTTTAGTTAGTAATTCTTCTGATACAATTGTAATTTCAACTTTTGTTTTATTACCTCCTTTAGTAATATCTTGACTGTCCAAATTTAATATTTTAAGTTGTGATTCTTGCAAATAGCTTAGTTGATTACTTCCTCTCGGATAAAAATAAATATCTCCATGTATACTACTACCCTGTATAGTAATACTCTCCGCTGCTATATTAATTCCTGTATTAAAATTAGGTTCAAAGTTTTCATTTTGTGTAATTCTTCCTATCAGTTGCGATAAAAGAATCGCGAGACAATCAAGAATACTCGACTTCCCTACACCGTTAATACCAATAAATACAATTGCATTGGTATCACCAAATTTTAATGTCAAATCACCGATACCACGAAAAGCCTCCATTTTAAGGCATTTGACTTTCATAATCATTACTACCTTATTAAATGTATGAAATTGAAAGTTATTAGCTCTGACCACAGATGGTCTAATTAACTACCTGAATGCTGACCTAACCAATTACATAAATCAGCCAAATCGGAAAAATCTAAAAATTCTTCTCCTAAAATTTCCAACTGTTCGGTAGATAAAACTTGAAGACGCTCGATAATTGAGGAGTCTACTTCACCAAAGCGCTTGTTTATCAGAAGGTTTAAGAAGCGAAAAGCTTCTCTTTTTTCTCCTCGTTGCTCTCCTTTCTGGAGTATATCTTGATAAATTACAGAGTCTTGCATAATATCCCCCTAAACAGATGGTTTAATTAACTACCTGAATGCAGGTCTAACCAATTACACAAATCAGCCAAATCAGAAAAATCTAAAAATTCTTCTCCTAAAATTTCCAACTGTTCGGTAGGTAAAACTCGAATACGCTCGATAATTGAGGAGTTTACTTCACCAAAGCGCTTGTTTATCTGACGATTTAAGAAGCGAAAAGCTTCTCTTTGTTCTCCTCGTTGTTCTCCTCTTTTTTCTCCTCGTTGCTCTCCTTTCTGGAGTATATCTTGATAAATTACAGAGTCTTGCATAATATCCTCGCTCAATAATTGACGAATGAAGTCTTTATCTAAACGTAAACCAGCTAATATCCCTGTGTATCCGACAATATTTTGTTTGGTTTCTCTATTTGGAATTTTAGCAATTTCTTCAGCAACCTGGGATAGTAATCTTTGAGGTGAGTCTGTTCTGGTTAATGGTGCTAGCGGCAATAATGCTTTATTCTTGATAAATAAAGCAGAATCTTGCTCCCAAATTCGGATGACCAAAACAATTCAAAATTCAAAATTCAAAATTCAAAATTCAAAATTTAAGATAAGATAGTAAATTTGAATTAATCAATTAAGCTACAAGCCCCTTTAACAATTCAAAATATCCGTTCACGAAGTGTTTCTTCTTAGGATATAGCGGACGCTGCACGAACAAAATGCAAAATTCAAAATTGAATAAATAATAATTTTAATGCATTAATTGATTGGTTAATGTTAAAGCCTAATTTTGAATTTTGAATTTTGAATTTTGAATTGATATGACTTACAAACATTATCGTAACTCACAAATTACACCCTTTTTAATTATCAGTTTAGTTGCTTGATATGTGTTTAGTAGCTGTTTACTAATCACTGATACAGCGCAAAAGTATTTTTGTACTTTAGCGGTTGTATTTTTTGCTGACAATTGTTTGTAATTTGATGTAATGTGAACTTATATTGCCTTTTAATTGATACTTAATAGAGAATAAGTATTCTCGACTATTGCTTCCGCGTGGTTAAACGTGTTAGGAATCGCACAGGAATGAGGTGTAGTTATACTATGCGGTATAACTCATCAATTACCTTTTCCTCGAAGATATAAATAAAACTTATTAATTTAGATGTTAGAACAATGAACGCACTCACTTTACAGTGGTACGATGCTGGTCAGTTAAAAACTCAACAAATTTACGAGCAACAACCTACTAAAAGTCCTGGAACTTTTCGCATTGGACGCGACCCTATCCGGTGCGATATTTTGTTAAGTCATCCTACGGTATCTGGTTTGCATGTTGAGATATTTTTCCACACCCAGCAACAATGCTTTTTGATAAAAAATCTACGACCGCAAAATCCCCCTCTTGTGGATGGACAGCAATTAATTCAAGGTGAGTTACCTTTATTTAAGGGTAGTGTTATCCAATTGGGGCAAATGCAATTAATAGTTATTAATCTTTCTATTCCAAATGCTAGTAATGTTCCAGCTACGGTGTTAGTACCCCCACAACCTCCAGTAGTCCCCATTGTTCCACCGCAGCAGCCACACTTAAATCAACAACTAAATCAACAACTAAATCAACAGCATTTCCATCCTCGTAATTCTCCTGTACCTTTAGCAAAACCCCAGGCAATAGGTTTACAGTGTCCCAAATGTCACAGAGTCTCATCTATTGAGCATTTGCAAGTTGGTTGTCCTTGGTGCGGTACATCTTTAGCCGCAGCCGCAAGTGTTTTAATCCCACCAGGTAATTAGAATATGAGTACAGAAATACAATTAAGTTGGGAAGAGCCAGGAACAGGAGAAAGACGAGAACCACGTTTAAGTGTGCCTATTACTTTTGGTCGCGAATTTGCCAAAATGCCGACTGAATTGGGAGGACAGCGTGTATCGCGGATGCTGTTAAATAATCATGAAATATCGCGCTACCATGCTTTAATTGAAACAGAAAATAATCAAGTTATTATAATTGACCAAAACAGCGCTAACGGTATTTCTATTAATGGTCAACGTCAGACTCGCTGCGTATTAAATAGTGGGGATACGTTACAAATTGGTCCCTATGTTATTACTATTAGTTTTCAAACTGTTACGTTTCAAGGTATTACTCAGGCAAGCCAAACATCTCCACCGACAAATATCCCGGTAAATACTCCGGCTGTTTCTATTATTCCGTTTAATCCTCAAACTAATTTACCCGACCCTAGTTTATCGCCTTTAAGACCTGTTACCCCTTTGGGTAGTAATTTTCCACCAGCAATATTTCAACAACAGTCCGTACCAGTACAAGCACTTCATGCTACTGGTTTCCCTGTTGATGAATGCGATTATTTAGCTGTGGGTGCAGGTTTAGGTAGTTTTGTTTGGGTAGATTTACTCCGGATTTCTGGTGTCCGTGCAGACAAAATTGTGGCTTTGGGTTTAGAAGGTGAACCCTATGCTCGTTATAAGCGTTTGTGTCAAAATTCCCAAATTCCTTTACATGAGAGATTGCGTTCAAATTCTGACTCTTGTCCTGATAATATTTGGGGTTGGCCTAGTTATGCTTTGCGAGAAGCTTGGCATGATTTACTGAAGGGGAAATTCACTAATGGGTTGCAGTATTTGTGGCAAGTTTTTGCAGAACCTGCTTTCGCTGAAACTTATACTCCCCGCTCTGGTAATGTTTTTGACTCAATCGACAGAGAAGCAAAACGTATCGGTTGGGATAAAATTTATCGTTATGGACGAGTACGAGCTATTAGAAAAACTGATGATGGAAGATATTGTGTAGCCTATTCTCGTGAAGGTAAAGGCAATTATGCTTTTTTTGTTACTAAGTATTTGCATTTGGCTACTGGCTATCCAGCGATTCAATTTCTTCCCGATTTACAAGCTTACCGGGAAAAATATCATGATTTTAAATCCGTTGTTAACGCTTATGAAAATCATGACCATGTTTATCAGCAACTGGAACGCCAAGGTGGTACAGTACTAATACGTGGACGTGGGATTGTCGCTTCTCGGGTTATCCAGAGAATTTTTGAAGCACGACAGCGAAATCGCGAAATTACTGTTTTGCATTTAATGCGATCGCCTAAACCCGAAGGCAATAAATTTGATAAAGCACAACGAGCAGTTAAAAATCATTACGAATTACAACCTTTTAACTGGCCGAAGGCATGTTGGGGTGGTGATTTGCGAGAAATGCTAGAAAAAGGTAATGTTGAAGAACGCCAAAACATGCTAAAAGTTTGGGGCGGAACCACAACAGCAGATAGATTAGACTGGCAACACATTTCTGAGCGAGGTTTAAAGGAAGCTTGGTATCAAATCTGCTTTGGGTCAGTCAAAGAGGTGGAACGCGATGCTCAAAATCGCACCGTCACCCACATTCAAGAAATAAACGGTGGACAAATGACTTTAGCTGCCGACTTTATTATCGATGCAACCGGACTTGATGCTAAAGCACAAGCTAGTCCTTTATTAGATGATTTAGTTAAACATTACGATTTACCATTAAATAATTTTGGACGTTTATCTGTTACCAACAATTTTGAGTTGACCCAGATGCGTAATGGTAAAGGACAACTATACACTGCAGGAGCAATAGTCTTTGGGAATTTCTATGCAGCAGTGGATAGCTTCTTAGGTTTACAATACGCAGCACTTTGTTCAGTAGATAGCTTAGCCATTGCTAAAGCACCAGGATTGCAGCGTTTAAATCTCTGGAATTCTTCAAAACAATGGTTTAACTGGGTATTGAATCAGTCTCCTTGAAGGAATAAGGACTTCATTTAGGTGATTTCATGAGTATTAAAAATATCAGTAATCCATTTATCCATCTAAAAGTAAGAACTCTGTTTTTGCGGTTTTTCCTATTAATCACCTTAGTTGGGGTGACATTTGGATTAACTCAAGGTAGTATAAATATGAAAAAAAGTAACCTACAAGACTTAATGGTGGGATTAAATATTATCATATTTGTGTTACTTTGCCTGTGGTCGCTTTTAGATTTTCAACGCTTAGGAATTAAACTCAAGGATATAGTTGGTAGTATTTCTCAAAACCCCAAGTGGTTTAGATTAATAGGAATAGTTTTATTAGCACTCATTTTTTCTATCAGTGCCTATTTAGTATCGTTTTCTTTAGTATCATTAGCAGCGCCATCGTTTGTAGAGCAAATCTTGCGGGATGTTTCCCAACGTCCATCTGTCAGTAATTCTAATTCTTTAGTTTCTAATTTAATTACTACCTTTGCCTTAATAATACAAGCACCGATAACTGAGGAATTTATTTTTAGAGGACTAATTTTGCAGCGTTGGTCTACGAAATGGGGAATTCGTAACGGCTTATTGTTCTCGTCACTATTGTTTGGTTTTTTACACCCAAACCCTATTGGATTATCACTGCTAGGAATTATTTTAGGGTTACTTTATATTAAAACCCGTACACTTATTGTACCAATATTCTGTCATGCAATGAATAATAGTGTAGTTGTTATAATGCAACTGATACCCAGTAGTAACAATCATAAAGCCATACCTATAGCACAACAGGTAGAGCAATTGCGCTCTGCATGGTTATTTGGCTTAGTAATGATGGTAATCACATCTATTTTCCTCTTTCGCTTTCTCTCCCGCAACTGGCCTCCTAAGAACACGCTTATTCCATATTTTGTCAACATTCAAGAGTAAATCATCTGGAAGCAAATACTATACTTTGGGCATAGACAAATGTAACGTAGTTTACATGACTATAAATCTCAATCTGGCAATAATAACCTTGCAATCACTTCACATACTTGTGACCTTCGTACAAGACTCGGTTAGCTACCGGGTCTTTTATTTTGAGTCAAGAAGAAAGTTTTTTTATAACCGACTAAAATAGAAGCCTACCTAAAACAAACTATTCTTGTACTCTGAAATGGTTAAGGTTGTGACAATTAATATCTTGTATGATATGACAGAGTGGGAATTGCGACGACCGTTACTAGTTGAAGGACTTCGGGCAGAAAAAGCAGACCTGATTGCTTTACAAGAAGTTAAACTACCAGAGAATACTGCTGCTTGGCTTGCTGATAAGCTTGGTATGCCTTATGTGCAGTTGGTTCCAGACCGTCGTTCAACAGCTATAAATGACACAGGGGTGGGAAATGCTATTTTAAGTCGTTATCCATTTGTGACAGAAGCGGTTCTTGATTTACAAACTCAGGGACGAGTTGCTCATTACGTGGAAGTTAATATAGATGGTCGGCCATTGGTGTTGTGTAATGGACATTATTATTGGTATCCAGGTCATCATCCAGAGCGTGTAAAACAAGTACAATTAGTGATGCATTGGTTAAGTAATCTTCCAGCATCCATGCCAATTGTTGTAGTGGGAGATTTTAATGGCACACCAGACACTCCCGCGATTGAACTGATAAAACAGTATTTTGACTCAGCTTATGCAAAATACCACGGACAAGAACCAGAGTACACCTGTCCGACACCTCTTCCTCGACGTAACTGGAAAAGGGTAATACATTTATTTATACGGGACTTAATATCTAACCGTACTTTACGTCCTTGGCGTGGTACATTAGATTACATTTTTATTAATAAACATCTACGTGTACGTTGTTGCGATTTAATTCTTGACCAGCCTTCACCACAGAGCAGAACTTTATATCCTTCAGACCATTTTGGCATTGTTGCTGACTTAGAAATACTTTAGATATCAAAATTTTTCTTGGTAATTTTTCTGAGCGATTTTTTCTTAGTAATTTTTCAAACTGTCGAATTTGTGTTCAACTAACATGCTTAGACAAATTAAACCTTTTACCGCTGAATATATTGATGATTGTGCGTGGTTATTTCTTGAAGTTTTTAATAGTGAACCTTGGAATGAGAAATGGACATTTGCTAATGCTGTTTTAGCTTTGCAACAAATTTTGAATACACCAAATTTTATTGGTTTTATTTGGCAAGAAGATATGATTTTAGGGTTTGTGTTAGGTTGCTGTGAACCGACTGATACAGGGAAACGTTTTTTTTTAAAGGAAATTTGTGTCAAAAATAATCAGCAACGTCAAGGTATTGGCTCTCAATTACTTTCATATTTGACACAATATCTTGTTGAAATAGATGTCAAATTGATATACTTACTTACACGTAAAAATAGTAACGCAGAGTTTTTCTACTCCAAACAAGGCTTTGTTCAAAGTTCAATTATGACGATGATGGTTAAACATCTGTAAAATATCTTAGAGGATGTCTATAAAATAATTATCAAGACTTAGTTATAGAATAGCCAGGAAATAAATTCTAGATAATAAATTCCAATAAACTCCAATGAATTCCAGGGAATAAATTCCCTGTCTGAAAGCTAAAGTCCTCTGAAGAGGACTAATAAGAAAGAATATTTTTAAGAACATCTTTATTTTGCAAAATATATGTTTTCCATGTATTATTCAGTCCTCTTACAGAGGACTTCAGCTTTTAGACAGGGAATTTATTCCCTGGCTATTCTATTATTGTATGGTTATTATTGTATGGTTATTATTCTCTGGTTATTCTTCACATTCACAATTCCCCACTCTCCATTCCCCACTCCCTTTCCCATCAACGAATTGACTCCAAGCTCTTAACTTGTTTATCGAACAAATCAGTCAGAATACTCAAAACAGGACGTTTTCTAACTAAAATATTACAATTAACCGACATCCCCGACTGTAAATTAATTGGTTTACCATTAACCATTAAATGCTGACGTTCTAACTTTATTTGCACAGGAAAAGCGTAAAAAGGACGTTCCTGAGTCGGAGGTAAAGCATCAGAACCAATTGAAATTAGTTTTCCTCTAATACTGCCAAATTCTGTGGAAGGGAATGAATCAATTCTAATATCTACACTCATCCCTTCTCGAACAAATCCAATATCTCTGTTAGTTAAATACGCAGAAGCAATTAAATTATCACTGGGTACAATTTTTAATATTGTTTGGGTTTCGCTAACAACAAAACCTGAAGAACGGGGTTGTAATTCAAAAACAATACCATTCACTGGTGACTGTAATTCTTGGTAATGTAAAGCTTGTCTTGTTTTTCTTAGCTGAGCATCAATTTCAGCTATCTTTTTGTTATTTTCTAGTTTTGCTTTAGCTAATTGTGTATCAATATCAGCAATTTTTTGGTGATTTGCTGCTATTTTGCCGGAAATTTCTTTTGCAGATAAAGCAATAACATTTTGTAAATTTTGCTTTGCTCTGTCAATAGCTATTGTATTTTTTTGTTTTTCTTTTAGTAAACGCTCAACCTCTGCTTGACGGGTAAAAATTTCTTGCTGTTGACGTTCATATTGTAGTTGAGGAATAGCTCCTTCTTTAGCTAAAGGTGATATTCTATCACCTATTCCCTGATTTAAAGTTAAAATGCTTTTTGCTGTTACCAATTGCGATTCGGATTGTGAGCGCTGTTTTTCTAACTCTTGAATTTGTAGCTGCGCTCCTCTAACAGTCGATTGAATTTCTGCACGACTAGCTGCGACAAGTTGTTGCTGGTTAATATAAAATTCAGCACCATCAATAACTTTAGGGTCTAATCCGTTGTTGACAGCTTGATAATACTTATTTTCCGAAATTAAATTAGCTCGTAGCTTAGCTAAAGATGCTAAATCTGAATTAGTAGGGAGTAAATTTTCTCCATTAGTAACAGCTTGGTAAAATTGGTTTTCTTTCTCTAAAGTAGCGCGAAGTTTTTTCAAAGATTCTAAATCTGTTTTGTGGACAGTAGAGTCAAAGGTTAATAATGTTTGGTCTTTTTTTACCGATTGTCCATCTTTAACAAAAATTTTATTAACAACCCCAGCCATCGGAGCCTTAATTTCTTTCACTGCACCCAGTGGTTCCAGCTTACCTGTAGCTACAACAGTTTGGTCTAAGTTAGCAAATGCAGCCCACAAAACACCAGAAGTTGTTGCACCAACAATTAACCAAGCTGACACCCTCGACCAAAAGGCTGGTTGTTCTAAAATAACAGATTGTTCCTGCATAATTTTTTCCCTCCACATTTTGTAGAGACGCGATTAATCGCGTCTCTACACACTATTAAACTTGCGAATCCTGCTGTTGATATAAACAGTAGTAACGTCCTTTTAAAACCATTAATTCTCGGTGGGTTCCCTGCTCAACAACAGCACCTTTATCCATGACTAAAATTACATCAGCATTTCTCACTGTTGAGAGACGATGAGTGATAAAAAATACTGTGCGACCAGCAAATGCTTCAGCCAAGTTGTCACAAACTAACCGTTCAGAATTGTAATCAAGGGCACTAGTAGCTTCATCTAGAATTAGTAACTGAGGGTTTTGTAGGACAATTCTGGCAATCGCAATTCTTTGTTTCTGTCCCCCAGATAATGAACTACCTCGTTCTCCCACTATAGTGTTATACCCATTGGGTAAAGACATAATAAAATCATGGGCTGCTGCAATTTTGGCAGCTTTAATAATTTCCTCGGTACTTGCTTCTGGATTTGTCAGAGCAATATTTTCCTGCACTGTACCGTTAAATAACAAAGTGTCTTGTAATACTGTACCTATCTGTCTGCGTAAAGAATACAACTCTACTTTACTAATGTCATAGCCATCAATGAGAATTTGACCACCCGTTGGTTCATAAAGACGTTGTAATAATTTTGTCAGGGTACTTTTACCAGAACCGCTTTGACCGACAACACCCACAAAACAACCAGCAGCAAGGTCTAAATTAATGTTAGTTAATTGCAAGGTTCCTTGAGTATTAAACCCGAAAGAAACTCTTTGATACTCGACTCTTCCTTTAATTTCCGGCATTGGTAGTTGAGCGCGGTTTGTTTCGTCCACTTCTGCTGGAGTATCGAGAATATCACTAAGTCGGTCAATACTCAGTGCTGTTTCCTGAAAGTTTTGCCAAAGTTGCACCAGACGTAATAAAGGACTGGTTACATATCCTGCGATAATTCTGAAAGCAATTAATTGACCTAATGTTAACTGATTCTCTAAGACTAAAGAAGCACCGACCCAAAGTAATAATAAACCTGAGAACTTATTTAAAAAGCCACTTATTGAACTAGCCGTGGTTGATGTTACTACCGTTTGAAAACCAGCACTGATGTAACGAGCATAGCGTTGATACCAATCCCAGCGAGATTTTAATTCTAGATTTTGAGCTTTTACAGTCTGAATACCAGAAACAACTTCAACCAAATAGGATTGAGTATCAGCATAGCGCTCGGCTTTTACATTCAACTGTCTGCGTATAACAGGAGATACCAAAATTGTTAATACAGCAAATAATGGTACAGTTATTAACGCCACAATTGTTAATAACCAACTGTAAAAGAGCATAACAGCGATATAAATCACTGAAAAAATAGCGTCTAGTACTACCGTTAAGGCTGTACCTGTAAGAAACTGACGAATATTTTCTAGTTCGTTAACTCGACCTGCTAATTCTCCCACGCGACGACGGTCAAAATATTTCAACGGTAGTCGGAGTAAATGTTCAATTACTTCTGAACCTAAATTTAAGTCAATACGGTTCGTTGTATCTACAAATAAATAAGTTCTTACCCCTGTTAATAAAGCTTCAAAAAGTGCTACTCCAAGCAAAAATACACCTAAAACATTTAACGCATCGCGACCTCCTTGTATAATTACCTTATCGATAATTACCTGAGTTATTAAAGGGTTAGCAAGACCGAATAACTGGACAAAAAATGAAGCAATAAGTACTTCTGTAAGAACTTTGCGATAGCGATAAATAGAAGGAATAAACCATCGTAAACTAAATTTTTCTTTAGTGGTATTATTTTTGGGAGCTTGGAGTAGTAAAACTTGTCCTTCCTCTCCCCATAGTTCAGCAAAATGACTAGGATTTTTGTGGAGTATACCAACTTCCGGGATAGCGATTACTAATTCTTGCTGACTAATGCTATAGAGAATTGCAAAACCATCGAGATAACGAATTAATGCAGGTGCTCGTAAACGAGAAATAACTTTAGATGAGACTTGCAACAACTGAGCATGAAATCCCATCATTTCTGCTAATGAACCACAGGTAGTTAAAGAAATTGTCCCCGTAGTTTTGAGTTGATTTTCTAATATCTTGCGAACAATATCTTTACGAAAATTCACACCAGCATACTTGCTCAACATCGCAAAACAAGCTAACGGAGAATCAATTTGTCCCCGTCCTCGTACGTATGGATATTTTCCTCTCTGAGAGATATGAGAGAGAATCTCTGGTGAAAGTGTTACTGGTTGTTCGGGAGCGTAGGAAATATTTTCAACTCTTTCTAATTTTTTTTGATTGTCAGAAAAAACTTTCGGATATTCCTGTGAATGTTCTTGTTTATTTAGCTGAATGTATGGTAAACCAATTAATCGAGCCTCCTGTTTACTTTCGACTCGTAATAACTGCTGAAATTCATCTATATATAAACGATTTCCCTCTGTGCAACCAGAAATTGAACCGCTACTTACAAACCATATTTGGTCTTGAGCCAATATATTTTTACCAATCTTTCCAGGTAATAAATTTAGTATTGTAGCTTTTTCATAAACTTCAAAAGCTAATTCTTTAATATTTATGTGTCTCGAAGCTTGTTTATTAAATTCTAAACTTAAAATATCAAATATTTCACTGATAAAATTAAGCTTTTTGATACTGTTACTAAATTGTTTCTCTGTTTTTAAGCATTGTAAAAAATTATTTGCAGGTAAATTAATGCATACCACATCTTCAGAAGCAATTGCAGTTTCACAAGCCAATCCCCGCACTAAACTACAAACACCTAATATATCCCCTGACTTTAGCATTTTTAGAGTCACAGGCGTTTGTGTATTACGGTCGTAACCTAAAAGCCTAACTTCTCCCTCATAAATAATTGATATAAAAGCTGGCATTTGTTCACGCACAAGTATCATTTGACCCATGCGATAACGTAGCATTTCTCCACCTTCACATAATTTAATTAGAGCAGATGGTTTAAGTTGATTAAACGGAGGCAAATTTGCCAATCGACTTTCAATTTTTATAACAGTTTTCTCAATCATTTTGGGGGAGTAGGGAGTGGGGAGTGGGGAGTGGGGAATGGGAAATGGATAGTAGTGAAAGCCCATTACCAATTACCAATTACCAATTACCAATTACCAATTACCAATTACCAATTACCAATTACCAATTAGCCATTAGCCATTAGCAAATCAATAGATTTATCAGATTTTATGTTTAATCGATTAAATTCATCCTGCAACCAAGCTGCAAAAAGCTCACCTATTAGTCGCTGACGCATAAAATTATCTAACTGTGCGGGGATAAACTTTTCTAATCGCACTATGACTAACCATTCTCCAATCCTAGCCGGTGGAAAAATTTGACCCGGTTGACTTATTGAAAGCATTTTAGCTATCGTAGGATGGCAATTAACTAGTTCAATTGGCCCAATTAAACCGCCATTCTGAGCTTGAGAATTTTGAGAATATTTACGAGCTATTTCTGAAAACTCTGCTTCCCCCTCCTTAATACGGAAATATAATTCTTGTGCTGCAATTTCTTGTGTTTGAATTAATGAATAAATAACTTTATCAAATTGTGATTTACGCTGGAGAAAATAAGACTCTACTTTATTACCCCAAGTCGCTTGCTTAAATTCTTCTATTTTCAAATCTCGTATAATTATGTCATATAATTGCTCCGGTGTTAGATAATTACGCTCTAGCCAAACAATAAGTTCTTTATCTTCACTAATTTGATTTTTTTGATAAAACTCTTGATGAGCCTTTTTTATTTCTTCTTGAGTATATATTTTTGGTAGTGTTAAATTTTTTTCCCATTGATAAATCGCGTTATCAATAATTAGCTCAAATAATAATCTAGGTATTAATTGATAACTTGCTAGTAAAGGAATTATTTCTTCGCAGGTAATCGCCCGTTCACCGATTTGTAAAATTGTTTTCATCATGGCTCATAGTTGGAAGAAATGGACGATGCTAACTAAGCACCGCCCTTAATTCTATTTGTAGGATGTGAACATTGAATTTTTATTGGAAACCGAGAAGTAGAGAATTATTCAAACAAATGTAAATTGCCTGCTATTATTTAGACTTAACTTATCTAAACCAACATTTTGCACAATACCAATTAATTCTTGACAACCACTTGCGCCATCTATGTAATATATACCTGTACCTGATGGTGTGCCTTTAGGAGCATTCCCTAAAGTATAGTTACTCCGTAAACCAGCAAGTTGAATTTTATCGAAACCGAGGTTTTCTTTATTACCGAAAAGACCGAAGTCATAGATTAAAGCGTAATCTTCAATTCCTGAACTATTAGAATTACAATCATCGTAAAAGGGAAAATCTCTACCATCAACAGCTTGGGTTCCCAGGACAAATGTATCGTTACCTGGTCCACCAATTAATTTGTCAATCTCACCTTTGCCAAATCCCAATCCTGGTACAGGCAAAATGGAAGTGTCAATACCGATTAAAATATCATTCCCAGTACCACCTTCTAATGTGTCGTTGTTTAGACCACCCCTAAGTTCGTCATCTCCTTCACCACCATTTAAGTTGTCATTACCAAAGAAACCCGCAATTCTGTCATTACCTTCTAAACCGCGAATTTCGTCATTTCTATTAGTACCTTCGAGATTATCAGCGCTAGGAGTACCTATGATTTGAACAACTGGAGTGGAAGAAATTTTTGTAATCGGAATTTTATCTGCTCCTGTAAATGTCTCACCACCTAATATCACCCTTGCAGAAGGTGAGACTTTTGGTGCCAATATTGTACCTGAAGATGGGGGTTTTGCTCCTAATTGTCCTAATTCTTCTAACCCAGCCTGGTTTAGTTTTAATCGTTCTTGTACTGCTGGTAATTTAGTCGTTTCAGTCATAAGTTTTTACCTCATATTTTATTATTCAAGCTATGGATAATTAAATCTTTTAAAAGCTTATTAATTAGATTTTTCCTTAAGCAATTAATGACAAATAGTCTAAAATCATAGTTAGACTATGTTAAAAACATACTTTGCTTAAGCCTCCCATTTACTAAACTTTACAAAAACCTAAATAATGTGCCAAGTTTGTAGAGGGAAGTAATAGGAATACTATAGAAAATCTAAATAAAAATCTTAAACACAATGGTCAGTTTTTGACATTCCTTTAATTGCATATTATTTAACTAAAATCTCCAAGTCAAGATTAATCGAAAAACTAATTAAACTAAACTCAAGCATTAATGTATTTTTATTAATGTAAAAAATATGACTTGTTTTCGGGATTATAATTTTTCTATTTTTGGAAAGAAAAAAGGAATGATTACTTTTATGATTGTTTATAGCTGATATCAATATCTGTCAAAAAAGGCACATGTAACATTTTTTGTTACCAACCAAAGTTTAAACTTCGGCAATGAGTTCTAAAACTTTAACTATATATGTGATGTCGTTGCCCAATTATTTAGGTATCTAAGCCAGTAAGTAAGTAGGTGGGTGGCATAAAAATCAGCTATGTAATGAAATGTAAAATTTATGAAATTGGCTCGTAGTAGCGCTTTAGCGCTTTAGCGCTACTACAAACTAAGGTAATTTATTTCTACCGACCTACTTAAGCTGCTAATAGCTTCACTTCCGATGAATTTATTAAATTCGTATTTTTTGAGGTTGTACCAATATTAATTTTAGTAACAAAACTTCTTGGAATCAGTTAGTGAATACTAAAAATCTTAATTTTTAGAGCGTGGGAGGGATTGTTTTGAAAAATCAGGGTTATTACTTAAAAGCTAAAGAGCGAAAATTTTTGCTATCAAGTTTAAAATTAAATATACGTCCAGAATATCAGCGTCGTATTGAAATAATGCTGCTTGCAGATGCTGGTCAATCTCAAGCACAAATATGTGAAGCACTAGGTTGCTCTCAAGAAACAGCTCGATATTGGATGGCAATGGTACAGACAGGTCAACTTCACAAATGGAAGGATTCTCCTAAAGGACGACCCAAAATTGCTAACGAAGAATATCTTACCCGCTTAAAAGAGTTAGTTAATCATAGCCCCCGTGATTACGGGTATCCATTTCAACGTTGGACAACACAATGGTTAGGTAAGCACTTAGCTAAAGAACTAGGCATTAAGGTAAGTGATTATCATGTAAGCAGACTACTAAAGTCAATGGGACTTTCCACCAGACAAAAAAAAATGATGCCAATCTAAAAATTGTAGTCAACCGTACATGACTATAATTATTTTTCATGGCAATAATATTCATGCAATCACTTGACATACCAGTGACGTTTACAAAGGCTCGGCTGACTACCGGGCTTTTTTTTTACGTCACCAAAGATTGAAGCTTCATTTTATACTTACATACTTATAATCACTGTTGCACAAAAAGGAAGCGACTTATTTAAAGAATTGATTAAGTTAATGTATCGTTTTATTGATTTGCTATTTAGCACTTTTTAACTCTACGGATAGCACAGAATTAAGTTATTGTGGTGTAGAAACGTATAGAAACTTTGAGAAATATAAATTATAGTGTTTGAAAATGCAAACTTTTGAACCTCCTTCCTCAATGCAGCTGTCTTCCGTAAAAAATCGTTGTCAGCCTTTAAAGATTGTCGCCCTAGGAGATAGTCTAGTGTATGGTTTTGGCGACCCAGAGGGAGGGGGTTGGGTAGAAAGACTGCGACGGTGGTGGATGTCACCAGATAATGCAGGTCACGTTCTGTATAACTTAGGAGTACGTGGTGACCGGACATCACAAGTAGCAAAAAGATTAGAAATAGAATTTCGCCATCGAGGAGAATTGCGGAACCGGGTTCCAGACGCAATTTTGTTATCGGTAGGAGTAAACGATTCTGCGCGAGTGGGTCGTCCAAATGGAAAAAACTATACAGACTTTGCCGCATTTGAAAGGGAAATAGCATCATTGCTCGACCAAGCACAGCAATTGTGTCCTGTATTATTTATCGGGATGATGCCAGTGGATGAAGCGAAAATGCCCTTCTTAGATTGTTTATACTATAATCATGCCGACCAGTACCGTTACAAAGAAGCAACAAAAATTGCTTGTAGCAAACGGGGTATACCTTATTTAGATATTTTTGACAAATGGATAGAACGTGACCCAGCTTGGAGACTCAAGCGAGTTAGTTCTGACGGACTTCACCCCAATACTTTAGGCTACCAAACTTTGTTAGAAGAGGCGATTCACTGGGAAGCAATGCAAAGTTATTTTTAAGTTGTTGAATGTTAACTGCTAACTGCTGACTGCTGACTGCTGACTGCTGACCGTTGATGGTTAATTGCGAATTGCGACTTGCGAATTATTTTATGACTCCAACTTTAATTGGCCGCTGGCAAACTCGGATATTGCTACTCGCAACTGCTGGGGTATTAGTAAGTTTACCTTTTGCAATGGGTTGGATTGGCCCTGGTAGTAGCTCAATTTATTTTGTAATACTCTTGTATGTTGCTCTATTTGGTTTAGGATGGGACGCTGTTTATAACCAAATACAGAAATCGCGATGGGATAGGGACTGGCCTGCTGTTTACCAAGTTTTCGCGGGTATTTGGGAAATGTTATTTGTTTGGTGTGGTGTAAAATTACTGGGATTTTTACCGATTCCCATACCCAAAGAAAATCTGTTTTGGGGAGTTTTTTTCCAGCATTATCTAACAGTTTGGCTTGCTGTTTTTATTTCTTCTCAAGTTATTATGCGGATTATTTTCCCATTTTGGCGTTTTCGCGGTGGTAAGTGGTTGTAATTAATTAAGAAAGAAGAAAGAAGGAGTGAGAAATAACAAATATAGGTAATGTGTTATTAAGGTTAATGTTGATGTATCTTTAGAAAATTTAATATCAATTGCCTTAATAAGATTTAACATAATTTTTGAGAGAAAAACATACTTAAGTTACATTTAAAACTTGATATTTTAAAAAAATTCAATAATTCTCATAAAGAACGCTGGATAGTAATTTCAGAGAAAAGTATGCAGACAGTTGTTCTTGTTTTAAGTGAAGTATTGATTGTTATTGGGCTTTCGCGGATTGTAGGGTTAGCATTTAAATGGATTAAGCAACCACTTGTAATTGGAGAGATTGTTGCTGGCATAATGCTAGGACCATCTTTATTTGGCTTGCTTGCTCCTGATTTGGCAGCTACTTTATTTCCACCGATGACAGTTCCTTTTCTGAATGTTCTTTCTCAGGTGGGATTAATTTTTTTCATGTTTTTGATAGGGCTGGAGTTAAATCCAAAATATTTGAAAGGGAATTTAGATATTGCGATTTTAACTTCTCATGTCAGTATTTTGATGCCCTTCTCTTTGGGAACATTGTTGGCACTACTACTTTACCCTTTAGTTTCCAATGCCAGCGTACCCTTTACTGCCTTTACTTTATTTTTGGGTGCTGCAATGTCGATTACAGCATTCCCTGTCTTGGCAAGAATTATCACTGAAAATAATCTGCAAAACACTCGTTTGGGAACATTAGCACTAACTTGTGCTGCTGTAGATGATGTTACTGCTTGGTGTTTGTTGGCTCTAGCAATTGCAGTTGCGAGAGAAGGTAGTATTATTGGGGCAATTCCTACTATTATCGAAAGCTTAGTTTATATCGGATTTATGGTCACGGTTGGGCGTTGGTTTCTTCAACGTCTTGCTGTATATTACCGGCGTATTGGGCGATTGAACCAATTTGTACTTGCTTTAATTTACATGGGTGTAGTAGCGAGTGCGCTAATTACTGAATTAATTGGTATTCACCTGATTTTTGGTGCATTTTTGTTAGGAGCAATTATGCCTAAAAATGCTGCTTTGGTAAGAGAATTGGCGGTAAAGACAGAAGATTTTGTTTTGATATTTTTACTCCCAATTTTCTTTGCTTATAGTGGCTTGCGAACGCAAATTGGTTTACTCAATCGTCCAGAATTATGGCTTTTGTGTGGTGCGGTTTTATCTGTGGCGATTATTGGTAAATATGTAGGTACTTATGTTGCTGCAAGATTTAGTGGTATTTCCAAAAGGGAATCTTCTGCACTGGGTTGGTTGATGAATACTCGCGGACTAACGGAGTTGATAGTACTAAATATTGGTTTAGAATTGGGAGTAATTTCGCCTTTACTTTTTACCATGCTGGTAATTATGGCGTTGGTTACAACATTTATGACTTCACCATTGCTAGAGTGGACATTTCCTAAACATTTAATTAAGTTGGATGTAGTCGATTTTGACCCAGAAGAAGAAGAAGACAAAGATAAAATAGACAGAGAAAAACCATCCTACAAGATTTTAGTACCTGTATCTAATCCCAGTACCCAAAAAGGTTTAATGCAGTTAGCTAGTGCTATTGCTATTAACTACCAGCAAAATGCAGTCATTCATCCTCTGAGCTTGATTGAATTAGATGAAGACTATGCATTTGAAAGCACACCGGACGAAGCTAATCGATTAATTGCTCAACGTCACGACGACTTAGAAGAATTAATTTTTAGTCTTCAACCCTCAACAATTCGTCCTTATATTCATCCCATCGTTCGCATATCCAATAATGTAGCCAGAGAAACCTCTGAAATAGCTGTTATTGAACAAGTCGATTTAATACTGTTAGGTTGGCATCGTCCAGCTTTTAGTAAAAATCGTTTGGGAGGACGAGTCGGTCAGATTTTAGCTACATCCCCAGCAGATGTTGCAGTATTTATTGACAGAGGTAGAGAGCGTTTAGAAACGTTGTTAGTTCCATATTGTGCAAATATTCACGACGATTTGGCAATAGTACTTGCCTTGAGATTAATAGTCAATCATGAAACTTGTAGATTAGTAATTTTACAAGTTGTGAAAAGTAACCCAGCGAAAAATGAATTGAGTTATGAACTTCGTAATACAATAGAGCAATTACCCAAAAGTGTTAGCGAACGTATAGAAATCAGAGTTGTCGAAACAAATGAACCGATAAAAGCTTTAGTCGAAGCTTCGGAAAATGTTGACTTGACAATAGCAGGTACTAGCCGTACTTGGGGAATCGAAAAACAAACCTTAGGTAGGTACACTGATGAACTAGCAATTCAGTGTCGGTCTTCCTTACTAATCACCCGTCGCTACAGTCAAGTTACTTCTCATCTCACATCTCTGCTTGCAGATTTGAGTTTTGAAAAGTCAGTAGTTACTAGTACTAAGCCATAGAAAATTAGATAGGGTTTGTGTTCTAAAGACGTGATATAGCTGTCTGTATATCACGTTTATAGATAATCAAAACTTAAAATTTACCAATCAAAACTCCTAAATATGAGCCATTTCAACGCTAAATCTTTGACCTTTTATGGTGTAATAATTTCTTCGGTGATTGTATTTTTTAAGGTTGTCAGCGCATATGGCGAAAGTAATCTTAAAGCTGCTGTTCCTATCGGTGGTAACTATAGCCTTCTTTTGGCTGAAAAACTACCTGATTGCGAAAAAACTGACAAATTAAGATTAAATATTCAGCAATCAGGTATTTACTTAAATGCATCTTTAAGTTCCGATACTGTTTCTGCTACCACTCTAACTCAACTTCCTCTCACAGGTATATTTAGCGATAAACAAGTAAATTTATCTGGACAAGTACCTAAATCGATAATTTGTAACACCTCCCAGAAGGGGAGTAATATTTCTTATCCCATCACTATCCAAATGCAACTAGTGGATAAAGCTAATTCCACAGGAAATCTAATACTCAATAATCCTTCTAAAGCCATTAAAATTACTGCGACAAAAGAAAAACCAGCGGAACAAATACCTAAAACATCCATTCATTAAAAATCTGCTTGTTTCTGTGGATGATGATTTCACATAAAACCAGTAAGATGGCTTAATCTAGATATCTGGTTGTTGAGTCATAATTTAGAATGAGGAGTCAGGTTGAAGATTATGAACAAGGGACTAATATTTTGGAGTAAACGGCTTTTAGGGGTTGGTCTGTTGGGATTATACGCAGCCTTTACAACTGGTGTGTCGTCTACTTTAGCTCAAGAAAATAGACCAGTAAATATTACTGCGACCAATAGGTTAGAGGGTTGGAGGTTTTCTCCAGAGGTAATGCAGCTGGATATAGCGCTCTCTGATGCTTCACAACCGCGTTATTTTTACCTCCCTAAACCAGCCCGAATAGTAGTAGATTTACCTAATACCAGATTAGGCAGAAGTATTTCGACCCAAGAAAATTACTCTGGAAACGTACAAAGAGTTCGGGTTTCTCAATTAAATGATAGCGTCACTCGTATCGTGATGGATTTGGCTCCTGGTACTTTTTTAGACCGGAACCAGATACAACTACAACCAGCTTCTTGGCAAAATCAGACTCGCTGGATGTTACGTGCTTATACTGGTGGTGGTAATAATTCTTTCCAAAATTCTTTCCAACAACCGGGAATGAGTCCGGCTCAACAGGTTAATCCTAATTCTAATTTCTTTAATAACACCAACGCCATCCAACCTACCAGTCCACCTCCTGGTTATTTGGGTATTCCTCAACCACCATACGCACCACCGCAAGGTCAAGATAATTTTAACAGGGATAGTATGCAAACCCCTGGAAATATTATTCCTCCTCAACCACGGAACGGTATGATATCACAACCAAATCCTGTTCCCAGTCCAGGTGTCTTTAGCGACTCACCGCAGCCTTCTGTTATTGTTCCTCCCCTAAATCAAATAAATCAAAACTTTCCATATCAAATTCCTAACTCTCCCCTTCCCCCAGCATCTTTTCCTAATCAATCAGGTTTCAACTCGGTAACTCCTTGGACGACACCAAGTTTTCAACAAGCACCCGTAATTGTTAATCCGCAACAAGTTAATCAGCAACAATTCAACCCGCAACAACTACCCGTACCCGTAATTGTTAATCCACAGCAAGTTAATCCACAGCAAGTCAATCCACAACAAGTCAATCCACAACAATACTCCCCGAATCCAGCGATTATCCCGTGGGGAGAAAATATACCTAGAAGATAAAATTAGTAGATAAAAATAGTAGTCCCCACTAGCGCATAAGTGGGGATTATATTATTTACTGAATTTATTAAATTTATTAAGCCTATTAAATCTATTAAAACCTCTCAGTCTCTTGTGGTGCGGTAACAGCGCCAGGAGAATTAATAAAGAGATTTTTCGCGGCTTCGTTTTCGTAAATACAGGTAATATCAGGATTTTGCCCGTTTAAGTCTCCAGTATAAGCCAGATTATTAAGGCGTTGCCTACATTCTCTAACTTGGTCAGATGATACAAGTTTTCGTTGCTCTAAAATTGCCCAGTTACTAGAACGCAGAACACATCCAGGACGCATCGAAGGTTGACCGACGTAGACTTTAAAAGGGTTAAGCGTTACAAATAACCTGGTATCCATAACCATCGCACTGGCTCCGTACTGCACACAAATTTCTGGGTTCGGAGCTTTGGTATCAATAAACTCACGGGAAGCCACGTTTGATGGAGTTAGGGTAGTTGATGAGCTAAAAGCAATACCAATCCCAATTCCTAAAATGAACACCCCGGCCAAAATAGCCATAGTGGTCACGTTAAACAACGAGGGTTGTGAGTTAGGTGGTCTGCTACTAGCAGGAGCAGTCGCTGTTCTGTTTGAATTTCTACGTCTCATTTTTGTTTCATTGCCTTATGCGCTGCGTTCATCACGGGGATTGATTAGCTGTCCCCTTTTCTTAAGTATGACGATTCTTTGCGAGAATTGTCTGCTTTTTTTTGTGAAATATACATGTTTACTACATTAGCAAAGATAACAATTTCGGTTTTTGCTTCTTTTTTTTTCCTTCTTTGTGTAATCAGAGTGTAATGAGATTTTTTTTACTTGACTATTGGCACTTCGCAAGCATCCAGTATAAATTGTATCTAATATAGCTATATGCCAGAAAATACTAATAGTAATATTACTGTGACATAAAAATAAAACAAACATTAGAACCTACAGTGAAGAAAGCATTAGTCGCACTAGCTTTAGTGTGTTCACCTTTTTTAATTCCTTCTAAAGCTTCGGCACAGGAATTTGGTCAACTTTTTATCTTTGGCGATAGTCTGGTAGATAACGGTAATTTTTTTAGACTGACAGGGAATCCCCCCAGTCCTCCATACTTTCAAGGACGAGTTTCTAACGGGCCTGTTTGGGCTGAACTGATTGGTGGTGAGATTAATATTGTTCCGGCTTCTACAACTAACTTTGCTATTGCTGGTTCTACTAGCGGTAACACAAATGCTGTAGACCCAAGGTTACCCTCTTTACCTGCTCAAATCAGCCAGTTTCTTTCGACACCAGGCACTCCTAATCCTAATGCGCTATATATATTGTCAGCTGGTGCCAACGACTACTTAAGAATACCAGTGCAAGCGAGGACTACAGACTCATTATCGGTAGTCAACAATATATCAAATACTGTAAATGCCTTGATTGATAAAGGCGCTCGCAATATTATGATACCGAACTTAGTAAATTTGGGAAACACTCCCCAGGAACAAGCGTTGGGAACTTTTGCTACAAGTAGTTCTGCGGCTGAAAATCATAATCGAAATTTAAATATAGCTCTTGGTCTTATTGCCAGAAGTCGTAGTGATGTTAATATTATTCCTTTAGATATAAATGCTTTATTTACCGAAATTAGAGCAGAACCCAGCAGATATGGATTTACCAACGTTACCACACCTTGTTTTAATCAACAAACAGGTACAATTTGTTCTAACCCAAATGAATTTTTGTTTTGGGATGGACTTCACCCCACAGCAGTTGGTCATCAGTTAATTGCAAAGTATGCAGCGTCTGTGGTTAATGCTCCTCGTGCTATTGTCCCTCAAGGAGAACTTGCTTTAAATATTGCCAGAAGACAAACGCAAATTATAGATGCAAGGATACAAGCTTTAAGCAATACAGAAGAAAAAACACAAGATTTAACGAAAGAATACACGGGGGAACAATCCTCTAGCCGTTGGGGAACTTTTGTTAATGGTGGTGTCGGTTTTGGTGACAGGGACTCTAATAGCAATACACAGGGGTATAATTTTACTACAGCCGATGTTGCTGCTGGGGTTGATTACCGTGTCAGCGATAATTTGGCTCTTGGAATTGCCTTGGGTTATGTAAATAATGACACCGACCTAAAAAATGGCAGAGGAACTGTTGATATTAAAGGATACGCTGTTTCTCTTTATAGCAATTACTCGCAAGATAATTTCTACCTTAGTACTGTTCTCGGTTATGGTGGCAATGATTATTTATTCAGACGCCAAACTAATTATGATAACCGTACTGCTGTTGCTAACACCGAAGGTAACCAATTTACCGTTAGTCTGAATGGTGGTTATGTTGCTAAATCAAATAATGTTTCTTATGGACCAACTGTAGGGTTGCGATATAACCAAGCTAATATTAATGGTTATACAGAAACAGGTGCAAATAGCTTGAATATGAAGGTTAATGACCAACAAATAAATTCACTAGTATTAAGTGTTGGCGCTCAGGCTTCTGTTGCAATTAATACTGGTAAAGATAGCAAAATTGTACCTAACATTCGGGCTAGTTATGAACATGAGTTTGCTAACGACAGCCGTACTATTACTACGGAACTTGTTAGCCAAGCAGGTATCCCTATGCGAGCTGGAACGAATAATCCTGACCGCGATTATGTGAAGTTGGGAGCGGGAGCGCAGATGCAGTTTTCTAAGAATTTTTCTGGTGCTTTGGACTATGAAACTATTCTAGGAAGAAATGATTTTAGCGATAATTTGATTAAGGGTGAGCTTAGGTATCAGTTTTAAGTTGTTGATGGTTGACCCAAAAGACCTAACCCCTAACCCCTTCCCTAGGAGGGAAGGGGAATAAGAAAAAATTATTTTTAAATGTTCTCTCTGCGTTGGGGGGGGAGTTTGGAGAGCGGTTTCATGTATATTTTTCGACTTTTCAAACATCCTTTAAAAAGATAACTCAAATATTTTGACAAAAATTAGTGAGAAAATTATGAAGCTCGCGAAATAAAGGGCTTCTTTTTTTAGCTCTATTTTAGGCTCAGCAGTTCTAATTTTATTTAAATCCATATTATTGGCGTTGTCAAATTGCCATTCGGAAATAAATTCAACTAAGTCTCTTCTAATTCTATAAACAGGTGTGCTTTCTGGAGGGTATTGGCTATATTCAAGCAGTCGAGGAATAGAAGTAAGACCTAAAGAATTACTATGTATATTATCTAAAGTTTCAAAATGAGTCTCTGAATTTTTTCCAGGAGTATTATAAATTGATACGACACCTTTTCCTACTTCATTGTCATGAAATTTATAGTAATAAAAAGGTGTAGACGAAGATGATTCATGTAAATCTTCTCCACTATATAAAAATTCTTCGGAAATACTTACTCTGGGCTTGTTTTTATCAACATAAACCTTTAAATCAAGGACTCCGTTATCTCTTCCAGTAATCCCATTTTGTGAGATTTGCGAAAAACAATATGCAAGCCTTACGACTGCAGGACTTTCCACGTTACCATCTAAAATCCTGTTACTACCAATTTCAGCAACTGCATTTTCAAAAGTGCTGACCCCCCGATTTTCATCAGGAATAGTAGTTAGGCTATCTTTTAAAAATTTCAAGCAGTTAATAAAGTTGCTTTTACCTGAACCGTTTGAACCAATAAATATATTAAGTTTTTTTAGATTGACCTCTTTATCCAAAGACAAATTCTTATAATTTTTAGTAGCCAGGAAGCGAAGAATAGGTTGACTCATAGCCTTGAAAAGAAATATGTAGTTAAGTTGGCAACTAAGTACTAAGTAAGTCCGCGTCAAAAATAACTATTGGTTCGTAGTTGCGCTTTAGCGCTTAGCCTTACTATAAAAGTAACTTAGCTCCTGTAGATTTCTTAACATAATTTTATTTATTTTCGCTTAATGGCTCATGATAGACCTGTAAAGCTCCTTCAACAGACTGATATCCATCTCGAAAATCATCGCGCACTAAACATGATAAGCAGTCAACACAGTATTTTTATCCGGACTATAAATGGATTCAACCCTTGGATAATCATCGTGTGACCACCATACTTTTATTCTCCCACCTTGTGCGGGTGCGCTTCCTACTTCAAAATATCCAGCGTTAATCATCAGTTTTTCAAATTCGCTTGACGGTAAAGTTTTACTGGTAAATGTAGCTAAACCCTGTATTGTGTGTTTATCAAGCGTCATAGCTACCTTGATAACTTGTAAATATTTTGTATCCAGGTAGTACTAACCCGATACCTGTAGAACTGTGAATTTTACCAGGATATTTGTAAGGGTTATCATCGGGTATTGCACCGCCAATTCTAATAGTGAAATATGGACACCAAAAATAGAATCCTGGTATTAGCAAGTCCATACTATAGGTGATAGCTCTAATGTTTTCTTGTTTGCCAAATTTACTTTTCATTTTTATTTTTATACCTCTTTAACTAATCCAAATATTTCATTTTAAGTGCATTTAAGGAAAATCAACTCTTGGTTTGTAGTTGCGCTTTAGCGCTTAGGCTTACTAGAAAAGTGACTGCAATTCTTACACCAGAACGCATCGGAGCAACACGCGCTAAATACCGCGATTGCCAGTCTTTGTAATTTGAAAGTATATTTTGACACCCTGATAGGCGACCTTTTGCATCACCTATCCAAATGCGATCGCCTTCCGTCTCAATTCGTAGTTTTACCGTAAAACCATTGTCAAAATCACCGTCCACAAAATCGAGAAGAACTATTTTCCCCATCCATCCCTTCCTTTGGAGAGTTTATTTAGATGACAAAATTCCTCACAAGCACAGCATCATTTGATTCAATTTTGACACTAAATTGCTCTCCTGGTGTACCTAAAATATCTAATTGCACCCACTCTTTATAAATCCCAGATTTTTCTTCTGCAATAACCTTTCCAGATGTATCCAAAGCTACGAAATTAAACTCTGATGGTAGATAAATTTCATTACCTCTGGGATGGATTTGCAAACAAATTTTTGTTAATTTATCTTCACTCTTGGGTGGTATAACTGCGACAATTAAAGCTAATAAACGACTATTTGCTTGGGTTTTTAATTCAATTTTACTTGCTCGCATTACAGCCTGAGCAATTCTGAATCTAGCAGAGAAAACCCACTGAGTTCTTTCTAACCCTAAAACTTCTTGTACGGTTAGCCAAGTTTCGCTAAATATATTTTCTAGCCATTGAGATAAATTATCTTGGTTTGGAATAACCTCTCCTTGTCCGAGAATATTTAAATTTGTTGAATCGAATAATTCTAAATCTTCTAGATAATCGATAAAGTCATCAAACGATTTTAAATCATCAACTGTTATTTCTTCGGGAGCATTAACTGTATCAGATAAAGGATAAAAACCTAATAATTTTACATTATCCAATTGCTCCTCAAACTGAACAGCAACATAACCAATTCTATCTTCCTTTACTTCCTCAGGAATTCTGATAGATGTTTCCTCTGGTAACATAGGACGACACTCCAATTTCCCCATACCAGGTATAACTAAATCAGCAACATCAAGCAAAGCTCGAATACCAGGATTCCAACTATCACCCTTACTTAAATCGCTTTCAAACTCCATCCATTTTAAATAACTGTGGACAGCATAAACTGCTAATGTATTTAAATAAACCAGCTTTGCTTTCTCAACTGTAGCTTGCTCAGCAGCAAATTTTTTAGCGTAATCATGAGCCTTGTTAGCCATTAGTCGTTATTTATCCTGCGACAAACCCACTAAAACGTCCAGCTTTTGGAGCTATGAAAGGAAGCGGTGAAATCTTCGGAGACTTGGTTGCTCCTGCTACCTCCTAAAAAACACATTTTAAAATCCATGTATAGCAGGGGTTACAGAAAATTGTGTTTCTCCCATATTTTACGGTTGTGGCAAACGCGACCGTCGGAGGCTTATATCTTGCACCTTACGTATAAACAACTAATAAAAAGATAAACTTTTTAATATTGATACTTAAAATAAAACGCTATTTCTAGTCCTCTTCAGAGGACTTTAGCTTTTAGACAGGGAATTTATTCCCTGGCTGTCGAGCCACAGATGATACTAGTCTCACGGCTGCTTTGTGGTGTGGTTGCCAACATTAAGCTAAACAGAGAGTTCATCGATAAAACGTTGCGAAATCAAAATATAAATTTATTCTCCATCAATGTACGTAGAGACCGAATTAATTCGGTCTCTACAGGCAACATACGACAATAAAAAGAAATCGTAGCCCCCTCCTCGCTTGCGGGGAGGGGGTTGGGGGTGGGGTTCTTAGCTAGCAATCGCCAAAGTCTTCTCCAGAGGAGTCCAACGGAAATACCGTTCTCCACCTCTCTCAATCACAATTTTGAGTCTTGGTTCCATTTGGGCTAAATTCACCAAATACTCGATTTCGTCATCAGAAAGAACATAGCCTTCCAAAATCCACAATACTAAACCCTTAGATTTAGCTGGTAAAGCTTCTAACTGCGTATTCACGACAGGCGGTACATAATAGACGTAACCAACCGCAGCACCAGCAGCAGTACCTTTTTTGCCAAGGTGTGGAGGTCTAACACCATGAATTCCAGTGAGATAAGCAGAAACGTCTCCTAAACCTCTAGCAGTGATGGTGTAGCTTGTGTAACCTGCTCCACGTAGACGACGAAGATACCGACCTTCAAAACCACCTTCCAAAGGGGCATAGACACCAAGAGCGCCATGCTTACCTAAATCGCGAATAAAACTTCTACCAGTAGTAATTAATGCCATATACCTTTTGTCCTATCCCACATATACATCTATATTATTGACTGCGAACAGAAAGATGAAGTCCCAAACTTGCTTATGGTAGAGATTGAATTTAATAAGTCAAAAATATTTGTTTACCCAGCTAGACAAATATAGTAAACATGACTTATGATATTGGATTGTGACCAAAAAATAAAGTTTGGTTGCCACAAATCTCATGCCCCCAGCTTACATTTAGGTGTAAACTATTGATGATTTACTTTAAATGAGATAAGCTAGCGGGGATTGATAGTGTGGTAAACTAGAAAATCCTTGAGGTCAGTCAGTGTAAGGTTGACTCAGCCATACACTATACCCAAAAAGAGGCAAAACCTTAAATAGTTAGTAGTTATTAATTATTTTTAGGGTTTACAACTGAAGTGGAAGCAAAGCGGCAATACTAGATAAAGGTATTGCATGAGCCTTAGTTAATGGATACTGAGTGGCTAATTTTAATGCTTAGCTGTTTAAGTCCTGTTATTTCCATCAAGTGCCAGAGCAACTGCTTAGTATCAAAGCGTTGCTGCACGTAATGCATAGCTAGTTGTTAAGAAACATCTGACTTGCTGTTATTTCCAAAGAAATATTTCCCATATAGGGAATATTGCGTGACTGTTCTGGGCAAAAGTGAGTCCGAGCGAACCGATTCACACTTTGAGGAGCAGTTAAATGCGATAGGGAGAACTTGAAAGCGGCTGATACCCCCGTAAAACGAGTTCGCTATTACCACTCGCCTCTATGACTACAGTCTCCGAAGAATCGGGTTCTCGGTGTAAACAATTTAGTTTAAGGAGAGCCAGTAACTGTGTCTTTAGGTATCTTAGGCACCAAGCTAGGCATGACCCAAATTTTCGACGAAGCTGGAATAGCAATTCCAGTGACAATCGTTCAAGCAGGGCCATGTACTGTAACGCAAGTAAAAACGAAGCAGACCGACGGTTACTCAGCGATTCAAGTTGGTTTTAGTGAAGTTAAAGAGAAGGCTTTAAATAAACCCCTCTTAGGACACCTTGCCAAATCGGAAGCACCAGCACTGAAGCATCTGCGTGAGTATCGTATTGATAATGCTGGCGAATATTCTTTAGGTCAGCAAATTAAAGCGGACATTTTTAGTGCGGGTCAAATTGTAGATGTAGCCGGAAACAGCATTGGACGCGGTTTTGCAGGTTACCAGAAACGCCACAACTTTGGTCGTGGTCCAATGTCTCACGGTTCCAAAAACCACAGAGAACCTGGTTCTATCGGTGCGGGTACAACTCCTGGTCGCGTTTTCCCTGGGATGAAGGGAGCGGGTCGTATGGGTGGTAAGCGCGTGACCGTCCGTAAATTGACCATAGTCAGAGTAGACGCAGAAAGAAATCTGTTGCTGATTAAGGGAGGAATTCCCGGTAAACCAGGAACTTTGATTAGCATTTTGCCCACAAACAAGGTTGGTAAATAGTAATTGGTAATTGTTAACTGTTGACTGTTAAACGTTAACTGTTAGCCGATAAGCAACAACTAAAGAACTAATAACCAACAAAGGACAAGAAAATGTTTGAGTGTGCAGTCAAGAATTGGCAAGGTGACGAAGTCGGGCAGAAAACGTTCGAGTTGAGAGTCGCGAAAGAAGAAACAGCGGTAGGTATTGTACATAGAGCTTTGGTCAGACAAATGACTAATGCTCGTCAAGGTACAGCCAGTACAAAAACCCGCTCGGAAGTTAGAGGTGGTGGTCGCAAACCTTGGCGGCAAAAGGGTACAGGTCGTGCGCGTGCGGGTTCGATTCGTTCTCCGTTATGGCGTGGTGGTGGTGTCATTTTTGGACCCAAACCAAGAGATTTTCACCTGAAAATGAACCGTAAAGAGCGTCGTTTGGCATTGCGGACGGCGTTTGCAAGTCGTGTGGCTGATATGGTTGTGGTCGAAGAATTTAGCTCCGAACTACAACGTCCTAAGACCAAAGAATTACTGTCAGCGGTTGCTCGTTGGGGTTCTGAGCCAGAAATCAAGACATTGTTAATTGTTGCTGAAAAGAACGAAAACGTTTATTTGTCGGCTCGCAATGTAGAAAATTTGAAGCTCATTTTAGCTGACCAGTTGAATGTATACGATTTGCTACATGCAGACAAAATCGTAGTCACTGCACCCGCAATCGAAAAAATTCAGGAGGTTTATAACGGTGACTAAAGTTGAAGCTCGCAATCTTCCTGACCTGGTACGCCGCCCGATTGTCACTGAAAAAGCGACTTTCTTAATGGAGCAGAATAAATACACTTTTGAAGTGTCTCCTAAGGCGAACAAGTTTGATATAAAAGCAGCAATCGAAACTTTATTTGATGTCGAAGTCCTTAAAGTAAATACTTTGAACCCACCTCGCAAAAAGCGTCGTGTTGGTAGATTTGTAGGCTTTAAGCCCCAATATAAAAAAGCCATTGTTACAGTGGCGTCTGGGGATGTAGAGAAGATTAGACAAATTTTATTCCCAGAAGTCTAGGAATTTATTAATTATGGGTACTCGTTCTTTTCGTCCTTACACCCCTAGCACTCGCCAGGTAACAATTTCTGACTTTTCAGAAATTACTAAATCTGAGCCAGAGAAGTCTTTAACTAAAAATAAACATCGCAAAAAAGGTCGTAACAATCGCGGTGTAATTACTAGCCGTTTCCGGGGTGGCGGTCACAAGAAACTTTATCGCATCATCGACTTTAAGCGGGATAAGCTAAATGTCCCAGCCAAAGTTGCAGCAATTGAATATGACCCCAACCGTAACGCTAGAATTGCTCTGCTGTATTACCAAGATGGTGAAAAGCGTTATATCTTACATCCAAATGGTTTGAAAGTAGGCACTACAGTTATTGCTGGTGTTGATTCACCTTTTGAAGTTGGTAATGCGTTACCTCTTTATAAAATTCCTTTGGGTACTGGCGTTCATAACGTCGAACTTTCCCCAGGAAAAGGCGGTCAAATAGTTCGTGCTGCTGGTGCTACTGCTCAAGTTGTAGCTAAAGAAGGTGATTATGTCACTCTCAAGCTACCTTCTGGTGAAGTCCGGATGATACGTCGTGAATGCTATGCGACCATCGGACAGGTTGGTAATATCGACGCCAGAAACTTAAGTTTAGGTAAAGCTGGTCGTACCCGTTGGAAAGGTCGTCGCTCCCACGTTCGTGGTAGTGTCATGAACCCAGTAGACCACCCACACGGTGGTGGTGAGGGTCGCGCACCTATTGGTCGTTCTGGACCTGTAACACCTTGGGGTAAACCCACATTAGGTTTGAAAACTCGTAAACCTAAGAAAGCCAGCAGTAAATTAATTGTACGTCGTCGCCGTAAGTCCTCCAAACGCGGTCGCGGTGGACGCGAATCCTAAAAAATCTTAACACCGAAGATTTTGGATTAAGTTCATCAAGAGTTTAAGAGTGATGGATTTTTGTTTAAGAAATCTTATTCTTCTTCCCTCACTCCCCACTCCCCACTCCCCACTCCCCACTCCCCACTCCCCACTAAAAACTATGGGTCGTTCTCTTAAAAAAGGTCCTTTTATAGCAGACCATCTGCTCAGCAAAATCGAAAAGTTGAATGATAGCGGTCGCAAAGAAGTTATTAAAACTTGGTCGAGAGCTTCAACAATTTTGCCAGAAATGGTTGGTCACACAATCGCTGTTCACAATGGACGTCAACACGTTCCTGTTTTTGTTTCCGACCAAATGGTAGGACACAAATTAGGTGAATTCGCTCCCACCCGAACTTATCGGGGTCATTCCAGAAGTGATAAAAAAGGCGGAAGGTAATCAAGAGTCTAGAGTCCGCTTTGACTTTTGGCTTTTGATAAATGGAGAAAATTATGGCTACCGATACTAAAAAAGAAGTAAAAGCTATTGCGCGTTACATACGCATGTCACCTTTTAAAGTACGTCGCGTACTTGACCAAATTCGGGGACGTTCGTACCGAGATGCGCTAATTATTTTGGAATTCATGCCCTATCGCTCTTGCGACACGGTATTAAAGCTTGTAAGAAGTGCAGCGGCTAACGCTGAACATAATGCTGGACTCGATAGAGCATCATTAGTTATTACTCAAGCCTATGCAGACCAAGGGCCAGTATTGAAGCGCTTTCAACCACGGGCACAAGGTCGTGCTTACCAAATTCGCAAACCAACGTGTCATATTACCGTTGCGGTTGCTGCTGGTGATGAAGAGTAAACTAAAAACTAAAAACTAAAAACTAAAATGGGACAGAAAATTCATCCAGTAGGTTTTCGCCTAGGGATTACTCAAGAACACCAATCTCGTTGGTTTGCCGACCCCAGCCGTTATCCGGAATTGCTGCAAGAAGATTACAAACTTCGTAATTATATTGAGCGCAAGTTGGGTAGATTAGCTCAGAACAACGCTGGTATTTCCGAAGTTAGAATTGAGCGTAAAGCTGACCAAATCGAATTAGAAGTTAGAACAGCTAGACCTGGTGTAGTTGTCGGTCGTGGTGGACAAGGTATCGAATCGCTACGTACAGGGCTTCAAGGTTTGTTGGGTAGCAATCGCCAAATTCGTATCAACGTTGTTGAAGTACAAAAAGTTGATGCTGATGCTTATTTGATTTCCGAGTACATTGCACAGCAGCTAGAGCGTCGGGTTTCCTTCCGTCGTGTAGTGCGTCAAGCAATTCAACGTGCCCAACGTGCTGGTGTTCAAGGTATTAAAGTTCAAGTCAGTGGTCGTCTGAACGGAGCAGAAATTGCTCGTACAGAATCAACTCGTGAAGGTAGTGTTCCTTTACATACCTTACGTGCTGATATTGATTACTCTTACACCACAGCGAAAACTATTTACGGAATTCTTGGTATCAAAGTTTGGATATTCAAGGGAGAAATTATTCCGGGACAAGAAATAGTCGCACCCCCATCCTCTGGTAATCGCGACCGTGGAGACCGTGGAGACCGTGGAGACCGTGGAGACCGTGGTGGAGACCGTGGTGGTCGTGGTCGCCAACAACGCCGTCGTCAACAATTTGAAGACCGTTCAAATGATGGTTAGTCAGTAATTAGTAGTCAATACTCAGTTGTAAGAGACTGACAACCGACAACTAACAACTGAAAACCGACAACTAACAAATTAAAAAGCCATGCTAAGTCCTAGAAGAACGAAATTCCGCAAACAACAACGCGGACGCATGAAGGGTGTTGCCACTGGTGGTAGTAAGCTGAATTTTGGTGATTTTGCACTTCAAGCTCTCGAACCCTGTTGGATTACTTCCCGTCAAATCGAAGCTTCCCGTCGAGCAATGACCCGCTATATTCGCCGTGGTGGTCAAATCTGGATACGTATTTTCCCTGATAAACCTGTAACAATGCGTGCGGCTGAAACACGGATGGGTTCCGGTAAAGGTTCTCCTGAGTTTTGGGTTGCTGTGGTTAAGCCAGGACGGATTATGTTTGAAATTGGTGGTGTGTCGGAAGAAATTGCTCGCGAAGCAATGCGTTTAGCTTCCTTCAAATTACCCATTAAAACTAAGTTTATTTCACGTTCTCAAGTGGAGGCACCGGAATAGGCACCGGAGTAAAATATGGCATTTCCTAAGATTACAGACGCTAGAGAATTGTCTGACGAGCAATTGTCTGAAGAAATTTTTACTGTCAAAAAGAAACTTTTTCAACTACGCTTGCAAAAAGCTACCAGACAGTTAGAAAAACCTCATGAATTTAGACACGCTCGTCATCGTTTAGCCCAACTATTAACGGTAGAAGGCGAAAGAAAGAGAGCAGCGGCTCAAAATAACTAGGCTCAAAATAACTGGGAGCATATGGCAGTAAAAGAAAGAGTTGGTGTCGTAGTCAGCGACAAGATGCAAAAAACGGTTGTGGTAGCGATAGAAAACCGCGCTCCACACCCTAAATATAAGAAAATCGTTGTCAAAACCCGACGCTACAAAGCTCACGACGAAGAGAACAATTGCAAGCAAGGGGATAGAGTTCGGATTCAAGAAACTCGACCTTTAAGCAAAACTAAGCGCTGGCAAGTTGTAGAAATTCTCACTAAATAAGCTCGCGAAGTAAATTAACTAAAAGTCTTGTAGTTGTTAGGGAAGCTAACAATTCTTAAAGGGAGAAGAGAGTGATTCAGCCCCAATCCTACTTAAATGTTGCAGATAACAGCGGTGCGCGCAAATTGATGTGCATTCGTGTGTTAGGTAAGGGTAATAGTCGTTACGGTTTTGTAGGTGACCGGATTATTGCTGTTGTTAAAGATGCTCAACCCAACATGGCTGTGAAAAAGTCTGATGTTGTGGAAGCTGTTATTGTTCGTACCCGTCATAATATTAGTCGGGACAGCGGTATGAGTATTCGTTTTGACGATAACGCCGCAGTTATTATTAACAAAGACGGAAACCCAAAAGGTACTCGCGTTTTTGGACCTGTTGCACGTGAACTTCGCGATAAAAGCTTCACCAAAATTGTGTCGCTAGCACCGGAGGTGTTGTAAATGGCAACCCAGAAAAAGGAAAATTCTAAGTCCAATAGTATGCACGTCAAAACCGGCGATACTGTACAAGTAATTTCCGGTAAGGACAAAGGCAAAGTTGGTGAAGTGATTAAAGCTATTCCTCAAGAAAGTAGTGTTGTCGTTAAAAACGTTAACATGAAAACAAAACACGTCAAGCCCCAAGCAGAAGGGGAATCTGGACGTATTGTTACGACTGAATATCCAATTCACAGTTCCAATGTGATGCTTTATTCCACTAAGCAAAACGTTGCTAGTCGCGTCTGTTATACCTTCACGCAGGAAGGTAAAAAAGTACGGATGCTCAAGAAGACTGGGGAAATTCTTGATAAATAATTAATTTATGAATGCTGAATGTTGGATGTTGAAAAGTGAATGCTGAATGCTGAATGCTAAATTCAAATAGTTCACAAATCATAATTCACAACTCATAATTCACAATTCACAATTCATAATTATTTCTCCCTGACAAAGCCCAGGGATATTAAAGGACAAAAAATATGGCGTCATCAAAACTAAAATCTCTGTACCAGGAAACAATTGTTCCTAAGCTGGTGAGTCAGTTCCAGTATACGAACGTTCATCAGGCTCCTAAAGTTATCAAGGTAACAATTAACCGAGGTTTAGGGGAAGCTGCACAAAACGCAAAAGCGTTAGAAGCTTCTTTAGCTGAAATTGCCCTCATCAGTGGTCAAAAGCCTGTGGTGACCAGAGCAAAGAAAGCAATAGCAGGTTTTAAAATCCGTCAGGGTATGCCAGTGGGCATTATGGTAACCCTGAGAGGCGACAAAATGTACGCATTTCTCGACCGACTGATTAACCTGTCATTACCAAGAATCAGAGACTTTCGGGGTATTAGCCCAAAAAGCTTTGATGGTCGTGGTAACTACACTTTGGGTGTCAGAGAACAGTTGATTTTTCCAGAGGTTGAGTACGACAACGTAGACCAAGTTCGCGGTATGGATATTTCCATTATTACTACCGCGAAGTCTGATGAAGAAGGTCGCGCTTTGCTGAAAGAAATGGGTATGCCCTTCCGGGAGAATTAAGTTCATCTAAAGAGGATACGATGGCGGTAAACGACACAATTGCTGATATGCTTACGCGCATCCGCAACGCCAATATGGCGAGGCATCAAACAACACAAGTGCCAGCCACAAGAATGACTCGCAATATTGCTAGAGTACTTCATTCTGAAGGCTTTATCTCTGAGTTTGAAGAGACTGGCGAAGGTATAAATAAAGTGTTGGTGATTTCCCTTAAATATAAAGGTAAAAATCGTCAACCTATCATCACTGCTTTAAAGAGAGTAAGTAAGCCCGGATTGCGGGTTTATTCCAATAGAAAAGACTTACCGCGAGTATTAGGCGGTATCGGTATTGCGATAGTTTCCACCTCCAGTGGTATAATGACTGACCGCGAAGCCCGTCGTCAAAATGTTGGTGGCGAAGTGCTTTGCTATGTCTGGTAGTGCAAGAAGGCAGAGGGCAGAAGGCAGAGGGCAGAAGGGAATAAAAACCTTTGTTGTATATCTTTTAGACGCTTTCGCCCGGTTAGTGATTTTAGCCGTAATCCAGTAGTCATTGTTCAAATCAATTAAAAATTCACACATTGAATTCGATTATTTTGAATTTTGAATTTTGAATTGTTTTGGTCATTGGTCAAATAGCAGAGGACGAAAAATAAATTATGTCTCGTATTGGTAAACGTCCAATAACAGTTCCCCAAAAAGTAACCGTCGCTGTTGATGGTCTTAAAGTAACAGTCAAAGGGCCTAAAGGCGAATTAACTCGCGAATTACCTCCCAATGTCACCCTTTCTCAAGAAGGGGAAATATTAACGGTAGCGCGTCGAGATGAAACTCGTACCTCACGTCAGTTGCACGGTTTATTCCGCACCTTGGTATCCAACATGGTGGAAGGAGTCTCCACAGGATTCCAACGTCGTTTGGAAATTCAAGGGGTAGGTTACAGAGCAGCAGTGCAAGGAAAAAACCTAGTTTTAAACATGGGTTATAGCCATCAGGTAAACATCGTTCCTCCAGATGGCGTTCAATTTGCAGTCGAAAACAACACCAACGTAATTGTTAGCGGTTACGACAAAGAAATAGTGGGTAATACAGCAGCTAAAATTCGTGCTGTACGTAAGCCAGAACCTTACAAAGGTAAAGGTATTCGCTACGCAGGTGAAGCTGTTCGACGCAAAGCAGGTAAGACTGGTAAAGGTAAGAAATAATTATGAAACTTACTCGCAAAGAATCAAAAATACGTCGTCATCGTCGCATTCGTGGCAAAGTCGATGGTACATCAGAACGTCCTCGCTTAGCGGTGTTTCGCTCCAACCAGCATATCTACGCGCAAGTAATAGACGATACTCAGCAACATACTATCGTGGCAGCATCGACAGTAGAGCCTGATTTAAAAACAAAATTATCCAATGGTGGAAATTGTGATGCTTCCACTGAAGTTGGTAAATTAGTTGCTCAACGTGCCCTGGAAAAAGGCATCAGCAAAGTGGTTTTTGATAGAGGTGGTAATTTATATCATGGTCGTGTCAAAGCCCTTGCTGAAGCAGCCCGCGAAGCAGGTTTAGATTTCTAAACAAGCTAATGGGTAATTGGTAATGGTGAATGGGTAATGGGTAATTGGTAATAGTGAATGGAAAAAGCAACTTTCAACAACCAATTAACAATGACCAATTAGCAATGACCAATTAGCAATTAGCAATTCCTCTATTAGCAAAAATCAATTATGGCAACAAATCGTCGCAAAGCAAAAGGCGCGAAAAAGGAAGAAACCTTCCAAGAGCGAGTTATCCAAATTCGCCGCGTCAGTAAGGTTGTTAAAGGTGGTAAAAAACTTAGCTTCCGGGCTATCGTCGTTGTCGGTAACGAACGCGGTCAGGTAGGTGTAGGTGTAGGTAAAGCATCAGACGTAATTGGCGCCGTTAAAAAAGGCGTTGCTGATGGCAAAAAGCACCTAATTGATATTCCTATCACCAAATCTAATTCAATACCCCATCCTATCAACGGTGTTGGTGGTGGAGCAAAAGTAATGATGCGTCCTGCAGCCCCAGGTACTGGTGTAATCGCAGGTGGCGCAGTACGTACCGTATTAGAACTAGCTGGCGTAAAAAATATTCTGGCTAAACAACTCGGTTCAAACAACCCCCTCAACAACGCTAGAGCAGCAGTTAATGCTCTCTCTACCCTACGTACTTTCCATGAAGTAGCAGAAGACCGAGGTCTCTCTATAGAAAGTATTTATATTTAGATTGTTGACTGTTGACTGTTGACTGGTGACTGGTGACTGAACTAGTGAGTAGTAACTGTTGACTTTTAACTGTTGACCATTGACTCTAACAAAAATTAAAAGTTATGAGACTGACTGATGTTCGCCCACAAGAAGGGTCAAAGAAGCGCAAGCGCCGTGTAGGTCGCGGTATTTCGGCAGGTCAAGGTGCTAGCGCAGGTCTCGGTATGCGCGGTCAAAATTCTCGCTCTGGTGGTGGTACTAGACCTGGATTTGAAGGTGGTCAGCAGCCATTGTACCGTCGTTTGCCGAAATTGAAGGGTTTTCCGTTAGTAAATCGTAAAAATTACACTACGATCAATGTAGAAAAGCTTGCTTCTTTACCTGCTGATACGGTAGTTAATCCCACTTCCTTACAAGAAGCTGGAATTCTCACCGCTTTTAAAGGTCAGTTGAAAATTTTAGGCAACGGTGAATTGAATGTTGCTCTAAAAGTACAAGCAGCAGCTTTTACAAACTCAGCTCGCAGCAAAATTGAGGCAGCTGGCGGAAGTTGCGAAATCGTAGAGTAAAACCCAATCAATTGGGGCAGATAAATGCGAAATCGTTTCTAGCCAGCGGCCAGGTTCACTATTAAGGTAGCCCTTCTATGATTGGTCGAGATAAAGCCCCAACAGCTCAAGAAACTTTTATGCAGATGGCGCAAGCAGCTGGACTCCGTGGTCGGCTGTTTGTCACCCTAGGTATCCTCATTTTGATTCGCTTGGGCATTTATTTGCCCGTACCAGGAATTAATAGAGAACTTTTTCAACAGGCTATTAATAGCAATAATCCTATTTTCGGCTTATTGGATATATTTTCTGGACGTGGGCTTTCTACCTTGGGTATATTCGCCTTGGGAATTTTGCCCTATATTAACGCTTCCATTATTATCCAATTGCTGACGGCTGCTATTCCTTCTTTAGAAAATTTACAAAAAAATGAAGGCGAAGCGGGTCGGCGAAGAATCTCTCAACTTACCCGTTATGTCACCCTAGGCTGGGCGATTATTCAAAGTACAGCATTTTCTGCGGCATTTCTTCAGCAATTTGCTAAAGAACCCGGACCAATATTTGTTGCAGAAACAGCAATTGCTCTTACCGCAGGCTCCATGTTCGTTATGTGGGCTTCGGAATTAGTCACAGAACGCGGTTTAGGAAACGGAGCATCTTTATTGATTTTTGTCAATATTGTTGCTTCACTGCCAAAATCTTTAGGCGATACTGTAGCTTTGGTAGAAACTGGCGGTAGAGAAGTCATAGGGCGCGTAATTGTCCTAGTTCTTATGTTCTTGTTGACAACTGTTGGTATCGTGTTTGTGCAGGGAGGAGTTCGACGAATTCCAATTATTTCTGCTCGTCGCCAAGTTGGACGAAGAATGTTAGCAGAACAGCGCAGCTACCTACCTTTACAGCTGAACCAAGGTGGTGTGATGCCGATTATTTTTGCAACAGCAATTCTCAGCTTACCTCTGTTGATTGCGAACTTTACCAAAAATGTTTCTTTGCAAAATTTCGTTAACACTTACCTAAGTCCCAGCGGTCAAGGTTCATGGGTTTATGCATTAGTTTATTTAGTCAGCATTATTTTCTTCAGTTACTTCTACTCTTCGTTGATTGTCAACCCCGTAGATGTAGCTCAGAACCTGAAGAAAATGGGTTCAAGTATTCCTGGTATTCGTCCTGGTAAGACTACTAGCGAATATATAGAAGGCGTTTTGAACCGATTAACACTTTTAGGCGCTTTATTTTTGGGCTTGGTGGCTATTGTCCCGACCGCAGTAGAAAGCTTTTTGAATGTACCAACCTTTAAAGGGATTGGTGCAACTTCGTTGTTAATCCTCGTTGGTGTGGCGATTGAAACGTCCAAACAAATACGTACATACGTCATATCCCAACGTTATGAAGGAATGGTGAAGTAATAGTGACCCGATTAATCTTCTTGGGACCGCCTGGAGCTGGTAAAGGAACTCAAGCAAAAACTTTGGCCGAACATCAGGGTATTCCCCATATTTCCACTGGGGACATACTGCGAGCAGCACTCAAAGATGAAACACCTTTGGGGTTGAAAGCAAAAAGCTATATGGACAAAGGCGAATTAGTTCCAGACCTACTAGTACAAGAAATGGTGGAAGAACGTCTCGGTTTACCCGATACATCTTCTGGATGGATACTTGATGGTTTTCCTCGCACTGTTAAGCAAGCAGAGTTTTTAGATGAATTGTTGAAAAAACTCTCTCAACCAAGTGCGAAAGTCATCAATTTAGACGTACCAGACGATGTAGTAGTCGAACGTTTGCTGGCTCGTGGACGTTCGGACGACTCCGAAGACGTGATTCGTCGTCGTTTAGAAGTCTACCGTGGGGAAACATCACCATTAATTGATTACTACGACCAGCGTCATCAACTGGCAACAGTGAATGGCAATCAGTCCCTAGAAGAAGTCAATGACGCACTAGAAAAAGCAATTGGTTGACTGTTGACTGTTGACGGTTGACTGTTGACTGCTCACTGTTGACAGTTGATGGCTTATAAAGTAAATCTGGGTCAGTGGTTGGGAAATGTAAATAATTGCTACAATTTTCCCTCAACAGTCAACAGTCAACCGTCAACCGTCAACCGTCAACCGTCAACTCTTAAATAAGATATATTAAAATACTGTTGATATTTTTGCTAATTTATGTTCTTCTGCCCATTAGGCTTGGATAGCAAAAGAACAGCAAATTGTTGAATTGAGGAACTGATAACTTGTCTAAGCAAGATTTGATTGAAATGGAAGGAACGGTTACCGACTCCCTTCCTAATGCTATGTTCCGCGTAGAACTTGATAACGGTTTCAACGTTTTAGCCCATATTTCCGGCAAAATCCGCCGTAACTATATCAAAATTCTACCTGGCGACCGCGTCAAAGTGGAACTGACCCCCTACGACCTTACTAAAGGCAGGATAACCTATCGCCTGCGTAAGAAGTAAGTGTATGTAGAAAATATTACCATAAAATCATTTTTTTGGGATTTATCAGTTTTCTAGCTGACTAAATCTCCCATAAATGTTATAATTTACTATTTGGAGTCAATTCAAAAGTCATGAAAGTTCGAGCTTCAGTAAAAAGAATGTGTGAAAAGTGTAACGTGATTCGCCGTAATGGTCGCGTTATGGTTATTTGTGTTAATCCTAAGCACAAACAACGTCAAGGTTAGGAATGAAGGAAGAAGAATGAAGAAGGAAGAAGAGGATTGTTTGGCGTCTATTTTAGGTCTAACTTTCCAATCAATCGAAAATCAGCAATTTTACAAATTCTGTGCGTCAACCCTTTGGGGTAAATAAAGACTTCTTCTTTCTTCCCTCTATCTTCTTTTTTCCCTATCACATAATGGTGAAGAGAGTAATCAAATCACTATTATAGCTTTCAATAATATTACGAATCGCAATTGAGGGAGAGAATCCGAAAATGGCACGTATTGCCGGGGTAGACCTTCCACGTGATAAGCGTGTTGAAATTGGTCTGACTTATATTTATGGAATTGGTTTATCGCGTTCTAAGCAAATTATTGCTGATACTGGCGTTAATCCCGATACTCGCGTCAAAGAATTAAGCGATGCTGATATAGCTGCTTTGAGAGCGGAAATAGAAGGCAACTATCAAGTCGAAGGTGACTTGAGACGTTGGGAAGGTCTAAATATCAAGCGTTTGGTTGATATTGGCACTTACAGAGGACGTCGTCATCGTATGGGTTTACCAGTACGTGGACAAAGAACTCGTACAAATGCCAGAACAAGACGCGGAAGACGTCAAACTGTAGCTGGTAAGAAGAAAGCACCAGGGAAATAAATAATTTTTTCTGTTTGGCGAATAATGAGCCTACAGTAGTTCACACAACTAAAGTTTCTATTAGAGTTCTATGGCGCGACAAACGACTAAAAAAGCTGGCAGCAAGAAATCAAAACGCAATGTACCTAATGGAGTAGCTTATATTCAATCTACTTTCAACAATAGCATTGTTACAATAGCTGACCAAAATGGAGATGTAATCTCTTGGGCGAGTGCAGGTTCTAGCGGTTTTAAAGGGGCAAAAAAAGGAACACCTTTTGCCGCACAGACAGCAGCCGAAAGTGCTGCGAGAAGAGCGATTGACCAAGGAATGCGCCAAATCGAGGTAATGGTTTCGGGTCCAGGAGCAGGACGAGAAACAGCTATTCGTGCCCTGCAAGGAGCCGGATTAGAAATTACCTTAATTCGGGACATTACCCCAATACCTCATAATGGTTGTCGTCCTCCTAAACGTCGTCGCGTTTAGTTAAGGGATTTTGGGTTTTGGATTTTGCTAAAATCTCAAATCCCACCTCAAATCCCAAGCTGTTTGCTAATTTTCCTCACATAAAACTAAATAGCGCCCGTAAGCTTACAGGACGGCTGAAAATGTTAGAGCTTGGAGCAATAAGGGCATTAACTAAATTCAGCAGGGAATTAATAGAAATTAATTAGTTATTAATTAATCATTTTAAAAATTGCCTGCTAGCATAACCTTAACTTTAAGGAGCCTACTCCGTGGCGCAGTTTCAAATTGAATGTGTAGAATCCGGCAACGAGGAAACTCGCAATCACTTTAGTAAGTTCGTAATAGAACCCCTAGAAAGAGGTCAAGGGACAACAGTCGGTAATGCTCTGCGACGGGTGTTACTTTCCAACTTAGAAGGAACAGCGGTTACAGCAGTAAGAATTGCTGGCGTTTCCCACGAATTTGCCACCGTTCCTGGTGTACGGGAAGACGTGCTGGAAATGCTCATGCGGATGAAGGAAGTAATTCTCAAAAGCTATACCGGTCAACCTCAAATTGGTAGATTGTTGGCAACAGGACCGACAACTGTTACAGCAGCACACTTCGACTTACCCAGCGAAGTGGATATTATTGACCCAACCCAGTATATTGCTACCCTAGCAGAGGGTGGAAAACTGGAAATGGAATTTCGTATCGAGCGCGGTAAGGGATATCGTACTGTCGAGAAAGGAAGAGAAGAAGCTACTTCGTTGGACTTTTTACAAATCGACTCGGTATTTATGCCAGTACGAAAAGTAAATTACAGCGTCGAGGAAACCCGTGGTGAAGGAAACGCACCCAAAGACAGATTACTAATAGATGTCTGGACAAATGGTAGTCTCTCACCCCAAGAAGCACTTTCACAAGCTGCGACTATTTTGGTTGAGTTATTTAATCCGCTGAAAGATATTTCTATCGAACCAACGGATACAGATAAAGACATTCCCGACGACCCAACCGCTCAAATTCCAATTGAAGAATTGCAATTGTCGGTACGTGCTTATAACTGTTTAAAGCGAGCACAAGTGAATTCAGTAGCAGACTTGTTGGATTACACCCAAGAAGACCTGTTAGAAATCAAAAACTTCGGTCAGAAGTCAGCAGAAGAAGTCGTGGAAGCCTTACAGCGTCGCTTAGGGATTACATTACCTACCGAAAGGTCTTCTAAGCAAGCTTAGTGGGGAGTGGGGAATGGGGAGTAGGGAGTAGGGAATAGGGAATAGGGAGTGGGGCATTGGGAACAGCTTATATTGATGAGCAATTACCAATTACCAACTACCAACTACCAATTACCAGTCACCAGTTACCAGTCAACAGTCAACAATTAACATTAAATAATTGATTAATTATGCGCCACGGTTGTCGAGTTAAAAAACTTGGTAAACCAGCGGACCAGCGACGCGCTTTATTAAGAGCGCTTACCACCGAGCTGATTCGTCATGGTAAAATTACCACCACTTTGCAACGCGCTAAAGTATTGCGTGCAGAAGTCGATAAAATGATTTCCTTAGCTAAGGACGGCTCTTTGTCTGCTCGTCGTCAAGCTCTTGGTTATATTTATGACAAGCAATTAGTACACGCGCTGTTTGAACAAGCACAGAGTCGGTATGGCACTCGTAATGGTGGCTATACACGTATTATGCATACTATTCCCCGTCGCGGTGATAATGCTGAAATGGCAATCATTGAACTTGTTTAATGCTTTTTTGCTATTAATTTCACCAGCACTGATATAAACATTGATACCCACATTGATGTGTTAGAAAGCGACCAGTCTGAAGTAACCCAACGAGTCGCCTTGGTAATTCAATACCTGGGCACTCATTTTCATGGCTGGCAATGGCAACCGCATCACCGTAGTGTACAGCAGGAGATAGAAACTGCTATCTCTAAGGTTGTTGGGTATGATGTAACACTTCATGGGGCTGGGCGTACTGATAGTGGTGTTCACGCAGCAGCACAAGTAGCACATTTTGATATCGCAAGTCCTATACCACCCTATAAGTGGGCAGCTATTCTTAATAGCTATTTGCCTGAGGATATATTAATTAGGGCAAGCGCGGGTGTAGGTAAAGATTGGCACGCTAGATTTAGTGCTTCTTATCGGCGGTATCGCTACACAATTTATACTGATAAATGCCCAAATTTATTTGTTAAAGCTGTTAGTTGGCATTATTATAATGACCCTTTGGATGAAGAATTAATCCAAGCGGCATTGAAACCCTTAATAGGGCGCCATCACTTATCAGCTTTTCGCCGCTCTAACTCAAAACGTCAGCATTCTTGGGTCGATGTGCAGGCTGCTGAGTGTTGTCGCGAGGGTCCATTTATCCATATAGAAATTCAGGCTGATGGTTTTTTGTATGGTATGGTGCGGTTTATAGTAGGTATGTTGGTACAAGTCGGTTCTAAAGAACGGTCTATTTTTGAATTTACTAATCTTTGGAAAAACGAACGTCGAGAAGAAGTAAAACACTCCGCACCAGCTCGGGGCTTATGTTTATTAAGAGTTGGCTATCCAGATTTCCCCTTTCCTGAAGAAGTATGGTTTGATAACCAACCTAAATTAGTTTTTAGTTAAGAGATTTTGGGTTTTAGATAAATTCAAAATTCTTAGAGAAATAACAAAGGATAAATGACAAATGGAAAAAACAGTCCTACCTTCTATCAACAATATCCAGCATGACTGGTACGTTGTAGATGCACAAGACCAGCGTCTTGGTCGTCTAGCAAGCGAAATCGCTATGGTTCTACGTGGCAAAAATAAAGCCATATATACTCCAAATATGGATACCGGTGATTTTGTAATTGTTGTTAATGCCGAAAAAATTACAGTCACTGGTAAGAAACGCAGCCAAAAACTTTACCGTCGTCACTCCGGTCGTCCTGGTGGGATGAAAGAGGAAACTTTTGAAAAGCTACAAGCTCGTTTGCCAGAGCGCATTATTGAACAAGCTGTCAAAGGTATGCTACCTAAAAATAGTTTGGGTCGGCAGTTGTTCACCAAGCTAAAAGTTTACGCTGGTCCAGAACATCCCCACGCAGCCCAAAAACCCAAGGAATTGAAAGTTAATACAATCCCAGGAGCAGATAATTAATGCAAGCTACAGAAAAAGATAACAGTGGCGGTCGTGCCGTATATTGGGGCACAGGCCGACGCAAATCCGCAATCGCACGAGTTCGTTTGGTTCCCGGTGATGGCAAACTAGTTGTCAATGGTAAAGATGGAAATTTGTATTTCCAATTTAATGCCAATTATCTGGGAGTTATTAAAGGACCCCTGGAAACTCTGGGATTGGAAAACGAGTACGATATTTTGGTTAAAGCAGAAGGTGGCGGTTTAACCGGACAATCTGATGCTGTACGTTTAGGAGTCGCTCGCGCATTGTGCCAGCTTGACCCCGAAAATCGTTCTCCTCTAAAAATTGAAGGTTACTTAACCCGTGACCCACGAGCAAAAGAACGGAAGAAATACGGTTTACACAAAGCTCGCAAAGCTCCTCAGTACTCCAAACGTTAATTGGGAATTGGGAATTGGGAATTGGGAGTGGTGTAATTCGCAATTCGCAATTCGCAATTCGCAATTCGCAATTACCGATTAGCAATTCCCCACTCCCTACTCCCCACTCCCCACTCCCCACTCCCCACTCCCCACTCCCCACTCCCCATTAAGTTATAATTAGTTTAGATTGACCACAAAGGAAAACAATGGCAAAACCAGGAATTCATCCAGAGTGGTATCCAGAAGCTAAAGTTTACTGTAACGGTCAAGTCGTCATGACCGTAGGTTCTACAAAACCCGAATTACACGTAGACCTTTGGTCTGGTAACCACCCATTCTATACCGGTACTCAGAAGATTATTGACACCGAGGGTCGCGTTGAACGCTTCCGTCGTAAATACGGTTTTAGAGACGGTCAAAACAAAAAGTAGCTGTTTGGCTCTGCTTTTCATGACGACCCTGCGTTCGCTGGGTCGATTTTTGTCTATTTTGCTGAGCCAATTTGCTATTTAATTTTAAGGAGCGACCGTACTCATGGCTGAACAATATTTGCTGGAGAAGCTAAAATCTGTTGAACAAACCTTTAATGAATTGACCCGTCGCCTTGCTGACCCTGATACTGCTAAAAATCAAGACGAGTATCAAACAATTGCTAAGGCTCGTTCTGGCTTAGAAGAGGTAGTTATTACCTTCGACAATTGGAAAAAAGCCCAGGAAGATATTGTGGGAGCGCGTCAAATTCTTAAAGAGTCTCAGGGTGACCAAGAGTTATATGAAATGGCATCCCTGGAAGTTCAAGAACTAGAACAGAAAATTGAAGATTTAGAAACTCGGCTGAAAATTTTACTGCTTCCCCGCGACCCCAACGACGACAAGAATATTATGTTGGAAATTCGTGCGGGTACTGGTGGTGATGAAGCTAGTATTTGGGCGGGCGATTTAGTGCGAATGTACTCTCGCTATGCTGATACCCAAAACTGGAAAGTAAAGCTAATCAGCGAGTCATTGGCGGAAATGGGCGGCTTTAAAGAGGCAATTCTGGAGATTCAGGGCGATAGTGTCTACAGCAAACTCAAGTTTGAAGCCGGAGTACATCGCGTACAGCGTGTTCCTGTTACTGAAGCTGGTGGAAGGGTTCACACTTCTACTGCGACGGTGGCGATAATGCCTGAAGTCGATGATGTAGAAATTCATATCGACCCTAAAGATATTGAAATGAAAACAGCGCGTTCCGGTGGTGCTGGTGGACAAAACGTCAACAAGGTGGAAACTGCGGCTGACTTGTACCACAAGCCTACTGGTATCCGAATTTTCTGTACGGAAGAGCGAAGCCAGTTGCAAAATAAAGAACGGGCGATGCAAATCTTGCGGGCTAAGTTGTATGAAATGAAGCTCCGGGAACAGCAGGATGCTATTACTTCTGCACGACGCTTGCAGGTTGGTACAGGGTCGCGTTCCGAAAAAATACGGACTTATAATTACAAAGATAACCGCGCTACTGACCACCGTTTGAATGTAAATTTCTCGCTTAATCCTGTTTTGGAAGGGGATATTGAGGATTTGATTCAGTCTTGTATCTCTCAAGACCAGCAGGAACGGTTGGCTGAGTTGGCTGCTTCGGCTAGTAATTAATAAACTCCTACCCGCAAGATAATAAACAACCCCACCCCCAACCCCCTCCCCGCAAGCGAGGAGGGGGCTACGATTTATATCAAAATTAATTACAGCAATTTGTAGGCAAATAGAGTACATTATCTTGATATCACAAATAGTAATTACTCTTGTGGGGTGGGCATCCTTGCCCGCCCGTTTATAACGAGTTACCACAAGGTATTTCTTGGATGCCTTCAGCTTCTGGATGTGCTTCTCTCCAACTGTATATTTCTTTTGTTTTTAAATTAAAGGCGTAGATTTCAAACACATCGTTAATGAAATCTTGCATTTCTGTGGGATAAGGATAAGAATAAAATTCGTATTGTAATATGTTATTTAATCGCTGCAATTCTGTTAATGTTCGACAAGAGTAAATTATTTGGCATACTTCTGTTTGCCATTTTATAAAAATTCTATAACTGAAGAAGCCGCTACATGCTCCATCTTGTTCATCTCGGTAAGAAATACAAATTTGATGCTTGAGATAGCGAACTTTCCTAATTTCTTTAACGTTATAACCTTGTGCTTGTAAACTATTTTTAATTTCGGTATGGGAAAGACGCCATAAATCTGGTTTAATTTTATTAGCAGCTATTAAACTGCGACCGTTTCGGCGGCGTACCTGGTAATTATTGCGTTTTCTGGAAACCATGATGACACCCTGGATGCTATTAGCGTTAGTACCAACTATTTTGGTTGGGGGCTAAATCAAAGATTATCGTATGACAATCTAAGTTTTAATTTAAAGTTTTAAAGTAAAATTGTCAATATATAACTATACTTTTTAGTGTTGCTTATTAAACTTGTAGTTACAACAGTTGAGTAGCCATTAGCCCCAGTGAACATCGAAAGCAGAGAAAAATTGATTGAAATCATCAAGCAAGCTCGTGGTTCCATGAGCCAAAGGGCTTTTGGCAAGCTTTTGGGCGTTTCTGCGACTGCGGTTCAGTTGTGGGAAAAAGGCGTAAATATTCCAGATACAGAATACTTGGCAATAATCGCACAGAGAGCGGGCTATAGGCTGGAAGAGTTGCTTACCTGTTTAGGTGGTAAACCTGTACAAGAAGTATCGGATTTGAGCGTGATTCTTAGACAAATCAACCATATGCCTTTACCGCAAGTGGCTGAGATTGTTCAAGCGGGTGTTAATCGATTGGCAACTGCGGCTTTGAAGTCTTTGGGGGATGAAGCTAAAGCAAGTTAATACTGCGACTCAAGTTTATTTGTTGCAGCAATATTGCAAATAGTTGTTTTAGCTATGTACTCACGATGTACTCTCCTGTCGGGCTAAATCAGTTAAACGTTTCCAGGCTAGAATGAATTAGTCTATGTGCTTTGCTTGATAATCTGCTAGTTTGAATAAATTGTCATTGACAAGTCTATACAGACAATAATCTTGACAATTCGACTTGTCAACACTTAAATTTATAATGTGTAAAAATAATATTTAAGTTTTCAGTACAGTCGCAAAAAAAATTACATACCGTGAATTTAGAAGCCAGAAAGAAATTAGGTGAAGTGGTAAAAATTGCTCGTAACTCTATGAGCCAAAGGGCTTTTGCTAAGCTTCTGGGTGTGTCTTATACAACTGTGCAACTCTGGGAGAAGGGAGAGTCTATTCCAGATGTTGTTAATTTGTCTAATATTGCGGATAGAGCTGGTTACACAATGGAGGAATTGCTGAATTATTTAGGTGTAAAACATCAGCCTCAATCTTCGGATGTGAACCAGATTGTTAAGCAAATTCAGGTGATGCCTTTGTCGCAAGTGGCAATAATTGCTAAAGCTGCTGTAGAAAGGTTTGCATCTGCGGCTGCTACTTCCGGAGAGGAAGTAAAAGCTAGTTAAAGTTAGAGAAATTTACATTTGCTAAGAGATTTTTAAATTGAAAAAGGTCTAAATTAATAGTTGTTCCTTGACTGCTGTCGTAAAAATACTAAAAAACAGTGGATTTAGAAGCGAGGAAGAAACTGATTGAAGTAGTTAAACTGGCTCGTGGCTCCATGAGTCAACGAGGCTTTGGTAAACTTTTGGGTGTTTCCGCTACCGCTGTACAGCTTTGGGAAAAAGGGGAATCTATTCCCGATACGCAGAATATGGCTCAGATAGCAGCGAGAGCCGGCTACACGATGGAGGAATTGCTTAACTATTTAGGTGTTAAACCACAAGCAGAATTTTCTGATGTAAACCAGATTGTTAAACAGATTAAGGTAATGCCTTTATCTCAAGTTGCGACAATCGGTAAAGCTGTTATGGATAGGTTAGCTACAGCAGCGGAAACTTCACCAGATGAAATTAAAGCTAGTTAACATTTCAGTCTTCTAGAAATGAGTTAAAAGCTATTTAAAAATACTTGGGGGATGCTCCCCCAACTTCACCCACATTTTGCGAACACGAGTTAATTGCGGACGATTCATTTTTAAAGCAAAAATAGTTGCCCCAGCAACAGATGTGAGTGGGATAATTTCTGTACCATCCTCGCTCCAAGCAAAATGTTCAGACCATGATTGTTGTTGGGGACTAAATAAAGAAATTTATTGCTGAGTACCTGTGTCCACAACTGTTTGACGGGATGCCTTGTAACGATTGCAAGAAGGACAAGATAAGCAAAGATTATCGAAGGCTGTTTCCCCTCCTCCAGCAGACAAGGGAATAATATGCTCAAATTCAAAAGTCGTAGCGGTGAGTGATTCAGCAGTACGGCAGTAAGCACAAAAACCAGCAAATTTAGCACGGATTTGGCGTTGTAACTCAACAGGAATGTAAACGCTCATGCCACTTTTAACATTCCTTTGACACTTAAAGTATACCTAGCCCTGGTTTTGAGAATATTTAATTGGTCTATTTGTATTAATAAATTGTCCAAAGTCGCTATTTCTTCTTCAGATAGCAAATTGTTAGCATTTCTAGCCAGTAAATCATTCAACTTTACTTGAGTATTTGGTGACAGGGCACTTTCTGCTAACGCTTGTAGTTCACCTAAGCTTAAGCCAATTAAAACCTCATCGTCTTCTAGAGAAGGATTTACCAGTTGATGGTATGTTTCTAAATCCAAAAGTACACCAACTCGTTCTCCGAGTTGATTTGTAACGTACTGAACTGATTCAGGCATGATAACTGTTGCTGAATTATTGCTACTAACAATAGTAGTACATTAAGCCGTAAGCATTCAAAAATCGCAATTTTCTTCATCCCCACTTCCCACTCCCCCCTTATGGCGCTTGTAAGCTTCACCCTCTTAAAATTGTGAAGTATAAATTTTGCAAGCTACTACCATGTCATTACGTAACGAACCCGATTCTTGGCAACTCTCATCAACAGAGCATTATTTACCAATTTCCCATCAAGGTACAACAGCCGGATTTTTAAAGGAAGAGTATGCGGCTGAAATTACTAAGCTTTTAAACGATGAGACTATGTTAAAAAAAGCCTTGAAACTTGCTTGTATTGATTTAGTCAAACAATCAGGTGGTGACCCAAGTCAAGTTAAGGTAATGATTAAAAAATACTTGAAAATGGTTGAAATTCCTAAATATGGAACAAAAGCCATAGCTATTTTACTAAAAGAAAGACAGCAAGAACTGGACTTAGGTGAACGGGAGTTTGTCAAGTTCTGTGATAGTTTTAAATTGCTACCTTCAGAGTTAAGTAAAATTTATGCTGGGGGCAATATTGATGATAGCTTTATATCGCCGCTTTCCAGAATTTTAGGTGTATCAAAAAGTCGCTTATTTGAAATTAGAGACGGTTCTGAAGAACGCGAGATATAAAAAATTACAATAAAAATCACAACATCCAGCGATTTTAATTGATTTTATACAAAGGATATCTCAATAGTCCACGTAGGTGGACTTTCCTTGTGTAGCCGCGATTTTAATCGCCCGGTGTCTTTTATAACAATATACTCGACAGCAGCAATTACTACAATTAATAGAGACAATCTTAGTTTATAAATTTCCCATGATGGGTCGGGAGGAAATCGAGGCTATGTTTGGATTAAGCGAACTCGAACAAACAAAAGTTTATCAGGAAGCCTTTGAAGAAGGAGAAGAGCGTCAAAGCCTTAAAACTGCCAAAGCTGTGGCTGTGCTTTTTAAAGTGGGTTTGACTTCTGAGCAAATAGCACAAGAACTAAGTATGACGGTGGAAGAGGTGCAACAATTAATGCAAAAACTACCCAAGGACTAATCTCCTGATATCAGTCTCGTTAAAAAATTATACATTTCTATACGTAGAGACGCGATTAATCGCGTCTCTACAGATGTTGGTCTGTGCTAAAAATATATATCTTTAGACTGATGCGCTTACAGAAAACTATATAGAGTTTCCAGATGTGGAAATTTTGAGTCTTTGGGGAATTTGCCCTACAGAATTTGTAGTTAAATTTTGTTAAGATTGGACACGGCATCAACATAATTCGTAATCACTAATTCGTAACTTGTAATTTTTGCGGGTTTTACTCACCTGTTTCTATAAACCTCTTGTCACTGTTTGAGTATAAATACTTATAACAAAACAGCATTACGAATTACAAACTACGAATTGGCGCTTTAATCACCTATCCCCTGGCTTGGAGACACTCAATGCTGCGACTGGAACATATCTCTAAAATTTACCCAACAGGCGAAGTTCTCAAGGATGTTAATTGGGAAGTAAAGACTGGCGATCGCATCGGCTTGGTCGGTGTGAACGGTGCGGGAAAATCAACCCAATTGAAGATTATTACCGGAGAAATTGAACCGACGAGTGGTGAAATAGTTCGTCCTGGGAGTTTAAAGATAGCTTGTCTGAACCAAGAATTTGAAGTAGACCCTCGTCGCACCGTACAAGAGGAGTTTTGGACGGTATTTAAAGAAGCTAACCAAGCGCAGTTGTCTTTACAAGAAGTACAGCGGGAAATGGAGAGCGCAAGTCTAGATGAATTGGATAAATTAATCAATAAACTAGATAAATACCAGCGTCAGTTTGAAGCTGTGGATGGATATGGTTTAGAAGCGCGTATCGGCAAAATTTTACCTGAGATGGGATTTGCTGTTGAGGACGCTGAAAGATTAGTGAGTTCCTTTAGTGGTGGTTGGCAAATGCGGATGGGTTTAGGTAAAATCCTTTTGCAAAAACCAGATTTGTTATTACTGGACGAACCTACGAACCACTTAGACTTGGAAACAATCGAGTGGTTAGAAGGTTACCTCAAAGGATTAAACACCCCAATGGTGATAGTTTCCCATGACCGGGAGTTTCTTGACAGGCTTTGTACACAAATTGTGGAAACAGAACGTGGAGTTTCTACAACTTATTTAGGTAACTACTCTGCATATCTACAACAAAAAGCAGAAAACCAAGCCGCACAACTTAACGCTTTTGAACGTCAACAAAAAGAACTGGAAAAGCAACAAGCTTTTGTCGATAAATTCCGCGCAAGTGCAACCCGCAGTACCCAAGCAAAAAGCCGCGAGAAGCAACTAGATAAAATTGAGCGTATCGAAGCACCAACAGGGAGCGTAAGAACTTTACACTTCCGCTTTCCACCTGCTCCTCGTAGTGGTAGAGAAGTAGTTATATTGAAAGATTTGACTCATATATATGATGAAAAAATCCTATTTTTGGGTGCAAATCTATTGATAGAGAGAGGTGATAAAATAGCTTTTGTAGCTCCTAATGGTGCAGGCAAATCCACCCTATTGCGTTTGATTATGGGTATGGAAAAACCCAGCGAAGGTTCTGCAAAAATAGGAGAACACAACGTTATACCTGGGTACTTTGAACAAAACCAAGCTGAAGCTTTAGACTTGGAAAAAACTGTCATGGAAACTATCCACGATGAAGTACCAGATTGGAAAAACGAAGATGTGAGAACTTTGTTAGGAAGATTCTTATTTAGTGGTGACACAGTACAGAAAAAAGTTGGAGCTTTAAGTGGTGGAGAAAAAGCGCGTTTAGCTTTAGCAAAAATGTTATTATGTCCGGCAAATTTATTAATTTTAGATGAGCCGACAAACCACTTAGATATTCCAGCTAAAGAAATGTTGGAAGAATCACTACAAAATTATGACGGTACAGCCATTTTAGTTTCCCACGACCGTTATTTTATCTCGCAAGTAGCGACTAAAATCATTGAAATTCGCGACGGTGAGTTTCGCGTATATCTCGGTGACTATCATTACTACTTGAAAAAAATAGAAGAGGAGAAAGAAGCGGCAGAGCTAGCAGCAATTGAAGCGGAAAAAGCAGCAAAGAAAGCAGCAAAAGTGGCAAAAGCTGGAGCTAAAAAGAAATAAGCGAAGTCCAGAGGAAGAGGGAAAAAGGGTATTTTGAGCGGTGATGTATTGGAGACCACTAAAGACTTGATTAAACTCTCTACAAAGAATACTTAATCCCTCTTTCCCCTTACTTCTTGCTTATTGAGGTAATAAGCGCAAATTATGCCGAATTATCCCAAATAATTTCAAATGTAATGTAAAGTTTGCATATAAATACTTAATAACTGCTAAATAAGCAGAAATTCACTTGCTATTAACAGTGGCAGTGGTATCATTCGGGTAATTACAAACAGTAAAGGGTACTTTTGTTATGACCAAAGCACCTGCTGCTCCTGTGGTGCTAGTCATTTTAGACGGATGGGGCTACTGCGAGGAGAAACGAGGCAATGCGATTGCCGCTGCTGACACTCCAGTGTTTAAAAGTTTATGGGCTGCCTATCCACACACTCTGATTCGCACCTCAGGTAAAGCCGTTGGCCTACCAGATGGGCAAATGGGCAACTCAGAAGTCGGTCATTTGAATATTGGTGCTGGAAGAGTTGTACCGCAAGAATTGGTACGCATTTCCGACGCTATCGAAGACGGCTCTATAAACACTAACCCAGCGCTACTGAAAATTTGTCAGGAAGTTAAAAGCCGTAACGGTAAACTACATTTTGTCGGACTTTGTTCCGATGGTGGAGTTCATTCTCACCTAAATCACCTATTTGGACTACTTGACTTAGCTAAGTCACAGGGTCTGAAGGAAGTTTGTATTCATGCTGTCACAGATGGACGCGACACAAACCCAAAAGATGGTGTTAATTCGATAGCTTTACTTCAAAATTACTTAGAACGTATTGGTGTAGGACGTATTGTCACCATTAGCGGTCGCTACTACGCAATGGATAGAGACCGACGTTGGGATAGGGTTAAACGTGCTTATGACGTAATGACCGAAGACGGAGAAGGAAATGGGCTATCTGCGGTAAAAACAGTACAAACATCCTATGACGAGGGTGTGAATGATGAATTTATCGCTCCGGTACGTATTGCACCTGGTGCAGTGGAAGCCTCGGATGGTGTAATCTTCTTTAACTTTCGTCCTGACCGTGCGCGACAATTGACCCAGGCGTTTGTCAGTCCTGGATTTAATAATTTTGAGCGCAAGCAAATTAAACCACTTTCGTTTGTCACTTTTACTCAGTACGACCCAGAACTAGCAGTTGATATTGCGTTTTTACCACAGAACCTCAACAATATTCTGGGTGAAGTAATTTCTCAAAACGGTCTGAAACAATTTCGCACTGCCGAAACTGAAAAATACGCTCACGTGACCTATTTCTTCAATGGTGGCTTGGAAGAGCCATTTGCAGGTGAAGATAGGGAATTGGTAAATAGTCCAATGGTAGCGACTTATGACCAAGCTCCCCCAATGTCAGCATCTGCCGTCACGAATGTAGCAATCGAAGCCTTAGAAAAACGTATCTACTCGTTAGTCGTTATAAATTATGCAAACCCCGATATGGTAGGGCATACGGGGCAGATGGAAGCTACAATCAAAGCATTGGAAGTAGTTGATAACTGTTTGGGTCGCCTTCTGGAAACAATTAGTAAAGTTGGCGGTACAGCAATTATTACCGCTGACCACGGCAATGCTGAAACTATGATGGATGAAGCAGGACAGCCTTGGACAGCCCATACTACTAACCCAGTACCTTTAATTTTAGTGGAAGGAGAAGGTGCAAAAATTCCGGGACATGGTACAGAAGTTACCTTACGGGACGATGGCAAACTAGCTGATATTGCTCCCACAATCTTGGAAATTTTACAACTACCTCAACCACCTGAAATGACAGGTAGTTCTTTAGTATTGCCAGCTGAGTATGATGTGCAATTTAATCGCACTCCCATGCGAGTTGGTTAATTTGTAGTTTGTAGTTTGTAGTTTGTAATTCGTAATTAAGGTAAGTTTAACAACGCCACAAAATTGCGAATTGCAAATTGGAAATTGCGAATTGTTTACGGAACTTTCAATTTTCTTTATTGTTTTTGCTACCATGACAATTAATACCGTTGTACAGGCTATTTGGGCTATTTCCGCCATTGCCCTAATCGTTTTAGTATTGCTCCATAGTCCTAAAGGTGATGGAGTAGCTGCTATCGGTGGACAAGCGCAATTGTTTAGCAGTACTAAAAGTGCGGAAAATACTCTCAACAGAGTAACTTGGGCTTTAACAACTGTTTTTCTTGGCTTAACCGTCGTTCTCAGTTCTAATTGGCTACCTAAATAACTAGCAATCAAAATAACTAGCAATCAAAATAATTAGCAACAATGACAAAGGAAAAAGGCAGAAGGGAAAACCACATTTTTACTTTTTACCTAATACCTTTTATCCTATTTATTAGCACGGGGCTGTTAGTGATTTTCACTAACTTCCACTCTAGTGCTGCTTTGTCGATAAAAATTCAAAAAAAACATCCTTTACCACCAACGTTGACAAGGTGGGTTGATACTACTAATAGTGGTGATTATTTCGACCAGGTTAAATTAACTCAAGTGGGTTATTTAATATGGTCGCGTTTTCCAGTCTCGATTTATATAGAAAAGCCAAAAAATATTAATACCCAGCAAGCAGAAAATTGGGTTAATACTGTCTCACAAGCTGCAAAAGAATGGAATTCTTATTTACCTTTACAAGTTATTGAAAAAGAAGAACTCGCTGATATCGTAATATATAGAAAATCACCACCTTTAAGTGGTAATCCTCCTCGTGCGCGTTCAGCTGAAACTCGTTATGAATTATATACTCGCAATAATAATTTATACCATCGGTTCAAAATATTATTGAGTCCAAGTCAAGTTGGAGAATATCTTTTTGCTGCGACTAGACATGAAATGGGTCACGCATTAGGAATTTGGGGTCATAGTCAGTTAGAAACTGATGTTATGTATTTTTCACAGGTACGTAAGCCGCCGTTAGTTTCTCCTAGGGATGTAAATACCTTAAAGCGAGTTTACGAACAAGAAACAAAACTAGGAATACAGTAAAAAATTCGCAATTGCGTTCGCGAAGCGTGCCGCCTCGGCTTATTGCGAATTGCGAATTGCGAATTGCGAATTGTTTACTAAGCTCTACGGCTTAAAGGGATTGGCTGTGGTTGGAGAATTTCTGTATAAAGTTCTACTAATCGAGAAATGTTTGTGCTGAGGGTATATCTTTCTAATACCCGCTGTCGCGCTTTTTGACCCAATAGGGTGGTTACTTCTGGATGGTCTTGAAGCAAGGGTAACAAAGTTCTTAATTGTGAGCGTGCTGATTTTGTACTAATTACTACACCAGCTCCTTTTTCCAAGACTTCTCCATCTGCACCAACATTAGTTGCAATACAAGCTACACCACAAGACATTGCTTCTAATAGGGACAGCGATAATCCCTCAACTAATGATGGTAAAACAAACGCATCCGCACCTCGTAAAATTTCGATGCGACGGTTTTCATCTGCAACAAATCCTAACCAAATAATCCCGTATTCGTCATCATAAAAGGTTTCTAAAGAAGTTTTTGTTGGTCCGTCACCAACAACTAATAACTTTGTACCTGGTTCCATTTCTGCTTGTTTCCAAGCACGCAATAGCACTTCTACATTTTTTTCTGGTGCTATACGTCCTTGATAAACAAACAAACGTTCAGCTTTAAATTCAGCTTTAACATTGCTAGAACCAGGAGAATATTTTTCTACATCCACACCATTAGGAATAACGGCTATATTTTCTGGTGGTACACCCATACGCCCCAAAAGTTCACGCTGAATTTGGGAAAATACAATCACTCGGTCGTAATTACCCAAAAATGGCGCATACAGTTGATATGCGAGGAGTTGTGTTCCAGAAATCAGTTTTGCTCCTTTACCAGCAAATGGTGTATGGAATGTGGCTACCAGAGGCAAATTTAATTCCTGACAAATTTCCGGCAGAATAAAATCAATTGGAGATAAAGTCAGAGAAGCGTGAACTATATCAGGTTTGATTTTCCGCAGCGACTTTGTTAAAACTTTAGTCGCTCCCAATGTCGGAATTGTGTAAACCTGGGATTTGTAAATAAAAGGTAAAGTAACTTCTTGGCAATTCGGCCAGTTTTGAGCAACGGATTCATCTTGAGCAAAATGAAGGAAACTAACATCATGTCCCCTATCTAACAAGGAGTTTGTAATTTCCCTACTGTAGGTGACATTGCCGCAAAAAGGTGATTTTTTTCCAATCCAGGCTATACGCATTCTTGGTTTAGCTATTAGCAAAGAGGTTTAAGAATAGCAGCTTTTTTCCCTCTATTTATATTATTTGTATGTTGTTTTGTTGTGAGTAATTAATTGTTGATTAAAAGTGCAAAATTTGACAATACTTTTACCTCACCTTTTTATCTCCCATAAAATACTGCTATTATTCACTACAAACATAAAAAATTTACATTTATTAATATAACAAATTAAAGTCTATATTTATAAAAGCTGAATCCGGTTTGCAAATAGATGTTACTTTACATACTTAATTTGTTAATTAGTCATGTAAGGAAATATACGTTTACCTATGCAAGCAGGTAACCGATTGCTAGCAACTTTGCCACTCTCAGTTCCTACTCAATCAAGTTTACCACGAAAGCTGACGCGAACGGTAAAACAGAGATTATGTTCAGATGATGAGTAACCATTTAGCTAATTGCTGATGGTTAATTAAAATTTATCGGTGAGGTAGGTATAAACAATTATTGGTGATGATTACTAAACCAGAAAATGTATTTTCTTATCTAATCTGAGGATTTGTACCAGGTTAGTATACAACCAGAAAAAACTATGGCTGCTAATATTAAAAATTCTGTCTGTAAACCAATAAATGTTTCTGCTACACCTGCTAATGCTAGGGGTAAAGAAAGAGCAATGTTGATTACATTATTTTGTAGACCAAAAACTTTACCACGCATGGATGGAGGGGTTTCAGTTTGGATGGAGGTTTGCATGGGGATTCCCACTAATGCTCCGAACACTCCCAACATTGTTAAACATGTCAGTACTATGAATAATTTCTCAGTAAATAACGATAATCCAACTAATGATGCTGCCATTCCCACACAACCAAAAAGACTAAGTTGTGCATAAGAAAAGCGTTGTCCGAATTGTCCCAGAAGTGTTGCGCCTATCGCAATACCAACTCCTCCAGCGGCTAATAAAAAGCCAAATTGCTCTGGTTTGATATTAGGAATGATTTCTGCTAATCTGACTGCAAGAACTGTTAACGCAGCAAAGACAGAAAATAATATTATCAGTTGAATAATCGCGTTACGAATACGCTTGTTTTCTCCTAGATATTTTAAGCCATCACGTAAGTCAGCTAAAATATGTGGTTCTTCTGTTTCTTGTGATGCACGGGGTTTTTCGTTTGTTTGCAGCAAAAGTAGTATTATCCCGGCAATAGCATAGCTACCACCAACAATAATCTCTTTTCCCAAACCAGAGCTACCTCCAAGTTGCATCCAAATTTTATCCGCAGCAGCTAAGAGTGGTTCCCCAACTGCAAAGCCAATAATGACTGATGCCATCATTGTGGTCGTGTAAAGCGAGTTTGCTGAAAGTAAGTTCTGTGGCTTGACTACTAGGGGAATAACTGCTTGTTCGGCTGGTGCAAAAAACTGCGTCAAGGTCGAAACTAAAAAAGTTACTGCCAAAATAATTACGAAACCTATGGGTAATCCATATAAGGATTGCCAATCATGCGTTAACCATAATAACGGTGGAATTGCTAGAACTAAAATACCTCGCCAGATATTTGTCCCTACTAATACCGCTTTTTTCGACCAACGGTCAACAAAAGCACCTGCAACGGAGCCAAATAACACTGCAGGAATGGTGAAGGTCATCATCAATGCCGACACCCAACCACTTATTGTTTGGTCACCGCTTTGGAATTGAGTGTTAATTAGGGCTATCATTAGCACCAGATAGACTTTATCTGCTAGTTGACAGAAAACTTGGCCGCTCCAAAGTGCTAAAAAGTTCGGATTTTTTAAGACTGGTAAAAATCCTTGGTCTTGAATCTGAATGTTGCTTACTTCGTTATTTTTGTCGATACTTTTATCTGATGTACCGTTTAATAAGGGTAAATCAATGACGTTATTATGGTTATTTTTATGATTTACCTCACTATTTTTTACTGATGCAGAAAAAATGGTTTGACTTTTGCTTTCATCTGATAAATCTATTTTTGAAATATCTATTGAAATGTCAGGTTTTGCTGTATCTGGTGTTGAGCTTAATCCAGATTCAGAAATATCTTTATCAGAAATATCTTTGCCAGACATTTCTGACCCATGATTTTCACTCTTATTAATATAGTTGTTATTAATATCGCTTTTATTAGTTTTCGGAACTAGGCTCAGGTGATTGTTAGTACCAGAACCAGAGGTTTTATTGTCTTTTCTCAGGTTGGTTGGTGAGGGCGATAGAAATGTTCTATCTAGTTCAGATGGTTGCATCATAAGTTAGCAGAAAAATAAGAATCGATAAGGGCAGCAGAGCGAATAGAATGACCAAAATGATACTGAGTATACTGTCGCAAAATTTGCTCAACAGTTAGCCAACCATAATCTTTGAGACTATCAATTTGCATTACGTCTGGTTGTAATAACTGTTGGAATATAGCAAGTTCGTTCGCATTCAAACGAGAAGTAATTATTGGCAATTCTTCTCGATGCACAATTGTTTCATAGTCCGTTTCATAATCTGTTTCATAGTCTGTCCTATATTGGGAAAGTTTTTCTTTCACCACCGTTGGAGAGTTAAATAGTGAACCGGATGACTGAGATGATGAGCTCGGAGGTATTTTTTGCTCTCCAATAATTCCCATTTCTTCCATTCTTTGTTTTTCCCAGTTTTTGCGAAGCTTTGCCCACTCTGTTAAATTAATTGTTCCACCCGCGTTGATGCTAAAACCCACTTTAAAATCGGGGTCGTTAAAATTTGGAACTAAGGGACGCTGAGTCAAACAACAAAACTGTACTTGTGGGGTTAGTCCAGCTAAAGCTAACAGGTGAAATATTGCGTGGCATAAACAAGCCAAAACGGCATTCGTTTCCTTCGTCGGTAACTCTTCCAAACGTTTTAGATGTTCATTGAGTAACTCAAAAAGTTCTTCTTGAGGTTGCTCGCTCAAAGCCTGAAACAATGAAATTTCCGCTATGTACTGACTTGCAGCTAATTTTCCTAAATCTTTAGACAAACCTGGATAAGTCTTTACAGTCTGAGCTTGAGTAATTTTATCTAATGACCGCCCATTAGCAATCAATAAATCGTTGACGACAAACATAGCACTCCGTCCACCAAGACTAGAGTTGTGCTTGCGTGCTCCAGGGGCAATAGCGCGAATCAAACCGAACTCTCGTGTCAAAACAGTCACAAGTCTATCGTATTCGCCAAACGCCTGACCTTTAAGATTAATACCAGTTGCTTTGTAAGTTCTACTCATTAGTTACTTAGTCGATAAGTGGTAGCCAATAGTAAAAATACGCATTGACTAACCATCTTTTTTAAGGGTTTCGCGCAGACGGATTAACTCGACGCTACGAGAAGTACCTAGCCTAGTAGCACCCGCCACTATTAAGTCTAAAGCTTGTTCGGGGGTGCGAATACCTCCTGAGGCTTTAATCTGTACTCTATCCCGTGCGATTTCTTTCAAAAGGCGTATATCTTCTACCGTAGCACCTCCATTCCAGCCTGTACTAGTTTTCAGAAATGTCGCACCAGCATCCATCGCTATTTCTGCCGCTAACTGCTTCTCAGTATCGGTTAGCAGAGTAGTCTCCAAAATTACTTTAACCAATTGCCCAGTAGATTCGCAAATTTCCGCAATTTCGCGGTGTACTTCCTCGGTTTTACCAGCCCTTAATAAACCTAAGTTGATAACCACGTCTAACTCTGTTGCTCCGTTTTCTGCAGCCTCTAGTGCTTCGTAAAGCTTAACTGGACTAGTTGTAGCTCCAGTCGGGAAGCCTATCACAGTACAAACTTTAGGCTTTTTGTTGTGTAACAGTTCCACAGCACGACGGACGTAAGCTGGGTAAATACAAACAGTCGCGAAGTGGAACTTGTCCGCTTCTTCACACCATTGGTCTACCATATCTGGGGTTGCGGTGGGCACAAGCAGGGTATGGTCGATATATGGAGCAATATCGATATCTGGATAGTCTGCTGCCATTACTTTTTTCCAGAAATAGAACTATACGATTATTAATCTTTCTATTCAAAAATTAAGACTCATTTTATAAATTAAACCATAAATTCTGCTATTTTTCCTTAAAGTCCGGAGGGTGGGGAATGGAGAATCGGGAATCGGGAATCGGGAATCGGGAATCGGGAATCGGGAATTGGGCAATGGTCTGTGATTTGTAACAATTAGTGCAGGGTTCAAATTAGCTAATGTATTGTGGGATAACAGAAATTTTAATTTTTAACATAATTTAGATGCATTATTGAAAATATCAAAAGCGACTTTTTGTTCCTTCACTTTTTCTTTTTTTTATTTTGTCTATGTAAAATTACTGTAAAAAATCCTAATAATTGCAATTACTTAACAAAAATTTCATACAACTCATACATTTATAGGTCTAACTCTTCCGGAGCGGGAATATACGAGAAAATACTCTTTAATCGCAGAAAATTAGTTATAAATCCAGTATTTTCAACCTTTTATTTGTAATATTTATTAGATTAACGTTGATTGATTATGTTTATATCGATAATCAATATTTGAATATTACTAAGTATGACATTGCCATTTACTCATTACAAAATTAAGTGCAAAAAAGGAATATCTCATTGGTTAAAACGCTTGCATTACCAAATTTCATTTCGTCCATCTAAACTTGTAAGTGCAACTGTTGTACTAACTTTTCTGCTATTTTTGCCTCAAGGTTGGATTACTTGGCAAGCTTACCATAATTTTAATGGTATCATTACCCAAGAACTACGGCTGCAACACTTGAGTGACCAAATAACTTATTTTGACGAAGTACTAACAATGTCAGCAAGTATGAATGCTGCTACTGGAAATGTAATTTGGGAGGAAAGATATCGTAGATTTGAACCTCAGCTAGATGCAGCAATTAAAGAATCTATTGCACTTGCTCCTCAAGCATATAAAACAGAAGATGCGAAAAAAACTGATGCAGCAAACAAACGTCTAGTAGAAATCGAAAACTTATCTTTTATTTTAGTAAGAAATTCCCAAAAAGAAGCTGCACTCAAACTTTTATCAAGCCAAGAGTATAAACAACAAAAAGAAAATTATGCTCTAGGAGTTGCTAGTAGAAATTTAGATATATCTCTTCAATTAACAAATAAAGTTAAATCTTATCAGCAATATTTGGTACTATCAATTTTCGCATCTATTTTAAGCTTATTGATGCTATTACCCGCGTGGCTAATGGTTTTGAGATTACTAAAAGGATATTTAAAAGCACGAAATATTGCTCAAGCTGACTTAGAACAAACCAATCGTGAATTGGAATATAGAGTTGAAAATAGAACTCAAGAATTAAAGTATAAAAATATTCAACTACAACAAACATTACAAGAGCTACAAGAAACTCAAGTACAATTAATTCAAATCGAAAAAATGTCCTCTCTGGGTAGTATGGTAGCTGGTATTGCTCACGAAATTAATAACCCAGTGTCTTTTGTTTATGGTAATATTGCTCATGCTAAAGGATACGCTGGAGATTTACTAAAATTAATAGAATTGTACCAAGAGGAATACCCTAAACCCGGTAATAAAATAGAAACTCAAATAACAGATATGGATTTGGAGTTCTTGAGTAAAGATTTTATTGGACTTCTTAAATCTATGGAAGTTGGAACTGAAAGAATCCAGGAAATTGTTCATTCGCTTCGTAGCTTTTCCCGTTTAGATAATACAGCAGCGAAAGACATTAATATTCATGAGGGTATCGACAGTACATTAATGATTCTGCACCATCGCTTGAAAGCCAAAAAAGAATATGGAGAAATTTCTGTATATAAAGAATATGGCTCTTTACCATTGATTGAATGTTACATTGGTCAATTAAATCAAGTTTTTATGAATATTATCTCTAATGCGATTGATGCATTGGATGAATATAATATGCAGCGCACTCCTGATGAATTAAAAACTAACCCAAGTTACATCCGTATTTGTACTGATGTAATAACTGATGACTGGGTAGAAATTCGTATAGTTGACAACGGGCCAGGTATTCCAGAAAATACCTTATCTCAGTTATTTGAACCCTTTTTTACTACTAAACCTGTAGGTAAAGGAACAGGACTGGGATTATCAATTAGTCACCAAATCATAGTAGAAAAACATCATGGAAAATTAGCTTGCTATTCTACCCTTGGAGAAGGGACTGAATTTGTAATTAATATTCCCGTGGCTTATACAGAAAGTTAAGCAGAAAAATCTTTTGCCAACCATGACTCAAAGTTTTCTAGTACTTGAAGTTCCTCCATATTAATATCTAAGTGTTCTCTTAATGCGGCTATTGTTTCATTTCCGTAATTTTCAAAATTAATGTGATTAATTTGTTTTACTTTAACTCTCCTACCATAGGTAAAGCCTAAATCAAAAACTTTGATATCAAATGGAGAAAATCGGTAGGGAAATTTATAAACAAAACGTGCAAAGAATTTAAAAATAGTTACATGAAACCAGCGGGTTTTTAAATCATTACCCATTGTAAACCCAATCACGAAAGCTTCATCTTGGTTTGAAATATTGCGACCAAGCAATAAGTGAAGGCAATCATGATTATAAAGAGTTATTTTTCCAGGTAATCCTAGTGGGCTATTAGGATTTTCTAATAGCCATACTAAGAAAGGGACTTTAAAACATTGGGAAGCGAATAGCTGGGAATATGCATCCTTTAACTTTTTATTTTTGATATCCGCTTCCAAAAGTAGATTTAACTCAAAAGCCATCTATACACTCCTAGACAGTCAACAAAGGTGAAAACTGAAGCCGAATATAAAATCATTATTTTGTCTTGACTTTGTAAACTAGCTATAAGCATTTGACCCGAACTCATTGCCAAAAATATAAAGCCATATCCACTCATTGCTGTATTTGAGGCTAATAATATTCCTCCTAGCAACGCAAAAAAACTACTGGAAATCTTTAAAAATTTGCTGATAGTAGCTCTTTGCTTTTCTTTCTTTCTGTTTGCTTTGTAAAGATTTTGATTAGATTCTGTTAATTCATTTGGGTTGTTTGGGGATTCGTTGTTGTATTTCATAATTTTTCTCCATATTGGAACATATTAATAGTTCCAATAATTTACTTACAAATAATAATGTTTCAACTCTATCAAAACTCTTATTTGATAAGCTGTCAACTATCTCGTAGGTAATATCCGTGGAGAAGATTTTTATTTGATATAGTTCCCAAGTTTTTGTTTTTCCACTAAGAATAATACACAATATAAACAATAAATTTGTAATTTATTGTTTAACTAGGTATGAAAACTTAGTGTATTAAATTTATGAGCAGTTCCCTTTAGGGCTATAGCTTTGTCGAGTAGATACGACAAACTTACTTGATATCTAATCTGATGCGTTACCTGACTTTCCTATATCAAGTTACCTATATTCAAATGAATTTGTAAATTAGAGAAAACTCTCAGTTTATATTTAAAGTTGATGTGAAAATATTCTCTTTTACGTAAAGAAATGATTATGTGAATAAAATTTCTTCAATATTTTTGATATGCAAAGAAGAATTTAACTAAATCCATAAACAAGTAGAGACGCGATTAATCGCGTCTCTACATAATTGGGGATTTCATGAAAAATATTTGACCTATCACTACCCACAACAGAAGCACCAGCATCTTTCTCGTCCCAGTATAAGAAACCCCACCCCCAACCCCCTCCCCGCACGCGGGGAGGGGGCTACGATAAATAAGGATAAATAAATCGTGGATTTTTTATTTTAGAGTGCATGTTTAATTAAGTCGTAGCCCCCTCCCCGTAAACGGGGAGGGGGTTGGGGGTGGGGTTTACTTGGTTGGGTACTAACAATACAGTCAGCTTTCCTTGTCACCAATTACCCAATCATCAATTAACCATTACCATCACCATTTCCATTGGGTCGTTGAATAATTGCTTCTATCACCCGTCGCTTATCTTTGGGGTCAATTCCGACTAGACGCACGTACTCTCCGCGACATTCAGCCAGACGTGATTGTAAGTTGGAAATTGCGTCCCACTCACCATTAATTTCTCCGATAGGACAACTTGTCCAAGAACCAGTTCGGAAACGTCGTTCATCGACATGCTCGAGACCAATTTTGTAACCCCGTGACAAAATATTACGGATTTTTTCTTGGATTTCTAAGCTCAAATATGTGCTTGTTACTGGTGCTTTCTGGTACTCATAAGTTGTTGTGGCTGGAGTCTCTAGTGCTTTTTGGTACACGTAAGTTGTTGTGACTGGAGTCTCTGTAGTTACTGTAGTTACTGGAGTTACTGTGTTCACCGGAGTCACTGGAGTCACAACATAATTTGAACCATTGGGAGTTTCTGCAACAGTTTGGGGAATAAAATTTGCATGATGACGTAAAGCACCACGGTTATACTCTTCAACTAAACGAGAATTCTGTACTCGCTGCTGTTCTCCCACCATTTGATTACCTATCTCTATTAAGCGAGCTAAGTTGAAATTTGGTTTCGGGAATTTTGGTGCTCCTTCCAGGCTATTTACCACTCTTTGAGAAACATGCTCAACTCCAACATCGTGGATGAAACGAAGAATTTGTTCATCGTAAACTCTCGAACGTACAGCACTAAAGAAGTCAATCGATTGATGAATAAAAGTATCTACGAACTGAGTCAATTCTCTTTCTGAAAGTCCATCATCACTAAAAATTCCACCCACAATCCCGACCTTATCATCCCTGTCTGGTTCCCAATAGAATTTTTCCATACGACCATCGCGAATTAATGGTGCGTATAGTGTAGAAAAATCATTCCCGGTGACAATAATTGGTACACGATGTAAGGGGTTATCATCATAGCTCCCAGGTAATTGCACGTTAGTTGGGTTGTCAGCAATATTCATTAATGTGGCATTAACCAACTGCGTATTAACCGTATATTGAGTACCTTCATCAAAACGTCCAGCACCCGCATCTAAATCATTAATCATTAGTACGCACATTTTTCCACGTACTTTGATTAATTCCGCAGTTTCTCGATAACGCAAGCGAATTAAACGTGCTGGGTCTCCTGCGTCGGGACTTTCCAATTCACCACCAGAAATTAGGGTAACTTCGATACCCATTCTTTCAAAAACTAGGTCACATTGAAAAGATTTTCCTTCTCCTTTGCGACCATGAATCCCTAAAATCAACGGTACTCTCACACCAGGAATATCAAGGAAATTCTTCGTTATGTGAAGGGAAAGTTTATTTATGAAACTAGGAGCAATGTAGTAAGACATAATAATTCAAATTTTTTGCGAATAGCGAGCAAGATGCTCGCACTACTTTTTTTTTACGAATGGCGAGCAAGATGCTCGCACTACTTTTTTTTACGAATGGCGAGCAAGATGCTCACACTACTTTTTTTTACGGATAGCGAGCAAGATGCTCACACTACTTTTTTTTACGGATAGCGAGCAAGATGCTCACACTACTTTTTTTTACGGATAGCGAGCAAGATGCTCGTACTACGGGGATTTTTAAAGCTTTTTACAGAATCCATAATTTAAGACCATCACAATTTTCAAAAAGATAAGTAGTGGGAGCATCTTGCTCCCTAATAGTAGTGGGAGCATCTTGCTCCCTAATAGTAATAGGAGCATCTTGCTCTCTAATCGTAATGGGAAGCACAAAAAACATGTTCTAAGAAAACCAGTTTAACCAACCGTGCCAACTTTGCACTATTTCCGCAAATATTTGGTAACCTTTTGCTCTGGGATGAGCACCGTCATAATCAATAATTTCTTCCATCCAAATATCAGATTTTTCTAATATGGGAAATACATTTAAAAAAGGTATATCTAACTCTTGACAAATTATCGAAAACTGTTTACCTAGATTGGCAATTCTTAAATTTTGTTCTTTATCAAGCATTGGTGGTGGACTAACCATTAATACTGGATACAATTCTTTTACTTGAGTCAAAATTTCACGGATGTTAACTACCGATTCAGATAAACTCACGCGAGTTTTTCCGTTCTCCTCTACAGTATCATTAGCGCCAAAAGAAAAAACCACTCTCCCGTCGTATTCCTTTGGTAAACGAAGGGATACTTCTTGTAACCAACGTTGTTTTAATTGAGTGCTGGTTTCCCTTCTAATTCCTAAATTGTAATACGTAATGTCAGCACCTTTTTTGTTGGCATCAACGCAAATTCTACCAGTCCAACCTAGACATTCTGGGTCTCCAGTACCATTAACAAATGATTCTCCTAAAAAGCAAATCCTTATTTGTTTCATATATTGTTGCTTATAAAAGAACGAGGAGAGGTAGAATATTCCACCTCTCCTATCAAGGGAGTCAAAAAATTAAATTTTAATTCCCAACTTCTTGCTTAACCAGACCTAAAATGTTGTCATTTTAGTATCTGTAACCACCACTTTGACCGGGTTTGTGAACGATAAAGCTGAGAACTTGGCACTGCTTAACGTTATCAAAACCTACAACACGGATGTAGCAGCTAGGATATTGTTGACGACAACCTTGTACTTCAGCTAACACTTCTTGAGTGCTTCTTGCTCCGAACAAAGGTAATTTCCACATTGTCCAAAAGCACTCTGTTGGTTCAGAGGTTTCGTTAAATTCAATCGCTGGAATATAACCTTGATTGATGATGTACTGAACTTGCTTAGCAATTTGAGCGTCCGAAAGAGGAGGAAGGTATGAAAGGGTTTCGTAACGACGCTCTTTTGGTAAAGTTTGCATGACTTCTTGGGTATGTTGCGAATGGTGGACTAGGAAATTAATAAAGCTATTTAGCTATTTAGCTATTTAGCTGTTCGTTATTAGAATCAGGATTAGCTTGTTGCTCTGTATTTGAACTGGGTGTAGATGATTCCAATTGCGTAAGGCGCTCAAAATGCTGACGACGATGTTGAATATTGGCTTGCTGGATGTAAGACCTTACCATTTCAGGTAAATATTCGCTTACTTCCTCCGCTATGTGTTCCCTAACACTCATTACCCGCAATGCCAAATCTGGCTTTTCCTGGAATAACATTTCAATATAGAGTTCTCCATCCTGAATTTTGTCAGTCCCCGAAAAACGCTGAAACCAAAATGCTAAGGGAGGATTGGTTTCATTTAATTGATTCAAAACAGTCGTCACTGCCTGATATGTCAGGTAGCTGGAAAGCGTCTTAGCTGTGTCCTTAGCAATTTTCTTTATATCCATTTAATTGACCCAGCCTTTAATAGTTATGAGTTATGAGTTATGAGTCATGAATTAAAGAGATTCTAAACTCAAAATCCAAAACCGGGCACTATTAAGGATGAGCTATGAGTTCTAAGTGATGAGCTATACAAACTAGAAACTCAAAACTTAAAACTCAAAACTCAAAATTCAAAACCAATTACAGAGTGTCAACAGCTTTGAACTCGAACTTGATTTCTTTCCAGAGTTCACAAGCAACAGCTAATTCAGGAGACCACTTGGTTGCTTCACGGATAACATCGTTACCTTCACGAGCTAGGTCACGACCTTCGTTACGAGCTTGGATACAAGCTTCCAAAGCAACCCGGTTAGCGGTTGCACCTGGTGCGTTACCCCAAGGGTGACCAAGAGTACCACCACCGAACTGTAAGCAGGAGTCATCACCAAAGATTTCTACCAATGCTGGCATGTGCCATACGTGGATACCACCAGAAGCTACTGGCATTACTCCAGGCATCGAAGCCCAATCTTGGGTAAAGAAGATACCACGTGAACGGTCTTGCTCTACGTAGTTTTCGCGCATCAAATCGACGAAGCCCATTGTAATTCCGCGTTCGCCTTCTAGTTTACCTACAACTGTACCGGAGTGTAAGTGGTCACCACCAGACATACGTAAACACTTAGCTAGTACACGGAAGTGGATACCGTGGTTTCTTTGACGGTCAATTACAGCGTGCATCGCACGGTGAATGTGGAGCAACAAACCGTTATCACGACAGAACTTAGCCAAGCTGGTGTTAGCTGTAAAACCACCTGTTAAGTAATCGTGCATGATGATGGGGGTGCCGATTTCTTTGGCAAATTGTGCCCGTTTCATCATTTCTTCGTTGGTAGGAGCTGTCACGTTTAAGTAGTGACCTTTGATTTCTCCTGTTTCCGCTTGGGATTTTGTAATCGCTTCTTGTACAAAAAGGAAGCGGTCTCTCCAACGCATAAAGGGTTGAGAGTTAATGTTTTCGTCGTCTTTAGTGAAGTCCAAACCACCACGTAGGCATTCGTATACAGCACGTCCGTAGTTCTTTGCGGACAAGCCTAGTTTGGGCTTAATGGTACAACCCAACAAAGGACGACCATATTTATTTAATTTGTCACGTTCTACTTGGATACCGTGAGGAGGTCCTTGGAATGTTTTTAGATAAGCAACAGGAATCCGTAAGTCTTCCAAACGCAAACCTTTCAGAGCTTTAAAACCAAATACGTTACCTACAATCGAGGTCAACATATTGGTTACAGAGCCTTCTTCAAACAAGTCTAAAGGATAGGCTATGAAACAAAAATATTGATTATCTTCACCAGGTACTGCTTCAATATCGTAACAACGGCCTTTGTAACGGTCGAGGTCGGTAAGCAAGTCAGTCCATACAGTTGTCCAAGTACCGGTAGAAGACTCAGCCGCTACTGCTGCACCAGCTTCTTCGGGAGGAACGCCAGGTTGAGGTGTGACACGGAAACAAGCAAGAAGGTCTGTATCTTTAGGTGTGTAATCTGGGGTGTAATACGTCAGTCTGTAATCTTTTACCCCTGCCTGATAACCTGATTTACTCTGGGTTCTCGTTTGCGCGTAAGACATGATTTACCTTCCAAGAAGTCAACTCTATGCAGTTGCAACTCATATTTCGGTGCAACTTATCGCTACCCCTACCTGCTTCTTCACATTCGCAGGGGCTAGATAAGAAAAAATTTCGTTGGTGTTTTCCCATAGCAAAACTTGCGCTCGCTTGGTTTCTGTGCTTATAACGATAGTAGACCTCTGCCGAGCCTGCACGCTCGTGAGGACTTTCTATGTAGTTCTTCAGCGCACGTCATGTGCGCTTTTATTTTTTCACAGCCCAACTGATGTAAATTCTTTACTTATCCCCTTCTTTCAACTTTTTCAACTTTGCCTTTGCTGTTGAGGCATATAGAGATTGTCCCTCCAACTAGGTCAACTGCTGGTAATTGCTGAGCGAAAGACAAAAATTGCACACGACCGAATTTGCATCATGTTACACAATATATCAACAATTGCATAAGTTATTTTCCTAAAGTTCCAAAGTTTTTGATTTGTTTTTCTTATTTCACAAATTTTTCCACTTTATGTCAGAAAACCTTGATATTTGGTGTGTAATAATTATGTATTTTTGTAAAGATACGGCTTTTACTGAAATAGATAGTTAAAAAAAGCAACAAAACGGGAAGACTGAGTTTAGGGAAGGCAGAAGTACAAGGGCAGAAGGAATCAGTTCTCGTACAGATGTCTATTGCTGGTGTGCAAGGGCTGAGCACCCCACCATATTGCATACCTTCTGCCATCTGCCTTCTGCCTTGTGCCTTCTTAATTTTGTCTTCAAAGGAAAAGTCACCGTGGTAGCCTTGCGTAAGTTTACTTATTTATTGATTTGTTCTATGCTCGCCTTGACTGGGATGCCAAAGGGGAATATGGCGATAGCCCAAAATATCCTGGAGGTTAACCCGTCGGAGTTGAAACCTTCGTTTCCAGCATCAGCACCCCCACCAAGGGTAGAGCCTTTACCTGATGAGCGAAGATTACGAGAACGCGATATGGAAGTCGATTATCGTGTCACGGCTTTGCAAGGGGATGTAACAGGTAACCTTTGGGTCGGTTCTTGGAGAGGTTTAACGCGCATTGACCCGAAAACAGGTAAAGTACTGTCCCGTGTAAGTTTACCCAATGTGGCAATTGGTGCATTAGCTCAAGATAAAGTCGGAAGGTTGTGGGTCGGAACTTATGAAGGATTAAAGCGGGTAGACCTTCGCACTAGTGAGATAACTGCTCAAAATTTATTTTTACCTTCCAAGCGAGTATTATCTTTGTTGGTAGATAAACGCGGGTATTTGTGGGCTGGAACAGATAGCGGTTTAGCACTGCTTAGTCCCGACGAAGGTTTAATTATGACGACCTTAAAAAATTTACCAGGGGTCAGTGCGAACGCATTAACATTAGATGCAGAAGGGCAGCTTTGGGTGGCGACTTTAGACGGCTTAGTTCGCGTCAACACCGCTAGCGCCAATATAATGAAGCGAATTTATAATTTACCAGGAACCACCGTACAAACTTTAGCTATTAGTCCCCAAGGACATATTTGGGCGGGAATGCCGAATAATTTATTAGTAATAGACCCGAAAACCGGTATGGTGTTAAGGTCTGTTACACCCCTTAGAGGAAAAAATGTTACATCTGTAAGTTTTGCTAAGGATGGAAGTGTATGGGTTGGAACTAATAATGGTTTGCTAAGATTACATCCAAATACAGGCGCATTATTAGACCAAGTACCAGGTTTACCATCAAGTCGCGTTTTATCTATAGCTCCGGATGTAGGTAATAAGTTATGGGTAGGCACAAGCGAAGGATTAGCTTGGTTAATGCCCAAAATGCCCAGTGCTAGACCACACTTTGCTTTTACTCGGGAAGTTGAATAAACTTTTAACTCTATGACTACCACCCAGCAATTAATTCAATACAAACAACAGGGTCGTCAAATTGTGGCTTTGACTGCTTGGGATTATGTTATTGCTCAGTTACTTGACGCTGCTGGTGTTGATTTAATTCTGGTTGGTGACTCTATGGCCGCTGTTTTAGGGTATGAAACAACACTCCCTATAACTTTAGATGAAATGCTTTATCATGCCAAAGCTGTGCGGCGTGGGGTAAAGCAAGCTCTAGTAGTGGTAGATTTACCTTTTTTGACGTATCAAGAAAGCACACAGCAAGCGATACATTCTGCTGGTAGAGCTTTAAAGGAAGCGGGAGCGCAAGCGGTGAAGTTGGAAGGTGGATATCCCGCTATGTTGGAAACCATTGCTCGGTTGGTGCAAGCTGGTATTCCGGTTATGGGTCATGTGGGGTTGACACCGCAGTCTGTACATCAAATCGGTTTGCGAAAACAGGGCAAGACTGAAGATGCTGCACAAAGGATTTTAAATGAGGCTCAAGCACTCGAACAGGCTGGGGTTTTTTCTATAGTGCTGGAACACATCCCCAATGAATTGGCTTTAGAAATTACAAAAAAGCTCAGTATTCCTACCATTGGTATAGGAGCAGGAGTACATTGTGATGGTCAAGTTCTGGTAACTTCTGACTTGTTGGGGCTTTCGGATAAACAACCACCTTTTGCTAAAGTTTATACCAATCTGCGGGAGATGATTGTTAATGCTGTGCAGGAGTTTGCTGGGGAAGTTAGAGAAAGGAAGTTTCCGGGGTAGTAGTTACACCTGTCACAAGGAATGGTAGATACCCCCTGAACTAAAGTTCGGGCTAAAAGCTGAAACCCGTTAAAAACGGGTTTGAATTTGGACTCAAATCTAGGTTCCAACCATTTTCAACAATTTGGAATTGCCTTTCAACCGTTTTTAACGGGTTTTAGCTTTTAGCCCGAACTTTAGTTCATGGGTTTTATTAAATCTCAATTTCACTTTTAACTTTGAGGTTTATTTTTGCCTTCCTTTTCCTCTCAAAGCATTGCGAGATATTGCCGAAGTAGAACCTAGTTCTATTGCGCTATGTCCGGAGAAATCCTAGAGTATCCGGGCTTGAAGTATCTGTCACAAGGAATGTACTTTTTAGACCCTTAATAAATTTTATTCCCCCCTTCCCTCGCAGGGAAGGGGGTAGGGGGGTTAGGTCTTTTTCACTCACTCCTTAAAGCCGCAATCGGGTCAAGTTGAGCAGCATTACGAGCAGGAACAACACCAGCAACTAACCCTACTGCAACAGAAATACTAAACCCAGCAACAACAGCCAATGGAGAAATAACAAGAGGAATTACCATAAAATTTGCAGCCCCAACAGCTATCACCATACCAAAGATAATTCCAATACCTCCCCCCACACTAGAAACCAAAATAGCTTCCGCTAAAAATTGACTAAGAATAGCATTTTTAGTCGCTCCCATTGCCTTGCGAATACCAATTTCTCTAGTTCGTTCAACAACCGAAACCAACATAATATTCGCAATACCAATACCACCGACAAGAAGAGAAATTCCGGCAATAGCTCCTATCATTACTGTAAATAAACTAACCACCCCAGTAAAAGCATTAACCACATCCACCTGATTAATAATTCTAAAATCATCTCGTTGTGGCGGATAAATATTGTGTCGTAAACGTAGCAGATTAGTCACCTGAAATTGAGCCGCATCTAATTGAGTATTATCTTTTGCTGCTAACCAAAACCCAGAAATAGAAACACCTGAAATAGCATTATTGCCGACAATACGGCTAGACATATTAGTTAAAGGAATAAAAATCCGGTCATCTTGGTCAGTATTACCAACAGCTCCTTTAGGTGGCATAACTCCAATGACTCGGAATTGCAACTTTTGAACGCGAATATACTCACCAATAGCAGGTTGTGACCCAAAAAGTTGCTCTTTTACTTTTACTCCCAAAACAGCTACAGGCTTAGCATTATTTAAATCTTCCTGAGTAAAAAACTGTCCTTGTTCGGGATAAGAGTCTTTGACATCAGGATAATTTAAATCAGTTCCCACCACCGCAGTTGCCACATTTTGCCCACCATATACAACTTGAATATTACCGCGTTGCAAAAAAGCCGTCATCGCTCGCGAAGCAGTTACTTGTTTTGCAACAGCTTGAGCATCCTGCAAAGTGAGAGTAGAAGCAGAACCTCCACCTTGATTAATACCCCCAGTAGTAGAAGCACCTGCTAACACAAGTAATACATCTGAACCTAAAGACTGTATTTGTTTTTCCGTTGCTCTTTGTACTCCCTGTCCCACAGAAGTAATAGCAACCACAGAGCCAATACCAATAACCATACCCAGCATTGTTAACCCCGTACGCAGCTTATTATTCCAGAGAGACTGGACAGCCATCGTCAAAATTTCGGTAGCTAACGAATTGTTAAAGCGGCTTTCACTCTCAAGCATATTTTTCTCCCCTTTTTTCTTCCCTCTTCCCTCTTCAATTGCGAATTGTTTACTGTCTTCCTCCTACCCCTGGAATACTAGGAGCACCTTGAACCCTAGAACGTGGTCTTTTTCCATCAGGGAAGCTAAGAAAAATCTGTTCGTCTCCTTTCAAGCCAGAACGTACCTCTGTTTTGTCATCAACTGTGATACCAGTTGTAATTGGCACAAAGTTTGGAGGACTTCCTTTTTCTCCTTTTACATAAACTCCTGTACCCTGCTCTTCCCGAACTATCCCAACTGTCGGTACAACCAAGACATTTTGTAATTGTCCTGCATCAAAATCCACATTTACATTCATCCCAGAACGCAATTGTTTTTCTGTATCAGAAACAATTGTCACTTTCACTTCAAAACTAGTGACATTTTGTTGGACTATAGACTGAGGAGAAATTTGTACTACTTTCCCTTCAAAAGTTTTACCCTGATAAGCATCGGCTTTAATAGTGGCTTTTTGTGATAATTTCATTTGAGCGATACTGCTCTCTGCCACATTTGCGACAATTTGATTATCTGAAGCTAAGGATAAAATCGAAGATGAAGTAGCCGAAGACACAGCACTTCCAGCAGTAGTAGGAGTTACAAAAGCACCAGGGTCAGCATACTTACGGGTAACAGTACCAGCAAAAGGAGCGCGAATAAATGTGTCGTTAATTTGTGTTTGGATAGTTTTTAGAGTTCCCCGTGCTGTAGTTACTTGAGCACGAGCTTGAGCAATATCTTCTATACGGGAACCAGCTTCTTCTAAAGATAAAGCTTGTTGTTTTTGCTGTACCGTAGCTTGTGCTTGCTTAATATCTTCTAAACGTGAACCGACTTTTTGTAACGCGACAGCTTGCATAGCTTCTATTACTTGTGCTTGAGCATTATCTCTTTGAGAGCGAGAATTTTCTAAGTCTCTTTGAGAAATAGCCCCTTGTTGAAATAACTTATTATTTTGCTGAAAAGTATTTTCGGCAGCACGCAATAAACTTTGTGTACTTTGCAACCGCGCTTCTGCTTGAGCAATATCTTGGGGACGGTTACCTGCTTGTACTTTTTGTAGATTTGCCTCTGCTTGAGCAACTTCTGCTTTAGCTTGAGCAATATTTTGGGGACGATTACCTGCTATTAATTTTTGTAAATTCGCTTCAGCCTGTGCTAACTGTCCTTGTGCTTGGATTAATTGTCCTTGCAGGTTGGAGTCATCCATTTTTGCCAGTACTTGTCCTTGTTTAACAACATCCCCTTCTTTAACGAATAAAGTTTTTAGTACACCAGATGTTTTAGGGCTAACATTCACCGACATCATGGGTTGGACAGTTCCATTTGCAGAAACCGTAATTGTCAAATTTTGCCTAGATACCGGGGTCGTTAGTCGGCTGCGCTTCCCTCTTGAACTAGATGAAACTACTGTCTGACGGTAAAGAGTATAACCTCCTCCACCTAATACCAACAAGGTAATTAGCAAAATTAACCATTTACGAATATTAGTAAAGCGAAATTTTTTTTTATTCTTTTTGTCTTGATATGTAGCTGCTTCTTTGGGTTCAGAAATCATAAATAGTTCGTAATTTTTAGCTAGGATTTTTTAGTTAGAATTTAAGTTTATTTACAGTTATCTAAATATCTTTACAAATCTTTTTTATAGTTAAATAAAAGAAATTTACCCTGCAAAATTAATAATTACGGGCTAGTAATTACAAAATATATTTAACAAGTATATTTAATGAGGATTAAGCTTATTTATGATTGAATAACAACCCAACAATTAATGTAAAGTGAACTAAGTCATATACAATTATACATCTCATTAGTCAGTAGATTAAGTTTATTTAATACCAATGTAGAGACGCGATTAATCGCGTCTCTACGTTTTGTAAGTATAAAAAATCATATTATTCCCCATTCCCCATTCCCCGCTCCCCATTCCCCACTTAAAGAAAATATTATAAATATATGGTTGTTTAAGGCTATTGTTGGTTTATATTTAGCCGTGAGGGATGTGAATTGTCCCCTGCAAGCCAATCTCAAACCCAAGGTTTGCGCCCATTTTAAAACTTTCGTGTGGATATGCGTATTAACTTGACTATTAAAAAGATTAATTTCTGTTTAACCACAGGCGTTAAACTCTAAACTGGAAAGTCTTGCCGAGAAATACCTCTAGCCGAAGAATAAGCTGTCATGTCCAAGGTTCTAGTCTCTGATTCAATTGACCAAGCTGGGATTGATATTCTGTCCCAAGTCGCTACTGTAGATGTAAAGTTAGGTCTTAAACCAGAACAACTGGTAGAAATCATTGGTGATTACGACGCACTAATGATTCGTTCTGGAACTCGCGTGACCAAAGAAATCATTGAAGCTGGTACAAGTCTGAAAATCATCGGTCGTGCTGGCGTTGGTGTGGATAATGTTGATGTTGAGACTGCGACACGCCAAGGTGTTGTTGTTGTTAACTCCCCGGAAGGTAACACTATTGCGGCTGCGGAACACGCTTTAGCGATGATGTTGTCTTTGTCTCGTCACATCCCTGATGCAAACGCTTCTCTCAAAAAGAACGAGTGGAAGCGCAACGAGTTTATGGGTGTAGAAGTCTACAAAAAAACCCTTGGTATCGTTGGTTTAGGTAAAATTGGTTCCCATGTTGCTAATGTCGCTAAAGCAATGGGGATGAAACTTTTAGCCTTTGACCCGTTTATTTCTACCGAGCGTGCCGACCAGTTAGGTTGCCAGTTGGTTGAGATGGATTGGTTAATCCAGCAATCGGATTATATTACCCTGCACATCCCCAAAACTAAAGAAACCACCCACCTGATAAACACCGAAATGTTGGCAAAAATGAAGCCCAATGCTCGGATTATCAACTGCGCTCGTGGTGGGATAATTGATGAAGAAGCACTTGCCCAAGCTTTAAAAGATGGAGTAATTGCTGGTGCTGCGTTGGATGTGTTTGAATCGGAACCTTTGGGAGAGTCTTCTTTACGCTCCCTTGGTAAAGAAGTTATCCTGACTCCCCACTTAGGTGCTTCCACATCCGAAGCCCAAGTAAACGTAGCTATCGACGTTGCAGAACAAATTCGGGATGTTTTGTTAGGACTTCCTGCACGCTCAGCAGTAAATATTCCAGGACTCGGACCCGATGTGTTGCAAGAACTCAAACCCTACATGCAACTAGCGGAAACCTTAGGCAAATTGGTAGGTCAACTTGCTGGAGGACGAGTAGAAGTACTGAACGTCAGGTTACAAGGAGAACTAGCAACAAATAAAAGCCAGCCTTTGGTAATAGCAACTCTCAAAGGCTTACTTTATCAAGCCCTGCGGGAACGAGTAAATTATGTAAATGCCAACATTGAAGCTAAGCAACGGGGAATTCGGATTATTGAGACCCGTGATGCTTCCGTGAAAGATTACGCGGGTTCACTGCATTTAGAAGCGACAGGTAATTTAGGTACACACGCAGTTACCGGTGCTTTATTAGGTGATGGAGAAATTCGTCTCACAAATCTTGATGGCTTCCCCATAAACGTACCACCAAGCAATCACATGTTGTTTACCTTACACCGAGATATGCCAGGAATTATTGGTAAACTCGGTTCCCTATTGGGCAGTTTTAATGTCAATATTGCCAGTATGCAGGTGGGTCGCAAAATTGTGCGCGGTGATGCGGTGATGGCTCTTAGTCTCGATGACCCCTTACCAGACGGGATTTTATCTGAGATTACCAAAGTGTCTGGAATTCGCGACGCCTACACAGTCAATTTGTAGGTTGGGTTGAGGAACGAAACCCAACAAAACCTCATAAGCCAGCATATAGCGTTTCCTGTTCTGGTGAAGTACACAGGGCGGGCAAGATGCCCACCCCACAAGACACCCAAACCCGACAACAAAACCTAATAACGTCGAAACCCAACATAACGTTTAAATTGTTGGGTCTCGTTCCTCTAAGGCAACCTACGATTATTAAAATGAATGGCTAACACTTGGTGGGAAGTACAAATTTTATCTGAACCAGACCTGGAAGAAACTATCTTTTGGAGATTGGAAGATTTTGGCTGTCGTGGGACAGCAAGTGAGAACAAAGGTAATTATTCGCAACTTAAGGCTTATTTACCTCAAAGCCAAGCACATTTATTAGATTTGGCTGCTTTGTCACTTTGGTTGCGTCAAGATGCTCTTTGTGTGGGTTTATCTCCACCGAAAGTTAATTGGCAATTGATTGACGAACAGGATTGGGCTACTAGTTGGAAACAATATTGGCAACCCGAAGAAATTGGTGATAAGTTTTTGATTAATCCCGCTTGGCTACCAGTTCCGGAAGCTACAGAACGTTTGGTGATTGAACTAGACCCAGGTATGGCTTTTGGTACTGGAAATCACGCTACCACACAGCTTTGTTTGGAAGCCTTGGAAATGCGTCTTGACCCAGCACCCATATCTTTTTTTGGGGAACCGGAAAGGAGAGAACCTGGGATAGTTGCGGATATCGGTTGTGGTTCTGGTATTCTTTCGATTGGGGCGATACTATTGGGAGCAAAAAAAGCTTACGCGGTTGATACTGACCCTATTGCGGTGGATGCGACTGAGAAGAATTTTCTTTTAAATAAAATTAGTCTTGAACGCTTGCAAGTTGCAGAGGGAAGCGTGGATGTTTTAACTAAAATGTTGGATGAACCAGTTGATGGTATTGTTTGCAATATTTTAGCCGAAATTATTATTCAATTAGTGCCTCAAATGACTGCAATTGCTAAGGCAAATACTTGGGCAATTTTTAGCGGGATTTTAGTAGACCAATCTACTGCTGTTGGCGATACTTTGGAAAAAAATGGCTGGACTGTTACCACAATTTGGCGTCGCAAAGAATGGTGTTGTCTGAATGCACGGCGGCGTTCTTAAATATTTTAAAAAACATTAAAACATACATATGAAAATAACTTACGACCCGGATGTAGATGTTTTAAGAATTATATTTAATGAAGCACAAATAGAAGAAAGCAACGAAGAAAAACCAGGAGTCATATTTGACTACGACGAAAATAGTAATATTGTTGGTCTAGAAATTTTCCATGCTTTTAATAAATTGTTTATAAATAAAATTTTAAGTACTATGCATACCACAAGCCCGCTAGCCAGACAGCCAACCAGCCAAACAGCCAACCAGCCAACCAGCCAACCAGCCAACCAGCCAACCAGCCAGTGACTAAAGTCACTGTCTAAAAGCTGAAGTCCTCTAAAGAGGACTAATAAGATATAGAAATATGGGATTTTTGGGAGTATCTTAAATTTTTTAAAATATTTTTTTTGATGTATTACTCAGTCCTCTTTTAGAGGACTTTAGCTTTTAGACAGTGACTTTAGTCACTGGCTGACTGGCTGACTGACTGACTGACTGACTGGCTGGCTGGCTTGTGATACGAATGATGCTTAAGTTTATGGCAGTTTGTCATCTTTGTGTCACATTCTTCTGTTAGAACAGTATATAAACGTTCTACTGCTGAGGTGCATAATGACTCCGCAAAACCAACAACCTTCTGAAGTAAAGAACCAAAAAACAAAAGTGGACGCATCAGCATCGCGTCTCTCCCTACGAAATTCCGATGACTGGGAAAAACCAGATTTCAAAGAGCTTGATTTGTGCATGGAAATAACAGCTTACGTTTACCACTGGCAGTAATCAAGCAAGTAACCATGTCAGTAATAAATAATACTGTTATCAAAAAATTTGCTAGTGCTTTCCTATTACTAGCGCTGGTCAGTTGTGCCCCGACATCAAACTCTCCCAACGCATCAGCAGCAGCGCAACCGACAACTTCAGCATCCACAGATGTTCAAAAAACTACTGTATTAGAGGGTTTGGAACGTCCTTGGAGCATAGCGTGGCTACCAGACGGAGCAATGCTGATTACTGAGCGGCCGGGAAGATTGAGAATTGTGCGTAAGGGTGTACTAGACCCAACACCTATAACCGGGGTTCCGGAAGTATTTGCCGTGAACCAAGGTGGATTAATGGAAGTCTCGCTTCACCCAAGCTTCGCTGAAAATCGTTTTGTTTACCTGACTTATTCCCACGGTACTAACGAAGCCAACCGCACACGTGTTGCACGAGCAACATTTGATGGTAAAGCTTTGCGCGACCTGAAGGTAATTTTCGAGGTTAACCAAGCTAAATCATCTGGACAACATTTCGGCTCCCGTATTATTTGGTTACCGGATAATACAATGCTGGTAGCGATTGGCGATGGTGGTAACCCACCAGTTCAATTGGATGGCGACTTAATCCGGAAGCAAGCTCAAAATCTTCGCAGTCGTCTTGGTAAAATTGTACGACTCAATGATGATGGTTCCATACCTAAGGACAACCCTTTTGTTGGACGGACTAATGCAGACCCAGCTATTTGGAGTTACGGTCATCGTAACATCCAAGGACTTGCTTTTGATGCCGCGACTCGTCGAGTTTGGTCAACTGAACACGGAGCACGTGGTGGAGATGAATTAAATTTGGCGGAAGCTGGCAAAAATTATGGCTGGCCGATTGTCACTTATAGTCAAGAATATTCTGGGGGAGAAATATCCAAAGAACGGTCTCGTCCTGGTATGGTAGACCCAAAAGTTTTTTGGACACCCTCTCCAGCACCTTCGGGTTTAGCATTTTATAATGGCGACAAAGTTCCTGAATGGAAGGGTAAATTATTTTCGGGTGAGCTGGTTTCACGGGATGTTCGTCGCATCGACTTGGACGAAAAAGGTAATGTTAAGGGACAACAAACTATTAGTATTGGTCAGCGTGTGCGTGATGTGCGTCAAGGACCTGACGGATTTCTTTACGTTTTGACTGATGAGCAAAATGGGCAGTTGATTCGTCTCCAACCATCTTCCTAACCCACTCCCCATTCCCCACTCCCTACTCCCTATTTCTATGCTTCTTAAAATTCTTGGTGCATCTGCTGGGGGTGGTTTCCCGCAGTGGAATTGTCATTGTAATGGTTGTGAGACGGTTAGGGTTGGACAAGCTCAGACTTTAACTCAATCTTCTGTTGCTATTCAAGCTGGTGATGGTTCTTGGTTTTTGGTGAATGCTTCTCCTGATGTGCGTCAGCAAATTGAACAGATGCGTTTGCAAGGCTGTTTTCCAGCAGTTGAGACAGCTAAGCGTACTCTTCCTTTTGCTGGTATTTTACTTACGGATGCTGAAGTTGACCATACTACAGGTTTAATGTTGCTTCGTGAGTCATCGCAACCACTCAAAGTTTACAGTCCTGTCAGTGTTAAATTAGCTCTGACCACGGGGTATCCCCTGTTTTCTACGTTGCAAAATTACTGTGGTGTGGAATGGTCTGCTTTGGAATCGGGAACGGTTATTTCCCTAGCGACGGGATTGGAAGTGGAAGCGTTTGCACTATCGACGAAGCCACCTAAGTATATGGTGGGTGAAGCTTTAGCTGATGAAATTTGGGGTATTGGGTTGACGTTTCGCGACCTGACTAGGGGAAGTGTTATTACTTACACACCTGGACTTGCGGTAATTGATGAGGCTATGAGGTCGCGTTTTGAAGCTAGTGATTGTATTCTCGTTGATGGTACATTTTGGACTAATGAGGAATTGCCTGCGTTGGGTATTGGGTCGCGCACTGCTCTCCAGATGGGACATTTACCACTGTCGGGAGAGGATGGTAGTTTGAAACAGCTTGCTAAACTTTCTACCTCGCGGAAAATTCTGGTTCACATTAATAATACCAACCCTATTTTGCTGACTAATTCCCCTGAGCGGCAATTGGTGGAAGCTGCTGGGGTGGAAGTTGGGTATGACGGATTAACTTTGGAGTTCCAAGTATTTATTCTATGCAATTATTTATACCGGAATTATCTATCTTTGAAAAGCCGTCAGAGCCTTGGACGAAAGAAGAGTTTGAAGCTATTCTTCGTGCTCAACATCGACGTTATCATCATCTTCATCCTTTCCATCAACGCATGAATTCTGGGGAACTTACCCCTAAGGATGTGCGACGTTGGGTTGCAAATCGCTTTTATTATCAAAAAAGTATTCCTTTAAAAGATGCGGCGATTTTATCTAATTGTCCAGAGCGGGATGTGCGACGGGAATGGATTCAACGTATTATTGACCATGATGGACGAACTGCTAATGAAGGTGGTATCGAGGCTTGGTTGCACTTGGGGCTTGCGGTTGGGATTTCCCGCGAGCAAATGCTTGATGAAAGTCAGGTGTTACCGGGGGTTCGCTATGCTGTTGATGCTTATGTTAATTTTTGTAAAACGAAACCTTGGATTGAGTCTGTTGCTGCTTCGTTGACGGAATTATTTGGACCTGATGCAATTCGCGAACGTTTGGTTGCTTTGGAAGAGCATTATCCTTGGATTGACCCCTGTGGGTTTGATTATTTTCGAGCGCGGTTGAAGCAAGCTCCGCAGGATGCTAGCTATGCGTTGAATTTAGTTTTGCAATATTGCGATACTGTTGAGATGCAACAAAAGGCTGTGGAAGCTTTAACTTTTAAGTGCGATTTGTTATGGAGTCAGCTGGAAGCTATTGAGCGTGGTGATACGAGAGCGGGTGTTAGTTGTGTCTGAGATAGAGGCTGATAGCTGTCCTTATTTGGCTAGGGGAGTTCGTTTGTTTTGGGATGAGGTGAGGGGACAGTGGTTTCTGTTATTTCCTGAGGGGGCTTTGGTATTAAATAGTGGTGCTTTGGCGATACTGGAGCGTTGTAATAAGAGTAATCGGGTGTCGGAGATTGTTGGGGAGTTGAGTGTTCGTTATGCTTCGTCGGATATTGAGGGTGATGTGTTGTTTCTTTTAAGTAGGATTGCTGATAGGGGGCTGTTGTTATTTTTATGAAAATGGACGAACCGCCAAGAAGCCAAGGGAGCCAAGGAGGGGAAGAGGAGGGGGAGAAGAGTTTTGTTGTTCCTCGACCGTTTAGTTTGGTGGCGGAGTTGACGTATCAGTGTCCTCTTCGTTGTCCTTATTGTTCTAATCCTTTGGATTATGGGAGTAGTGAGTATAAGCGGGAATTGGGAACTGAGGATTGGTTGCGTGTTTTTTCTCAGGCTAGGCAGATGGGGGTGCTGCAATTAGGTCTGTCTGGAGGTGAGCCTTTATTACGTAAGGATTTGGAATTGCTTGTAGAAAAGGCTACTGATTTAGGGCTTTATACGACTTTGGTTACTGCTGGTACGATACTTACTTTAGAAAGAGCGAAGAGGCTGCGTGAGGCTGGTTTAGACCATGTGCAAATTAGTATCCAGGATAGTCGTGCTGCTGAGTCGGATAGAATTGCTGGTATTAAATCTTTTGATAAAAAAATAGCTGCGGCAAAGCTGGTGAAGGAGTTGGGATTTGCTTTGACTTTGAATTTTGTTCTTCATCGTCACAATTTGGACAGAATAGAAGAAATTTTAGAGTTAGCTGAGGTGTTGGAAGCTGACCGGGTGGAGTTAGCAAATACTCAGTATTATGGATGGGCTTTGCAAAATCGTAATGCTTTAATTCCGACTCGTGAGCAGTTAGTAAAGGCTGAGCAAGCGGTTATGAATGCTCAAAAAAGGCGTAAAATGCCAATGGGAATTCTTTACGTTATTCCTGATTATTATGCTGAATATCCTAAACCTTGTATGAGTGGTTGGGGACAACGGACTTTAGTTGTTGCACCCAACGGAAATGCTTTGCCTTGTCAAGCTGCTGGTGTTATTCCTAATTTGGAGTTATTTAATATTAAAGAATATTCTTTGGAGTGGATTTGGTTTGAATCTCCTACGTTTAATCGGTTTCGTGGTACTGATTGGATGTTGGAACCTTGCCGAAGTTGCGAACGACGAGAAGTTGATTGGGGTGGGTGTCGATGTCAGGCTTTTCTGTTGAGTCAGGATGCTAGTGCTACTGACCCTGTTTGTCATCTTTCTCCTAACCATCATCAAATTGTTACTGTTCGTGAAGGTGTAGGAGAGGAGGTTGTTTCTTTTGCTTATCGACAGTTTAATTCTTAAAATTAATTCTTAAAATTAAACAGACGAACCTCCACAGGAGGATTGCGTGGTTCTGGAGTTGAGGATGAATTTTCTTGTTTGGGATTGTTATTATAAATTATAATTTTGTGTTTTACCCGGTCGCGTAAAGAACCCGCAACTTGTTCTCCCCTTTGTTGTCCAAGAGTTTGGCTGGATGGAGATGCACTTAAATTTGTGGTAACTTTGATAGCGACACTTCGGGGGTCGTATTCTGATATTTGTTCTGACAAACGCTTGATAGTTTCTAATCCTTCAAAAGTAATAGTTGCACTATCAATAATAAATGTGACTTGACCTTTTACTGGCCAGTTTTCTAAATCTGCTGCGATTTTTAGAGTTTTCGCTTTGGGTGTTGATTGTTTTTCTATTTCTTTTATTTGTAAGGGGTTGCTAGTAGCTACGGAATTATTTTGGTTAATTAATTGGGATGAATTTGCTATCGCTGTTCTTGAATTATTCTCTACGACTGAGTTTAATGCAAATTGCTGTGCCCACAAAATACCAGCTACACTCAAGATAAATGTAACGCTTAGAACAGAAATTAATATAATTTGATTATTGCCACGTTTACCCATAAAAAATTTTCTTGGTAGCGATATTTCGCATAGAGTCATTAATATATTTATTACCTATTTCCCTAAGTAATTGCGAGTCAACTTAGATACTTTAGTGCAAATAAGTATATCTAAAAAATACAAATAATAAATCATCGGAAATTATTTTTCCACAGTTATTTGCCAAGTTTGTAAAGTAGTACCTAGGAGTTTATCTAGATTAGTCAAAGCATTGAGATAATTAATAGTTGATTGTAATTCGATATTTCTGGCTACTGCTAGTTGATTTTGTAGCGTGATTAATTGAAAAATATCTGCACCTCTACCTAAACTACGTTTTTGTTGTTCGATATCAAGTTGTCTCTCAGATAATTTTGTGGCTTGTCGTGCAAGTTCTAAGCGAGAAAAACTTAAATTGACATTTCTGATATTATCTTGCAAAGCAATTTCTAAACGCGAGCGTGCATCTTTTAAAGTATTTTCTGATTTTTTGACATCAACACGTGCTCTCTCAAATCTTTGATTGATAGTTAAATCACCAAGTTGACGAGTTAAAGTTAATCCTGCTCGCACATCTGTTTCTACATTGGTGCGATTTTCTAAACGTGCATCTAAACTTAAATCCCAACGTCTTGCATCACTTGCGACTAAAAAATCTATTTTAGTTCTCTCTACATTTAATTGAGATATTAAAAAATTTGCTTGAGTTTCAAAAGCGATTTTTTTCAGATTCTCAAAATCTAATTGAGTCGGTTTAACAGCGGAAATTGCTTCTGCTTCTATATTGGTACTTTTTTCAATATCTAAAATTGCTAGCAGAGCTAGTTTTTTTGCTTCTAGTTCATTTTGAGCCTCTAATAAATTTACTTTTCTATTTGCTATATCTGTTTCGTTCTGAACAATATCTACGGGTGCAATTCTACCTGCATCAATTAAAGCTTGAGTTACTTTTAATGATTCTGTGGCATTTTGTAAAGATGATTGCTCAATTTTAACTCTTTCTTGTGCTTGGATTAATTCGCGATAGGCAAAAATTGCATTGGTGATTGTGTCAGTGAGAGTATTTTTTAAGGTCAATATATTTATTTGTTCGCTGATACGAGCAATATTAATAGAAGCATTATTAATAGTTGTCCCTGCTCCCCTTAAAAGTGGCTGTTTAAAAGTTAATTGTAGGTTTTGTGTGAATGTATTATCGTTAAAATTAGTGTTCAAGCTATTATTCAAAATATTATTGTTATTAACATTAATACTGCTACCACTAGAAGTATTTGCTGCACCAGTCCAACTAAAGCCAAACTCTCCTCCTGTGGGTATTCTTAGTACAACTTTAGCATCTAAATTCATTCCCAAAGCACCCCTTGTAATTGTATTTCTACCCAGGTCGCTAAGAGATAACGACAAAGTAGGTGTAAAATCTGGGACGTATTTATCTTCTGCTACTGCTAAATCTTCTTTCTGAGCAATCCTGTCTAAATAAGCGTTTTTAATTTCTGTATTATTTGCTAAAACTAAAACTACAATATCAGCAAGAGATAGTTTTGTTGCTTTTCTTGGGCTATTTGGATTTTGCTTTGGTTTGGGAGATATTTCATTTATCGGACGAAAAATTATGGGATAGTGATTTGGAGAAATATTCCAATCTGATTTAGTTTTATCTTTAGTGAAGAAATTAACATCAGGAACTACCGCAAGTGTATTTCTAGAATTAATTGCAAAAATATCAATACAATTAATAGAGACGATGCAAATAAAACTTATAAAATAATACTTATTTAAAATATAATATTTTGAATTTTGGATATCCATTTTACTTGTTTAAATAATTGGCAATTATTTTTAGTTTTAAATTTTTAGGTTCAAATTTTAAATTGTAACTTATTTCTTAATTTATTCTCGCAAAGCTTTTACTGGGTCTAACTCACTTGCACGTATTGCAGGAATAAAGCAAGCTCCGACTCCTACAAGTAATGCTGAAGCAAGGGATAAAGTTGCCGTTCTAACTTCAAATTGGTATGGTAAAGGGAAAATTGTAGTTACTCCAAGAGTTAAACCATGTACTGTTCCTATTGCTGCAATTCCTCCGACTAAGCTCAAGATAGTTGCTTCTAAGATAAATTGCATTAAAATCTCGAATTTTGTTGCACCAATAGCACGTCTTAAGCCAATTTCCGAAGTTCTTTCAATCACCGAAGCGATTGTAATATTAGTAATACCAACACCACTAATTAATAATGCTATTACTCCCACTGCATTTAATCCACGAGAAGCCATGTCTACAATTTGTTGCTGCATGAGGATATCATCAATATTAGCCCATGCATAAACATCTGCTGCGGGAAAGCGTTGTTTTAATAATGCTTCGGCTTCTTGTTTTAAGTTTTCCATTTGTTCAATCTTTTCAGGTCGGATATCGAAAGAAGTAACATTTTGACTACCTGTCATTGAGCTATAAGTTGACATTGGTATTACTAAATAACCTTTGGGTTCTCCACCAAAATTTTGTTTGGTTTCAATGACTCCAGCAACAAGAAATGGTTTACCGGAAGTAAATATAATTTTGCCTATAGGATTTTCCGCTTTAAAGAGTTTGCTGGCTAAAAAATTATCAATTACCGCTACAGGTCGATAATTATCAAAATCAGCAGTATTAAAAAATCTACCTCGTAAAATTCTTCTCCCGGAGGTCTGAATATAATCTTGCGTTACAGCTTGTATTTGTGGTTCACCTTCCTGGTTTTGATAAATAACTTTTGAATCAAATCTAAAAAAATCAGATGCACTAATTGCTTTAATATTCTTCAGACTACGACGTAAGAATTCCATATCTTCTAGCTTGGGTTCTCTTCCTTCTGATGACCAAATAGAAATACTTACTTGTGGTGCTTCTCTTTCTGCTAACTGTTTACCTAAAATTGCGCGACTAATATCAGCTACTCCGAGGGTTGCGTTTACTGCTGCTACACCCATAAATACACCAAAGGTTGTTAATCCTGAACGTACCCAGTTACCTGTTAAGGATTTACATGTAACGATTATCAAATCTTGGGGAGAAAGTGCCATATTTTAAGAGGGAAGGAAGGGGGAAAACGAACCACAAAGGACACGATGGATGCGAAGAATAAGAGTTGGAAAGGGATTTTGCGTAAGTTTTGTTTATTTGTATGAATGAATGTTGGGGGTTTTACTTTTTCATTTTAGTTTCTATTCCTAAGGGAGTTGGTGGTGCTTCTTTTACTAAGGTTCCGACTTCTAAAGGTGTGTCGGGAGATGGGAGAATGATTTTTTCTCCTTTATTTAAGCCAGATTTTACTTCTACTTTGGTTGCTCCTTCTAATCCAAGAGTCACAGTCCTTTTTTGAGCTTTACTTTGATTGTCTTTTATCCAAACAAAGGGTTTTTCTTCAGAACGTTGAATGGCTTCTAATCCTACTGCTACTACATTTCTTCGTTGCTGTATGATTATTTCGACGCTAACTTGACTACCAGGGATTAATTTACCTGTAGGTCTTTCTAGTTGTATCATTGCGGAAACTTTTGCTTGTCCAGATGAACCTCCTCCTCTTCGACTTGAACCACCACCTCCACCTTCAGAAGACGTAGCTAAAGGACTAATGGTTTTTACTCGTCCGTTAAAAATCTGACTGTCTGGACCAATAACTTTAATTCTTGCTAGTTGGTTCACTTTTACTTTTGCAGCATCAAGAGTACCTAACTCCAGTGTTACTTCCTCTTCAAGGGGATTACCTAAGGTCAGCAAAACATCTCCGGGTTTAATCCCATCCCCATTATTTACTTTTACATCCAAAATTTTACCTGTAATTGGTGCAGTCATGATATTATTTTGTAATTGTTTTTTGAAAGTTTCTCGGTCAATTTGAAGGGTTTGCAGTTCGCGTATTTGAGAATTAACATCCGAATATGCTTCTTTTAATGCTGCTTGTTCTGCTAAAAGTTTTTGCTGTAATTCTGTTTGCCTTTGTATCTCAAAAGTTTTTGCTTCGAGTTCTATCAGTTTATTATTAACATCTAATTCTGCATCTTTAACGCTCGCTTCTGCTTGTAAAACGGCTGATTGTTGTTGTTGAAGGTCTTTTCCTGGGATGAAACCTTTTTCTGATAAAACTTGTAGTTGTTTGAGTTCTTTTTCATCAGTCGCTAGCTTCCGTTTGGCTTCCAATACTTTTTGACGACTGCGTTCGATTTCTAGTTGTGCTTTACGGATATCCAACTGCTGTTTAACAGGTTCTTTCAATTCTCTTTGTGCTATTGCTACTTTATCTTGTGCTTCTACGACTTTTTGACGACTGCGTAATAATGTATTTTCTTGTTTTCTAATTTGTAAATCCTGTTTAGCAAGACTGTTTTGCTGCTGTGGATTACGCAAAATCAATAATTGTTGACCATTTCTAACTCTATTTCCAACTTGTACTAGTACTCGTTCTACTGTAACTTCCCCCGGTGACTTGAGACTTTGCTGTCCTCCTAATCCCAACGTACCACTTTCATTAATGGAAATTTCTATATTTTCTTGTCCTGCTGTTGTAATTTGTACCGCTGATATTGGGCTGGATTGGTGAAAACTACGTAGATAAATAAACCAGCCACCTGTGCCTAATAAACTTACAAAGCCGGATAAAATTAGCCATTTCATCCCTGCTTTCAATTTCTTTTTCCTTTTCTCTGCAATCTGCGTCGAATCCATAAGTAAATTAAGGAAGAAGGTAGAAGACTGAAGGAAGAAGGGAAAATTGCTTGTTCTCCCTTTCCTCGTTCAAAATTACTTAATTGCTACAAAGCTTGCTATATAAATTAAGGATTTAAGTAATTTTTCTTAACAGAAATATTAAAACAATATTTGAACACTATTTTCTACAGTAATAATACTTAGGAACAATTTAGTAATTTGTTACTTATTGCTGAGAATGATAAAGGTTGGACTACACAGGTGTGCAGACCAACCAACAACAAAACCACAGGCATGATTCCAGGTTTGATAGCTTAAGGCTACCATTATTGTTTCTTAAAGTAATCTCACAAAAGTCATTATGATTCATGACTCAAGTCATAATACATACGGTGTGAAATATTGTATTATATGTAATCACTTCTCTTTTTCTTCATTAAAATATCTTGACCTAGTGCAAATCCTTATGCTAATTTAAGACCAATCAGTCTGATGCTTATGTCTAAAGGCGACGAAACCAAAGAAAAAATTATCAAGCAAGCTGCTGACCTGTTTAACCAACAGGGTTATGCTGGTTCGTCTATTGCAGATATTATGCGTGTAACAGGGTTGCAGAAAGGGGGTATATATAACCATTTCAAAAGTAAAGATGATTTGGCTTTGCAGGCTTTCGATTATGCCATTGCTCAAATTAAGCAGCTTTATAGAAATGCTTGGAAAGACAAACGTCATGCTATAGAACGTTTACAAGCAATTATTGCGGTATTTCATAAGCATATTGACAAGCCACTTATCGAAGGGGGATGTCCTTTATTAAATACTGCGGTGGAAAGTGACGATGCTCATCCAGCATTAAGAGAACGAGCACAAAAAGCAATGGACTCATGGCGTGATTTATTGTGTCAGATTATCAACAAAGGAATTGCAAGAGGTGAAATTCGTCCTGATGTTAATGCTGATGAAGTTGCGACAATAATTATTTCCTTGCTGGAAGGTGCGGTTATGATGAGCAAGTTATATGGAGACGGGGTTCATATCAAAAGAGTCGCTAAGCATTTAAATGAGTATTTTGATAGAGTTTTAAGATTTTAAAGCAACATAGCAATTTTTTTTGAAATAAAACAGACCGTTCGGTCTTGAAAATGATTGTACAAGGAGGAATTATGACAGGGAACTACAACCTAGAGCGACCATTGCAAGTAGAACTAGATATACCTATACGGACATATGATATTGATTTTGCGGGGATTGTAAGCAATGTTGTTTATATTCGATGGTTGGAAGATTTGCGTTTGAGGTTATTAGACGAATATTTGCCACTAGATAAACTAATACAGCAAGGATGTGTACCGATATTGACGGGTACTCAAATTGAATATAAGCGACAGATAAAACTGTTTGATAAATTAATAGGACGCATGTGGATAAAAGATTTAGGAAAAATAAAGGTCAGTTTAGAAGCAGAATTTATATCTAATAATCAATTAGCTGCGAGTGCTGTACAAAAAGGTGCGTTTATTAATTTAAAAGATAATCGTCCTCAGCCAGTACCGGAAGAATTGCAGAGTCAATATTCTTGTTAGCGGAAAGTTTGTTAATGCCTGATTTTATAGCAAAGGAGACGTAATGGATTATTATTCAACCCAGAAAAAGCCATTGAGACTGATTACAATTCCTGTCAGTCATTACTGCGAAAAAGCTAGATGGGCATTGACTAAATTGAAAATTAATTTTGTCGAGGAAGCTCATACACCACCGTTTCATACATTTGCAACTAATCGTGTAGGTGGAAAATTAACTCCTGTTCTCGTAACTGAAAATGGTGTATTCACTGATTCAACTGATATATTGCAATATCTGGATTCAATTGTTTCAGAAAATGTCAAACTATATCCGACTAACCCAGAATTGCGAAAACAAGCTGAAGAATTAGAAGAATTATTTGACTCACAACTGGGACCTGCTACTCGACGTTGGGGTTATTCCTATGCAACAAACGATTATAAGATAATGCAAAGGGTCTGGACTAAAGGGATACCTTTTATTGAAAGATTTGTTTTCCCAATTGTATTTTATCGGATGCGCTCAGTAGTTTCTAAAAGATTCAATATCACACCAGAAAATGTTGCTTCAGATTATCGAACTATTAATAATATTTTTCAGCAAGTTCGCGCATTGTTAGCCGATGGTCGTCCATATCTAATGGGAGATAATTTTTCTGTTGCTGACTTAACTTTTGCTGCACTTGCTGCTCCTGTAATCCAACCACCAGAACACCCAATAAAACCTTTTCCTTTAGAAAAATTATCACCACAGCTTGCATCTGAGATTAGTCAATTTCGCTCTACCCCAGCAGGTGATTTTGTGCTGCGATTATATCGTGACGAAAGAAATTGCAGCACCTAAAGTAGAGACTAAACATGTTTAGTCTCTACATTTTGAATCACCACTCTTATTATTTTTTAGGAAAAAATATTTGTGCTAAAATTTTACTACAACTCTCGTTCTCCAATGGCACGTCGTGTTTGGAGATATTTGTTAGAGAAAGGAATTTATTTTGAACCTATTGTGATGAATTTAAATGGTGACCAAATGCAATTTGAGTATTTGCAAATGAATCCATTTCATCATGTACCAGTAATAGTTGATGATGGGTTTAGGGTTTTGGAATCTTTAGCCATTTTGGATTATTTAGAAGCAAAATACCCAGAACCTTCTTTGTTGCCTAAAGATGCTCAGGCTTTAGCTACAGTTAGGATGGTGCAAATGGTTTCTACTAATGAATTACTCTCCAAAGTGATTGCGCTGATTTTTGAAAGCGAAGATTCTCCAAAATTCGCGCAAGCAAAGCAACATCTAGATATAGGATTAAATTTCTTGGATGAGACTTTGGGAGATAATTTGTATTTTGGAGGTGGACAAATAAGTTTAGGGGATATTGTTGTTGGGACAGATTTATCTTTATTACCGAAGTTAGGAATTAATTTTGAGAATTACCCTAAACTCAATGATTGGTTTGAGCGTTTGATGCAGAGAGAAGTGTGGCAAAAAACTGAGTTAAGTATGGAAGAGTATGAGCAATTTAAACGAGTGTTGAAGATTTTAATCAAGCGCAAATCAAGGTGAGCACCTGAAAACCTCACCCCCAATACCACGGACTGTAAAGCTACCGTGTATGCACAGTTCCTTAAGATACCCCAGAACTAAAGTTCGGGCTAAAAGCTAAAACCGTTGAAACGGGTTGCAATTTGCACTCTTATCCTTTATTCCAACCCGTTTTTAACGGGTTTCAGCTTTTAGCCCGAACTTTAGTTCAGGGATTTATTTGGAGGGTGGGGTTCTTTTTGCTGTCGTTTTTCTCTTAATAAATAAAATCTAACTGTATCGGTTAACAGCCTTCAGGAATATATATATGTGTGACATGTATAACTGAAGCAAAAAGCATGATGCAATATTCAACAACTGATCTACTTGATTTTACTCAAAGGCAAAGAAGCGGTTTTAGCAGTGAATGTTATTTCATCCTGAGCGCTCTGAATTTACAGAGAAGATGACTTTTTAATTACTTCTTCAGTTTTCTCTATTTACTTAAAATTTTTTAGTAATTTTCAATACTAAGTAATGATATTTAATTATACTTTGTACACAGATTAATTCATAAATACTAACTGACCTTGGGATATATATGATTGAAATTCAGCTCAATTTGGAATTTGATGATGGAAATTTTCAGCAAGGATTTACCAAACTCTTGCTTAAGATAGATTCTATTAATTCATATTTGGATATTAAGCCAATAGAAGCGCAGTTATCCCCCGCTCCAGAAATACCTGTCTGCTATCAAACTTGGAAAAATTTATACAGCTATTTGACAAATAGTAAAAGAGCTTTTAAAGATAAACCAACCAATATATCAATATCCGAGCATGAGCAAAAATTAAAACAAGAACAACAAGAGCGTCAGAGAAAAGCTGAAGAATACCGTCAGCAAATAGAGCTTTTACGTCAAAGCTTGAACCAGTGGTTAGAGCCAGTAAAGTCTCAATTAAACGCATTACTGCCAAACTTACAACAACCAAACCCAGAAGCGGAAATACATTTAGTTATTCATACTCACAAAATTCAATCAGAAGCAGATAAAAATATATTACATCGGTTACCTTGGCAGGAATGGAATTTATTTCCACAAGAAACTACATCGGAAGTAGCTCTTTGTTTAGAGAATTCGCTATCCAGCACTCAAAATTCCCCAGAATTATTAAACTGGTGTCAAATTAGGAGAGTAAGAATTATTAGTATTTTGGGCAATACTGATAATGGTAATAATCAAAAAATTAATACCAAAATTGACGAGTCATTAATCAAAGACTTAAAGAAAAAAGGTGCGGAAATCGAAACATTAGAAAATCCCCAACGTAGTGATTTTATTAAACTTTGGGAAATTCCTTGCGATATTCTGTTTTTTGCTGGTCATAGCCACACAGAAGCGGATGGTCAAGTAGGCAAGCTTTATATCAATAAAAATGATTGTTTAAATTTAGAAGAACTGAAGCGAACTCTCAGAGCAGCGATTAAGAACGGCTTAAAAATAGCGATTTTTAATTCCTGTGATGGTTTAGGTTTAGCAAAACAGTTAGCCGATTTAAATTTACCTTATATCATTGTTTGGCGGGAAGAAGTTCCGGATAGTATCGCTCAAAAATTTCTTGATTATTTTTTACGTTCCTTTACAGAAGGTAAATCTTTATTTACCGCAGTATTTGAAGCGCGTTGTAAGTTACAAGAACTTACAGATAATGCTACCCAACTACAAGAGGGACTACAAGAACAACTACAAGAGCAACTACCGGGGGTAAGCTGGTTACCTGTTATCTGTCAAAATACCCAAGCACTCGCTCCGACTTGGGAAGAATTGGGAGGTTTGACGGGGGAACTACCTGATAATCCCTACCAAGGTTTGTCTGCGTTTAGCGAAAAAGAAGCAGCTTTCTTTTTTGGTAGAGAGACCGTGATTTCTGATTTGGTTGCAGCGGCTAAAACTAAATCGTTATTACCTGTGATTGGTGCTTCCGGAAGCGGAAAGTCTTCTGTGGTCTTTGCTGGGTTGGTTCCCCGGTTAAAAGAAGAACTGGAAAATGTCGCAGTCATCGATTTTCGTCCCGGAAATAATCCCGTTGAAAATTTAGCGATCGCACTCAATAAACATTGCAATAAACATTTCTCTCAGCCAGGGGAAGAACAAGCTGAATTGGAAGAAAGAACTAGCATATTAGCTGCACAAGTAGAATTAGAAGAACAACTGCACGATGATGAGACAAAGTTGTGCCATTTCATCGAAAATCTGATTAACACCTCAAAATATAACCGCTTGTTGTTGGTGATAGACCAGTTTGAAGAACTTTACACCCTGACACCAGAAAATATCCGTCATAGTTTTTTACATGCGCTGTTATTAGCTGTCAAATGCACACCTAAATTTACCCTCGCGTTCACAATACGTGCAGACTTTTACGGTTATGCATTGTCTTACCGTCCCTTTAGCGATGCATTGCAAGGTTTGGTTTACAACCTGGGGCCAATGAATGAAAGGGAATTACGCAATGCTATCGAACAACCCGCAGCCAAAATGAAGCTAGAATTAGAGGAGGGTTTAACCAGTAGAATTATAAATGATTTGGGTAATCAACCTGGTCGTTTACCTTTGTTAGAGTTTGCTTTAACACAGCTTTGGGAAAAACAGAAAAATTGGTATCTTACTCATGAAGCTTATCAAGAAATAGGTGGTTTAAATAAAGCGTTAGCTAATCATGCGGATAAAATATTAGAAGGTAAAGACGAAGTAGAAAAATTCCTCATCGAACAGGTATTCATCCAATTAGTGCGACCTGGGGAAGGTACAGAAGATACCAAGCGTGTTGCGAGCGAAAAAGAAATTGGTAAAGAAAAATGGGATTTGGTGCAATATTTAGCCAGCGAGCGTTTAGTCGTCACAGGTAAAGATGAAACTACACAAGAAAAAACAGTAGAAATTATTCACGAAGCACTAATTCGCGAATGGAAAACCTTGAAAGATTGGATAAAAAAGAACCGCGATTTTCGTATTTGGCAAGAAAGATTAAAGCCTGATGTGGAAGAATGGCTGAATAAAAAGGATAAAAATAAGAAAAAAGATAAACTTGAAACCTTATTGCAAGGGACGAGGTTAGCTGTAGCCCAAGATTGGTATAACCAACGTAAGGATGAGTTAAGTTTAGATGAGCAAAATTTTATCTGTGAAAGTATAAAAACACGAAATAAACAGCAGCGACAAGCGAAACTCAGACAGATTTTCACAATTTCTGGTTTAGCTGGTGGTTTAGCTGTAGTTTCTTTGTTAGCTGCAATTAGCGAAATTAGAAGAACTGGTGCTGAGCTAGCTCAAAAAAGCACTAAAACAGAGCAGCTTTTTGTTTCCGATAAATATTATGATGGACTAAAGGAAGCTATTCAAGTTGGACGACAATTAAAAGATACTTTTTGGGGAAATTGGATTGCTGAAGATAGCAAAATACAAGTTGTAAATTCTTTGCGAGGTAAGCTGGATTCTGAACCTCTAATTAAAACTTTTACATCTAAAGGGCATTCAAGTACTGTAAATAGTGTTAGCTTCAGTCAAGATGGCAAAATTATAGCTACTGCATCATATGACGGTACGCTGAAACTGTGGGATGTTGCCAGTGCTAGAGTAATTCAAACTTTTCATGGACATTCAGGTACTGTTAATAGCGTCAGCTTCAGTCCAAATGGCAAATTTATAGCTTCTGCATCACAAGACAAAACAGTAAAGCTGTGGGATGTTACGACTGGTAAAGTAATAAAAACTCTTAATGGTCATTCATCAGATGTTAATAGCGTCAGCTTTAGTTCAGATGGCAAAGTTATAGCTTCTGCATCTTGGGATGAGACAGTAAAACTGTGGGATGCTGCCAGCGGTAAAGTAATTAAAACCCTCAATGGACATTCATCTGTTGTTAATAGTATCAGTTTAAGTTCAGATGGTAAAGTTATGGCTTCTGCATCATTTGACAACACGGTGAAATTATGGGATGTTGTTACTGGTAAAGTAATTAAAACCCTTAATGGGCATTCAAAGAGTGTTAATAGCGTCAGCTTCAGTCAAGATGGTAAAGTTATAGCTTCTGCATCAGACGACAAAACAGTGAAATTGTGGAATGTTGTTACTGGTGAAGTAATTAAAACCCTTAATGGTCATTCAGAGCCTGTTAAGAGTGTTAGCTTCAGTCCAGATGGCAAAGTTATAGCTTCTGCGTCTGGTGATACCTCATCTGTAAACGAAATTGAAAGTATAAGCAAAAACAAAAACACGGTGAAACTGTGGGATGCTGCCACTGGTAGAGTAATTAAAACTTTAAATGGGCATTTAGATTCTGTTAATAGTGTCAGCTTTAGTCCAGATGGCAAAGTTATAGCTTCTGCATCAGACGACAAAATGTTAAAACTGTGGGATGCTACCAGCGGTAAAGCAATTAAAGCGCTCGATGTGTATTCACAGAATGTTAGGAGCGTCAGCTTCAGTAAAGATGGCAAAGTTATTGCTACCGCATCATTTGCATTTGATAGTAGGATAAAACTGTGGAACAGTACTAGTAACAATAGTAAAGCGATTAAAATACTTGATGGGTATTCAAAGAATGTTAGTCGCGTCAGCTTAAGCCCGGATGGCAAAGTTATAGCTTCTGCATCTCATCATGACAAAACAGTAAAACTTTTGGATGTAGCCAGCGGAAAACTAATTAAAACCCTGAATGGACATTCGGAAGGTGTAAATAGTCTTAACTTCAGTCCAAATGGCAAAGTAATAGCTTCTGCATCAGAAGACAAAACAGTGAAACTGTGGGATGTTGGCAGTGGTAAACTAATTAAAACCCTAAACGGGTATTCATCAGGGCTTTATACAGTCAGCTTTAGTCCAGATGGCAAAGTTATTGCTTCCGCATCAGGTGAAAGTACGGTCAAACTTTGGGATGTTGGTAGTGGTAAACTAACTAAAACCTTTAATGGACATTCAAAGCGTGTTACTAGCGTCAGCTTTAGTCCAAGTAGCACAGTTATTGCTTCTGCATCAGAAGACAGTACGGTAAAACTGTGGGATGCTAGCACTGGTAAACTAATTAAAACTCTCAATGGACACTCAAAGAGTGTTAATAGCGTCAGCTTTAGTCCAGATGGCAAAGTTATAGCTTCTGTATCAGACGACAATACGGTGAAACTGTGGGATACTGCGACTGGTAAAGTAATTAAAACTCTCAGAAAACGTTCGAGTGTTCTTATTAATGTCAGCTTTTTACCTGATAATAAAACAGTTCGTTTTGTTAGTAATGATGTCGCGGTAAGATTATGGGACACCAATAGCGGAAAAGTAACCATGCTCGTCAAAGGTAGCTCAGACTCTGTTACCGATGCTAGCCTCTCACCAGATGAAAAACTTATCGCTTCTGCTTCTTCTGATACGACGGTAAAACTTTGGGATAATGCATTAAATCAACAGCCTAAAATTCTAGAAGGTCATACCGAAGAAGTTTTGAACCTTAGTTTTTCTCCAAATAGCAAAATCATTGCCAGTGCATCTGCTGATACGATGGTAAAAATTTGGGATAGTATTACGGGTAAAGAAATCAGAACTCTAAAAGGACATTTAAATTCAGTTAATAGCGTTAGATTCTCACCTGATGGCAACACTATTGCTTCGGCATCTGATGATGGTACAGTTAAGTTGTGGAATCCCTCAACAGGTAAAGAAATCAGAACCTTGCGAGGACATACAGGCTGGGTTAATAGCGTTAGTTTCTCTCCAAACGGTAAAATAATTGCTTCTGTATCTGACGACAGTACAGTTAAACTGTGGAATGTAGCTACAGGTCAGGAAATTAAAATTAACCAAGGCTCTTTAGGGAGTAAACCTATTAGCGTTAGTTTTTCACCTAACGGTCAAATAATAGCTCTCGCTATGGATAATGGAGCAGTAAAAATATTGTCAGCGGAAACTGGACGGGAAATAACTACCCTCAAAGGTCATTCAAAAGAAATTCGCAGCATCAACTTCTCCCCGGACAGTAAAATACTTGCTTCTGCGAGCGCAGATGGAACAGTTAAACTTTGGGATATTGCTAGCGATAAGGCCAATTGGCAAGTAATTATAACCCTTACCTTCAAAACAGACACATATTCAGATGCTGATACTGCAGTTAATAGCGTCAGGTTTAGCTCTAATGGTAAAACAATTATTTCTGCACATGATAGAGGTCAATTTATCTTATGGGATTTCGATTTAGATAACTTATTGGTACGTCGGTGTGCTGATTTACGTACATATATAGATAATAACCTTGATAACCGTCAGGATGAGAGCGAGTCTTTGGAAAATAAGGCTGAAACACCAGTGGTTGATATAAAAGATAAAGACTTTTGCAAGGGTATTGAGGGCAAACCGAAGCGGTAACCAGCCAGGTAACCAGCCAGGTAACCAGCCAGTTAACCAGGGAATCAGCCAGGGAATCAGCCAGGGAATAAATTCCCTGTCTAAAAGCTAAAGTCCTCTTTAGAGGACTAATAGGAAGTAAGATATTTTGGAAATATTTTCAAATTTGTAAAATGTTTGTTTTTGATGTATTACTCAGTCCTCTTTTAGAGGACTTCAGCTTTTAGACAGGGAATTTATTCCCTGGCTACCTGGCTGGCTTGTGATATCAATAATATTTAATGTTCTCTTTATAAACACCCTTCTACCAAGTGTATAGATAACAAAACCTCAAACTATATATAAACGTAGGGTTGCTAAAGCGCTACTACAAACTTACGGAAACAGGGCACTACTATGACAACGCACAGCTATCAAGATGCAACATTCGGTGAACAGAGGAATCGCTATGGCTGACTATGATTTATACAGGTACTGGAATATCTACATCATCGACACCCCAAAAATCATTAATGGAGAGCAAATAGGAAGTTTCAAAAAAATTAAATTGGAATCAGCACAACAATACTTTAACCAAAAATTTTCCCAATTAGCTAACCTACCCAAAATTAGCGACGAAGAAAACAAACAGACTCTAGCTACCCTATTAAATACATTCAAAAACCATCCCAACATCCGCGAACGCGCATTAGCTGGACTATGTTTGAGATGCTATATTTCCCAAATAATTATCAACGTTTGTAGACGACTAGCGGTTTGCAACACTAAAAGAATTTTTACGTATACAGATTTACTACCATTTGTATTAAACGACGATGGTAAAACTCTCATCACTGTAGACACAACTGGTAAAATTCAACTTGTTCTTAACCCCGATGATACAACTCGACCATTAGATAAAAAAGCAGAATTTTACAATGTGGAAATATTGAAAAAATATAATCCAGATACAAACAACAAACTCAACTTAAACAACTGGATTTATAAACTTATTCCACAACAACCAGAATTAAGATTATTCTTGTGGGAACATGGACAAAATATCCCAGGTAAATGGTCGTTATTATGTACACATATTTCCCGTCAACTTGAATTTCATTTAACGGAAAAAGACTACCAAATTATTCAAATATTTCATTCTGTATATCGTCGAGATAGACGAAATTCGCAAGCGAAGGGTTTTTGTAAAGAACCAACATCAGAGCAAATTCAAGAAATGCTTGATTTGCTAGCTAAACAAAACATTGATATTTCCCCTAAACAGCTAAAAAATCAACTAGAAAACATAGCTGAAATTGTACATCAAGATACTGTTTCTAAAAAAATAGGAATACCCAAAACTGAACTAGTTAATATAAGTGATGCATACGAGGAACTAGAAAATATATCTAAGTATGACTTAGCTAAATTTTCATCTTATGACCCAGACTTAGTAGAGATAGAGCGCTATCAGTTTCTCCAGTTTTTACAAAACTCTTTTGAAGAGGTCTTATATGATTCGATAGCGGAGACAATTAATGAACGCTATGATTATTTGAAAAAAAGTAAGGCTTACAAATCTTTCTCAGCCAAATTCATTGAGGGGTTGCAATTTTTGTATCAAGATAACTATTCATTAGGAGAAATTGCAAAAATGTGGGACGTACCTCAATTTACAGCAGCTCGTGTATTTAAGCTAACAGATTTTTTAGACAAGTGCCGCGAAAAAACATTACAAAAATTTCTCAGCAAACTTTTGTCAGACAAAATATTCCAACCTATAGAGGAGAATCAAATCACTCCTGACAACCTCGACTATTTAAGTGAAGCCATCAGAGAATTTCTTGACAGTAAAACATTTACAAGCGCTAAAACAGAAATGCTCGCTAGTAAAAAAGCAATTAAAAAGAGCATCTTTGCTCAATTTTTATGTCGTCACTTAAATGATATGACACATACGGCATGTAGCTAATTGCTAATTGCTAATTGCTAACAGTAACACGACCTTGCACAATATACCAAAAGGGTACAGAATAATGAAAACTTTCACGCATTCACAACAAGGGATACAAGAATTACCAACCAGAATGATTTGGTTAGAACCAGAACATTTTGAAGCAGCTAGAAATATAAGTAACCAACATACATCAGAAGCAAAGCAGTGGAAAGTATATCTTAATGCTTTAGCACTATTAGGTTTTGAAAACTGGATACAAGAGTATAACCCAGATGTGAAAATCAATCTAGAAAAATGCTCAATTTTTGAGCAAGAATTTGATAATCTATTTTTGACAAATCAAAGCGAGCAAATAAATTATCAGGATTTTGTTTGTAATATTGCTTTAGAAAATATTACTTTAGAAGATATCGCGTTAGAAGAATTTAAAGTAACCTTAGTTACTGTAGATAATCTAATTAATGATGTTCTCACAATTCCAAACCAAATTATATACTCACCGAAATATGCTGCTCATTTTTACATATTAGTTGAGGTATTGCCAGAAGATGAACAATTAAAAATCTATGGTTTACTACGTAGCGATAAATTGACTAAGAATTTGCAAGCTGTTAAATTGGAATACGGATTTGAAACTCGCGATGCACTAATACCAATTTCTTGGTTTGACACAGAAGTAAATAATTTATTTGTGTACACCTGCTTTCTATCACCGACTGCTCTTGTTTTACCAGTATCTCAAACTCAAGAAACAATTATTCCATCTTTAAATAAAATTAAAGATGCAACTTGTAAAACATTTTTAAAGTTGAATGATTGGTGGAACGGAGTATATGAAGATAATTGGCAATCTTTATTTACAAACAACTTAACTTGGGGTTATGTCAGAAGCGTTAATCAAGCAAAACTAGCCTTCGCTTTAGGAGTTAAACCGATAATTTTAGATGATAAAACATTAAAAGTCAGCATCAAGGAAATTAAAAACTTAGAGGAAACAGATAATCAAGAAAACGATGTAATTGTGAAAATTGAACCTGATGATGAAAAATGTTTACCACCCGGTTTAATACTAAGAGTTACGCTCTATCCTCATACTCCTGAGTCAGTCAGCAAAGAAGCGATAGCAAAGGATTCTGATGTTGCTATAAAACTAGAATTTAGCGAGCTTCCAGGTACAGAATTTTTTATCGAAGCTAGCTTAGGTGGTGATGTGTTTATTCAGGAATGTGTGATGTCAAATTAAAAATAAAATGTTTTTCGATTGTGAAACATACACATAAATGTAGAGACGTTAAATTTAACGTCTCTACAACTCTTTTAAACAGTTAAATATTTTCTTGCTGGTTTAACCAGTTAAGCAAATCAGAAACCTGAGTAAAATCAAGAAATTCTTCACCCAAAGCTTCTAATTGTTCGGTAGATAATACTTGAATGCGCTCAATAATTAATGAGTCTATCTCACCAAAGCGTCTGTTTAACTGACGACTTAGAAAACGAACAGCTTCTTCCTGTCTCCCTCGTTCTTCTCCTCGTTGTTCTCCTCGCTGCTCTCCTAGTCTTTCTCCCTTTTGTAATATATCCTGATAAATCACCGATTCTTGCATAATATCCTCGCTCAGTAATTGACGATTATTCTTACCACAAGCCAGGGAATAAATTCCCTGTCTTAAAGCTGAAGTCCTCTGAAGAGGACTAAATAATAGATTCAAAAAGGTATTTTACAAATCTTAAGATACTCTCAATAATCTTGTTGTTTAGTCCTCTTCAGAGGACTTTAGCTTTCAGACAGGGAATTTATTCCCTGGCTACTGGCTACTGCTACTAGTATAAATGAAACGATGCTTAATATTTTATTTATAAATACCCTCTAAGAATGTTAGTAAAGGAACATAGCATTTAAAAAAGCCCTGATATTTATTTCAGAGCTTGTCATAATGCTTTAATTAGTACTATTTAAGAAATTTAACCTGCTTTTTTAAACCGTCCTTTTTTCGCAAACACCAAGAAGATAATTCCCACAACTCCCAAAGCCACAGCGTTAGAAGGTTCAGGAACAGAAACGGTATTTAGAGGATTAAAAGGCTTAGTTAAATTCTCTTTTCCTGATTCAACTTTGCGGTCGAAACGGTCTTTGTCTGCTTCTGCTTCTTTTAATTGTCGTCGTTGTTCATCGTTTACCAACACAATCATAGAAGAATAAGGAGTGACAATTTTGTATTTTTTGGCTAGTGCATGAATCGCGTCTAACTCAGTTAATTTGTCTAAATTTTTCTCGCGACTCAACCCTAAAACTAATTGCCTTGCTGCTAATGGTTCGAGGGAGTGGGGAGTGGGGAGTGGGGATTTGGGGGGGGATGAGGGGGGTGTGACTTGGGTTTTTTCCATTAACCAAGCGTAATTATCAACTACGCTTACCGCATTTTCACCCAATGCTGATTTTGTCGCTAACCTTTTGAAAACTTCCGAAAGTTCAGCGGAAACTCCACCACCACTATTTTCAATTGCTTTTAACGTCGTATCATCATAAGCTGGTGGGAATGCTCCTAAATGTACCATCCATAATGGTGCTGATAATGCGGGGATATTTTTTTTGTCGTTAGATAGTTCGTAACTTCCTTCGTCTGTTACTAGTAAAATACCGTTATAAACAGTGTCACCTCGCAATTTGTCAAACTGTTGCAACATATCTTTTAGTTGCACGCTACCGTAAAAGATAATTTTTCCAGGATTAAACTGGTTAACATCATCCAGTCGCTTCGGTTCTGACCCTTTGGTTGAAGTAATGTATAAGTCAGCATCGTTATCAGTCAAACTATTGTTGGCAAAGCCTTGTTTTTTCAGCCAATCAAAGGTTTTATTTAAATCTTTGATGTGCGAGTTCATACTTAGAGAACTGTCAAGGACGATAGCGAACCGTTGATTTTTGGGTAAGGAATAATCTTTTTCTGTTAGTGGTTTGGCTGTTATTGTGTATTCGTCAGTTAATTTGACCTGATGTAAAGCTGGTTGATACGGTTTGTTTGCTGGTATATACGCTTCTACCCAATCGTCTAATCTTTCGTTGCTGGGTTTACCGTTACGAATTCGTTTGGTTTCATCTGTCCAAAAAATATTCCGTTTTTCCCCTAACTGAGGTAAAGCCCAACCTTTTTCTTGTTGCATGACTTTATAAGTCAGCCACATATGCATTTCTGTTGGACGATTGGGTTGTGTATTTGGTTGAGTGCCTACTGCATTTGCGAATCCTGAATTTATAACTGGTATGGGAAATGCTCGTAAGCGATAATGTCTCGGTCCGACTTGTTCTAATAACGCTGGGTCTATCGGTCTTGCTCGCTGTACTTGTCGATTGTATACCTTTTGTGCTGCACCACGGGGAGAAACAACAAATTCAAAACGCTTGGATAAATCTGCTGTGTCACCCAACCAAATACCTGTGATTACTGAGCTTTCTGGGAGAGAGAAGGAATAAAATACTTCCTGTACGTCTCTGGTTTTATTTTCGTAAACTTCGTAAAGTTGTACATCTGCTGAGTCACCATTTTCTTTGACTGTAACTTCTTGTTTACGTAGCCAAACTTTTTTCTGGTTAAGATTTAGTAATCCTGCTTTGGCTTCGTCTAAGTTAGAGGTAGATTCTAGAGCATGGTTAATGGATGGTTGTTCACCTTTTTGTATTGATTTATCAAAAAATTGAGCATATAGTTTCTCTGCTTTATCGGCATCAAATGCGCTACCTTTATATAAAAATGGTGACATTAAGCGATTATAGGTATCTTGCAGACCCTGAGCAAGCGATTCGGGTAAACCAAAAATACCCTTATACATTACTTTTATGTGGTTGTTCTCTTGGACGCTGCTGAGGTAGCGGTAGTTGTGTAAGTAAGCATTTACTAGACCGGAACGAATTGTTTCTGAATTTGCAAGAAGTTCCTTTCGAGCATTATCTGTTTGTATAGGACGTTCTAATAATGAAAAAGCTTGAACTTGGGGTTGCTGTTGAAAGGAAAAGAAGAGAGTTAATGATGTTATAGCAATTCCTAAAGTTCCTGCTAATGTCCGCTTTTGCCCATACTGTTCAAAGAACTTACGTATAATTCGCCATCCAGATGAGGTATAAAGAGCAGCGACCATAGAAGGCATCACCACAAACAAAGAAGAAGTTAAGATGAACAAAACTATAGTCCAAGGTGTCCACCACAAGACCGTGCCTATAGGGTCATGTGTAAACAAATACCAAAGACCTTTTAACCAGTAAAATTGAAAGAATTCTTTGACCAACCAAGCGGCTACGGGAATAGCATAAAATAGCATGATAATACCAGCATAGACACCAACGAACAACATTAAAGTGTGTGCTAGCATCTGTAACCATGTAACAGAGCGTCGTCGTTCAGCGTAACCGTAAAATAATTCAGCAGCAAACGCAAAAATGCAAATACCTACACTCGTTAAAATGTGGGTACTCGCTGGTGTCATTTCTCTAAATAAAAATAGTCGTAGTAAGCAGAGTAAAAATAAAGGTGCTTCAATACCATAAAATAAGCGAAACTCATCCAGAGGATTATTTCTCAGCTTCCAAGCACCAAGAATAGTACAAATTGTCGGTACTGCAATCAAACCAACTAGGGAGAGAAAAAAGTCTATTGGAACGTCTCCACGAAATGTCGCTTGTATTAAGGGTAAGCCAACGACGGGCAAAATACCAAAGTATACAACAACGAGGAAGACGAGGTTCCAAATCCAAAATATGGCTTGGAGTGTAGTTTTAAGCAGTTTTGTCATAACCGGATGAAAATATATGTTTGTTTTGTTAGTGCTTTGTGGAAGATGCTGAAAATGGGTATTGCTAAATTAACACTTGAAAAACATATACAGGAAGTTATTGGTCAGTTCCTTAAATTGATTCGTGTGATGTTTGAAATCTTTACAATAACATCTGTTTTTTAAGTTTTTGTGAACTGCTATTTTCAGAGTAGCTGTAGGGTATAAAAAGTGAGTTATTAGGGTTATGGTATCGGCGTAATTTACAAACCACAGTGTAGCCAATGTACTCTGTACTCATTCTCGTAATTGAGTATATATAAATATCTTTATTACTTCTTTACAGAAATTACTAAAATATACTGATTTATTCTGATAAGGAAAAATGTCAAGATAGTTATGAATAATAATTACAGATAAAAGCTAATATTTACCCTCATTTTGTGACGGATACAAGTTGAGTAGTACGAATTGGCTAATTAATGAACGTCAATGAACATATTTTTAATCTTTACAATAACAATATTTTTTAAGTTTTTGTGAGTGATTCATTTCATCAAAGAAAGTCATAACATTATATAGATATTAAGAAATCTCTTTTCAAAAAACATTAATGACATTTTTTAGTCTAATATGTGATGATATTTTATACATTAATTTTATAATTTTTATGAAGACTATAGTTACCTTCGCGTCTCTGAAATTAACTTTCTGGCTGTAGGTAAAAACTAATACAACTAGCTGTGGCAAAGCGATTTAACCTAACTAAGCTATTTGCTATTTCTTAAGAAATGCTTAAATAAATCATTTACATCTCAGTATGAAAAGTGTATATGACTACTTGATTACACACTAATAAATTAGAATTAGCTGACAAAACATAGCGGATAAATACGTACTTATTTTTTACTTGTCATATTTTATTCTTTGGCAAGTTATTTATAAAATTATTTCCAAAGATATGTTTTTTCTTGTAGTGGAAATACCATTTATTTTTCAGAGAATAAATAGTTAGTATTATTGAGCAGTCGCACATAAACATATTCTACAAAGCTTAATGGTAATGGGTAATGGGTAATGGCTAGTAGTTACAAGAATAAACTTCGTGTAGATTATTGCCAATCACCAATTACTAATTACCAATCACCAATCACCAAATTATCCAAGAAAAATATATGAATTCATTATTGCAAGCAAATCTCGCGATAGAATCCACAATTACCAACTTGCAGCAAGTTGAGAATAATCAAATTCAAGAAGGTATATTAAACTATATCCATACTCTTTATGGAGATATACCTATTTCCCCTTGTCCATTTACAGACGCTGAAATAAAAGAGCTAGAAAATACTCAGGAGCTACTTGTATATCTACCAGCCAAAATTTCTATGAGTGAGCTGTGCGAAAAATTTGGAATCAAAGCAAACGTCAATTTTGAAACAGAAACCATGATTAGAAATGTCATGGTGAATGAAGACCAGTGGTTTGTAACATCTGTTGATAAAAACCCAGAATTAATTTATCGTTCTGGAGTTGCTGCAAAGCGTATTTACGAAGATGAAGGAATTCATGGTATGGACTTCAGAAGGTATTTAGCGTTTGTAGCGACTTTTAAATACAAATTTGGTTATTATCCAGACCAAACCTATTGGACTTTCTTACTATCTGGAAGCTATGACCGAAGCGGGGTGTCGATTATTGGATTTGACTCCCAAGGTGTCTTAAATCATCACGGTTGGATGAAAAACTTTAAAGCAAAATATCTTGGTTCTAGATATGTAGTTATTGCACCCAGAGTAGAAATTGTTCCTGAAACTCTGGAATTGACAAGAGCTTATCGGGGAAGACGAGATAGTGAATGCAAAGAAGCCGATATGGATTAAAGAATAATAAAAAAGGGTGCGCTCCAAAATCTTAAAGTTAAAGATTTAAAGAGTCACAAATTTATGTTTATCGAAAGCCCGTCCCCAGCAATTAGCTATGATTTAAATAGCCATAGTTTTTATGCCGCTCCTGATGAAACATTAAACCAGATGCGGATTTATGACCCCGTATATTGGCATTCGGAATTAGAGTCCTGGATATTAACTCGCTACGATGATATTCACAGTGTAATTCGTGATTCACGATATTCTGTTAATCGAAACGGAAAAATTGGTAAAGGAGGTTCTGAAACAGTACAAGAGAAGCTGAATTATTGCAACGACTATTTTACTCAATGGATGGTTTTTTCTGACCCACCTCGACATACAAGAATTCGTAAGCTTGTTTCCGGAGTATTTACACCACAAGTAATTAATGGTCTTAAGTCTTTAATTCAATGTTATGCTGACGAGTTGATTGATGCTGTCATAAATATTGGACGATTAGATATTGTTGATGATTTTGCTACTCCTTTGCCAGTTCTTGTTACTAGTCATTTTCTTGGTATTCCTCGTCAAGATATTACTAAGCTCAAACAATGGAGCAGTGATATGTTTATGTTGTTTGGGGCTGGTTTTGCAACGGATGATATCATCGAATTTACATATTACAGCTTGCTGGAATGTAAACAATATTTTGATGCTTTGATTGCAATATATAAAAAGAATCCAGAAGAAAATGTAATTAGTAAACTGATTGCAACAGAAGTCGATGGGGATAAACTTAGTGATGAAGAACTGACATCTGTGTGTATTACACTTATGGCTGGTGCGTATGAAACTACTACCTATTTAATTGCTAATGGTATATTGGCATTGTTGCAACATCCGCATCAATTACATAAATTGCGGGAGAATCCAACACTTATTGATAGTGCAGTAGAAGAATTACTCCGTTATTGCGGTCCAGCTTTTAGTATTGTTCGTGTAGCGACTGTTGATTGTCAAATTGGGAATCAATTGGTGAAGTCTGGACAAAAAGTATATTGTATACTACACGCTGCTAATCATGATAGAATACGTTTTGCTAATCCAGAAATTCTTGATATTGAACGTAAAGATAATCGTCATCTAGGGTTAGGTTTAGGAATTCATTTTTGTTTGGGTGCGATGCTAACACGCTTGGAAACTAAAATTGCAGTTAATAGCATTATTCAGCGGTTAGATAATTTATCTTTGGATACAGATAATTTGCTTTGGATTCCAAACTTAGCGATGCGTGGTGTATATTCTTTACCAGTTAGGTTTGACAAGACCTAACCCCCTACCCCCTTCCCTTATAGGGAATGGGGAAATGAAAGAAGCGTCCCTAAATATTGAATTGATTATTTGGTTGTAGTGCGTTCACACCACATGTAAAATAAAATAATTATAGCAATTATGAATTCTAACTTTTGTACTGCTACATATCAAGATTACAAAATTTGCGAACAGTTAGAGAAAATAACACATCAACAAAGCAGTTTGCTGCAATCTATTAATAAAATAAGACTCTCTTTAGATTTTAGTACCATATTAGAGGTTGCTACTCAAGAAGTGCGTAAGTTATTTAATGCTGAAAGTGTTATTATTTGTCGAGTCGAATCTAGTAACAATTTTTTACACCAGTGTGGAATTCTTGCTGAAGACTCTCTAGCTAAATTTGAATCACTTGTAAGTCATCTTAATTTGAATTTAACACAAATTGAACCTTACGTATCACAGAGTAATCCATTAGAAGAAGAATCAGTTTTGGCGGAAAATTCACAAATTTATGTATGTAGAGAAAATTGTGAAAATTTAAATGATAAAAATCATTTACAAGCCAATTACCAGGCAAAAGCTGGTTTGATAGTTTCTTTAATACAAAATAACTCTACATGGGGATTTTTGTGCGTTTATCAATATTCTCAAACAAGAAATTGGTTGAAAGATGAAATTGAAAATATTTCTTACATTGCAAGTCATTTAAATACAGCAATTGCTCAAGCTGAAGCTTTTCAAACAGTTCAAAATCAGCTAGCACATTTAGAGAGAATTATCGCGACACAATCAAATCAAATTGTACAAGATGAAGCTCGCTTTCTAAAGTTATCTGAGACTGAAGCAAAATTACAAGAAAAAGAGCAATTTCTTCGTAGTATTTATGATGGTGTAGAACATTTAATTTTTGTTACCGATATTTTAGAAAATGGAGAATATCGTCTTGCTGGTTGGAATTTACCAGTAGAACATGCAGTGGGTTTAAGTGGAACACAGGTTGCTGGTAAAACATTAGAAGAAGTTTTTGATTCTGAACAAGCCAAAAGTATTAAGCAAGATTATCAGCAATGTTTGGACGCTGATAACTCTGTTGTTTATGAGGAGTGTCGTATCCTCAAAGGTGAGGAAACATGGTGGTTAACTACTCTTAATCCTTTAAGAAATATTCAAGGTAGAATTTATCGACTTGTTGGTACAACATTTAATATTAGTGACCGTAAACAAGCTGAAAAAGAACTTCGAGATTCAGAAAATCAGATTCGTCAACAAGCGCAACAACTGGAAGAAGCTCTACGAGAACTACAATGGACTCAAACTCAGATGATTCAAAATGAAAAAATGTCATCTTTAGGGCAAATGGTTGCGGGTGTTGCTCATGAAATTAATAATCCTGTTAATTTTATTTATGGAAATATTATTTATATAAATGAGTCTATGCAAGATTTATTAGAATTAGTAGATTTATATCAAAAATATTATCCAGAGCCAATATTAGAAATAATCGCGAAAACTGAGGATATTGACCTTGAATTTTTTCAAGAAGACTTAAGTAAAACCATTAACTCAATGATGCTGGGAACTAAGCGGATTAAGGAAATTGTTAAATCCTTAAGAACTTTTTCTCGTTTGGATGAAGCTGAATGTAAAACGGCTGATGTTCATGAAGGTATTGATAGTACTTTGATGATATTACAGAATCGCTTAAAAGCAAGTGCAGAATGTCCAGAAATTCAAGTACTCAAAAATTATGGTGATTTACCACTGATTGAATGTTATGCTGGGCAGCTAAATCAAGTATTTATGAATATTATTACTAATTCTATAGATGCTTTGGAGGAGCAGAATGTAAAGAGAGCTTTTAAAGATATTAGGCAAAACCCTAATATTATCTCTATTGTCACTGAGATGCTGGAGCGCGAAAATGTTGTTCAAATAAAAATCTTTGATAATGGAACGGGGATACCTAAAAATATTCAGAACCGCATTTTTGACCCGTTTTTTACTACTAAGGCTGTTGGTAAGGGGACTGGTCTGGGAATGTCGATTAGTTATAAGATTATTACGGAAACACACAAGGGTTCTCTACGTTGCGTTTCTTCTCCTGGGGAGGGGACTGAATTTATTATTAAAATTCCTGTGACTCAGGGTATTACTTGACTTCTCGCAGACCTAACCCCCCTACCCCCCTTCCCTACGAGGGAAGGGGGGAAATAAGAAGCTTCACACAATCGATATAAGTTCCTCCTTTATTAGAAGCTGATATTCTTGACGGGAAAATAGCTGAAGGGACATCAGTCGATTCGCAAATACGGGAAACAAGTAGGTTGATATGTATTCTGTATAAAAATTGGGAAAGGATAACAAAGGTTTAAAACCACATTTTTGTTGGGCTTCTTTTGCTCCTTGCGTGTAGACAAAGTTGTATCTGACACCATCAAAAGTCAACTGACCGATGGGAAACCAGGAACGACTAGTGGGTTCTTGCCAAGCTAGAAATAGTTTGTTTGGTGTCTTCAAGGTAGTGATTCCCTCAAGTTAAGCAGCCTGTTTTGGTTGAATTCTAAAATATTTTGTGCAAACTCAATTGCAATAGTCGAAATGCGATCACCTTTTATTCGGCTAAAAATTTCTAGCGTATTCGTCTTTGAAATGCTTTCAAGAGGCTGAAGCCATACATGGGCTGGCTTATCGAGGTTTTTCGCCTAGCAATGCATAGCCAAAATATCATAGCTTATCTTCTCATCTATCTGGTAAACGCCTATTCCAAAACGGCTCTTGCGTACAAAGCGCGTGCTAAATCTGTTAAAAATCAGCTTGAAATCCTTACTCTATCTATCTTACAGCCATTATTACCTCTAAAACTATAAAATTACTTGAATTTCAGCTATAAGTACCTGTAAGCCTTGAAAATAAAGGAAAATTATCGAATGTAATTAAAATTTAGCACGCTATGTACGAAAGAACCGAATGTTCAAAATAATATAAAAATCTCAACTAACAGCGAACTCAGTGAATTGTCGTTTAAAAGGGGAATGAAAAGCTAATACAATATCTTGCTTAGGTACACCTTTGTTGGTCAGTTCATTAGCAATACCCCCTTCTGTTCCATCGTGTTGAATCCAGATTTTTTCGTTTTTAATATCTAGATGTAAAACACATCCATATACACGACGTTTATTTGACCAACCAGCATGAACAAGTTGATAGCGGTCACGTACCGTATCAAAAATTAACTCTGCTTCGACTTCTTCGTTACTGGCTTTTATTTCGCTGTAAGCTTGTAATAATTCTTGAATTAGTTGACGGTATTTTTCTACTTTTGCCATTTGACGATAGCCTCCTCTTCTGGGTCAAAAACAATCAGTCGAACTTGGTAACGTTGGATTAACAACCGTGGCAGTTCTAAAGTAAAAAACGAACGATAAATGTCCGAGGGGATTGCTAAGTATAAAAGCCTGTCTGGTTGCTCTTCTTCCATTGCTAGCTGGTATTTGAGGAACTGACCCAGAGCAGTACTAAACTCAGTTGTAGCAGATGGAGCAACAAAACTTTTAACTTCAACAGCAATTTTTTCTTGATTTCGTTCAGCAGCTAGAATTTTTTCCGCACCAAGGTCTATATACAAATCTAAACCACCGAAACGCAGAAAGAGAGGGTCATTAGTAATGAGCCATCCATCTTTTTCTAAAGCACGTTTTACTGCATCGTGAAAAATATCCTTTGCTGGCATTGATTCTTATTATCAAATACATACCTGTAAATATAACCTGTAAATATATAATACAAAAACACTGACTGGCTCGTAAAAATATTTTAGAAGCTGCTATAATGGTGTCATTGCGTAAAAACGCAACCAAGTCTGCGGAAAGGGCTGCGCCCATTATAACAAGTAAATATAATACGGTTTCCTTCGCCTGAATGGCAGACACAGGCGGTATATATAAGAAGGATATCGTATGCCAAATCAACGAAAGCCCATTTCCGATGGTCGCTTAAACTTTGAGCAGCAAAAAAAACTTGCGAAAGACCTACTTCGTGAGTATAAATGTAACTCCGAATTGGCGCTTAGGCGTTTTCAGCAAAATCATCCCCAAGCTTCCAATATTATAGACTTCCCCGCTTTTCAACCAAAACTCAGCGATGCTCAACTAGTTATTGCCAGAGAAAATGGGTTACCAAGTTGGACGAAGCTAAAGCAGCATATTCAATCTATTGAACAAGTCAGTCTAGATATAGCACGTGGTATCACAAAAGCTTTCGATGCGGATTTAAAGACCCTGCATTTGCGTTGTGGTTCAGATATTCAGCATAAATTAGTAACAGCAGGCTTCTCTGGTGACTTTTTAGAATTTGCAGACCCATATTGCCAGGGAGCTGTTCCTCCAGACTCAGACCTATCCCGATTTTTGGGCATACGAGCAAATTTTATATCACAGGCATATGGCATTACTTTAAAAGATGCTCGAAATCGTCTAGAACGCGAATACAGCCAGTTACATCTCAGTCATCAATATGAGCGAGTAGTGCTGTGGTTTGAACATGATTCTTACGACCAGCTTATCCTAGCTTACGTGCTGCACCACTTTTGGAAAACCCAATTATTTCCTCAACGCTTAGAACTAATTTGTATCGATTCTTTCCCTGGAATTAAGCGTTTTGTCGGTTTAGGACACCTCTCACCAGAAGTACTCCGCACGCTTTGGGAGCAGCGACGACCTCTTACTCGTCAGGATTTTCAATTGGGACATCAGGTTTGGAAAGCTCTAACTGCTTCTTCTCCCGAAGCATTAATCCAAATTATAAATGCAGAAACTCTCGAAATTCCCACGATGGCTAAAGCATTGCGAAGACATCTTCAAGAACTTCCTTGGGTAAATAACGGATTGAGTTTAACACAGCAGCTAACATTAGAGATTTTGGCAGATGAGGGGACTATAACTGCTGGTAAACTTTTTGGCAATTTGGTTGTTGAGAAAGAACCACTTCCCTATCTGGGGGATACCATGTATTGGTACATACTGACAGAGCTACTTCAAAGTAAGCATCCACCAATTGAGTTAATACCTGAAACCACGGAACAACCTTGGAATCAGCGACTTATAAAGCTGACTGACACAGGACGCGCTTTGGTTAAGGAAGAGGTAAATTGGTTGCAACTAAATAATATTAACCGTTGGGTTGGTGGCATCCATTTGATTGCTGGTCAGTCCCTCTGGATGTGGTCATCCCAGAGAAATCAGCCCGTTTTACAACAAACATAGCCGTGTAAAACACGTAGAGACGTTGATTTATCACGTCTCTACGATTTATCACGTCTCTACGATTTATCACGTCTCTACGATTTATCACGTCTCTACACCCTTAAAATTATTTGCCAAATTTGATTTACTTCGACAAATTTGCTCATAGCGAAATGCTTTGATAACAGAACCTTCAGCGATAAAAGCGATACCAGGATGCAAATTGCCAAATGCTAAAATAAATTGGTCTTGATAACCTTGGTCATTTTCACATACCCATACATTCATTAATTTTTTACCAATAAAATCGCACCATAAATGTGGAGTATCTACGGCAAAAAGATTTGTATGAGTTTGTTGGATTATCTCGATTTCATCAGTATCAACAAGCGGTAACAGTGTAATTGTCGTATCTTTAAACATAAATTGGATTTTATCACAGCACAGTTCTTCGCCAGCAAATTCCTTATCTTCAACAACTGATACTGCTACTAGGGCTTGTCCAATAGGAAATTCATTTTTTACCATAAACCGTTCCACATTTAATTTACATATAAGGCGGGCAAAGATGCCCACCCCACAATAATTAGATAAATTTAAATTATGCAGTTTAAATGTCTTTTAGCTTGTTTATCACTTTTTTTCTTTGTTTGTTTCAATATTTTAATAGTAGTTTTTGCGTTGTATGTGTCTTTTGTTGAATAATACGCAAAAATTGCAGGCATAGGAGCAATTGGCAAATAGCCCAAACAGGTGTTCTCATAATTTTCTATCAAATGCATTAGTATCGAATAACTCGTTGACACTTTCTCAATCTTTTAGCTACCATAAAAACGTCAACTACTTTTATTTGAATTATGGTAGGAAGAAAAAAACTCGGACGCACCAGTTTACACGCAAGAGTTTCACCAGAGACACCTAACAAGCTTAAAGCGATAGCTGAAAAACTAGGATATACATACAGTGATGACGGCTCTATAGGACAGTTATTTGACGCGATCGCATCTGGTGAACTACTACTCTTACACCAAAGCTTTTCTCTAAAACTCGTTGACGCTAATCAGGAATTAATTTATAATATTAAATGTGGAGATAAAAAACTACTCCACAACGCACATTGATAGTTTAGGAGGTTAAATGACCGATAACAACGGGAATGCACACCGCAAAGGTTTCTTAAGAAGCTTGTTAGACGCAATCTTCTACCTTGGTCGAGGGCTGTTTGCACAGCGTGACCCCGAAAATTTAGAGAACGATATTTTTTACGACTCTGAAGACACGGGAGTAAACCTCGAAAAAGGCGACGAAACCAACGGTAACGGTAAACCTTCCTAATGTAAATTAGTCCTGCTTAAGGGTATGAGCAGGGCTTTTCTTAATTGGAGTATAACATATGCCGATTGTTTATCCTCTTTGTTGGCGAATTATCAAACGTGGAGTTTACAACGACAGATTAGGTTGGTCATTTGAGCGACGAAAAGTGTTTGTTAATTTAACAGATATTCCCACACCAGAAAATTTTGATTCTATTGATTGGGAAATTTTTTTTCGTACGTCAAAAGCTACTGTCGTAACAGAACTTTTTCGTATTAATGGTGGGAAGTTTGGTTATTATCTGGCAAACTTGATAGAGCTAAAATATTACTACTGTGGTGCAACAGAAGATGACTTGATAAATAAATTTGTAGAGCTAGGTGTTGTATCTGGGAAATAAATATAATTAATGCAAGATGCCAAAAAATTAAAACTCAATTATGGAAAAGCAACCGATAACAGTAATAGGAGGAGGACTAGCAGGGACAGAAGCCGCTTGGCAAATAGCCCAAGCCGGTATCCCCGTGAAATTTTATGAAATGCGTCCCAAACGTTTCAGCGGTGCTCATCATACAGAACATGTAGCTGAACTAGTCTGTAGCAATTCCTTCGGTGCAATGGCTGCTGACCGCGCTACAGGCTTATTGCACGAAGAACTCCGTCGTCTAGGTTCGATAGTAATCGCCAAAGCTGACGAACATCAAGTGCCAGCAGGTGGAGCCTTAGCGGTTGACAGAGGACAATTTAGCCAAGACTTAACAGCAACTCTTGAACAGCACCCCTTAATTGATTTCCGTCGCGAAGAAGTCACAGAAATTCCAGAAGGAATCGTAGTTTTAGCCACCGGACCATTAACAAGTCCCGATTTAGCAGAAGACTTACAGCGTTTCACAGGGATGGAATATCTCAGCTTTTTTGATGCTGCGAGTCCGATTATTGTGGGAGAATCGATAAATCACGATATAGCCTTTCTCGCTTCCCGTTACGACAAGGGAGAAGCGGCTTATTTGAATTGTCCCATGAATAAAGAACAGTATTTACGCTTTTGGCAAGAACTCTGCAAAGCTGAACAGGTTGAGCTAAAAGGTTTTGAAAGAGAAAACGCCAAATTTTTTGAAGCTTGTCTCCCCATCGAAGAACAAGCATTGCGAGGGGAAGACACTATGCGCTACGGTCCCCTTAAACCCGTCGGTTTATCAGATAATCGTACAGGAGAGCGTCCTTATGCGGTTATTCAATTGCGACAAGAAGATAAACAAGGTCAACTTTGGAATATGGTGGGATTCCAAACAAATTTGCGCTGGGGAGAACAAAAACGTATATTCCAAATGATTCCCGGTTTAGAAAACGCTGAGTTTGTTCGCTTGGGTGTGATGCACCGTAATACTTTTATTAATGCACCACAGTTAATGCTGACAACTTTGCAATTTAAAGAACGTCCGATGTTATTAGCTGCTGGGCAATTAATTGGTACGGAAGGATACACAGCAGCTTCCGCAGGTGGTTGGTTGGCTGGAACAAATGCGGCACGTTTGGCAATGGGTAAAGAAGCTGTAAGTCTTCCTAATACAACAATGATGGGGGCTTTGTTTGAATTTATTAGCTCTGCTTCACCTAAACATTTCCAGCCAATGCCACCTAATTTCGGTATTTTTCCTGAGTTGGGTGTGAAAATTAAGAACAAACAGGAGCGTTATGGAAAATATCGCGACCGTTCTTTAAGCGATTTGGAGAATTGGAAAGTAAGTCTTTGAGAAAAATACCCCTTCACGCTCAGTGAGGGGTTTATTTGTGTGTACACGGTAGCCTCAAAGCATGGAGAGGCTTTAAAATAAATGAACAAACATAATTTGGTTCGGTAATAATGGTAAATATCAAAGAAGAAGCCCGCAAGTTAATTGACAAATTGCCGGAAAACTCTACATGGGATGATTTGATGTACCAAATTTATGTCCGGCAAGCTATAGAAGCTGGACTCGCAGATAGTAAAGCTGGTAGAGTAACTTCTGTACAAGATGTGCGGAAAAAATTTGGGCTGCCAGAGTGAGAGTATATTGGACAGAAACAGCTGTAGAAAATCTTTCAGGAATTTATAATTATATTGCACAAACTTCTACGCAATATGCATCTAGAATCGTTGACCGCATCACTAGGCGTTCTGAGCAGATTGCTAAATTTCCTTTCTCAGGTAGAGTCGTACCAGAATTTGAAACAGAGCAAATCAGAGAAGTTATTGAAGATTCCTATAGAATTATTTATTATATTAAACCTGAACAAATAGATATAATTGCGGTCATACATGGCTCACAACAAATCACACCAAGCTCCGTAGATGAGTGAGCAATTTATAGTATTAAATCAAATCGGCTTATATTGGAATAATTTCTTCCTTTGCGTCTTTGCGGCTACCCTGGGGGAAAACCTCCGGTTTATGCGTTAGCTAATAATTCCGATGCTACCGGAAACTCTAAGGAGCGTAAAATCCCGCAGGACGCTGAGAATAAATTTGCTTCCTGGGTGAGAGAATTACCTAAATTTTGGGAATAATCCTCATGGAGTTCTGCATTATTGCCTTGGTAACCGAACTGCATGAGAGTCCCATTAAAAGCGAAAACCTACATCTTCCCCTGGTTAAATATTGTATTTTGGTGCATCTTGTGCATCAGTTTGGTATTTGTCCCCGTACTTAAAGTTCAAGGACAAGAAAAGCCAAGCCAAGTAATTAACCAACTTAAACAGCAACAGAAAACAGTTAACCAACAGCGTCAAGGTGTCCTTAAAGAACGTGAGCAATTAACCAACCTGCAACAAGAAGCTGAAAAGCGTCTCGATGGGTTAAACCAAAATCTACAACTTACCGATACCCAAATTCAAGATAGCGAAATGCGTCTACAAGCAGCTGCACAACGTTTACAGCAGTTGGAAGCGGAGTTAGGTGATGCAGAACGTTTTTACCAAGCGTTACAAAATGGAACAATCGCCAGATTGCGTGTCATGCAACGTTCACCCGCAAATCATGGTTGGTCTGTTTTATTACAAAGCCAAAATATTAATGACTTTCTTCGTCGTCGTCGGCATTTAAAGTTAGTCTATGAAGGCGACCAAAAAATATTAGTTAGGCTTACTGAAGAAGCAAATCGAATAAATCAGCAAAGACTGCTGGTAGAACAACAAAAAAATGAAATCGCTTTAATTCGACAACAACTATTAGCGCAAAAATCCGATTACCAAGGACAAGCAGGTCAACAGCAAGATTTAGTACAGCGTTTAAATAATGACCGCTTAGCATTGGAAGCAGCGCAACAACAATTACAAAGAGACTCGGATGCATTAGGGGGATTAATACAACAAAAGATAGCAGAAGCCAAAGCCAGAGCAGCAGCTGCAAAAACTGCTAGCAAGAGAAATTACATTAGTGGTACTGGTATACTTTCAATTCCTAGTGACGGGCCTATCAGTAGTCCTTTTGGTTGGAGAACACATCCACTTTTAGGTAATCACCGTTTTCATAGCGGTTTAGACTTTGCTGCAGGTTATGGTGCTCCCATTCGTGCTGCTGATTCTGGACAAGTAATTTATGCAGGGTGGTACGGTGGTTATGGCAAAGCTGTAATTATTGACCACGGGAAAGGTATGACTACGCTTTATGGTCACTGTAGCGAGTTACATGTTTCGGAAGGGCAAAGTGTGAAACGAGGACAAGTAATATCGGCTGTTGGGTCTACTGGTTTATCCACTGGTCCACATTTACATTTTGAAGTCCGACGTGATGGAAGTCCACAAAACCCAGCTGATTATTTGTAACACATACATGTAGAGACGCGATTTATCGCGTCTGTGTCGATTTATCGCGTCTGTGTCGATTTATCGCGTCTGTGTCGATTTATCGCGTCTGTGTCGATTTATCGCGTCTATTGAAAATTAAAAATTAGACATAGCCGTGGAAATTAATTATACGTTAGTCCCAACCCTGGCATAGACGCGATAAATCGCGTCTCTACATCTCCCAAATTTTCTCTAAGGTGCTACAATATTTTAGTTAAACGAAAAGGGCGTGTAGCTCAGTGGATAGAGCGCCAGGTTCCGGTCCTGTAGGTCGGGGGTTCGAATCCCTCCACGCTCGTTTAATCTACTTAGATTAGAAGTGTTTATAAATAAAATATTAAGTATTATTCATGCCATAAGCCAGCCACAAGCCAGCCACAAGCCAGCCACAAGCCAGCCACAAGCCAGCCACAAGCCAGCCGCAAGCCAGCCACAAGCCAGCCACAAGCCAGCCACAAGCCAGCCACAAGCCAGCCGTAAGCCAGCCACAAGCCAGCCACAAGCCAGCCACAAGCCAGCCACAAGCCAGCCACAAGCCAGCCGCAAGCCAGCCACAAGCCAGTCACAAGCCAGCCACAAGCCAGCCACAAGCCAGCCACAAGCCAGGGAATAAATTCCCTGTCTAAAAGCTAAAGTCCTCTGAAGAGGACTAAAATAATATTTTTGGAAGTATCTTAAATTTTGTAAAATATTTGTTTTCGACGTATCCTACGGATGTATTATCCAGTCCTCTTTAGAGGACTTCAGCTTTCAGACAGGGAATTTATTCCCTGGCTTTTGTGTGGCTTTCGTCTGGCTTTTGTGTGGCTTTCGTCTGGCTTTTGTGTGGCTTTCGTCTGGCTTTTGTGTGGCTTTTGTGTGGCTTTCGTCTGGCTTTTGTGTGGCTTTCGTCTGGCTTTCGTCTGGCTTTTGTGTGGCTTTCGTGTGGCTTTCGTCTGGCTTTTGTGTGGCTTTCGTCTTAGTGCCATTTCACACCAAACATCACGCAACCTCAAACCCTGCTACCTGATTAAACTCACTCACAATATCAATAATCTCACCAGCATCATCATCCCCAAACACCCCATCCAACCCCTCATCATGCAAATCAGTAAACGGTGGTTCGTAAAGCATCCCTGGGTCCATCACTCCCTTTTGCGTCAGATAATCAATTATATTCTCTACAAAACGAATTTGTTTAGCGTTAAAATTACCTCCGACCAAATACTTCCCAAAAGCTTCTTTTGCAGCGCTCCTATCTAACCCAACTAATTCCCTAATAAATAATTTGAGATTTTTTTGACCGTAAACAGCTTCAAATCGCTCCTTACTTTCAACCGCTTCTCCATTAAATAGTATTTCTTGCAATGCTGTTAAATCAGCGTCAGTAAGGGGTATATTGCGTTTAAGTTTCGCAATAGCAACGTGGTTTTCGTTGGAACGAATATATGCTTCTACCTTTTTGCGGTATTGGTAAGGACTAAACCCTGTTTGTGCTGTGGGGATATTAACTTCTTCTAAATCTTCTAACTCGTCCTGAAAATCAGTATAAACAACTGTTTGCTCTTGGGGGTCAATCAATGTTACCAAATTCCGCAGTTTGAGTCTAATGTTTTCAATCATGCTTGGTGTTACATCTGTCCACCATGATTCTGTTTGAACTTCTTGAATTAAAGCTAGTTGTGCTTGAATTATGGGAATATTGGGTTTTTGTTCTAAACGTTGCAATAAATCACGTATTTTATCGCGTAAGAAGGGAATGGGGAGTGGGGAGTTGGGAGTGGGGGGAAACTGCTCTTTTTTTTCTACGCGATATGAGCCTTCTTTTTCTTTTACTTTACTACCTTGTTTGCTATTCTTTTTTAAGGATTCTTTTGTCTGAGATTGGAAAACTGCGATTTGTAGTTGTAAACAAATTAGGTCAAAGCGTTTTATTAAATGATTTTCTGTTGGTAAACCGTTGGGTAATTGAGCTAATGATTGATTGATAACATCTATATCTGATTCGTTAATCTTTGACCAGCGAGCGCGCGCTGAAAATTCTTCTACTTTTTGCAAATGGGGACGAACTAAGAAGTTACTCCGCTCCATGCTGTTAACATGTTGGTGTAATTCGTCGAGTACTGAGCTTTGCAATGCTGTGTTTTCATGTGAGTTATTTTGACTCAGCAAATTTATTAGTTGCAAACGCTTTTGAACTAAACTAGTTGTAATGCTTTTTGCTGGTTTAACTTGTTTTTCTTTTAATTCTTGCTGAAAATAACTAAAATTACTGCATAAGTCAAAGACGAAAAATTCTTTTTTGTCATCACCAATACCAAATAAACCGAGACAAAGACGAGTACCTCTTCCTATCATCTGGTTAAATTTAACTTCTGAATATACGGCTTTAAAAAATACTAAGTTTAAAATTTCTGGAACATCTACACCTGTGTCTAACATATCTACAGAGACTACGATTGTTGGCTGTTTATTAATATCGGAAAAATCATCCAGCAGACTTTGTGCGTATTCTGTTTTACTATCGATAGCTTGTGCGAATTTACCTTGATAATGGGGGTAATTTGCATCAAAGCGTTTAACTATAAACTTAGCGTGTTCGTGATTGCGAGCAAAGATAATTGTTTTCCCTAAGCGTTCTCCAGCGTCGATTTTTAACCCATACTGCATTAATAATTCTAGAGCTTGGTCAGCGGTGTTATTATTAAATAACCACTCGTTTAAAGCTGTTGCGTTGAGTTGGTCGGGTATTTCTCCTGTTTCGTCGTCGCGGAATTTTTCTTCGTATTCTTCTTTTTCTGCTTCGGAAAGTTCGTCATATTTTACCCCCTGACGCATAAATTTAAAGGGAACATTTATTCCTCTGGGTGGAACTAAATAACCATCTTTAATTGCGTCATCTAGTTCGTAAGCAAAAGTCGGGACTCCGGGTTCTTGTTCAAATAAGCTATATGTATCCCGGTGTACTTCGTTGCGAGGTGTTGCGGTTAATCCAATTAGCAAGCCATCAAAATATTCAAATAAAGCACGGTATTTTTTGTAAACAGAGCGGTGTGCTTCATCGACGATAATTAAATCAAAATGACCGCAACCAAAAATTCTCTGATTTCCATTACTACTATTGATGCGATTGGAGATTGTGGGATAGGTGGAAAGGACTACATTCGCGTTTTGAGCGTCTGTATTTTCTTTAGTTAAATCTTTGGTTAAATCTATTGCTGTTGCGTTGCTCAAATGAGTTTTAAATGCTCGCAACGCTTGGGTAATTAAAGCGTTTCTGTCTGCTAAAAATAATGTGCGCTTTACCCAACCAGCACGCATTAATAAATCAACTAAAGCAATTATAGTCCGCGTTTTCCCTGTTCCTGTTGCCATTACCAACAGAGATTTACGTCTTTTTTGATTATCAAATGTTTCTGTAATATGACGAATGGCTTCTATTTGATAACTGCGTTCGACGATACTAGGCTGTATTTGCACTAAATGTAAACGTTTGCGGTTAACACGACGAAAAATTAATAACTTCAACTCGTCCTTTTTGAGAAAACCTTGAATTTGACGAGGTGGGTAATTTGCATCGTCCCAAATCCAATGCTCGTATCCGTTGCTATAAAAAATTACTGGTCGCTGATTAAAACGTGTTTCCAGACAGTCAGCGTAAAGTTCTGCTTGACGTTTACCTAAGGTAGCGTCTTTGCGAGTGCGTTTGGCTTCGATAAGGGCTAAAGGTTTACCGTTGTCACCCCACAATACATAATCAACATACCCTATACCGCTATCATTTGGCATTCCCTCAACTTCGTACTCTGTCCAATCTTTTTTGCTGATATCCCAACCTGCTTCTTTTAATAAAACATCTATCAAATATTCGCGGGTTTGCGCTTCGTTGTAGTTGTGAGAGTCGGGGGTGGCTGCGTTTTGTTGTTTGAGAGCGGTAATTTCTGCTTTTAATTTTTCTAGTTCTGACTCGGTTTGTTTGTTTCTCGCTTCTGCTATTTGACGCATTTGCTCAGCGAGGGAGAGTTTTGCTTCTAGTTCTTCTAACTGTTGTAGAGATAAGTCAGTTTGTCCTGGTTTTTTGGTGGGAATTAATGCGCTGTTAAATTTTACGTCAGCGATGGATTTACCGTTGTTTCCATAGGAGCGACACAGCCAGAAAAGGAAATGAAACAGTTCTTCTAAAATATGCAGTGCGTCTTTTGCTTTAATGGTGGTTGCGTCGTGGACTGCGATGTTGCCTATTTTATGGATAGCGCGGATTTTTTGGAAAAGTCCCGGTTTGAGATTGTCTTTAAATGTCTGCTCGTGGATGAGCGCACCTAGGTTATTGTCGTAAGGGAGTTGTAAATAAGCGTCGTTTGCATACAACCACTGTACCGCTTGCTCTAGGGTGAAGCGTGTATAAAAGCAACTAGCGCGGGGTGCGGTGTTGGCTAAGTTTTCTGCTTGGGATGCGTGTTCTAGAAATTGGGGAAAGTAGGTGTTAAGGAACTCGAAGTTGGATGACACGCGGGTTTTCCTTGGCTGGGGTAAGGGGGGTATTAGTAATATATTTTACTGGATGTTTGGGGATGTGGCTTGGGGTTGGTTAGATGGGATACATTTACTCCGACCTAACAATGAACCCCTTCACTAAAGTGAGGGGTATCTTGGTAATTATTTTTTCTTTGTGGTTGAGCGGCAATTTGTGCATCAAGGTGTGTTATCAGTTCATCCAAAGATTTTTTCATTTCTTTTACCTCTGACTCTGTTTTTTTGAGGTTTGCGCTTAGTCTTTCTCTAATTTCTAATGGTGGAATATATAGTTGGTTATTCATCGGTCAGTCTCCACAGTTACGACTATATTCCCTTTTTTGTGTCCTTCTTCGACATACCTGTGAGCTTCGGCAGTTTGCTCCAAAGGATAACTTCTATCCATGACCAATTTTACCTTTCCTGCCTCAATCAGCTCTTTGAGTTCATTAAGAAGTACTCGAAGCTCTGGAACTGCTCGCAGACCTGTGGCAGAAAATTTCGCTTTCTTACTACCGACCTTTGAGAACATGATATAATATATAGTGTGTTTTTATTGAAATTTGACCAAAAGCGAGCAAGATGCAAGCCTTTATGGGCAAGCGTATGGAACGCACTATGAATAATTGAGAGTATTAAGTGCAGATAGGAGAAGCGACCTTTAAAATAGGAGATAATATAAACTTAAGCGGCTGGGATTTCATGTTAAATGACCTGACAGTAAAAAATTATCGCTGCTTCAAGGATTTACATATCAACGGTTTTGCTCGTGTAAATCTGCTGGTTGGTATGAATAACACTGGTAAAAGCAGCTTATTAGAAGCTATATATTTATTAGTTAATCAAGATGAAATTCATCGCTCTTTAATTGAATTGCTCCAGAGTCGTGTTGAGATTGATAAATTTCCTAGTTTAATTGGTGACATAAATCAATATCAATCATCCCAATATTTAAGCCAAGAAATACATAATTTATTTTACGGATTTCAATCAGATACTCCAAATATTTTGATTGAATCGCACGAGCAACATAATTTAAGATTTAGTATTCACAAAATAAATAATTATAGTATTTTTAAACAAGATGCTTTTGAAATTGTTTGCTCGTCAGGTAGCAGTACACCAATCAAGATTAATCTTCTAGCTGATGGAACCGTAGTTAAACAAGATAATTTGCCTTTGCTCGTAAAGAAGCCAAGTTTATTATTGGCAAGTAGTAATTTAAATTTTCAGAAATTGTCTGACTTATGGAACAATATTTTACTTACACCAAAAGAAAATAAGGTTGTTTCAGCGCTGCAAATCTTAGAACCAGCAGTTAGTAGAATTGGCTTTACCAGTTATCCTAATTATCATGCGAATATTCTTCTCAAACTTGATACTTATCCCCAACCAATCTCATTAACTAATATGGGTGAAGGAATGCGGCGGATTTTGGCTATTGCAATGGCATCAGTAACTGTAGAAAATGGATTTTTATTAGTAGATGAAATTGAAACAGGTCTACATTATGAAGCTCAAAGCCAGATGTGGAGATTTATGCTTGAAATAGCAAAAGAGCTTAATATTCAGATATTTGCAACTACTCATAGTTGGGATTGTATAGCATCTTTTCAAGAAGCATTAGCTCAACTAAAAGATAATTCAATTGGAAAATTATTTCGCCTCAGTCGTCAAGATGAAAATGTACGAGTTGTAGAATATAACACAGATGAATTATCAGTAGCAGTTCGCCAAAGTATTGAGGTGCGTTAATGCCAAAAGCTCCAAAACCACCTAAAACAAAACCTCAACAATTACTCGTTGAAGGAAAAAACGACCGCCATGTAATTTGGGCTTTATGCGAGAAACATCAATTACCAGAAACATTTTCTGTGGAAGTACCTAATGAAGAAGATTATGGACAAGGAATTGAGGCTGTTTTAGCTGAAATACCAATTCGGTTAAAGCAAGAAAACTTTCGTACATTAGGAATTGTAATTGATGCTGACCAGGATTTGGTAGCGCGATGGCAATCAGTATGTAGCCGTTTGAGTGCGAGTGGTTATCAAAATATTCCGAAAGTACCACCATTAGAGGGTTGGGTTTATGCAAATACAGAAGCAGCTAATTTGCCTAAAGTAGGAGTTTGGCTAATGCCAGATAACCAACTACCTGGAATGTTAGAAAATTTTGTAGCTCGATTAATTTCAGCAGATGATGAACTACTCATAAAAGCTGAGTTATTTTTACAAGAAGTTGAACAGGCTGGTTTAAACCGTTACACTTTAATTCATAATCCCAAAGCTTTAATTCATACTTGGCTTGCTTGTCAAGAAACACCTGGAATGCCTATGGGACAAGCTATAACTTCACAAGTATTAAGTTACAATTCGCCTTTAGCATTGGTTTTTGTTGAGTGGTTGAGACGCTTGTTTTATTAAATCTCACATTTTTTGTCTCAGATGCTTTAGTTTTCGGCCAGTTCTTTATTACGGAAAGAAATAGAGTAGCAAGTAGTTGTTCGGTTTCAGGATGCATAAGTCTAGTTAAAAATAATGAAAATTATGGATTGTAAACAAAATTACTTTTTATATAAATCCCTGTGCGGTCATCAGACTGAGTTTCACCAATGATGTATATATTTTCTGTTGTCCAGAAACTAAACCTATACATCATCGTATTAGGAAAATTATTTGCAAAAAATTGATTTATTTTGTGAAATCTTTCAGGAGTGGAGCATCTGTAATCATCTTCGTATCCTTCGTATTCAAAAAAATCTTGACTTTCAGGGTAAAAGGCATGAAAATTACTAATTTCTAGCATTCCCGACTCTTGTAAAATGTTTTCAATAGCTTGCTCTTTAGTTTGAGCTATACTGTAAACCATACTATGGTAGTAATTGTAGTAGTAGCCCCCACCTTCATTTGCTAAAGTAATTGTACCCAATTCAGAAATCATTTCATCTATTTGTGAAAGTGAAATGAATGTATTGTTACCTAGTGATAAATTAGAGCTTGATATATTTATTTTTGTACGATTAATTTGTTCTTTAGGAATAGAGCTTTCTACGTAAACTGTATGGCTTAAAGCAATCCACTTTTCATCTATTGTTTTACCAACAGCTACAATAATATCGTCCGCATCATAGTAAGTTTTTAATTTGAAAAAGACTAAATCTTGTAAATTTTGATTTATTATCTCAAATAAAGTTGTAACTTGATTAAATCTTTTATTCCATTCATCCTGACTCAAACAATTTTCTCCGAATTCTTTTAAATATTTCATATCTTGCCAGCTTTTGAGCGCAACATCCTTGTCTGTAAGTTTCAACCAACCCTTAGATAGGCTAAGATTAAGTGCGTTAAATTCTCCTTCTTGCGATGTTTCCCAAATAAATGGATAAATACGTCCACCATCTTCATGACCAGGAAACCTAATGCTCTTAACTGATTCAACTAAAAGTTCTAAAGTACCAAAAATTTGCTCTGTATGTGTATCCATATTTAAAAATGTAGTTGTGGTTGATAATTTGTTATGGTCATAAGAAAACAATTTAGTATAATGGTACTATATAGGTTTGCTTTTGTATAGCTGGTGAATTAATTTGCTGCCTATCCAAACCTGAGATGGAAACGCAAGGGGAAAGAAGCCGTATAGAAGAAAGCTTTTGCAAAATAGTAATGCTCCAAATCAAACAAGCTGCAAGCAATAGATGGCGATGATTTCCAAGTAAATCTATAATTGTGGGTAAGCGTTAGATATTAAGGCATCCTATGCAGATTAAGTTGCCAGATAGCTTAAAATTGCAAGACGAAGATTTTTATCAATTGGTTGCGGCTAATAAAGATTTGCGGCTGGAGTTAACTTATGACGGGGAGTTGGTTATAATGTCGCCAACGGGAGGAGAAACGGGAAACCGAAATTTTGATTTAATTGGACAGCTTTATGTTTGGAGCTTGAAAAATCCTAACCTAGGAAAATTTTTTGACTCATCTACTGGCTTTAAACTTCCAAATGGCGCTACTCGTTCCCCAGATGCTTCTTGGGTGGAAATATCAAGATGGAACTCTTTGGAATTACAGGAAAGAAAAAGATTTTTACCCTTGTGTCCTGATTTTGCAATTGAGCTAGTGTCCGAAACGGATGATTTAGAAGATGCTCAAGCCAAAATGCGCGAGTATATAAGCAACGGACTCAGGCTTGGTTGGTTGATTAATCCCAAAAATAAACAGGTTGAAATTTACCGTCCTGGTCAATTAGTACAAGTATTGAATTCACCCACGAGTGTTAGCGGTGAGGATGTCTTACCAGGTTTTATACTTGACCTACAACCTATTTTTGATAACTTTTAATGCGAAGGTTTTGTTGTCGCATCTAATAGGAGCTTAGGTTTAGTATCAAACTCTTGTGGGGTGGTCATCCTTGCCCGCCCACTTGTATTTCACTAACTTTAAATTTGCTGTAAATATTCCTAAATTCTTTGCGTCTTGGCGTCTACCCTACGGGAAAACCTCCGGTTTATGCGTGAGTTTTATTATCACAACTAAAATAATATTTTGTAACCAAATACGCCTGTGTTGTTAATGACACTATTACATCAAAATATTGCAGTTATATTGCAATATTTTGATATATAGCGGTTCTCAGTCAAGTAAGGTACAAATTAAAATAGCACAGTATTGTGGGGTGGGCATCCTTGCCCGCCCTTGTGTACCTCACCAGAGCGGGAAAGGCTCTATTTTTTAATTGAAAAGTCCTCAACGACAAATTGAGTTTTGTTCGCTGATGGTTGCTCCTGTATTTGCAATTAACATTAGGCGTCCCGAACTAGTTGTTATAAGTTGTGAAGCTTCTTGAATAGCATCACCTAATTTCCATCCTCGTTGAACACTCTCTTGCTGTGTTGAAGTGTTATTTAAAGTAGTAAGTGATGAGCGGACTTGCACAATTTCATATTGCATATCTCTGTCACTGGGTGTTTCGGGTAAACCACCATTACCGGATACTACAAACTTACCATTTTGACTGTTTCTTTGCGCTAAACAACTGCTTGAGACTATAGTGTCAGTATTGGCAAAATTACTTGGCTGTTGTTGAAGCGAATTTTCGTTATTAGCATTAAGGGTAGAAATTTGCACCACACCATTAATACCAAGTTCGGATGAAGCACTAATAATACTATCTGGACTTTGGAAAAATCCTTCGGTATTAATAATTATATTACCCCCTCTTCCTTTTCCAGCATTCGCAGTAATTTTACTTGCTTCAATCTGTGCAAAGGCGCCTGTTTTCATGGTAATATTACCCCCATTACCAGTACCACCTGCTGTTGTAGTAATGGCACTACCACCACGCATTACCAAATTATCAGCTTTTAAAAAGATATTTCCACCTTCTCCTGCACGAGTCGAAGCAGAAAGAAGTCCTTGACTATCAAGCAAAATTGAACCAGCATTAATGTCTAGTTTGCCTGCATTTGTTGGACCACTGTTAGCAACACTAACTTTACCATTTTCGCGAATTGTTAGACGATTTGTATTTATGGTTACTGCTCCTGCTTTTCCAGTTGGGTCACTTGCAAATCCATTTATAATTGCACGAAAATCTGGAAAGATAGCAGATGAAGTTATATTGCCTCCCTTAATGTCTACCTGTTGTTCAGCATTAATCGTAATACTTCCTGCCGAACCTTGTCCAACCGTTGTACCATTTAATCTTGCTCCATCTCGAACCATTAATGTTTGTGTATTAATGGTTAAATTACCACCATTTCCACCGCTAAAACTACCAACTCTTAAATCTGTAGCTCCATTAAAAACAGGGTCTACACCTGAAATATCTACAGACTCAGCATTTATTTTTAAATCACCTCCGTTGCCTCCACTATAAGAAGCAGTAGAAATAATAGCTCCATCAAAAGCCCTAAAATTCTTGGTTGAAATATTTAAATCACCTGCATCAGCAGAAGAACTACCATTGACAGAAACAAAAATTCCGCTTACAAAACGTGGGTTTAACGGTGCAGCAGTACCAATCGCTTGTACTGATTCTGATGCGTTAATATTAACATTACCAGAACCTCCTGTTCCAAAAGTTCTTGAAACAATTAGTCCTCCCGAACGGAAAATTAAGTTTTTGGTGGAAACATTTATATTTCCACTATTTTGGGCAGTTGTTGTTTCGGTAATAAACTGACTGCCAATTTTTCCATTTGGTACAGTGCCAGAAAATTCTAATAATTCGGAAGCTAGCACATTAATATTGCTCCCAGGTTCCTGAGATTCTAAATTTTTAATCAAACCAACAGAACCATCTGTTAGTCTAATTTCTCTTCCAGCAACTTGAATTCCACCATTTATATTAGAACCGCTTGCATCAATTGCGGCTTTTTTTGAAAGTTGGATATCACCAAAGTTAGATATACCTGCATACGAGAGCGTGAAACCATTACTCGTTGTGTTTAACTTCACCTCACCATTCTCTACTGCTCCAACTTCAATGCGTCCATGTTCTGCTAATAGTTGACCTCCTTCGATATCCACTTTTCCACCAACTAATGCAAGTGTTTTACCTGGTTGTACAGTTAAAGCTTGTGGATTTTTCTCGCGCACATAAGGTGGATAAGCATCTTTGGATGTGGGTATAGTAGTTAAATTATGTCCTGTACCCTGTACTTGTATAGGCGCTAGTTTACTCCCAAACCCTAAACCGACTGGGACACTCACCGTTAATACAGGCGTCGCTTGGTAAGAAGCAGTATACTGTGTACCATCGCTGAAATTTATACTATTGGCAGTTGTGGCTAGAAATGACCCTTTGACATCAAGAACGGCGCCTGCACCAAATACAATGCCACTTGGATTCATAAAATATAAGTTAGCATCGCCCAAAATGCCTAGTTTTCCATTTATATTAGAAGCACTTCCCCCTGTAACCCGCGTGAAAATGTTTGTAATTCCATTTGGGTTAGCAAAATAAGCGCTTTCTCCTGTACCAATATTAAATTGCTGAAAACTGTGAAACAAATTGCTATTCCGAATGGCGCCACCATTAATCTGGTTAGTTAATACGCCATTTACATTTGCATTTGGTACTACAACAGTCCCTACCGAAGAATCAGGTATTATTTGTGCAGTAGCAACGCCACCATATATTACGCCAATCACGCTGAGAGGAAATAATTGCCACAACTTTATCATTTATATAACCTTGTATCACACTATTTAAACCGCCTAAAATTGTTCATACTTAAACAGTACTAATTTATTAATTAGGCTTTTTGTTATATTTATAGAGTTCCCATATATCTACAAAAATTTACACGCTGAGCAAATACTTTAATTATTTGTTATTAATTTAATATTTATAGATAGTCACCAAAACCACTCTGGTTGATATGAACGGGCTGGAAGCCCATCCCACAAAGACACAAGAGTGATTGGATATTTTTTATGTGGAAAGCTCTTATAAATGGTAAAGTTTGCTCTTAGTTAAGTATTTATGAATTCACTGACAAAAAAAGAACACAAAGAACTTGGATTGAAAGTTGGGCCAACTTGGCAGTCGTTTGAAAAGTTTCGCGCATGTGGGGCTGAAGCTTTAGAATCTATCAAAGACGGTATTATATGTTTGGGTCATAAGCTACCATCGAAACATATGTTTGACTTTACCCATTAATAATTATTATCTCATAACTTATCACGCTCTGGCTCACATAATTGCTTAGTTTAGTAAGATGATGACTGCAAATAATCCTGGTTTGAAAATCCAGGGAAGTGCAGGTGAAGAGCGATTAGTATTGCAGGTTGCTACAATTAATTGAATGGAAACTGACAACACCGCTCGGTAGATACGTGCGGGAGCAAGGAGAGAACACGGAGATGGTGGAAATACTGTTCGTGCATGGCGCACTCGTCCGGGATGGCGCATGGTGGTGGCAGCGGGTCGCCTCAATAATCCATGAGCGAATCGGCACGGTGAGCCGAGCGGTCGAGTTGCCGTCCTGCGGCGAGGGCGTCATACCTGGCGTCGCCTCACTGCTCGAAGACGCTCAGGCGCTGCGAAAAGCACTCGATGACGTGAACGAGGCCGTCGTCGTTGGGCACTCTTACGGCGGCACGGTTATTGCGGAGGGCGCCGACCACCCTGCCACTCGCCACCTGGTGTACATCACCTCGTACCTGCCGGATGTGGGACAGTCGCAGGCCGACATCATGAGCGGCGAGCAAGACCCGGTCTCTTTTGCGCTGGGCGACGACGGCACAGTCCGCATCGACGGCTATACCGCTTCATCGTTCGGCGACCGCTTTTTGCAAGACCTGACAGACGAGGAGACCCGAGCCGAGGCGTGGGAACGTCTCACCGCGCAATCGGTAGCCGCCTTCGGGACTAAGACGACCCGAGCGGCGTGGCGGGGCAGACCCTCGACGTACCTCGTCTGCACGGAAGACCGTAGCACCTCCCTCGCCCTGCAGCGTTTCCACGCCAGCCGGGCCACCCGCTCTATCGACCTTGCCGCTGGCCACCACCCGTTTTTGTCCCGCCCCGACCTCGTGGCCGAAGAACTCATCCGAGTGCTACGCACCGATTGATAGCAGTATCTTTTGCTCTAATATTTTGCACATCGGAGTACTTCGGTACAGCGCTAAAACCAGAAGTCCGTTTTCAACGGACTGAAACCTCCGTTGTGCTTGAATAACAACCCGTTTTTAACGGGTTTTAGCTTTTAGCCCGAACTTTAGTTCAGGGCTTTTCTAAAGAAAACGAAAATATCGATGAATTGTGGCGAATACAAAAGTTATTTTCTGACCTAAGTAGAATGCAATTTGCAGATTACTATACGGTTGATGGTTCTGCGGCTAAAAAGCCTCAAACTACCACCGATATTGCTGGGTGATGACGAGATAATTCAGTTCGGAAAGGAGGCTTTAGAGCAACAATATCAAAACTTGGAAGAGTGGATATACTATGTGTGGAGTATTGAAGAAAAATTAATAGAATTTAACAAAGCTTGTTTTGTTTAACAACATAACTTATTAACTTATTAACTTACTAAAAATTAACTATTACCACCAACTAATGAAAATTCTAGCAATGAAATTTACTGCTTGACCAACAAAGCTTTTGTCAATTCCTAGATAGTAAACGGTTATCGGTTGTGTACTAGTATTTCGAGTATTTTTAGTATTGCGAGTATTTCGATAAAAGCGATATACTTATAGAGTGTGACTATCGCCCACTGTATGAAGGAGAATGTGTATGGCTACTCCGAGTCCTATCGAACCCTATACCCCTACTTCCGAAGCAATCACCCTTGCAAGCCAAGCCTTGGAATCTATTTCGGCGTTAGGAGAGAACCCGAACGATACCATCACCTTTGCAATCCTCGACCCCGCTATGCAAGATACCCGCATCACCATCCCAAGTGGTATGTTTCAGTTGATGGTAAATATACTGCAATCGGTAAGCCGTGGTGAGCCTGTTACTATCCTGCCTCATAGTGCCGAACTTACTACTCAAGAAGCAGCAGATATATTAAGAGTCTCACGTCCCTATCTGGTAAAATTATTGGATGAAGGCACAATACCTTCAAGAAAGGTGGGAATTTATCGCCGCGTACAGCTTCAAGACTTGCTTCATTATCAGAAAACTGAGAAACAACGACAATTCGCTGTTATGGAAGAGCTAACTAAAGAAGCGCAGGATACGGGGCTTTACGATTTACCATGATTTATCAAGAATGCTCTTTAATTTGGATTCAATGCGCGAAAAACTAATAGTAGCTCGATGGTATGTAGACTATGAATAACGAATTTGCTTACGAATATGTTCATTCTCAATCAGTTGGAAATTTAGAAAAGTGTAGAGAAACAATAAAAAATACAGATGTCAAGCTAGAACAACTTTATAATACACATAATATTAGAGGTTATCAACTACTTTTAATTAAGGATGATACTGACATAGAAGAAAAGTTGATAGAACCAAAATTTGAAGAAGTTACTATGGGTAAATTCCCTTTTGTTTATTCCTTTGTACAACCTTTTAATGATGTTAAAAGCGATTTTAATAGTTTGATGGAAAGTTTACAATACGAGCGGGTTGATGATTAAAGTATTAAACTAATATATTTATTTTAATTGTCAATTATTAACGTTAACAAAAGAATTTATAGGGGTTTTGTATGAATACAGAACAAAAAGTATTAAAAGTAAGTGCAGTAGAAATTACCAAATCTTTGTTATCAGATTTAGAAGAACTATCAAGATTTGCAGGAGAGGCATGTTCCGCTGTTTTTGCTGATAGTATACTACGGAAAATGCGCTTGATGGTTACTAAATGTATGGGAGACCCATATACAGAAGTCGCAGTAGCACTACATGACGCACTAGCTCATCAAAATTTGTGGCTTGATTATACTAAAGAGCAGTATCAAGACGCCTATGATTTATTTTCATCTTTAGTCAACCAAGGAGTAATCGATAATATAGTGGTTGAAAACTCAATTATAGCATTAGAAAACCTAGGTTTTAATACCCTCCCTTTTAGCGTCAGCTTTGACAATAATTCTCAAGATGAGGATGAATTATAAATATTATGGAGGGTAAAGGTAAAGAGCATTTTTTAGATACCTCAGTTGTGTACTCATTATTGCTTGCTACACAAATCTACCAAAATTATTTACTACCTTTTAAGAGAGTCAAAACTAGAAAGGCTGTATATTTGTTTATTCATTACTCTGACGACTCGAAATATCTGCCAAAATTTCATCCATTGTTAGTGAGTCGAGCCATTGATGGCGCTTGGTAGTATAATCCCCATTACAGCCGTCAAACTGACGAATAAACCGGACAGCATCTTCATATCCCAAGGCATCTACTAACGCCTTAAAACCTTTTCTGTATAATTCAATTGGAGTCATTTTACTCTCCTTCTAATGGATTATCAGTAATTTCTGCCCACCAAACCATTGGGTTGGCAACAACAACATTTAAGGCAGAAACCGAAGCCACTTGACGTATTTAGTCTAGCAAATAGCTTTTGGTTATACAAGCATTTTTGGTCTAGATAATGTTTGGAGACTAAACATGTTTAGTCCCTACAAACCAACATTTTATTATTCGGTTGTGGTTTGATATATTTGCCGTAATTCATCTATTGTAGCTTTCTTTTCTATCGCTTCTAAGATTCTTTCCAAAGTGTCAATGTCATCGATAACTTCAATTTCTGGTAACAAATCTTGACCCCTATCACCAAATTTTAGCCTTAATCCCAAAGATATTCCTTTTGTAAGTGATTTCTTGCTTGCATTTCTTTCAATAGAAGTGACATATTTCATACTTTGCCTATTTAGTCTTTTTATCTTTTTTATTTAAGGCCGGAAATTACCCGAATCAGTCCAGTCTGGAAGGCTGCGTGGTAAGTGATAACAGGCAAGCCTTCGAGTTCAGCCTGAGCCATAATCATGCGGTCAAAGGGGTCTCGGTGGTCAATTGGTAAGCTTCCTGCTCTGAGCGCATGAACTGTGGTAATGGGAAGTTCAATAAATTTAGACTTATGTAATATCTGAGAATATTCCTCAACAAGTTGTTTGGCTTCGGGTAATTTACCGATACGGTATTTTGTTGCAATTTCCCAAGCTGAAGCGCTGCTAATAATGATGCGATTTTCTGGGTTGCGAATTATTTCTCGGCTGTCAGTGTGAAGTTGTGGGTCATCAAAAAGCCACCATAAAAAAATATGGGTATCGATAAGGTAGCTCATTCCCATTGCTGGAGTTCCTCTTCTGGAAGTGCTTCAAAGAAAGCATCACCGAGTTGTCCTTTTAACAAACCAGGGGTGCGGGGTTGTGTACGTTCCTGACCTAAACCTAGCCGAAAGTAGTGAATTACGTTATAAAGTTCTGCTAATTTATCTTCGGGGATATCTTGCAGTTCTTGGACAATTTTCTGGATTAGCATAAGTCACGTATTGTTAAGTTTAATGACCAGTTTTTGAACTAGCGGTTTTTAGTTTAACGTTTAATAGGCAGGAACCGAAGCCACTTGACATATTTAGTTTACCAAATAGCTTTTGGTTATACAAGCATATTTTGTCCAGATAATGTTAGAAGTTAAAATAATATTACCTCTTTTCATAATTAGGATTATGTTCTTTAATTAATTCTAATGTATATTCTGGTTTGTTTTCTGCATAGCAATTATTTAAGTGATTTAACGAAAAATTTTTCCGATTGCCTATTTCTTCTGTATCGAACTCTGAATAAATAGGAATAATAAATAATTTTGTTACTTCAGGAATAGAGACAGGCTCAATCAATTCTATTTTACCATTTTGAACAATTGCTAAATATTTTAAAATCATTACAATATTCTCTTGTTTTTACCCTAATTTAGCATACTCATAACAGCAAATATCGCTATGATTTTGATGTATACAAAGTTTGTAGACCAACTCCACATTATCAAATACGAAACACAGGATAGTCAAGATTTTTTGGATTAGGAATTAAACGTAGATTTTCATAATCAACAACGAAATCTAATGTTTTTAAAGCAGTTAGACCAATTATCACCTTATCCCCACCAACTAATGCATCTCTTGTTGTCTTCCGTCCTTGTATTTCAATAATTATTGGGTCGCTTATTCCCACTTTCTGTTGTTCATCATTTGCATAATTATTGGTTTCATAAGTACGAATGCTTAAGCCAAGTTTATCCAATACTTTCACAGGTATCACAGTGCGTATATCACCTGTACCAACCAAAGCTTCCACGGAGTATGTATTTGGTCGGGATTGAGTAATCCACGATGAACTAATTCTTCATCGATTGCATTTGTTAACTTTACCTGAACTCTGATTTGTTTGGAATCATTATTCATCAAATGCGGTGAACGATTGAAATCTAACATTTTTTTACTCCCCTGGTGGAACTTTGTTCAAATACAGGCGTTATCATTATCATTTTGATATTAAAGGGTTGTATAGCTATATTTACTGCTATGTAAGACCAGATGCTTCAAAAACATAAAAACTTTTAAATCCTTGTATTTTAAGTATTATAGCCTTTTTTACTAATTAAAAATGAGAATGATAATGCTTGAATTTTTGGTGTTTCTTTATTGCAGAAGGAAATTGTGTAAAGTCAGAAAGCGGTTTGGATTTCCGTCATGCTGATGATTAATACGTTTTTTGGGATTTGGTGATTTGCGATCACAGTTGTCAAATTCCTGTGTTAGGCTGTGAAACTCATGCATAAACCGGAAGTTTTCCCGTAGGGTAGACGCAAAAACGCAAAGAATTTCAGAATATTCTATCGTGCTTGTACTGCTGGATATGACATAACCTATTAAGCTGCAAACTACTTGTTGAGCTATTTCTTGTTTTAGATGTTGAGTCAGTTGGGTTATACTTGGTAGGGAATTTTGATTTCTGATGAAGAAGTCGCTAAAATATAGGGATTATCATTATCATTCTGTATCCCAGAGATGTTTTAGTCTTAATTTTGCGTTGGTACAATCAGTTGCTTTAAAATTAAAGCACGGTATATCAAATTATTCAGTTGTTTTTGATAATGATAATCCCTATACTCTTTCTTGTTCTTAGTAGTAAAGAGAAATTTAGCATCAATTATTTATAAATAACAAGTCCTATGGTCAATGTACAAGGTTTGGATTTCACACGAACAACAAGACAGGAGTGTTAGGGGAGCTACCAGATATGTGATGGGTATATTTCTTTCATTTATTTGTGGTCACTTTAACTTCGGTAGTGTTATCTGCTGTAAAGCTTTATAAATGATGTTAAAATTTTGAAATAAATTTGATTATGGAATAATATTAAAAATGAAATTAAAAGAATTACTTCAAGAAAAGCGAGATGAAATTGTTGCGATAGCGGAAAAACATGGAGCTTATAATATCCGAATATTTGGTAGTGTTGCGAGAGGTGAGGAAACACCAAATAGTGATATAGATTTTTTGATTGATTATGATTTAAATAAAATTACAGCCTGGTTTCCAGGAGGGTTAATTCAAGATTTAGAAAGTTTATTAAATCGTAAAGTTGATATTGTTACAAGTAAATCTTTACATTATTTAATTCAAGATAAAGTTTTTGAAGAGACTATTTATCTATGAAAGATATACCGATAATTGTTCATTCGATATCAATACCTTCCCACATTTGAGATAATGGCAGACCTGAATGGCACTAAGAAAAGCTCCTCCAAACTAGGCTGTTGACTTTGTTATTTTTCAGACCATTCATGCTCATACATAAATCATGCTAGTTGCTAACGCTTATAGCCCTTATATAGATAGAGATTTAAGCTTTTGTTTTTAACATAAAACTGCATGAACAATACCTTGACTAGAATTCATACAGTTTTACGTCGTAAATAAAATATTAAAACCCTTTTTATTACAGGACTATAAGCGTTAATGATTAGCACAATTTATGCGTGAGCATGATTGGTCTGAAAAACATCAAAGTCAACAGCCTACCTCCAAACCCCTGAACTAAAGTTCGGGCTGAAAGCTAAAGTCCGTTGAAAACGGACTAAAACCCTTATTGTACTTAGATTACAACCCGTTTTTAACGGGTTTCAGCTTTTAGCCCGAACTTTAGTTCAGGGGTATCATGTGGGCATTTCTTAGTACCATTCATGGCAGACCTTCACCCCTTTTTGCTTGTGACAACGCTCTTCTTAAACTGGCTTTAACTTCCTCGATTGGTGTATCATCAGGGTCAACTTCTGCTGCTTCTTCCTGCTGTGGAACCAACACAATCACCCGAACTTGATGAGGATAATTAGTTCCTCGGATTGGTTTATCTAAAGCTAGGTTTACCTCTTGGTCAATTTTGCCAGTAACTTCGATTGCTTTCATAGTTTATATAGTAGTTTAGTTTGCTAAGACTGACGGGTATATTTATTTCATTTATTCGTAAGCTTTTAAACTACTTGGAAATCTTTAGCTGTTAAGGAAAGTCCAGAATAATGTTCATTAAAAAACTGAGCTAAGGACTCTGCTTGGGATTGGCTAAGTTCCTGTTGATTATTAAGCACTTTCGTAACAACCTCAAAAGAGCCAAGCACCTCAACTAAAGAAGCCGCTTCTACATCAAATTCATGCATGAGTGATGACAAAGTAGTCCCAGGAGTAGACTCTCCCATAGGATAATTACTTTGCTCGTAAGTTTCAATCAGAAGAACCAACAGTTCAAAAAGTGTAGTTTCAGCCTCTGTTAGTTCACCAGACATCATTCGCTCTACTATAGCTAAGGCTCTATGATGCTCTGACTCTGTTTTAATTGGTTTTGGCTGATGTTGAGTTAATAGGTCAGTGTAAGTTTGTTGGCTGAAAGTTGGGGTCATTTTTTCAGTTTTTGAATTGTTATAAGGTGTTTATAAAAAATTTTAAGATTTATTTATACCACAAGCCAGGGAATTTATTCCCTGGCTATCTTTTCTAAGGCTTAATAATTCTTTTATAAACATCCTCTTAGATGGCTGATATGTGTTTTGGTGGTGGGTTATAGTTCGCCACTAAAGGCGCGTTGGAGGAGGGAGTTAAAAAGGTTGTCAGATTGCTCTAAGGTTTTTTCATGCCGCAATACCAACAATTTCACTTTTTCATATATTTTTCGGTAATTCATTTGTATAGAAAGAGGAGGGAGAAAAATTGGAATTCTATGTAACCCCGCTTGATTAATTCCAGAAATTGTAGATTTAGTCACGTTTGGAAACACAAATGCTTTCCGAGCCTCTGGTAAAGACATGTATGAGAAGAAAAATATATGGTCTATAATTTTTTGATTAACACTTACCCTAATTAAACTTGATTCAAAAATCAAAGGTTCATCTCCTGAAACTAAGCAAGGTTTTGCTGAACCTTCATAATTTAAAGAACGTCTTGTGACAATAACATCATTAGAGTTTAGGTTGTATTTTTCTATTTCTGCTAATGTTGCATTTACTCGCTTTAAATTACCTCGCTTAACCATACCGTAAAAGGCATCGGACATATGAACCATTTCCGTTCCTGTATTATCTTCTACATAATAGTCTTTGTGAAAGTACGCACCGTTTTGTAGCGGCTCTGAAAGTAATTCTTCTAATTGACGAAACTCCCACCCCTTCGGATTAGTAACCGGGTCACCAAACATCTCCAAAAAAGTTGAACGCAATAATTCCTCTGTCAGCCTAATCGCCTCTTTGCGCTTGCGACGTATTGCATCAGCCTTATCAAGTATCGCTGCGATGCGGTGCTGTTCTTCTAGGGGAGGGAGGGGAACTAATAACTCCGAAATATTTTTAGTATTTAAAATATCCATAGTTCCACCATGTGATTTTAATTTTATTTGATGCTGTGCAAGTGGAGACTGGAAAAAATGGCAAAAAAAATAAGGATTGACAAAACTTGGATTCAAAGACAACCGCACCAACCGAGGATTAATAATACCTGCCTCAAAAATTTCAGGTACTACTAAAATTTTTCCGAAAGTACCAACTAGGCTAACAAGGATATCACCTGCTTTTACTTCACAAGACTTGAGGCTTTCAAACTTTTCTTTGTTTATATAATAGTCACCAACTGATAAACTTCCAGCTATCACTTGTTCTTGACCGTAAACTCTAAATCCTGATTCAACGTAGTATTCTTTCTTCAGAGAAGAACCAAAAGGTCCAGCTTTTACGACAGGTCTTTCAGGACTTCCTAACTCACTAAGCACTTTCCATGACCAATGTGCAGGGATTAAAGGTAATTTCATCCCAACAACCCCCCCAACACATCCAAATCCTTCAGAATCTCCTCCTCCAAATCCCGCAACCTCTGCAAAATCACCTTCGGAGCATCATACCTCACCTCATCATACTCAACCTCCTTATATCTATTAATCGACAAATCATAACCATTCCCCTGAATTTCATCCATCGGCACAAAAAACGCCTTACCCGTCCTATCTAACTTACCAACCTTCTCCTCAGCAACGACCTCATCATCCTTATTAAACAAAGGTAATCCCTGAAATTTCCCATCCTTCACCGCAACATTTGGCACAACTCTCGAATGCCACTTCTCCAACAAATCGGGTATATCATTCTCCTCCACAGGTTGACGCTTATCATCAAGAGATAAACCATCAGCCGTCATATCATAAAACCAAACCCAATCCGTACCCCCAACACCAGTTTTCGTAAAAATCAACACCGCAGTAGACACCCCAGCGTAAGGCTTAAAAACTCCACTAGGCATAGATATCACCCCATCCAGCTTATGCTCATCCACTATAATTTGCCGGATTTTTTTATGTGCAGTAGAAGAACCAAACAGCACACCATCGGGAACAATCACCGCAGCACGTCCACCTATTTTTAATAGTCTTAAAAATAAAGCTAAAAATAATAATTCCGTCTTCGTCGTCGAAACAATCTTAGTTAAATCCTTCGCTATCGTCGATTTTTCTAGCGAACCTTTAAACGGAGGGTTAGCCAACACCATTGTAAATGCATCTTTAATTCCCCCATGTTCCTCCGCTAAAGAATCCCTCGCTTCAATTTTTGGTGTTTACATACAGGCCTTGAAATAATCCTAAAGTTTCCTGATAGACATCCCTGAACTAAAGTTCGGGCTGAAAGCTAAAACCCGTTGAAACGGGTTGAAACCTTGTATGAAGACGTAAATTCAAACCCGTTTTTAACGGGTTTCAGCTTTTAGCCCGAACTTTAGTTCAGGGATTTATGGAATCGTGTGTACCCGGTCAACAACCCCTGCTTGAAACACTCGTCCAATGACTTCTTCCACAGGTGGTTCCGTGACGGTTAAATCGACTACCTCCAAATCCGATAAAATTCTTGAAACAGTTTTCGTCAGAGCTTCCTGCTGCACCATATAACAAGCTGAACGTCCTTCCAAATTTTTTAAATCACCGTAGGACATAAGCTTTTCCTCAGGTAATGGATGAGCTAACTCCACATGTACTTCTCGGTAGGGTGCAAACTGTTCCAGCAGTCCATCCAAGCTACCGTCGTACATTAATTGTCCTTGGTGAATCATCAATACTCGTTCGCACAAAGCTGTAATATCTGCCATATAGTGACTAGTCAGCAGCACAGTTGCTTGATAGCGTTGATTATACTCCCGCAAGAAGTCTCTAACTCCAACTTGTGCATTTACATCCAATCCTAAAGTTGGTTCATCCAGAAATAATACTTGCGGACGATGTAAAAGTGCGGCTAATAGTTCTGCTTTCATGCGCTCCCCTAAGGAAAGCTTACGCACAGCTTGATTTAATTTGCCATGCAGCGAAAGCATTTCTGTTAATTCTCCCACCCGTTGACGAAATTCTGAGTCAGAAATGTTGTATACTGCGGCGTTAATTCTTAAAGAATCTATCGCTGGTAAGTCCCACAGTAGCTGTTGTTTTTGTCCCATCACCAAAGTGATTTTCTGCAAAAACCCTTCCTGACGACGAAAGGGAATCTGTCCAGCAACTGTGACCCTACCACTACTGGGGTGAATCAAGCCTGTTAACATTTTCAGGGTAGTGGTTTTACCTGCACCATTTGGCCCGAGAAATCCAACTACCTCTCCTGGGGCAATTTCAAAGGATACATCCTTGACTGCGTTAATATTTCGGTAGGTGCGGCGGAAAAAGTGGGAGATTGTCCCCGCTAAGCCTGGTTCTTTGTCCGCTACCGGATAAACTTTACTTAGGTTTTCAGCAATAATTATTGACATAATAAATTTACTATAGCAGTGTGTATAAGCTAATAAAATATCAACACAGAGAGTATTTTTAGATACTGGATTATAAATTTTAACTGGCTCAGTGAAAGGAATAGTGGCAGAAGATAGAATTGGTAATATCTAGAGCAAGCAGATTAAAATTATGACAACTCAGCGAGTGATGATTGAGCTACCTGAGCCTGTTTTTCGCCAACTAGCTCGTATTGCCGAAGCAACGCAACAGTCTGTGGAAGTATTAGCTGCCCAAAGTGTTGTTAGCAATTTACCTCCCACTCCGGAAAATGCTCCACAGGATATGCAGTCTGAGTTGCTCCTGATGCCAACCCTTAGTATCCAGGAGCTATTAATTTTGGCTCATGCTAAAGTTGAAAGTACTCAGCATAACCGCCATGTTGAACTTTTAGAAAAAAATAAAGAAGATTCCCTGACTCCACAGGAACGACAAGAATTAACAGACTTACGACTAGCTGCAGACCGTCTGATGCTACGTAAAGCTTATGCTTGGTCTGTTTTACGGTGGCTGGGTCATCGGATACCCTCTTTGAAGGAGTTAGATGTTTTGCTGTGACTATTTCAGAACAACTGCGCCGACAAGTTATTATCGAAGCAGATTACCGCTGCGAATATTGTAAGACTTCCTCCCGTGTTACAGGACAGCCCCCTGTTATAGAACATATTTTTCCCCGTACTTTGGGAGGCACGGATGAGCGGGAAAACTTAGCTGCTTCATGTTACCGTTGTAATGAGTTTAAGGGGGCTAAAACTCATGCTACAGACCCTGAAACAGGACAACTAGTGGCTCTATTTAATCCCCAATCCCAAATTTGGACAGAACACTTTGCTTGGGTTAATGGTGGAACACACGTTGCTGGATTAACACCAACTGGTCGAGCAACTGTTATGGCTTTGCGGCTTAATAATGAAAATATCGTCGAATCACGAGCTATATGGATGGAAGCTGGATGGCATCCCTAACTTAATTGGAATTATAGAATTATTACGGTTAACACGACAAAAATTGGACGGTGTATTTTCACAACAAGATGGATGGTTATCTACACCAGATTTTTCTAGATGAATCTGTCAATATAAATTTGTGAGGTACAGGAACTATCAATGAGAAACAAATTTTTTACACAGTTTTTGCAAGAAGGAATTCGTAAAGCTTTACGCAATCCTAAATATCGTTGGTTTGCAGTTATTGCGGCATTATTCTATTTAGTTAGCCCGTTAGATATAGTCCCAGACGCTATACCAGTTTTAGGTTGGATTGATGACGGTGTAATTGCTAGCTTTGTGATTACGGAAGTATCACAAATTGTTTTAGAACAAATGAAAAACCGCAAAAAAAACAATTATACTGAAGTTGATACTGTTGACACAAATACTGTAATTGATGTTAATGCTGTCACCTTAAACTAAGTACAGAACTTAGGTTTATAGTATTTCTTTAAATTGTCTGAAAATTATCTGCGTATATCTCAAACACCTACCATTATCGTATTTAGGAGGAATATTATGTCTACAGTTAAAGAACGTATTGCTCAAGATTTAGAACAAGTCAAAGAAAAAGGTAACGCCAGAACTGCAAGAATTCGAGAAATTGTTAAAGCCGCAGTTACTGATGCTGTAAATGAAATTAAAGATGGTTCTGGTGAAATTCGCTCTATTGCGACTGATGCTGTTACTGCGGTCATTGAGAGCTTTAAAAATAATGGCAAGCAGGCTAAAGATGAAGTAATGGCTGCGATGGAAGGTGCTATTGCGGGAGTCAGCGATAGTAATAAAAAACAGCAAACCGCTAATAGCCAATCTACCGATGAACAGCAAATTTTAGAAGCTGTAGATGGTGCGCTTGTTGCAGTAGAAAGGAATCAACAAAAAGCTCCTCGTAGTTTTATGTCTTTACTTCTAGCTGCTTTTAATACTCTAAGACAAAAATTGTTTACAAATCTTCAAAAAGAAAGTGGTTCCCTTAAGGAAGTACTAGCTAAATGGGATACTAAACTAACTGAGCAACATGGGGAACGCTACACCCAAGTTAAGCAACGTTGGGAAACTGCACAGACTTCATATAACACCACGAAAACAAAAATCGCTAACGGGGAACCTTCTCCTGTACAACAATACCAAACTGAAGCGGATAAAAAAGCTGCGAAAGCTGGAGCTACTGTTGCTCAAACTGAACAAGTAGTCAGAAAGCAACTTAAAACTATTTTGCAATCTGCTGCTGAGAAGCTCTAAAACTCTAAATGGTAGAGAATTAATTAAATAATTCCAACAAAAATAATCCCAACAAGTAGAGACGTTACATGTAACGTCTCTACATTCATGTAAAGCGTTCATTTATTCCCTGAATAAGGTAGTGTAAAAAAGTATCCTTCCTCTATTTGCTCTATGGCGAAAATTCCCCCTGCTGTTGTTGTATTAAATAATAGTAGTATCCCTGTTGCTCGCAAAATTATTAGTATCCTACCAGGGGCACAATTATATGGGTTAGCGGGTCGCACAGATAATGTAGATGTGGTATTCACTGAGTTTGGAACAACACTACGGGAATTATTCGCTAACGGTACTCCTATAATTGGTATATGTGCCACAGGTATACTTATCCGCACCCTAGCACCCTTACTTGCTAATAAGCGACAAGAACCACCCGTGCTTGCTGTTGCAGAAGATGGTAGCGCGGTAGTGCCGTTGTTAGGGGGGCTGAGTGGAGTCAATAATTTAGCACGACAAATTGCTGATGAATTAGGTATTAAAGCTGCTATTACGACTACAGGGGAAATACGTTTCGGAGTTGCTTTAGAAGACCCCCCTAATGGTTATATTCTTTCTCAGCCAGAATATGCTAAAAACTTTATGTCTGATTTGCTTGCTGGGGGGACAGTAAAGTTAGAAGGTAACGCTCCTTGGTTAAAAAATAGTTCCTTACCCATTGACCCCGCAGACGAAAGGCTTATAGAGATTACAGAAAAAAATATATCTTCTACAAATAATCACCTTGTTTATCATCCTGTAACCGTTGCTATCGGAATTACAACTTTATCCACCAAGCAAGGTAAAGACGAAAATCTGGAGAGAAGCAAAGAAGCGATCGCACTAGTGGAAAAAATGTTAGGGGATGCGGAATTGTCTCTCAGTTCGGTTGCTGGGGTTTTTGCGAGTACTGATGATGCTGCTGAGCCTGCTTTACAAACAATAGCCGATTCTTTGGGTGTACCGATTCGTTTCTTTACTCCATCTGAAATTAAAACTTTAATATTTCAAAGTGACACAGCAAACACAGCCGTGATGATTGCCTTAACTGCTTCCGGTGGTAACTTGGTGATGCAACAACAATCATCCAATTTTATCTGTGCTATTGCTATTGCACCTCTACCAATTGATATCAACAGCACAGGTAAACCACGAGGTAAGCTAGCGATAATCGGAACAGGCCCGGGTACGAGTGATTGGATGTCCCCTGAAGTCAAAGATATTTTGAGCAACGCTACTGATTTTGTTGGTTATTCCACTTACCTAAATTTAATTAATTCTTTCGTCCAGGGAAAACAGCGACATGAGTCAGATAACCGGGAAGAACTAGCAAGAGCGAGTATGGCATTAGATTTAGCAGCAGAAGGAAGGTTTGTAGCAGTTGTTTCCTCTGGTGACCCCGGAATTTATGCGATGGCTGCAGCGGTGTTTGAAGCATTCGAGAAAGAAGCTAAACCAGAATGGCAAGGTATAGAAATTAAAGTGTCACCAGGTATTTCTGCGATGCAAGCAGCCGCTGCGAGAATTGGTGCGCCTTTGGGACATGATTTCTGTACAATATCGCTTTCGGATATTTTAAAGCCCTGGTCAATAATCGAACAGCGTATTACTGTTGCTGCCCAAGGTGATTTTGCAATTGCTTTTTATAATCCAGTTTCCAAAGAACGCACTTGGCAATTGTCGGAAGCGAGAAATATTTTATTGCGGTATCGTGCTGCTGAGACACCTGTTGTGGTTGCTCGTAATCTTGGTAGAAAGGGTGAGTCTGTTCAGGTTATTACTTTAAATGATTTATCCCCAGAACTTGCGGATATGCGGACAGTTATTATTGTTGGTTCTAGCAAAACCCGAACTATACAAAAAAATGATGGTAATGCCTGGGTCTATACTCCGAGAAGTTATTGATATTTGAGAAAATACAGCAAATATCAAGTTATTTCAGCACAATCGGGTCTTTCATCGCGGTAGTTAAGGGGCTTCCAAATAAACGAAGGCAGAAGGCTAGAAGCCCGCACTACAAAAATGATAAATTTACACACTTGGGATGCTCCCAATAAAAATGGTATCCAGAACACCTTGGATACCATCAAAATTAATCATCATCAAAAATTTCTGTATTATTTACTAAGCTGCGATTGCAAGTTCGCGGTTTTGAATTTTAGCGTTTTGCTTTCTTGCAAAGGAGTAAGTAACGGTAGTATCCACAGTTTCGTGAGAAACCATATCGTAGATAGCTTCCAAAGCGGACTCGATAGAACCTTGTAACCAAGCGGGGTATTTGGAGCAATGTTCACCAGCGAAGAACAAAGTATTTTGAGGTCTAGCAGCTTCTAAGTATTGGATGGTATGATTTTCTTCACCCCAGTGTACAGTACAACCACCTGCACTCCACTCGTAATTACCCCAAGCGATTGATGCTACGTCTTGAATCATACCAGCTTCTTGCAATTCGGGGTGTACATTACTGACAACTTCTTTTACATACTCGTGACGTGCTTGTTCGGTCATGTTTCCCAAACGGTCAGCGTCGTCACCAATTGTATAGCTTGCTAACATAACACTACCGCGTTCGGGGTTGAATTTAACGCTGGGGTAGTAACTTTGACGAACACCAGCACCGCTAAAAGATGCACCACCTCTGATTCCTTGTTTAGCCCAGAAGTTTTCTTTAGTGTGGAAAGCTACTTTTGTAGCTGGGCAATATACGGTGTTGTTGATGGAATCGATTTTTCTTTGGTCAAATCCTTCGAGTTCCATTTTTCTCATTACAGAGAAGGGAATTGTACAGAGAACGTAGTCGCAACGACGGGTTTGTTTTACACCATTTACTAAGTAGTCAATTTCGGTATAATTAGAGCGGACGCGGATAGCAGTTACTGGTTGATTGGTGTAGATAGGAGCTTTGATAGATTGTGCCAAGCGGTCGATTAATAATTGAGTTCCGCCTTTGATTTGTAACAAATCGTCGCTGGTTTCAACTACGATGTCGGTAAGGAACATGTCCAAAGCTTTAGAGCAACGAGCGCGGAAACCAGGGTTATCTTGAACAAATGCTTTTAAATTAATGGTTTCGCCTACTTCATTAAAATAAGGAGTTAAATCTAATTTTTCCAACTCATCCATTAAGTGAGTGCGTAAATCTTGGTCTAAGCTTTCACGTAAGCTACCGGGGGAGATGGTGTTAACGATGGTTTTTAACCAAGCTGCAAATAATTTTGTTTGTTCGCTGTAGTTAGATGTAAAAATTTCTGGGTAGCGAGTGTTGAAGAATTTTGCTGCGTCTTTCATCTGGAAGATATTTCCTTCCATATTCATAAAAGCGTTTTCTTCTTCAAATACTGTAACAAATTTGCAAAGTCTATCGCTTAAACCCATTTCTTCAACGTAGTGTAGAGTGTGTTGATGAGAACTGGGAATCCGCATTGCTCCTAACTCTGCATAAGGTGCATCTGGTTGGTTACCAAACCGATGTGTCCAAACTCTACCACCAACGCGAGGACTTGCTTCGATGATTTCGACTTCATGACCGAGTTTCTCTAGTTCATAGGCTGCGACTAAACCCGCAATTCCCGCACCCAAAATTGTAATTTTTCTACCAGTTTCGATGTTAGCAAGTTGAGCAGTTGACAGCATGAATTTGGTGTCCATGATTTGATACCTCTTAAAGTTAGTGTTGTTAGTAGTGGAAATTTTGATGATTTGGTGGAGTGAAAGTGTCTTGCTGCTTGTGTTTCAGCCTCTCTCTCCCTCATGTTATTTCATAGGGGGGAGGTATTTTGGTTTATGCAAATCTTGGGTATTTGCAGATTAAAAATCTTCAAAGGTATATATAGACCACTATTGCAAATATTATCCCCACAGTATTACTAGTCCCAACCAAGCAAACCCCACCCCCAACGGTGACTCCCCGTTTACCTAGTCTCTTCTAGAAAAACAAAAAAATCTTACTAAGTCTGATTAATGAAATTCAACCATTAACCATTAGCAATTCCCCAGCACAAACATCCTGACAAATAATTTCACCCTTACGGTCAAAAAGGATTGTCCCAACTTTCAACGAAGCATCAGCATATTTTTGCACATAAGCTGTAGATTTCTGGCTAATTTTCTCAGCTAAATATCCAAAAACAGACTCAGCCAAATTTAACTCAACTAACTTAAGGTAAGCAGCATCCGCAGTCTTAGAATTTAAAACAGCCTTCACAGCTTCCAAATCCCCCCCAACTTGCACAACCGCAGCACTAATAATTTCCAACTTACCATCAGCAATATGACTAGAAGTATTAAAAATTCCCCCAGCCAACTTAATTAATTTTCCTTGATAACCAATTAATAAAACCGACTCAGCTTTAAATAACCCCGCTTCAACCAGTAACGCACCCAACCAATTACCCGTCATAATAATTGCCGCATCAGGTATCGATAAACGTTGCGCTACAGAATACCCATTACTACCGATACAAAAAATCAGGTTAGGGCATTCTTCCACCTTAGAGCGCAAACTTACACGAAACTCTTCCAATTGGTCAGCAGCAGAAAGGGGTTTAGAAATCCCACTCGTCCCCAATAAAGCCAATCCTTCTAAAATACCAAAGGCTTCATTTGATGTCCTCTGCGCTAACTGACGACCTTCGGGAAGAATTATTTGCACAACAGCGGTTTTATCTTCGGGAATTAATGGTGATAAATTAGCTGCGAAAATTCTCCGAGCATACTGATAAATTGCCGCATCTCCGGTTGTAGTTTTCCCTAAACCCTCACCACCTTCTAATACCAAGTCTTCTTCTTGACGTTGTACTAATTTTACCAACGCCCAAATCGGGGTATTACGAGTTAAATCCAAATTGTCTCCAGGGTCGCTAAGGGTGACACCTAGAGCAGAACTTGTATCTAAATTTGCGACTTGCTGGATAGTGATTTCAGCAATCTCCGGTAGCAAATCAATAGTTACCGACAACTTACTGCCAGTATTTTTAAGTAAATAAACCAGTGCCGCCTTAGCCGCAGCGACGGCGAAAACTGGTAGTGTGTAACCTGTACGAACCAAAGTAATTTAAAGTAGAACTAGGTTTAATTTTGAGAAGATTTATCGTTGGGTTTGCCGGAGTTGACTTTGGGTACCCAACCAGGGACTTCAGAATTTTCCCAGCCAGCAGGCTTTTTGGAATTATACCAGGCTATGGCACCAAGAATGGTGGCGAGTAAAAGACCACCAATGCTGATAGCGAGTAAAGATAACTGAATATATTTATCATAGGTAGCTTTGTCCGCCACCTCCATAAGGATATACATAAAATTTCCCTCTCCTGAAAAATACGACTAGACAAGCATAAGGCCATAAGTAAATACTACTATCGATTTGCAATAGTTATAGAAAATTACCTGACTCAATTTGCCTGTTAGGGTAGGCTATGTATTGAGTCTCATAACCAGCAAAAATCAACATCAGATACTTGGGAAACTAAAATTATGCAAACAGCAAACAAATTACCGCGATGGTTAAGTTTCGGGTTAGCATTTCCCATTGCCATCCTCAACGGTTGGCTACTAATCCAGGTTCTCAATTATTTTCAACCCTTAGTGAGTGTTTTTGTCGCTGCTGCCTTACTAGCGTTCGTTTTGGACTATCCCATACAATTTTTTCAACGCCGAGGAGTAAAACGCAATCTAGCGATTGGGGGGGTTTTACTGATGGCTGTGCTAATTTTAACTGGTTTAGGTGTTACTCTCGTTCCCCTAATAATACAACAGTTAAATGAATTAGCTAATATTTTACCCAGTTGGATTGATTCTGGAACGCAACAGTTACAAACTTTTCAAGACTGGGTGTTGAACCAACAAGAAGTTCCTATTAATTTGAGTGGTTTAATTACTCAAGCTTTAGATAAAATATCTAGCCAATTGCAAAGCTTCACCGGAAGAATTCTAGGTTTTGCTGTTGATACTATTAATATTGTTTTTAATGTATTGCTAGCAGTAGTTTTAACTATTTATCTAGTTTTAAATGGTGAACCCCTTTGGGATGGAGTATTTATTTGGTTACCATCCCACATTCGTTTGCAAGCACGGCAATTATTAAGAGAGGATTTTCATAATTACTTTATTGGTCAGGCAACATTAAGTGCAGTATTAGCCGTAGCTTTAACTTTAGCATTTTTAGCCCTGCAAGTTCCCTTAGCATTACTTTTTGGTTTAGGGATTGGATTTTTCGCACTTTTTCCTTTTGGTACAGGAATTGGTATTGCAATTGTTTGTTTATTGGTTGCATTACAAAACTTTTGGTTAGGGGTAGAAGTTCTAGCTGCAGCAGTGAGCATTGACCAAATCAACTCTAATTTTGTTGCACCACGTATTTTGGGTAACTTAACAGGTTTAAATCCGGTTTGGGTTGTAATCTCTTTGTTAATAGGTGCTAAATTGGGAGGTATTCTAGGTTTATTAGTCGCAATTCCTTTTGCTAGTTATATTAAAGATATAGCCGATAGTTGGCGTGCTGGAGGATTTAGAAAAGTAGAAGATATCGAAACAGAAACCAATCTAATTAGCGGTGAAAAAGTCGCAATGTAGAAATAATCATGTAGAGACGTTACATGTAACGTCTCTACAGATTTGCTGGTTGATTGATACTTTGGCGTATTTGCTGGGAATACTACATATGTAGAGATAATTTTGGATTTCCGAGGTTTCTAAAGCCATGCAAAACATTAGTATTAGTGATGCGACAGGTCATCCCTTGACAAAATATCGCAATCATTTAGAATTTAATGGATATAATATTGAGGAAGGTGAGGACATGCTTGTGTGTCGTCACCCAAGAAAAGCGAATTTCTTGATTAAGGATGTTCCTAGCAGAGGAGTATTAGTCACCGTTATTTATTCTTTTAACGAAACTATTGGTAGAATGGATTTGTTAGAGTATCTAAACAAATTAAATATAGATTTTTGGTTTATGAAGGCGTATCTTAGTGAAGAAGAAAAAGAACTAAATCTTTGTATAGATACTTTTTTTGAAGGTGAATATGACAGAACAAATTTTTCTATTCTGTTAGAAAATATTGAACATGATATAGATATATTATTTGAAAATGAGCTAACTGAAGCTTATTTAAAGTAAGTAAAATACTCGCTAGTCTTATGAAATGGGTTAACATTGGCATGAGTAGAGGAAGAGGTACAAAAAGCTATGCTTAACCCATTTCCAGGTATGAATCCCTATTTAGAGCAGCCTGAACTATGGCATCAAGCACATAACCGCTTAATTGTGGCTATAGCTGATGACCTCACCCCGCAAATAGTTCCTAAATATCATGTTTCGATTGAAGAACGGGTTTACACAAGTACTTCTGATAATTTATTAGTAGGGATTGCTGATGTGGTAATCAAAAATAGGGACAAATCGGACTGACCCTAAATTCGGTACTTTTTTTCGCGGCTTATCCCCTACGCCAACATCCAAGACGACTGGCTAGCAGCTACTTGATTGATGAGGTAAAATCTTAAGCATTGCTTAAACTAGGAATATACCAACTGGGCATCGCTACCACGTATCCCTTAAGCGCTGTGTAAGTCAGCCTTATCTTATTATCACAGAGCCTAAACACAGTGATGAGGTTAGTCTTTTTTGTAGCCATAATGCGATTAAGTAAAAAACGTTTGTTAAAAAAAAAACTCAGTATTACAGATGTAAAGGTCATATTTTAGAGGATGTTTATAAAGAGGATATTAAGCATTCTTCATCTCACAAGCCAGTGACTAAAGTCACTGTCTAAAAGCTGAAGTCCTCTAAAAGAGGACTAAGATGATATATTAAAAAATATATTTAACAAAATTTAAGATATTCCCAAAAATCTTATTTCTCCTTAGTCCTCTTCAGAGGACTTTAGCTTTTAGACAGTGACTTTAGTCACTGGCTTATATTATCAATACGGTCTTAATATTTCATTTATAAACAACCTAAATGCAAAGGAAAAGTAAACAAACCTTGAGTAATTAGGTTTTTACCCAGTGTTCAAGCTATCATCGGATATTGTCGAGCAGATTGTGTATCTCTAAGAAATATTCATGACCGCTTCTTACTCCGCATCCTCCGAGCCCAACCCAGCTAACAACAAAAATATATCTATCACCAACCATCGACAGGTAGATGTGAGCAAGCTGAGTCAAATGTATCAGCATTATGTCGAGGTGAAGGAAAAAAATCCCCATGCGGTTTTGTTTTATCGGGTGGGAGATTTTTTTGAGTGTTATTTTGAAGATGCTGTAACTCTCGCACACGAGTTGGAACTAGTTCTCACCAGTAAGCAAGCTGGAGAACAAGGACGGGTTGCAATGTCAGGTGTACCGCATCATGCTTGGGAAAGATATGCGACCCAGTTGGTAGAAAAAGGTTATGCTGTCGTTATCTGTGACCAAGTGGAAGATGCTTCCGAAGCTGCTGGTCGATTAGTTCGTCGTGAGGTTACACGCATCTTAACTCCAGGGACTTTGCTGGAAGATGGGATGTTAAAAGCGAGGTACAATAATTATCTTGCAGCAGTGGTAATTGTACGGGATACTTGGGGGTTAGCCTACGCAGATATTTCCACTGGGGAATTTCTGACCACCCAAGATACTAACCTGGAACGTTTGACTCAGGAATTAATGCGTTTGCAACCAAGTGAAGTATTATATCCTGCTAGTGGTAATCTTCCTGATTTAGGAGCGCTTTTACGTCCGGGAGAGTCTTCATCTGAGTTACCGGATTGTTTGCCTACGAGTTTTTGTTACTCGCTACGACCGCAAAGTCCTTTTTCCCAAGGAGAAGCAAGAGCCAAATTACTGCAAAAATTTAAAGTTCGCTCTTTAGAAGGCTTAGGTTGCGAACATTTACTGTTGGCTGTTCGTGCTGCTGGTGGTCTTTTGGAATATTTAGAGGAGACTCAAAAAGAAAGTAATATTCCTCTACAGCCGCTTCGCAGTTATACCCTCGCGGACTTTATGATTGTAGACCATCAAACTCGGCGTAACCTGGAAATTACGCAGACTATTCGCGATGGTACTTTTCATGGTTCTTTATTGTGGGCTTTGGATAGAACTTCTACTTCTATGGGTGGAAGAGCTTTAAGAAGGTGGGTATTACAACCATTATTGGAAATAAGAGGAATTCGTGCAAGGCAAGATACGATTCAAGAGTTGGTCGAAAATACAACTCTGCGTCAAGATTTACGGTTGTTGTTACGACAAATTTATGATTTAGAAAGACTTGCGGGACGGACAGGTGCTGGTACTGCAAATGGTCGAGATTTGTTTGCTTTAGCTGAGTCTTTATCCCGATTGCCAGAGTTAGCTTACTTGGTTTCGGAAGCTACTTCTCCTTTTTTGAAAGCTTTACAAAAAGTGCCACCTTCGATGGAAGAATTGGCTGATAAAATTAAGGCACATTTAGTAGAGTCGCCACCAATACAAATAAAAGAAGGTGGGGTAATTCGTCCAGGGGTGAATCCCCATTTAGATGAGCGTCGCGATTTGGTTAAAGATGACCAAGCGTGGGTTGCTAATTTGGAAGTTGATGAAAGAGCGCGTACGGGGATTCCTAATTTAAAAGTAGGATTTAATAAGACTTTTGGTTATTACATTAGTATTTCTCGCGCAAAAGCTGACCAAGTTCCAGGAAATTATATTCGCAAGCAGACGCTGACAAATGAGGAACGTTATATTACCCCGGAATTAAAAGAACGGGAAGCCAGGATTCTTAATGCGAAAGAAGATTTAGATAAGTTGGAGTATGAAATTTTTGTCGCACTTAGAGAAGAAGCGGCAACTCATGCGGAAACTATTCGTAATATTTCTCGTGCTGTAGCTGCTGCGGATGTATTATGTGGGATGGCTGAGTTGGCTGTACATCAAGGTTATTGTCGTCCCACAATGGTGGAAGAACGGGAGATTTATATTATTGATGGACGCCATCCGGTGGTGGAACAGTCGCTACCTGCTGGATTTTTTGTTCCTAATTCGACTCAACTGGGTAGTGGGTTTCAAGCTGATGACTCTCCGGATTTAGTAATTCTTACTGGACCAAACGCGAGCGGAAAGAGTTGTTATTTGAGACAGGTGGGGCTAATTCAATTAATGGCACAAGTTGGTTGTTTTGTTCCTGCAAAATACGCAACTCTAAGCATTTGCGATAGGATTTTTACGAGAGTGGGTGCTGTGGATGATTTGGCAACTGGTCAGTCTACCTTTATGGTGGAGATGAACGAAACAGCTAATATTCTTAATCATGCAACTAATAGGTCTCTAGTTTTATTGGACGAAATTGGACGGGGAACAGCAACTTTTGACGGACTTTCTATTGCTTGGGCTGTAGCGGAATATTTAGCTGCGGAAATTACTTCTCGGACGATTTTTGCTACTCATTACCATGAATTGAATGAGTTAGCGTCGTTGTTTCCCAATGTAGCAAATTACCAGGTAACGGTGAAGGAATTACCCGACCAGATTATATTTTTACACCAAGTTCAACCTGGTGGTGCTGACAAATCTTATGGTATCGAAGCCGGAAGATTAGCGGGGTTACCAGCTTCGGTTATTCAACGAGCGAGGCAGGTTATGTCACAAATTGAACAACACAGCAAAATTGCTATCGGCCTACAACATCTGGAGTAGGTTCTATTCCATATTTAACTTTGTGTATTGAGGGCGGGCAGGGATGCCCACCCCACAAGAAATGTGGAATTTTGTATTATATAGGCGAGCTTTGGGGAAGCTTACAAGTTATTCAATAGATTTAATGGATATTAGCCAACAAAAAGAACAATTTAGTATTACCTATATTCGAGCAGTAACCTCAGTTGCAGGCTATTCTTTGTATAGACCAGAAGTTGATGATGACAGTATAGACTTAGGCATCGTTGCTAGAGGTGGCGTGGGAACAGTTTCTTCTCCTAGGCTGGAATTACAATTAAAATGTACAGCAAAAAATATTATCGACAAAAAATATATTAGATATCCTCTCAATCTCAAAAATTACAATGATTTAAAAGTCCATCCTTTAGTACCTAGAATTTTAGTTGTAGTTTTAGTACCAAAAAACTTAGCTGACTGGTTAAAACAAACAGAAGAGGAATTATGCCTCAGATATTGTGCCTACTGGATTTCATTGCGGGGGATGCCGGAGACAGAAAATGCCACAAATGTTACTATTGAAATACCACGTAGCAACCAATTTACTGTGGAAGCCCTCCAAGCCATCATCCAACGTATAAGTTTTGGAGATTTGCCATGAAAGTTACTATACGAGATAGCCAAGTTCTTAGAAATGTTAGACCGGAAGAACTTCAGGGACACTTACAAAAAACAGGCTGGCATGAAACTGGAAGAATTTATAATGACGCTGGGGCTGTTTGGCGGCTTAAAAAAAATTCAAAAAATTCATCAGTTGAATATGAAATTTTGTTACCTTTACAACAAAGTTTAGTTGATTATGCTGCCAGAATTAGCGATGCAATTAAAACATTAGAAGAAGTAGAAAACCGTTCTCAAATTGACATTTTAAGTGAGTTAATTACATATTATCCCAGCTTCATTGTTAAAGGTATTGTCACAAAAGTTGAAGCTTCTTGTGACATTGGTAAACAGAGTGGTAAAATTACCTTTTTATGCACTATTCTTGATAATTTGCGAGAAGTTCAAGCTGAACTTACAGAACAAGATTATATTTTAGCGATTAAAGCTTACCAAGAACGATTACCGATTACCTGTGCTGGCGAATTAATAAAAAACAATGATAGTTTTAGTTTGAAAAATTCCAGAGATTTTCAAATAAAAGCAATTTAAAAACCGACAAGATGCCAAGAACGCCAAGACAAGAGAAAAAAGGTAATAATTCCAATGTAAACGGATTTGATATTAAATTCCATTTTGCTCTAACTGAGTTAAAACTTTTTTGATTTTCGGTTGATTCATTAATTGACGCGATTTACGACCAGCTTCAACAGCTTGCTGCATTAAAGCATAACCTTCCAGCCGCTTTCCTTGCTTATTAAGTTGTACTGCTTGCTGACTCAATTGAGCAGCTTGCTTTGCCAACAATTTGACTTCTTCACTGTTCACTTTGATACTCCATTATTACTAGTAGCATTGAGTCAGCTTCTATAAATAGTCTATAAGCTCTTATTTCTAATAGAGTTGCATCTGCGTTTGTACTATGGGTGTCAAGCCACCATCTCATTTATACAAGAAATCAGCTCAAACATTTGTTTATTGGGGTCTGTTAACAGACGATGCAGTATAATGCATTGTAGTAATATGCATTATTTTGTTAAAGTATGAGTACTACAAGTTTTAGGCTAGACGACGAACTTGAAGAAAAGCTTGATGCGACCGCTGCCAAGCTTCGGCGCTCTAAAAGCTGGATAATTAACGATGCTTTACGTCAGTATATTGAGCGTGAAGAGCAGAAACTTAGGATGTTGGAAGAAACAGAAGAAGCGATTGCGGACATTCAAGCAGGTCGCGTTGTTTCTGGAGAGGAAGTAATGAAGTGGCTGGAGACCTGGGGAACTGACACCGAAAGTAAAGCTCCTAAGGTATGAAGCTCGAATTCTCAAGAAGTGCTGTAGAAGATTTAATCAGGCTAAGGGATTTTATCGCCGAAAATGACTCACAAGCGGCAGAGCGAATTTCTTTAAGACTTCGGCAAGCGATAGGAAAACTCGTGCTTTACCCTGACATGGGTCGTTCCGTACTGGAGTTAGAAAATGTTCGTGAGTTTATCGCTGGAAACTATGTGATTCGTTACCTTCGGGAGGAAGATACTGTCTTTGTATTACGGATATGGCATGGGAAAGAATACCGTGAGTAAATAATTTTATTTAGTATGTTTTTAAGAGGATGAGCAATTACAACGTTTAGGTTAAATTTGGACTTTGTTCATTTTTTTAAACAAACTTATATTTGGTCAACCAATAACACAGATTTTACTGGTCTTTTGATTGGATTTCCCTTCTCATCAAGCTTTCCATAAAAACTCTTGCCATTATAATAAAACGAAGATGAGCTTCCCCCGTCCAAGTTCATCGCTGAGACAACATCCAAAGCTTTCATAAAATCAGCCAGCGCTTGTATAGACATCCCAGAGTTATTTGTAGCTGAAGACTTTTGACCCACCATAACTAAAACAATGCTGCCATTTTTAGTAATACCTACAGCAGTTCTAGCATTAGCTTGTTTACTTCCAATTGAGTCACGTCCATTTGCATAATCCACAAAACCCTCTTGTACTGAGGTTAACTCTGGTAACAAACGGGGACCTCCACCTAAAGCATCAAGCAACTGACAACCTTGTGGTGGTTGCTGCTTATGCAAAGCAATATCATAGCGGATACTTTGCTGACATGTGTATCGTCGAAATTCTGTGCGATTGTTAATTTTGCCCAAGTAAGGTTTTAGCTTGGGATTATTTACTAAGCGTTCGTTGTCGTTGGGGTCAGCTACCAGCTTTCCTTCTTGGACAACATGAGATGTGGATTTTTGGTTCTCTGGGTCAAAAAAACCAGCATTCACAATTGCGATCGCCTTTTTCGTTTGAGCAAACTCCTCCACAGTGGCTACTTTTTGCGATAATACTGGAGTCACCAAAAATTGGCTACTAGCTGGAACCCAAAGTATATTAACTATGCTGTTTGGTAAATTGCGGGACTCATAGCGGATAGTTTGTTGGGGTGGTAATGCATTGGATGTAGATGATGGTGAGAAACGCTGTACCAATAACACTGTCATCCCAACACTAATTAGCACTCCACTCAGCAACCAGAACTTTTTCACTGACTTTCCCTCATATCTAATGCCAGATTTTGATTTACGAGAGTATGTATGGTTTAACAAATACTATCGAAATTATAGTAAATCAAGGATTATAATCAAACAAGCTGGTGAGTCTTAAGCCAACACTGTCATCATTACTAGATTTGCCCAAAATAAAAATTTGAGTATAATTCCAAAAGCTAAATTTATACATTATTAATTTTGCAAAATTAGCTTGCAAAAACTGATTGAGGTGTTTATATTTATTATAAATTTTACTTCCTTTTTCCCTTCCACCATAATCTGTAAATATATATTCTTCTGGGTCTGGATAAAAAGTTTTAAATTCACTTACTTCCAATAATCCTGATGAAAGAAAAGCTAATTCCATAACTTCCTCTTTCGTTTCTGCGACTTTATGAATAATCTTATGTTGGTAAGTATTCCTATAGCCTCCATCATAGTGACCATAAATTGTAATAGGAGCCAAATTTTCCAAAATTGCTTGAATTTTTTGCCCAAACATTAATGTTGAATTTTTTAAGACGATTTCTGCTGGTAAAATAACTTGATTTTCAGTGACTATAATATCTTCAAAATTTTTAGTTTCTCTTGGTACTGTTGAAGTCACACAAATCCAATTACCTCCTGGAATTTTACCAACAACAACAAAGTATGAATATTGTTCCCAAGGGTCAGTAGGAATACCAAGTTGATAAGTTTGTAAATTTTCCAAATTATTAGTTAAAAATTCACTTAACTTCTCATAAATATTTTTTCTATTTGTAAATTCTTCTGATTCTCTATTTTGATAATCTTCCTCGTCAAAACGTTTTTCTGCTAAATGGTCAACTTTTACTGGGGTTCCGCGTTCTTCAATTTCTAACCAGTTATTGATAGCAATTTCAGTATCTGTTAACTGAATCCAATCTTCATTTGCTAATAGAGAAAGTAAATTGAATTCACCTTTTTCTCGCGAGCACCAAATAAATGTTTCCCATATTGATGTATGATTATATGGAAGCCTAAAGATGATTTCATCTTCTAATAATACTTCAAGAGTAGCAAGGATTTTCTCAGTTTTTTGGTGCATAAATTTGTTCTAAATTACTTATTATATTCTAACTGAATTTAAATGTTAAGATTTATTATCCATTTTACTACTACCATAATAGGTGAATCTGTGGCATCTTAATTTAATTAGCAAAATTAGGGATTATAAGTAAAGGTACTTGGTATATATAAACCAATCCAATCTCCACAAGGAGCTTGACCAATTATATATATATTTTCCTCAGTCCAAAAGCTAAATCGATACATAATGACTTCATCAAAATTTTGATGTAAAAAATTGTTGATTTTTTTATAATTTTCAAATTTATCATTATTATAAGAGCTATGATAATTATAAGAGCTATGATAAAATTTTTTATCAGCATAAAAGCAATTAAACTTTGCTATTTCTAATAGCCCAGATGCTTGTAAAGCTTGTTCTACAGCTAATGCTTTAGTTTCTGCTATTCCATAGACAAATTTATGCTGAAATGAGTAGTAATACCCCCCACCAAAGTCTCCTTCTAAATCAACTACTCCTATATCTAAAATAATTGCTTCTATTTCAGATATTAAATTTAGTGTATTTTGACCCAATGACTTTTCGGGTCTTAGGGGGGATTTTGCTGAACGATTAATTATGTCGTCCGAAATATTTGTTTCTTTATAAAGAGTATGACAAACAGAAATCCAATCTCCATCTACTGTTTCCCCAACAATTAAGACAACGAATGCATCAGATGGAAAGTCAGATGAAGCTTTCAAATCATAATATTCTATATTTTTTAACTTCTGACTTAATATTTGGTATAAATATTCAATTTTCTTGGACTTCGCAGCTATCTCATCTGTCTTTAGAGAAAAGCTGTTAAAATATCTTAAATACTCCATTGCTTGACAACTTGGAAAAACCGCATCATCATCTGTAAGCTGTAGCCAATATTTAGATAAACAGAGATTTATGACACTAAACTTACCATTTTTAGAGATATCCCAAACAAACGGGTGGATACAACTTCCATCTTCATGTCCTGATAATTTGAAGTATAAATTAGAAGTCAACACTTCTAAAGTAGCAAAAATTTGTTTTGTTTGAGTTTTCATAAAATTAGCTGAAATTTAGATTGATAAGTTAGCAGGCTGGCTAAAAAATAACATTGCCGATTATACATAAAGTTGTGGCATTCGTGCAGCTAAAGAACCACTTTTGGAAATTGATTTATAAATTCCCTACCGCAACAGTTCGTACAATACGATTGCTATCTTGTGTTAAATGCTGCCTAATTTCTAATGAAGTTCCAGGATTATCAGCAACAGCATAGCGTTCCAACCAAGATACTGACTGGGCTGCTCGCATAAGGATATCTACTGGTGTTTGCGAATGTAGAAATGTCACTAATCGTACGAACGCATTTTCAGATTGAGCGTATTCTGAAAGAATTGTCGGTAAATCATCAGTACTAGCATTATATAGACGACTAAGCCCTCTTAAAGTAGGGCTGATTGAATGTTTGCTGGTAGGTTTAACAATTAAATCGCTGAGACTTTCACAAATGAATGTTGTAGCATTGGGGTTTTGAGCTACTGCACGACGTACTTCAACTTTTTTGTCCTTCGCAAGTTGTTCAAGTATTGTTACCGAAACACTGTGGTTACTAGCTACCCCTGTACGAACTGATGCCTCTTCGTCTTCCGCTAGCAATTCTAAAACGACGCCTGAACTATTATTATTGCTAGCAACTTTGGCACGAACCTGTTTGTCTGAATCAGTTGCTAAAATTTCCAAAATATTAACTGGGATATTTGATTTAGCTGCAATTCCCTGACGAACACTAGCCTGCTTATGTTGAGCAAGTTTTTCCCAGAGTTGCTGCGTAATATTAGAATTATTAGTGATTGCACAGCAAACATTTGGGTTTGGATTTTCTGCTAGTTGCATCAAAACTTCGCTGGGAATATTATTGAGTGCAAGAGAAGTTAAAATAGACTCGTCTGATTTTGTTAACAACTTATCTATAATTGCTTGAGGAAGGTTGGGGTGAGATGCTATTCCTCGATGAACCTCTCGTATTTCGCTATCCATTAATTTTTCTAAAAGATGAGGGATATCATGACGATGACAAATAGCCATACAAATTTGTTGACAGTCTTGGCTATTTATATCTTTGCCTCTGAAGATTTTTTCTAGAAAATGAGGAGGAGTATCAGCACGTCTTGCAATCCCCCAAAGAACAGGACCATAATCATCATTAACCAACGATTCTAAAGCTGAAATAGGTGTATTAGGATGAGCAGCTACAGATGAGCGAACCCATGAAACTGAATAATTTGCTAATTTGGCTAATACACTGGCTGGCATTTGTTTTGCTTTAATCAAGTCATCTAATACTTTATCTCGTTCGCGAAAATCCATTTTCAGAGCCAGTTCCACAGCCTTCTCCAAGGCTTTGGGTGGTGTATTTGGATTATAAACGTTAACCATTCCTTTTTCGACTCCCAAATATTCCACAATATCAATAGGAGTATTTTGATTGCGCGCAACAGCCATACAAACGTTATAGTCTAAATCATTTGCAAGCTCTCTTAGTAATTCCACTGGAGTATCAGGATTTGCCGCAACCTGTTCCCTCACTCGTGATGACTCATCATTAACTAAACGTTCCAAAACTTGAGTTGGTAATTTTAAATTTCTATTCCAACGTGCTAGACTAGCACGAATATTTACGCTCGCATCTTGTGTTAAATCTAGTAAGCTGCTGAGTGGTAAATTCGAGTTCTCTAAAACAACGTAACGAATAGTTTCATTGGCATCTTTTGCCAATTGTTCTAATACTTTTATTGGTGTTTGTTTGCTACGTGCTGCTGTAATTTTCGCTTGTTGATTACCTTTTTCGAGAACTTGTGCTAAAGCATAAAGGCTATGAAAACGACGTGCCATTAATTCATCTGCTTTTGCTATTTCTTCTTCATCCTCCATCGTAATTAACAACCTATATCGTTCTAGTGGAGGAAAATTAGGATTTTTTATGACAGTCTCACGTATAGATGACATCCTGTCAATTTTTTCCCCCGAAACGGATTGTCTTGTAAGTTGTACCAAAATATCAACCGGGGTAGCGGGATTTTCTGCTACCCAATCAAGGGTGGTGCTATTATCATCTTGAGCAAGTTCTGCCAAAGCACTCCTGGGAGCATTTGGATTCCGAGAAACTGCTTGACGACCTGACCCTTTTTTGGTCATGATTTGGTTAATAATTTCTTCTGGGGTATTAGGGTTACCAGCTATTCTTTCTACGCATCTTCCAGATGAAAGCAGTTGTTGCAAATATTCAATACGTTGTGCTCTGGGAATCGCTAAATTGTAAGCTAAAGCAATTAGTAGGTCAGAATTATCAAAACGAGAACCAAATCTATCTGTAGGTTTTGTCAACCTAAGACGTAATTCTTCACGCAAGTTGACAGGAGTATTGGGATTACCAACTAATGCAACAGAAATTTCGCAACACCCCTTAATAACTTGTGAAAGCATATCTGACATCTGTAGTACATTAGAAATTACTTTTTGTAAGTTCTGCTCTAATAAAGTCGGTAACAATTCAGACCATTGCTTAACTACAAACTCACTAAATTCATTATCATTATGAAATCTTTCCTCTAATTGACCAAAATAATTATAATTTTCTAGTAGTGTCATCCATTGATAACTTTCAATAATAGTGAGCCATTCTTCTACATCTAATGTAATTTGATTTTTTGCAAGAATTTTGTGAATTTCATCTATATACGCATTAGCTAAAGATTCTATATTATCTTCATTTGGTTTTTGATTTAACATATGGCGCAGCTTTACTTGAAATTTATTTTGGTATTGCTCTCCCTTAGCTATTTTCTCTAAAATAGAAATAGGTGTATTTACATCATTAGCTAGTTGAATGAGAATATTATCTTCTTGACAATCCACTAATTCTTCCAATAACTGTAACTTTAATTTAGGATTTATTTGATAAGATTTAGCAACAGCAAGCTTTAAGTCTGGGTTAGGATACTGAGACAATCTCTTTAAAATTTCCACCGAGACTTGTGGATGTTTGACAATATCAATTAAAAACCAAATATCACTCCTAACCCATTTTTCAAAAATTCCACGTGTTGAATTGGCTCTGATTTCTTGTTCCAATTTTTCTGCTCTTAGTGCTTCTATATCAATATTCGCAAACTCAGCTAAAATCCAAGTTGGTGTATTAACTTGATTTAGTAACAAAATACGCAACAGATGGTCTTTCCAAACAGGTTTATCATTAATTCTTTCGTTAAAAAACCGTTCTAAAATACTACTTGGTAAATTGTCCCTTTCTTTTATAACCTTTTGCTGACTAGGAAATATTTGATGCATTAATGCCTCCGTAATATTTCCATGTTCTGCAACTGCTGCTTGTATCTTGGTATCCTCATGCTCAGACAACCTAACCAAAACTTCTGCTGATGTTCCCGGATTTTTAGCCACTGCTAACTGAATTTTGTATACCTTATCCTCTGCCAATAGCATCAGCTTCTCTTGCGGTGTATTTGGATTTTGCGCTACAGTCAGGCGTATCCAAGACCAGGGACTTTGCCCCAACATCGCTAATTGTGATTTATCACCATTCCAATCGGACGCAATAGCGTGTTGACCTTCTACCAACTCAATTAAGGAAGGTGGGCAATTGGGGTTAAATTTTACTGCCATTCGTACAGGTAATTCCAAATCCCCCACCAGTTGTTCCAACAAAGCTAACGGTGTTTCCGATGACTCAGCCACCTGCAACCGTGGTTCTAGTGTTGGTTCTTTCGCTAGTCTTTCCAGCAACTGCAAGCGGTAACGTAACGGCATATGAGGATTACGCAAACCCTGAATTAATGGTTCTGCTGGCACCCATTCACTAAAAAAGCAGGGAGGCACCGGAGCAAATTTCAATAGTTCTACGGCTAATCTGTCATTTTGACCCAAATCACGTTCCGGCAGCATTGTATCCACCACTTGCTGAGGATTCTCCGTCATTTCCCCTGCCAAATTTACATGCAAACTAGCAGCTTCTGCTACCTGTTCATCTGGGCTATTAACCAAAATTTCTAAGAGGTTACGAGGTGTATTGATGAAACTTGCAACCGCTAATTGCAAAGCGACCGACTGCTGCAACAGTCGCTCCGGTGCAGACACGAAAATTTCAATATCTGACACACTTACTGTCTGAAGAGGTTCCATAGTGATATCTATTTGGTACTAATTTACTATAAGGGATTCGCTAAAAGTTGTATATGAAAGTTTGTAAACTTACCTTTAGTATTCCCAAATTTACGTGAGCAACATACACAATGAGAGTAAAGTTTGTAAAAAAATGTTTCTATAGTATTTCTTAATAAAAGCTTGGGAAAGTCAAAAATAAACAAAATTGTACAGAGGTTCTCTATCAAGTGAGGTATAAAGAAAAAATAAAACTCTTGTGGGGTGGGCAAGGATGCCCACCCTTATATATTTCACCAAACTCAAAACCGCTACAATCAAAAATCAAAAGTTGAAAGCAAAAGCCACTGCATTTATATATTTATCTTAAGAAACTTTTAAAAGAGTTTATCTGTCGAAGCTTCTACACTCCGCAAAAACTCTCCAATGTCTGAAACTACAAAAGGCATTCCCGGATTACCCGACTTGACTCATCCAGATGAGCTAATTCAATTTGGAAGTCAGATATTAAAAGCTTCAGTATTATTATTCTTACTAATTGTAGCTTTAGGAATTGCAATAGCTCTTCTTAGTTTTGCACTCCGTCGCAACCAGTTAGAACAAGAAATTTTCATTGGTCAATGGTCAATTCGTTACTCCCAACTATTGCGAGGAATGCAACATTTAACACTAGTGTTAATTTTGCTAGTAGTTGGATTTTTTCTGTCTTCAACATTAAGCAATCGCTATCACCACTGGGAACAAGCAAGAGTCGCAAAAGTAGTAGAAACTGTAACCGGAGATAGACTAGAACAAATTCCACCTCAAATTCGCTACGTTATTCAAGAAGCATACAGTTACACAAACCAAATTAATGGTAAAACAGTCAAAGTAAATGATAAACGAGAAGTCAATCGTTTCCTGACCCTAGCTGGTTCACAAATTCAAGTAACCATCGACCAAAACTCAGATGTACAAAATCATCGTGCAGTATATCACGTAAACTATAGTGCTGATTATAAAGTTATCAACTCACTTACAGATATCAACAATTTTTTCTTTGAAGCACCACCACCGAACAGTTACTCTCTGCTTTCCAGCTACAAAGTAGAGCGTAACGGAACTACATTGCAACAAATTAATCCAGGTGACTACGGCTTTCCCTTCCGCTTGCAACCGGGAGAAGAAACTAACTTTCGAGTCACATATAAAGCCCAAGGAAGTCCACGTTGGGTTTATAATGCTGAGGGACAATTGTTAAAAAAATTCCGCTTGGTCGCAACAGCAAACTTTCCTGGGGCTGATTTTGCTAGCGGTATTGTACCCAACGAAATAGCAGGTATTGGAAAAAGTACGCGATTCACTTGGAAATTTGAAGATAATGTTTCCGTAAAAAATCCTTTTGGAGTATTTACCAACACAAACCCTATTCGTAACACAGGTGTTCTTCCCCGTCTTTTATTATTAGCACCAGCCTTATTTTTGTGGTGGATATTATTGTTATATTTATCCCTACCAGTGAGCTTAAAAAATATCGTAATCGCTGGTGGTATATTCTTTGCTTGTTTATTAAGTTTGACCTATCTTAGCCGTGTCATTAATCCCCAATCAGCTTGGACTTTAATTTCCTTCGTTTTGTTAATATTAGTATGGGGATTAGGTTCAAACAAAAGAGCTTGTCTTGCTGCTGTAATTTGTACCATAGCTGGTGCAGTCTTACCCGTATTTGCTTTATTAGTACCATTTACCGGACTTACCTTCAGCATCGCAGCTTTGCTCTCAGTTAGCTGGCTAGCAATTATTAATTGGTACGGATTATATAGCGTGCGACCTTAAATTAGCTATTTTTCATCTTCAACGTACATGCAAGCATCTTGCTTGCTACCCTAGCATAAAAAAATACAAAACTCTTGTGGGGTGGGCATCCCTGCCCGCCCTCTAATCTTTAACCAAAACAGGAATCTTAATATCAACAAACTAAGTCTTTTGGTTATCCGATTTAAACCGACCCTCAAAGAAATCTCTCTTCTTCAGATGCTTAGTATTCCGTCCAGTAACACGCTCTCTCCACATACGAAAACTAGAAGGCTGCATTTCTCGACGCATCAAAGCAATAACCTCTTTTTCTTTTAGTCCGAACTGTAATTCAATCGCATCAAACGTCGTTCGGTCTTCCCAAGCCATCTCCACAATACGGTCAATAGCTTGTGTACTTAGTTCTGGTAATTTCATATTTTGGTAAAAAATTAAATATAACTTAATATTAATTATATCTAATCAATCTTGCCAAAATACACATTTCCTCTGACGCTCAGGCAAATTCTTCGCTAGGGTGAGCAAATTTTCTTTAGGCAGACATGATTGACAGTAAAAAGGAAGCTTTGGCTGTCTAGAAGTATAGTCAAAAAAGATTGTGTATCTATCCGAAGTTGTAGGTATTTTCCCTCGATGCAAGATATCACCAGTATTAGCAATAATTACCGTACCCGCAGAACCAGTACATGTTTTCCATATTGATGAATCGGCAGCGTTATGCATTACATTGTCTGAAATGTGGCCATACTTGTATTTCAGAGTTCTACAAGCATCTACACTCAACTCTCTTGGTATATATTGGAACGCTCCACCATTCTCATCAACATCATGCAAATAAATAATTATTTTCAGAAAATTAGGGTCTTCAACATCTTTATGCCATAACCTTGTTTTTCGCTGAACCTGATTAGCTATATCTCGACGAAAATATGAACCGTGATAAGCAACAGGTAAACCCAGATAATTTTCTACTATATTTAGCAATCGTTCCTGTAAACCCCAAAAAAAAATTGCAGAATGCTTCATAAGTTGCTGAGGACTAGCATGAACAACATACTCATTCTTTTTTTTTGTATCAAGCTTGGGAATTTTGGGAATTAGATACCTTGCAGTTCTAAGCATTTCCTGAGTAGAAGGGATGGAAAGTGCTTCTAATGTGGTTACTACAACTCCTTCATTTTTGATTTTTTCAATCAAATTTAGTTCACTTTTTGAAACAGCAGGTAGATGGTACTTATGTTTGTCTAGTGCTGTTTGATAACCAAGCTGGGATGTGTTATAAATGTAGGGCATATCAGATACACTTCGTAGAACCCTGTTAATAACTTTTCTAGGTAACGTGTTCATGAAACCAGCTTTTTCTATAACTAAATAAAACTTTTATTTCAATCTAATATTTTTTAGGAGCAAAATCTATTAAAAATTTATAAAAATTAATATTTAGTAAAATTTTATATCTCGTACACATCTTTCAGAAAGGGTTTTGAGCATAATTAATCAGATAAAATCTCATATATCAATCAAGTATAATTAGTAAAAACAGGGTCAACACTCAGCATCAAAAGCTGCATTTATATGATTTTGGAAGCGGTAATGCTTTATATCAAACCAGGTTTAGAGTGCGAATTTGAATCCAGTTTCAAAAAAGCCTCTAAAATTATTTCCTCAATGGATGGATATTTATCTCACGAACTGAACCGATGCTTAGAAATCAAAAGCAAATACTTGTTACTGGTTAGATGGAAAAATTTGGAGTCCCATACCGTAGGGTTTCGCAATTCCCCTGAGTATCAACAATGGAAAGCTCTACTTCACCATTTCTATGAACCATTCCCAACTGTGGAACATTTTGAAAATATACAAATCTAACTTTACTTCTCTTTAAATACACCCCAACCAACATTCGTACGATTGGGTATTAATCAGCTACGCTTCTAATATACTTAGTCCTCTTTAGAGGACTTTAGCTTTAAGACAGAGAATTTATTCTCTGGCTGTTGACACAGGAGGAGATTTATATACTCTAATTAATTTTCCTACTAATGTTTCTACAGAAAAAATAGCCTCATCAATTCGTGTTGCTAACATCGCAAAGTCTGAATTTTCCGTACAAACAATAATACCTGCATGGGTTGGTTGCTGAGAATGTAGCCGAATAAAATCATATCGATTAAGTGTCACAACTGCACTTTGCTCACTCGTCGCAAAGGCAAGAACTTCATCATCAGGAAGGAATTTTTTGGTTAGCCTTTCCAGCTTCCTGAACCGTTAAAACATCGTGACCTAAATTTCTTAAAGCTAGAACAGCTTCTCTTGGAAACTGTTCATCAGCATATAAACGTGCCATTTACGCTTCTTGATGTTTCTGAATAGCTGCCTCAATTTCATTGCTATAAACTTCTTCATAAGACCAGGCGTTTGTCAAGTCAGATGCTGATATACTCGGATAAGTTAGTAAGCTGGTGATTACCTGTATAAACACCTGATGCAATTTCATATAATTTCATAAAAACAGTATTTTAATAAAAAAAATTAATCATCTTTAGTAAATAAATAAACATTATCTCTTTGATATTTTACTTTAAAAGACTTATTGTTTTTTGCCTGATTAACAAGTTTCATTGCAAATTCCTGATTACTTGCTATACCAGGATGTCTAGTGTTCAGTAATATATAATCAAACTTATCTAAATTACCTTGGTTCTCGCTAGCATTAGTATATTCAATTATTTTCCTATGAGTTAAATGCGAAGAAATTTCAGAAGTAGTATAAACACTTCCAGATGTTTGAACTAACTTAACAGCCTCGTTCATAGCCTGCCAAGTATCAATAGATTTGAGATACAATGAACCAAAATAACCATATTTAGCTAATATCAAAAAGCCCAAACAAGACCATAAAACTATATACAAATTTTTCCTTAATAAAACCTTACCTGCAGCCAAATTATCAATCACAGCTTGCATCATAAAAGGTATTATAGGCAAAGAATATTGATGCATTAAATCACGTTGAAAATGAACTTCCGAAAGAATATTCAACATCAAAATTGGAACCCCACCTATTAGCGGCATTAAATTATGTGGTGAAAGTCCCCAAATAACAGGCGACAATAATAGAATTAAATATTCTAGAGTATAAAACGAAAAAACTTTTCCTAAAACTAAACCTGGCTTTAAAAAGAAATTTACCATAATTTCCGGAACAGAATCACCAAGATAGCGAAAAAGTGAAACCCCAGCAGGTTCTCCACCACTAAAAACTGGAATAATAATTCGAGAAGCAATCACAAACCAGATAATTCCAGCAATAATAGCAAAAATACCGTAAGAACGCTTTTTCTCAAATATCAATAACCAGATACCCATCGCAATTACATTCAGTGACAGTACTGCTTTACATCCTAAAACCAAGATAATATTGAATACAAACCATCCAAATTTACCCCTCTTTGCACACCATATCCCAGCAAATAAAGCAGGTACAGCCATAACTTCGGGATGAAAGTCAAACAAATTCACATTAAATATCAACGGATAAAGCAAATATACCAACGACATAGTAACTGCTTGACTTGCTGACAAACCAGCTATCACAGTTAAATTCCAAACAGGTAAAGCAGCGATAGATAAGGAAATTGCTTGTACAGCAAACAGCCAATAAACGGTAGGGTATATTTTGTACAATAAACCTAGCGGGTAAAAAATCCAAGCAGCATGGTCACCCAAAATATGAAGGTCTCGAATAGTAGAAAAAGGTGTTTCACCCTGGCTAATTAAATAAACAGCTTGGTCAAAAATCCCTAGGTCATAAGCATAAGATTGGAATAGTAGGTGTCGCAAACTACTACATATAAATAAAATAAAAGTACTAAATCCAATCATCCACACTAAAGGATTTTGATTTATTTTGTTGAGCATAATCGTGTAGCTTGAAATTCTGAGATACTAATAAATTTACCTTGAGTTTTTAACCACAGCAAATAATGTTCTAGTTTTTCCAGCATTACTTGACCCGAAATATTTTTAATATAACTAGGCAAAGAATAATTTTTTATATCAGCAAATTCCCAGGGGTGAAAATATATATTCAAATATTTATCGTGATTAACTGTGATTTGAGTAGTATATTTAGTAAACCATAGCGGAAAGTTTTTGAAACTCAGCCAAAATAGAGGAAATCTAATCAGAGGAGTTACAGAAATTGGTACATTTAGCAAATTATTTTCATAATAAGCTGTTCGAGGCTGCAATAAATTATTATATCTCCCTGGTATATATGTAGGATTCATCGAAGAATTATACTCATATCCAGCATTTAGTATTTCCGAACAATCAATATTTTCTAATCTTGGCATTCTGAAACCTTTTACTTGTTGACCAATTAGTTTTTCTAAAAATAGTCGAGATTTTTTTAAATCTTCTATATTAAAACTAGAGTGATAGTAACCGTGTGAAGCGATTTCATGATATTGAGAAATTTTTAATATAATATCTGGATGAGATTCCGAAAAATTTGCAGTTACAAAAAAAGTCGCTCGGATACTTAGCTTATTTAGTAATAGGACTACTTTGTTTAAACCATCCAAACTTACCTTAAACATCTCATAATCAGGTATATTTTGACCATATTCTTTAGGAATATCAAACTCTTCAACATCAAAGCTTAGTAGAATATTTTTATTCATATTTGCCAATAGTATCATAAACCTTGATTTGCAAAAGTTGAAATAGCATCAAAAAAGAATCGTTTAAAATATTTACTTGAGATTTTTTCTGTAAATGATGACTAGAAATTACAGCAGGGATTTCTCCTATCGTATATTTTTTATAACGCGCAATATATAATAACTCTACATCAAAAGCAAAACCAAAAATTTGTTGATGCTGAAATAAGTCTTTTGCGACATGCTGTTTAAAACCTTTCATTCCAGCTTGCATGTCTCTATAATGTAGTTGAAGTACTTTTCGAGAAAGTAAATTAAAAATAAAGCCTGCTATTTTTCTAAATTTATTTAAGCAACTTTTATTATTTGCAAGACTTCGGCAACCAATAACAATATCGTAGAGTTCTAATTTTTCTAAAACGATATAAAGATGCTCAAGGGAATAAGCTAAATCACTGTCGATATAACATATATACTCACCCAATGCATATTTTACTCCTGTATTGACTGCAAAACCTTTACCTCTATTCATTTCATAAGAAATAAGTCTGAGATTATCTATATTATGACCTTTCGCTATTTTTAATTGCTTCTCAATAATCTTCTTAACTGCATCTGTTGAACCATCATTAACAAAAATAAATTCATAATCAGTGTGAGATTTCGCAAAATATAAAACTGTTTTTAAGGTTTTCTCAATACATTTTTCTTCGTTATAGACAGGCAAAATAACTGAGCATTTTATCATAATTTGTTGGGTATCTAAGTTATTAGCGGGTTATTTTTCTGATTTTTAAAATAACCCCTGTCAGCAAGCTAAATTAAACACAAAGACACACCTAAGTTACGTAATGAGCCTGGTTATTGCCAACAACAAACTCATCCTTAGCTTAAAAAGATATCATATATTATGACCAAAGAATTTAAAATCAGGAAATAGCTCTTCAGAGGTCATTTATAAAGTAAAAGTTAAATTCACGTAGGATGGGTTAGGCGCGTTTGTAGTATCTAGTTGGAAGCTCTTTAAGTTATATGAAGCACCATAACCCATCAATTCTTTGGACTTAATGTGTACTTTATAAATTACCTCTCAGCAAGCACAGGTATCAAAATTATTAGCTCACGCATAAGCCGGAGCTTTTTCCGCAGAGTAGACCAAGGAAGAAATAATTCCAATACAAACGTATTTGGTATGAAAGGTAATTTATAAAGTGGAAGATTAAGTCGAAAAAAGTGATGGGTTACGGCGCTTCATAAAATTTAAAGAATCTCCACCAAAGTGCTACGAATGCGCCTAACCCATCCTACCGAGTAGAGGTTTTTATTATGTTTTATGTAGTTGTGCTATGCGGGGGTCAATAATTTTCTGTCCTAGACTAGAAAATTTAATAGCTAAAGAAATTTTATTCCCCTCACCAAAAATGTGAGTGATTTCCCCAGCACCAAAAGAGCCATGAACAACTCTATCTCCCACTTGCCAATTTTGTTCTTTATTATTATGAGTACGACTACTAGCACGAGCAGCAGCAGCACGAGTCCCTCGTTGTGGAACGCTACCATTCGCTGCTCGGCTAAAACCGTGATTATTGGTATGAAAACCAACTACTAGCTCTTCTGGTAGCTCCTCCAAAAATTGCGATCGCAAAGCTGGTTCGCGGCTACCGTAAAGACGACGTTCCCGTGCATGGCTTAAAAACAGGCGTTCTTGAGCGCGAGTAATCCCCACATAACACAAGCGTCTTTCTTCTTCCAGAGAAGCAGGGTCTTGCATAGAACGGTAATTAGGAAATAATCCCTGCTCTAACCCAACCAGAAATACAACCGGAAATTCCAAACCTTTGGAAGAGTGTAACGTCATCAAGGAAACCGCCTTTTGTCCTTCTTTAAGCTTATCTAAATCGGAATTAAGAGCAGAACTTTGCAGGTAATCTTGTAAGGAAGCACTATCACTTTCTTCTTCAAACTGTTGTACCGCATTAAATAATTCCTGAACGTTTTGGATTCTGTCCTCAGCTTCATCATTCGACTGCATTTGTAGGTCTTGAATATAACCAGAATCTTCCACTATCCCTTTTAAAACTTCAGATGCAGGAGTATCGGACAAGGCATTTTGCCACTTACTAATTATCTTGGCAAAATTATTTATTGATTTTGAAGCTCTACCCGCTAATGTATTCACAGATGTCTCATCACTCAATATTTCCCAAAGAGGAGTACCTAATTCCCCAGCAGCCTTAACTAAAGTATCTACAGTTGCTTTACCAATACCGCGTCGGGGTGTATTAATTACCCGCAGTAAACTAACAGTATCAGAAGGATTAGCAATAGCCCGTAAATAAGCTAAAATATCCTTAATTTCTTTACGGTCATAAAACTTCAACCCCCCAACAACAGTATAGGGAATACTCAACCTAACTAAAATATCTTCAAAAGGACGAGACTGAGCATTAGTACGATAAAGAATCGCGAAACTTCCCCAATCGATATCAGGATTTTCGTCTTCTAAAGTTCTAATTTGATTAACAACAAACTCAGCTTCAGCAACTTCATCATCAGCCTTAAAAAGATAAATTTGCTCACCACTACTGCGAGTTGGCTTCAAAATTTTATCAATACGCTGAGTATTATTTTCAATTAACTGATTCGCAACTTCCAAAATATTTTCGCACGAGCGATAATTTTCTTCTAGCTTAACCATCGTGCGGGTAGCATCATCAGGCAAATCATCACCAAAATCTTGCTGAAATTCTAGTAAAATTGTGAAATCAGCCATCCTAAACGAATAAATAGACTGGTCAGCATCACCCACAACCAGAACAGAGCGGTCATCCCAATTCCACTCATTTTTCTTCGTTTTGCCATTTGTAGCTAACAAACGAATTAACTCATATTGTGTGCGATTCGTATCTTGATATTCGTCTACTAAAATATGTTTAAACTTTCTATGCCAATAATCTAAAACCTGTTGATTTTGCTGAAAAAGTTTAACAGGAATCAAAATTAAATCATCAAAATCAAGCGCATTATTTTCTGCTAATCTATCTTGATAAGCACTATAAACCTCCGAAATTACTCTACCGCGATAATTTGGCTGTTCCCGCTCAAACTCTTTAGGAGAAAGTCCTTGATTCTTTGCATTGCTGATAGCATAACGAATAGAACGCGGCTCAAATTTCTTATCATCTAAATTTAACTGCTTAGTGACAATCTCTTTAACTAAACCTTGCGAGTCAGAGTCATCAAAAATCGAAAAATTCTTACCCCAACGTCGTCCTTTTTCATCCTCATATTTGTCAATATCAAACCTAAGAATACGGGAAAGTAAACTATGAAAAGTCCCAACCCACATTTCTTTAATATAACTACGCCAAACTTTTGACTTTATTCGAGTTTGGTCGCGTTCCGGCAATAAATCAAATCGTTGACCGAACTCGCTCATAGCCGCTTGCTCGGAAAACAATTTCTGAATCCGTTCTTTCATTTCCTTTGCGGCTTTATTGGTGAAGGTAACCGCTAGGATATTTTCTGGGTCAACACCGTGTTGCAAAATCAAATTAGCAATACGAAACGTTAATGCGCGTGTTTTACCAGAACCCGCACCCGCAACAACGAGTAAAGGACCGCAATAGTGTTCGACTGCACGGCGTTGACTGGGGTTGAGGTGACTGAGAAAATCAATAGTAGTTGTCATGGTGTGGGGTGTCGTAACGCTAAGCCACATCAATAAAAATGTAACTATACTGGTAGGCTACTATATTAAAGGATTTCCAACAAATAAATCATTCCATCAATCTAAGAGGGTGTTTATAAATAAAACATTAAGCCAGCCAGCCAGTGACTAAAGTCACTGTCTAAAAGCTAAAGTCCTCTAAAGAGGACTAGTAAAAAATAAGATTTCTGGGAGTATTTTAAATTTTGTAACATATTTGTTTTTGATGTACTACCCAGTCCTCTTTTAGAGGACTTCAGCTTTTAGACAGTGACTTTAGTCACTGGCTGGCTCTGGCTGGCTCTGGCTGGCTCTGGCTGGCTCTGGCTGGCTTTGGCTGGCTTTGGCTGGCTCTGGCTGGCTCTGGCTGGCTCTGGCTGGCTCTGGCTGGCTCTGGCTGGCTCTGGCTGGCTCTGGCTGGCTCTGGCTGGCTCTGGCTGGCTGCCTTGTGGTATAAAATATACCTAATTTTATCTTTACAAACACCTCTTGCTTCATTCTTTAACAATCAAAGGCAACCTTACAGTAAAAGTAGACCCCACACCCTGCTCGCTTTTAAGGGAAACATCACCGCCCATCATATCGCAAATGCGCTTGCAAATCGCCAGACCCAACCCTGTACCCCCATATTTTTTAGTCGTCGAAGCATCTCCCTGAGTAAACGGTTGAAATAACTGCTCCTGCTGAGTAACAGACATACCAATACCCGTGTCGCTAACCGTAAAAACAATAATATCGCCTTCTTTTTCTTTTAAAACAGCCTTTTCCTGATGAACCGTCAGCTTTACCTTGCCATTACTGGTAAACTTCGCAGCATTACTAAGTAAATTAAAGAGTACTTGCCTTAACCTAGTCTCATCTGCATACATCGTACTCAATTGCCCATCACAGTTTACTTCCAGCAGGTTACCATTTTTTTCCATCGCCAACTTAACTGTGAGAACAACATTACTTATCAACCGAGTAACCTCAAAACTTTCTGGGTACAAGGTCATTTTATCGACTTCAACTTTTGTCAAATCAAGAATGTCGTTTATGACTTGAAATAAATGTCTCGCTGCACTATTAATCGTTTCCAGTTCCGTAATAAAATCTTCAGACAACCCCAAATCGTTCGCATCATCTTGCAACAGTTGACTTAAACCAATAACCGCATTTAAAGGTGTACGTAACTCGTGGCTAACATTTGCCAGAAATAAACTTTTTGCTTTATTCGCTGCTTCCGCTTGTTCTTTCGCCGATTGCAATTCCTTAGTGTAAACAGAGACTCTTTCAATTAGTAAATTCAATGATTTTGCTAAAGAACCAATTTCATCTGAAGTGATTATAGGTGCTCGTAAATCGAAGTTAGATTTGCGTGCCACCTGTTCCGCTACCTGAGTAACAGTAATTACAGGCTCCGCAATTGCTCGTGAAGTTCGCCAAGCTACAAAAGCAGCTATAGCCACAGAAACGAGCATACTAACCATGATAATTAATCGCTCAGTATTTTTAGCTGCCTCCAAAACTTGTTCTCGTTCCTGTTGTTGTTCTGTAGCGATTTGCAAAATATTACTCAATCTTTGAGAAAGTTCCTCAAGCTGCATAGCTTTTTCGCCACGCTGAGCTAAAAGTAACTGATTTTGAACCTTAGAGATGATTTGCGGTGAAGTGGGAGAATTACGCAGTTGCTCTAAAATAGACTCAATTTCTAGAACATAAGAACTTAAATAAATAGCGTAGTTTTGTAATAAATTTTCAAACGTAGGACGACTAGCAGCTAACACCGTCGGGCTGTTTTTCACAAAAGCAGCAATATTCTGTTCCAAACTCTTTGTCGCATCAACATTTTTCAAAAAGATAGCTTTCTTTGCAGCAAGTTGTTCCGAATCAGGGACAACAGCAGCAAAATTAGAACTATACAATTGCGCTTCAAAAACAGCATCTTTATAGCTAGTCAGTAGCCTCACTTGTTCACGAGCGCTGCTTAATTGCCTGATTCGGTGTCCTCGGTAGTAATTAGCAGAAACTAAACCAGTAATCGAGCCAAAAAAACCAATCCCAATAGCTAAAAAATAACCATAGCCAATTTTTTGATGAATCCGCCATGAACTAGCCTTAAGCTTCCCACGTTCCGGAAACTCAATAGTCGGAAGTTCATCAGTAGAAGGCTCTTCACTTTTTTCCACGAGCTTGTCTTTGAATTGGGGAGTGGGGAGTGGGGAGTGGGGAGTGGGGGAATCAGAGAGTGAGGAGTGGGGGGAATCAGAGAGTGGGAGATGAGTCCGGTTCTGGGGAAGTAAGGGGGATAAGGAGAAATTGCTACTCCCCATTCCCTATTCCCCATTCCCTATTCCCCATTCCCTATTCCCCATTCCCTATTCCCCATTCCCCACTCCCCATTCCCAACTCCCCACTCCCTACTTCTTAAGCTAGCGCGGCCGAGCGGTCAGTCGCGGCTTGTTTCAAGAACTCAGCCTTATCGGTGCGTTCCCAAGGTAAATCTAAATCGTCGCGTCCAAAGTGACCGTAAGCCGCGACGTCCTGATAGAAACGTCCGCCTCTTTCACTTGGCAATTTACGTAAGCCGAAAGCGTGAATAATACCCGCTGGTCGTAGTTCAAAATTTTCTTTGATTAATTCTAGTAAAATGTCGTCATCGACTTTACCAGTACCAAAGGTATCAACGAAAATGCTTACAGGTCTTGCTACACCTATTGCATAGCTAAGCTGAACTTCACATTTTTCTGCCAAACCCGCAGCAACAATATTTTTCGCCGCGTAACGACAAGCATAAGCTGCAGAGCGGTCTACCTTTGTGGGGTCTTTACCGGAAAATGCACCGCCACCGTGACGGGAATAACCGCCATAAGTGTCAACGATAATTTTACGTCCGGTTAAACCTGAGTCACCTTGAGGACCACCAACAACAAACTTACCTGTTGGGTTGACTAAAAAGCGTGTTGCGGAGTCTGGCTTAATTTTCACGTCTCCAAATACAGGCTCGACAACCGCAGTCCACAAATCTTCCTTAATCTTGGCCAGTATCGCTGCATCATCAGTAATATCGCCGATGCTTGCTGCGTGTTGAGTAGAAATAAGGATGGTGTCAATACCTACAGGACGGCCATCTTCGTAGGCAACAGTCACTTGGGTTTTACCATCGGGACGTAAGTAGGGCAATTGTCCTTTTTGACGAACCGCAGCCAAACGTCGAGCAATTCGGTGAGAAAGGCTTATAGGCAAAGGCATCAATTCCGGAGTTTCGTTGCAAGCAAAACCGAACATAATACCTTGGTCGCCTGCACCGATTTTATCGAATTGTTCTTCGCTATCGGTACGAGCTTCGTGAGCTGTGTTTACACCTTGAGCAATATCGGGTGATTGCTCGTCTAAAGCGATTATTACCGAACAACTGTTGGCTGAGAAACCATTCACAGCATCGGTGTAGCCAATTTCCGTTATTTTCTTGCGAACAAGATTAACGTAATTTACATTCGCTTTGGAGGTGATTTCACCAGTAACTAGCACCAAACCAGTGTTCACAACCACTTCCGCTGCAACACGGCTGCTAGGGTCGCTAGTTAGCAGAGCATCCAAAATAGTATCAGAAATCTGGTCGCAGATTTTGTCTGGATGTCCTTCGGTCACAGACTCGGAGGTAAATAGGTAACGACGTGTCAAATCATTTTCCTCTTAATATTTAACTTGTTCAGTAAGCTTGCTGGGATTCCAGTTCAATTACTGATTTCTGAAATCATAACAATAATTTTATATTGCGTAATTATTCTTTGGTTGTCTTCATGAAAATCACGTACTTTGTTCAAATATTTTTTAAAATAAAATTTAATATAATTTTTATTTTAAGTGTCCTACTACGTAAAAACCCCATTACGTAGAGAGTCTATTAGGTAAAAATACTATCACCTCAAAAAACTATTAGGTAAAAACACTATTACATAGCAACTTTATTAATCTAATCTTCACAACCAATGCCAATATTTTCTGAGAGAAAAAAAGGACACTTTTAGGTGTCCTTTTATATTTTCTAAATAGACTATTTGACCCCTAAACTTTAACTGCTACCTGTGCTTTAGTAGCTGTTAAAATTTCATAAGCTTCACGCATTTTCAAGCCTGTCAATACTTGGAACAATCCAGTTCCGTTGTTGGAACCAGGATACTCGCGGTGTTGAAGCAATAAATGAGTCATTTCACCTTGGTACTTGGTGGATGTTTTGCTCAGATGAGTTTCTACGTAAATAACTTCTTCTAAGTTATCAAATTGACCATCAACTTCCAGCACGGAGACATAACGACCGTAGTATACGTCCGAACCGTAGTACAACTGCATACCTGGGTACGAGCAAGTGAGCTTACGTCCACATGGAGTCCAGTTAATAGTCGAACCTTCATCAAACAGATAAGCTGGGGTAAAGCCTTCCTTACCTTCTCTCTGTAGCATCCGTACTCTAAGAACCTTACGGTCTTTATCATCTTTTATTAAATTAGTCGGCAACACCTGGAGAACTATGTCAGCAAATTCTCTTTGGGGTTGAATGTAATTTTCAAAATCGGGTTTACGAGAATTAATGGCTGCAAGCACGTCTTCATAACGATGACCGCGTTCTGCCATATCACGCTGAATTTTCCAAGCTATTTTAACTTCATCACTGATGTCAAAATAAACGCTAAAATCAATCAGCGCACGCACTCGCTCATCATATAATGGATGTAAACCTTCTATAACCACAATATGATTTGGCTCAACCAGTTCCGGTGGGTCAATAGCGCCGGTTTCGTGGTTATAAATCGGCTTCATAATCGATTGACCATCTTTGAGAGCTTTAATTTGCTCATACATCAGGTCAAAATTATTTGCCCTTGGGTCTAGCGCTGTAATACCTGTTTCTTTACGTTGTTTACGGTCTAAGCAATGATAGTCATCTAAACATATGACTGTCATAAACTCTTCACCGAACAAATCCATCAAGCGACGCAAAAAGGTTGATTTACCGCAACCTGAGTCTCCAGCGACACCAATTAGTACCACGCGATCCGGCTTACTTGTCATAGATACCCTCTATACTACGAAGATGAGTCAAATCAATAATTTTTTACACTTTTCACACAAGTATCTTCCCAGCTAAAAGTTCACTATGATGGTTTATCCTGCGTTTAGGCTACCCTCAGAATGCCATATGCACTTGCAACGGGTATGATACAAAGCAAATGCTGTAATCATTACCCGCCGTCCGCGTGTGATTTCTTGCTGGTAAGTATTTAATCCTAGTGATATTTTCGATTCTAACAGAAGGGGGTATTCTATACAAGGCGTACTGTCAAGATGTTTTTAGTTAATTAAAATTTCATTGCTAATGGAATATACCCCAGAATGCAATTATTGATAACTAGCCAAAAGTTACAGATTTACCTCATCAGAACCCACTTAATACTTGGCAACACACTTGGTCACAAGGATTAGAGCCGCACAACTCTAACTTCAATTTTTATGCACCAGAGACAATTAACTGTTTGATTGTAAAATCATTATTTGTACCTAGTATACTTTACTTAAGTTATTTCGTACACAATTTAGAGAATCAATTCGCAATGAATTGGGAGTGGGGAGTGGGGAGTGGGCAATTGCGAATCGTTTCCCCCCGCTCCCCAATTCTCCAGATAACGGTTGACAGATTTTGCACATCAAGTGAAACTTAATATTAAAGTTAAGAAAATCTAAAGCTTTCCTCTCAAGCGGGAGGTACGCTCATGCGGACTATTAACGTTACGTATTTGTGGCGATTAGATAAACCAAAAGATACAAGCTATTTGTAGTCTTTACTTATCCAATGATGAGCTTTAATGCTTTGCTGTTTTTAAGCCGTCTTCAGGTTTTTAAAGGTGAAGTTAGGTTATACAAGTCTCGAAAGGATGCGCTCTTTGAGAAAGATTTATATACCTTATAGAAGTGGTCACAAACTAAAAAAACATTAAATTGACTCATTATTAACATTCTCCAGAAGACTGATCCTTTACCTTAGTAGGTGAACGGGTGTGACTTTTACCATACCTGTATGTCTTTGGTGAATGTACGCTGCTTTGGCACTGATTAAAGTTAATGCTTCTACTGGCTCTCAAGTTAAGGTCTCCGAAAATTCGGTAAACTATAGCTTGCGTAAGCTGGAAGAGGTTATTTTTCCAAAAAGGTTAAGTCAATATCGGAGTGGTAGAACGAATGTACAATCAAGGTGCCGTTGAGGGTACTACTGGTGCTGGTGCTGGTAGTCGTGTTTTCCTCTACGAAGTATTGGGTCTGCGTCAAAGTGAAGAAACGGAAAATAACAGTTACCCAATTCGTAAAAGTGGCAGCGTATTCATCAGAGTGCCTTACAATCGCATGAACCAAGAAATGCGACGAATCACTCGTTTAGGCGGGAAAATTCTTAACATTTTGCCTTATAGCGGAGTGATGCCAACAAACGGCAGCGTCGCAGAAACAAATGGCAGCGCTTTTGCAGCAAGCGTCACAGAAGGAAATGGTAAAGCCACACCCACAACCCAAAAGAGTGAGGACTCCAAAGGCAAGACCATGACTCAAGCGAAAGCCAAACACGCTGATGTTCCTGTAAATACTTACCGTCCCAACGCCCCATTTATTGGTAAAGTAATTTCCAATGATGCCCTAGTTGGTGATGGTGGGATTGGTATTGTTCAACACATCAAGTTCGACCTTACTGGTGGCAACCTGCGTTACATCGAAGGTCAAAGTATTGGTATTATTCCCCCTGGAGTAGATAAAAACGGTAAGCCCGAAAAACTCAGACTGTATTCTATTGCTTCTACTCGCCACGGTGATGATGTGAATGATACATCAGTATCGTTGTGTGTTCGTCGTTTGGAGTACCAACACCCACAAACAAATGAAACCGTTTTTGGTGTTTGTTCTACTTACTTGACCGCTCTCAAACCTGGTGATGAAGTTAAAATCACTGGTCCAGTAGGTAAGGAAATGCTCCTACCTGACTACGAAGATGCTAATGTCATCATGATGGGTACTGGTACTGGTATTGCGCCTATGCGTGCTTACTTGTGGCGTATGTTTAAGGATAACGAACGGGCAGTTAATCCAGAGTATCAGTTTAAAGGTATGGCTTGGCTGATATTTGGTATCCCCACCAGCCCAAATATCCTTTATAAAGAAGAATTGGAAGAACTACAGGCGAAATATCCTGATAATTTCCGCCTCACTTACGCTATCAGCCGCGAACAGAAAAACGCTCAGGGTGGCAGAATGTACATCCAAGACCGCGTTGCCGAACATGCTGATGAGTTATGGAGCTTGATTAAAAACGAAAAAACTCATACCTACATTTGCGGTTTGCGCGGTATGGAAGACGGTATCGATGCTGCTTTAACTGCTGCGGCTGCTAAAGAAGGAGTCGTCTGGAGTGCCTACCAAAAAGACCTTAAGAAAGCTGGTCGTTGGCACGTTGAAACATATTAATTTGGTCATTGGTCACTGGTCAATTGGTCATTTAATTAACTTCTGACAACCCATTTAATAAACCCCACCCCCAACCCCCTCCCCGTAAACGGGGAGGGGGCTACTATTTATGAGAAGTATTTCATAAATACAAAATCGACATTACTCTGCCTATTTTTCGTAGTCCCTCCCCCCCAGGGGGGAGGGGGTTGGGGGTGGGGTTTCTTGTGTTGGGGTTAGGGGTTAGGTCTCTTTTTTGTGCTTTAATGACCTAAAAATACTATGAAAAAATCCTCGTCAAAAATATAGATTTACTATGGGTGTAAAAATTGGAATTTTAGGATTAGGTACAGTTGGCACTGGTACAGTTCAGTTATTACTTAGTAGCGCTGGTCGTCACCCAATGCTCAAAGAAATCGAAATCCTCAAAGTCGGAGTGCGATCGCCAGAAAAATCTCGTGAGGTTGAGTTACCATTTGGAATAGTAACATCAGATATAGAAAGTATTGTCACCCATCCAGAGATAGATATTATAGTAGAAGTAATGGGGGGTATAGAACCAGCACGGGAGTTAATATTAAAAGCGATAGAAAACGGTAAACATATAGTCACAGCGAACAAAGCCTTAATATCCCGCTACGGAGATGAGATTTTCAGTGCAGCCAACAAAGCTGGTGTGTACGTAATGTTAGAAGCTGCGGTAGGGGGGGGTATTCCCGTCGTTCAACCTTTAAAGCAGTCATTAAGCGTTAACCGTATCAACACCATAACAGGAATAGTCAATGGCACAACAAACTATATCCTGACACGTATGCAAACCGAGGGTAGCAGTTTTGAGGATGTTTTAGCAGACGCTCAACAATTGGGTTATGCAGAAGCCGACCCAACAGCAGATGTAGAAGGTTTAGACGCAGCCGATAAAATATCGATATTAGCCTCCATCAGCTTTGGTGGAAGAATAAATCTTAAAGAAGTATACTGCGAAGGTATTCGCCAAGTCAGTCAAACAGATATTGCATATGCCGAAAAATTAGGCTTCGTCATTAAATTACTAGCAATAGCCAAAAGAAATACCCCCTCATCTTCCCCTCTTTCCCACTCTCCACTCCCCACTCCCTACTCCCCTTCTCTATCAGTCAGAGTCCATCCAACTTTAGTCCCGGTAAATCATCCCTTAGCAAGCATAAACGGTGTTTTCAATGCAATTCTTGTAGAAGGAGAGCCTTTAGGACAGGTAATGTTTTTCGGGCCAGGAGCGGGAGCAGGTGCCACAGCTAGTGCTGTATCATCGGATATTTTAAATTTAGTTGCCCTATTAAAGGCATCTACCACTTCTCTAAATCCCCTATTGACATGCGCTCATCAAGATTACTGCCAAATATCCCCAATAGAAGAACAAATAACCCGATTTTATGCACGTTTTCTTACCAAAGACCAACCAGGGGTAATAGGTAAATTGGGGACTTGCTTTGGTAAATACGGCGTTAGTTTAGAGTCAATAGTACAAAAAGGTTTCCAAGGAGAACTTGCGGAAATAGTCGTAGTCACCCACGATGTTACAGAAGGTAACGTTAGAAAAGCTTTAGCCGAAATTCGTACATTCGATGCAATTGACAGCATTCCTAGCTTGTTGCGAGTTTTGTAATTTCATCAATTCGTGAGTAACAAATGATAAATAACTGCAAATTTGTGGCTTAATTTGGATAAGACACAAATTTTACTGCTTGCAAGGTAACTAAGATGACAAATAGACCTCCTTTTGACTCCCAGTCATCTCGCGGCAAACCTCTAGATTTTGATGATTATATTGGGATTTTTGTTGCCTTTACTACAATCGGGGCGATTCTGTTTTGGTCATTCTCGCGTCGGGAATCGGGATTTAATTTTACTGGCTTGACGCCTGTTGCACCAACTATATCTACTACTCCGGGAGTTTCTGTTAGCCCAAATCCAATATCAATTTCTCCAGTTGTACCAGTAACCCCGGATACAAAGGTTCAAACTTCCCCGGCTCCGTCAGTTGAACAAATTCCCGCTCCACCAGCTATTGGTGGTAATGTAGTTCCGGATTTAGATTTGTCACAATTTGTTGGCTTAACACCCCAGCAACCAGTAGTAGTACCTCCAAAAATTAGCACAAATCCTGTTAAAGAAGAATTTCCTGTTGTGCAACCAGCAGAGAAGTTACCAACAATACCCCCACCAATAGCTTTTAGGGATGTACGGGATGATTTTTGGGGTCGTAGTTTTATAAATGTTCTTTCTTCCCGTAATATTATCAAAGGCTTTGAGGATTATACTTACCGACCAAACGAGCCTGTAACAAGAGCGCAATTTGCAGCTATATTGCAATCAGCTTTTGACAAACAAATTCGTCAAAACAAATTCGCATTTACTGATATACCAGCCAATTTTTGGGCAAATGCAGCAATTAACAAATCTATCAGTAGCGGATTTTTGAAGGGTTATCCAGATAAAACCTTTCAACCAGACCAAAAAATTCCTCGCGTACAAGTTTTAGTCTCGCTCATAAGTGGATTGAACTTGAAACCACCCGCGAACGTGGATAAAGTTCTCAGTGTCTATAAAGACGCCCAAGATATTCCTAATTATGCCAAAGAAAAAGTCGCTACCGCCACCGTTAATGGAATGGTAGTTAATTATCCAGATGTCAAAACTTTTGAACCTAACAAAGAAGCCACTCGTGCTGAAGTCGCAGCAATGATTCACCAAAGTATGGTACGTCTAGGAAGATTAAAGCCAGTTAAATCTGAAAATATTGTGCGCTGGCAAAACACTCCGACTCCCAAAAAAACTAATTAATACTTTATTAAACCCACTTACGCTTTATAGGCACGCTATGCGAACGTGGGTTTAATATTGACAACTGATAAATTATTGGTAACAAATGACACGATTACAAGAAAGGGGACATCTTTTGACCGAGCAGGTCAACCCTAATAGTCTTAATTTAGACCAACTAAATTCTTTGGAATTAGTCGAGTTATTTAATGCAGAAGACCAAAAAGCTGTTGCCGCAGTGGCTGGAGCTAAGCATAAACTAGCAGAAGCAATTGAGCGTACTAGTAAGTCTTTACGCCAAGGTGGACGGCTATTTTACGTAGGAGCCGGGACTTCTGGTAGGTTAGGTGTATTAGACGCAGCGGAATGTCCACCGACTTTTTGTACCCCACCAGAAATGGTACAGGGGATTATTGCTGGTGGTGCGAGCGCTTTGTTACGAAGTTCCGAAGACAAAGAAGACCGCAGGGAGGATGGTGTAGAGGAAATACATCAACGCGAAATAACAGCATTAGATGTGGTAGTTGGTATTACCGCAGGTGGAACAACTCCTTATGTTCACGGAGCCTTAGAAGCTGCTAACTCACGAGGAGCAACCACTATTTTTATTGCTTGTGTACCAGCAGAACAAGTAAGCGCTGAGGTTGATGTTGATATCCGCTTGTTAACCGGGCCAGAAATATTAGCAGGTTCAACTCGTCTTAAAGCAGGTACTGTAACAAAATTAGCCTTAAATATTTTATCTACTGGCGTTATGGTTCGTTTAGGCAAAGTTTACGGCAACCGAATGGTAGATGTAGCAGTAACCAATAGTAAATTACTAGACCGTGCTTTGCGAATTTTACAAGACCTTACTGGTTTAAGTCGTGACGCTGCTAGCACTTTGCTAGAAAAAAGCGGTAAGTGGGTAAAATTAGCCATATTGATGCACCTGACTGGTGTTGAAAAAGAGCAAGGGGAACAACTACTGTTGCAACACCAAAGTCAACTTAGAGAAGCAATCGAAGCCGCAAATAAAAGTTAACAACCCCTTCTCCTTAAGCATTAAATAAATAAACATACATTGTGGTGCGGGCATCTTGCCCGCCCCTTGCGCCCCTTGCATAAAATCTTGCCCGCCTCCTGCATAAAATCTTGCCCCCTTACCAATGTATACAAAAATAACCAACAGATTCTTTATATAATATTTGTATAAACATCAATTAATAGGGTGACAAAAAAATATTCTACAATTAAAATATATTAATTGCTAAAATTATTACTTTATGCATAGTTTACTTAATGAGGAGCTAAAACTTCACGCTCTGTGAGTGCGAATGTATAAAATTATTTAAAGCAATTTACAAAAAGTAACGAAAAATCAGGGAATCACAAATCCACGACGGAAGGAAAATCAGAATTTACACGGATTTGATTTCCCAAACCTGGTGTCTAACATTGTATGTGAATAGGGGGTGCGTTAAAATTTTTGTCATCTTGTAGGAGGTTTAGATAAAAGAATATACAAATTGAATGACATTTATCCGGATTAAAATAAAAAACTTTTGACTTGGGATTTCATATAAATCCTTAAATTGAAGGAGTTAAAATTTACCAAATCAAGGTGTACTCTAAATAGCTATCTAATTAGTTTGGCGTGCGTAAAGAGCGATATTTGATGGAAGGAACCGACAATGATCCATCCCGAATTGATGGTGTCTAACCAACTACTAGAGGAGTTTCAAGCTTGTATAAAACTCCAGTACAGTGGAAAGTTAGATGTCAAAACTTTGAAAGGAAATAAATGGAGTTTTTACTACCGACTAGGAAGAATTGTTTGGGCAACTGGTGGGAACCATCCATTCCGCCGTTGGCGCAGACTGATGGCTCTTCATTGTCCAGAAATAGAGGTTGATAGAATTCAGCTGCGTCATCAAGACATAAAAATAGATTATTGGGATTATCGACTGCTAGAAATTTTACATGAAAGGCAGAAAATTAAACGCGAACAAGTACATACTATTGTGGAGAACACAATAGCGGAGTTGTTGTTTGATTTAGCTCAGCACATAAGTGTAAATTCTGTTACGTTTGAACGCATTCAAGATAATGCTTTAGATGCACCAATGAGCTTCACCAGGGCTGACATTTCTTTAAAGCTAATGCAAGAAGGTTGGAAAAATTGGGTAAGTACGGGTCTAACTAATTATTCTCCTGATTTTGCACCTGTTTTGAGAAAGCCTGAGCAACTTCAACAAATGGTAAGCCCTGCTGTTTACAAAAATTTTGTAACTTTAATCAACGGCAAATACACGCTTAGAGATTTAGCCGTCAAAATGAAACAGAATGTACTACCAGTGGCTCGCTCATTGCTTCCTTATATTCTTAAAGGCATTATCGAATTGGTAGAAGTACCAGACTTACCTTTAAGAATTATTGACATTCAAAAGAAACAAAATCCACCAGAAGCGAAAGGGTCAAACAGTCCCCTAATAGCTTGTGTGGATGATAGCCCTCAGGTTGGCCAGATGCTGGAGCAAATTTTTGCTGCTCATGGCATTAGATTTATCAAAATCCAAGATGCTGTCCAAGCTTTACCAGTTCTTTTAGAGCATAAACCAGACCTCATTTTCTTAGATTTAGTAATGCCTGTTGCTAGTGGTTATGAAATCTGTGCCCAACTACGAAGAATTTCGGTATTTGCTAATACCCCAGTGATTATCCTAACTGGTAGCGATGGTCTTTTTGATAGAGTTCGGGCAAAAGTCGTAGGTTCTAACGATTATGTAACCAAACCTGTAACAGCTGAAAAGGTGATGATGGTAGTACGTAAGTATTTACAAGCTTCTCCCCCTAACAAGGCTGCTTCAAATTTACAAGCTTGTAATGAATCTTCATAAATTCAGTACATTCATCAATTAAATAACCATAATCTAAGCAATCACAAAATTTTCTTAATGCATAGAAATTGGTGCGACCAGTTTTGTTGATAAAATTTGGGACACATCATTTTACACTCAGTATTTGACACTCAGTATTTTTGACTAACCGCTTGAAAGTATGAGTAGTTTTACTGAACCGATTCTATAGATAATGCATAAAAATTAGAGCAGGGCAAAAGCTTTCTTCGGCTGCGATATTGCTCGGTTAAGTATATTTGTATCCTTTACTTTTTAGGCTTAACCGAAATGTATCGCCTTTGGTCTAATTAATGAACATTCAATGAAGATAAACTTTTTGAATCAATTAAATTTAAAAGGTAATTGCCATGAATATTGTTTTGGTTGTGGAAGATGGCACAACAGATAGGGAAATTATTAGCCGTTATTTACAACAAGCTGGATATTCTGTAATTAGTGCCGAAAGTTGTAAAGAAGCGCAAGAAAAAATTAGCAAAAGTAAACCAGATGTAATATTTTTGGATGTCATTTTGCCAGACAAAAGTGGTTTTGAAATGTGTCGTGAATTGAAAGAAAACCCGATTACTAGTGCAATACCCGTAGTGTTTTGTTCTACAAAAGATACTGATGTAGATAAAATGTGGGGTGCGATGCTGGGTGCAGATGCTTATATTTCTAAGCCTGTAGACGAAAAAAAACTAAAAACAGCATTAAAGCAAATAATTAAGTAATTAAATAGTTACTAATAATAAAGGGTAATTTACTTTGGAGCGGGAGCAAAAATTTTTAAGTTTTAATTTAGGAGCAAATGATAAAGCTGTAATTGAATTACAGCAAGTTGCAGAAGTTCTACATATATCATTAGCAGAAATATGCAGTGTTCCTCAAATGCCCAGTAGTGCTTTAGGTATTTATAATTGGCGTGGTGAAATGCTATGGCTAGTTGATTTAGAAGAAATGTTAGGTTATGCACCACTGTCGCAAGCAAGTAATTTAAGCCCTAAAATGATGGCTGTTGTAGTGCAAAGTGAAGGTAAATATTTAGGGCTATTAGTCAGGCAACTTATGGATATTGAATGGTTGAATTATCAGCAGTTAAAAACGCCAGAAAGTCAACTATTTTCTTCAGAAGTTTTACCTTTTATCAAAGGGTACTTTATTGACGATTTTGAACAAATGATTATAGGCTTAGATGCTACAGCAATTGTTCATGCTCCTATGTGGGGAATTCATAATTAAAATTTCTTACATCTTTCCTATTTCATTTTTAATCTTCTAGCAAAAAAAGGATTTAAAGCCCATTACAAAATGTAATTAATAATTGCGAATTGCGAATTGCGTTCGCGCAGCGTGCCGCTTCGGCATATTGCGAATTGTTTAACTATCTTCCTTAATTAACAATGATTTGGAGTCAAGACTTCCCAGAGGTGCGTTTTATGAGTGGTTTATACCAAGAGAATAAAGAGAATGGCATTCATATTTCAGAAACTGCAAAGACTGAAATTAAACAACCTGACAATAGTAATAGTAGTTCATCAGTGAGTTCATATAGCCCTGTTAATATACCTATTGACACTAGCGATAATATTCCCGATTTAAATATTATTGAAAAACAATTCAAGGCTTGGCGAGAAACTTTTCAGGATATCGCAGGTCAAATGCGTCAAACCGTTGATTTTGATACTTTATTGCAAGTAACAACTAGGAAAATTAGAGAGAAAATTAATTGTGACCGAGTTTTAATTTATAGATTTAATTCTCCTGATTATGGTGTTGTTATCGCGGAATCTAGAACGCCAGATTGGACTCCTGCCCTAGGTGAAAACTTACCTGCAATTTTGTATGGTCAGCCCATTAACAAATATTATTCCGAACCTGTCTCTTTTCATGACATCAATAAAGCAGAAATAACTCCTTATCAACGGCAATTACTAGAAAAATTTCAAATCAAAGCTAGTTTAACTATACCAATTTTATTGGGTGATGAAGTTTGGGGATTATTAGTAGCTCATAATTGTTATCACACTCGTCAATGGCAAGAAATAGAAATTAACTTGCTTTCTCAAATTACTTGTGAAATTGCTCATAAGCTACAAGCTTTTGAATTTGAAGTAAAACTTAAAAAACAAACGCAAGAGTATCAATCGGTAACTAAAGTTATCGACAAAATTCAACGAGCATCAAGCCTAGATAAAATTTTCCAAACGACTACCCAAGAGGTAAGACAGTTAATTCAATGTGACCGAATTGCTGTTTATCGCTTTAACTCCGATTGGAGCGGTGAGTTTGTTGCAGAATCAGTAAGTAACGAATGGACAAAACTTGTTGGACAAGGGATTCAAACCGTTTGGGAAGATACTCACCTACAAGAAACTCAAGGAGGACGTTATCGTTATAATGAAACCTCTGTAGTTCGTGACATTTACGAGATGAATTATTCTCCTTGTCACATTGAAATTTTAGAACAATTCCAAGTTAAGGCTTATGTAGTTATCCCTGTATATGCGAATCAAAAATTATGGGGATTACTTGCAGCTTATCAAAATTCAGCGACTCGCAATTGGCAAGAATGGGAAGTTAAGTTATTAAAGCAATTTGCGACTAGTTTTGGTGTTGCAGTGGCTCAAGTAGAATCAATACAACAAAGCGAACAACAATCCCAAAAACTTGCTCGTACAGCAGAGCGTCAGCAAAACTTAATTGCACTTACTCGTAAAATTGGTGAAGCATTAATAGATAAAGCTCCAGATTCTTCTCAATTTGAAATAATTCTACAAACCACAGTCGCAGAAGTTAGACGATTATTGCAAGCAGACCGTACGGTTGTTTATCGTTTTAATCCCGATTGGAGTGGTGATTTTATCGCTGAATCGATGGCTAAAGGTTGTATTCCTTTTAAAGAGAAACAAATTGACCAGGAATTATTAAAAGAAAATGGTCATTGCGATAACATTCGTAGCCTTACATCAATTTACAAAGAAAAAGATAGTTACCTACAAGATTCTAAGGGTGGTCGCTATCAAAACAAAAGTGCTTTTGTGGTTAATGATGTCGAAAAAGCTGGATTTCCTCCTTGTTATACTGAGCTTTTAGAACAGTTTGAAGCAAAAGCTTATTTAACAGTCCCCATTTATAAAGAAAACCAACTTTGGGGATTACTTGCTAGCTACCAACATTCAGGCACAAGACAGTGGGAAGAGGTAGAAATTAGCGCTATGATTCAAATTGCTGTGTTGTTAGGTGTTGCAATACAACAAACTGATTCATTAGAAAAATTACAGCAGCAATCGCAACAAGTCGCAAAATCAGCAGAACGCGACCGTGCGCTTGCTAAAGTAATTGAAAAAATTAGACAATCCTTAGATATTGACAATATCTTCAACACCACTACAAGAGAAGTACGTTCTTTGTTAGTCGCTGACCGTGTTGCTGTATATCGTTTTAATCAAGATTGGGGTGGTGCTTTTGTTTCCGAATCTGTAGCACCTGGTTGGTTGACTTTAATCGATAGACAATATCAAGTTCCCCGCTTGCAAGAAAGTGTTAGCGTTTGCTACTCAATGCGAAACTTGATTCAGAGTAGTCAAGTAACACAAGGAAAAACGGAAATTATAGATACTTACCTACAAAGTACATTAGGTGGAGAGCTTAGAAATAAAAAAACTTATGTCAGAAATGACATTTACAAAGCAGAATTTAGCGATTGCTATATTGAAGTATTAGAGCAATACCAATGTAAAGCTTATGCAATTGTCCCAATTTTTCAAGGACAAAAGCTCTGGGGAATGTTAGCAGCTTATCAAAATTCTTCTTCTCGTGAATGGGAAGAAGCTGAAGTAAATCTGTTAGCAAAAATTGGTGACCAATTAGGAGTTGCACTACAGCAAGCTGAGTATTTACAGCAGTTACAAGCAAAATCACAACAATTACAACAAGCCGCACAACAAAAACAATTAGTAAGTAAAATTGTTGAGCGTATACGAGAATCGACTGATTTAGAAACAGTATTTAACTCAACAGCAAGAGAAGTACGTCGTGCCTTGAATACAGACCGTGTAGGAGTTTACCGTTTTTGTGCTGAAACAGGAAACTTTGAAGAAGGAGAATTTGTTGCGGAAGATGTGTTACCAGGATTTATTTCTGTTGCTAAAGGTAAAATCAAAGAATTTTATTTCAATAATCAACAAGTTTCCGACTATCGAGAAGGTAAGGTTCATGCTATTACTGACATTTATAGTGCAGGTTTAAGCGAGGCTTATATTGAGATTTTAGCTAAATTACAAATTCGGGCTAACTTAATTGTACCTTTGATTAAAGGTAGCGATTTATGGGGTTTATTATGTATTCACCAATGTAATGCACCTCGCGAATGGCAAGAACAAGAAATTAGCTTGGTGAATCAAATCTCAGACCAATTTGGTGTTGCATTACAGCAAGCAGAGTATTTACAAAAACTCCAAGAGCAATCTACACAAGTAGCAGAAGCTGCTTCACGAGAAAAAGCCGCAAAAGAGTATTTACAAAAAGCCGCAATACAACTTTTAGCCGCAGTAAGACCCGCACTCAACGGTGATTTAACAGTACGTGCCCCAATTACCGAAGATGAATTAGGTACAATTGCCGATGCTTATAATAATACCCTTCAAGCATTGCGACAAATTGTTATTCAAGTCCAACAAGCTGCACAACAAGTAGCACAAACTTCCGCAAATAGCGAAGTTGGACTATCTGGACTAACTAACTTAGCTCAACAACAATCAGAAGAAATTAATGAAGCTTTAGGGGAAATTCAACAGGTTGTAGATTCTACCCAAGCTGTAGTTGCAAATACTGAGATGGTACAAAAGGCAGTCGAACAAGCGAATGAAACAGTCGAATTCGGTGATATCGCAATGAACCGTACCGTAGAAGCAATTCAAGCAATTCGCGAAACAGTAGCCCAAACAGGGAAAAAGATTAAACGCCTTAGTGAATCCTCGCAAAAAATCTCCAAGGTTGTAAATTTGATAAGCAACTTTGCTACTCAAACAAACGTATTAGCACTTAACGCTGCGATTGAAGCTACTCGTGCAGGTGAATATGGTAAAGGTTTTGCCGTAGTCGCAGATGAAGTACGTTCTTTATCCCGTCAATCAGCTGCAGCAACAATAGAAATCGAAAAACTAGTTCAAGAAATTCAAGAAGAAACAGGAGATGTTGCAGTCGCAATGGAAACGGGTATTCAACAGGTAATAGAAGGTACAAACCTAGTGAATGAAACCCGTCAAAACTTGAATGCTATAGTCGCAGCAACAGCAGAAATTAGTAAGTTATTGCAGCAAATTACAGAAGCCAACCAAGCACAAATGCTGCAATCAATTTCTGTGACAGCTTCCATGAAAGATGTCGCAAGTTTAGCATCAAATACCTCATCAGAAGCCAAAAATATTGCAATAGTGTTCCAACAATTATCCGGAATGGCACAGGAACTTTTAGCTAGTGCGAGCAAATTTAAAGTGAATTAGGGGGAGTGGGGAGTGGGGAGTGAGGAGTGGGGAATGGGGAGTGGGGAGTTGGGAGTTGGGAGTTGGGAGTTAGGAGTTGTGAGTTAGAAAATTGTATGTTAGAAAATTGTGAGTTAGGAAATGAAAAGTTGTGAAATTCGCTCATACCAAGATTTAACTGTTTGGCAAGAAGGAATGAATTTAGCTGAAGTTTGTTATCACCTTACTAATACATTTCCCAAACACGAATTGTATGGGATGAGTTCACAAATTCGTAGAGCCGCAACATCAATACCAGCGAATATAGCGGAAGGCTATGGACGAGAGTATCGTGCAGAATACATACACTTTTTAAGGATTGCACAAGGTTCTCTAAAAGAACTAGAAACTCATTTACAGCTTTCTGCTAGAACTAAAGTTGGATTAACAACAAATCAATCAGTAGAGCCTGTTTTAAAGCAATGCGAATCTGTAGGAAAATCGCTTCGCGCACTAATTCGTTCTTTACAAAAAAAAGACAATAACACAAATCACAACGAATAAAATCCAATATTCCCCATTACCCACTCCCCACTCCCCACTCCCCACTCCCCACTCCCCACTCCCCACTCACCACTCCCCACTCCCCACTATGCTTACAGATTCTTCTATTCGCGAACAGGGTTATATCTATTTCCTTTCAGAAGCTCCGGAATTATTACATACAATTGAACGAGAACTGTTTAATTTGTCAGAAAATCGTAGCATTGCTACTGTACATAATTTGATGCGAGCCACTCATACTATTAAAGGTGGAGCTGCTAATGTTGGGCTAGAGACAATTAATAAAGTAGCTCACTCTCTGGAAGATATTTTTAAAGCTTTTTACAATCCCGATGTCACTATTAATTCGGAAATTTTAGCTCTTCTTTTTCAAGCGTATGAGTGTCTCCAATTACCTCTAACCGCTGAGTTGAATGGTGCTCCTATCAATACAGAAGAAATTCTTCAAAGAGCAACTTTTGTTTTTGCTCAGCTGCAAGAAAAACTTGGTGATGCTTTTGATACTGAGACACATATTCCTACTTCAGAAGAGTTGGGATTTGATATTGTTAAATCAATTTTTGAATCTGGTGTTAGTCAACGTATTCAAAGTGTTACAGAAGCTCTTGAAAACATTCAAGATGATACAGAATTAGTTGAGTTTTTACGTTCACAAGCTGAAGTTTTTGTTGGTTTAGCTGAATCTCTAAATTTACCCGGTTTTGGACGAATTGCTCAAACTACTCTTGTTGCTTTAGGTATTAACCCTGGTAAAGTTAGAAATATTGGTGAATGTTTTTTAGTTGATTTACAACAAGCACGAGAAGCTGTTTTAATTGGTGACCGTACTAAAGGTGGAGAGGTTTCTATTACTTTACAAAAATTCGCTCTGTCAACGGATTTGGCAACGGATTTGGCAACGGATGATGTAACGGATGTAACGGATGTAACGGATGTTTTGTCTGTGGGATTTAAAGATGTGTCATCTGTCTCATCTGCTAATAAATTTGTTGCTCAACCAAGTATTGATAAGTTTTTGAGAAAAGAGATTGAGGAGTTTTATAAATTTTTAATTACGAAAGGAAAAAGTAATGCTCAACCATTAAAACCAGTGGTTGCTAAGTTTTATTTAAAAGTTATCCGCTATATATTTGGATGGTTTAATCATTATAATAATATTTCTGATAAAGAGTTTTCTTTATATTTATTAATGCCAGATTATGAACTAGATAAGTTAAATCAATATGTTCAAAGTTGGCTCAATAGCTTTTTGGAATTTTCTCGGGATAAAAATGATAGTCCTAGTCTTTCTATTTATCGACGCGGAGTAGTATTGAATATTCTGATATCTGTAGCCAAGTTTCAATCACTTCCAAATAATTATACTCATCAAAGGGATGGTATTGTTTCAATAATTTTAATACTAGAAAAACAAATTATTCAATTAGGTAAGGAATATAAAAATTATAATCCTGTTACATTAACTGAAAAAAATTGGATTGATAGACCTAAATTTAAAGAATTACTTATTACTAAAGAAATCACCCATTATATACCTCCTTTGGTGGAAGATGATAATAACTTGGTTGAAACTATTTGGGGAGAATCAAGTTCTCAAAATTTTAGTAGTCAAGAAAATAGTCAAGAAAATAGGCAAGAATATTTAAATAATCAACAACAATCTGAAAATATTAATAAAAATCCTAATGAAATTACTAATTTAGATAATGATGCGGAGAATTTAGAATTATATACTTTTATTCAGAAAGATATTCAAAATTATAATGCAATCAATATTCCGTTGACTAATGAGAATTTACAAGACAATAATAAGCAACTCAAAGTTAAAGATGATAAGCCTGAAACTTCTCCAACTCAAAACTCCCGACAACGTTCATTTGTGAGAGTAGATGTCGATGGATTACAACGTCTCAACTATATAGCCGGAGAATTATTAATTTATCAAAAAAGATGTTTTTTATATGATGAACAAATCCAAGAATTAACTGAACGCTTGTCTCAGCAACTAGTACGACATCAAACAACTTTAAATAAGCTGGGTGAATTACCGCGATTAACGCAAAATCTTACATCACAAAATAGGTTAAATTTTGCTGCTGTCGATTTTGATTCCTTAGAGATGGACGAATATACGGAATTTTATTTGCAGCTACACGAAGCTACTGAAGAAACTTTACAGTTACAGGAAACAACAGAATCATTAGATTTAATTATTCGGCAATCTATTCAAATAGCTGATAAAAAACAGCACATAATACTAAATATCATTGATAACTTAGTAGAAGCGAGAATGTTACCCTTAGGTGAAATTTTAAATCGTTTCCCTCACATGATAAAAAATTTAGGAAATGTTTATTCTAAAAATGTTGAGATGAAACTTTATGGTACTGAAGTCCTGATAGACAAAGCTATTGCAGAAAAACTCTATGACCCCTTATTGCATCTAGTACGTAATGCTTTTGACCACGGAATCGAAATTCCAGAAATTCGTAATCACCGTAATAAACCAGAGAAAGGTTTAATAGAAATTCATGCTTATCATCAAGGTAGTCAAACTATTATCGAAGTCAGGGACGATGGTCAAGGGTTAAATTTTGAAAATATCCGTAAAAAAGCAAATGAGCTAGGTCTCATACCTCCACTTGATACAGATAATACCTATTACTCTAATCCAAGCGAAGAAGAACTACTAGAAATATTATTTTCACCCGGATTTACAACTGCAGGAAAAGTAAGTGAAATTTCTGGACGTGGTATTGGTCTAGATATTGTTCGTTCCCAATTAGAATCATTAGATGGTTCAATAGCTGTTAAATCAATATCAGGTAAAGGAACTGTATTCATACTTAAAATACCTTTTTCTATGACAACCGACAAATTAATGTTAGTGCAAACAGGAGGTATTACTTATGCCTTGCTGTTAGGCTGTATTGAAAAAATATTAATCCCTACAAGTGAGCAAATTAAAGAATTTGAAGGGAAGAAAGTTTTACACTGGAGTTCCGGTAAAGATGAAAGAATGGTAAGTATTAGAAAGCTCTCGGATTTGATAGCATATAATTGTTCTTTTATTCCTAGTGTATTGGGTAATCAATTCACAAATAATGAGAATTTCACTATTAATAAAGTCAATCCTATATTATTATTACGCCATAATCAAGAAATTTTTGCTTTAGAAGTTGAACAAATTTTTGGCGAACAAGAGTTAGTAATTAGACCTTTAAGTAATACTATTCCACCACCAAGATATATATATGGTTGTAGTAGCTTACCAAATGGTAACCTTATCCTAGTAATTGATGGGACAGTATTATTAGGGTCATATGAAATGCAAGCCAAGCTGGATATTATTACACTTCCTACACATGCTCATCCAAAAAAAGCTTTACCTCCCTCTCCTATAAATAATCAATCTACACCTTTGCTGACAGCTTCAACAAACAAAAATTCGATAATTAAAACTCAAAAATTATCAAAGGTCGTTTTAGTAGTAGATGATGCTATTAGTCTGCGTCAAACTCTTTCTCTGACTCTACAAAAATATGGATATCAAGTATTACAAGCTCAAAACGGTGTAGAAGCTTTGGAGCAATTAGAACTTCATCCAGAAATATGTCTTGTTGTTTCCGATTTAGAAATGCCACGCATGAATGGTTTTGAGCTTTTAAGTAATATCCGAGAAAATCAGAAATTAGCGAAAAAACCCGTGATAGTTCTAACTTCTCGTAGTGCAGAAAAACATCGTCAACTAGCTGAAGCTTTGGGTGCTTTGGCTTATATGACTAAGCCTTATTTAGAGAATGAATTAATTGCTAATGTAGAATCCTTAGTAGCCACCAATTTGCAATTTTGAATTTTGAATTTTGAATTTTGAATTGTTGACTCCCTACCTTCTTGGAGTTGCTTCACCAAATTTAATCAATAGAGCAATTGCAACACTAACAAGCAAAATTATTGTTGTACTTAAAGCTGAACCAAATCCCCAGTTTTGAGTTGCTCCCAGGAATTGGTTATAAATTAACCGAGCTACTGTCATGCTGGAAGCACCTCCAAGTAGTTCGGGATTGATAAAATCGCCTAACGCGGTAATAAATACCAAAAAAGAACTAGCAGCGATACCTGTTAAAGCTTGGGGAACGGTTACTTTCCAAAAAGCTGATATGGGATTCGCTCCTAAATCAGCTGCTGCTTCTAATAGTCGTTTATCTAGTTTTTCAAAAGAAGCATACAAAATTAACACTGTATAGGGCAAAAAATTGTACCCCATACCAATTAATACTCCCCAAGTGTTGTTGAGTAAATCCAGGGTAGGTAGTCCAAAGTTAGTTAGCAGGGTATTTAATAATCCAGTTGGACGAAGAATAGTAATCCAAGCGTAAGAACGTAATAACGAAGAAGTCCAAAAAGGCAAAACAAAGCTTAATAACACCAAAGTTCTGGCTTTCGGTGGTACTTTTTGGGCAATCCAATAAGCAATAGGTAAACCTAAAATTAAACAAATAATCGTAGTTCCCACAGCAAAAAATAGCGAACGGGCAATTACTTGTAAGTAAAGGGGGTCAATTATACGAAGATAATTTTTAAAACCGCTAGGATTAACTAAGTCTCCTGGTCGGATATCTGGTACTAAGCTTAACTGAATAATTATTAGTGTTGGTAGCACTAATAATAATAACAACCAAATACCAGCCGGAGCTAATAATACCAGTGGTTGTAAAAAGTTAAACTGTGGACGACGCACGGAAGATACATCGCTAAGGGATTTAGATGAATTGATTTCGGGGAAAGAATTGTGAGTAGACACGGGTTTCTAATTAAATATTAATTATTTAAATACTAGTTAATTGCGTCCAATAACGTTCATAAACTTCTTCAAAGCCAGACAAAGGAGCAATGCGTTCACACTTTTCTAAAACAGACTCTGGGGGATACAAGTTAGTATTATTTTGAAATTTCTTGGGTAATAATTCAAAACCAGGACGATTGGGAGTAGCAATTACAAGACGTTGGCTGATTTCCGCAGCAACTTCTGGTTGTAGTAAATAATTAATCCAGGCATAAGCACCATTAGGATTAGGGGCTGTTTTCGGAATCACAATAGTGTCTGTCCATAGTGATGAACCGCTACTAGGAACAATATACTTTAGTTTTGGGTTTTCTTTAGCAATTTTTACTGCATCTGATGAGTAACACATTGCCACTAATAAATCACCCGCTAAAATTTTATTTCTCCAAGCATCAGTATCAAAAGCTGTGAGATACGGCTGAATTTCTTTCAATTTTTCGTAGGCTTGTTTAACCTCATCTTCATTTTTAGAATTGTAAGAATAACCCAACATTCGCAAAGTCCCACCCATAACTTCCCGAACATCGTTGAGCAACGTCATTTTTTTCTTTAATTGTTCTTTATTTTTCCAAATATAATCCCAATTATCAGGGGGGGTTGGTAATTTTTCTGAATTATATAGAAAACCTGTTGTACCCCAACTATAGGGAATACTATAACGGTTATTAGAGTCATATGTAGGATTTTGAAAGCGTGGAAATAAATTTTCCAAGCCCACTAGACTTTCTTTTTTAATTTCTGTTAATAAATCTAATTTTACCATTTTCTGAACCATATAGTCAGATGGGTAAATTACACTATAAGCAGCACCTCCACCAGCTTGCATTTTTGCAAGCATTACATCATTAGAATCATAAACATCTGCCAGCACTTTGAGACCACTTTGGGCATTAAAAGTTTTTAGCAATTGTTGGTCAGTATATTGAGTCCAAGTATAAATAAAAAGTTGGTCACTCACTCCTTTTACTATTGAGTTTGCCCTAACATTTCCTAGCCTCCAACCACACCCACTCAAAGACAGGCTCGATAGCGCTAAAATCCCTGTTAAAAATTTTCTTCTTTTGGTCATTGGTAATTGCTCACTGTTGACTGTTGACTGTTGACTGTTGACTGTTGACTGCTTATCGGTCATCGGTCATAGGCATCGGTCATCAGTTGTCGGTTATTATTGCTAAACAGTCTTTTTCTGTCCACCACGCATAAATTTGTGTATCTGGGTCTGGCAAGATTCCCATAGTATTTGGTTGTAAAACATTAATGCGTTCTCTATTTTTTAATTCCACAACGTAATTTACGTGGGTTCCAAAATACATGACGTTAACTAACCATCCCTCAAAACAGTTAGTTTGTACGCTAGGTTTATAAAGCGATAGTTGAACTTTTTCTGGACGTACACTCACGTTTACAGATGTTCCATTTACTGTTGGTGTTTCTTCTTGTCGGTTAACAACAATTGCAAGCCCACTTTTTGTCATAACTTTGACATTTTTCCCATCTACTCCTGCGATTTCACCTGCAAAGAAATTCGTATCACCAATAAAATCGGCAACAAAAGCAGTACGAGGTTTTTCGTAAATTTGACTGGGAGTACCAATTTGCTCAATTCTTCCTTTATTCATTACTGCTATACGGTCCGATAACGAAAGCGCTTCTTCTTGGTCGTGAGTCACCATAATAAAGGTCATTCCCAACTCCCGATGTAAATTCGACAGTTCAAACTGCATCTCTTTTCGCAGTTTTAAGTCTAAGGCGCCTAACGGTTCATCTAGTAGTACTACAGCAGGATGATTAACTAATGCCCTTGCTAATGCTACACGTTGCTGTTGACCACCAGACATTTGATAGGGAAAGCGCTTTTGGAAGCCTTCCATCCTCACGAGCTTTAATGCTTCTTCGACTCTGCTGTTAATTTCTTTACGATGTACTTTTTTTAGCTTAAGTCCAAAAGCGATGTTATCCCATACATTTAGATGGTTAAACAGAGCGTAACTTTGAAACACCGTATTTACGGGTCGGCGATAAGCTGGTACGTTATTCATCGGCTGACCCTGGATTAATATTTTACCTGCGTCCGCCATTTCAAACCCAGCGATTAAACGTAGCGTAGTTGTCTTGCCACAGCCAGAAGGCCCGAGGATACTAAAGAATTCACCTTGTTTTACTTCCAGGTCGATTCCATGTACTGCTGGCTCTTGGTTAAAAAACTTGAACACTTGTCTCAGTTCCACATCCAGCGATTCGTATCCTGCCATTCCTCCCTGATTCTGGCTCGCAGTTTGAGTCATAATTCTTCAGTTAAGTTGAGTTAAGTACGGTAATTTTTAAAGGTGTTTTAAGCTTAAATGTATACCTTGAGGTTAAACTGTCTCAGGAATATGACGTATTCTATCCGCAAGAAATTAAAAACCAGCAAGTACGCTGCCCTAACTATCTATAAATGCAGCCCGGATAAAAGCTAACGTCATTGCATACAGATAATACTAACTCCGATATTTTTCTTTTGTCTCGTTTTATGAGTATATCTAAACCCTCTCCCGTAGTTACTAAAAATGACGGTCGTACGGTCGGTCAAGGCTTTAAGTCCGTATTTTTTGTCTTGTTCACTCTGGTTACAGTTGGCTCTATCGAAGCTCGTTTAGCCTATTTACAGGTTATCGAAGGGTCACACCTACATGCAAAAGCTGAATCTAACCGCATTCGTATGCTTCCCAAACAGCCAGAGCGAGGTAATATTTTTGACCGTAATGGCAAAGTGTTAGCTAGCACAAAGTATCCTCGTTCAGTATATTTGTGGCCAATGGCTCACAAGCATCAAGATACTTGGAATATCGTGGCTCCTCGGTTGTCGCAAATTTTGGGTGTGCCATCAGAAGAAATGGAAAAGAAGTTGCAAGAAGCTGGCCCTAATTCTTCTTCTTTGGTACGAGTTGCTCGCGACCTTAGCGAAGCGCAAATTACAGCTTTAAAAGAATACGAAAGTGAACTTCCCGGAGTGGAAATTCATACGGAAGCAGTTCGTTATTACCCTTATGGTCCCGAATTGGCGCATGTATTAGGTTATACTCGTGAACTTACAGCCGAACAATTAAAAGTCAGGAAAAAAGACGGTTATCGTCTGGGTGATGTAATTGGTCAGCTAGGGGTAGAAAAGGCTTACGAAAAATTATTACGGGGAGAATGGGGTGGGGAGCAAGTAGAAGTTGATGCTAAAGGTCGTCCGCAAAAGATTTTAGGTGAAAAGCAAGCAAAAGCTGGTACTGATATTCACTTAACAATAGATTTGGATTTGCAAATAGCTGCTCACAAAGCTTTAAAAGGTCATAAAGGTGCAGTTGTCGTTCTCGACCCAAATAATGGTGCGGTTTTAGCAATGGCTTCTAACCCCTCCTTCGACCCCAATATTTTCTCTAAGCAAAAATTAAGTAAAAAAGAGGTAGAAGAGGTTTTATTAAATAAAGAGCATCCAATGGTTAATCGTGCTCTTAGTGCTTTCCCACCTGCGAGTACTTTTAAAATTATTACTACCACCGCTGGGTTAGAATCTGGCAAATTTGCACCAGATAGTATTTTGCAGACCTTTGGCTCTTTAACTGTCGGTGGAGTAACCTTCGGTGAGTGGAACCATGCTGGCTTTGGCCCTTTAGGATTTCCTAAAGCGATCGCAATGAGTAGTGACACATTTTTCTACCAAGTTGGTAAACGAGTGGGGGGTCCAACTTTGATTTCCTGGACTCAAAAATATGGATTTGGTAAAAGAACTGGGTTTGAGTTTACAGATGAAGAATCAAGAGGTTTAGTACCAGACGAAAAATGGAAACAAAAAGCCTGGAAAATGCCTTGGACTGTAGGCGACACTATTAATATGTCAATTGGCCAAGGTGCTCTACAGGTGACACCATTACAATCAGCAATTATGTTCTCAGTCCCAGCGAATGGTGGATACCGAGTTAAACCCCATTTGCTTAAAGATAACGAACAAGCAAAAAACTGGCGAGAATCTTTAGGTCTGAAACCATCGACAGTAAAAGTACTTCGTGATGGACTACGGATGGTAATTACCGATGGTACAGGGAAGAGCTTAAACGTACCTTCCATCGCTCCAGCATCAGGGAAAAGTGGTACAGCAGAAGCAGGTGTCGGTCGTCCAAATCACACTTGGTTCGGTGCTTACGCTCCCAGTAATAAACCAGAAATTACAGTTGTAGCATTTGGAGAAAATACAGGAGAACACGGTGGTACACTTTGTGGCCCAATGGTTTTACAAGTTCTTGAAGAGTACTTCAGCAAAAAGTATCCAGGTAAATACGTAAAAGCAGCATCAGAAGAATCAAAAGATTCTAAATCATCAGGACACTCCGGAGCTAGAACAGGGGATTAGCGAGTATTTATGGATACCCCACAAATGTAGAGACGTGAAATTTCACGTCTCCATTTCACGTCTCCATTTCACGCCTCTATTTCACGTCTCCATTTCACGCCTCTAACAATATTGATATTTGTCAATGGTTCTCATTCCCTTGACAGTAACTAAATTTGACGTTAGAAATATCAGCAATAAGCTGTTACAAAAGTTAATTTTTTCCTGAATGTAGTCTATTAACCATGTTAAATATTAAACTTGGATTTAAGATAGCAGAAAAATAAATAAATAATTAAGTGTAGATACCGGGTGATAACTACATTTAATTGTATAGAGAAATACTATTTTCAATCGTATCTTTAGATTTATTGATTTTAAATTATGAGCTTAATGGAACCGTCTCAACTTGGTCAAAAAAAAGAAACACGTACCGTCGGACAAGGTTGGAAAGGCATATTTTTAATTGTATTAACGCTGTTAATGACGGCTGGTATTGGTAGCCGCCTAATATATTTACAATTTATCAAAGGTCCAGACTTACTAAAAAGAGCGGAATCAAACCGAATTAGGCTAATTCCTAAGTTGCCAGAAAGAGGGAACATTTTTGACAGAAATGGCAAAATTTTAGCCACAACTCGTTACCCGCATTCCGTATATTTGTGGCCGATGGCTCATAAAAAAGAAGGTGCGTGGAATAAAGTGGCTCCACGTCTATCGCAAATTCTTGGCACCGGAGAGCAAGAACTAATTGACAAATTAGAAGAAGCTGGTCCTAACGCTTCTGGACTAGTACGAATTTCTCGCGACATAAATTTAGAACAAATCACAGCTCTTAAAGAGTACGAAAATGACCTTCCAGGAGTGGAAGTTCATACAGAAGCAGTTCGTCAGTACCCCAAAGGTCAAGAACTAGCACACGTACTTGGATATACCCGCGAACTTACTGGGGAACAATTAAAAAAAAGACGTGACCAAGGCTACCGTCTAGGAGATGTAATTGGTCAAATGGGAGCCGAAAAAGCATTTGAAGAGGTATTACGCGGTGAATGGGGTGGTCAACAAGTAGAAGTAGATGGTCGCGGTCGTCCAATAAGGGTCTTAGGCGAAAAACAGGCTAAACCAGGTAAAGATATCCGCTTAACCATTGATTTAGACCTGCAATTAGTAGCCCATAAAGCATTACAAGGACAAAACGGTACCATAATTGTTATGGACCCCAAGAACGGTGGCATTTTAGCAATGGCTTCTAATCCCACCTTTGACATCAACGTTTTTTCTAAGCATAAACCGAAACCAAAAGAGCTAGAATCGATACTTTTAAACCCAGAACATCCTCTACTTAATCGGGCACTGAGAGCTTACCCTCCTGCGAGTACCTTTAAAATTGTGACCACAGCAGCAGGGATGGAGTCAGGTTTATTTTCTCCCAAACTAATTCTTCCAACCTTTGCCTCCTTAACCTTTGGTGGTACAACCTTTGGGGAGCATAACAAAGCAGGTTTTGGACCATTAGGTTGGACAGGAGCAATGGCAAAAAGTAGCGATACATTCTTCTATCAAATAGCCGCAAGAATGTTTAAACGTGACAAAAACGGTGATACCTTAATTAATTGGACTCGCAAGTTTGGTTTTGGCGCGAGAACAGGCTTTGAATTTATTAGTGAAGAATCAAGAGGCTTGGTTCCAGATAACGACTATAAGCTAAAAACAATGAAGCGTAACTGGTCAATTGGTGACTCAGTTAACATGTCTATCGGTCAAGGTGCGCTGTTAGCCACTCCATTACAAGCAGCTGTCATGTTTGGCGTTCCCGCAAGTGGAGGATATCGACTCAAACCTCACTTGCTAAAAGATAACGAAGAAGCGAAAAACTGGCGAGAATCAGTGAACATGAGTCCAACAACCTTAAAAATCATTAAGGATGGCTTACGCGAAACAGTTACCAAAGGTACAGCAAAAAAAGTGGATATACCTACCCTTCCTCCAGTATCTGCGAAAACAGGAACTGCGGAGGCTTGGAAACGTAGCGGAGTCAAAGCCAATCACGCTTGGTTTGGTGCTTATGCTCCCACAGACAAACCAGAAATAGTCATATTAGCATTTGCCGAACACTCTGGTGGTGGTGGTAGCGCAGTCGCAGCTCCAATGGCATTAAAAGTAATGGAAGACTATTTTCAACGGAAATATCCTGGCAAATACCAAAAACCCCAAGAAGAAAAAGTAGAGCAGAAAACTTCTAGGTAGGGTAATGGGTAATGGGTAATGGGTAATGGGTAATGGGTAATGGGTAATGGGTAATGGGTAATGGGTAATGGGTAATAGAAGAAAGCAATTCCCAATTACCAATTCCCAATTACCAATTCCCAATTCCCAATTCCCAATTACCAATTCCCAATTCCCAATTCCTTAATTCCCCTTCACCGGCTTAACATTTTTCGCTCTGTAAAAGGTTTCTAAACTATCTGTATCACCAACAAATCGCCAGTGCCAAGGTTCGTAACTCACACCTTGGGGGTTGTTTTTGGGGAAAGACAGCTCAAAGCTAAATCTTGCGGCATTTGCTTCAAGCCACTGATAAGCTTTGGTCTTTTCAAACATTTCGCTTAAATTTGCTGCTGGGACTGCTGCATCCCCGATGTCTACTGCGTAACCTGTGTGATGTTCGCTGTAACCTGGGGGAGCGCTAAGTGCTGCTCGTTCTGCTGGAGTTTGATTGCGTTGAGCACTAACACCAAAAAATAATTGATTTTGGTCTTTCACCGAACGAAAGGCTGATATTGCTACCAAATTTACACCCGCTTTTCGTGCTTCTGTTACCATCGCTTCATATTTTGCGGCTGCAGCTTTTCGCATTTGTATGCGTCCATCGGAAAATATTGCTACTAGTTCTGAATCTGGTGCTTCTTTGTAAGAAATGTGCCCCAAGACTGTATCTTTAGCAGCTTGATTAGCTTCAGTATTTACGGAATTACCCGGTTGCGAAATCGCTGTATTTGGAGAATTAGCTGGAGAAGACTTAGAGTCTGCAGTTTTCCTCAAAGAAATTACATAGAATAAATAACCGCTAAGCACTGCCATTAATACAAAACCCAATATACCGCCAATTGTAAAAATTAAACGACGGTTAGTTTTAGGCGCTACATCAGGAGTATCGCGTAAAGCCGCAGGAATATCTTCACTGTTAGCGGATGAGGATGATGAATTTTGCGGCTTTCCGGAGAATTCAGGGTTATTCAACGCTCCACTCCTGCTTTATTGGGCTATCCATGCTGATTCTAGACAATAAAAATATAAAGGCAATAAAAGGCAATAGCTAATATTTTATCCCGGCTTCGATTGCAAAATTTGCTACAAAATTTATAGGAAAAGTAATACAGTATCAAGTATAAATGTATAAAACAAAACTTTTATCATTCTAAACTTTATCTTAGAGATTATCTTAAACCTTTAGGTATTTTTGCCTCCTACCTTAAAATGACTAACCTCATAGAACTATATGTGAAGCTGGTGGGATTAGCCTTATTTGGATTCATTCTGGGACGCAAACTACCTGCGACAGTTCCCACCCGTGTAGGTCAATTTCTCTTTTGGGTGGGTGTCCCAATAAGTATTGTTGCTTTTTTACGCAAAGCCGATTTATCTGGACAAATTTGGATAGCCCCAGTATTTGCGTACTTAGCGATTTTTCTGGGAGCGTTCCTAGCTTGGTTAGGAATCAAAGGACAAGTGTTTTGGACAAAGAATTCTATAGAGCAGCAAACACAAGGCAGTTTTATCTTAGCAGCGATGGTTGGGAACACAGGTTATCTTGGCTATCCAATCGTATTAGCAATGGTAGGAAAAGAATACTTTGCTTGGGCATTATTTTATGACTTATTGGGAACCGTATTTGGTGCTTACGGTTTAGGGGTTGTCCTAGCAGCGCGTTTCAACGGTGGAATAGGAAACTATCAAACGGTGTTTAAAGCATTATGCATCAATCCAGCTTTATGGAGTTTTGCTTTCGGCTTGTTATTTAGACAGCAATCAATTCCCAACTTATTAGAATCTTGTTTGGAAGTATTTGCTTGGACAGCAGTTGCTTTATCTTTAATGTTAATTGGAATGAGATTAAGCAAGCTGAACTCATGGGGAAGTGTACCACAAGCAACTGCGAGCTTAGGAATCAAAATGCTTATAGTCCCTTTGATTTTGGGTAGCACATTACCAATTTTTGGTTTAACAGGAGAAGTCGCTCAAGTAATAGTTTTGCAAATGGCAATGCCACCAGCCTTTGCCACACTTGTAATAGCGGAAACTTACGGTCTCGACCGAGAATTAGCAGTGACAGCTTTAGCTAGTGGTTCAATAGTATTACTAGCAACACTTCCCATTTGGTTGTGGTTGTTTTGATAAGCGAATTGTGAATTGGTAATTGGTAATTGGTAATTGGTAATTGGTAATTGGTAATCTTCCCACTCCCCACTCCCTATTCCCTACTCCCTATTCCCCACTCCCTATTCCCTACTCCCTATTCCCCACTCCCTATTCCCTATTCCCCACTCCCTATTCCCCACTCCCCACTCCCCCATAATTTCAAAAAGCTGCTACAATGAAATCTTTGTGAATAAAATTAACGTCAAAACTATAGTGAAAACTATAGACAAAACCTTGGCGTTAATTTATGCTGAAACAGCGATTCAATCTCGTAATTCTTGTATGTTTATCGTAGGAATGTTGAAATGGAAAATTTGCGTTATGAAATGGGCGGCAGTTCCGTGAGTGAAGGAAACGCTGCTATTACTGATGCTGAATTTTTGGAAAAGTTGGTTGAACTAGAATCAATTACAACAGAAACAGAAATAAAGACTGAAATCAAGACCACAGAGACTAAGGGAAAAGACGAAGCGAAGACAACGCACTTAAGTCTCTCAACAGAAAGTCCTTCAGAAAATTTAGATATTCCTGTTGGCGCTCACTGCATTTTGGAACTGTATAATTGTCCAACAGAACTTCTGAACGATATCAATTTTATTAAAGAAGCTCTACAAGAGGCAGCTAAGACTGCACAATCGACATTACTTGACCAGATTGCATATCAGTTTAGTCCGTACGGTGTTACTGCTTTAGCACTGTTAGCGGAATCTCATATTTCCATTCATACTTGGCCTGAGCATGGTTTTCTTGCTGCAGATGTATTTACCTGTGGTGAACACGCTAAGCCTGTAGATGCTTGTGAGTTTCTTGCACGAATTTTTCAAGCTGGTAATCACGTTTTGATGAAGCTACCACGAGGTGGTCAGTTTTCACCAAACTTACAACCCAAAGTTGAAATTCTTTCTTAGCTGAATATGCTTTCATTCCCCCCTTCCCTTGCAGGGAAGGGGGTAGGGGGGTTAGGTCTCCGTCTAACTACCATTACCAATTTTCACTACTAAATCTTCTGGATTCATCTTTTCATAATGCTCAAAAGGCTGATGAATCCAAGGATTCTCTGCGAGGTAATCTACATAGTAGTCTGGTTTAATTACTGAACAAGCTTTGTACCAAATTACAGCTGTGCGAATTTCCTCAATTTCTGAATTGCTATTTTTTCTTAACCAAGGAATTGTTTCCTGCAGTGTTACCCCAGAGTCTACTAAGTCATCTACTAACAAAATTCGAGAACCTAATTTGTCGCTTGTCATTGTTATATGCTGAGAAACTGTTAAAGACCCTCTTTCTTGCTTCCCGGAACCACCTCTATAAGACGATGTTGCTAATATTGCTAATGGCTGGTCATATATACGAGAAAGAATATCTCCTACTCGCAGACCCCCTCTGGCTAAGCAGAGAATCTGGTTAAAATCCCATCCAGATTGATAAATCTGAGCTGCTAATTGTTCAATTTTTTGGTGGTATTCTGACCAAGAAACGTAAAGGTCTGGCATAAGTTTAAGAAAAAAACAGCTAATAGTTCCACCAAGTCTCAATAGTGATAAACACCGCTTCGACTCAATGTTTGTACGCTTTTACCCGCACTGGATGAACTACAACATCCTCTACCGGATGAGAGATAAACTCATTTCCGACTACTTTTCTTCCAATATTCAAAGAGCCATTAATATCCGCATTAATGCATTTTCCGCTTTTTGTCCTAAACAGTCCTCGCTTCACACGATTACCTTGATAGGAAGAATGCTTTTCAATTGGCTCTAAATCAAGAGATGAACATTTAGAAGTATAACTCTCTTCTGTGACAACAACTTGAATGCCAGCAAGTTGTGCTTTATACTGCAATTGCGTGATTAAACACTTGTGGGGAATACTAATGAATTTTGCATTAATTACTGGACTATTAGCTAGGCTATTAGCTGGACTATTAGCTAATGAACTACTACTTTTTCCCGCATTAATTTCATCATTGAAATCTTTATTCCAACCGATAATAAGCAATCCAATTTGGTGATGAACAAGTTCTTTGATTATCGCACAACTTGTTTTGTGGAGGTAATAATCCACTTTACAATTACGTTTATGCCACAACTTATTTAACCGCTGACTTGATATGGTATTTTTCGGTAGTAGCTGACGTAATATAGCATTTTGCTCATTACTGTATTGATTACATGATTTCAATGCACGACCGTCATATATTTTCGGCGTAATTTTTGGTACATTAAATGTCAATGTCGCAAGATTATTTAAGCCTATATCGATAGCCGCAATTCTTTTCGCATCTTGAGGCTTTTCTTCTGTTTTACTATAAACTACCTCTACGAGATAACAACCTTTTCTTGGTACAATTCTAATTTCATCAATCGCAGTAGCTTTAGTTTTTAGTTGAATCGAGGTTCCACTAGGATTTGCGTAGCCTTTTTTTAAAGCTTTTTTACTCACTGCTTGGTAGTTATAAACAACTACATAACGACCATCTGCTCTTTGTTGAGAAACACTGCCTTTAAAATTAGGTATTTGTGGTGCTGCTTTAAAAGAACTTGGGTCTTCTGTATATTTTCTCAGTGCTTTATAATAACTAGTCCAAGATAAAAGTAATCTTCCTAAAGTATTTTGAGCAACCTTAGCTGGTAATGCTTTGTAATCTATACCTGATTTTAGGCTGTGGTAAACTGCTAATGCGTTTGTTTGCTGTCCCGCAAAAAAGTTTTGACGGTACATATAATTGCCACAGTTATAAAGATTCTTAGACAGAAAGCATAATTTATCTGCTTCTGCATAGAACTTGTGATTTGGTTTGAGAATATGCCTCTCAATTAACTGCATAATGCTGTATATATACCTTCCAATAGAAATTACCGAAAAATGTTAGTTTTGTCAATAGACACTCTGAAGAAAATACTGCTTGTCAAGAGATATACTTAGGTGCGTGGTATTAATGCTTAATTGGTAATTGGTAATTGGTAATTGGTAATTGGTAATAAATACTTGGGCGACAAAGGTAATTATGAATGATTATGAAAATCAGAAGCTAAACCTGAAAACGAAATTGGCTTACGGTGCAGGAGATTTGGGACCTGCAATCACTGCCAACATTGCCATATTTTATATGATGGTTTTTTTTACTAATGTTGCGGGTATCCCTGCAGGATTAGCTGGGAGCATTTTAATGGTTGGCAAGATTTGGGATGCAGTCAATGACCCGGTTGTGGGTGTATTGACAGATAAAACAAAATCTCGTTGGGGACGAAGACTCCCTTGGTTATTTTACGGAGCTATCCCATTTGGAATCTTTTTCTTTCTACAATGGATTATACCGCGTTTTAGTGATAACCAAACAACCCAAGTATGGAGTTTGTTTTGGTACTACGTTGGTATAGGAGTACTGTCCCAGGTATTTTACACTGTTGTGAATTTACCATATACGGCAATGACCCCCGAACTCACCCAAGATTATGACGAACGTACTCAGCTAAATAGTTTTCGTTTTGCTTTTTCTATTGGTGGGAGTATTTTCTCCCTAATTTTGGCATTAATAATTTTTCAGGTAGTTAGCGGTTCTGAGCAAAGATATTTAGTTTTAGCAGGAGTTTGTACAGTAATTTCCGTGCTTTCTTTATACTGGTGCGTTTGGGGAACACGCGAACGTATTATGGTTTTTGAAGCTAGACGCACCACTAACGAAGAAGTAGAGGAATCCATACCAATTGTTGCTCAATTAAAAATTGTTTTTGCTAATCGACCTTTTTTATATGTAATTGGTATATATCTTTGTTCCTGGTTAGCTGTGCAGGTGACTGCTAGTATGATTCCCTACTTTGTTGTCAATTGCATGAAATTTAAAGAATCAGATGTACCTATCATACTTATTGCTGTACAGGGAACTGCTTTAGTAACACTTTTTCTTTGGAGCAAGCTGAGTGAGCGAGTAGGCAAAAAAGCTGTCTATTTTATGGGTATGAGCTTATGGATAATTGCTCAGGCTGGATTATTTTTTCTCCAACCAGGTCAAAATATTTTAATGTACGTAATGGCGATAATGGCTGGTTTTGGAGTTTCTACTGCTTATCTTGTTCCTTGGTCAATGATACCGGACGTGATTGAACTGGATGAACTGCAAACTGGCCAACGAAGGGAAGGAATTTTTTATGCTTTTATGGTGCAGTTACAAAAACTAGGCTTAGCATTAGGACTTTTTTTAGTGGGTATTGCTCTAGAATCGTCCGGTTTTAAAGAAACTCTTGCAGGACAACCACAACCGATACAACCAGAGTTAGCACTTCAAGCAATTAGAATTTCCGTTGGACCTCTGCCGACAATTTGTTTAATTCTGGGTCTAGTTTTAACCTACTTCTACCCAATTACCCGTGAGATGCACGCGGAAATTATGCTTAAGCTAAAGGAACGTAGGGAAAAATGATGGTTGACTGATGACTGTTGACGGTTGACTGATGACGGTTGATGGTTGCCGGAAATATTAAAGTCTTTTGGAACATTCTCCACCAAAACGTTACGGGAAGAACATTTCAGGTGATTTGGTCTCATAAATCACCTATAATAACAAAAGAAAAATTAGAAATTGCAACAATACTTAATTAAACTAAGAGTAATGATTAAGTAAATTAAGTGCTGTAAACTAAATGGCAGAACAAAGCTTAGAAGAACTCTCTGCTCAGTTAGAAAGCCCTAACCTACGCGACCGTATGGTAGCTCTTGCTTCTTTGAGGAATGTTCCGGCAGAGGATGCTTTACCTTTAATAAAAAAGGTGTTGTACGATGACTCTCTCCAAGTTCGGGCAATGGCGGTGTTTGCTTTAGGTATCAAACAAACCGAAGAATCCTACCCGATTTTGGTCAAAGTCCTGGAAACTGACCCGGATTACAGTATTCGTGCTGATGCAGCTGGTGCATTAGGTTATTTAGAAGACCCTAGGGCATTTGAAATACTGGTGCGCTCTTTTTATGAAGATACAAGCTGGCTAGTACGTTTTAGCGCAGCAGTTGCGCTTGGCAATATTAAAGACCCACGTGCTCGTGATGTCTTAATTGAAGCATTAGACAGCAAAGAAGTAGTTCTGCAACAAGCGGCTATTGCAGCTCTGGGAGAAATAAAAGAAATTAGTGCTGTAGACCATATTTTGCGCTTTGCTCAATCGGAGGATTGGTTAGTAAGGCAACGTTTAGCAGAAGCTTTAGGTAATCTTCCCACACCAAAAAGTGTTTCGGCTTTGAAATATTTAGAAAAAGATGCTCATCCCCACGTTGCTGAGTCAGCGATTATTTCCCTGAAAAAACTTTCGGAAGATGGGGTTGGGTAATCTCTAATAGAAGACTGGCTAATGGGTGATAGTTAATTGCCTGATAGACTGCTACTTTTAAATTAGTGGCATTTTGCAGAATTTTGATGCGGGTTAATAGATTGATGGATATTAAAGAATTTTTTCACTTAAGTGCTGGTAAATGGTTTGCTCATCGTACCATTCATGATTTGACAAGCAAAAAACCAACTGAAGCAAAGTCAGAAATCGTCATTGAAGAACTGACAACAAATGCAACGGAAGTTATTCAACTGTGTGAACTATACCAAATTCAGCCAAATCAGGCTTCTTGTGGTATTAAAGCCACTTGGAATGATACAACAAAATTGAATCAAAAAAATACTGGTTCTGTTGTATTAGTACTAGTCCCCAATTCAGACAACCAGGAAGAAGGTAAGTTTTTGCGTTCTATTGCTAACGGAGAAAAACCAGTTGCTGGAAACTATAAATTAGGCACTGATGAGTCATTAACCCTAATTACTAAATCTGAAACTGTTGACTCTGAGGAGCGTATGTGGTTTGCTAGTCCCAACCTACGGATGCGTGTGAGTATTATCAAGCAATCAGATAGCTGTAGTATGACTTCCTTTACGTCAGAAATTCGTATGGGTGTAACAACTCCAGCAAAAGAGACCTCAACAGCAAACTCCGCATCTAATTAATTTTTTGGGGGATGGAAATCCCTGTAGAGACGTTACATGTAACGTCTCTACGTCCTCATCAACTAGGCTTTTTTCCGTTTTGCTTTTTTCCCTACTTGTGCTTTTGTAGAAGAAGTTTGATTTTTAGCTACAGCTTTTTCTTCGGTAAGGCTTTCCGTTTCAACGTCTTCTTCTAAAGGTGTTTCTTCATTCACCATAACTTCATTTTGACTTTCTGTGTCAGTTATATTTTGCATGAATGATGAAACTGCTATAACTTCATGTTGACTTTCTGTATCAGGTGTACTTTGCGTGGATGGTAAAGCTTCTAATTTTGTTTCTAGTTTTTCCACCAATGTTTGTAAATGCTCTAACTGATTACTGTTATTATCCTGTAACAAACTAGCCATGTCTTGTTGAGAAATCTGGTTAGCTTCTTGCAATTTATTGAAGCTAGTTTCCAAATTAGAAATACCTTCTACTAAACTTGTAACTTTAGTTTGTACTGGTGATAAAATTTCTAATGTTGCTTCTAACTTTTCTGCTACTGCTTCTAGTTTTTCTATTTGATTACTGTTATTTGTCTGTAGCAAATTAGTAATACTGTCTTGGGAGTTCTGATTAAATTCTTGCAATTTTGCAAAGCTACTCTCTAAATTAGAAACACCTTGTGCTAAAGTTACTACTTGATTTGGCATTGGTAGTAGACTTTCTAATTTTTCTACCACTGATTGTAACTTAGTTAGTTGACTACTACTATTATCTTGTAGCGAATCGTTGAGGTTTTTCTGAAAGTTTTTATTAGTCTCTTGGAACTTATTCAACAAATTTTCAAAGTTACCATTACTATATGTTAAATTGATAACTTGATTCTTTAAAACATTTAATACTTCTACCTGTTTCACAATCTCTTCAGCAGTTATTTGGGCTTGTTGCTGATTCTGCTGATGTAAATTATTCGCAGCTTCTAAAGAATTAAGTAATGCTTCCTGCTGAATCTTGTTTTCTCGCAGAATATTAAGAATATAAACAACCAATACCGCAACTATTGCAATCGCAATTGATGATACAGAAGATAAAATTAGTAGAGCCATCTCTCTTTATGTCCTAGTAACTATACTGCATAATTCACCTCAAATAGTAGACTCTCTACTAAATTGGCAAATATAATCATATCTTATTCAAATTAATCGTTTTAGCAAAAACATCACTATTTGATAAAAAAAATACTGTCAATTTTATCTAATTAATTTAACAATTAATCAAAATATAAAAATTCAATATTTATATGTTGTATACAACACATATTAGGCATATCCGGAAAAGAATTATAAAAGAGCTTCTCGATTGTAAAAATATCTTTTTTTGTATATAAATACCCCTGAACGGTTACTTTCAGGGGTTTATTCAAATTGTATATACACGATAGCTATTAAAACTAAATTTGTAGCCAAACTTGTGCAAATTGCGGTAACGGTAGCACAATTACAATTAGCAATGCCATTGTGAGTATACCTAAAATATCCCGTCCGTTATCTAATTCAGTCACATCATTCAAGGCAGGTTCATCAATTAGTGGTAGGAATAATAAAATAATTGCCCATAACAAAAATTCTGACTGCACAAGGGAAAGTAGTAACAAACACAACCGCGCTATCTGACCAATTACAATCGCTGTTTTCTGACCCAACATTGAATGTATTATATGACCCCCATCCAGTTGTCCAACGGGCATTAAATTTAAGCCTGTGACAATAACTCCTAAAAAACCTGCGACCGCTAAAGGATGCAAATCAATTGCTTTTCCTGCTACAAATTGACTTCCTAAAGCTAATTTCGATACTATCGACAGTAAAATCGAATATCTGGGATTCAAAGCATTATGGTTAAAAATCCCTGTTTTATCATCCAATGACACAACTTCAGATTGAGTTAGACCCCATATTAGCAAGGGTAAGGTAACTATAAAACCAGCAAGAGGCCCTGCAATACTGACATCAAATAAAGCTTTGCGGTTAGGTACGGGGCTACGCATCTGAATAAATGCGCCAAAAGTGCCTAAAAATAAAGGCATTGGGATAAAGTAAGGTAGAGTTGCACGAATTTTGTAATACCTGGCTGTCAGATAGTGACCCATTTCGTGGAAACCTAAGACAGTCAGCAAGCCTAAGGAATAAGGTAATCCCCTTAGCAGTAAATTTGGGCTGGAGATAATTTCTCTGGGAGCAACACCAACAATTTGTGTTCCTACCCAAGTGGTAGTAATCAAAGTAATGAACAACATTAACAGTGCTAAAACAGGACGTGTTAATTTTTCTTCCTGTCGTCCATCTCTAACCGTCTGTGTGTTTGGTACTAGAACAAAAAACGGCTTCCCATTTAGCCCTTCTTGAAAGATTACCAAAAAGCGATCGCCGAATTCAGCTTCGATATTTGCCTTGATACGGTGGTAAGCATCGTTAGCTTTAGTTCTTAGTTGCCCACGACAAATAATAGCCTGGGGACGGTACTCAATATTTTGGATGTAATATACTGACCAAGGAAAACAACTTCTTAACTGAGTCTCTTCTGTTGGTTCAATCGGACGGACTGGTGCTGGTTCTGAAATAGGATGAATAGCCAATGGTGGATTTTGTTGAACAGAAACTTCGCTCGGTGTTTCTTTAGGTGAACGACGACCCCACTGAAATAGCACCCAGTATAACAGAGGGCAAAGAATTAAAGACCAAATCATTAACGAACGTGGTGGAGGCTGTTTTGTCCCATTCACCATCATCCATCCAGACAATATAATGGTTGGAGCCATTAAGACTAGCCACAAAAGCCACACAGGTGTCCGTGTAATACGGGCAACACTGCGCTGTACCATTACATAAGTAATTATTCCTAAAATTAGCAGAAACCAGAATGAAAGTGTCATATGATTTTCAATATTTTATCTTTATTAAAAAGCCGTCTTGTTCACAGCTGTGACTCACCACCCTTACTACAAACTAGACTTTAATTTTAAATAAAAAACAGCGAACAGTGCTGATAAACTTTTAACTGTTAATTGTAAAAAATTCCACACTCAATCTAAATTATTTGCAACTCCTTAATACATACAGGGTATTTACTTATGTGCCCCAGCGCGAACGAATCTACTTATACAGCTAAACCCCCACGGACGGTATTAGATAAAATTTTTGCATTTCCTCCAAATCGGGACACTTTAGGAGGAACATCTTACTTTATTGTAGGAAACGAAGGCAATATTCTGATAGATTGCCCAGCAACAGACGAGGCAAATCTGGATTTTTTGCGCTCTCTCAATGGAGTGCGTTGGTTATTTATTACTCATCGTGGAGCGATAGGTAAAACCGAAATCATCCAAAAAGCTTTCGGGTGTGAGGTTTTAATTCAAGAACAGGAAGCCTATCTCTTACCTGAATTAACTGTAACAAGCTTTGAGGAAGAATTTTCACTTAATAGTTTGGCAAAAGTTATTTGGACACCAGGTCATTCTCCGGGTTCCTCTTGTCTCTACTATAGCGATTGCTCCGGGGTACTGTTTACCGGAAGGCATATAGTCCCTAACGGCAACGGAGAGCCAGTTTTATTACGCACCTCTAAAACTTTTCATTGGAAGCGGCAAATAAAAAGCCTTAATTCATTGTTAGAAAAATTTACACCCCAAACAATGAAATACATTTGTCCTGGAGCCAACACAGGTTTTTTGCGAGGAAAACACGTAATAGATAACGCCTATGAGCGACTGCGAGTAGAGAATTTCATTGCGTAGAGACGCGATTAATCGCGTCTCTACATTGCGAATCGCGTCTCTACATTGCGAATTACGAATCGCGAATTACGAATAGCGAATTGCGAATTGCGAATTGCGAATTGCGAATCGCAAATTGCGAATTACGAATCGCAAATTGTTTCCCCTAAGCCGCTCCCGCAACTAAAGATTTTTTGGTTAGCGTTTCCACCGCTGCCTGATATTGTAGGTCAGCATTTGTACCTACTTGGTCGCGATTAATTGATTCTTGATGCACTTCCTGGTCAGGTTTTATACCTAATTTATGAATATCGTGATGCATAGGGGTTTCGTATTTGGCAATGGTCACAGCTAAACCAGAACCATCGGATAATTCAAATAAGGATTGAATTAAGCCTTTACCAAAGGTTGTTTCTCCGACCAAGGTGGCACGACGATTATCTTGCAATGCACCAGCAAGAATTTCGCTAGCGCTGGCTGTACCCTGATTAACTAAAATTACCAAAGGGTCATCAGTAAGTGCGGGACCAAATGATTCAAAATCGCCTTGAAGACCCTGACGATTAACGGTGTAAACTATAGTACCTTTGTCTAACCACATACGGGCGATTTCAATGCCTGCTTGTAAAAGTCCACCTGGATTGTTTCTTAAATCCAAAATGTAAGCATTAGCACCTTTTTTCTCTAAACTGGAAATCGCTTGTGATAGCTCAGCAGGAGCATTAGCATTAAATTGTGTTAGGCGAATGTAGCCGATAGATTTTCCCTTATCAATTGGACGTAATTCAGCTACTACCGGATTTAGCTCGATGCGGTCGCGTACTAGTTGAACTTCTTTTTGTTCTTCTCCGTCGCGTTCTATAAGCAAAGTCACGAAACTACCAATCGGTCCACGCATCTTGGCTGCAGCCTCATCTAGAGTCAGTTTATCGGTAGTTATTCCTTCTATCTTGATGATACGGTCACGAGGCTTAATACCAGCTTTGTCGGCAGGAGAACCATCGATAGGAGCCACCACCTCTAACCTTCCTGTATCAGGATTCTGAGCGATTTGTAAACCGACCCCAGTCAGTTCACCGGAAGTGGTTACTTGTAAGCTACGATACTGTTCTGGGTCTAAAAATCTAGTAAAAGGGTCGCCTAAACTTTTAATCATTCCATTAATTGCCGTATAGGCTGCTTTGTCGTTACTGATGGGCTTTTCTAAGGTTTTTTGCCGCACCATTGCCCAGTTTTGATGATTAAACGTATCGTCAAGATAAGTGCGATTAACAATTCGCCAAGCTTCGGATACGAGTTTTTGCTCGTGAGTTAATGCTGACGCAGGTTGGATAAAAATACCCAAAGTCAAGCACAGCAATAAAAATAATGACAATCCGACCTGAAAAAACCGTTTGTTTTGCATGAACCCCATTTTCAATAGCTGCCTTTACCCAATTTGCTATTTGTCACCTGACTTGCCTTACCAAAGATGAAATCTTTCTCAGGACTATGTTACTTTTTTTATAGAAGTGGTGCATTTTTTAATCAAATTGCTTAAGCAAATGATTAAGATGCATACGACTCCAGAAACGCTATGATCTACTTTGTGTCCATCTTCCTCTAAGTTTGGGTGCGAAGAGAACGCAATACATAACATCTTTACAGAGTGTTAAGGTTTTTAAAGTTCTTCTCACTCTCGCTGCTCGACTTGTTGCTAAATAACAAACGAGCGGAAAACTAACAAGGTCAACATCCCAAAATTTTTATTGGGAGAATTAACAACCGCAACCGATTTTTTTTAGGAACTTGAGATTGTATGGCGAACGTTTACGACTGGTTCGAGGAGCGCTTGGAAATTCAAGCCCTTGCTGACGACGTTACCAGCAAGTACGTCCCACCCCATGTAAATATCTTCTATTGCTTGGGTGGAATCACTTTGACGTGCTTCTTAATCCAGTTTGCCACTGGATTTGCGATGACCTTCTACTACAAACCAACTGTTGCTGAAGCATTCTCTTCCGTTCAATACATCATGAACGAAGTAAACTTTGGTTGGTTGATTCGCTCCATCCACCGTTGGTCTGCCAGCATGATGGTGTTGATGATGATTTTGCACGTTTTCCGTGTATACCTCACTGGCGGTTTCAAAAAGCCCCGTGAACTTACCTGGGTTAGTGGTGTAATCCTAGCTGTAATAACTGTTTCTTTTGGTGTAACTGGCTACTCTCTACCTTGGGACCAAATCGGTTACTGGGCTGTGAAAATTGTTAGCGGTGTACCAGAAGCGATTCCTGTTGTAGGCGTTTTGATTTCTGACTTGTTACGTGGTGGTTCTAGTGTTGGACAAGCCACCTTAACTCGCTACTACAGCGCTCACACCTTTGTACTACCCTGGTTGATTGCGGTCTTCATGCTACTGCACTTCCTAATGATTCGTAAGCAAGGGATTTCTGGTCCGTTGTAATCAAAGCTAGTTGTTAGCGGCAAGCTGTGAAGTTAAAGCAAAATATAAGCAGATTGTTTCGTAGTTTGTTTTGTAGTTTGTTTTGTAGTTTGTTTTAATTTAATATGGTGTAAAAGTAACATTACTTGGACTCATATTTGAAAGACAAGCGTTTATTGAAGGCTGTATCAACTTGTCGCTAACAACGAAGAGTGTGTTAGCTCCTAGCAGCTAAAACAAAACAGTAAATCTTTAAACTCAACTTCAGTAGGAGAGAATATTTAAGATGGGAACACTTAAAAAGCCCGACCTAAGCGACCCTAGTTTAAGAGCCAAACTAGCTAAAGGTATGGGGCATAACTACTACGGTGAACCAGCTTGGCCAAATGACCTGCTGTACATTTTCCCAGTAGTAATCATGGGAAGTTTCGCTTGTGTGGTAGCGTTAGCTGTACTTGACCCAGCAGTAATTGGTGAACCTGCTAACCCATTCGCAACACCTTTGGAAATTCTTCCTGAGTGGTACTTGTACCCTGTATTCCAAATCTTGCGCTCATTGCCCAACAAATTGTTAGGCGTTTTAGCAATGGCTGCTGTCCCAGCTGGATTAATTCTTGTTCCCTTCATTGAAAACGTGAACAAGTTCCAAAACCCTTTCCGTCGTCCAGTAGCAACCGTTGTGTTTCTATTTGGTACATTGGTAACAATTTGGTTAGGTATTGGTGCGACTTTACCATTAGACAAATCTTTAACCTTGGGATTGTTCTAAATATAGTCTTCCCTAGATAGTTTGACGCCTGTAGGTTTCTCACAAAAGTGCTAATGTACTTGAAAGAGGAATTAACAGGCGTCAATTTTACAGAAATGTCCTTCGTTAACCAAACAGGTTGCATCTGGAAATTTTGTATTTTGAATCTAAATCTCTTCCAAAAACAAGAGTCTTTAAAGTACAAAAGATATATAAATATTACATCCACTTATAGTCATGTCACGGTCAATGCTTAGCATCTTGCAGCAAGACCATCTGACGGTGAAGAGCGAACTCAGGCTGCTAAACCAGGTGCAACAATGGTTTGAGGATTTTTGTCTAAAATATTTATCCCAACTTGGTTGGACAGAAACCCAACTTTATCGCCTCAACTTAGCATTAGCAGAAGGCTTTACTAACGCAGTACGCCACGCTCATCATGCTTTACCGCCAGAAACCACCATCGAGGTTGAGGTTTGTTTGTGGGTTGACCGATTAGAAATTAGAATCTGGGACTACGGACAACCTTTTAATCCAGATGCAGTTAGAGAACCAGAACCTGGTACTTTACAGGTTGGTGGATACGGTTGGTTTCTCCTGAGACGGCTAGCAGACCATGTAGCCTACGAACGTGGTTCTGATGGTCGTAATTGCTTAGTCATCGTCAAATATGGTCATAAATGAGGGAGCGGGGAATCGGGAATTAGGAATTGGGAGTGGGGAATGGAGAAGATAAAATGAGTTGAATATTTTTATACTATAAAAAAATATACAGTTTGCCTAATCATACGCACACTGTGACTAAGTGTGATTAAGAATACAGAATAACGGTATAAAAAAAAATCAATAATCCCGTAAAGACAGCATACGAGTTACATTTACTCCTTTGTTAGGATTTGGCAACAAGTCACTTCCTTAATAATGGAAAAGATACAAGGGGTTTAGGAGTAACGTATGGCTAAAACAGCGCTAATTACAGGGATTACAGGTCAAGATGGCTACTATCTCAGCCATTTTCTCCTAGAACGTGGTTACCGAGTAGTTGGGCTAGTTTCGCCACAACGACAACCAAATTTGGCAAAATTAGGTTCTTTGGCAAATTTAGTAGAAATTTACACTGTTGATTTGAGAGACCCTCAAGCTTTGTTAACAGCAGTAGAACAGCTACTTCCTCAAGAAATTTACAATTTAGCAGCTCCTAGTTTTGTCCCAGATTCTTGGAAAGACCCCCTAGGAACTTTGGACTTAATTACTGGAACAGCGACTAGACTTTTAGATGCGGTGCGACAAGTTGGTTTATCTACCAGATTTTATCAAGCCAGCAGTTCGGAAATGTTTGGGGATGTTGACTGTTCTCCCCAAGATGAGGAAACGCCTTTTCGTCCCAAAAATCCCTATGCTGCTGCAAAAATGCACGCTCATTGGACAATGGTGCATCACCGACAGCGTTATGGTTTATTTGCTTGTAGTGGAATTTTATATAACCACGAGTCTCCATTGCGAGCACCCCAATTTGTGACACGCAAAATCTCTTTAGCTGCGGCATCAATTAAACTTGGCTTAGCAAAAACCTTGGAAATGGGTAATTTAGATGCAAAAAGAGACTGGGGCTTTGCGGGTGACTATGTTGAAGCCATGTGGCGAATGTTACAAGTAGATGAACCAGAAGAATATGTAATTGGTACAGGCTATTTACATAGTGTAAGAGAGTTAGTCGCGACCGCATTTGAGTGTGCGGGATTGGAATGGACAAAATATGTAGTTATAAACACTGAATTACTGCGTGCAGACGAACACTTTCAACTAGTAGCTAACCCCACAAAAGCCAAAACCAAACTCGGTTGGCAACCTCAAGTTAGTTTTAAGCAACTAATAGAGAAAATGGTACAAACCGACTTAGAACTCTTACAAAATGGAAAAATTGCACCCGTAGCCTCCTTAATTAACCATTCGTAGGCTGGCTCTTTCCATGACACCAAGTAAGGATGAAGAATTATTAATAATTATTATAAATAAGACTAAAGCTTATAATTGACAAATGACAACAGGCAAAATAAATCACCTTTTCCTTTTCTTAGAAATTTTCGAGCGTGAAGGTGGAATACAATCTTACGTGAAAGATATTTTCCGAGCGTATTTGGAATTGAATGCGCCAGTAAAAGCGGAAGTATTTTTATTGAGGGACAGTTCTCAATGTTCAAACCCTTTTGAGTCAGAGCGCTTAAAATTTCATTATTTCAAAAACCCATCCCCACAAAAGGGTAGGTTGAAAATGGCTTTAGCATTGCTCAAATTTCTCTTGCAGCATCGTCCTGAGCATGTTTATTGTGGTCATATTAACCTTGCGCCATTAGTACAAAGTTTTTGCCGACCTTTAGGTATTCCCTATACCGTGCTAACTTACGGAAAAGAAGTTTGGGATGGGCTTGAACCTTCATATCGTAAAGCTCTAGCATCTTCAAATCGTATTTGGACAATTAGCCGTTACAGTCGGGATTGTACTTGTAAAGCTAATGGTATCGACCCAGCAAAAGTACAAATGCTACCCTGCTCAATTGATGGTAGTAAATTTACGCCAGGTGAAGTAAAACCTGAATTAGTTAGTAAATATAGCTTAGCAAGCAATAAAGTTTTAATGACCGTAGCGCGTTTGTGGTCTGGGGATATTTACAAAGGTGTAGATGTGACAATTCGCGCTCTACCGCAAATTAAAAAAGTCTTTCCAGAAGTAAAATATTTAGTTATTGGTCGCGGTGATGACCAACCACGATTAGCTCAACTAGCTATTGATTTAAACGTTGCTGACAGTGTTGTTTTTGCTGGTTTTGTCGCAACAGAAGATTTAGTAGAGCATTACCGTCTTGCGGATGCCTATATTATGCCTTCCCAAGAAGGTTTTGGTATTGTTTACCTAGAAGCAATGGCTTGTGGTAAACCGGTATTATCAGGAGACGCCGACGGCTCCGCAGACCCCGTACAAGATGGTAGAGTAGGATGGAGAATACCACATAGAGATTCGGACGCCGTTGCAGCAGCTTGTATAGAAATTCTTCAAGGTAACGACCCACGTTGTAACGGAGAGTGGTTAAGAGAAGAAGCCATAGCTAATTTTGGTTGGGATGCTTTTGTAAAAAAATTGCAAGAAAGTTTAGGTATCAACTCCTCACTCCCCACTCCCCACTCCCAACTCCCCACTCCCCACTCCCCACTCCCCACCCCCAACTCCCCACCCCCAACTCCCAAACATTACAACATTTAACGGCAATTTCGCTACAAGTTAACGCCATGCAGTAAAATCGCTATCCTAAAGGGAGACGAGGGAGAAATTTTTAAAATGAGCCTTAAATCTTTTCAGTTGAATTTGTCTAATATCCGCCCTTGGCTGTTTACTTTAGGACTTTTTTGGTTGCTGGGGTCGGTAGGTTTAGGATGGTTAGTCAACTCTTTCCTAATCTTGTTTACCATATTGTCCTTAGCACCAGTAGTCGCTTTTTTTGGTTTTCGCTGGTGGCTTTCGCGCAACTTGGTTACAGATAACTGTCCGGTCTGTGGATACCAATCTTCGGGTTTAAATAATAGCCAGTTGCAATGTCCCAACTGTGGTGAACAACTGATGGTACAAAGTGGGCATTTTCAACGCTTCACACCAGAAGGAACTATTGACGTAAAAGCAGTAGAAGTTTCAGCCAGAGCCATAGAAGAATAAATAACAGTCAACAGTCAACAGTCAACAGTCAACAGTCATCCTCCCCTACTTTTTTTGTTGCGAAATCGACAAGGTGTAGTTAAACTGTTTTTGGGATAAGTCGCCTACGTACAGGGAGTATTTCCCTTCCTGCCAGTAACCAGAAATTTCTGGCTTACTTCCAGAATTATCCGTCAAAACGCAAAAGCGCCCCCCAGGTCCATCTATCAACAAGGTTGGCTGTCCTTGTCCTTCTACCGTTAATCGTAAGTAGGGGAGTGATTTTTTAACTTCCAAAACATGATTGGGCGTAGCAGCCACATTACCGCAATTACCTTTGTTTGCGCCCCCAGAAGTCCCATTTAAAACTAATGGGTCTGGCTGGAAGTTAGCGTTGATGGGAACGGGTTGTGCATCCGCTAACTTAGTATGGCTAAGAATTAAGCCCATAGCTAAGACTGCGGGAACAACTGAAAGTATCCTAAGTTTATTCATATATTTAGTGCTCCCGACTGTTTTAAATGCGATATTTATACACATAGCCTGGGTATTTAAGACTAAATTCTCTCCCCGTTTGTTCCTCCCGGATATTAATTAAGTCCATCCATCACGTGTGTAGTATTTTTTACCCGTATCTATTGGTATATAGAAGTCTTGATTTTCTTTGATAAAAAATGTTATTTGTCGCAAAATCGGCGGAGGCAGTTATATTTACTTTGGCAATATTATCTGGCGATATTAAAAGCCGCCATTAAACTGGTAGCTTATGTAATTACCGTTACACTATTGTCGATTTTAGTGTATATACTATACAAATTTGTTGCCTATAGTAGCTATCTAGAACAACAATAGTATGTTTTAAGCACGCCTATTGACGGCGTAAAAATAAGATTAAAGGAATCACCATGACGACCCCAACTGTGAGGAGAAATAACAATCAACCCAGTAGCTCTAAAAACTCCGGAAAGCCTGCTTCGCTACCCCTATCCACTCGACGCTTTTTTGCTTGGGTTACGGAAATCTCCCTGGTGGTCGTCAGTGGCTTAGTTCCTTTCGGTGTTGGAACGTTTATAAATCAGAAAAGTGATTTAAGTCGAGTTCCTCTCAACCCTGTATTGGGAGCTACTGAGAGATTAGTCACTCGTCCCTTGGCTTTACCTGTGAGCTACGATACCCGTAATGTATCCTGGCCGACTAATTTTCTTTGGACTTTAGGATTATTAGCACCAATAACGTTAACCGCTTGGCAATGGTTTTTATTGGGAAAAACAGGCAGTACAATTCCCAAACGTTGGTTTGGTGTGCGAGTCGTAACAGAAAATGCTACTCCTCCAGGTGTATTAGCCGTGATAGTACGCGAGGGTGTTGGTAGAACAGCGATACCGATTACCGTAGCTTATTATTTGTGGCGCTTTAGTCCATTTTTCCCCCAATTAGCTTTATTTGTTTTTGTTGCGGTCTCCATGTTAATAGCCGAAGGGATGAGCTTCCCCTCCAAGTTGGGTCGTCGTGGACTTCATAACAAACTAATAGGTGCTTACACTGTCGATGCCACCAAACCTATGCCACCCGCTTTGTTATCTGGAAAAATGCGTGGTCAGACCACAAGAGGCAACAGCGAACAGTGGGCAAACCAAGACGAAGAAGCGGCAATCGCCTCTATAGTGATTTCTCCAGAGTCTGGACGAGAAATCAGCTTGTGGCGTCGGATGCGTCGTAATCCTAGTCTGACGATGGGAGCGGCGGCTGCGTTAAGTATTGTTGCCGTCCTAAGTACTTTAATTGCTGCCCAGGTATATATTCAGACTCAGCAGAATCAGCGAGCTAGGGAAGAACGTAACGGTAAGCAGTTTGAAGAATTGGAAAAACGCTTAAAATCTAACTCTAATATTTCTCTAGAAGAACGTCGCAGCGCTATTTTGGCTTTAGGGACTCTTAAAGATGACCAAGCGACAAAATTCTTGGTAAATCTTTTGGCTGGAGAAAATAATCCTGTACTATTAGATTCCATTCAGCAAAGTTTAGTAACTGTTGGTTTAGAAGCGATTCCCAACTTACGGAGCATGAATCAGTTTCTTACAAGTGAGTTAGAGGCTGCAGGAAATAATCCTACCGAGCAAGATTTGCGGCAAAGAAGGTTACATGCTAACCAACGGGCAATTAACAAAATTTTAGCTGTTTACACTGGTAAAGTTAACGATTTAGACCTTAGCCGCATTCAGTTAGGACAAAGTGGCTCCCCAAGCACATCATTTTTTGGTTTAGTACTAGATAAAGCTGACTTGTGGGGGGCTAATTTTAGAAACGCCAACCTCAGTCAAGCTAGTTTCAAGAGTAGTCGTTTCCGAGGTTTAGGGGAAGACGGACGTATAGATACTTACGACGATTGGATTGCGGATTTTACTAACGCACGTCTTACAGGTGCAAATTTTAGTGATGCAAATCTTAGTCGTGTATTAATGAACCGTGCTGATTTAAGTCGAGCTAATCTCAACAAAGCGAATTTATCTGGTACAAGATTACTGGCAGCAAATCTTAGCAGCGCTCAACTAATGGGAGCTGACTTACGGGGTGCAATATTAGAAAACGCCAGTCTCACAGGGGCTGATTTAGGTGCAGCCAAATTAAACGAAACTGATTTATTTGGTGCGCGTCTCGGTCGAGCCATAGCTGTTGGGACTCAATTATCTTACGCTAATTTGACCAAAACTCATTGGCAAGAAGCCGACTTATCGGACGCTGACTTAGACCACGCAAATCTTAATGAGGCTAATTTTGGTGCTGCTCGTTTAGTGAACGCAAATTTACGCTCCGCTAATTTACAAGACGCCAATTTAAGAAATGCTGATTTAAGCGTAGCTGACTTGAGGGGTGCAAACTTAGCAGGGGCTGATTTTCAAGGAACTATTTTAGCTCCGGGAAGGCAAGACCCATCAGACCAATTTGTGCAAACTCCATCAGCAGGGTCAAAATCAGCTTTAGTAAAAGGTGTAGATTTTACGCAAGTAAAGAATTTAGACCCTAAGCAAATAGCTTACATTTGTACTCAGGGGGGTATTCATCCTCGTTGTCCTTAATGTTAATGGTTGACTGTTGATTGTTGGCTGTTGACTATTGGCTGTTGACCGTTGACTGTTGACTGTTGATTGTTGGCTGTTGACTGTTGGCTGTTGACCGTTGACTGTTAAATACTTATTTAAAGTGAGGAGTCGGGATTTTATGAAGCGTCTGAAAAATTTCCAGTGTTTACTGTCTGTTGTTTTAACTACTTCTGTTTTGAGTGCTACTCAATTTTCCCAAAAAGCACAAGCTCAAGTGGCATACGGTAGTTATATCGGTATTGGACCTGCTATTGGTCTTTCTGAGGGTGGTCAAATTGGTGGGGTTATTAGCGGCCGTTACAAACTTTTGGAAGCTCCCATTTCTTTTCGTGCTCAAGCGTTTATCGGCCAGAATACTGCAGTAGTACCTACAGTTTCTTATGATATTCCTCTTAATTGGCAAACTGATGCCTATTTGGGTGCTGGTTTAGTTTTGGCTGGTGGTGATACTCCTTCACCTGTGGGTAATAAAATTGCTTTTGCTTTGCAACCTGGTGTTGACTATGTTATTCCCAATAGCAATACTGTAATTTTTGGCAATGCGATTATCGCTTTTGATGCTTACCGTAATGGAGGTGGTACAGCCCTTTCTTTACAGGGTGGGGTTGGTTTGAGATTTTAACCAAGGAAGAAGGAAGAAGGAAGAAACAACGTTAATACCTTTTTGGACGTTCGGTTTAGGGAGACGTTCGGTTTAGGGAGACGTTCGGTTTAGGGAGACGTTCGGTTTAGGGAGACGTTCGGTTTAGGGAGACGTTACATGTAACGTCTCTACATTTTGTGTGTCGAAAAAATATGCTAGAGAATGAGCTTTCATCTTTAAAAGTTGGTGATACTGCGGTTATTGTGTCTCTTTCGGCTGAAACATCTTTGGAACAACGTCTATCGGCATTAGGCTTTCGTGTGGGAAAGGAAGTGCAAATTATTCGCAAAGCATGGCTTAATGGCCCTTTACATGTGCGCTTAGGGACAACAGAAGTTATGGTGCGTCTTCGGGATGCGAAGCTGATTAAAGTAACAAATTGTAAACATTATTAAATAAATAAAACATTGCTATTCTCTCTTTTTTAAAAGCATTAAATAGGCAAAAAAAATATATTTGATACAAAAATTAATAGTTTGTGAAATAAATTGTGAGATAAACATTGTTGATGAAAAAATACTGATTGTCGTAGAGAAAATTTAATTTGTTAGTTAATCAATTCCTCATTAAAAATCCTATAATCTATTGGTAATCGAGTCTTTTTTGGAAATAAGACTCGTTTTCATGTAATCATAATTCATGTTGATAGTAACCAGCCTTTGAATATGACTTCAATAATAAATCCCGGCGTTTCCTCCTCAAAAAATTACACAGTTTCTGTATCTTCTGGTAGCAAACAGGATTTAATAATTCGTCCTCGTCGCTTGCGTCGTTCTGCGACAATTCGGCGGATGGTGGGAGAAACTAATCTCACTGTCAATGATATGATTTATCCGATGTTTGTCACCGAAGGCGAAGGACAGAAAATCGAAATTTCCTCTATGCCCGGTTGCTATCGCTTCTCTTTGGATTTATTGCTCAAAGAAGTTAAGCAATGTTACGACTTAGGGATAAATGCAATTGCCTTATTCCCTGTTGTTAATGATGGGAAAAAGGATGAAACCGGTACCGAAAGTTACAATCCGGATGGGCTGGTTCAGCAAACAGTGAAAGCAATTAAAGATGCTGTCCCAGAAATGATTTTGATGACCGATGTAGCTCTTGACCCATTCACAAGCCACGGGCACGATGGTATTGTCGATGAGCAAGGCAGAATTCTCAATGACCCAACAGTGGAAGTTTTGGTAAAAATGTCTTTGGCACAAGCAGCAGCCGGAGCAGATTTTGTCTCACCTTCCGATATGATGGATGGTAGAATTGGGGCTATTCGTAAAGCTTTGGACTCAGAAGGTTATACAGACGTAGGTATTTTAGCTTATTCAGCTAAATACGCTTCAGCTTATTACGGTCCATTCCGGGATGCATTGGATTCAGCGCCTAAATTTGGTGATAAAAAGACCTATCAGATGGACCCAGCGAATGCCAGAGAAGCCATCAAAGAAGTAGAACTAGATATTTTGGAAGGTGCGGATATCGTAATGGTTAAACCAGCTTTAGCCTACATGGATATTATCTACCAAGTTAAACAAGCGACTAATCTTCCGGTAGCTGCGTACAACGTTAGTGGTGAGTATGCCATGATTAAAGCTGCTGCACAAAATGGTTGGATTGATGAGAAAAGAATTGTATTAGAAACCCTCACCGGTTTAAAACGTGCAGGAGCGGATTTAATTTTGACTTATTTTGCCAAAGATGTGGCTTTAATGCTGAATCATTAGTTGACGGTTGACGGTTGACGGTTGACGGTTGACATTATCACAATTAAACACCAAATGTAGAGACGTTACATGTAACGTCTCCACAGGGTCACCGGTCAACAGTCAACAGTCACCAGTCACCTATTTAATTTGACAACTACCAGCCCAAGTTACCCATTTATGGGACAATCCTGTGCGGGTTAATTCCCCATAAATCTCTTCTTCTGTAAGAATAGCTTCCGCTAAATTAGCTCCACGTGTTTCTGCCTGATTGATGTTTGAGCCTATAAAGTTAGTGTGATTGAGATTAGCTCCGCTGAAATCTGTACCACTGAGTTCTGTGTCAGTTAGGTTTGCTCCAAGCAAGTTTGCCACGACTAAGTTAGCACTACGCAAATCAGCTTGATGAAGATTAGCTTCTTCTAAATTTGCTCGGATTAAATCTGCACCAATTAGATTTACGTCTGTTAAATCAGCACCCTGGAGATTGCTTCCTGTTAAATCTGCATTTGTCAAATTAGCATGACTAAAATTGCAGTTACTCAAGTTCGCTCTGCTCAAGTCAGCTCCGCTCAGGTCTGCTCCGGAAAAATCTGTACCGCTCAAATCCACATCACATAGGTCAGCTTGATGTAGATTTACTCCACGGAAATCACGCTCACCTTGTTCGTATCTGCTGAGAAGAATATTATAGTCCATTTTCCCGACCTCTTAATATTTACTATTTGGTGTACGTAATTCGCTCCTCAAACCACACTTTCTATCGTCTGTCTCAGTTGTTGGACAACTGGAAACTTAATTCAAACTTGTATTCCTATTCTGCTTAACTTTTTGACTTTCTGAGAACTTCTTAATGGAAATATACTTGAACTAGGTTATCTTCAATGTTACTTACTTATACTCAAAAGCTTTTACTGATAAGTAATCTAGAAATTTGTGTTCAAATTCTTATCAGAGTATTTGTAATATTTCTTAGTATCTAATCAACATTTAGGCATGGTATAGCTTGTAGGCTATTAAGTTGCGAAAACTTATTGTAAAAGTTAAAAGATGATTAGATAAAGCTATGATATTCAGCACTTTAAAATTTTACAGTTACGAGAGCTTATGCACCGAATAACGACCCTTATTTTTCTATCTGTAAGTTGTATTTCTACAAACATCATCCTTGGGGCTGATTTTTGCTTAACTTAATTAAGAAAAAAGAATTATTTTCAGTATTTTGCAATGATAAGTATAAAATATTTCTGTTTCCAAGTAGGTTAAATTAATACGTAAAATTAGTATGAGTGTTGTTGCAGCGAAGAAGTACCCAGATAAATTAGTATTTGCAGCCGATAGTATCCGTGTTAGTGGTTATCTAACGGAAACATCTCGTGTTATTGGTAAGGAGCAGGGAAAGCTGTTTGAGGTCAATGATATGATTATCGGCAGTGTGGGCTATGTGATGGAATTAAGTTTCATGCAACTCTTTGCTCGAAATCACAAACCTGCTGCTGCGACAGTGGAAAGTGTTTTAGATTTTATTGTGGAGTTTTACGGCTGGGCAAAGAAAAAGGATGATTCTTTTTGTAGAAGGAATAGTTATTTGATTGGTATCGATGAGCAAATATTTCGGGTTTGTGACAGTTATTTGGTGGAACAATTAATGAGTTTAGTGCCATTGGTGCTGGGGAACATTTTGCTTTAACTGCGATGTATTTGGAAAAAAGTCCTCAGGAAGCTGTAGAAATTGCTAATGAATTGTGTGTGTATTGTTCTGCTCCAGTGAATACTGTTGTCAAAAATTTTAAAGTCAAAGCGTAAATGTCCGCAGAAATAAATTTCTTGCTAAAAGCTTAAACCCGTTAAAAACGGGTTATCAGGAGTTCAAAGCAGATTGTACTAATCAAAGTAATGGTCTTCAGGAACGGTATTTTCAAACCAGGAAAAATCATCTGGGGGAGAATCTTCAAAAACTGCTCCTCGTTTGACTAAATCCTTTTTCATCGATTCTGGAATTCCCAGGTTTGCTCCAAAACGAGCTTTTTGTACATTAGCACCCTTTAAGTTGGCTCCTGTGAAGTCAGTTCTCCACAAAATAGCTCCTTGAAGGTTAGTATTTTTGAGATTTGCTCCTATAAGTTGTGCGTCTCTTAAGTCCACTGCTTCCAGGTTTGCTTTTACTAGTGAAGCATTATTAAGGTCAGCACGTTGTAAACGCGCACCACTCAGGTTCGCTTGATTTAATTGAGCACCATGTAAAAAAGCATCTTGAAAATCGCCACAACTCAAGTCTGAATGGTTGAGGGAAGCGTTTCTAAGGTAAGCGCGATTTAGATTTGCTCCGTTGAAATTTACTTTCGTTAGTTGAGCATGACCAAGGTGAGCATTACGAAGGTTGGCTTTGCTTAGATTTGCACCTCGTAAGTTGGCTTCTGTCAAAAAAGCTCCTATTAAATTAGCTTGATGTAGGTCGGAACCCACAAGTTCTGCTCGACTTAAGTCAGCACGATTTAATGAAGCTTTCCTTAAGTTTGCTCCATTAAGGCTATGTCCCCTGAAATTGGCAGCGGTTAAATTAGTAGCAACAGAATTTTCAGTCTTCTCTGGGGCTGTATCTTTTTTGTCATCAACTAAAAATGCCTCATCTTGACTCTCTAATGACATTTTTTTGTTATCTTTAAGCTCTTGCAGAGATTTATTTTGAACCATCATGCAACCTGCCGTAATATTATGTTGAACAACTACTTAGGTATTTAAATCACTATAATGTATTACTTTTGCCTAAGTAAATACCACTAATAATTGCTTTTGTCATTGTGGTAGTGATTTCATCATTATCTTACAATTGTAACGCACTCAGGCATATCTAATTGTCTATTTTATACAGCCGCTAATCAATGCAAACGATAAATAATACTGATTATTTATCAGCCAATATCTAAATATTTCCCCTATTTTCAGCCACATCTTGTGGGGTGGGCATCCTTGCCCGCCCTATATATGTATGTATATATATATATTTAGTCACGAGGTTTATATTTAGTCACGAGGTTTATATTTAGTCACGAGGTTTGCGTGATGAATTTTGCAGGTGTTTTTGCCCCAAAAGTTCCAACACTGATTTTTCGATTGTCTGACTTAAGATTTTATTTCCTTGCAAATTGAAATGAATGTGGTCTTGGTAAAATCTCTTAATGTCCTGTTCAGAGTTAAATATTGGTAGGAAATCTATATAGGTAATTTGTTCCGCTTCCGTAAATTTCAAAAGACGTTGACGTGCTTTAATTTCATAGTCTCGTGGTTTGTTAGGACTAGTTTCCCGTAAAAGTGGTGTCATAGCTAACAAAAATTTGCTTCCATGAGTATTAGTCAAAGCTTTAATTTTTCCTATTGCTTCTAAGTTTATACCAACGCGGTCGCCAGGTTCTTGTTGTAGAGCTTGTAATTGGGGGATAGGTTTTTGTTTAGAAACATAGCGTTGCCAAACTTCTACCAAAGCTAAGGGAGGTTTTCTCGCAGGATAATTACGGTCGCGTCCAACGGGTAAAGCGGTAGGAGCGGTGGCAAATAAATCGTCTGTATTAATTAATAAGACTACTACTTCGGCATCAAAACTACTAAATCTTTTTAAGTAAGCTAATTCATTTCTTGGACCCCAAGAATTTGCGGATGCATTTAAAACTTCAATTCTCGTGAAATTACTCATTTCAATTGCAGTTAGTGAGCGCATCATTAAATTAGAAATTGTATTTTCTTGGTCAGTCCACCAACCACCATTAGCGATAGAGTCTCCTACAAGTAGCACTCTAAGTGTCTCTGGTGCAGGCGTTTTCGCTATAGCAGCACCACGCATGGAAAACTGATTTATTTCAATACGATTACCAAAGCGACGAGTTCGTTGATTTGGGGCTAATATATAACCAATTTCTTCGTCCCCAATATATATTAGGGGGTTACCAAAACCGAAAAATACCCGCAATCCCACCTCGATTATAACCACTAACCCCAGTATGATTGCTACAATTATTACCAATCCACTTTTCACTGAAAAATCCTCCAAGTAAATTATTACAGAAAAATAAAAATTCTCTAGAGTTCTAAGTTATACTATTTTTCGTAAAATGACTCCCAGTGTAAACATCATTATCTTTGTCCGCAAAAGATTATAGAAAAATTACATATGTATCAAAGCATAAGTATTTTTTTTAACATTAAGTAAATTCTATGAGATACCCTTAGCAAAACTTAACCAAAATATATTGTGAGGTTATCACCCTAAGCGAATAGAAAGACTACAATCTAAACGGACTTTCTTGGCACTGTAAAAACAGGAGAATTACAAAGCTATGTCCGATTTAAACAGAGGAATAATGAAATTCGATGGTGCTGATTCCCCAAAGGTAGTCACTATCTCCACCGTTTTAGTTTTAGGCTCGATAGCAGCTCTTATCATCTGGGCACTTTCTTCCGCTTATGCAGTTGGTTAGCTAGTAAAATTCGTCAGAAGTACGGAGGCAGAGAGCAAAAGACGCAAAAGCTTATAATAAAAATTTTTCGTCTATTGCTAATGGTTACCTTATTTCCGCCGATGTGTACTAGTACTATGACTATGCAATTTACTGTCTAGTTATTTCTGCCAATTTTCACCCTTATATTTTTTAACTGCATTTGAGCACTACTCATTGCCGCAATTCAAAAAGCCCTGACATTATCAAGAAAATTTCAAATTTGAGATTTTAGATTTTTAGATGGGTATGTAGTCCAAAATCTAAAGTCCAAAATCCAAACAAAAATGTTTCAACTGTGGGGAGCCTTAACTATTTTTATTCTCTGCCCCCTAATGGGTGCGCTACCTTTGATTGGCTGGATTACTAAAGCTTTTGGGGGGCGACATTTGGCGGGAATGAACGCTGGTAATATCAGTGTCGCAACTGCTTTTTATAAAGGCGGTACACTGGCAGGAATTCTGGCTATTTTGTCAGAAGCTTTGAAGGGTATCGCCGTTATTTTACTTATACGCGCTTTCTTTGGAACTGGTAGTGCTCCCTTGGAGCTATTTGGACTAATGGCTTTGGTGATTGGTCGTTATTTCCAAGGTCGGAAAGCTGCTACAGCAAATGTTGCTTGGGGATTTTCTTTGCATGACCCCCTAGCATCAACATTTGGGTTACTTTTGGTGACTATAAGTTTTACTTTTCTTAAAGACAGACAATTAGCAAAATTCGGGGTTTTAGTTATAGTTCCTCTGATTGTGGCGATTTTACACTTTGAGGATTTCCCTAGGATTGTTGCTACAGCTTGTTTAGGAGGATTGCTCGCTTTTATTTATACCAGAGTGCCCGATGATTTTGACTTTGAGATATCACAAACGCAAACCAACTCCAAAGCTCCCTATCAATACGTCCGCAAGGAGCAAACAATTCTTTCTTTAGGCGAAGAGTTGGATATAGCATTGGTAGGAAACAAAGCCGCTAATTTATCAGAAATTTTAAGTTGGGGTTATCCTGTACCTAAGGGATGGGTACTTACTCCCTTGGAAGACTCACAACGTTTAATAGATTATTTACAGCCATCAGAGTTATCGCCATTAGTGGTACGCTCTTCTGCTATCGAGGAAGACTCGGAAAAAGCTTCTGCTCCTGGACAGTATTTAACAGTTTTAAATGTAACTACTAAAGAAGGGCTAATAACTGCCATCGCTCGCGTTCAAGCATCTTACGACCATCCCACAAGCGTGCAATATCGACGCGACATGAAACTAAAAGATACAGCGATGGCGGTACTGATTCAACAGCAAGTAAAAAGCGTCTTTTCTGGTGTGGCCTTCAGTCGCGACCCGATGAGTCAAGAAGATGATGCTGTATTAATTGAGGTTAGCAATTTTAGTGGTAGTGATTTAGTATCTAGAGGAATACAAGGACAATATCGTGCCTTTGTAGTCGATACGGAAAATTATGCGTTAATACAATTAGAAGGGTCGGGAAATGTACCGTCCGGTATTATTAAACAAATAGCTATTTTAGTCAGACGTTTAGAAGAGCGATACCAAGGTGTACCATTGGACGTTGAATGGTGTTACGACGGTCGAACACTATGGGTCTTACAAGCGCGACCGATTAGTACACTGATGCCTGTTTGGACAAGGCGTTTAGTTACAGAGTTTATACCTGGAACTCTTCATCCATTAAGTTGGTCGATAAATCGTCCCCTCATGTCCAGTGTCTGTGGTGGTCTTTTGGCTTTAGTTCTCGGAGCACGCGCTGTAGGCTTAGATTTTAATGAATCTTTTGAGTTACGCTATTCCCGTGCTTATTTTAATGCTTCACTTTTAGGAAAAATTTTGCGTGCTTTCGGTTTACCTCCCGAAAGTTTAGAATATTTTACCCAGCAAGCAAAACTAGATAAACCCACTGTTGATACGATTGTACAGAATTTACCTGGGTTGGTAAGATTACTCCTCAGAGAATTTACTTTAGAAAAAGATTTTCAACGAGATTATAAAAGACGCTTTTCCCCTGCACTGTCACAGTTAAAGCAAGAGTTAGTTGAGGATTTATCTACACAGAGACTCATGTCGAGGATTGAGTTTCTTTTAGAATTACTACGTGTCGCTACTTACTATAATGTTTTTGTTCCTCTCAGCGTATCTACCCGCAAAAGATTTTTTAAAGTTAAGGACTCCGAAATCGACAATAGCCAATCCCCTGATTTAGCCAGTACGCAAAAATTTACCGAATTAGCCGTTGCCTGCAAAGAGATTTTAACTGAGTTCGACCCAGAAAACGTTTTCGATGATTTAGCTGTTTCCGCAAAAGGGCAGGAAATGCTCGCTGAGTTTAACAAGTTATTACGACGTTATGGTTATCTGAGCGAGGATGGGAGAGATATTGCAATCCCCACTTGGAGAGAGGAACCTCAAAAGGTTAAACAGTTTTTTGTGCAGTTGATGCAGGAAAATGCATTCCCCGCTACAAATAAAGGTAAACGCAAGAAAACTAAAAAATCCGTACAAAGTCGTGTAGATTTAGCCGCAAGAGTTAACGAGGTCTATTTACGCCTTTTAGCTAATTTACGCTGGTCTTTTGTCGCTTTAGAGCAAATTTTGATGAATTCTAGCGCTCTTGATGAACCTGGTGACATCTTTTTTCTTGAACTTGATGAAATTCGACGTCTGGTTGGAAGCTTTGATTCTGACTTAATTACTCAGGTACCTGACCTCGTGCAAACGAGGCGATCGCAATTTCTCAAAAACAGCCGACTCAACGTTGTGCCGCTTTTGGTTTACGGTAATACTCCCAAACAGAGCGAAAGAGATTCATTAGCCCCCTTTGATTCCTACCAGATATTACAAGGTGTTCCGACAAGTAACGGTATAACCGAAGGTCGGATAAAACTATTGCGAGATTTACAAGCGCTGCCGAAAGTTAATAAAGAAACTATTTTAGTATTGCCTTATGCAGACTCTGGTTGGGCACCTTTAGTGATGAATGCTGGGGGTTTGATTATTCAATCTGGGGGAAGGCTTTCTCATATTGCAATATTGGCTCGTGAGTATGGGATTCCTACAGTAAGCGATGTGCAAAGTGCTACTTGGCTTTTGCAAGATAACCAGTGGGTGCGTATTGATGGGACCAGGGGAATTGTAGAAATATCTAATAATTTGCGACCAGAGTGAATGGGGGTTGGGGTTTGCTATGTGGAGAGGTGTATTTGCTATAACTTGCCTCACTATTTCCCGATAGCCTGCATCATATGTTGAATAAATAATTTTAAGTGTCTGACCTTTGAAAATAAACACTTGCAACTTTTTGCTTAAAATCGCACAGTTGATTTTAATCCTTACTAAAGATACATGACAAGGTTTACTTAAACCCCTCCCATATCAGTTGTTTTGACATATCCTGGTGGAAGTGGCATATCAGTGATGTGCCAGTTTGTTTCCGAAGCGTTCGCAGCAGCAAAGCCATTAATTTTTTAGAGAGTCACAATGAGTCACTCACCTGATGCAGAAAATATTATAAAATCTCAACCCAGCAAACGTTTTTGGTTGATAGTATTGCGTCGCTTTGGAATTGTTAGCGGTGGAGCTTTGCTGCTACTTATTGGTGGTGGTGCTTGGTGGGTATGGAATTTTATCCAAAAAGAATTAGCCCCACTCGCACAACAAAATTTGACAACGACACTTAAACGTCCCGTCAACTTAGGAAAAATAGAAGAAATATCTTTAACAGGGGTGAGATTTGGAGCATCAGCAATACCCGCAACAGCAAACGACCCAGATAGAGTCACAATAGATGCCATCGAAGTAGGACTTGACCCAATACAATTACTATTAACCCGTACCCTTAAACTAGATGTTACCTTAATTAACCCAAATCTTTATATAGAACAAGACAAAGAAAAACGTTGGGTAACAACAAGCTTACCGCAACCAGGACCACCAGGAGCAATTAAAACTGAATTAGCAAAACTACATCTACGTAACGCCACACTATTATTAATCCCAGACTCTACCAAAGAAATACCCAGCAATCTCCAAACATTTTCTCCACTTTCCAAAGACAAAGATAAAGACAAAGACAGAGACAGAGACGCGATAAATCGCGTTTCTACTAACTCCCCGCTCTCCAAAGACGCGATAAATCGCGTCTCTACTAACTCTCTCCGCTACACCGAACTTAACGGTACAGTTGATTTTCTTGAACAGAATCAGCTAATTAAATTTGATGTAGCGGGAATACCAGGTAGTGGTGGAAATGTCTCAATCGAAGGAGAAACACGTCCAAAAAAACAAGAAACAAAATTAAGAGTAAAACCTGAAGAATTACTTGCTTCTGATATTACTCCTATCGTAAATTTACCTGTTGAACTGCAAGCAGGTAGAGTTAGTGGTGATATAGAAGTACAAATCCAGCAACAACAGCCAGCACTATTATTCGGTCGTGCAACAGCACAAGCAGTAAAACTTAGAGTCCCCGGAGTACCCCAACCTTTTAGTAATTCCGAAGGAAATCTCAGCTTTCAAGGTTTAGCAATTAATCTAGAAAATCTGAAGACTAATTATGGCAAAATACCTTTGATAGCCAACGGTACTCTTGACCGAAAAAAAGGCTTTAAGTTAGGAGCAAAAATAAATGCCGTAAGTGCAGCCAATGCATTACAAACTCTCAAAATAAAATTTCCTTTACCTACCACAGGAGAATTTAAAGCTGACCTACAATTAACAGGATTAATCTCTAAACCCGTTCTTTCTGGTACAGTCGCCAACATTAAGCCAGCACAAATTGATAAAGTTGATATAGAAAACGTCAGTACAAACTTTATTTTTACACCTAGTGCTTCAGTAATTAAACTTAAAGATATACAAGCCAAACCACAATTAGGGGGCGACATTAAAGGTGATGGTACTATCCGTATTGGTAGAAACGCGGGTATTGATGTAAATTTAACAGCCAAGAACCTTCCAGGAGAGGCTTACGCTGCACTATATGAAATAAATCCTGGTGTAACTATTGGTACTGTAAATGCTACCACTCGCTTAGTTGGCGCACCCAATAGTGTCCAAACATTAGTAAAATTCCAAGCACCCCAAGCTACATATCCAGCAACAGGAGAGCTAACAGTTTCCCCACAACGTAAAGTCACTTTCCGTAATGTAGTACTCAGCGTTGCAGAAGGAAAAGTTTTTGCCTCCGGTAACTGGGTAAACCAACGTTGGCAAACAGTAGCACAACTCCAAGACGTACAACTAGAACCCTTCATTAGCAATTCGCAATTACCCTCATCCTCCCCAATCGGTAGAGACGCGATTAATCGCGTCTCTACAGGCGGTTCAGCATCCCCTTTTAACCTCAAAGGAGTAAGTCTAAAAGGTCGCGTTTTTATTTCTGGGACTACAGCACCATTTAAAGTAGCGAGTATTCGTCCCCAAGGGATGCAAGTTGCAATTGGGGGGGGGACTGTTGCTGTTTCTAATGTAGAAATTGGTGAGCAAAACTTTTCTGCCCAATTAGCAGCAAGTGGAGTACGTCTTGGTCGGGTATTAACGACAAAATTACCCCCAGTCTTACAAAATCCTTTAGCAGGCAATTTTCAAATTTCTGGCAGTCGAGAAAATTTTGACCTAAAAACTTTGACAGGTACAGGAGAAGCGCGTCTTGCTGCTGCTGGTGGTACTATTACAGCAAAAAATATTCAATTAGCAAATGGTGTATACCAAACACAACTGCTAGCAAATGCTGTGAGAGTGCAAGAATTAGCACAAGTACCAACCCAATTACAAGGTGCTTTCACGGGTCTATTTAACGTTGCTGGGTCAGTTGATTCCTTTAGTCTGCAAAATATTCAAGCCGAAGGTCAAGGACAATTAAATGTTGCCGCAGGAAGAATTAATCTTTCTAATGTTAACTTAGCCAGTGGTCGTTATAAAGCAAAAGTTCAAGCAGCTAATGTACCCCTACAAGGACTGGTAAAAGTTCCTCCTCTATTTCGGGGGAATTTAACAGGTAATTTAGATATAGCCGGGTCAATTGACTCTTTTAAACTGGAAACAATTATTGCAAAAGGTCAAGGAAGCCTTAATGCTATTGGTGGTATTATTACAGCTAATAATATTCAAGTTGCTAATGGTCGTTACCAAGCGTTGGTAGATGCTGCTGGTGTAGATTTAAATCGCTTTAATCAACAACTTAGGGGGGAACTAGCCGCTCGTCAATTACGAGTAGCTGGTGATTTGAAAAATATTAGTATTGCTAATGTGACCGCAGCAGGTCAAGTACAACTTTCTCAAGGAATTTCTCTACTTAAACAGCCCCTGACTGCATTAGTTGATTGGAATGGGCAACAATTAAATATTCAGCAAGCAACATCGCGTGATGCAAGCGCAAATGGTGTAATTACAGCAATAACTAATCGGCTTGGTGTACCGGAAATTACGGATATAAATCTTAATGTCCAAGCAAATAATTTGGACTTAAAAGAATTACCATTCAAATTTCCCCAAATGGTAGCAGTAAATGGAATAGCCGATTATGCTGGACAAATTACGGGTAAATTACCGACACCTAATTTACTCGGAGAATTAAGATTACGTGATTTACAGGTAAATAAATATGTGTTTGAGCCTGTATTGACTGGTAATATCCAATCAGTAACTGGACAAGGTTTAAATTTAGATGTAAAGGGAGAAAATGACCGAGTTGCTGTAAATTTAGACGCTAGAAATCGTCCCAATTCCTTCGCTTTGCAATGGGGACAGGTGTCAGCAACAGGAGAAAAACAGGGAGAAAATTTGCTAGCGTCTGTAAGAAATCTTCCCTTAAAGGAGTTTAATTTCAATTTACCTCCTAGTGCTTTACTGGGAAATGGTGTCCTAGGTGGGGTGTTAGCAGGAAATTTCTTAGTTAACCCTGATACCTTGACGACAAAAGGAAATTTAGCAATAACTAAACCAGAAATTGGAAGAATAAAAGGTGATAGTTTAGCTGCTTCTTTCGACTATGACAATGGTAAATTAAGTTTAACAAGTAGTGAATTTGTTAAAGGGAGCAGCAGTTACGGTTTTGCAGGAGATATTGCACAAAGTCCCAAGGGACCACAAATTATTGGTGACCTCAGCATCAAGCAAGGACAAATCCAAGATGTTTTAACAACACTGCAAATATTTGAAGTTAGAGACCTAGGACGTGGTGTTGTAGCACCAAACTACGGTGGGGAAGCTGATTTGCAAACAAAACCCCAAGGTTTGCCAGCCAACGCTGATGTATTTAGTCAAATTCTACGGTTTACGGAAATTAAAAATAAGCTAGCAATACAAGAACAAGAAAGGCTTAATAGTTCACCAATACCAGAATTAGCTGACTTAAAAGGTATTTTCAACGGTAATATAAAAGTAAATACATCTGATGGAACCGTAGCAGATTTTGACTTAAATGGTCAAAACTTTGAATGGGGTAGAAAAGAAGAACCCGTTCGTTATTTTAATGCCCAAAAAATAATAGCTAAAGGTCGTTTTGAAAATGGGATATTAAGATTACAGCCTTTTAGTATTGAGTCAAACCAACAACAAATTGCTTTTGTTGGTAGCCTGGGAGGGGATGAACAATCTGGACAATTGAGGGTAGTAAATTTTCCGATAGCTTTACTGAATAATTTTATTAATTTACCACGTCCGTTAACAGGTAACCTTAGTGCTACTGCTGCAATCGCTGGTAGTATAAAAAATCCTCAAGCAAGAGGAGAATTACAACTTACAGATTTAAATCAACCAGAAATACAATCAGCAAACGGAAGTTTCAGCTATGCAGATGGACGTTTAAATTTTGGTAGTAATGTCGCAGTTACTGGACCAGAACCTGTAGTAGTTACTGGTAGTATTCCTGTGGGTTTAGGTGATTTTCAAGCTAATAATGATAAATTAAGTCTTGATGTAAAAGTAAAAAATCAAGGATTAGCAGTTATCAACTTGTTAACCAACCAAGTACAATTTGAAAAGGGTGAAGGGGAAATAGACTTAACAGTACGTGGCACAATAGATAAGCCAGAAGTAAAAGGAAATGTTATTGTTAAAGATGCCATATTCTCTGCCCAAGCTTTACCAGAAAAACTCACTAATGTTAATGGTCAAATAGAATTTGATAGAAATATAGCTGTAATTAAAGAAACTATTAGAGGTCGATTTAGCAAAGGACAGGTACTAGCTTATGGACAAATTCCTTTAGCCGATTCACCAAGTTCCACTATCGAAAATCCTTTGACTTTACAACTAGAAAATTTAGCATTAAACCTAAGAGGACTTTACCAAGGAGGTGCGAGTGGCACATTACAAATTTTAGGTAGTGCCAAAGTTCCAGTAATTGGGGGTAAAGTAGAATTAGCAAACGGTAAAGTATTATTAGCGGATACTGCTGGAGCCGCAAGCTCTGGTCGAGGTGATGGAATAGGAGTTAAATCACCCTCGCAACCTCAAGTAAAACAGAATAAATTAATAGCGCAAAACGAAAGCTCAGTCACCCAGTTGAATGATTTGGAAATTGTATTAGGTAAAAACGTATTTATTAGTCGTCCACCTATTCTCAATTTCCGTGCTGAAGGTGCTCTTAAAGTCAACGGTAGTTTAACTGACCCAATACCCGAAGGAATTATCAGTTTAAAAGAAGGAGGTGTGAATTTATTTACTACACAATTTAACTTAGTGCGGGGATATAAAAACGAAGCGGAATTTAGACCTAGTGAACCACGCAACCCAATTTTAGATGTGCGTCTATCAGCAAAAGTGCTGGACGTAATCCAAAGTATGGATATTAATAGACAGGGAGCTACGGGTCTAGCAGCATTAGAAACGGTGCGTGTCGAAGCTACCGTTCAAGGACTTGCCAGTGAAATAAACGACGAAGGTTTAGAACTAAAAAGTACTCCTGCACGAAGTCAAACAGAACTTATAGCTCTATTGGGAGGTGGTTCCGTTGATACACAAGGACGAGGTGACAGTACTTTAGGCTTAATAAATATAGCAGGTTCAGCAGTATTAGGTAATTTTCAAAGCACATTAAATCAAATAGGTACAGCTTTTGGTCTAAGCGAACTGCGAGTATTCCCCACCGTACTCTCACAAAATCCTGAAGCTGGGAGGAGTAGTTCTAGTTTAGAATTAGCTGCAGAAGCTGGAATTGATATTTCTCCTAAGGTATCCTTATCAATTCTTTCAATTTTTACAGCAAGTGACCCAGTACAATTTGGTATCAATTACCGTATAAACGATGATTTTCGTTTACGTAGTTCTACCAATTTAACAAATGACAATCGCGCTGTAGTTGAATTTGAAAGAAGGTTTTAGGTTGACTGTTGACGGTTGACTGTTGACTGTTGACGGTTGACGGGGTTCATGAATTTTAGGTAAAACTCAACCAACTAAATACATCAGCGACAGTTAATTTCCAGTTACTTAAAACATCTAAAGCAGGTAAAATATCTTGTTTGTCTTTTACTTCCGGTAATTGATTGGGTTGAAAAACAGTGATTGATTCATCATCGGGGTCAATAAAATAACCTAATTTTGTACCGTTTTTGATACAAAAAGTAATTTTACGAATCACTTTGCTAGCAGATTGTTCTGGTGAGAGAATTTCGATTGTCCAATCTGGAGCTATTTCAAATTTATTTGCAATTTGACCATTTGCATCCAGAGGGATTCTTTGCCATTCAAACACAGCAATATCCGGTATAATTGATTGACCCGCAAAAGTACAACGTAATTCTGTCAACGCTAATGCTAGCTTTTGAGGTTCACCTGCTTGATTGATAGACGTAGATAAACGAGTTTGTAATCGACTATGTTTTCCCTGTGGCATAGGTTTTTGGTAGATTTGCCCATCAATATATTCACTTGCTGGTTTGGTCTCTGGCAGTTTTAGAAACTCTTCTATACTCAGAACAGTGCTTTGTGGAATAGATAGTGTCATAGAGTATAACAACTTATCAAAATCTTATTATCTCACGACTCATCGCAAAAGTTCCAACTTCCATATTAACCAAGTTCACTATTACCATTAAGCGCAAGTCGGATAACTGATAATGTTACAATTATCAAGAATAGTACCAAACCTATCGTACAAGCATAACTAAACTCTGAATATTTAAATGCTTGCTCATACAAATAATAAACTATCGTTTTTGAACTATTAATTGGTCCCCCCTGAGTCATAATATAAACTTCTTCAAAAACTTTAGTAGAAGAAATTGCGGAAATTACTGACACTAATGCGATATAAGGTTTCATTAAAGGGACGGTAATATCCCAATGCTTTAAAAAACCGTCTGAGCCATCAATTGATGCGGCTTCGTAAACATCATCAGAAATAGATTGTAAACCCGCTAAATAAATTACCATATAGTAGCCAAGTCCTTTCCAGATGGTAACTACCATTACACTAAAAAGTGCAAAATCGGGACTAGTCAACCATTGAATTCCTTCAGGGAAAATACCTAATACTTTCAATAACTGGTTGAGTAAGCCTCTTTCTTCGTACAGCCAATTAAAAGCAATACCAGCAACAACCATTGAAATTACTACAGGTGTGTAGTAAGCAGCCCTAAACCAGTTAATAAAGGGTATTTTGCGATTAACCAAAATTGCCAGACCCAACGGAACTATTGCTAAAATTGGAACTACACACACTAAATAAATAAAGGTATTTCCTAATGTTTTCCAGAATACGGCGTCTTGCCAAAGACGTTGCAAATTTTCTAAGCCAACCCATTGGGGTGCTTCGCTAAAGGTAATATCGTTGATACGGGTGAAACTCAGGTAAAAAGCTTGTAGCGCTGGCCAAAAGACCGTTAATGTTAATAAAATTAAGGCGGGCAGCAAAAATAAATAAGGAGTTAATCGTTGTCCTAATGCAATTTTTTGTTTGGGTGTCAAATTAATCATAGTAGGTGGTGTATCAACGTGGTGCATCAACGTAGAGAGGTTATATGTTTGGCCTCTACAAGGTTTTCGCAAATAGTCGTAGCTTACTACAAGTTGATAAAGAAAAAAAGTCAAAAATACTTAGCAATCACCTCATAATAATTTCAATACGATTTACGAAATATAACTGTTATGGGGTGTATATAAAGAATACTCCCTTACGCATTCATAGTAAAATTACGCAGGTGAAAGGTAAATTTCGATGTAGTCAAGAGGTCATAATAACTAAAATGAACATCCATCCACAGCAAACCAAACAAGGCAACATATTAATTGTTGATGATTCCCTAGAAGAAGCTCAAGTTTTATGTGGAATTTTAGGGAAGCACGGTTATACTGTCAGAGGTATCATCTCTGGTTTGCAGGTTTTGGCTGTAGCTCAGTTTGCTCCACCGGATTTAATTTTGCTGGACGTTAAGATGCTGAGTATTCATGGTTATGATGTTTGCCAGCAATTGAAAGCCAATGAAGTTACTCACCATATCCCAATTATTATTTTAGGCTGTATTCACGATGTTTTGGGAAGCCTAACAAACTTGGAAGCTGTTTGTGTAGACCTGATTTTAAAGCCATTTAAAGTTGAAGATGTTTTAGCAAAAGTAGAAAATCAGTTGGCAACTCAAGAAAATTTACGTCAAAAGGCATAGATATATAAAAAATTTCTGATTTTTCTAACCTATTTAAGCAACCTCTGCAATAATTATGTTTACATACTGTAAGTATAAGCAGTAATATTGAATAAGTAATAACTAGATATGTAAACTTATGTGATGTTTATAATTTAATACCAAAGCTCAGTCTACCTAAATCTTTAGTCTGTTCTCACATACTGGATTACTAGCAATACTGCTCGGTTAAGCTTAAAAAATGAGATAATACGTAGGTTGGGTAGCTCCACTCAACCCAACATTTTCGGTAGTTTGTTGGGTTTCCCAAAGCCATGCCTTTATGGGCACGCTGCGCGAACACCTAGCGTCCGCTTCGGATAATTCAACGCTTACAAGACTTTGTTGGGTTAAGCGCTCCGCTCTACCTTCGGTGAACGTGCCTCAACCCAACCTACAAATTCTTTTAACCGAGCAGTATTGCGACTAGGATAGTTTTTAATTTGATAAGAAAAAAACTTTCTATTTGAAGTAATTAGTTCATCATATCTTTAAAATGTTTTTTTCAAGGACTAAGTGTAGCAGTTAGTAGTCAAATCAGGTAAACAATAAAATAATTTTGTATCTATTTTAACTATATACGAAAGTAATTTTGTGATTTTTGGAGATTCTATGGCAATAACTATTTGTATTACATAAGATAATATATTTAATAGATAATAAATCTCAAAAATCATAAATTTAAAAATCATGATAAATAACCAAGATATAACAATTTTACTGGTTGATGATAGACCCGATAATATATCACTGTTATTTGATATATTACAACAACAAGGTTATCAAGTACAATTGGCTTTTTCTGGTAAACAGGCAATAGATAGAACTGTTCAATTACTTCCTGATTTGATTTTACTTGATATTGTTATGCCAGACATTGACGGTTATGAAGTCTGTCGGCAACTAAAAGAAAACCCTGTTACTCAAGATATTCCGATAATTTTTTTAAGCCTATTAAATGATGTTTTTGAAAAAATTAAAGCATTTCAAATTGGTGCTACTGATTATATCACAAAACCATTACAGTTGGAAGAATTATTAGCACGTGTAGATAATCATCTTAAAACTAAAAAATTAGAGAAGCAATTAAAAGAAAGAAATATTCAACTACAAAATGAAGTCGAAGCTCGTAAGTTACGCGAGCGTTATATGGTTGCTCTTGTAGATGTAAAAAGAACTTTACTAACTTTTGATGGAGATTATAAATGTTATACAGATATTTTACAAATTTTAGGAAATGTAACTCAAGCTAGTCGCACTTATATATTTGAGAATCACTATGATTTTGACGAAAATTTTTTAATGAGCCAACGTGCAGAGTGGTGTAAGGAAGGTATTTTATCACAGATTAATAACCCTACCTTGCAAAATTTATCTTATCAAGATTATTTTCCTCGTTGGGCTGATGTTTTATCAAAACGTGAAGTTATTTCTGGTGTTGTTGCACAATTTCCTGTAACAGAGCGTGAAATATTGGAACCGCAAGATATTATTTCAATTTTAATTTTACCGATTTTTGTTAAAAGTGAATTTTTTGGCTTTATTGGGTTTGATAATTGTGCAGAAATAAAAGATTGGGATGAATCAGAATTAGCTCTTTTACAAGCTGCTGCTGGAGCTATATCTCTTGCAAATGAACGTCTACAAGCAGAAAATAAATTACAGCAGCAGCTTAATTGGAGCCATTTTTTAAGAGATATAACAACTAAAATTCGTGCCCAATTAAATACAGAAAATATTCTCAAAACATCTGCCATTCAGATTGGTGAAGCTTTTGCTGTTAGTCGTGCAGTAATTCACAAATATATTTATTCTACTTCTGAAATATCAACTTGCCAAATACCTATCATCGGAGAATATTTAATTTCTGGGTATCGCTCAATGATAAATTATGAAATACCTATCGTAGGTAATTCTCATGCCCAACAATTATTATCTTATGACAAAGCAATCGCTTCAAATAATGTATCTACTGAACCTTTGTTACAGGATTTCTTAGAACTTTGTGGAGAGTTAGAAATTAAATCAATGTTAGCTGTACGCACCTCTTATAAAGGTGAAGCAAATGGTTTAATTTGTCTACAGCAATGTGATAAATTACGTCGTTGGACAGATGAAGAGATTGAAATATTAGAATCAATTGCACAACAGATAGGTATTGCTCTTTCTCAAGCTCAAATTTTAGAAAAAGAACAGCAAGCACGTTTAGAGCTTGACCAGCAGAATCTTCTGCTCCAAGCTGAAATTCACGAACGCATCACAGTTGAAACTGCATTACAAGCAAGTGAAACAAAATATCGTTATTTAGTCGAAACCTCTAAAGATATTATTTGGAAAACGGATATATTTGGACGAGTAACTTTTGTTAATTATGCTGTCACAACCCATTTAGGTTATCAAATGGATGAAGTGCTAGGACGTTGTTTTACAGATTTTGTGCATCCAGATAATTTAGTGCAAGATTGGAATTTGTATGAGCGTATTCTAGCTGGTGAACCCATATTTGAAACTGAATCAGTTTATTTAGCGAAAGACGGTAGTTTAGTTTATTTATTATTTAATTTTGTACCCCTAGAGGACGATGAGGGTAATATTGTTGGTGTTACAGGCACAAGCCATAATATAACAGCACGAAAACTCGCAGAAGCTGCACTACGGAGCTCGGAACAGAAATTAGCTGCTGCTTTTAGATTATCCCCTGACCCTATTTCTATAACTAATAGACAGGGATATTACGTTGAAATTAGTGATAGCTTTTGTAGTTTTTATGGCTTTCACCCAACTCAAGCTATAGGTCGAACTGCTATTGAGCTTGGTATTTTAACTGAACAAGAAGCTTTGTATATTTTTAGTATTTTGCAAGAGCGAGGAAGAGTTGACAACTATGAATTAGAAGTTTGTGCTGCTAATGCTAAAAAGAAAACAGTGCTGTTATCAGCAGAATGTACAGAAATAGATGATATTTATTACATACTTTCAACCACTCGTGATATTAGTGAACGAAAGCAAGCAGAAATAGTTAGCAATCTTTTACTTTCAACTACACAAGCTATTAGCCGTGCTGTAGATGTTGATACTGCTTTTTCTGTGATTTTACGTTTAATTTGTACTAACATTGCTTGGGACTTTGCAGAAGCTTGGTTGCCGAATCAAGATGGTAATTTTTTAGAGAATAGTTTTACTTGGTGTGAACCGCAAAGTAATTTAGAAGAGTTTCACCTTTATAGTACACATTTGATTTTTAATAAAGGTGAGGGAATACCTGGTCGGGTTTGGGATTCGATGCAACCGGAATGGATAGAAGATGTTTCCGTAGTTTCGCAACCAACTTTTTTGAGGTCGGAAATTGCAAAGCAAGTGGGATTAAAAGCTTGTTTTGCTGTACCAATATTAGCTGGGGATAAAGTACTAGCAGTTTTAGTATTTTTAAAACGTTATTCTATTCCCATAGAACAAGGGTTATTAGATTTAGTTAGTGCAGTTGCAGTCCAGTTAGGTGCATTAATTCAAAGAAAACAGGCAGAAGCTGCTCTCCAACAAAGTGAGGAACGTTTACAGTTAGCTTTAGAAGCAAGTAACTTAGGATTATGGGATTGGAATATCTCTAATCGTAAAATTTACCGTGATGTTCGTTGGAAGGAAATGTTGGGTTATGAAGAACAAGATGTTCCGGAAGATGATTCAAATTTTAAACAATTGGTTCACCCAGATGACTGGAGAAATGTCAAACAAGCGTTAAATTCTTATTTTGAAAATCAAACTCCGGTTTTTGAAGTAGAGTTTCGTTTACGAAGCAAGCTGGGTGAGTGGAAATGGGTACAAACTCACGGTAAAGTTTTTGAACGCGATGCTTCTGGTGCCCCAATTAGAATGACGGGAACTCAGAAAGATATTACAGAGCGTAAAGATTTAGAACGGCAATTAATGGTTAAAGAAGCTCGTCTGAATGCCTTTTTTAACTCCGCTCCTGTAGGGTTAACTATATTAGACAAGCAATTTAAATTTGTGCAAATTAATGGATTATTAGCAGAAATTAATGGTTCTAGCGAAGAAGAGCATATTGGTAAAAGTGTGGAAGAAGTTTTACCTCAAGTTTCACATTTGGTAGCACCTCTTTATCAGCATGTTTTTTCCACAGGTGAACCACTTCTTAATCAAGAAATAAGTGGTTATTCTCTTAAAAACCCAAATATAATACGCTATTTTCTCACTTCTTATTTTCCCATATCAGAGGAAAATGGTATTATTAGTAGTGTCGGAGCAGTTGTGGTAGAAATAACCGAACTCAAACGCACTGAATTTGCTTTACAAGAGCGTGAAGAAGAATTTCGTGCCATCTTTGAAAATGCCGCAGTCGGTATTGCAAAAGTGCAACCAGATGGTAAATTTATTAAAGTTAACCCAGGGCTATGTAAGCTTTTAAGTTATTCAGAAGCAGAACTATTAACGCAAGATTTTCAGGAAATTACTTATCCTGAAGATTTGAGAAGAGAATTAGTGTGCGAAGTTCAACCAGCAACCAGTGAAATTGAAAGTTATTCCGTAGAAAAACGTTTTATTCGGAAAGATGGTGAGCTTGTTTGGGTGAATGCGACTATTTCTTTGGTCAGCGATAATAAAGGTGAAAATAAATATGCTATTGGCGTTATTGGTGATATTACTGCTCGCAAACAAGCAGAGGAAGCTTTACAACAAAGTAGACAACGTTATCAACTTTTAGCAGAAGCTGCACCTGTTTGTATTTTTCACTGTGATGCAGATGGTAATTGTTTTTATATTAACCAGCGTTGGACAGAAATTACTGGCATGTCTCAAGATAATGCTACTGGAAAAGGTTGGATACAAGTTTTACATCCAGATGACCGCGAACGAGTTTATACTGATTTAATTCAAGCAATTAATGGTAAATATTTATATAAGTCTGAAAGTAGATTTTTGCGTTCTGATGGAACAAGTATTTGGGTCATTTGTCAAGCATTACCAGAGCTTGGAGAAGATGGCGAAATTAAAGGTTGTATTGGTACAGTAACAGATATTACCGAAGTTAAAGAAGCAGAGGTAGCTTTATTAGAAAGTGCAGACAGAGAACGTGCAATTGCCCAAGTAATTCAAAGGATGCGTCAAACCCTTGATTTAGAAACAATTTTTGAGACAACAACGCAACAATTACAAAAAGTTCTCGGTTGTGACAGAGTCGTTGTTTATCGTTTTAATCCTGACTGGAGTGGCGATTTTGTTGCCGAAACAGTAGGAGATAATTGGATTTCGTTAATAGAAGAACACAAACAAGACCCAAACTTTACCAATGATGCTCTTGAGGGTGAGGGTTGTGTTGTCAAATCAATGAATAGTTGTGTGAGTGGGGTAGTAGATACATATCTTCAAGAAACAGAGGGTGGAGTATATCGTCGAGGGGTTAGCTTTTTGTGTGTACCAGATATTTATAAGGCTGGATTTCCAAGTTGTTATATTGAGTTATTAGAAAAGTTCCAAGCTAAAGCTTATATAACAGTGCCTATTTTCTGTGGAGATAAACTTTGGGGATTATTAGGGAGTTATCAAAATTCAGGTACTCGACAATGGAGAAAGGAAGAAATTAATATTATAGTCCAAATTGGTAACCAGTTGGGAGTCGCTTTACAGCAAGCAGAGTTATTAACACAAACTCAAAGACAATCACAAGCATTACAACAAGCCGTAATTGCCGCAGATGCAGCAAACCGTGCTAAAAGCGAATTTTTAGCTAATATGAGTCATGAGTTGCGTACACCTTTAAATGCGATTCTTGGCTTTACGCAAGTGATGAACCGTGATAGTAGTTTGTCAGAAGAACATCAAGATAATTTATCAATTATTAACCGTGCAGGAGAACATTTACTTAACTTAATTAATGATATTTTAGAAATGTCGAAAATTGAAGCAGGAAGAACAACATTAAATCTATCTAGCTTTGATTTAATTCATTTATTAGAAAGTCTACAAGAAATGTTACAGTTTCGCGCTGTTTCTAAAGGACTGCAACTAGTATTTGAGTATAGTGATAATATTCCCCAGTACATTCAAGCCGACGAAAATAAACTGCGTCAAGTCTTACTTAACCTTTTAGGTAATGCTATTAAGTTTACACAATCCGGAAGTATAATACTCCAAGTTTCTATAGAAAGCCCTCCTCGTCTCCTCTTCTCCGTAACAGATACAGGATGTGGTATTGCACCACAAGAAATTAATTTTTTGTTTGAAGCATTCGGACAAACTGAAGCCGGTAGAAAGTCTCAGCAGGGAACTGGACTTGGTTTAGCTATTAGCCGTAAATATGTCCAATTAATGGGAGGAGATATTACTCTTAACTCTACCTTGGGTGTTGGTAGTAGCTTCACTTTTGATATCCAAATTAATCTTGTTTCCAAAGCAGAAATTCAAAATGCTCCTATTCAAAGTCAAATAATTGGTTTAGCTACGTCACAACTGGAACATCGCATTTTAGTTGTGGATGATGCTATAGATAGTCGTCTCTTACTAGTTAAAATTCTTTCCTCTATTGGTTTTTATACTAGGGAAGCCGCAAACGGAATCGAAGCAATTGCAATTTGGAATGAATGGCGTCCAAGTTTAATTTTAATGGATATGCGAATGCCCGTAATGGACGGATATGAAGCCACTAGAGAAATTAAATCCAGAGAAATGGCAAATCCATCAATAACTAATTCTCGTACTATTATTATAGCCCTCACTGCTAATGCTTTTGAAGAACAGCGCGAAGAAATGATGGATGCTGGTTGTGATGATTTAATTAATAAGCCTTTCCGAGAGGAATTACTCCTAGAAAAGCTCAGTTATCATTTGGGAGTGGAATATATTTATCAACAGGAAAATAATTTAACCACACAACAAAAAAACACAGATATAACTCCTGCTCAATTACAAAATTCGTTATCACAAATGTCACCTGAATGGAAACAACGAGTTTACCATGCAGCAGCAGCAGGGAGTGATGACCTAATTTTACAATTAGTTGAGCAAATACCAGATAACAATATAATTTTTGCTTATTATTTAAGCGACTTAGCGAATAATTTTCAGTTTGAAAAAATTATGGAATTTATGAATTAAAAGTTATTGATTAAACTTAGCTGGTTCTAATACACCATAAAAAACTATTAATCCAGTTACACTAATAAATAATGCAGACAAAAAAGCATTACCAAAGTACCCAAACTCAGCATAAGCAACCCCAGCAGCTACACCACCAAGTCCCCCACCAAGTTGTCCAACTGCCACAACCAAGCTCATGAGAGAACCGCGTTGATGGTCGGGAACCAAAGTTGTAAGTAGCGCTTGTAGGGGACTTAAGCGTAATGCTAGTAGCATCATGACACAGAAAAAAACAACGTAAGCTGATAATGTACCTGAAACAATAAAAGGTGTGGCTGTAAATACGGTCGCAGAAATAAAACAAGAACCAACAATCATTGGTTTACGACCTATTTTGTCAGACAAACGACCAGCTTGAGGCCCAGTTAAAATATTGGCTAATCCTCCCACCATAAATAAGGTGGCTGTTGCTGATGGGGACATACCTAATTTTTGTTCCAACCAGGTAGGGAAAAACACTGTAAAAGTCGAGACAGCAAACAACATTGTTGCGTAAGCGACAGCAGCGTTACGAACAGTAGGTTTTTGTAATAGTTTCCAATAGCTTTTTAGAGCCGTTTTCACTGATAGCTTTTCCCCTTCCCGTTTGACCAGGGGTTGGGGTAAGACGGCTAAAATTAGCAAAAAGGAAATCATTGCCACAATTGCGAATAAATAAAATGGCGAACGGAATCCGTATAATTCTGCTAATATTGTTCCAATTGGTACAGCTACAACCTGACCAAATGCAAAGCCACTCATTACCCATCCACTAGCCCATCCGCGTCGTTCATAAGGGAAGTAATCTCCTACGTAAGCGACTGCGACACCTGTTAAAATTCCCCCAGATACACCAGCCCCAATACGTACACTTAGTAAGGAAATAAAATCATTAGCTAGCCCATGTAAAGCCAGCATAACTGCCATTAAACTTGTTCCTGCTAAAAGTATCGGTCTTCTACCAAAGCGGTCGGATATAGGACCAATGATAATAGCAAAAGTACTTAGGGCTATTGCATATCCAGTAACTAAAGTTCCTTGTAAAGTTTGGGGAATCCCCAAGGCTTCACCTATACGGGGAAGAATGGGAGCGATAATTGTTGCTTGGCTACTTGAGGCTAGTACCATCAGCCACAATGCGAAAATAACTAATATTGCAGGAGGTTGGCGTTTAGCTAGTTTCATTGGCTTACCTCTGATTGCAATGTGCTGAATAATTTAGCGTATGCTTCTAATTGTTTAGAGTGCGAGAAACTCTGTTTAATTTTCTTTCGCAGAGAATCACGAATTTGTTGGTAGGTCGAAGGTGAATTAAACAACTGCACAATTTTTGTTGCCATTGTGGTTGTGTCCCCAGGTGCAGATAATAATTTATTGGGCATATCTGCATCTAGCACCCCCATAACTTCTTCTAAGCCACCACAAAATGTACCAACAACGGGAACCTCACAAGCCATTGATTCCAATGCTGCTAAACAAAACGATTCTGATTCGCTGGTAACTAGTTGCAGGTCGCTGACAGCTAACCAACGGACTACTTCATTGGGGGAAGACGCACCCAGAAACATTACTTCGTTGGCTAATCCTAATTCTCGTGCGTGCTTACGTGCTTTCTCAAGATTTGGACCATCACCAATCATTAGTAATCTTGCTGGTACACCTGCACCTATTACACGAGCTAAAACTGTTATCGCATCTAGAGGACGTTTGACATCTCGTAGGTTAGAGATATGGCACAAATTTAAAGTTTTGGAAGGAGCTGCTATCCATCTACGAAATGGGTGAAAAAATTCTAGGTCAATAGCGTTGTGAATTACTCTGGGACGTTTTTCTAAATCAAAAACTTTTACCGCTTTATCGGCTAACCAATTAGAAACTGCGGTAACCTCGTCACAGGAAATAATCGCATTTCGTAATTGAGGAGCATAATCAGGGTCGTAGCCAAATTTTGTCACATCGCTACCATGCAGGGTTAGACAGACAGACAAATTGCGATCGCCTTTGGTGCAAGCGAAGCTATCGCCTTTTGCTAATTCTTGTCGAGCGAGTAATGCGGCTTCCACTAGTCCAACAGCATAATGAACGTTTAAGACAGCAATATCATGGGTTTTAACATGCTGGATAATTTCTTGTGCTAGTGGTTTAACCCAGTTAGGGTCTGCGGTTGTAGGGCTTTTTGGTGCATTTACTGGCAAGTAAGAAAATGATGATTCTTCATTTTTACATACCCATTCAGCTTGCGGACTGGTCAGTAATAATACTTTTGTATCTAAATTCGCTAGTCCTCTTGCCAATTCAGTTGCAACTTTTCCACTACCTCCCAACCCTCCGAGACAGAGAATTGCCGTTCGTAGTTGTGGGGAGTAGGGAGTGGGGAGTGGGGAATTGGGAATCGGGGAATTGGTAGAGACACGATTTATCGTGTCTCCGGGAAAATTGGGAGTAGTGAGAGGAGAAAGCATAATAAATTGACGAGTGAAGATTAGTGATTAGTTATTAGTTATCCCCCCTTCCCTATAGGGAAGGGGGGTAGGGGGGTTAGGTCAGAGGTTGGTACGTTGTAACTAATTTCGTATAACCAACATCGCACCCAGAGATGGATAATAACTGAGAAATAATCTCTTTCCCTTGTGTAGCAAGAAGTTCAGCAACACTGAGACTGCGTTCTTGGGGGGTATTGTTTGGACTAATGAAAGTAAAAGCTGTGACGGTATTTTTATTTTGTTTCCGTCCTTCTCGAATTATGGTGTCTTCTAACCTAATTAATTGCTGAGCTAATTTGGATATATTGCGGGTAGGGGGTGGATTTCCTGGACTTCCAGAACGTTGTAAATCCAAAAATGCTGTTTTGGCTAGTATTGGTAATTCTGTTGTCGAGCGAGAAAATGCTTTTAAAGCACGATTTGCACCCCAAGATTCTATGATTGATGCAGTTGTGGCTAGCCATTCTTCTATATTTTGTTGCAGAGTATTTGCTTTTTCCCCCAAGGGTTGATTTGCTTTCGCAAGTTCTAACAACATAAAACAGGTTCTTTGTAGTGCTTTCAAACCGTCGCAAACTTGACGAACTTCTAAGGATAAACCCGCATACCCAATTTGAAAATTAGCATTATCACTTGTCAGTAAATTTACGACCCCACCTAATTCATTTAATTGATTAGCAGTACTACTATCTATCACTGTAAACGAAGGTCGAGCAACAATTTCAGGCATAGTAATTTCTGCCCAGGTATAAACTTCGGGTAGCTGAGTGAAATACTGCTTTTCTGTCGGTCCCGCAATATAAGCAATGGTGGGTAAAACAGCATCCTGACAAATAGGACGTAACAGAGCGCTGGGTGTAAATCTTTCTGGGTGCTGCTGTAGAATATCTTGAAGGGTGTTGTTAGTTAAGTACTTGTTTGGGGAACCATTAGTTTGATGTACAGCAAACCCACCTTCAACCCGACTCAATCTCCTTCTAATACCACTGTCATCTACATAAAACATTTGCAGAACATCACGACCAGTGGGAATAATTTCGGAACGTCCTTCTGATGCTAATCTTTGTTGAGCTTCCTTGAGAGCAGTCTGGGAATTTTTTGTATCAAAGAGTTCCTTGAAAACAATATTACTATAAAGAGAAGCAAAGTCACGGGTTGCAGGGTCAAGTATAATTAACCCCTGCTGTTTTGTTAAAGTATTTAACCAACGAGCAAAAGCTTCTGCAAAAGTAGCATCTGGATGATAAGCAGTTCTTAGCGCTGCAATAATTTCTTGACTGTGAGGAAGATTTTTGAAAGAACGTTCTACTTCATCTAATAAAGAATGAACCCCTAATCCTAACTTTGTCGAACCAACTGGATGATGAGTTATTGGTAAACCAAGGCTGATAATTTCCGGTTCCGAACGCTGAGAAAATATTTTTACATTTTGTACTTCTGCTAAATCGTGGTCGTTGCTAGCCATCCAAAAAATAGGAACAGCTGGTATCCCTTTGGCTTCTAATTGTCTCGCTAACTTAATCGCACCTAAGGCTTTGTAAAGAGTATAAGCTGGCCCACCTAAAAGACCTACTTGCTGTCCAGTAACAACTGCAACTGTTTTGCTGTCGCGTAGCTTTTCAATGTTAGTTAATACCTCTGGAGAAATCCCCCAACTTTCTGCTTGTTGTTTTAATAAATTAGCTAATGCTTGACGTGGATAACATCGTTCAGAGATATAGTCATAAGTAGAAAGCCAATCGCGCTGAAATGTTGATATCTCTATAGTTTGTGGTGATTTCAAGGGAATTGCTGTCAAAAAATTATTACAACATCGCGCTTGTAATAATTGAATTGTTTCAAAATTGGCTTCGGATTTATTTGACTTCAGAAATTCAATTAATTTTTGTGTCGAATACTGCTGCGTTTGATGTGCTTGAATAGCTCGAAGTTTTTGTTCCTTATTAATTTCTATCCGCATTATTTCGCTAGCACTTTGATAAAAAGGAATAGGACTATAATGTTCTTCCACAGTCCAAGCTTCTAAATTAGGAGCATCTGCCAAAATAAATTCTGGGTCTGCTGCTAAATGAAATGCCACTAAAGCTGCGACCCCCAATCCAAGATGATGTCCGTGTAACGAATAATTGGGGTCAACTTCTGGATGTAGTGTTAATATTACCCGTGGACGATGTTGGCGAATTTTCGCGACAATTAACGCTAGGGTTTTATGTAATCCCCAGGTTCTTAGGGTCTCAGCAGCAGTTATTGGCTGACTACGGACAGGATTGCGATATTTTCCAAAATCAGCTAAGCCTAAACTTTCAATCTTTTTAATACCTAAAATTTCACCTGCACGACTTAATTCATTATCTCGTTGCTTTACAAGTTGGTCTGATTTTCCACCTCTACCAGCACCACCATCAGTTGCGACTACTAAATGAACACTTTGTCCAGCTTCTGTTAATGCTGCAATTGTTCCACCGACATAAATTGACTCATCATCCGGATGTGGCATTAATGCTAAAACATCACAAATACACTTGTTTTTATGTGTCGATTCAACTGATATTTTAGGTAGTGGTAAATATCTTGGCTCAATTTCACCTGCATCTATTTGCATTTGTAAAGCATCAACTAAAGACTGATTTTCTGTACGAATTTCAGCTAAATTATTAGTCCACTGTGTTGTTTTGCTTCCACTCATTAAAGGTCTGCTTGCAATAGTAATTAATCGAGAACGGTCAATACAAGCAGTGCGGTCAATTTCTTGTAATATTGCTGGTAGTGATATAGCTGTTTGTGTGCAGCGTGCAATTATTTTTTGGTAAAATACCGGGTCATTTAAATCACCATTATCGTAATAAGCAATAAATGATTGATGTTCAAGAATATTAAATCCAAGTTTGATTAATGCTTCTTCAACATCATCGGGTGTGTAAGGTTTTGTAGCACTACTAAAATTTCTTTGTTGAAAAGGAATATAAGTAAATCCAATTAGTCCACCTGGAGTAAGAACCGATTTTAAATTTGACAGACTTTGTATTAAATCGTTTGCGAAGTGAAGCGCACCACAACTGAGAATAATATCAAAACTTTGAGCTAATAAGCCACACTCAGTAAGAGAACGATTAAAATCCCATTCAATTAGTGCATGAAACTGTGGGTGTTTAGTTTTAGCTTGATGAAGCATCGAGGGGGATATATCAATTCCTGTAACACATGCTCCTGCTTCAAGATAAGGAACGCTAGCTTGTCCAGTACCGACCCCAATATCAAGTACTCGTAAAAACCCTTTGGGTGAAGCATAGTGTACAACTGATTCCAATAGATACTCCGGTGCTGACCAATTAAAGCTATTAGTACGTTCGTCATAGGATTCAGCCCAAGCTTCATAGCGATTGCGGGGAGTATCTGTAATATTCGGTAAGATGCTGCTAGTCATGGTAGATAGTAGAGATTCTTGCGCTTAAATATCGAAATATTGCTTTGAAAAATAATATCTTTACTTACCAATTAAGTATGAATAACGAAAATGACATGAAAATGACAAGTGATATCAAATCCGTTCGTATTAGAATTATTTTATTTAGAATATATGTACTGGTAAAAAGATACGGGAAGGTTTATTTCCACCATTATTTACCGTTAAGGTTGTAATTTGAGCGTCTATCCATTTCCCTTGACCTGAAGGTAATTTTGTACCAGTATTCATCGCATAAGCAGGGAAACAAGCAGCGCTAATACTTAAGCGTAAAGAATGACCTTTGATAATTTTCGCACAGGTAAATTGTAATTTTATTTTTATTAGAACATCTGCTTTTGTGCTTGAGCAATGTATATAACCTTGAGTTAAATTGTAAATTCTTCCATCAAGATAAACCTCTGAAAGTACCGTACATAAATCGAAACTGGGTTTATCGGCTATACAGTTAATTTCGACTTCTACATTACCCAACAAATGTATATCCGACTCTAAAGGGTCACTTGTGTAAGTCAAAACATCCGAACGACAATCAATATGTGAGCGTTCAAATACTCCTGCGGGAATTCCTGCATGACCACCTAAAGATGGTACTGGTCTCCAAGGGTCATGCACTAATATATCAGTACTTGACTGTGAGTTTTCAGTTTTGAGTTTACCGTCATTTTCTTGGATACTACTGAGTCCGGTACTTGATAAATAGAGACATTGATAATTTTTTTCAGGTATATTTGAGAGGGTTTGCCAAATATTAACTCCCATTTCAAATAAGGATATTGAAGGTTGATTAAGTAATCCAGTGTCAATATTCTTTAGAAAATGGTCAAACCAATGAATTTGCATTTTATCAACGGGACTAATAGCTTCTTGACCAAAATCAATATCACCAACCTTACGACCCCAAGGAATATGTGCCCAAGGTCCAACTAGTAATTGTTGACGATATTGACTGCGAGCAGCTATATTTTTATATAATTTCAGAGTGCCGCGTAAATATGTATCAAACCACCCACCAATATGGAATATTGGTAAATCTATATTTTGAAAATTTGTTTTGGATGAATTGAATAACAAATTTTGCCAATATTCATCATTAGATTGAGAATTAGAGAGCCACTGGTGATAAAAAGAATCAGGAGCAAGATTTTTGAGGATTTCGGGATTATGAATTTCTGAATTACATATAGGTAAGTTGCGAGAAGCTGCGAATAATGCTTGATATACTTTTTCATCTCCACGCAAACGGGCTGTTTCTGTAGCGAGTTGAATAGCCCAAGCGAGGTTAGTTTGAAAGCAAAAAGCTCCACCTTCGTAAGCCCAGTCTTCATATAAATCATAGCCTATCATCGCTGGACAAATAGTTTTCAAGGCTGGGGGTTTGCTGAGTGCGGCATAAATTTGTGTCATCCCTTGGTAAGAAAAACCATACATCCCCACATTTCCACTACTTCCAGGAAGATTTACAGCCCAATTTACTGTATCTTCTCCATCTTCAATTTCATGGGCAAAAAGTTTAAATTCTCCTTGTGATGTTCCTCGTCCACGTACATCTTGAATTGCAACAATATAACCTTGTGATGCGTACCAAATAGGATGAGCGTAAACAATAGTAGAAGCAATTTCTCGTCCATAGGGTTGACGCATTAATAAAATGGGGAAATTGCTAGAACTATCGGGACGATAAATATCTGCATCCAAACGTATACCGTCACGGGTATACATCGATGTGGTTTCTTTAGGTTTTACTTTTAACATCAAGATGCTCGCATTATATATTATTTTATAAGCGATATTATTTTATTAGCGAAAGCGAGCAAGATGCAAGCCGAAGCGGCACGCTGCGCGAACGCACTACTGTCTTTTATTTCCCCCTTCCCTTGCAGGGAAGGGGGGTAGGGGGGTTAGGTCGGAGTGGTCAAGGAGCTAATCTACCAAGAACAGCCATATCTTCCTCATCTAACTCCACCGGAACACCGCTACGAATTAACTCGGCAAAATCTTCATTGGGAACCATAATAGTTAGGGTATATAAACGAGATAAACCTGTATTTTTAATTAAATGAATACCCGTAGGAGGGACTAATAAACTATCCCCTGTTTTTATCTTAATTTTTTTACCATCACAAATTGCCACACCTTCTCCTTTAAGAATAAAAAACATTTCTACAGCAAAAGAATGACGATTTGGGGGTGTTTGTCCACCAACATCAAAAATTTCTACACAACAAGTCAAAGAAGTATTTGCTGTTGCTGAGTCAAAAACAATAGCCAAGCGATTTGTATCGTTAGGACTAATGCGATATGCTTGATAATCTTGAGGAGATTTAATAACAGGGATTACGCAAGAAGATTTATTCATTTTATTTATCTATCCCACTAAAAATTGCTTGTGAATCTGTCACGAAACCAAAACATTGTTTGACGTTATAAAGTGTTGCTAACCAACAATATTCTGGAGAAGTTGTAGCAGTACAGTCTTTAATTAAAATGCAGTCGTATCCTAAAAAATTTGCATCTTGTAATGTTGTCATAACACATTGGTCTGCATTAACACCAGCAAAAAATATTGTTGTTTTGCCGAGGTTTTTTAAAATACTATCTAGTGGTGTATCCCAAAAACCACTCATACGGTACTTATCTATACAAATATCTTCTGGCTGTTGATGGAGTTCGTCCACTACAGCAGCTGCCCAACTACCTTTAATTAATACCTTAGCACCATTTTTCGGTAGTGGGTCGCCTAAACCAATCCCAATCCCAGTAGGGTTGTAAACGTGACGAGAAGCAGCACTAATATTCAGTAAATCTGGGCGATTTCCCCAGTTAACCCAAATTACGGGGACATTTTGATTGCGGAGTGCGGGAAGCAATTTTTGTAACGGTTCAATTGGCTGACGTGCGGGGCTAATATCAACGCCTATATGCGCTAACCAACCGTCTTGATGGCAAAAGTCATTTTGCATATCTATAACAAGAATGGCTGCTTTCGCTAAGTCGATTTTTAAAGTTTTGGTCTCTGTTGTTAAAATAACTGGCTTTTGGTCTAGAGGAGGACGTGTAATATCTGCAACTTCATGATTTACTCCCCAGGCGTTTGGCGCAATTCCTAGTTGATGAACAGGTAGATTCATAAATCAACAAAAATGTTAAATTGCTACTAGCTATTTTGTAGCTTACAACCCTCTTTGGTCACAATCTTTAAATTAAATTAAGGTTAAAAACGTGGACTTTACCATTAAGAATGCTTTAATCGCTACAAAAGATGAATACAGCACTACTGACGTACATCTGGTCAATGAAAATATTGCGGCAATTTCCCCACAGCTAGAGGTTGTTGGAACGGTAATAAATGGAGAAAATAAATTATTATTGCCCGGTTTCGTTAATGCTCACACCCACTCTTCGGAAATGTGGCAACGAGGAATTACTTCTATGTATCCTCTGGAATTATGGTTAACAGAACTGTACGATTTTACACCTCTTGATTGCGAAAAAGTTTACTTAAGTGCTTTAGGTACAGCTGTAGAAACTTTACTTTCTGGTGGGACTAGTGTAGTTGACCATTTAGTTTTAATACCAGGTCAAGAGTTAGAAACTATTAGCTCAGCAGTTCGTGCTTACAAAGAAGTTGGCATTCGTGCTTTTGTTGCTCCTTTGATTCAAGATGTATCGCTCAGCGCTGGGATACCATCTGGGGATAAGCAGCAAACTCATGAGCCTTATTTTCGCTCAACCGAAGCGACTTTGGAATTAATTGAAGAAGCTGTTAGGCTATTTCACAAACCAGAAGAAGGTATAAGTATTTTAGTTGCTCCTACTGGAATGCAATTGTGTAGTGATGCATTATTTAAAGGCTGTATAGAATTAAGCGAAAAGTATAATCTTTGTCGTCATTCCCATTTATTGGAAACTAGGGCACAAGAAAAATTATCGCAAGAGCAATATGGTTGTACCGCTGTTGAACATCTTAAACATATTGGTTATTTAGATTATCGAACTTCTTTAGCTCATTGTGTTCACTTAACAGATTCAGATATTGCTATTTTGGCGGAAACTAAATCTACTGTTGTTCATAATCCGCTAAGTAATTTACGTTTAGGTAGTGGGATTGCGCCAATTTTAAAATATCGTCAAGCTGGGGTAAATGTTACTTTTGGTTGCGATGGCTCTTCGAGTAACGACTCTCAAGATTTATTAGAAGCTATCAAAATAGGGTCGATTTTACATAATGTGACTGATGTTGATTATCGACATTGGATTACACCAAGAGAATCTGTAACAATGGCATCATTGGGTGGTGCTAGGGGATTGAATATGGCGGATAAATTAGGTTCTTTAGATGTGGGTAAAAAAGCTGATTTGGTACTTTATGACCTGAAAAATTTATCGTTGTTACCTCGTACCGACCCGATTGGTTTATTGGTACTTGGTCGTCCAATAAATGTGGTTGATAGTGTTTGGGTTAATGGTAAGCAAATTGTGGCTGATGGAAAAGTTACTACGATTGACGTTGATAAGTTACGAGAGGAGTTATTTAACCAAAGTCAATGGTATACAAAACGCCAATCCGAAAGTGTTAAAGCTGTTGAGACGCATTATCGGTATGTAATGGGCATTTAGTTTTTTTAATACGAACCGCCAAGAAGCCAAGTTAGCCAAGAGAAGAAGAGTTAGAGGATTTCTTATTATTGGTTTTCTTGGCTTCTTGGCTCCTTGGCGGTTCGTTAATTTCTTAAATGTAACCTGTGATACAAATATTATAAATGTTCTCATATATACTTTATCCCTCAATATTTGAGCGGTGCTTCATGGAACATGCAATTTCCTTCTTAGGTATATTAGTTTTTATTGGCTTATCCTATGCTTTATCGGTAAACCGTGCTGCTATAAAATGGCGGACAATCGCTTGGGGAATGGGTTTGGAGTTTGTTTTTGCCCTGTTGATTCTGAAAACTCCTTGGGGATTAACTGTATTTAAAGCTCTCGGTGATATTGTCACTAATTTTCTCGCATTTTCCGACGAAGGAGCCAAATTTGTTTTCGGTAAAAACTACACCGACCACTTTATTGCTTTTAAAGTACTGCCGACGATTATTTTCTTTTCATCCTTTATTAGCGTGCTGTACTACTACGGCATTTTGCAGCGAGTCGTAAGCGGACTAGCTTGGGTGATGATGAAAACAATGAAAACCTCTGGTTCGGAGTCGTTATCTTGTGCTGGTAATATTTTTCTGGGTCCAACTGAGTCTCCACTATTAGTTAAACCTTATGTGGAACGAATGACGAAATCTGAACTTTTTGCGGTGATGACCGGGGGGTTTGCTACTGTTGCAGGTGGTGTTGTGGGAGCTTATTTAGACTTTGGAGCACCCCCAGCACATCTAATTGCAGCTTTTTTTATGACTGCTCCTACATCGTTGGTGGTGTCAAAATTGCTTTACCCCGAGACTGAAGTCTCGGATACTGCGGGTAAGGCGAATATGGATGTAGAAAATACTTACGTTAATGTGATTGATGCTGCAACTACTGGAGCGTTGGATGGAACAAAACTAGCGGTAAATGTAGGGGTGATGCTTATTGCTTTTTTGGGGTTATTGGCTGCTTTTAATGCTTTACTAAAATGGTTGGGTACGCTTGTCGGTTTACCTGGAGTTTCTTTGGAATTGATTTGTGGTCTTCTCATGGCTCCTGTTGCGTGGTTATTAGGTGTACCTTGGGATGATTGTCTCCAAGTTGGTGCTTTATTAGGGAAAAAGACTATTTTAAATGAATTTTTGGCTTATATGGATTTAAAAGAACTGATTGATAAGCAAAAGATTTCCCAACGCGCAGTTATTATTGCAACTTATGCTTTATGTAATTTTGCTAATATTGGGTCTATTGGAATTACTATTGGTGGAATTGCGGGTATGGCTCCTAACCGTCAACATGATTTAGCTCGGATGGGGTTTTTGTCTATGATTGGTGGCTTACTTGCTGGCTTTATCACCGCTTGCATCGCTGGAATGTTGATTTAACCTTGAAGAATAAACACGTTTAGTTTCTGTATTTTAAATAATCTACATTAAATATTTTTCAATCCGCAAGGTCGTCCTAAGGACTTACAACCCAACCTACAAAAATCCTTAACCGAGTAGTATTGCAATGCCAGGGACTTGCAATCAACTTCGCAATTTGCTAAAATAGTGTTTAGTAATATAAACGTCCTTTAATTCGCAATCACAACAGTTTAGGAGAAAGCTTTTGAACTCAAGTTAATTGCCTTAGCTCCAAAATAAAGCAGAACATCGAAAGGAGATATCTAAGATTTATGCGTCAATTATTTTATTTCAAAGATAAAGGAAAACCCTTCCTATGCGTATCATTACCAAAAAAAGACTCAAAGAAGCTTGGCAAAAGTACCCTGATGCCGAGTCTTTCCTACAAGCTTGGGCAAAGCTTGTCGAAGCGCAAGGCTGGAATAGTTTTAATGAGCTAAAAAATACTTCTATTTTTGCACCTGACCAAGTTAAAAACTTTGTTTTGTTTGATATTGGTGGAAATAAATATAGATTAATCACTGATATTGATTATGAAGATAAAATAATATTTATACGCGATTTTCTTACTCATATAGAATACGATAAAGGAAAATGGAAAAATGATGATTAGCTTGAAAGTTAAGATTAAGTGAAAGTTTGAATCACTACGAGTAATTAGGATTGATATATTTAGCAATCTTAGTTACAAAAAGTAAACAAGTAATATTTTAATGGTGAAATGCTATATAATAATACAATTACTTACAAGGAGTTACTTAACTCTTTTCCCCCACGCCCCATAAAATCTGAGGAAGACCTAGAAAAGACTCAAGCAGTAGTTGATGCTCTAATTGGTAAAGAACAGTTAACTGATGACGAAAGAGATTATTTAAAATTACTAGGCACACTAATTCACGAATACGAAGAAAAGCAAGACATTGTACCAGATATTTTTGGAGTAGAGCTTCTCAAAGTTTTAATGGCAGAAAAAAATCTAAAACAAAAAGATTTAGCTTTTATTTTTAAAACTGAATCAATTGTTTCTGATGTACTGAGATATAAGCGAAAACTAAAGGTTGAACATATTCAAAAATTAGCAGTTTTCTTTAATGTTTCTCCTGCTGTATTCTTCCCTGTTAATTTATCAGCCAGCCAATCAGCCAGTCAGCAAGACAGTCAGCAAGACAGTCAGCCAGTCAGCCAGCAAGCCAGTCAACCAGCAGTCAATCAGCAGTCAACCAGCAGTCAATCAGCAGTCAATCAGCAGTCAACCAGCAGTCAACCAGCAGTCAACCAGCAGTCAACCAGCAGTCAACCAGCCAGTGACTAAAGTCACTGTCTAAAAGCTGAAGTCCTCTAAAAGAGGACTGAATAATACATCAAAAATAAATGCTTTACAACATCTAAAATATTCGCGAAAATTTTATTTCTCATTAGTCCTCTTTAGAGGACTTTAGCTTTTAGACAGTGACTTTAGTCACTGGCTGACTGGCTGACTGGCTTGCTGACTGACTGGCTTAATTGTAAAATATCTTGCCAAAATTTCCATAGCATCTCTTATGACCTAATTTTGAATTTTGAATTTTGAATTTTGAATTGATGTGACTGTTTAGCTTTAGAGTAACCCACTCTCCAATTATCTAGCTGATTTAAACTATCTCCATGTCCTTGTAAAATTAATGAAAGCCCGGTTCTTGTATTTAACATTCCCTTCATTACATAATATCCAGGCTTAGCGTAAACATTTTCAATATTTGTAGAATCACCTGACACAAATATTCCACAATGAACTTCTGCATTATTAGCAGTTACTACAAACATTCTGTCATTTAAATAGCCATCAGGAATCATAAAAATACCGTACACATGGTGTCTTCCTTTCCAAGGTTCAACAACAACTTTTGCGGCATTAATATAAACTTTTTCAGTTGAATCACTAAATCCTGACCATTCACAATTAGTGATAGGCTTTTTTTCTGATAAATAAGAATAAGCATAAAAACTAACAATAGTTAGCAAAAATAATACAATGTAAATTATTTTACGTTTCAACACATCTTCTTCCTAAAAACCAACAATATTTTACTAGATGCAGATTAATTTTTAATTGACACATAGCATTATTTTATGTTCCCAACGAAAGAAGATTTTACTGTTAATCTTTATATTTTTCTCATTTTTATCAAGAACATTAATTAGCTTTATCAAATCTCTATAATTAAATTATTGCCGTTGAATAAATAATAGTAGTATTAATCGTAACTATTACATAATCTTTCCATAATCATCTTCTTTAATCAATCTTTACAATTCTAGTTAACATACCAAGCACATTAGGTTGGGTTTTCCAAAACCTTAACCCAAGAGTGACAATACGTAGAACTACTATTGTAACATGTATTACTTGCACGTTTCATGAGATTCGAGTATAAAAGACATATTTTACTTATTCAGTCCGGAATTGCCTGTTGATGAGACATAAAGCATGAATTTAGTAATAATTGTGGCTCAAAATAGCAAACACCATACCCGATAGTATGAAAAAAATAAAGTACTTTTTTCTACCCATTGTTTTAACGCTAGCCGCTTGTGGTGGTGAGATAAAGCAATCGCAAGACTGTATTGACAATGCTCAAGTTCCACAAGTAGTTCAAAACGCATTTAGCAGTAAATTTGCGGGGATAAAAGCCTGTTGGCAATCAAAACCCTACGGATTTGAAAGCATTTTTACGGACAAGGGTATTGAGTACGAAGCAGAATTTTCTAGCAGTGGTCAATGGTTAGAAACGGAGTATGAAGTCGGGGAAGGTCAATTTCCTGCGACTGTACCACAAAAAGTCAAGCAAGAACATCCAGGCTTTGAAATCACTAAACGTGAGATTGAAATTACACCCGAAGGTACGTTTTACGAAGTGGAAATCGAAGGTAATGGTACTGAAGCGGAATTATACTTCGATGACCAAGGTAATACATCGCTAAATACTAATGAAGACTCTTAACAGGTACTAAAATTAACAAATAATATTAAAATCAATCTCAAGCTATTAGGGGATTGATAATGGTATCTAATACTACTTCGTTTTCTGATATACAAAATCATTGGTCGCGTGCATTTATTACAGCCTTAACCGGAATCGGTGTTATCAGTGGTTCTCCCGGTGGTACATTCCGTCCCGACAACTCCATCACCCGTGCTGAGTTTGCCGTAATTCTCGCTAAGGCATTTCCCAATGCAACTAAAAAAAGGCAATATATTCCGTTTGTGGATGTTCCAAGCAATTTTTGGGCGGATAAAGCAATACAATTTGCTATTGAAACAGGTTTTCTTAACGCCTCTGTCGGTTCTACTGATAATCGCTTCCGTCCTGATAATAGAGTTTCTCGAATAGAGCTTATAGTTTCTCTGGTCACAGGTTTAGAAATCGCTTCTAAAATAAAGCCAGATTTACTAACTGCTTTACCACAAATTTATCAAGACTCTGTACAAATTCCTGGTTTTGCACGAAATCAGGTAGCTGTGGCAACTAGCGCTGGTTTGGTGAGTAGTTTCCCCAATGTAAAATTACTCAATCCTAATTTAGCGGCAACTCGTGCGGACGCAGCAGTATTTGTTTACCAAGCTCTGGTTTATCTTAAACAAGCACAAAGAATTTCTTCGCAATACCTTGTCACACCCACACCCACACCCACACCCACACCCACACCAACCCCAACCCCAACTCCAGTACGACCCACACCAACACCAGCACCACCAGGTACTGTTAGAGTAAATCATCGACGCGAATTTCGTGGAATTTGGATAACCACGGTGTGGAATAATGACTGGCCTTCAAAGCCGGGAATTCCCGCTTCGGAGCAAAAAGCGGAATTAATTGAAATACTTAACCGCTTGCAATCTTTGAATTTTAATGCTGTTATCTTGCAAGTGCGACCGGAAGGAGATACTTTCTACACCTCGTTGTTGGAACCTTGGAGTACTTGGCTAACGGGAACTCAAGGTAAGGCTCCAGAGCCATTTTACGACCCGTTAGAATTTGCTATTGCTGAATGTCGCAAGCGTAATTTAGAATTGCACGCTTGGTTTAACCCTTATCGTGCTAGAACTACAACTCGTCAAGGCTCTCCAAATGTTCGTCCACATATTGCAGTGACTAACCCAGAAGTTGTTTACCCTTGGGGGAATCAACTATGGATGGACCCAGGAGCAAAAATTGTTCAGGATAGAGCATATAACGTCATTATTGATGTGGTGCGACGTTACGATATAGACGGTATTCATCTCGATGATTATTTTTATCCCTATCCCAGGGATGGAGAATCATTTCCTGACGATAAAACATACGGTGCATATCGTCAAGCGGGTGGTAACTTGAGTTTAGGAGACTGGCGACGCGATAATGTAAATCAAATGGTGCAGCGCCTTTCTAAAGCAATTAAAACAACCAAACCTCATGTTAAATTTGGTATTAGTCCTTTCGGAATTTACCGACCCGGACAACCCCAAGGCATTACTGGTCTAGACGCTTACGAAAAGTTGTATGCTGACTCTAAGAAATGGTTAGAGCAAGGGTGGATTGATTATATAGCACCCCAACTTTATTGGCGAACTGACCAAACACAACAAAGTTACCCTGCATTATTAAAATGGTGGACGGAAATTAACACCAAGAAACGACATGTTTATGCAGGAAATAATTTAGAAGAACCTGGGGGGAAAAGTCGCGAAAGTGACGAAATTGAGAAGCAGATAAAGATAAGCCGCAACCAAGCAGGAAATTTATCTTTAGGAAATATTCTCTTTAACCTTGGTGTTTTAATGGAAAATCGCCAAGGTATCACCGACAGCTTCAAAAACTCGATTTATAGTAGACCAGCACTAGTACCAACGACATCTTGGCAAAATAATCCACCACTACCAGCCGCACCCAAAGAACTACAAGTTTCTAACCGTAGGCTTTCTTGGCAACCTGGAGATGAACGCACAGTCCGCTCTTGGACGCTTTATCGGCAAACAGGTGACACTTGGACAATGGTAAGAGTTTTATCGCGAGGAACTACTTTTGCTACCGTGGAGCCTGGAAGATATGCTGTTTGTGCTGTTGATAGATTTGCGAACGAAAGTGCTGGGGTAGTTATTTCTGTGAGTTAGGAATCCCACGGAACCCCACCCCCAACCCCCTCCCCGCGTGCGGGGAGGGGGCTACGAAAAAAGGCAAAAAATAAATTTTATTTTTGATTTTTGAGAAAATACATCATGAGTCGTAGCCCCCTCCCCGTAAACGGGGAGGGGGTTGGGGGTGGGGTTCTTTGGGGGTTGGGGGTGAAGTCAATTATTTTTTGCAAGCTTTTCTACCTGCTCAGCCAAATTGCGTTCACCTTCCAGAAGTAAGCAGTCACCTGGCTCTAATTTCATATCACCACGAACCTGATAATCTAACTTGCCATGTCTTCGCACTGCTAAAACTTTGACTTCATATTTATCGTGTAAATCTAATAACTTGATACCAACCAAACTAGAATCATCAGCCACACTCACCCAATGATGATAACCTTCTCCAATACCCCCTCGTCCCAAAACTAAAGCTCGAAACGCTGATATTTCTTCCGGTTCCCCTACAGCCAATAATCTATCATTAGTACTTAATACTGTATCCGCTTGAGGATAGTACTGCTTCTGACTACCTTTACCAATAGCCATAATAGTTACACCAGTGTATTTACGGATATCCGCTGATTTTAAAGTTAACCCAATTAAAGGAGAATTACTCTCCAAAACAACCCACTCTTTATTCAACTCCGGAGCTACATCACCTAAATCGACACCCGGTTTACGAGAAAAACCTTCCTCACGAATACCTTGATAGCGGTCAGTCCGCATATTATCAACCACTGAGTGAATTGTAGATGTCGATTCTCCTAAGGTTGCTAAAACGTGCGCTCCGATTTCCAAAGCAGCTTCAAACTCTGGTTGTACAACTTCTTTAGCACCCAATTGGGTTAATAAATCAATTTCGTCATTTTTATGGGCACGAATCACCACATCTAACTCTGGTACAAAATCGAGAGCGTGCTTCAATAAAATTCTACTACTTGCGGGGTCTGGTAAAGTAATTGCTAAAGCCTTAGCTCTATCCAAATGAGCTTTTTCTAATACCAATTCCGAATCCCCATCACCAAAAATATAAGGAATATTTTGTGTCCTTAAACGTTTGACTGCTGCTTCACTATTTTCAATGACTAAAATTTTGTACCCTTGCTGCTGCAAAATATTAACCACTGTTTGTCCAACTCGTCCATAGCCAGCAACAACTACATAATCGCGAAAACCTTCTGGTATTGACAAGTCTTTAGTATCCCGAAACTGCCGCAAATAATTTGCTAAGGGAGGCATATCCATTAACTTATCAGCAATTACCGGAGCGAATCGCATCCACAAAGGAGTCAACAACAAAGTTATAGCGGTAGTTCCCACCAAAAGTAAATACCTGTCCTGGCTAATAAATCCTTGTTTGACACCCACCAAAGCTAAAACAAAAGAAAATTCCCCAATTTGGTTTAATCCCAAACTAGCAATTATCCCTGTTTTAAACGAATAGCCAAACCTAACCACAATTGGCAAAATAATTAATGCTTTTCCCAACATTACCATTCCCACAAAACCCAAAATTATGCCAAAATTTTGAATAAGAATATTTGGCTCAATCAACATCCCAATCGAGGCAAAAAACATACTCGCAAAAGTATCTCGTAGGGGTAAAACTTTAGCTAAAGCTTGGTCTGCATAGTCAATTTCCGAAATCATTAACCCCGCAACAAATGCCCCCATTTCAATCGAAAGTCCCAACTTAGCAGTTAATATAGCTACACCTAAACACAGCGAAATCACAGAAACTAAAAATAGCTCGCTACTTTCTGTCTCCGCTATTTTTTTCATCACTTCGGGAACCAACCAACGTCCCGCAGCTAAAGCAGCAGCCACAAATATCAATAGTTTTAATAAAGCAGCCCCCAAAGCTGGTAGCAAATTAGAAGGGTCTTTCAAAGCAGGTAAAATAGCCAACATTAAACCTAAAGCCAAGTCCTGAGCAATCAAAATCGCCAACATAACTTGACCATGTGTAGTATTAGTTTCACCACGTTCTGTAAGGGTTTTTAGAACAACAGCCGTGGAAGAAAGCGAAAGAACCGCACCCAAAAATATACCCTGAGTCGGTGATTCCACCCAACCAAACAGCATCACTAATAATCCAACAGAAGCAATAGTTAAACTAATTTGTAACAAACTGCCGAACACAGCAATTTCTTTTACCCGCTTCAGTTCCGCTAAAGAAAACTCCACACCCAAAGCGAACAATAGTAATGCGACCCCTATCTCCGCAAATGGTTTAATTTGGTCTGGTTCACTTAAAAATCTCAGTCCAAAAGGCCCAACTATAAGTCCACTGGCTAAATAACCTAACAGAACTGGTTGCTTGAGCTTATTAGCTACGAAACCTCCCACCGAGGAAGCACCCAGGACTGTTGTTAGCCCTAACACAAAATTTGACGTAGCTCCCGCCATATTATTTATTATGCCTAGTTCAACAACTGCAATATTATTTGATTTACTTATCTGTATAAGCGGACTTACCAACAATTGTAAAGCTTAAATCATCAATCATTAAAATTACTAAAATGTAGAGACGTTACATGTAACGTCTCTTACCAACAATTATAAAGTTACTAAAATGTAGAGACGTTACATGTAACGTCTCTACATTATTTATTATCTACTAATTACCAATTTTCAATTTCCATTCCCATTCATCTCCACATTCCTAAACAAACTATCCAAAAAGTGTGAACTCTTCGACGAACATTCAAACTGGTGCAAACCCAAATGCTGAGAAAGCTCTTCGCAAACTTTTACCCCACGCACACTATTTCCTCGTGAGTCTAAAGGAGGCGAAAAAACAGCTATTCCCATTACATTTGGAACTACAGCAATTATCCCTCCGCTAACACCGCTTTTTGCCGGAATACCTACTTTATAAGCCCATTCTCCTGCAAAATTATACATTCCACAGGTATACATTACGCTCAAAATATCTTTTATACAGCTACTATCTATAGCCTGTTCTTTGGTCACCGGATTTACACCTTTATTAGCTAAAGTTGCTGCCATCACAGCTAAATCCTTACAACTTACCATTACCGCACATTGCTGAAAATATAAATCTAAAGCCTCTTCAATTGGCTCCTCAATCATTCCAAAATTCAGCATTAAATGTCCCATTGCTCGGTTGCGGTGACCTGTACTACGTTCGGAAGTAAACACGGAAATATCAACAAATACATCACTTCCTATATATCGTTGATACATAGCTAACAAGCGATTAAGACGTTCTGTAGCTCCCCTACCTTTAATTAAGCTTGTAGTTGCAATCGCACCAGCATTAACCATTGGATTATAAGGACGTTTTGATTGCTCGTCCAAAATAATCGAGTTGAAAGCATCCCCAGTTGGTTCTACACCCACCCTTGTCAATATATAATCCCGACCGTGGTCTTCCAGTGCTAGTCCGTAAACAAACACTTTAGAAATTGATTGAATCGTAAATAACTGATTGTAATTGCCAACAGGGTAAATATCTCCGTTAACGGTAACTATACAAATGCTGAATAAATTAGGATTTACTTTTGCTAATTCTGGAATGTAGTTTGCAACTACTCCTTCTGTAATGGATTTGTATTTGGAATGCAAATCATCAAGAAAAGCTTGAAACGGTGATGGGGCTATTTTTATATCTTCTTGGTTGACCATTGGGTAGTAGCTTTATAAAAAAATAATCATTTGTTTTGCCAATTTACATAATTTCTTTATTGTAATTTATGGGTGTTCACAAAATCTTTTATTTTAATAAGCTAAACACACACAATTTAACTATTGTCAATTTAACTTTCAATGTAAAAAAAATCAATATTCTCTTTTTCTCTTTAGTTCACTAGAACAAAAGTTTCAATGCTAGTCTCCTAAGTATAGACCTACCGTAAATTCAATCTAGCTAGATATTATAATCTCTTATCATTCAATTTTAATGTAATAAATTACACTGCTACTAGGCGTTCACTTAAATAAATAGCGCAAATTAGATAAAATTGGTAACAACATCTAAATGAGCTATATTTGCGTATTATCACTTAGGTAATTTATCTTAAGTAATTTTTTAATAAAAAGCTGAATCTATTGATAAAAGCAGTTTTTTACCACTATCTTTGGTGTCAGCAGACTTGCCAAGAATCACCATGTCTGGTACAAGAAATTTATTACAAACTAATGTGAAGATTTAATAATGAAAAATATTTTTTTTCACAACTAGTTACATTACTAAAAGCGGCACACGATAAAGCTTTGATTGACAAAAAAGAGATTCAAATTACCTTTGGGAGCCTATATTTACGCTAAAACCCTGATCCCCAGCTGTCCAGGTTCATGTTAGTCTGTTGCAGTTACATGGGATAAAGTGAAAACGAAACGAGTTTGTATATTCGTAAAAGTTCACAAAAATTTGTCAATGGTAATTTATGACTTCTTGTAAGTCGATTCCTGACAAATTTGTTTCCATGATGTCGCTTTGAAAATCGGAAGCATGAATCAAAGACATTTTCTTACAGTTGCAGCTTTGCTCACATCTATTGTTGCCTTACCATCAGTTGGTAATGCACAAACAACGCAAGGTGAAATTCTACCTCTACCTAATGGTAGTTCTTCAGGAAATCCTGGTGATGCAGTCAAGGTCGGAGAGTATCAAACCGCAGTCGGGAAAAGAACTCCTAACGGTGCGATGACTGAAATTCATACCCATACTGTCGGTGGAAAGCAAGCCGCAACTTTGTATGTCCGTAAAATTCCAGTTCTGACTTTCGTGGGTTCCTCAAAGGTTAGTAGTCAAGATACTAAGTTGGGAACTGTTGGGAATGATTCTTTTAGGCAATCTAGAACAGAGCGCGAAAGTAATTCAGCCCAAGTCGCAACAGTTGGAACCACAGACTTAAACAATCAGACAAAAGCTGTTAGTGACGACCCAGTTCAACGAGCATCCTTAGTCTCAGCCAGAATAAATCAATTGATTCGCGACGGTATAGACGCAAGTCAAATTACGGTTAGTTGGAAAGCCGCAGATTCCGATAAAACCACCAATCAAAACCAAGCTAAAAGCGTCTCAGAGAACCAATCCCAAACTGGAAAATACGTCATCAAGGTTAATGACGCAGAATTAGTTGAAATCAATGAAGAGACTCAGCTGGCAAATTCAACCAACAACCCAGCACAAGACGCCTTACAAGCAACAAATCGCTTGCGAAGACTAATTGGTAATGCTCAACCCATCAGCCAAATTGCGAACTTACCATTCCCCGCATCTAGTCCATTAGGAATCGGATTACCACAGTTACCAAAGGTTAATTTTCAACCAGTATTAGCTTCTTTCCGAGGTATTGCCTCATTTTACGGAGACGGTTTTGACGGTAACCGAACTGCTAGCGGTCAAAGATATAATCGCTACGGAATGACTGCAGCGCATCGCAGTTTACCATTCGGTACGAGAGTAAGAGTGACTAACATGCGTAATGGTCGTTCAGTCATAGTGAGAATCAACGACCGGGGACCATTCATTCGTGGTCGCGTCATAGACCTTTCCGTTGGTGCAGCCAGAGTTATCGGAATGATTGGTCGCGGTATTGCCCCAGTCAAAGTTGAAGTCATTGGGAGATAGGGACAATTCGCAATATGCCGAGACGGCACGCTGCGCGAACGCAATTCGCAATTCGCAATACCCTACGGGAAGACCAGAGGTCTACGCAATTCGCAATTTCCTTGGCTAATTGGGGAGCGGGGAATGAAAAATAATTTTATTGTTTATAAATTTTTAAACCCGCTAAAGCAGGTTTAATATTTTAGCCCTCACTGAGCGTGAAGGGCTTTTTTAATACTACTCCTCACCCCCTACTCCCCACTCCCTACTCCCAATTGTCCAAGGAAATTGCGAATTGCGTAGACCTCTGGTCTTCCCGTAGGGTATTGCGAATTGCGAATTGCGTTCGCGCAGCGTGCCGCTTCGGCATATTGCGAATTGTTTTCCCCCAATTCGGATATAGACTAACGGGGGTAAAGATAAGTAAATAAGAGGCTTTTTTGTGCGTCTGTTTAACACAGCCGCAGCTTTACGCTGCTATTTAACCAAATGTCGTTCTGAAAACAACTTTTTACCCAAAGAAGAACCGTTACTATATGAAGTAAGTAGTTGGTCATCACAATCCATAGGTCTGGTGCCAACTATGGGAGCTTTGCATGAAGGACATTTAAGCTTGATTAGGCGAGCGCGGCACGAAAATGGAACGGTGATTGTCAGCATTTTTGTCAATCCCCTACAATTTGGTCCAAACGAAGATTTTGACCTCTATCCGCGCCAAATGGAACACGATAGGCAACTTTGTGAACAAGCTGGAGTCGATGCTGTTTTTGCTCCCACTCCGGAAGAAATGGGTGTAGCTACGAAAAATATACAAGAATCAAAAGTTACACAAGTTGTCCCTCCATCTGCTATGATATCAGGCTTATGTGGTCGTTCTCGCCTAGGTCACTTTCAGGGTGTGGCTACAATTGTGACCAAGCTTTTAAACTTGGTACAACCTGATCGGGCTTACTTTGGACAAAAAGATGGTCAGCAATTGGCGATTATTAAACGCCTAGTAGCCGACCTTAATTTGCCTGTAGAGATTATTGCTTGTCCTACTTTGCGAGAAGCATCCGGACTCGCTATGAGTTCCCGGAATCAATATTTGACTGCTACCGAAAAACAGCAGGCGGTGGTAATTTACCGCGCCCTTCAAAAAGCTAAAAATGCGTTTCTTGGCGGAGAACGTAAAAGCAGCAATTTGATAGCCTTGGTGCAGCATGAACTCGCAATGGCCAACTCTGTCTCGGTTGAATATATTGAATTGGTTGAACCGACTACTTTAATGCAGTTAGACACTATTCAGGAGGAAGCAATGCTCGCGGTCGCCACTCGTATTGGTTCTACAACAACACGACTTATCGACAACATTATCCTGCGCGATCGCCAACCCATCATTGCTATTGACGGGCCTGCCGGAGCCGGGAAATCTACCGTAGCACGCCAAGTGGCAGCTAGGCTAGGGTTAGTATACTTAGATACGGGAGCCATGTATCGTGCTGTGACTTGGCTAGTACAGCAACAGGGAGTTTCTCTGGAAGATGAATGCGCTATAGCGGAATTAGCTAGCCGATCTGAGATTAAACTAACTCCTGGCGAGGATTTACAATCTCCGGTGCGGGTATGGATTAACGGTGAAGATGTTACCCAGGTAATTCGCACCCCAGGAGTAACATCAAAAGTCTCAGTAGTTGCCGCACAACAATCAGTACGTCTAGCACTGGTGAAGCAGCAGCAAAACTGGGGACAGCAAGGCGGTTTAGTCGCAGAGGGGAGAGACATCGGTACTCATGTATTCCCAGATGCGGAAATAAAAATATTTTTAACCGCCTCAGTAGAAGAAAGGGCACGTCGTCGCCAACAAGATTTTCAGAAACAAGGCCAAGCCGCAGTTTCTTTAGAGCAGTTGGAAAAAGACATTGCCAAACGCGACTTTTTGGACAGTACCCGTAAAATTTCTCCCTTAAAGAAAGCTGCGGACGCTATTGAAATTCAAACCGATGGTCTTTCTATTCCAGAAGTCACAGACAAAATTATTAATTGTTATGAACAACGTTTATCATCGCTTTAATTGGGGCACTATTGTTTTAGCTTTTACATAAATATGGTGGTGAGTGAGCAATTACTCACCACTATATTTCTTTGCCTAAATTTTGAGAAATCTTGATTTTAATCTAGTAATAAATACCTATTTAACATAGCTTTACCAAAGGAATTTGCCACTTATTTTCGGTTTGATAGTAGAATTACGGTGTTAAGTTTTATGTCAAAAGTCTTGGAAGCCTTTAGGCATAGACCAAAAGAGAGAAAGAGAGGATTAGACAAATGGCATTTACACAAAAACCCCTGCCCTTCGCAATGGATGCTCTAGAGCCGTATGGAATGAAAGCGGAAACTTTTGAGTATCATTATGGCAAGCATCACAAAGCTTATGTAGATAATTTAAACAAACTTGTTGAAGGAACAGAGCTGGCAAATAAACCTTTGGAGGAGGTAATCACCACTTCTTTTAAAGACTCTTCCAAAGCGGGAATTTTTAACAATGCGGCTCAAGTTTGGAATCACTCTTTCTTCTGGGAATCCTTAAAACCCAATGGTGGTGGCTCTCCCACAGGTGATTTAGCAACCAAAATTGATTCAACTTTTGGTAGCTTTGACGCATTTAAAGAACAATTTTCCAATGCTGCTGCGACACAATTTGGTAGCGGTTGGGCTTGGTTAGTCGATGATGGTGGTACTTTGAAAATCACCAAGACTCCCAACGCTGAAAATCCTCTGGTTCATGGACAAAAACCCTTGTTAACCTTAGACGTTTGGGAACACGCATACTACATCGACTTCAGAAACGCCCGTCCAGCATTTATCAAAAACTTCCTTGACAAATTGGTCAACTGGGACTTTGTTGCTCAGAATTTGGGCTAAAGATTAGTACAGTTAACCCCACCCCCAACCCCCTCCCCGTAAACGGGGAGGGGGCTACGATTTTTTTACTATTTCATTAAGTCTTAATACAAAAATTCTACAAAACTTCTTTTTCTATATAAATGTATTTTTTCATGAATAAATGTAAAATATAGAGTATGGACAGTAAAAACTTAGCAAAATACATCGAGAACACCGAAGGTATATCTAAGCCTTGGTTACTAGTACAGTTACGGCTAAAAAAACTAGAAGAACGTCGTCCCACTATGGAACGAGATGAATATATGAAAGAATTAGAAGACATTCACCAAGACTTAATGAAACTAGGCGAATGGTGGCGTGGTATGGAAAATGAAGTGTTTTAGAGCAGTTTGCAGTTTAAGTAGGATGCTTTGAAGAATGGATTATCGGGATGCAGGCGTAGATGTTGAGGCTGGTAGAGAGTTTGTAAATCAAATTCGTAACTTAGTTCATAGTACATTTAGACCAGAAGTGATTGGTGGTTTAGGGGGATTTGGTGGTTGTTTTCAACTTCCAAGTGGTTATCATGAACCTGTGCTAGTTTCTGGTACTGATGGTGTCGGGACTAAGCTAAAAATTGCTCATACTCTCAATCGTCATGACTCCGTCGGTATTGATTTAGTGGCGATGTGCGTTAATGATGTGTTGACATCTGGTGCAGAACCGTTGTTTTTTTTAGATTATGTGGCAACGGGTAAGCTAGACAAACAACAATTAACTGATGTGGTTGCTGGAATTGCTTCTGGTTGTAAATTAGCAGGATGTGCCTTATTAGGGGGAGAAACAGCAGAAATGCCAGGTTTCTACCAAACGGGTGAATATGACTTAGCTGGCTTTTGTGTGGGAATCGTAGAAAAAAGCCAAATGCTCGACACCTCTCAAGTACAAGTCGGAGACATAGCAATTGCACTCGCTTCGGATGGTATTCATAGTAACGGCTATAGCTTAGTAAGAAAAATTATCAGCGAAAAAGGGTATTCCTGGGATTATCGTCCTGAAAGTTTTGACGGGCAAACATTAGGAGAAGTATTCCTGACACCGACGCGCATTTATGTCAAACCTGTATTAGCAGCCCGTAAGTCAGGGTTAGACATTCACGGGATGGCGCATATTACAGGTGGAGGTTTGCCAGAAAATTTACCGAGATGTTTAGGTAAAAATCAAGCAATTAAAATCGACCCTAATAGTTGGTCTCTCCCTTCTGTTTTTCAATGGTTAGCGGAGAATGGTTCAGTGAGCCTCGAAGGAATGTATAACACTTTTAATATGGGTATTGGATTTGTATTGTTGATACCGCAAAAGCAAGCAGAGCAAACTATCAGCTTTTTTCAATCGCAAAACATTTCCGCTTTTACTATTGGTGAAGTAATTACTGGTTCTGGTGAGTTAGTAGGATTACCTGCTTAGGGATAAATCTAATACAAAGTATTTACGTTTTTACCTTTACTTTATATTAAAAGTAAAGCTTAAATCTTCTCAAAGTCTTTACAGATATAAGTTTCATAGGTAATGAAATCAGCCATAGCCGAATTCTTCCGTTTATATAGAGATATTTCTATAACTTCAAGTAATAATACTTACTAATATTTGCTATCAGTAAAGGCTGACAATGTGACTAAAAACATTGAATTATTACTTATTTTTATTCATACTACCAATACAAAATACTCATGACCATAAACGTTTAAATTTGCTAACGTAGTCTTAATATATTGCAAAAAATTGCTAACGATGTCTAATGCAAGCTGCTGACACCGATAATCTGTGTTGGTAGTTAATTGGTAGTCGCTATATATAGAGTCTAGAGAAAAACATATATTTTTTAGAGGAGCTATGGTATTAAATTTTGCTCGAACTATGACTTCTAGGGAACTTTTACAAAAAGTTTTTGAGAAGATTGATGCACAAAGTTGCCCAACAAATTATAACTTTCACATGCATACCGTCTTTTCAGATGGTAGGTTACAGCCTTCTGACTTAATGGAGCAGGCAATAAATATTGGTTTAAAAGGATTTGCCATTACTGACCACCACACGATTGGTGGTTATCAAGCGGCAAAAGCTTGGTTAGAAGACTGGAAATGGAATAACCCAGGTGAAATGACGCCTTCTTTATGGAGTGGAGTGGAAATTAACGCTAATTTGTTGGATGTAGAAGTTCACATTTTGGCTTACGCTTTTGATATTGAACACCCTAGCATGAAGCCTTACCTGCTTCGTAAAGTTACTACAGGTGCAGAATATCAAGCACTTAACGTAATTAATGCGATTCACCAAGCTGGTGGAATAGCTGTACTTGCTCACCCAGCACGTTATAGAAAAACCCTTTTTGATTTAATTCCAGCAGCAGCGGAATTGGGTATTGATGGGGTTGAAGCATTTTACGCTTACAACAATCCTAACCCTTGGAAACCTAGTGTCCGAGAAACGGAGCAAGCACAAAAATTAGCTCAAGAATTTAGCGTTTATACTACCTGCGGTACAGATACCCACGGTTTAAGCCTGCTTCAAAGGTTATAACCTTTATGAGGTTTAGATGATAACTCCTGGTTCCCGTAACCAAGGAGTTTAATAACGGAAAATTGTAAATAGAATTTTTTTATTCAAATCTTGTTCAAAAATTTTTAAATATAAAAATTAGATAATTTTTTCTCAGCTATCTATAAAAAATAATACGTATTAATACTAATATAATTAATTTATGTCAATTTTGTTACTACCTTTAAAATAAGAAAATTCGTAGGTTGGGTTGAGGAACGTATGCCGAAGCGGCACGCTTCGGATAACCCAACAATCAACCAAAAAGCCAAAAAGTTGGGTTTCCCAAAGCCATGACGAAGCGTCACGCTACGCGAACAACCCAACCTACGTAGTTTTTTTTAGTATTTAAGTTAACTGTATAAGCTTGGTATCTCGGTCAGGTATGTTTTTATTAAAATCTGCTTACAAAAGCTGCGAATTTGCCGAAGTAATGATAAAAGTGTATTACCTTTAATTTTTTCTATAACAGTAAATTTGCTGAATGAGCCTTCTGGTAAAATTGATTAGGGTGAATTATGAAAATTCTGTGTAAACCTCTGCAACGAACACAAAACAGCATCAACGTTCTGATAATTCACCACAGTTGATAAATCCGTACTTTACAAAATACTTGAGCATCTAGCAAAAAGATGAAAACATCTGCAAAATTCGACTTTGAAGACGAAAGATTTAACGCCGGACCATCTATTGTCATTCCCTGGTGTCAAATGATTAATCCTAGGTTTGGTAGTGATGGCATTCAGTCCTTTGGCTTAGCTGTTAAATTAGATAATGCCCATGCTGTTAATTTTACACCTAATGAATCATGGGAAAAGGTTGAACACGAATTTAGTTCTGGCACAGAGACCGTATACATAAGTACAGCTCCTAGGTTAGTGGTTGTACGTCGTGGACCATTATCTGTTAAAGACCGGGAAACAGGAGCAAAATTAGGCACTTTAAGAGAAAATTATGATGCTTTTTTGGCAGATAAACTTAAATTTAAGACCTTTACTCGTTATTTAATTTTTTTAGTTGGGGAAGATAAAAAATTTTTACACCAGTCTCCGCTGCAATTGACTTTAAATGGTGCAGCAGGAGCAAGTTTTAGTAAAAGTTATTGTGATTACCAGCAAGGAAGAATAACTGGTGGGTTTGTTTATGAGCTTGAAAAGGCTTATGCTACTTATCGCAAACAACCTTTAACACCAAAAGGAGCACTTTTTCATGCTCATGGTATTTTTTCCCCTATGCTCGATTCCGAAGAAAGAGGTATTGAACCTAATACTGTTTTAGTGACTTCAACTGTTGACTATCGTAAACCCACTGCGAACAGCTTAACAGAGTATATGATTGCTTCAGATGCGCCCGAGTCTGCTGTAATCTGTAGATTTTTTGAAGAATATAAAGAATTTGGCAAAGAAGCTCCTAAACCTGAAGCACCTAAAATGGCTATGGCTGGAGTTTCTAGCTCATATGTTTATCCCGATGAAGACGAGTACGGTTACCCTCCTTACTAAAAATGTAGAGACGTTACATGTAACGTCTCTACAAATTTGATTCCCCTATCGCGCTACCAGCCAAATAAGCTGTTGTCCAAGCGCTTTGGAAGTTAAACCCACCAGTAACGCCATCAATATCTAAAATTTCTCCAGCAAAGTAAAGTCCTGGTACTAATCTACTCTCCATTGTTTTAAAATTTACTTCTTTGAGATTAATACCACCGCAAGTAACGAACTCTTCTTTAAATACTCCTTTGCCTGATATTAAGTATTTACCTTGGGTTAGTTCTTGCACTAGTTGGTTGAGTGCTTTGTTGGATAGTCCCGACCACCTATCTTCAGTAGTAATGCCTATACGCATTAGTAAATATTGCCAGAGTCGGTGAGGAAGGTCTGCACCACGATGTAATAGCATGGGTTTAAATGCCCATTCTGCTTTGACTTTCAGTAATTCTTCTCGAACTTCTTCTTGATTTAAATCGGGTAACCAATTAATCAATAGCGTAGCTTGGTAGTGCGTTTCATTTAAAATTCTTGCACCCCAAGCGGAGAGTTTTAGTACCGCAGGACCACTTAGACCCCAATGGGTAATGAGTAATGGTCCAGTTTGCTCCAGTGTGGATTTTCCCTGTAAAGATAACCGCAAACGGGCTGATTTGACGCTAACACCAGCTAATTGCCGTAGGTGTTCATCTTTGATGTTAAAGGTAAATAACGAAGGAACAGGGGATTCCACCTGATGACCTAACTCTTGGGAAATTTTATAGCCTATTGGGTTACTTCCGGTCGCTAATAAACATACATCGCACTTTAATGTTTCTCCAGACTTCAAGGAAATTTCAAAATAAGCGGCACGTTCTTGTTCTAAAATTCTTTTTACCGCAACAACAGGTGCTCGACTATGAAGTTCAACCCCCAAGGAAGAAGCCGTCGTCATTAAACAGTTGACTATGGTTTCTGAATTATCTGTAACAGGAAACATTCGTCCATCGGCTTCGGTTTTTAGTTTAACCCCGCGATTTGCAAACCAAGCTATAGTATCTGTCGCTTGGAAACGGCTAAAAGCACCTAGTAAAGCTTTCGACCCTCTAGGATAGTTTTGTACTAATCTTTTAGGGTCAAAACAAGCGTGGGTAACGTTACAACGTCCCCCACCAGAAATACGAACTTTTGAGAGCGGTTGCTGACTGGCTTCAAGTAAAGTAACTTGAACATCAGGATTAGCTTTTGCGGCTGCTATTGCTGCAAAAAAACCAGCCGCTCCCCCTCCAATGACTACAACACGCATCGGTAGCAATTTTCAAATTTTCTCTATACAAACCCATTCACTAGAGTAGCGCGTATAGCTCACGATTCGACAACTTCAAATTGGTCTTTTGTCGCACCACAAACAGGACAAACCCAATCGGAAGGTATTTCTTCAAAGGGAGTACCAGGTTCGATTCCACTGTCTGGGTCGCCAACTTCTGGGTCGTACTCGTAACCACAAACCGAACATATATACTTTTTCATGCTTCCCACCCTGGCAATTTCTCTGTTATGCTTTAATCTTAAAATTCTCTGGCTACTAATTTATATAGCTAGGAGAAATTCTATATCAGGAGGAATTCAAAAGCGCCACCAAGTCCGCTGAACATAACTAAGTACACCTAAGATAATGGCTCCTAAGAATAATACTAGAATCAGTCCACCAGGAATCAGAGTCAGAGGTGCAAGCCCAAAGCCTCTCAGTACCCATACTGCTATGGCAAGACCCAGAACAGTACCAAAAGCTTGGGTAAGTGTACGATTGATTTTTGAGGATTGACTCATTATGTAGACCTCTAAGCCGAATAATTATATCTAGTGTTTGTGCCATTGTAACTACAAATGTGAAATTTTTTCATAACTGATAGTACGGATTATGAAGTAATGAAGTAGTTTTTATAAGGAAATAGTTTAGTAGCAATAAAGACTAAATTCCGGCAAATATTTCGGGAATAATAGTCAACAGAAGACAGTTTCCGGAAAAGTTCTATCTGAAAGTGGAACTAAAATCAGGGGCATCAACATCAATATGATTTGATGGGCATAAATTTAAACCCCATGATATGAATTAAGTGAGGAGTAACTGGCAGCAATATGTCTATATCTTTTATCTCGAACTCGTTCTTAAAAAATTCCAATATCGTTTGGAGTCAGGATAAGCAAACTCAATTAATCCAAGGTGAAATTTTACTTGAAACAAGACCCCACACAGCTTGGGGTGGTGCTGTGACAGCTTGGATGTATGTGCCTTTGAAGCGTTCTCAAGTATGGCAGCAGCTAACTGATTATCCTCGCTGGGTACAGTATTTCCCTGACGTGACTAAAAGCGAATTAGTGGGACGTGGTGAGGCAAAAAGGCTGTATCAAGCAGCACAAAAAGCTTTTCTATTCCTGACAGCACAAGTAGAAATTTACCTGAACGTAGCGGAAGAACTTGGTCAAAAAATTCAATTCCGTATGGAGAAAGGGACTTTTAATGATTTTACTGCCGACTTAGAGCTACAAGATTGCGGCAATGGAACTTTACTTACTTATACCGTACAAGCCACCCCAAATATCCCCATACCTTCTGTGTTTATTCAACAGGCAATGAACTTTGAATTGCCTGCAAATATGCGTAAAATGCGACAAGTATTATGTAAGGGACGCTAATAGAATAACCGAACCACCAAGAAGCCAAGTAAGCTAAGTAAAATTTAACTCTTCTTGACTTTCTTGGATTCTTGACTTTCTTGGCGGTTTGTTACTAAGTTAATGAGCCAACAATTGCAAAATATTTTTTACCTTTTTACGTTTAGAATTCTTGGACGGTAAAATAGCATGTTTGGGTGTATAAACAGCTTCTTTAGCAACACTGTCATCACCTTCAAACCAAACTTGTTCTAATTCTGCTTCTGTAAATTCATAGCCAAAAGATGCTGCAAAATCAACAATTTTGGTTTTATTCCAATCCCAAATACCAAACATACCACGACTGCTACATTTAGCGTGGTACTGCTCATAAAGGGCTTGATTTGCAGTTAAAATTTCATAAAAATTATTTACTTGTTCTAAAGACATAAAGTCATCTCTCCTAAGTTAGATTTTTGTTTTTTTGGTTTTCTTATAAGGAACACTACAAGAGAATAATATATAATTTCGGGGCAGTTTTATTTAAAGATTCAACCTAATAGACCTGCCCCACAGATAAAGTTTAATAATAGAAATTAATTAAACTAGAAATTTTTCATTTACTACCCGCCATTTTTTAAATATAGGCTTGGATGTAAACTCAATGTTGGTCAGCTTGATTTGGTTGTTTGCTGGATTGAGATGTTTCGGAGCTTTGACAATTAGAGGCATTAGCACCATCCTGACACTTAGGTTTTACATCTTCTTGCTTTTTATTTTGTTTTCCTTCTTGTGTGGTTGCTTTGGGAGCAGTTTTTTGTTTGTTTGAGTCTATAAGGCTATGAAAGGCTTTCTTGTAAGCTAGCTCACAGCCCTGTTTAAAGCCTCGGTCGTAATCTGGTTTACGTGGCTTTTCTGGTGAGCAAATTTCACTACTAATAGCTTCCTTAGCATCCTTAACCTTCCCATCAGCTTTACCCAGTTGCTGACCACGAATTGCTCCTTGTTTAAACCCCTCCTGATATTCTTTATTAATCTTGACTTTACGTGATGAAGCAGGATTTTTACTGACAGTAGAATTTACAGTACTAGACGTAGAAGTTACGGAAGAAGTTTCGGGTGATACAGGACGAGTTGCTGGAAGGTTTGATACCGTAGGGGCTTTAGGTACTACAGGTATAGCCTGCTCACAACGTTGAATCTGGTCACCAAAAAGCCAGCCTTTTGTACCGGAGCTATCTTGGATTTGTACAAATTCACCTTTTACTTTCAGGAATAAGACTCTTTCCCCTCCTAAAATTTGTTTCATTGTGCCAACTTCCGTTTGAGGCTCCGGACGCAATTTGGCAAAATGGTTTCCACCAGTGGGAGTGATAATCCGACATTTTTCTGGTTGTTGAGACAAAAGGTTTTGTTCTACAGCTGCTTTGGAGCCAAATTTACCACCTTCAAACAAAGTAAAACCCGCAATCGCAGTCACCAAAACAGCCATTCCCGCTCCAGTTGCAAGTAACAAAGGAATTTTGACTGGACTCGGCCAAAGTCCCGACATTCTCAGGGGGGAAACTGATGTTGGCATAGGGTCGGGTGGTTTTATTGGTGGTTTTTCGGTTTTGGCTATGGGTTGTTGTGCTATTGTTTCTGATTGGGGTAAGTAATCTACTAAGTTGTAACCGTTTGGGTATTCTTCGATGGTGATGGAATTAACTCGTAAACTTTGCTGTCCTAGTCTTATACAGCTACCGACCGAAAGCGCCATTTCTCCAGCCAAAAGTAATTGTCCATCAACAACGGGTGGGTTACGCTGACGAAGATTTCTTAAATAAAATCTTTCTCGGTCACGGTTAAAGAAAATTTCGACATGTAATGCCGATACGGTCACATCATCTAAGACGATATCGCAAGCTACTGTGTCGCGACCAATACGAATTTTCCCTGGGTTTTTACTTGCTTGATTTTCGACTATTGTTTGAGTTTTTATCTCTCCTGCTTCTGTCCACTGTAAGGTCAGTTCGTGAACGTTAATTGTGGAACCGTTTGATTTATTCGCTGAGGCTTCAGCTACGCTTGTCAGTTCTAAAAGTGCTTCTAAAACATCTGCTACTGTTTGATAGCGGTCTTTGAAATGGTAATGTGTCATTTTTGTTAAAATGGCCGCCAAATCAGAAGTAACAGAAGTTAAATGTTGCCACTGTATTTCCCCTGTGTTGGGGTCATCTTGAAGTTCTTGCGGGGACACTCCAGTTAATGCTTGAATACCCATTATCCCTAAAGCAAAAATATCACTATTGGGACGGGGCATACCTCTGTTTTGTTCAGAGGGCATATAGCCAGGAGTGCCGATGGCTATAGTGCGATTTTTCTGTCCTGCTGCTAGAACTGTTTGGTTACGTACTTGTTTAATTGACCCAAAATCAATTAGGACTAATTTATTATCAGAAGCACGTCTGATAATATTATCTGGTTTAACATCACGGTGAATTACTCCATGACTATGAACAAATTCTAAAATCTTTAAAATTTCCAGGAGCATTTTTATCACCTGGTTTTCATTCCACTTTTGTCCTTGAATAAATTCGCGACTCAGTAAATGTCCGCTGATAAATTCTTGTACTAAATAGAACTCTTGTTTTTCTTCAAAATACGCTAATAATCTGGGTATCTGCTCATGATTTCCTAAGTGTTGTAGAGTCTCTGCTTCCTTTTGAAAAAGCCTTCCTGCTGTTGCTAAAACTTCAGGGTCTCCAGTTGTTGGTTTTAAATGTTTGAGAACGCATTTTGGATGACCAGGAAGATGCATATCCTCAACAATATAGGTTTGCCCAAAGCCCCCCGCACCCAACACTTGAAGGACTTGATAATGTCCTGCTAGTAACTGACCGAGCATGATTTGCTTTTTATAATTAGATAATTACTGCAATGCTTATCTACTTCTCTATCTAAAATCTTTAGTTCTTGAAGAACTTGCTTAAAATTTTCTTAAGAATTTTTGGTTGAGCATATCTTTGCCCCCTAGGGTTTATTTTGTCTTCCTATGAAGCATCCCTGAATTATGCGCTCTGTAGCGTTATTTGGATAGACAGCTTTTTAAATAACCCCGGTATATAAATCAAAACAAATTCTCAGGAATTGTGTTGCCAATTTGGCAGAATTTTATGAAGTTAGGGGAAACAAGGTAGATGTAAGGTATGTTTATACTGCTGCTTAAAGCTTTGATGGTAATGAGTTTTGGTCATTAAATGCTAACAATTGACTAATTTTTATTTGTTGTGTTTTTGTATGCGTTAATACAAAAAATTTTCTTTATTTTTAATAGTGATTTTATCAATGCTTTGTATACTGATATGGAATGGTAGTTTCTGTTTTTAAGTGTAAAAAATATGATAGTTATTAGTTTATTGATTTTTCGGAAAAAATAAATATAATTACATGTCAATACTGGAAATTTACTTAATTTAGTGATGATTTTTTTCAAAAATACTTGTTGTTGATTACTGTCGAATCAAAAAATATTGACGCGAAAATTACAGCGTCAGTATTGTCAATTTGCTAGCCACCACAAAATTTTTCCAGTAGTCGCGGGAATAAATTAATGCTTTGATTTTCGGTTTCAATATGAAAATACTTATTTTTATTGACTTTTGTTTATCGCTTGATGTCAAAAATGATTCAATACATATATAACCGGAGAAAAACCATGTTTTGTAATAAAACTTAATATTTATTCTTATTGCTACGATGGTAAGATAATTTTTATGGCAAGCAAAAACGCACCCAAACTTTGGTAGGCGCGGGTACGTTTTCAATATCAAATACTGGAGGTATCATAGCATGGAAGCCTTGCTCTCAGCTCATTTTGGCGAAAAAAGTTTTAACGATGATTTAGAAGCTTCTGTAGAAGAAATTAAAGAAGAGTTTAAGAAAGCTTGTGTGGCTTTTATAGCTGTGGGTAAGGGACTCACGCAGCTAAAAGACGATTTTGGTAAACAGTTTTATGAATTAATTGATGAAATTGGTTTTGCTCGTTCTGATACGAACAAGTTTATTAAGCTGTTTGAATATTTTGGCGATACAAATCCAAAGGTGTTGGAAGTTGGCCCATTGCCTTTGTTGCGGTTGTGTGTTTCTAACTATGGAGATGCACGCCAAAAATTGCATGAACGTCTGAAAGAGGATGAGAAACCAATAACCCAGCAAGAAGTTGACGCAATCAGACTAGCCAACAAGCCTGCTGTTGTACCTCGTCGGTTATCCAAAAATATTGCATCAATGGTGGGAAATCAACCTGGTGGTACAGCAATATTCCGGATGGAAGTCAAAGATGGTGTGCTAGCTTCTGAATGTCAGGATTCTTTCCAGCAATCGGGTGGTACTTTTGATTCTTGGATGCGACAGTTGCTTTCTTCTTTTGGGTTGGTAGGTGAATTAGCAAATGCTGTTCTGGGTAAAGGTATTTCTCATGTTTCTGATATTGAACTCTTGAAAAGTACTCTGGAAGATAAAAATTTATTCGCAGTTTCTACTGAAAATAAATCGACCTCACCATCAAGTCAGGAACAGCAGGTTACAAATATTTCTAATATTGACTACTCAAAATTACCTTTTTTGGTGCAGGAATGCGTTGATAGTTTATTGCATTTGGATAAACAGGTGGCTCGCTACACTGGCAGTACAAAACCAAGTTTTGTCAGGATGCTTAAATATTGCCTTGATGACCAACGCATTACTGAGGAACACTTACGATTGCTGTGCGAAGAGTTTCATTTGGATTATGAAACTTTGATTATGGTTAAAAGGGGAGAATCGCAATTTTGCGCGGATACTTTAGTTCAGGGGGTTTTCTTGAGTGGGAAATGATTTTTATTTCTGCTTACGCAATAACCAAGCTAATACCCATCCGGAAATAATACCGCAGTCAATCCAACCACCCAAGGCGTTTACTAATACCCACCAACCAGCGCGTTTTACTTCTGTTCGCAGTATTAGCCATTGAATAACGCCAATTGCAGGCCCAATTAAGAAGATAGAACGAGACAGTGGGTAATGTACCCCTAAAACAAAGGCTGTACAAAAGCTTACGACTGTCCCAAACCACCAAAATGGTAATTTTACTTGTGGTTGTAGGACTGAATTTTGCGCTCTTCCGACCACTAGACCGGCTGCTGCACAACTAGCTAAGCCGCTAATCATAAAGCTGTAGCCATGAAGGAGAAAATAAATTATTCCTGCCAAAATACCAGCCCGAATTAAACCCCAAATATTTGCCCATACCCATTTACACCAAAAGCCCATTCCAATTTTCACGATTTTAGTAGGTGAAACTGTAGCGGGTGCAATTACCCCTGGTTTTGGGGGATTTTCGGGTAATTGGACAATTTGCTGTCGATGTTGGTTTAAAACTGGGGGTGGAAAATTGCTTGGGGGTGGTGTAATTGGGGGTTGAGTTGCTGCGTTCAGGTTACTCAATTGTTGCAGAGCGACTAAAGCATCGGTTGCAGAGCGATATCTCTGACGAAAATCGTAGCGTACCATTCTATCTAATACGCTTGCTAATGCAGGGCTAACCTGTGCTAAATGATGCCAAGAAATTTCTGCTGTATTTGCATCTTGTGGTAGCTGAGTTGGTGATAAGCCTGTTAATGCTTGAATTCCAATCATCCCCACAGCATAAATGTCGCTGCTAAATCTGGGGTTACCACTGGCTTGCTCTGTGGGCATGTAACCAGGAGTACCTATCGCTACTGTGCATTTTGTTTCTCCTTGGGAATTAATTAACTGGGAGCTAACTTGTTTTACTGCCCCAAAATCAATTAAAACGATTTTGCCATCGCTTTGACGACGAATTAAATTTTCTGGTTTTATATCTCGGTGAACGACGTTATTTTGATGAACGAAATTTAGAGGTTGCAGAATATTTTGTAACAGAGCAATTGTGTAAGCTTCACTTAGCTGCTTTCCCTGAATCAGTTCGTCGGCTAAAGTATGACCTGGAATCAACTGCTGAACGAGGATAAATTCTTGATTTTCTTCAAAATGCGCTAAAAGTTGGGGTATCTGGTCGTGACTTCCCAACAGATGTAACAATTTTGCTTCTGATTCAAAAAGCCTTCGGGCAATTTGCAAATTTTTGGGGTCAGTTATCAAAGGTTTTAACTGTTTGACAACACAGCGAGAGTTGTAAAGCTTGGTATCTTCGGCAATATAAGTATGTCCGAAGCTACCAGCCCCTAAAGCTTGTATGATTTTGTAACGTCCGTCGAGTAACTGACCTTGCATATAGGCGAACGCTCGCTGATTTTACACAAAATAATATCCTTATCTTAGTATTCACAGCCATAGACACCAAATTTGGATAATTCTCACGCAAAGCCGCAAAGACGCAAAGACTAGATATGATATCTAAAAGTGATATCATATATAAAAGTGAATAACCCACCGTAAAGAGCGGGGCAAACTGCTGATGCCGCAGCCACCGGGGAAGATCCCGATGCCACCCAAGGCTAAAAATTGGGGTTAGCCACTTCTTTTCATTGTCAATTCTTTTTATCAATAGGAGGGAGTTTTGAGCCAAGAGGAACTGATAGAGCTTTTACAGTCGCTAAATAACAAGCATCGAAAAACCTTAACTGATATTTTTACAGAGCCAGCCCGCTCGGATATTAGGTGGGACGATGTGGAAAGCCTATGGCGAGCATTGGGGGCTGACGTAACTCAGGGTAGAGGTTCAAGAGTGAGGGTTGCTTTCAACGATGAGAAAGCTACATTCCATGAGCCTCATCCGGAACCAGAGTTAAAAAAGTACTTAGTTAAGAAGATAAAGCAGTTCTTTGAAAATAGTGGAATAGACCAAGATTTATTAGATTTAATCTATTAGATTCATTTTTATTTTAGATAACTAACTATATAAAGCAACATTTCATTTTTATAAAAATCACAAAAGCAACTTATTTAATCCACATGAAATTTATGTTTTATGCACGATTTTACTTTCACAGAAATTTAGATAAAATCCCGATTATTGATACTTATTCTCTTTTTTGAAAAAATGGATATTCTTATAAATGGGTAATTAAAAGCACAATAAATAATAAAAATATTATTTTAAAGTCTCTCTCTGAGTTGGAGAGAGACTGTAGGAGGTCTTAAGTCCATTCAAACTCAAATCATTTTACTTAATAGGAGGCGAGATAAAGCTAATATGTTTACCTACAAAGGTTATACAGGATTTATTGAAGAAATTGATGTTGAAAGTGGAATGCTCTGCGGCTCTCTATTGGGCATCAAGGATGTGATAACCTTCCAGGGGAAAACAGTCGAGGAAGCGCGTAAAGAGTTTGAAGCTTCTGTGGATGATTATTTAGATTGGTGTAAAGAATTAGGACAGGAGCCTGATAAACCTTTTTCTGGCAAACTTCCCTTTCGCACTACTCCTGAAAGACATCGACAGATTTTTCTAGCGGCGAAAAAAGAAGGTAAAAGTATTAATGCGTGGATGGATGAGGTTTTGGCTAAAACAGCAGAGTCAGTCAATGCTAGTTAGATTCCTAATTAAGATACAGCACTTTGCAGGTAAATGAGGTACACCTAAAATATCAAACCTCTTGTGGGGTGGGCATCCTTGCCCGCCCACCTGTATTCTGGTCACTAAAAATCTGCTGCAATTCTCACGCAAAGTCGCAAAGACGCAAAGAAATAAACAAATCCTCTGCGGCTCTGCGTGAGGCTATTAATATAAAACTAGGTAGTCAACAACTCCGAAGGCAAGCGCTTAAATGACAACCGTTCGTTCTCGATATCCACAAATATGGTATCCCCGTCATTAAATTCACCCCGTAGTATTGACTTAGCAATTTGCGTTTCCACTTCTCGTTGAATTGCTCTCTTTAACGGACGCGCACCAAATACAGGGTCATAACCGACTTCTGCCAAAAAGTCAAGGGCTACATCGGAGATTTTTAAAGAAATCTTGCGGTCTGCTAATCTTTGTCGCAGTCTGTTTAATTGCAACTGGACAATTTCGCGTAATTCCGATTTTTGTAATGGGTGGAAGATAATACTTTCGTCAACCCGGTTGAGGAACTCTGGACGGAAAGAATTTCGCATCGCTTCCATTACTCGGTGACGCATTTCGTCATAGCGGGAGTCATCACCTGCAATATCTAGGATGTAATTGGAACCAATATTACTGGTCATGATGATAATACTGTTTTTGAAGTCCACCGTATGACCTTGGGAGTCAGTAACGCGACCGTCATCAAGAATTTGCAAGAAGATGTTAAATACATCTGGGTGCGCTTTTTCTATTTCGTCAAAAAGAATTACAGAGTAAGGACGACGGCGAATAGCTTCGGTGAGTTGTCCTCCTTCTTCATAACCAACATACCCTGGAGGAGCGCCAATTAATCGGGAAACGGCGTGTTTCTCCATGTATTCTGACATATCAATTCGCACCATTGCTTCTTCTGTGTCGAATAGATATGCTGCCAATGCTTTTGCTAGTTCGGTTTTACCAACACCTGTGGGACCAAGGAAAATAAAGCTAGCAATTGGACGGTTAGGGTCTGCTAAACCTGCACGGGAACGTTGGATTGCGTCTGCAACAGCTGTTACTGCTTCGTTTTGTCCAACGACACGCTGATGTAGTTCGTTTTCTAAGTTCAGCAGTTTTTCTTTTTCAGATTCGACTAGTTTGCTAACTGGGATACCCGTCCATTTGGAAATAACTTCTGCTATATCGGCTTCTGTTACTTCTTCTCGCAAAAGTGATTTACCGCTTCGTTGGGTTTGTTTAAGTTCTTCTTCTGCGTTTTCCAGTTGACGGTGTAGGCTGGTTAATTTACCATACTTCAACTCAGCAGCACGGTTCAGGTCGTAGTCGCGCTCTGCTTGTTGAATTTCTAGGTTAACCCGCTCGATTTCTTTTTTTACTGCCTGGATTTTATCAATAATATCTTTTTCCGATTGCCATTGAGCACTTAAAGCTCGCTGTTCTTCCTTGAGGTCGGCAATTTCTTTCTCTAATCTTTGCAAACGTTCACGGGAAGCTGCATCGGTTTCTTTTTGCAGTGACAATTTCTCCATTTCTAACTGGAGAATTTTACGGTCAATTTCGTCCAGTTCTTCTGGTTTGGAGGTTATCTCCATTTTTAAACGTGCTGCTGCTTCGTCTACCAAGTCGATGGCTTTATCTGGGAGGAAGCGGTCAGGAATATAGCGATTAGATAGAGTTGCTGCTGCGACTAAAGCGTTATCGGAAATTCTTACCCCGTGGTGGTTTTCATAACGTTCCCGTAAACCACGCAAAATAGATATAGTATCTTCTACAACGGGTTGGTCTACGTAAACTTGTTGGAAACGCCGTTCAAGAGCGGCATCTTTTTCTATATATTTACGGTACTCGTCCAGGGTTGTTGCGCCAATACAACGCAGTTCGCCCCGCGCTAACATGGGTTTAAGTAGATTACCCGCGTCCATTGCACCTTGGCTTGCACCCGCACCGACGACGGTATGGATTTCATCAATAAATAAGACTATATTACCGCCAGATTCTGTTACTTCTTTTAGGACTGCTTTCAGGCGTTCTTCAAATTCTCCCCGGAATTTAGCACCTGCAATTAGCGCACCCATATCTAAGGCTATCAGCTTGCGGTCTTTTAGAGATTGGGGTACGTCACCAGCCACTATTCTTTGGGCTAATCCTTCGGCGATCGCAGTTTTACCAACACCAGGTTCACCAATCAGGACGGGATTATTTTTGGTACGACGTGAGAGAATTTGTACAGTGCGGCGAATTTCGTCATCGCGACCAATCACTGGGTCAAGTTTGCCTTCACGAGCGGCTTCGGTAAGGTCACGTCCGTACTTTTCCAGTGCTTGATATTTGCCTTCTGGATTTTGGTCGGTCACTTTCTGGCTCCCCCGAACTTGTTTAATAATATCTTTTAATTTACGTTCATCTAACTTGAACTCTTGAAATAATCCCTTACCAAAGCGGTCATCTTTAGCATAAGCGAGTAAGAGATGTTCGATAGAAATATATTCATCACCAAACTCTTTGCGGTAATTTTCGGCACGGTCTAATAAAGAATCAAGACTGCGACCCAAATAGACAGAGCTTACACTACCAGAGACTTTTGGCTGACGTTGGATAAATTGTTCAGTTTTGTCACGCAATCCTTGAACGTTAACGCCTGCTTTGGTAAATATAGCGCTAGCTAGCCCATCTTGTTCAAGAAGCGCTTTCAACAGGTGTTCGCTTTCAATTTGCTGATGTTGATTTTGTTTAGCGATATCTGGGGTATTAGCGACGGCTTCCCAGGCTTTGTCGGTAAATTGGTTTGGATTAGTTGGTTGCATAAGCGTTTATCACCAGAGACGCAGACGGAGCGATAAATAGGAATAAGTTTATTCTTAATATGGTTATTGTAAAAAGAGGGGTGATATTTGCTGGTTCGGTCTACACGTCTTTTGGGGTAGTATTACCACGGGAGTTTGGTTATTCGCCTCAGTAGTAGCTATTTAAGGTATGCTTTGATACTAACAATTAAGCATCATACATATCACAAGCTAGCCAGTGACTAAAGTCACTGTCTAAAAGCTGAAGTCCTCTGAAAGAGGACTGAATAATACATCAAAAACAAATATTTTCACAAATTTAAGATATTCTAAAAAATCTTATTTCTTATTAGTCCTCTTTAGAGGACTTTAGCTTTTAGACAGGGAATTTATTCCCTGGCTTATGGTATACATGATGTCTTAATATTTTATTTATAAATATCCTTTTATAAGTAAAAACATATTATTTTTTAGTCATCCCAAAGAATCCATAAGTATTATTACTTAGTAACTATGCCTAAAAAACAAAAATTTCCATACTTACTCGGTTCCAAGTGGACATCGACAAAAAAAGTTGATGGTTGGAGACATTTTCAAGTCGTCAACCGTAAAAATCAGGGAAAGTGGGTATATGCCGAAATGGTTTCATCTTGTGACCCAAATGTTAAATTCTGGCTAAACGCGAAATCTTTACAAGACCGAGATATGTGGCAACCAGGATGGCAAACTCTAATTGAGATGGAGCAAACCAAAATTGACCAAGAAGCGATGATAATTTAACTAAAATTAACTAAATAGGGAAAATGTATTAATTGTTTACATATCGACCGACTCTAGTTAAAAAACAATCTTTCTTAACCTAAATTTTGTAGAGGCTAAAGTTAATGCGGTCTCTACAATGTTTTACCTACATAAACAAATATTCCCAAAAATATAGTCGTCCCCGCAAAAGAAACCCCACCCCCAACCCCCTCCCCGCACGCGGGGAGGGGGCTACGAAAAAAGAACGTAAAAATAGTTATTTTTTTATTTTTGAATTTCGACAGGCATGACATGTCATAAATCGTAGTCCCCTCACGAAGAGCGGGGAGGGGTTCCGCGTGAGGGGGTTATTCTATATATTTGTATTTTGTCACTAATTTTATAAAATAAGTAAATAAAAATTGCGATTATATATTTAAAAAGGCAAAAAACAATTTTTTAAGGTAATTAAATCGGACTAGAATTAAAAAAATATTAAAATCACCAAATATCATTAAATTTCATTTAGATAGCCCCTTTATTTTCCGTAGAAGTTGCACAATAATGACATTCAAAGAGCTGACTCGCCCCATCACAGCTTTGGTGAAGGTAAGTGTTTGAGCCAAAAGTTTTATAAACGAGAGAGGCAGACAACAGTGAGACTTGCAGTTTACGGAAAAGGCGGAATCGGTAAATCCACAACTAGCTGTAATATTTCCGCAGCTTTGGCAAAACGCGGTAAAAAAGTTCTGCAAATAGGTTGCGACCCCAAACATGACAGCACCTTCACTCTAACGGGGTTCCTAATTCCAACAATTATTGATACTCTCCAGGAAAAAGACTACCACTACGAAGACGTATGGCCTGAAGATGTTATCTACAAAGGCTATGGTGGAGTCGATTGCGTTGAAGCGGGTGGTCCACCTGCTGGTGCGGGTTGCGGAGGTTACGTAGTTGGCGAAACCGTAAAACTTCTGAAGGAACTCAATGCCTTTGATGAGTATGATGTAATTCTGTTTGACGTACTTGGTGACGTTGTATGCGGTGGTTTTGCAGCTCCTTTGAATTATGCTGACTACTGCATTATTGTTACTGACAACGGCTTTGATGCTTTATTTGCAGCAAATCGTATTGCCGCATCAGTACGCGAGAAAGCACGTACGCACCCACTACGTTTGGCTGGTCTAATTGGTAACCGTACTTCCAAACGGGATTTGATGGATAAGTACGTAGAACACGTACCTATGCCAGTTCTGGAAGTCCTGCCATTAATCGAAGATATCCGTGTTTCCCGCGTTAAAGGTAAAACTCTGTTTGAAATGGCGGAACATGACCCATCGTTAAATTACGTATGTGACTATTACCTAAATATCGCTGACCAATTACTGGCTTTACCAGAAGGGGTAGTCCCTAACGAGGCTCAAGACCGTGAATTATTCGGTTTGTTATCAGATTTTTACTTAAATCCGGGTAAACCACAGGTTACTAATCCGGAAGAGGAATTAGACTTGATGATTGTATAAATCATTAAAGTTACTCAGGATGAGGTTTTAGATTATGGCCTTCTTTTTAAGTTTTACAGAGTCCCTAAAACAAAAATGGTTGCAATTTTTCCAGACTAACCGCGACTGGATTGTGATGCACATGGAGGTTGAGTCCGTTTATACACCCGATGGTGGTAAGCGACCCCCTTCTTACCTCATCCTAGGTGTAGCAAACGCCCTAGAGCCAAAATTAGCGCAGTTAATGCTACCCTTTTCCAAATTGAACCCAGACGCTGATACCTTGATTGAGGTATTAGATTTACACTTCGACCCAGATATCGCACTCGGTAACCGTAGCGCTATGCCTAGAGCCGAAGGTACAGATGTGGATGATTTTATTACCGCATCTAGTACAAATGGTCACAGCAATGGGACAGTTCACCAAGAAATACTGTTGGACTCCGATGAAGAAACAATGATGGTAACGCGGTTGACTCAAGACAGTTTGGATGTTAAATCCGACTCTGAAGTTGCACCATCAATGTTGCAGGATACTCACAGAGCTGGTGGTGATTCTCCATCTCCAGAATTTTCCTCTGGTAATGAATTTCATGGTTATTCCCAAGAGTCTGCAGCGGATGAATTTGGCGATATTTCCTTCGATGATATCAAGTTGGAAGATAGCGCTAGTGACACAATGACTCAAGCAAACTTGGGACTAGATGGCCTGGATGACATAAATGGAGAAAAAGACGCTTTCAGCGATGTGTTAATGGACGTTTGGTCAGAAGAAAAAGACAAAACTTCTGGGGAAGAACTGCAAAAAAACCCGTTTGATGATTCAGACATTGCTAGCCTCTTCCCCAGTGCTTAGATAAGCGTGTCATTACTGAAATTTCTAGTTGAATAATGCTGTTAACGGTTAACTGTTGTCGGTTGACTGTTGACGGGTGATTGGGATTTTTTTATTTGTAAGGGTTTCTTTCGCTTACGTATTTGGTTTAACTAGAAATCTTCAGTTGGCGCAATTTTCATAGCCAAAGATAATAATCAAGGGGAGAAAATAATATGACCGTAGCTGAGCCACAAGCTTTAACTTTTGAGTGTGAAACAGGTAACTACCACACTTTTTGTCCGATTAGCTGCGTCGCGTGGCTGTACCAAAAAATTGAAGATAGCTTCTTCTTGGTAATTGGTACAAAGACTTGTGGTTACTTCCTGCAAAATGCTATGGGGGTAATGATTTTTGCTGAACCTCGCTACGCAATGGCGGAGTTAGAAGAGGGTGATATTTCCGCGAAACTTAGTGATTATGAAGAGTTAAAGCGGTTGTGTTCGCAAATTAAACGTGACCGTAACCCTAGTGTTATTGTCTGGATTGGTACTTGCACCACCGAAATCATTAAGATGGATTTGGAAGGTTTAGCACCTAAATTGGAAAGCGAACTTGGTATCCCTATCGTGGTTGCTCGTGCTAATGGTTTAGATTACGCTTTTACCCAAGGGGAAGACACTGTTTTGGCTGCTATGGCTGCGCGTTGTCCTAGTAAGCCTGCTGTGACAGAAACTGATAAGGATGAGCGTAATGCGATTAAGAAATTGCTCAACTTTGGTAAGAAAAAGGAAGATGTTGCTCAGGAAGAGTCTGAGTATGTAGAACACACTCCATTAGTCTTGTTTGGTTCGCTTCCCGACCCTGTTGTCACCCAGTTAACGCTGGAACTGAAAAAACACGGTGTAAAAGTTTCTGGTTGGTTGCCTGCAAAACGCTTCACTGAACTACCAACATTGGAAGAAGGTTACTACGTATGTGGTGTTAATCCTTTCCTTAGCCGTACTGCTACCACTTTAATGCGTCGTCGTAAATGTAAACTGATTGGCGCTCCGTTCCCCATTGGTCCCGATGGAACAAGGGCTTGGATTGAAAAGATTTGCTCGGTGTTAGGTGTTACACCCAAAGGTTTGGATGAACGGGAAGCTCAGATTTGGGCTGGTATAGAAGACTACGTGAAGTTGATTCGCGGAAAGTCTGTGTTTTTTATGGGTGATAATTTGCTGGAGATTTCTTTAGCGCGATTTTTGGTGCGTTGCGGAATGAGTGTTCCAGAAATTGGTATTCCTTACATGGATAAGCGTTATCAGGCTGCTGAGTTGGAAATGCTGGCTAATACTTGTAGGGATATGGGTGTACCTATGCCTAGAATCGTGGAGAAGCCAGATAACTATAACCAAATTCAACGGATTAATGAGTTAAAGCCTGATTTGGTGATTACTGGTATGGCTCATGCTAATCCTTTGGAAGCACGAGGTATTAATACCAAGTGGTCTGTTGAGTTTACTTTTGCTCAGATTCACGGTTTTAGTAATGCTCGTGATGTTTTGGAGTTGGTTACTCGTCCTTTGCGTCGCAATAATAGTTTGAAAGATTTGGGTTGGGATAAATTGGTAAGGGATGATGTGGCGAAAGTCTAACCACTAAGGGACGAAGCGCACGAAGATGTAGAGGCTAGACATGTTTAGTCTCTACCAGTTTTGCGCTTTAATTAAGTTATAGGGTTTACTAAGTTTCAAGCTCAGTAGTAAATTCAAAAGCTTATAGGTTATTGGTTATGAGTACGACACCCTCTGAAAATGAAAATCGTGAAATGGACCAATGGCTGAAGCGCAACCGCCAAATGTTATTGGATTTATATCGCAATCAATATGTTGCTTATAATGCTAGTGGAATAATTGCTCATAGCGAAAATTTACGGGAAGTTTTGACATTAGCTAAAGCTTCAGGGCAAAAATTTGTAATTTACTTAGTTCCTTGGCGTACTTCTTCTGTACAGATTTTGCCAATTCGCTTTAGAACGGTTAGACGTCAGGAATGGCAACCAGATTATAATGTCAAACTTAAGTATAGGGATTTAGAAATTGATGCAAAAATGCTAGTTGACTCTGGTGCAGAACTTAGCTTAGTTTCATTCAAAGTTGGGCAAGATTTAGGTTATGCTTTAGCTGATGCTGAGTCACCTTTTTTTGCGGAAACTATTGGTGGTAGAGTCGAATATGTTTTACGGAATGTGGAAATGACTATTGATGGATATAGTTTTATTGCTCCTGTTGCTTGGTTACAAACCCAAACAGGAGGAGAGCAATTATTACTAGGACGAGAAGTTGTATTTGATAAATTTAATATTGAGTTTAGACAAGCAGAGGAAAGAATTATTTTTACGTATCGTGAAGATATTGTTCCTGAAAGTTAACCTAGAGGATTTGCGATAAAAATTTGCGAGTCCGTTCTTCCTTTGGGTCATTGAAAAAAGCCTCAGGTGTCCCAGCTTCTACAAGGTTACCGCTATCCATTAGAACTACTCGGTCTGCGACTTCACGAGCAAAACCGACTTCATGGGTAACAACTACCATCGTCATACCATCCCGTGCAAGATTTCGCATAACATCCAAAACTTCTCTCACCATTTCTGGGTCTAAAGCTGAGGTGGGTTCATCAAATAACATAATTTTCGGTTGCATCGCTAAAGCACGAGCAATTGCGACTCGCTGTTGTTGTCCTCCAGAGAGTTGACCGGGATATTTTTGTGCTTGCTCTAAAATCCCCACTCTTTCTAATAAATGCATTGCTTGTTCTTCTGCTTGTATCTTTCGCGCTTTTCTGACCCAAATTGGTGCTAAGGTTACGTTTTCTAAGACCGACAGATGGGGAAATAAATTAAACTGCTGAAAAACCATTCCTACTTCTCGTCGAATTGTGTCAATATTTTTTAAATCGTTACTTAAAGTAATTCCATCAATTTCTATTTTGCCTTGTTGATATTCTTCTAAAGCGTTAAAAGTTCTAATAAATGTAGATTTACCTGAACCTGATGGACCCATTAAAACTACTACTTCTCCACGATTTACTGTTAAACTTACACCTTTGAGGACATGAAATTTTCCATACCATTTATGGACATCTTCAGCGATAATAATTTCTTTTTTGTCTAGCATAATATTTGACATAATAACTGAACCTTTATAATAATATTTATTAGGAAAAATCACTAGGAAATCAAAATTGTTTTTCTAATTTTTTGGATGCTAGCGACATAGAATAGCAAAATACCCAATAAATTAGTCCGATAAATAAATATACTTCTGCATAACGACCTAAAAATTGTGGTTGTGCGACGATAGAACGGGCTATTCCTGTTAATTCTACTAATCCAACTAAAGATAATAAAGATGTGTCTTTAAATAAACCAATAAATTGACCAACTATAGCAGGAATTACCGCACGTAAAGCTTGGGGTAAAATTATTAATAAAACAACTAAATAACTTTTTAAACCTAATGCTTTTGCAGCTTCAATTTGTCCTCGTGGTATTGCTTGTAGCCCACCGCGCACATTTTCTGCCATATAAGCAGCACTAAATATTACTAATCCTGCTATAGCCCGTAAGACCCTATCTAAACGTAAATCTGTTGGTAGAAATAACGGGAGCATAACTTGCGCTAGGAATAAAATTCCAATTAATGGTAATCCTCTGATAATTTCAATATACAAAATACAAAACCAGCGTACGACGGGTAAATTACTAGTCCGTCCTAATGCTAGTAAAATACCTATTGGAAAAGAAAGTACAATACTTACAAAAGCCATCAGTAGCGTCAGTAACAAACCATTCCACAAATTAGTCGGAACAGCCGTAAACCCAATCCGCAAACGAGCAACAACAAGCCAAAAATTAACAAATCCGCCATTAATTAACCATAAAGAAACCAAAAAAGATAATAACCATGCAATAGAAATCCAAGGGATAATAAATTTAGATAATTTTCCTCCAATCCACGAACTCGCAAAAGCTAAACCCGCAATGATTAATAAGCATAAACGTGAATTTGTGTCTAGTGGTGCAATTGTTAAGAACAGACCTAATATAAAAGCACAAATTCCTAAATAAACTCTTTTAAAACTACTTGTTTGAGAAAACACCCCAAAAGTCAAGCCACCCAATACAGATGTAACAGCCAACGCTATCCAAACTCGCCAATATAAACTTTGGGGATATCTTCCTACAAAAAATAATCGCCAATTGACCTTAATAACTGCCCATTGCGCTTGATTAATTACCCAATTACCAACACCCCAAGTAACCCAAAGCAGAAAAATTAAACAGATGACAGTTAATATGCTATTGAACCAACTGTTAAATAAGTTTTTACGTAACCAAAATAATTTATGATTTGGGATTCTAGATTCTGGATTGCTTATCATTAGTTCTACTCTTTCCACCTTACTTAGGAGTTATCTTTCCCTGTAGTTATCTTTCTTTTATCTGAAAAGTTTTATTCAAAAAATTCATTGCCAAAGAAATAGTTAAGCTTAGGGTTAGATACGTAAGCATTATTAATATCATAACCTCTACAGCGCGACCCGTTTGATTAAAAGTAGTTGAGGCAACAAAATAAATATCGGGGTATCCAACAGCAATTGCTAAACTAGAATTTTTACTCAAGTTTAAATACTGACTTGTTAACGGTGGAATTATAACTCGTAAAGCTTGAGGAAAAATCACTAATCGCATGACCAAAGAAGGTTCCAACCCCAAAGAGCGAGCAGCTTCCCATTGTCCCTTTGATACAGATGTAATCCCACCCCTAACAATTTCGGCAATAAAAGCACCTGTATAAAAAGTTAAACCCATCAGCAAGGTAGACAATTCAGGGGAAAATATTAATCCTAAAAAAGCAATACCATTTTGACTAAGTGAAATTAATCCTCCCAGAGATATTTGATTTTCTACTTTAGGGAAACTTAAGAAAACAGCAAAATACCAAAATAGTAATTGTAAAAGTAGAGGAGTATTTCTAAAGACTTCTACATAAACCATAGAAATATTCCGCACTAACCAATTATCAGATAAGCGAGCTATACCTGCTGTAATCCCTAAAATAGTCGTCAAGATAATTCCTACAACAGCAACCCGTAAGCTATTAATTAACCCGACCCATAAAGCCTGAATATAGGAGTCGGATGCTTTATAAGGAATAAGAGTTTCGCCAATATCAAAAGAAGCTTGCTGTCTAAGAAAATCAAAACCGAACTGAATACCTAACTGTCGTAAATTACGGTTAAGATTCGTCCACAAAATCATCACCACAACAACAGCTATAATTACCGCAATAACTTGAGAAGCAATATCCCAAAAACGTTTATCTCGCCATAAAGGTGGTTTGTTCATTTTTTTGTTGACGGTTGACTGGCAATTTTTTGAAATTAGTGGGCAAGATGCTCATTTTTTGAAATTAGCGAGCAAGATGCTCATTTTTTGAAATTAGCGAGCAAGATGCTCATTTTTTGAAATTAGCGAGCAAGATGCTCGCACTACTGGAAATTGAAATTAGCGAGCAAGATGCTCATTTTTTGAAATTAGCGAGCAAGATGCTCATTTTTTGAAATTAGCGAGCAAGATGCTCATTTTTTGAAATTAGCGAGCAAGATGCTCGGACTACCCCACTCCCCACTCCCTACCTAAAAGGTGGAGAATACATTAATCCTCCTTTCGTTGAAAGTTGATTTATGCCACGAGGAATATTTAATTTTGTTTTTGCTCCTAAATTACGGTCGTAAATTTCCCCGTAGTTTCCCACATGCTTAATAATTTTTGCTGCAAAATCTTTTGGTAATCCCATTCCTTCACCTAGGTTTCCTTCTGTTCCCAAAAAACGTTTTATATCTGGGTCATTTGTATTAGCAAATTGTCCTAAATTTTGAGAGTTAATTCCTAGCTCTTCGGCTTTAATTAAGGCATAAACTATCCATTTAACTGTATCAGCCCATTTTGAATCTCCGTCTGCAACTGCTGGTGCTAAAGGTTCTCTTGATAAAAGTTCTTTGAGGATTACGTGTTCGTCAGGTTTTGGTAAAGTTGTACGTCGAGATACTAATTGGGAATTGTCTGAGGTCACTGCGTCGCAACGTCCTTGTGTGTAAGTGGCGTAAGCTGTATTAATATCTTCAAATACAACGGATTTATATGTAATACCCCTCGAACGCATTTGGTCTGCTAAGTTTTGTTCATTAGTGGTTCCCGTTTGGGTACAAACTGCTTTGTTTTGTAAGTCTTTTAACGTTTTGATGTTACTACTTTTACGCACCATAATTCCTTGCCCGTCGTAAAAAACTACTGGTGCAAATGCTAATCCTACGGATGTATCACGACTAATTGTCCAAGTGGTGTTACGACTAAGAATGTCTACTTCCCCCGTTTGTACCGCTGTAAATCTTTCTTTGGCATTAAGATTTCGGTATTCTACTGCGTCAGGGTTGTCAAATAAAGCTGATGCGATAGCGCGACACACATCCACATCTAAACCGCTGTATTTTCCATCACTACCAACAAAACTAAAGCCTGGTAATTCTCCACTAACACCACAAATTATCTGACCACGACTTTTTATTGTGTTTAATCGACTACTAGTAGCTTGTCCAGTTGGGCTATTGTTACTTTGAGGCTTGTTACCTTGATTGGTATTACCTTGAGGGTTAGTTGTATTTGTTTCCCCTGAGTCCACACTACAGCCACCAAGGGTAAAAATTAATGGTAATAAGGCTAAAATTAAAGTTGATTTACGCATAATCGTCACTAATACTGAAACTAAGGTAAAGGTAAAGGATTTATGGCAGCTACTGTACAACAAATTGCCAAGTATCTCGATAGCCTTGGTTGGGATTACAGTGTTGATGATGAAGAAAACCGGATTATTACTGGTGTTGAAGCTCAAAACATCGATGATTTTTTAATCGTTGTTCAATTGGATGAAGACGGACGTTTTTTTCGGCTGTTTGCACCACAAGTTATAACGGGTATTCAAAAACACCGTCACAAAACTGCTATCCTTCAAACAATGCTAGCGATTTCCTGGGAAACTAAAATGCTGCAGTGGGAATATGACCCATCTGACGGCGAAATTCGAGCGATAATAGAATTCCCCCTAGAAGACTCAAATCTTACGGAAAAACAATTCGTTCGTTGTTTAAGCGGTTTAATTGAGCTTGTGGATAATGTCGCTTTACCTCGTCTTCAAGCGGTAATGAAAACCGGTAGAGACCCAGGTAATTTAGAATTAGGGGAGAGATTATTACTTAGTATCCAGGAACAAGCACCCGGATTACTGGATGTTTTGGAAAAAGCTATGGAAGCGCGAAAAAGGCGCGGAAGATTTCCCACCGGATGAAGCCGAGCAACCACGGAAATAGCTATACTCCGAAGTGATACCCTCACTATATACTGAATTTTTCTAGGGCTGGATTTTTATGACTTCTTATGCTACTTCCTCTGCCAAAGCGGAAATGAGCGAACTGAGACGGTTAAAAGGCTTACTACCGCCAGAATTACAAAGTTGGGTTACTGTTGAAGGTTCAACAGAAGTGAACCCACCCATTATTCGCTCTGAAGAAATCGGTAAAGACCAAGTTGAAATTCAAATTGACTTGGTTAAATGGGATAACCTTGCTATGGACCAGCGTAATTTGCTGTTTTGGCATGAAGTTGCCCGTATTCAAAATGACACAATACCTAAAGACGGTTGGGAAATGGCAGCCCTAGCAATTGGTTTAGGTGGTGCTGTGGGTGAACTGTGGGTACAGGACGGATTACTTTTAATTTTAGCGATGGCCTTATGTGGCGTTTCTGGCTGGCGTCTTTATCAAAAAAATAATGGACAAAAGCAAGTAATTGAATTAGTCGAAGCCGACGAAAAAGCAATTGCCTTAGCACAGCGTTTTGGTTACACTCTCCCCAATGCTTATAAGAGTTTGGGTAGTGCTTTAAAAACCTTAATTGAATTGTCTCCTAATAAACGTCAACGTTCCAAGTACGAAGCGCGGTTATCGGCACTCAAAAAGAGCGCTAATAAAGCCAGAGCTAAGTCAAAAGGCAACGAAGACTACGACGAATAGATGGGAATTGGGAATTGGGAATTGGGAATTGGTAATTGGTAATTGGGAATTGGGAATTGGGAATTGGTAATTGGTAATTGGTAATTGGTAATTGGTAATTGGTAATTGGTAATTGCTCCCTCATTCCCCCATCCCAAAACTCCCCACTCCTCACTCCCCACTCCTCACTCCCCCCTTAAAGCTGATTCAACATCTTGTGGGTCTGTGGTATGACGCGAACGTCTTTGATAGTTCGTTTCATTAGTTCTTGCCAACTTAAAACTTGCTCTGGAGAAGGAGCAACAATAATTTCTTGGGTGGGATTTTCAGTAGACTCTAGAGGGGTTACGGGTTGTAAAAATACTTTAATTGATGGATTTATTTCCGCAATAACGTTAGCTGAGCGCTCCAAATCAGCTAAATCTGTCTTATTTGAAACAATTATTTTGACAAATATTTCTATTTGTGAGTCGTAGCAAAGTTGAAGAAATTTTGTATGTTCTTGCCAACGACTTTCGCCACTAACGCTAGGTAGTTTAAAATCCATACCTACAGAGTTGAGATGGGGTAAAATCATCGCTAATTCTTCTGGACGATGTCCACCAGTTTCTAGATAGACAGGAAGTCCGGTTACTGAGCGTAATTGGGGTAAAAATTCTACTAGGAAAGCGGCATGTAGCAGCGGCTCGCCACCAGTTATACTTATGCTATCGTGGAGAGCAGGTAAATTTTGCTGCTTTATAGATTCGAGTAATATAGGTAGAGGGACAGGATTAGAGTAAATTTCAAAATCGCGTAAACCAGGTGTTTGCTCTATTCTACAAGTTTTGGGTACGTGCCAAGTATGAGCGCTATCGCAAAAGTGGCAACGTAAATCGCAAAGCGCAAAACGAATAAAAATCTGACGTGTCCCAACATTGTGCCCCTCTCCTTGGATAGCAGAAAAGACTTCAATCAGGCGTGCAGATGGTATTACGGGGGTTTTAGCAGTCATTTAATGTGCGAGCAACGCTTACGTGCAACGTAGAACAATAAAAAGCTATTAGGCTTCTTGTTCTATTGTGAACTGTAGTTTTGCCAACTTAGTTTCACATTTTAAACAACTTGCTACAAGTCGTTATTGCTACAGAAATGACATTACGTTAAGTTATTCGCTAGGGAACAATAATGTTTAGTAGATTACAAAATCAAGGGCAAATGGTGCAAGGTTTAATGAGTACTCAACCACAAGAGGATAATTTTTTAGTCACATTCCTGAACGACACCGCTGTAGTACAGGTTCCCACGAGGTTGAGCGTGCTTGAAGCTGTCGCGTTTAAGCAAACCTGTCAAGAGTTAACTTTAAAAAGTGAAACATTAAAGCAAATTATTATTGACTTTAAGGAAACCACTTTTATGGATAGCAGCGGTTTAGGTGCTTTAGTCAGTAATTTCAAAATAGCTCAGGAAAAGGGGATTGAATTTATACTACAAAATGTTACACCTAAAGTAATGGCAGTATTAAATCTGACTGGGTTGGATAAGGTTTTTTCCATTGATTCCCATGAGGATACGTCGTTACTGCCAAATCAAAAACTGGATGAAGAATTACCAGCCACTCACCCATCTGTACGTTCTTGGATGAAACGCTTGATAGATATTGTGGGGGCTATTGTAGGCTTAGTAATTACAGGATTTTTATCAGTTCCTATCGTCATTGCCATTACAATCAACGACCCAGGACCGATTTTATTTAACCAAACGAGGTGTGGTTGGATGGGAAGACCCTTTAAAATTTGGAAATTCCGCTCGATGTGTGTGGATGCTGAATCCAAGAAAGCTCTGGTGGTAAACCAAGTGCAGGGAGCTTTTTTTAAGAATGACAATGACCCTAGAATTACCAGAGTTGGACGTTTCTTACGTCGTACTAGTCTAGATGAACTACCTCAGTTTTGGAATGTTCTTAAAGGAGAAATGAGTTTGGTTGGTACTAGACCACCCACACCTGATGAGGTAGCAAGCTACGAAGTCCCAGAATGGCAACGTTTAGACGTTAAACCTGGTATGACAGGAGAATGGCAAGTCAATGGACGCTCTACGGTACGTAGTTTTGAGGATGTGATTCGTTTGGATTTACAGTATCAGCAGAATTGGAGTTTATTGTATGATTTACAATTAATTGTCAAAACAGTTCTTGTTTTGTTTAACAAAAATAGTGGTGCTGTCTAGGTTTTGGCTTTATTCAATATATCTGTACCACAAAAATATTTCTACTTTGAGCTTGTAAATTAAAAATGTTTCAGCTTATTATCCTTTTCACTCCCTTATGGGGAGCTTTTTTTTGCCAAATGAAACGTAGAGACCCAATCAATTCGGCTTCTCCAGTGGAAAACCCCAATGAGTCTACGTAAGTTACTTTTTAATTTTTAATTTCTAAGTCATTGATAAAATCAGACTTACGTCTGTACAGTTGCATAATACACAATTACATACGGTCGAAAGTTTTTATGAGCTTAGCTAGGTTGTGGTGTAAATTAAAATAATAATAATAAGTGAATTCACTTAACTTTAATAATTGCTATTACCATATTTGAGCATCTTTTTATTTTTGACTTTTTTATTTAGTGTTTTTACGTAAATTAGTTTGTTGAAGTAAAATTTCAATGATTAGTCCAAGAGTAAAAAAAAATGCATTCCAAGAAATAGCACGCAAAGTCAAAATTTACTCAATCTTCAACCAAAATAACTGACATAAACGACGCTTAAAGAGACAATTAGAATACAGACACACTGAGTGTTAAACCCAATTGAATACCAAAGCTAGTGTTTTAAGAAAAACCAAGTACTTACTGACTAATCTGTTATGCGAATTTTAATTTATTCTTACAACTATCACCCCGAACCCATCGGTATTGCTCCTTTGATGACCGAACTAGCGGAGGGACTTGTAAAAAGAGGGCATCAAGTGCGCGTCGTAACCGCTATGCCTAATTACCCAGAGCGTCAAATTTACGAAGCATACCGTGGTAAGTTTTATGTCACTGAGTACAAGAATGGGGTAGAAATTCAACGGAGCTATGTTTGGATTCGTCCTCAACCTAATCTGCTGGATAGAATCATGCTAGATGCTAGCTTTGTTTTTACCAGTTTCTTGCCAGCATTGAAAGGTTGGCGTCCTGATGTCATTTTGTCTACATCTCCTTCTTTACCTGTTTGTTTACCAACAACTCTTTTAGGATGGCTGCATGGCTGTCCAGTAGTTTTGAATCTACAAGATATTTTGCCAGATGCTGCTATTCACGTTGGACTACTTAAGAACAAATTACTCATTAAAGTTTTTCAAACTTTGGAGAAAGTTGCCTATGGGACAGCCACAAAAATTAGCGTTATTGCTGATGGGTTCGTAGACAATTTAAAGTCTAAAGGCGTTGCTGCTAATAAAATTGTACAAATTCCTAACTGGGTTGATGTCAATTTTATTCGCCCGTTATCTAAAGAAAATAATGCTTTTCGCATCGCACATAATTTACAAGGAAAATTTGTAGTTTCCTATTCGGGTAATATTGCTTTAACTCAAGGATTAGAGACTGTTGTTAAGGCTGCTGCAAAGTTAAGACACGTGAAAGATATTGTTTTTGTCATTGTCGGTGAAGCAAAAGGTTTGCAACGTTTACAAGAAGAATGTCACAAATATGGTGCGGATAATGTTTTGTTGTTGCCTTTCCAGCCACGTGAAAAATTACCAGAAATGTTAGCAGCTTCTGATGTAGGGTTGGTAGTACAAAAGAAAAATGTCATTTCTTTTAATATGCCCTCAAAAATTCAAGTCTTACTTGCTAGTGGTCGGGCAATTATTGCATCTGTTCCAAATAATGGCACAGCAGCCAGAGCTATCACGCAAAGTGGTGGTGGGTTAATAGTTCCTCCTGAAGAACCAGAAGCTTTAGCATCAGCAATTTTAGATTTGTATCAGCAGCCAGAAAAAGTAACTCTTTTAGGCGAAAAAAGCCGTAAATTCGCGATGGAACAGTATGCTTTTGACCAAGCGCTGAAAAATTATGAATCTCTTTTCTATTCGGTCACAGACACCTGTTACGAGATTGAACCAACATTAGTGGCAAATCAAGAAGAAGTTGTTGTACAAGGTTAAAAGACAGCTATATCTTCTGTGGAGCGACAAATCATTGGTAAAAATATTAGAAGGCGAAGCTGTTAAGTGGCTCGCAGATATTTACTCTACCCTCCCCTCAAAAATTCGCATCTACCGAAACAAACTGGTCTTTACGCGATTTGATATTTTGGATTTCAAGTTCTCAAGGCTCCTTGCGAGCGGGTGCTTTTTACTCGAATCCCATACCTCCCTCATTTCTTGAAATCGTTTTTTTAGTTGGCGTTGAAAGTGTAAGACGAAAAAATTTCCATATAAATTCCATCTAGCAATCGACCCGTTGCGCGATACTTCATGCTTTTTGTTAAAATTAGTAATAAAGTTTTATTTTTTTATCCAGAGTTCATTTGTGAGTCGTAGCCCCGTAAACGGAGACCGGTTAGGGTGGGGTTTCATGTGAAGGCACGACTATAATCTTGGCGTCCAAACACCATAGGCGTCGATTTTTTTGTTAATATTCAAACAAACCCCATTCAAAACCCTACTCGCGTTCATGTAAGTCTAATCAGATTTTCATTGTCAATAATTGCAAAAAATTGTTAAAAAAAAGAAAGAAATAATAATAACTGAGGTTTAATGTCAGATTATTTCAACCTAAATTCACGAATCCAATTACCATCTGTGGCACAAAGCTTGGCTAATGACAGCTTGTTCGATACCAACGAAGAAAGTAAAAAACTGGCTTTGACCATTGCCGAAGCCGCATCCGACCGCAAAGCTGGTGATATAGTTTTGCTTCATGTGGCTGATGTATCTTACCTCGCAGACTATTTTGTACTCATGACGGGTTTTTCTCGCGTACAGGTAAGGGCTATCGCTGACGCCATAGAGTATCAAGTCGAAACAGAATTGCATCGTCGTCCTTTAAGGGTAGAAGGAAAAAGTGAAGCCACTTGGGTTTTGGAAGACTACGGGGATGTAATAGTTCATGTCATGCTGCCTCCTGAGAGAGAATTCTATAATTTAGAAGCTTTTTGGGGTCATGCAGAACGTTTAGATATAACAACACTTCAGTTGGGTGGGGGAAAACCAACATGATTAGGTCTTCGGTTACGAACTGCCCTGTTCCTACCGAGCAGCAACCAGTAAACGAGTACGAAGAATTAAAAACATCCTGGCTATTTCGTGATTGCACCTTGACATGGCGTCAATACCTCACGAAAATTAGCTGGTTTGCTGGCATATCATGGCTGATTGCTCTTCCTGTAGCATCATCCAGCTTCCCCCCACACAAGTATTTGGCACAATTTATCCTCTCAAGTGCCGCAGGTGCTAGTGTGGGAGCTATATTATTATTAGTCCGTTTGTACTTAGGTTGGACTTACATTAGTGGCAGGCTAAGCAGTCCCGTTATTTTCTACGAAGAATCGGGATGGTACGACGGCCAAACTTGGACTAAGCCTGATGATGTTTTAACCCGAGATAGGTTAATTGTTTCTTATGAAATTAAGCCTATTTTTTCGCGGTTACAAATTTCTTTTTGTGTCTTGGCTTTGTTGTATGCTATTGGTACGTTAACTTGGAATTTATTGCCATAAAGTCAATGGATTCGTAATGAGAAATAATTAGTTACAAGGTGATAATTTGAACCCATGACAATGGGAAAACGAACTCAAGCCCCACCGTTAGAGGTTAGGCTTCTACGGGAAGGTATCATTGAATCTAGGCATACAGTTCAAGCAGTTGTATGCGATGACCGAGGAAGGGTGCTATCTGTTGCAGGAAATGCTGAAACTGCCACCTTTGTCCGCTCAGCATTAAAGCCTTTTCAGGCTTTAGCTACTACCACTACAGGTACTTTAGAACGCTACGAACTTAGCGATAGAGATTTGGCGATTATCTGTAGTTCTCACAAAGGGACATTAAAACAGGTACGGCAGGTATTTAATATTTTATGGCGAGCTGATGTTGACCCTTCTGCTTTACAATGTCCGGTTCCAGAAGGTAAACGCAGTCGTTTGGAATATAACTGCTCTGGTAAACATGCGGGTATGCTCGCAGTTTGTCAGCAGCGTAATTGGTCTTTACATGATTATCTTGAGCGGAAACATCCAGTGCAGCAGCTAATTATAAATAAAATCGCAGAATTGTTAAAAATGCCTGCTGCTGAATTTATTAGTGCTCATGATGATTGTGGTGCTCCTACCTACTTGATGCAACTCAGTCAGATGGGGTGGTTGTATTCTCAGTTAGCATCCGGTAGCAACTGGGATATGGAACGCATTGTCCGAGCAATGACTCACCATCCAACTATGATATCCGCTGAAGGACAGTTTGACACCGATTTGATGCGTTTAGCTTCTGGAGATGTGGTATGTAAGTCCGGAGCAGAAGGAATTATTTGTGTGGGTCGGTTGGGTGAAGGCATGGGTTTGGCTATTAAAGTTATGGACGGGGCAACACGAGCTAAGTATGCTGCTGCTATTCACATACTTCAGCAATTGGGTTGGATTAATCCTAGTGTTGCCGAAGCCTTATCTGAAAGGTTTATGAACCCACGAAAATACACTCGTTTAGAGGTTGTTGGAGAATTATCTATTTTGTAGTTGTAAATTAGTTGCCAAACTTGGGAAGTTGGGTTATAGTTATGAAAGAAAGAGCGACGCGGGATAGAGCAGCCTGGTAGCTCGTCGGGCTCATAACCCGAAGGTCAGTGGTTCAAATCCACTTCCCGCCACCAAATAAATATAATAAATCCCCGTAATTTTGTAACGAGATTGCGGGGATTTGTTTTGGAAGAGCAAATCGAAAAAGCTAAGATAATTCCTGCGAACACATAATCAATTATGAAGATTTAATATAATTGGAAATAATTCAGACAAGTGGGTGTGTCCAAGAAGAATATTTAATATTGCTTAGCTCACTCGCTTATTTACAAGAGTGGCAGAGCTAGGATTTAGTTTATTCTGGAATAAAAATCACCCAAGCGGAACGGAGAATCATGGCAATCAAGTTGCAGCGACCGGTATTAATTGGGGGATTAGGGCTTTCCTTTTCCCTATGGTTGTTAGATAGTTGGCAAGATACCATTGCTCAGCTAGGAGAATATAGCTTATTTAGTTTGTTGGCTGTTGGTGGTGGTCTATGGCTTTTAAAACAAAATCACCCCAAAAACTCTAACCCAACTCTTGCGGTTATGCCCCAAGATAGGGAAACTGTATCCAAGGCGATCGCAAAAGCCGAAGCAGTGATTACGCAGTTTTCCGACGAAGCAGAAAAATATAATTGTGTGAATGCAGTACATCAGGTTCCCACACTGCGAGAAAAAGCTGCTCGGTTATATGTGGAGTTAGATAGACAAGAAATTAAGTTAGCTGTCACAGGTGGAAAATCGGTAGGTAAAACCACCTTGGTTGAAGTCCTAAAGTCTAACTGGAATAAACAAGCTATATCTAAAACGGTTAGTATTTTAGAAACTCCAGCATTGTTTACAGGAATTGGTTCTGATGAAGTTAGTTTGACACAGGCTGCTGCTTGTGATTTAGTTCTGTTCTTAACAAATGGGGATTTGACAGATACAGAATTCAAAACTGTACAGCAATTACAAGCAGCCAATCAAAGAGTTATGCTGGTTTTCAATAAACAAGACCAGTATTTACCAGATGAGCGTGCTAGTATCCTGCTGTCTTTGAAACAGCGGATGCAAAATAATGTTGTTGCAACAGCAGTTTCTCCTCTAGCAATTAAAGTTAGAAAACACAGCGAAGATGGTTCCTTTGAAGAGTGGATGGAACAACCAGAAGCTGATATCAAGCAGTTGACACCACTTTTGAGTGAAGTTTTAGCTAATCAAGGATTTGAGTTAGTTTGGGCTACTACAATGCGGAAAGCATCCGTATTACAAGTCGAAGCCAAAGATTTATTGAACAGTATTAGAAAAGAACGCGCTCTACCAGTAATTGAGCAATACCAGTGGATTGCTGCTGCTGCTGCGTTTGCTAACCCGGTTCCTGCGTTAGATATTTTGGGAACCGCTGCGATTAATGCTCAAATGGTAATAGATTTGGGCAATATTTATCAGCAAAAGTTTTCTCTGGAACAGGCAAAAACTGTTGCTGGAGAAATGGGTGGCTTGATGCTTAAACTGGGGTTAGTAGAAATTTCCTCGAAAGCAATAGGTACTGTTCTCAAAAGTCATGCTGTTACATTTGTTGCAGGTGGATTAGTACAGGGTGTAAGCGCTGCATATCTCACACGCTTAGCCGCTTTGAGCTTGGTTGAATATCTCCAGCAACAAGAAATATCAGTTAATTCTGGTAATAAATTGAACCTAGAAAGATTGGGACAAGTTCTGCAAAATGTATTCACTCAAAATCAGCAAATGGCTGTTTTACAAGGATTTGCTAAGCAAGGTGTAAAACGGTTATTACCTGAAGCTGAGGTTGCAGCTTAGGAATAGAGTGGGGAGTGGGGAGAAAACGCAAGAGCCAGGGAATAAATTCCCTGTCTCAAAGCTTAAGTCCTCTGAAGAGGACTAATAAGAATAAATAAAATTTTTGGAGCATTTTTTGATATGCTAACTAGTCCTCTTTTAGAGGACTTCAGCTTTTAGACAGGGAATTTATTCCCTGGATTTCGGAATGAATGATGCTTAGGTTTCGGAATGAATGATGCTTGGGTTTCGGAATGAATGATGCTTAGGTTTCGGAATGAATGATGCTTAAATTTCGGAATGAATGATGCTTAAATTTCGGAATGAATGATGCTTAAATTTCGGAATGAATGATGCTTAAATTTCGGAATGAATGATGCTTAAATTTCGGAATGAATGATGCTTAGATTTCGGAATGAATGATGCTTAGATTTCGGAATGAATGATGCTTAGATTTCGGAATGAATGATGCTTAGATTTCGGAATGAATGATGCTTAAATTTCGGAATGAATGATGCTTAAATTTCGGAATGAATGATGCTTAAATTTCGGAATGAATGATGCTTAAATTTCGGAATGAATGATGCTTAGATTTCGGAATGAATGATGCTTAGATTTCGGAATGAATGATGCTTAAATTTCGGGATGAATGATGCTTAAATTTCGGAATGAATGATGCTTAAATTTCGGAATGAATGATGCTTAGATTTCGGAATGAATGATGCTTAGATTTCGGAATGAATGATGCTTAGATTTCGGAATGAATGATGCTTAAATTTCGGGATGAATGATGCTTAAATTTCGGGATGAATGATGCTTAGTATTCTCCTTATAAAAACCCTCTTACTGGGCTGTAATCTCAAGCTAAATTTATCTAATTTCTTCATATTCTTAAATAAAAGGAAATTCACTTTTAATATCCCACTTCGTCCCATCATGCTGCAAAAGCGTTAAATTTTCCGCTGTAAACTCAAAATGTATTTCCCGTTTTTCAAACTCCGACCATGCAGCTTTAAAATTTTGTTTAGTTAAATCTTTAAAAGCGACCGTCATATGGGGAGCAAACTCACGAGACTTACCAGCTTTGTCTATAATTCCCAAATTGCTTTCTACATAAACCATTAATTCCGCTTGCAAAGTCATTAGCTGGGGAAATTTCACCACATCTATATAAATAACGTGAGGAGAAAATGCAGCAAAATTAAGCAGCGTAATTGGTATTGCTTCTCGAACACTAGCAAATTCCCTTAATTTACTTTCCAAAATTAATTCGTCTGCATTAGACCATTGAAACGGTGGTTGGAGAGTAATATGTGGTGGGGATTTTTGTGCATGACGGCTATTGTACTTGTCCGCAAAGTATTGCTTCACCTCATTTGCGTAGTTTTGGATATCCTTAGGTGGTAGCAAAGCTATAAAATAGTAACTTTTTGATTTATCCATGAGCTTGAGATGAGTAAAATATTTCTTGTGTAATAAGCAAAAATAAACTTTTTCAGAGAAAAACAAATGCCGACTTTTGTAAAGATTGAAGAAGGCAAGGTTGACAAACCCACCTTTGACCAGTATGTACCAGCCCATAAAGCCTATGTTCAGGAACTAATCGCCAAAGGGCATAAAGCAAGAACTGGTTACTGGGCAGTTCGGGGGGGAGGGATGATGATATTTGAGGCAGCATCAATGAAAGAAGCTGAAGCAATAGTAGCCGCAGACCCTTTAATTATGAACGGTTGTGTAAATTACCAACTTTATGAATGGCGAATTATTTTGGAATAACACACACAATTACCAATTAGGTGTTACTATATAGATGACTCGGATCTATGCGACTGCAACGCCCAAATCTTGTCAGGACCGGAAGGTAGCAGCAACACGGGATGCTTACAGTAGGCGTGGTCTCCGGGTCGCCTTATTTTTAGAAATAATAATCTACAAATGCCTGGTTTTGGAGATATTGTTAAAAAAGCTTTTTACCTTGGTGTTGGGTTGGCTTCTTATGCTGGCGAAAAAGCAGGAGACAAAATAACTGACCTACGTTCGCAAGTCCAAAAATTGGCAGACGAAATGGTTGCTAAAGGCGAAATGACAACCGAAGAAGGTCGTCGCTTTGTTGAAGATATGATGAAGCAAGCTCAAAATCAACCAGAATCTAGTGCTACTGATAATACTGATAAAGCGTCTGCTTCTGAACCTCGACGCATAGAAATTTTAGAAGAAGACGAACAGCCGACTCAAAAAGAGTCTCAGGGTGAGGATGTAGACAAACTACGCGACCAAGTTTTAGAACTGCAAGAAGAACTGAAAAAGTTACAGATTGACCAATAGCTAAAGTCTGTAATTTAAATTAAGATTCGCTTTAGTAACAAATCGCTACTACCAATTTAAATTTATTGTCGTAATATTATTTAATGTATTTTCAAGGTTTGTAACGTTTGAAAGTACTGTTTTAAGCTTCATATTACTTAACGTTCAAGGAAATTTACAGCTAAGACTAAGGGTATACTTAACTACCAAGCGGTAAGCTATCCTAAGAGAGTATAATCGGGCAATTCAGGCAAAGTCGTTTACGGGCTTCTCCGCTTAGTTATTTTTCCTGTGTCCTATAGTTGATAGCAAAAAGGACGTTAAATGTATGGATAGTTGGCAAAAAGATTTATTGGATATTGTAGAAACAGTCGCCGGTGAAGTAGACCGTTTTTTTCTTGGTATGAGTGAAATGATAGACACTTTTGTGGAATTCACCGAAGAAATTGGCGAGCAAATGCAAAATTCCATAGCCACAGATTTGGAAATGTATTTGCAAGAGTTAATTGACCCAATTCCAGAGCGATATTGGGAACTGGAAGACTCTATGCTAGATATAGACCCGGCATTTCCTTATTATTTGGAAGCCACAAGCGAAAAAAATCCTGCTTGTATGGGTTGTCAGCATTACCACGGTCATGTTTATGGTGGTAATTTGCTTGTTTGTGGAATGCATCCAAGTGGTTATGAGGGAGATAGCTGTCCTGACTGGCAAGCAGGGAGTTTTGAGTGTTGAGTTTTAAATTTTCAATTTTGAATTAAGAATTATTAAGGTATGACTTAAGATACTATTGTGGTCTTAAGCCAAATTTTTTGTTTTATGAGTCACTCTTCACCTGAAATTGCATCTAACCAGCCTACTCAAGAAATGAAGTATGGCGAGCGCGAAATTGTGGAAGGTAACTTAATTACATTTCCTAATCCGCGTGTGGGACGACGTTATAATATTGACATTACGTTGCCAGAATTTACCTGTAAATGTCCGTTTTCTGGCTATCCCGATTTTGCGACCATTTACGTTAGTTATATTCCAGACGAAAAAGTGGTGGAATTAAAGGCAATAAAGCTTTATATAAATAGCTACCGAGAGCGTTACATTTCTCACGAAGAGTCAGCTAATCAAATTCTGGATGACTTTGTTGCTGCATGTGACCCATTGTTCGTAAAAGTGAAAGCGGATTTTACACCGCGTGGAAATGTACACACGGTGGTTGAAGTGACTCACGAGAAAAAAGTTTAGACAGCAACAGGTTCTTCTTTATCCTTTTGCTGCAAACTCAATTTATCCAAAATTTCTAAAACTTCGCGTTCAAAAGCTACTTGAGCGCGATTAGTTTTTGCTCCTATATACAAACAACCGTCTTTCTGTAGTGCCCAGACTTGTGAATGAGAAAAATAACTCATCACCACTCCTGCCATTAATAAAGCAAATCCGGTGTAAACAATTGGTATACCTGGGTCAGCTTTAATTTGCAATCCAGTGCTACCAATTACATCCAAAATTTTCAATGTGACTCCGTTTACTTCGGTAGACATCCCAGTTCTCACGGTATCTACCAATTTTCCAGCAGAGTCATAAATTAATACTGTACCTTGTAAATCTTTTGCTAACAGAGACACACCAGCACTCAAATCTGGTTTCGTGGGAATCCAAGTACCCCAAAGCCTTCCATTACCATTCGTATTTAATGATGCCATTGGTAGTTGGAAAATAGGGCTTTTGTTAATCCTCACACGTACTGCGGAAATACCCCAATCTGTTTGGTAAAAAGTTACACCTTTATGGCGTAGAGGCTCATTTACATAAATTTTCTTGTGGTCAACTTCTTTACCTTGGCTATCTAAAACTGACATATCAGAATAAAACTGGTCAATACCACCACTTGGGGTGTAGTCAATCCAAAAGCGATTTACGCGCACTGACCAATCTTTGGGTACTTGTCCTTGTGCCAAAGGACCAGCTTCAATAATATTATTTACTTTAAACGTAGAACCACTAGGTATCATTTCTTGAGCCAGAAAACCAGTCATAGCTCCCCAAATTCCACCAAGTAAAATAACTACGATACCTATATGTACAACAATCGGTCCGATGCGTCCGACAATACCTTTACGTGCATATAGAAGATTATTTTTTTCTGTGTCTTGAAAAATTTTATATCGACGTTGTTGTAAAAGTTGGCTTAAATTGGGTAAAGAAGCAAGATTTCTTGTTTCTAAATCTAGTTCTGCGCTTAAAGCTAATTTTTGATATTGACGGGGTTGGTCATAAAATTTCCAACGACGTGCTGCTTTTAAAGCTGGCAACTGACGGGTAAAACTACAAGCAGTTATGCTTGTACCAAATAAAATTAGTAACGCTAAAAACCACCAAGTACGGTAAACATCATTTAAACCCAACATTAAAAGAACTTTCCAACTCAGAAAACCAAATAATGCTGGATGTTCTGGGTAATTAGCTTGATAAAATGCCAAAGTTTGACCCTGCTCAATTACTGTTCCTGTGATGCTGAAAGCCGCAATAACTAACAAAAGAATTATCGCTAATCTTAAATCGGTTATAAGGGGTAGGAGTTCTCGTCTGAGAATCCGTACAGGTGCTGACCAAAAACTATTTTTTTGAGGAGTTGGATTATCTAAAGTCATTTTTTAGTTGATTTTTTAGTTGATAGTTGACGGTTATTACAAATTTAAAGGAATGCGGGAAAGGAGTGAAAATACGCCGAAGGCAACTAAAAGTGTTCCACTCACTGGATTAATCCAACCAGAAAAGCGTCGCAATTCTAATATTTTTTTTATAGAAGCAGTAAATGTACCTGCCAAAATTAATGGTGCTACATAGCCAGCTGTGTAAGAAATTAATAAAACAGCACCTAAAATCAAATCTTGTGTATTGGCAACCCAACCAAGTAAGCTTGCTAAAACTGGAGTACTGCAAGGTGACGCGACTAAGCCAAAACTAAGACCAATTGCATAAGCGCGTATACCTGATGGTAAATCTTCGGAAATCCATTTCGTGTCATTAAAAGAAGGAAATTGTAGGGGTAGTGCTTCTAATAAATTCAACCCCATCAGAATTGCCAAAATACTAATAATAATTGGTAAACCAATTCCAATTTGTCCATAGACTTTACCTACGGTTGCTGCTATAATTCCTAGTCCTGCGAGAGTGGTTGCTAGTCCTAGTGCAAACCAGGTAGACTGTGCAGCAGCTTGCAAACGGCTTTTTGCTTCATAACCCCCAATATAACCAATGGTGATTGGTAACATGGAAAGCATACAAGGTGTAAGACTAGTAAGCAATCCTGCGATAAAAATTACACCGATACTAACAAGACTCAGGTGGGTCAGTTGATTAGAGACAAGGGTGTTGGCAAATTGTTCTAGTTCAAAAATTCGGGTTTGTAGGGTTTCAAGCATGGGTAAAATATCGCTAGGAATGCTTACGCTGCTTGAATTTTAGCTTAATTTAGGCTTTTGGGTGAGGAGTCGCCTAGTTTGATATAAGTCTAGGGTAAATGAGTCTAGGGTAAATGAGTCTAGAGTAAATGAGTCTAGGGTAAATGAGTCTAGGGCAAATGAGTCTAGGGCGGGCAAGGATGCCCACCCCACAAGATGGGGATTAAGATTTTTGAGAATCTTTTTTAATTTCGTCTTCTATTTGTGTATGCTTCTCTTCTCAAGGGAACTACATCTGCTTCGCTACTTTCTCTTGCTACTCTAATAAGTAAACTTGATAACACTAAGCTACTAATCATTGAGTTACCCCCATAACTAAACATTGGTAAAGGTAAACCTGTGGTTGGTAAGGCCCCAGTCGTTACACCTATATGTAGAAATGATTGTCCCACCATAAAAATTGTGACGCCAATGGCTATTATTTTATGTATGGGATTAGTAGCTTTTATTGCCACAGTTAATCCTAGAGTGGCATATGAAAGTAGCATTATTAACAGGATACTACAGCCAACAAAACCAAATTCCTCTGCTAGTACAGCAAAAATAAAGTCTGTATCCTGGAATGGTAACCAAGATAATTTTTGTTGGGAAAGTCCAAAACCTGTGCCGAATTGACCACCGGAACCGACTGCTAGTAAACTTTGAACTAACTGATAGCCTGTATCTCTCATATCAGCCCAAGGATTTAAAAAAGACATAATCCGTTTACGCTGATATTCGCGAAAGCTAATACTGAGTGTTGCTAATAGCAATCCACCTACTGCTGTACTCCCAAGGTATTTGTAAGGTAGTCCAGCAGAGAGTGCCATTAACCAGATACTCATACCACACAGCGCTGAGGTACTCAAATTAGGCTGTCCTAGGATACCTACGATAATTAAACCAAATACACCCAACCAAGCTAAGCGTACTCCCCAACTAAGTCTGTCCCAGCTACCAAATAAGCGAGCACTTTGCAACACTAAAAATGGTTTCATTAATTCTGAGGGCTGTAATGGTATTGGACCTAACGGTATCCAACGCGCTGCACCTAGAGTTCTTTTACCTAAACCTGGAATTAAGGTAAGGATAATTAGAAATAATAGGAACAGCACGACCCAATGGGATATACCAGCAACTTTACGGATAGGTAGGTTAACAATAATATTAAATGTTAGTAAACCTAAAACTACCCAAATAAATTGCCGCTTAATGTAATACAACCCGTCATTATAGTTGGAGTCAGCAGCAGGATAGGATGCAGAAAATAGCATCACCAATCCGAAAAACAACCAAATTAATGTTAACCAACGTAACATTCGCGCTTCAAATCCCCAGCGCTCGACAGAATCATCAAAAATTGGAATTAAGCTGCGTATATTCACGACTAGCTAATTGCAGGAAGGTCTCTGGGTAGTATAACTGATTGATGATGAAATGGTTGATGAGCAACACGCTGCTATTTTTTGAGATAAATTTCGCTCTCTTTGGGTAGGCGATGACACCAATGCTGAAGAAAATTCAGAAAAATATTAAATAAAATAGTAGCCCCCTCCCCGCAAGCGGGGAGGGGGTTGGGGGTGGGGTTCTTTTTGTAAGCTTATAACTTACAGTAATCCAGTATTTGAACCTTGCTTACCAGTAGCAAGTTCAACCTTAACAATTTTACCGCCCATTTTCTGAATCCGTTGTTGTTCGCGGAACCAGTTATCATAAGGTACTAATTTAGTAAAGAAAGTATTTTGTAGTTCCCGCTGTGTACGAATGCGGCTTTGACTGGGAACACAAGCAGTAATTTTAAACATTCTCATGACAGATAATCTCCTGTAGCTGAAGTGAAAACTTTTTTATTTCAATCAAATTTTTGAGTTCAAATTTTCATAAAGTGGAAAAAATTAAATGTAGAAGTCAACCAAAAAGCCTAAATTCTTCTCAATGAACGACTTTTCACTTTTACCTTTTAATTCCCTCTCACTCAAAGTCTGGAAATCATTCGTCAATACCAGCTCATACTCCACTCATTATCGGTGACAGTCACAAAACCGTGAAACTCACTCTATACTAAGCGACAGTTCGTTCTAGCACTCACGATTGATTTCCAGACCTGAATAAACCGCACTTAAATTATTAAGCGCTTCTCAACTCTTAGCTTAAGCCAGAGCTAATGTAGTCGAAGTAAACACCCATTTCTTTACCAGCATCTGGACCAACCAAGCTAGCAGTTACTTCTTTCATTGATTGGATTGCTTGAACGGTAGCTCCAACGGGTACACCCAAGGAATTGTAGGTTTCTTTCAAACCATTCAATACGCGCTCATCCAAAATGGAAGGGTCGCCAGCTAACATAGCGTAGGTCGAGTAACGCAGGTAGTAATCCAAGTCACGGATACAAGCTGCATAACGACGGGTGGTGTACATGTTACCACCAGGACGGGTAATGTCGGAGTATAGCAGGGACTTAGCAACTGCTTCTTTAACGATAGCTGCAGCATTAGCACTGATGGTTGTAGCTGCACGAACGCGCAGTTCACCAGTTGCGAAATAGCCTTTCAGCTTCTCCATCGCGGAGGTGTCGAGGTACTTCCCTTGAACGTCGGAAGAGTTAATTACAGCGGTAATCGCGTCTTGCATGTTGTTATTTCCTTATTTCCAACCGTATTGCAATTGTTCTATCTTTACTTAGGAAAAGCCTTGGTAAAAGCTTCAAACTACGACATAGCACCAATTAGGTAGTCGAAGTAAGAACCAGCTTCTCCTGAATCTTCGGGAGACATCATACCAGTTGCAATGCCCTTCATAGCACTTACACCAGCAGCAACTGCGTCAATGGGAGTACCCAAGGACTTATACATTTCACGCACACCAACGATTCCAATTTCTTCGATGGGGGTGATGTCACCAGCTACGATTCCGTAAGTGATTAGGCGTAGGTAGTAGTCCATATCGCGCAAACAGGTTGCGGTCATTTCTGTACCATAAGCGTTACCGCCAGGAGATACAACATCAGGACGTTTTTGGAACAATTGGTCACCAGCTTGCTTAACGATGCGCTCGCGGTTATCGGTCAACGCTTGAGCAATCCGTAGGCGACGTTCGCCACTGGTCACAAAGCTCTTAATTCTATCTAATTCACCAGGGCTGAGATAACGAGCCTCTGCGTCTGCATTCACGATGGACTTCGTGACGATACTCATTAACGGGTTCCTCCAATACGAATCAAATCAGACTGTAATTAAACTGGTGCGATTTTAGGATAGCTACCTGAGTTTTAACTCCCACTCTTTTACAAGTGACTGGAGTCTCTAAAACTCAATTACCTCCCGCAAATATTTTCGGTCATTCTGGGGATTTAATATTACTGGTCTTAACACTTTGTAATATTATTTTTCATTTTCACTATCTTGATTGACTGTTGACTGTTGACTGATGGCTGTTGACTGATGGCTGATGGCTGATGTGTATTGCCAAGCTTTTACGCCACTTGTATTTACCCTGAAGCAGGTTAGGGTAAACAAAACAAACCGTCAACCGTCAACCGTCAACCGTCAACAGTCAACCGTCAACCGTTCACTCTCCCAAGGTATTTGCCTTCAGCAAGGGACGGAATACGTTTGTAGGGTACTACGTCAGTACCGAAGAACTGAGCGTACTCTTGGCTGTTTACTAAAGTGTTAACAGTGGCTTCCAATCCTTCTTCAACTAGCTTTTGGCTGCACTCCTTAATTTCCGCTTGGGTGGCTGGTGCGCGTCCCAATAAATGACGGAATAGGAATTCAACTACTTTGTTGTTGGGATAGGGTGTTAAGAACCTGTCGCTATAGTTCACACTTGTGGCTATTAACCGTACAAATTCCTGGACGTTTATTTCGCCATTGCTCAATTTTGCTTCTAAGTCTGGACGACGGAAATAAAGAGGAATTTCACCAGTAATATCCAGCACTTGGGTGTAAATCGCGTTGACAGCAGCTTTTAGTTCTGCTGAATCACTGTTGGGAGTGACTCGATAAATACGGATATTTTGGGTCTTGCTAGCAGGAGCTGATACTGTATCAGGTCTGCTTGTAGAACGAGCTAAACTCATGTAAGCTGGCTCGCTGCTTCCGTTTGGTGATGCCGCCATATCTGCGATTGCTTTACCAGTTAATGGCATTTGAGCTATATCCATTGTTGAGTTCACAGGGTCAAAACTGGGAACTACAACGTCGCTGTTTTGCTTGGTTAGCTGGTTGTACAATCTTTCCGTATTCGGGAAGTTAGCCGCAGGTAGTGTTGGGAAGCGACGGTAAGGAATTGTGTCTTCTCCAAATACGTCGTTATATTCTACGCTGCTCAGCATTGCGTTAATAAAAGCTTTGATGCCCTGCGTTGCAAGAATTTGGTTATACTTACGGATTTCCGCTTGGTTTTGTGGAGCGCGTCCCAAAAAGTGTTTGGTTCCCAACTCAATTACTTTAGTATTGGGATATGGTGTATAGAACTCTTTTAAGTAAAGGCTAGAACAACCAATACCTTCAATAAATTCTTTTACCGTAATTTCTCCATTACCTAAACGACTTTCCAGTACTTTGAATTCTCTGGAGGAAGCTACGTATGGAGCAATATCACGCTCGAAAATTTGACGGTAAGCAGCGCTAATTGCAGTATTAACTGCTACTTTATCACTCAGCCCCGCAACCAATTTGAATACTTTGGTTTGCTCACGCTGCTTAGAAACCCCTTGTTTGACGCGGAATTGAACATCGGGTAATGCCCGCTCTTCTGTAACCGCACCCATTTTCACAAACATGGGGACTTCTTCTTTGGGTATCGAAGCCGCAATATCCTCACGGATACTACCAACACGTAGTTTTCTTTGTGATACACCACCAGGTGTTAAATAGCGCTCGTAAGGAACGGTATCTTCATTAAAAGACTCTTCGTACTCTTTGCTGTCGATAATAGAATCAACAAGTGCGTAAAATCCTTTTTTGGCACAAATGTCAAAATACTTGTTGGTTTCCTGACGTCCATAGGTGGGACGACCTAACAAGCGACGGTGGATGTACTCTACCGATTTCATGATGTATAGGTTTGTCCAGTACATCTTGCGGAAAACATCAGACTTCGCCAAAGCGCGAATAAATTCGCGGATACTAATGTCACCGTTTTCTAGCTTGATTTCTGCTACTTTTTGACGTTGACCTTCGTAAACTTCGCGACCAAATACTTGTAAGTACGCAGCTTTTATTACGGCTTGGGTCGAGCTTTCCGAGAATTTTATGTTAGTTCCCGCAGTCGATTTTTTGCCTCTTGTGCCGGGGAGTTGGTCTAATTTGAAAACTTTTGGACCGAGAGTTCCTGGAGCTACACCACGAGCACTGGGGTTACTAACTTGATTGTTAATACCAGGCCCTTGGGTAATCAACAAACGACGGGTATCTTTACCAAAGAAGGCTGGACGAGCACTGGGGTTACGGGTTTCTTTCGGGAAAATTGCCCCGAATTGAATTTCCAGTGGGTCGTTACCAGAACCATAAACGTGTTGGTCTGGTAATGGTTGGTTATATGCCGCAAATGTTGTGATGAACTGTGGAACTTTACGGAAAGGAGCACTGTAATTAAACAAGTCCAGTTGAGGTCCCCAGTTGCGACACTCTTGTGCTTCTTGACCAAAACCGCGTAAGTAAGGAACGGTTTCTTCACCAAAATAGTCAGAATATTCATCTGAGTCTACTAAGGCGTCAATTAAAGCTGGTAAACCACCATTAGAAACAATGGAGAAGTATTTTTGTACTTCTTCTCGTGAACTTGGCCCTCTTCCTAAGAAGTGACGGAAAGCAAGTTCAAGAGCGCGGCTATTGATAAATGGTTCAAAAAATAGTTTGCGATAAAGTGGGGATTTTCCAAGACGACGGACGAATCCTTTCATCGAGATGTCGCCATTCTTCACTTGCGACTCTAGATATGATAGGGACAATCCGTAAGCCCGTGTAATATCCCGCTCAAAAAGTTGTCGATATGCTGCTTTGATAACGTCGTTTTTCTCAGAAGCTGACAAACCTGTCTTCATGACAAACTTAGGACGTCGCTCTGCCGAATTAAAGTAAATTTGGGGCAGTTGTAGACCTTGTTGGTCAACTGTTGGACGTTGACGTAGTTTGTTAGAAGGTGTGGCTGCTTTGAATTCGTTAATCAAAATGTCCATATATTGGGAAACAATATTCCCAGCTTCGACATCTTGACGGAAAAATGATAGAGAAGCTGCCTTAATTTCTTGTAAAGCAACTAGTGTTGCATCAGTCGAACAGGCGTTTTCAATAATTTCCCGCAAACCACGAACGTTCACCACCAATATATTGGGGTCTCCAGCAACAATCGCGTATGTGGCGTAACGTAAGAACCAGGACAAATCCCGCAAGCTCTTAGCCATATTGCTTGGACCATACCGTGCAATATTTATTGGCCGAAAACCTGCAGGTGCTGGGCCACTAGAAGAGGAATTAAAAATGGAGCGTAAATTTTCAAAGAACCCACCACGGCTTTCAACGTAGGTTACGGTTCCTAACTCCATTCCTTTTCTTACGTCAGTTCCAGAACCAATAGCAGCTGGTGCTGCCATCGCCATGGATGGTTCCGGAGCCTGAGGTTTTTCTAAAAATGCCATTGGCGAACCACCGACAAAAATCCGGTTGGCAGCTCGCGAGACAATAATTTCAGAGTTATCAGTGAGAAGTTTGGCAATTTCTAAACGCCTAGCGCCAGATTTAAAATAACTTGCCAATTCACTCAGTTCACCTTGTCCTAAATAGCGGTCTTGTTGTTCCGCTTGATTAATTGTCGCCACAGCTACGGTTTGATATAGTTGCGGACGCACAAGTGAGCTTCCACCACTCGCCTTCAGAGTCATTGGATTTGTAAAACTCCCTTCATATGCGTTTATGTGTTAAGTCTGGGGGGAGTTTGAGACTTGACACATCGGTTTGACCGTGCCATACCAGTGTCGCCTGCAAAACTGCCAAAATTTAACCCCGTCAGCTTTCTAGATTAGAACGTTTTGAGTTTTCTCTGGGGATTTGTTAAGAAGTGTGTCCGAGATGTAGCCAAAATGTATGTTTCTATAAAGAGGATACACCGAACTAACCTGAGAAAATGGCAAAGTTTTGTAAACTAAAGTGTCATTTCCGACTCAGCCATTCTTAACAAGGAAGCTATCTGTAAGCAGTAGTTCCTATTTACATTGTCTGTTAATACGGGCGAATATTTTTTTAAGTTAATGAGAATTTCGACATAACTTTAGTTTAGCCTGTAGGGTTGGTTCGTTCCACGGGAACCAACAATCATCACGCTTCAGGCTAGTAGATTGTACGCAGTTGATTAAATTTAAGCGGATTCAAGCGTTTTCGACTCCCTAACTCCCTACTTGGGGATGGTTCAACATGAGCCACTCACTACAATAGGGGATGCTAATCTCGCTTTCTGTTCACAGAGAGCAAAATTTTTTGCAGTCTGTATGTTTCTAGCAAAATGTTCCCACTAAGTAGTAGGTTAAAATTAATACATAATTATTTTCGATTAGGGTGGAGTTGTTTAACCTATTGGGTCTACACTTTCTTATGACTTTTCCTTCTGGTAAAAACTTATTTATTATTTTGTTATTTGTTGGAAGTATTATTGTAATTATTTCGCTCGCTGCATTTCAAAATGTTGATGTAAAACTTGCTGGATTCGTTGCTCAAATAGAGGTTCTTTACCAAGAATGGTTAGAAAATCAAAACAAAAGTAATCCATTTATTTTAATTATTTTTGCATTTTTTGGCGGTCTGATTGCTAGTATTTCTCCCTGCGTTTTATCAATGCTACCAGTTAACCTGAGCTATATTGGGACTTTAAAAATCACTTCTCGTCGAGATGCTTTTTTTAAAGCGAGCTTTTTCTCTTTAGGTGCAGTTACTCTATTTAGTTTAATTGGTTTATTCGCATCTTTTACATCGGTAATTTTTATCGAGTTTCGTGGGTATATTAATATTTTTGTCGGTGTAATTATTTTACTAATGGGGCTGAGTTTTGCCGGACTCATCCATTTACCATTGCCGCAAACTCATGTTTCTTTTCCTATTGCTGGTTCTTATGGAGTTGGTTTGACTTTTGCTTTGGTTAGTTCTCCTTGTTCTAGTCCGGTACTCTTTGCCGTTTTAGCTGCTGCTGCGGCAACTGGCTCTCAGCTTTACAGTACTATAACGATGGTTAGTTATGCTTTGGGTTATACTGCGGTCATTTTTTTAGCCAGTTTGTTTACAGGATTAGTCAAACAAAGTCGAGTTTTATTAAGTAAATCTGATTGGATTATACGATTAGGCTCTTTCTCACTTATATTAGCTGGAGGTTATTACCTCTTTATGGGTGTTACTTGGTTTTTGTGATACAGCAACTTATCCGCAAACGTTTTTTATCTCACGCATAAACCGGAGGTTTTCCCGCAGGGTAGCCGCAAAGCCGCAAAGGATGAAACCCAGAAAACAAAGGATGAAATCCAGAAAACTGCTGTAACTTTATAAATTAACTGGTGTCCTATTTACTATAAACTCGATAATGGTGATTGCTCCAAGTTTGGTTGATTATGTCTGACCCTCAAGTAAGCTCTGCTGTTGAATCGCTTTACGATACTTATCCTTTTCCCCCTGAACCTTTGTTAGATGAACCACCTCCAGGGTACAACTGGCGTTGGAATTGGGTTAGCGCTTATAATTTTTGTGCTGCTCAGAAACCTCAACGGCAAGATGTTCGTATTTTAGATGCTGGTTGTGGTACTGGTGTGGGAACTGAGTATTTAGTTCATTTGAACCCTAAAGCACAAGTTGTGGCGATGGATTTAAGTTCTGGTGCTTTAGATGTTGCTTCTGAGCGTTGTCAACGTTCTGGTGCTAATCGTGTGGAGTTTTATCACAAGAGCTTATTTGATGTCGAGCAGTTACCTGGTGAATTTGATTTAATTAATTGTGTTGGAGTTTTACATCATACCTCTGACCCGATTCGTGGTATCAAAGCTTTGGCTAACAAGTTAGCCCCTGGAGGAATTTTCCATATATTCGTTTATGGTGAGTTGGGACGTTGGGAAATTCAACTTATGCAAAAGGCGATCGCACTTCTCCAAGGTGAGAAAAAAGGGGATTATCGGGATGGTGTCGCGTTAGGTAGGCAAATATTCGCGTCCTTACCAGAATATAACCGTATTGTAAAGCGGGAAAAAGAGCGATGGGCTTTGGAAAATCAGCGAGATGAGAATTTTGCTGATATGTATGTTCACCCCCAAGAGATTGATTACAATATTAAAACGCTATTTGAGTTAATTGATGCTTCTGGATTGGACTTTGTTGGTTTTTCTAATCCTGATTTTTGGCAGTTGGAAAGACTACTTAGTAAGGCTCCTGAGTTAATTGCAAGAGCACAGAATTTAAGCGAACGCGAGCAATATCGTTTGATAGAATTACTTGACCCAGAAGTATCCCACTATGAATTTTTCTTGAGTCGTCCTCCTTTAGCTAAGTTTGACTGGTCAAATGATGATGCTTTGTTAGCCTCAGTTGGAGAACTCAACCCTAGTATGAATGGCTTCCCTAGTAAGAGTGTATTCAATCATGATTATCAAATAGTTAATTTGTCGGATGCTGAATTCAATTTTATGCAAGAGTGTGATGGACAAAAAACAGTCAGAGATATTTTGACTAATGTTGATTTAAGTTTGGATGAGATACGTAGTTTACAAAAAAGACAGTTGGTAATGTTATCTCCTAGCTAAATACATAGCGATTATCAGTTGCATGTAATTAACTAGCACAACATTATAATAAATTATTGATGCAATCTTTGTGACAATTAGTAATTATTAATTAGCAACGGCTAAAACTTTTTGGATATATGATTCAAAATGGGTTAACTCTTATCAAGTAAATCCGTTGAATTCTTGTTTTCCTCAAATTTACTAAACTGAAACTACGTATGCTTGTGGCATAACGATTCAGTATTATTTCGGCAATTATCATGTTCAATTTTAGTCTAATATGTTCCTTAAGAAATTGAGATGGATTTAGTGATAAAGATGGTTTGGTATTTTTTATCACTGGAATAGATGATTTTTATAGAAGCTAATCATCTTAAAATTTGCTTATGCTAATGATAAGAATCTGGTCTAATTCGAGAGTAAAGGCTAGAATGTATAGGTAAAAAGAAGTAAAGCTGGTTTTTACGGCTTTGACTTCTAGCTATGCTCAAGAAGAACGGTAATCCTTTGTGTTAAAGGGTTTGTCATTGTTCTTAACTTGAACATCAGTACATCCGTGTGACAATTTTGTATTATCTCTCTGCGAGCTATTTTTGCTCAATCCACTACGACGTTTTAATTTTTTTGGTTCTGTTCACGTGAAGGAAATGGTTTTTTTCTAAAGTATTGTTACTAAAACGTGATATCATTCATCTGGCTCACTAATGCAGCCAACGTAATTAACTCTACTGGTTTCAAGTCCCGTGAGCTTGTCAGAAGAACCAACTAATCCCAATCCAACAACAGGACAAGACTCGATAGCTGTTTCTGACAACACAGAATCAGCTAGCTCCATGCAAGATTTCTATCAACTCTATCAAGAGATGTTGATGATAACTCTTGCTTTAATGGGGATTATATTCATTTCTGTATGGATATTTTATTCCCTAAATATTGCCCTCAACTATTTACTTGGGGCTTGTGGGGGAATAGTTTACTTGAGAATGTTGGCGAAAGATGTTGAGCGTTTGGGTAGAGAGAGACAGAAACTGAGCAAAACTCGGTTAGCATTATTAGTAGGCTTAATTCTACTGGCATCGCGGTGGAATCAACTGCAAGTAATGCCAGTATTTTTGGGATTTCTCACCTATAAAGCCACGCTTCTCATCTACGTAATTCGGGTGGCATTTGTCTCTGACTCGTCTAGATAGGGGCAGCCTTAGATAAGGTTACTCTTCTCCAAACTTATATATGGGAGAAACCATTGGTATAGCAAGAAAATGCTGAATTTTCTGAACATCTTCCATTCAAATCCTCTTGCCGAATTAGAAGTAGGTCAACATTTCTACTGGCAGTTAGGCAACCTGAAAGTACATGGGCAAGTTTTTTTGACCTCATGGTTCGTAATCAGTCTTCTCGTAATAGCTTCGTTAGCTGCGACGAGAAACATCCAAAGAATTCCTAGCGGCATCCAAAATTTAATGGAATATGCTCTAGAATTTATTCGGGATCTGACCAAAAACCAGATTGGCGAAAAAGAGTATCGTCCCTGGGTGCCCTTCATCGGCACTTTGTTTCTATTTATTTTTGTCTCGAACTGGTCAGGTGCTTTAATTCCCTGGAGATTGCTAAAACTCCCATCTGGTGAATTAGCTGCTCCGACTAATGACATCAATACGACTGTGGCACTGGCATTACTAACTTCTCTGGCGTATTTTTACGCGGGTTTTAGTAAGAAGGGTTTAGGGTACTTTAGAAAGTATATCGAACCAACGCCGATTTTATTGCCAATTGCGATTCTAGAAGATTTTACGAAGCCTCTCTCTCTAAGCTTCCGTCTATTTGGTAACATTCTAGCGGATGAACTAGTGGTAGGAGTACTAGTCTTGCTAGTACCTTTGTTCGTGCCTTTGCCTGTAATGGCTTTAGGTTTGTTTACCAGTGCCATTCAAGCGTTAGTATTCGCCACCTTAGCTGCTGCATATATTCATGAAGCGCTCGAAGGACATGGTGAAGAACATGAGGAGCACTAATACAATTCGCAGTTCGCAGTTTGCAATTCGCAGTTTATTCAGCAATTTATAAATTAGCGAGTTAAGAATTAGTGATTGAGAATTAGGTAAGAGCTACTCATTATAATGTAAAATCCCAAAAAGTTCATTTGTAGTCAAAAGAAGGAAAATCAAGATGGACCCTTTAGTTTCTGCCGCTTCAGTTTTAGCTGCTGCTCTCGCAATTGGTTTGGCTGCAATTGGACCTGGTATTGGTCAAGGTAATGCTGCTGGTCAAGCAGTAGAAGGTATTGCTCGTCAGCCAGAAGCAGAAGGAAAAATTCGCGGTACATTGCTGTTAACCTTAGCGTTCATGGAATCCCTGACCATTTATGGTCTGGTTATTGCTCTGGTGTTACTGTTTGCTAACCCATTTGCATAAAATAACTGGTTGACTTGGAGACGCAACGTCTAGCTGTACGGCTAGACCTATCAGCGTCTCTACTGTCGAATAAAGCCCAGGAATAAAACCCAGAATATCTTGGCAACTCTTTTCATATGCCAAAATATGAATAGTATTGCCTCCTCTAAATAACTGTTGTGCGAGCCAAAAGAGGGAAAAATGTTTGATTTTGATGCTACTTTGCCTTTTATGGCATTGCAGTTCCTTTTATTGGCTGCTCTGTTGAATGCCATTTTCTATAAGCCGATTACGAAAGTGCTAGATGAGCGAGATAATTACATCAGAACCAATAGGGTTGATGCTCGCGAACGTAAAGCATTGGCTGAACGTTTAATTAAGGAATATGAGCAGAGGATTGCAGACGCTCGTAGAGAGTCGCAAGCTGTAATTGCAAAAGCTGAAGCGGAAGCTCAGGCTGTTTATGCAGAGCAAATTGCTGAAGCTCAAAAAGAAGGACAGAAATTACGAGAACAAACCTCTCGTGAAATCGAACAACAAAAGCAGGAAGCTTTGCGTTCTTTACAGACCAAAGTGGAATCCCTCAGTCAGCAAATTCTTGGAAAACTATTGGGACCCAATCTTGCTAGGTAGAACTATAAAGAATTTTGGATTTTCAATTTTGGGTTTTGGGTTAAATCTAAAATCTGAAATCTAAAGTCTAAAATTGTTAGGTCAGTCCCAAAAGTCTACACGCAGGGGGGAGTGTCAATTCACTGCCCTTAATCAAGTGTGATAAAAAGCACTTGAAATCCATCAGTAAAAACTGAAATTATTAGCAGTCAAGTAGCGCAGTTGTAGATTGATATAATGGGCACTTTGATATTATTGGCGGCAGAGGCAAGCGCTATTCATGCCGAAGAAGGTGGTTTCGGTCTAAACCTAGACATCCTAGAAACCAACGTAATTAACCTGGCAATTTTGGTTGGAGTGCTGGTTGTTTTTGGGCGTAAAGCTCTGACTAACATCTTGAGCGAACGACGTTTAAAAATTGAAACAGAGATTAGCGAAGTTGAGCAGCGGGTAAAGGAAGCTGCTGCTGCTCTCTCTGAATCTCAGCAAAATGTAGCTAAAGCTCAAGCAGAAGCAGAACAAATCCTCCAAACTGCACAAGAAAATGCTAAAGTCGCGAGAAATGCTATTTTAGCAAAAGCAACAGCGGATGTAGAACGCTTGAAAGCGGCAACTGTTGCTGATTTAGGTGCAGAGCAAGACAGAGCGATTGCTCAATTGCGGCAGCAAGTAGTGGCAATGGCATTAGAAAAAGCTGAGTCGGAACTGCGGACAGGCATTGCCGATGATGCTCAACAACAACTTATTGACCGTAGTATTGCGTTACTGGGAGTCTAACTATGAAAGGTGGTAACGTAGCTAGTGCGGAAATTGCCCAGCCTTACGCAGCAGCACTCATGTCTTTAGCTAAGTCAAATAATATGGCTGAGCCACTTGGTGATGACGTGCGTGCAATTTTGAATTTGTTAAAAGAATCATCAGAGTTACGGGTTTTTTTTGGTAATCCCTTTGTTGAAGATAACAGCAAAAAGGATGTAATTAACCGCATACTAGGCGATGGTGTTAATAATTACCTTCGTAATTTTTTGATGCTGTTAGTAGATAGAAAGCGAATTGTTGTTTTGGAAGAAGTTTGCCAGCAATATTTAGCGCAATTACGACAGTTAAATCAAACTGAATTAGCGGAAGTAACATCAGCTGTTCCTTTGACAGGGGAGCAACAGGAAGCGGTAACACGAAAAGTCATCGAACTGACTGGTGCTACTAGAGTAGAACTGGAAACAAAGATTGACCCCGAATTAATTGGTGGTGTAGTCATTAAAGTCGGTTCTCAAGTAGTTGACGCAAGCTTAAAAGGTCAACTGCGTCGTCTTGCGTTGCGCTTAAGTGGTGCGTAGTTTTATAGGGAATTAAGGAGTAGGGAGTCGTGAGTCGTCGGGTATTAACGCAGCTCTCCATTCCCAACTCCCTACTTCCCCCATCTAAAAAACCATCTAGAAAAACAACAAGTATATAGACACATGGCTATTAGCATTAGACCAGACGAAATTAGCAGCATTATTCAGCAGCAAATCGAGCAGTACGACCAAGGAGTAAAAGTCGCTAACGTCGGTACTGTACTACAAGTAGGTGACGGTATTGCTCGTGTTTATGGCTTGGATAAAGCGATGGCGGGCGAATTGTTAGAATTTGTAGACGGCACAGTTGGCTTGGCGTTTAACCTAGAAGAAGATAACGTCGGTGTCGTACTATTAGGTGACGGTCGTCAAATTCAGGAAGGTAGCACAGTTACAGCAACTGGAAGAATTGCTCAAATTCCTGTAGGTGAAGCACTAATTGGTCGTGTAGTTGACGCTTTGGGTCGTCCCATTGATGGTAAGGGAGACCTGAAAACAACAGAAACCCGCTTACTTGAATCCCCAGCACCCGGTATTATTGCTCGTAAATCGGTTTGCGAACCAATGGCAACTGGTATTACCGCTATTGACGCGATGATTCCTATTGGTCGAGGTCAGCGTGAGTTAATTATCGGTGACCGTCAAACTGGTAAAACCGCAGTTGCGATTGACACCATTATTAACCAAAAATCAGAAGATGTAGTTTGCGTCTACGTTGCCATTGGACAAAAAGCTTCTACTGTGGCTAACGTTGTGCAGACATTGCAAGAAAAAGGCGCGATGGATTACACCGTCGTCGTTGCTGCTAACGCTTCTGACCCTGCTACCACACAATACTTTGCTCCATACACTGGTGCAACAATTGCTGAGTACTTTATGTACAAAGGCAAAGCAACTCTCGTAATTTACGATGACCTTTCTAAGCAAGCTGCAGCATACCGTCAAATGTCTCTCTTGCTGCGTCGTCCACCCGGTCGTGAAGCATATCCTGGTGACGTATTTTACATTCACTCCCGTTTGTTGGAACGTGCAGCTAAACTGAGTGATGAACTCGGTGGTGGTAGTATGACAGCACTACCAATCATTGAAACCCAAGCGGGTGACGTATCTGCATATATTCCGACCAATGTAATTTCCATTACTGATGGTCAGATTTTCTTGTCTACTGACTTGTTTAACTCTGGTGTTCGTCCCGCTGTAAACCCTGGTATCTCAGTATCCCGTGTGGGTTCTGCGGCTCAAACAAAAGCCATGAAGAAAGTGGCAGGTAAAATTAAGTTGGAACTAGCGCAGTTTGACGACTTACAAGCATTTGCTCAGTTCGCTTCTGACTTAGATAAAGCTACCCAAGACCAACTTGCACGCGGTCAACGCCTGCGGGAAATTCTCAAGCAATCACAAAATTCGCCATTGTCTCTGAATGAACAAGTTGCGATTTTATATGCTGGTATTAATGGGTACTTGGATGATATTCCTCTTAACAAAGTCCTAGACTTTACCAAAGGTTTGCGGGAGTACTTGAAAAACAGCAAACCAGCCTATAGCCAAGAAGTACAAACCAAAAAAGTCATGGGCGACGGTGAAGAAGGCGCACTGAAAGAAGGTATAACCGAATACAAGAAAACCTTCTTGGCTTAAATGTAATTTTGGTAATGGGTAATGGGTAATTGGTAATGGGTAATGGGTAATGGGTAATTGGTAATGGGTAATGGGTGATGGGTAAAATTTCCAATTACCAATTCCCAATAGCCAATTCCCAATTACCAATTCCCAATTACCAATTCCCAATTCCTAATTACCAATTCCCAATTCCCCAAGACTAAGAATATGGCAAATTTAAAATTAATACGCGACCGGATTCAGTCGGTAAAAAATACCAAGAAAATTACGGAAGCCATGCGATTGGTGGCTGCAGCACGTGTAAGACGTGCTCAAGAACAAGTACTCTCAACTCGTCCTTTTGCTGACCGCTTGGCACAAGTGCTATATGGCTTGCAAACCCGTCTGCGGTTTGAAGATGCTGACCTGCCTTTGCTGAAAAAACGGCAAGTGAAGTCAGTTGGTTTGCTAGTAATTTCTGGTGACCGTGGATTGTGCGGTGGCTATAACGCTAACGTTATCAAGCGGGCAGAAAACCGTGCAAAGGAACTGCAAAAAGAAGGTGTAGATTATAAATTTGTTATTGTTGGACGGAAAGCGGAACAATATTTCCGACGTCGTGAACAACCAATTGACAAATCTTACACAGGATTAGAGCAAATTCCTAATTCAGCAGAAGCAACACAAATTGCTGATGAACTGCTTTCTTTATTCTTGTCGGAATCGGTAGACAGAATTGAGTTGATTTATACTCGTTTCGTATCTTTGGTTAGTTCTCGTCCAGTAGTACAAACTCTTCTTCCTCTTGACCCCCAAGGTTTGGAATCTCCGGATGATGAAATCTTCCGTTTGACAACCCGTGGTGGTGATTTTGCTGTGGAACGGGAAAAGGTTGCTGCTGCTGAGGCACGCCAATTTCCCAGCGATATGATTTTTGAGCAAGACCCAGTACAAATATTGGATTCTTTGCTACCTTTGTACTTAAGTAATCAGTTGTTGCGAGCTTTGCAAGAATCTGCTGCGAGCGAGTTGGCTGCGCGGATGACAGCGATGAGTAATGCTAGTGATAACGCTGCTTCGCTGATTAAGTCTTTGACTATTGGTTACAACAAAGCCCGACAAGCTGCGATTACTCAAGAACTACTTGAGGTTGTTGGTGGTGCGGAAGCGTTGAATTAGGGAATTGATAATGGGTAATGGGTAATGGGTAATTGGTAATGGGTAATTGGTAATTGCTTTTTTCTATATACTAATTACCAATTCCCACTCCCTACTCCCCATTCCCCACTCCCCACTCCCCACTTCCCACTCCCAAATTTGAGTGGCGCATTTTGAAATTCCATACTACAATGATATGTAGATAGAAAAAGTCTCATGGGTCCGTACTGGTTTTGACAGGGTGGCGAAAGCTCATCGTTGATGCAAGTCGAGAGGGAGTCATCTCTCGTAAATAAAGGCTCGAAAAAAAAGTAAATGCGAACAACATCGTTCCTTTCGCTCGTAAGCAAGCACTAGTTGCTGCCTAAACACCTCTTATAGGTTCGAGCGTCTATAGTTTGACTCCGTTAAGGACTATAGACCAACCCCCAACGGATGCTCTAGCAATGTTTCTTTGGTTAATTGCTAGCTAAGACTTAACCAAAGTATCCTACCGTTCGGGATAATGAACGTTCCCCGCCTTGAGGGTCAGAAAGGATAAGCTTGTGAATGATGCGGTAGTCAATACCCATTTTGGACAGCAGTTCGATTCTGCTCGGATCCACTCTAATAATTTCTGAGTCCATTGTAGAATTTATTCTATTATGGACTTTGTTTTTTTCGATGAACTAATTGTGGTAATCCTTGTTTGTCAAAATCCTGCTTGCGGTAAGGAATTTAGCAAGTTTTTAGCAGAATTTAAGCGAAGTGAAAAATTAGGTAGACTTCATTTTTGTTCTTTGAGTTGTCATGCAAAGTTTAGAGGTCTAGGAACCTCTAAAATTCCGGCAAATCGAACAACATCTCATTTAAAAGAAATTATTAGAAGGGATGATTTTTCCCCTTTTAGAAATCATTTGAAGGTAATGAAAAAATCTGCAAAACGCCGAGGTCACGAATGTAGCGTAACTCTGGCAGATTTAAAAAACTTATGGGAAAAACAAAATGGAATTTGTCCTTACACTGGATGGGATTTAATTTTATTACTTTGTACTACTGATTATGAAAATACTGCTTTTAATATAAAGAGAGCAAGTGTAGATAGAAAAGATTGTTCTATTAGTTACATTCCAAGTAATATACAATTTGTTGCTGCAATTGCGAATTTCGCAAAAAATGTTTTTACTGACGACGATTTAATCTCTTTTTGTGAGGCTGTTTATACATACAAAATCATTGGTAAAAAATATTTTTCAGATACTATCTACTCTAGCGACGAAGTGCATAAGAAGTTTATAACAGGAGTCAGTAGAGATAAATATTCACCTTTTCGTCGGCATCATAGATTAGCTATACATAGAACTAAAACTAATGGAAAGCAATGTACAGTTACCTTAGAATACCTTAAGGAGATTTGGGATAACCAGTGTGGACGTTGTGTTTATACTGGCTGGAAATTGGATAATCCAGAAACCACTAATGCTTGGAGTAATCACAAATTACATCCGAAAACAGCGAGTTTAGATAGGATTGATTCTTCCCTAGGTTACGTTTTTGGGAATGTGCAGTTTGTGAGTGTAATCGCAAACTATGCGAAGCGAGATTTCCAAGAAGAAGAGCTTTTAGAATTTTGTGAAGCGGTTTATAAATATCGGTGTGGTTCTATCTCATCTACGCTTCAACCAAGCGAAAATATCATCGACACAGAGAGTTAAGCTTATATCCTGTAGTACAGGTAAAATATCTGTACCAGATAATAAATCGGGTAAAGTATTGGGTTGGTAAAATAATATTGAGCGCTCGCTGGGGTCAATTAACCAACCTAATTTAGTTCCGTTTTTTATGCAGTGTAGTATATTACCTGTTACTTTAGTTTGGCTTTGGTCTGGAGAGAGAATTTCAATTACCCAAGGTGGAGCAAATTCAATTCCTGTGCTACTGATATCACCATTTTCATCGACAGGTAATTGATTGCTAGCTAGTACAACTACATCTTGAACAACAGAACGAAGTCCAAAGCTACAGCGTAATTCTGGAAATGCTTCGTAGTTACTATTGTTTGCGTCAATTACAGAAACTAGACGCTTTTGCAAAAGGCTATGTTTCCCACCACCCATTGGTTTTTGTAATGTTTCTCCGTTTATGTATTCCCAAGCTGGTGATTCATTAATATATGGAAGTTTTAGAAATTTTTCCAGCGAAGTTACTTGTGGAAGTGCGGTAGTCATCAATAACCTCCGGGAGCTTGGAGACTTTACATATCTTACTTTATATTTTGTATGAGTGTTACAAAAGGTTATTCAGTATATCCACCTCACAATTTGTAACAATTCATTGGAAATTTATAAAAATCAAGTAGTGAAAGAAGCAAAGCCTCTCCCAAACATAATATCCATTATATTAATTTAACATCCGTTGCCAGAGATTTCTCCCTTTGCATAATTGACTCGCCTGAAACGTAGTAGTTATTACATATGAATTTAATACTTAGTTTTTCAGGGATATACTTATGGCAAATCTACTTAAACTCAAGTTAGCTTTATCGCAATCACAAAAACTAACAGCCAAGATTGTAATAGCTTTGTTCTGTGTATCATCACCTTTACTTGTAACCAATAGCTCTTTAGCCCAAAATACGAGACGAGTAAACAATGAAACTAAGGTTATATCCCAAAATCAAAAGGCTTCCAATCTAAACGATTTCAAGAATATTAATGACGTTTTAAGGAAATATAGCGCTAAAAATACTAGTAATTACGAGAAAAGTCAGGCAATTAATACTCTACAGGATTACTTAAAAAAACCAGATAAACAACTGCAAATTGCTGCTGTGAAAGCTTTAGATGCAATTGGTACAGGTGCAGATGCTGCTTTGCCTGATTTGAAAAACTTATTGAAAAAAGAGCAAGATAAAGGCTTATTAAGCAGTGTGATTAACGCAATTAACTCTATTGATGCAAAACCTGCAATAAAAGAATTAATTGACATATTCCAAGACCAAAAGCAAGATTTGGAGGTACGTTCACTAGCAGCTCGTGCGTTGGGAAGTGTTGGAAACGAAAAAGAAGTTAAGCCTGTTATACCTTACCTACTTTATTCATTGGAAAAAGACCAAGGTTTAAACAAAATCAACTTACGTATTAACGTAGCTGAGGCTTTGTCAAAGATGTATAGTCATTTGCTTGAAGATTCTCAGGCTGTACCAGTGTTAACAAAGGCGCTTCAAGACCCTTCTTGGCGAGTACGTAGGTTTGTTTTTAGCACTTTACGACCGATGGGTAGTTACTCAAAAGATGCCGTTCCTCAAATTATTAAAGCATACCGTAAAGAGGATAATCTTGATGGACGTGAAAGAGCTGTTTATGCTTTAGGTGAAATTGGAAAAAGCCTGAATACAGAATCTCTCAAAAAAGAAGAGATTTTACCATTATTGGTAGAAATATTAAAAGACAAAGATAAACAAAATAGCCAAGTACGTGATTATGCTGCTCAGGGTATTAACAATATTGCAGGCAGTTTTTTAGAAGAAATAGCAAAAAGTAATAAACTACAAAACCAAGATGCTAATTATTTTATCAAACATTTGGATGAGGCTTTGCTAAATCTAAATAGCTTGGAAGCATTAGAAAAAAGAAATTTAAGGACGACGATACAAAATATCAACTACCGTGTGAAAGAATTACAGCAGCGTCAACTTGTGAATCAGATTTTCAAAAATCCATATTTTTGGTTAATTACAACTTATTTAATTGCATTAAGTGCGATTTTTACACTACGTCCTGTATTGTTGCTCAAATTTGATAAAGCATTAAAATCGGTTGGTAGCTTTAAATTACCTGTAGTTGATAAAGAGATATCTCTTAGCTGGTTGTTGTTGATGTTGAAATATCATCCCAGGGTATTAGACGCTTGGGTACAAGAGTACATAAAACCTGTTGAAGAAGCATTTCAACAAAAAGATACTGTAAAGGATAGAGGTGTTTATATTCCGATTCCAGTTATCCAAAATGGTAAAAATATTGCCCAATTAACTAACAAAGAGCTAAGTTCGACTTTTAATAAAAAACAAGCTCGTCTTTTAATTCAAGGTGAGGGGGGAGTTGGTAAAACAAGTCTAGCTTGTCAAATTGCTAAATGGGGAATGTCTGAAGATAAAAACGAACGGCTTTGTAAACACAGAATGTTACCGGTGTTGATAGAAGATGAACTGGTAATAGAAGAAGAAGTAGAGTTTAAAGATGGGGTTGCAACTAAAAAGTCTCCTTATATCCCAGCATTAATAAAAGCTATCCGAGGACAATTACAATACTTGACAGATGAAACGGAATTAATTTCGGAAGAATTGTTAGAACATTTATTGAGAGAGCGTCGGATTTTGGTAATTGTAGACCATCTTTCTGAGATGAACGAAGAGACTCGTAAAGCAATACGTCCAGATTCTACAGATTTTGCTGTTAATGCTTTAATTGTAACTTCTCGCTCTGATGAAAAATTAGGTGGTGTTAATAAAACTATTATTAACCCTATGCGAATTCAGGGTAACCGACTTTCTTCGTTTATGGAAGCTTATTTAACTCAGGCTAATAAACGCGATTTGTTTACTGACCCAGAGTTTTTCCAAGCTTGTAGTCGTTTATCACAAATGGTTGGGGAGCGTAATGTTACTGCGTTACTAGCGAAGCTCTACGCTGACCAATTAATTTCTGCTAAGCTTGAAGAAGTACAACAATTAACCTTAACGACTCCTGATAATATACCTGACTTAATGCTGTGGTATTTGAACTTAGTTAACCGGAGCATTAATGAAGATAAAAAATTAAGTGATCGCACTGTACATCAGGATGCCAAAACTATTGCTTGGGAGTGTCTGAAAGAGAATCTGAAACCAACATACGCAAAAAGAAATGTTGCTTTATTGGCTTTAGGTGGAGATGATGCGGAAAGTCGTCTAAACTACTTAGAAAAAAATCTTAATCTCATCCAAACTTCTGGTGCTGAACAAAATAAAATTCGCTTTGCTCTAGACCCATTGGCTGAATATCTAGCAGCAATTTATTTATTGGAACTTTGCCAAAAAAATCAGTATTTATGGAAAGAGTTTTGGCATCAACAAAAAGCGGTACAAGATACTAGCGAATCAATGACTGGTTTTTTACTAGCATTGCAAGATTGCTACCAAGCTTTAAGTAAAGAAGCAAATATACCCCAGTATATAAGTGAGGAATTGAGCCAATTGTTGGATAACTTATCAACAAATACAAAGACTGTTTCGCAAATGACTTTAATTCAGAATAGCACAGTAATTCAACACATGGGGTGAAACTTGAGATGCTTCTGTTTTAGAATATGTTTGCAAATAAAATATTAAGACCATCATTTATATGACAAGGTAGACAAGCCAGACAAGCCAGACAAGCCAGACAAGCCAGACAAGACAAGCCAGACAAGACAAGCCAGACAAGACAAGCCAGGGAATAAATTCCCTGTCTAAAAGCTAAAGTTCTCTAAAGAGAACTAATAATGATTGATATTTTTGCAAATTTAAAATATTTGCAAAAATATTTATTTGTAATGTATTATTTAATCCTCTTTTAGAGGATTTTAGCTTTTAGACGGGGAATTTATTCCCTGGCTTGTGGTATAAATAATGTTTAGTTTTTTATTTATAAATACCCTTTTAAAGAAGTGTCGTAAAAGTCCAAAACTTACAGAAAGTTTCTATTAAAGTGTCACAAAATCATATTTGGTTGGAGAAATGAGTATCAACCGACCAAGAATATCTAGCAGTTAACTAGTATAAATAATATAAAAAGCTGTAAATTTCACTACACTTATTTTTTTACTAAAACTGCCTAAAGCTACAACATTAATAAAACTTTATAGGCAGAATCAAGAGGGAAACTACTAGTTGAGTTCAAAAGAATAAAATATGGTAGCGCTCACAGAGAACGCGCAGAAACGTCTAACGATTCAGACCGTCGAAATTGCTCCGGAAACGACAGCAATTCGTTCTCTGGATTGGGACAGAGACCGCTTCGATATTGAATTCGGATTGCAAAATGGGACTACTTACAATTCCTATTTAATTCAAGCTGACAAAATTGCCTTGGTGGATACATCTCATGTCAAGTTTCGTCAGTTGTATTTAGACACACTTAAGGGGTTAGTAGACCCAAAGAAAATCGACTACATTATTGTGAGCCACACTGAACCAGACCATAGTGGTTTAGTAGGTGAGGTATTAAAATTAGCACCGCAAGCTACTGTTTTAGCGTCTAAAGTTGCACTGCAGTTTCTCGAAAACATGGTTCACCAGCCCTTTTCAAAGCGGGTAGTTAAAAGTGGTGACCGTGTAGATTTAGGTCAAGGACACGACATAGAATTCATCAGCGCTCCGAATTTACACTGGCCCGATACTATTTTTAGCTATGACCATCAAACCCAAGTAGTATTCACTTGTGATGCTTTTGGGATGCACTATTGCAGCGATAGTACTTTTGATGAAAACTTGGAAGCAATAGAACCGGATTTCAGGTTTTATTATGATTGTTTGATGGGTCCCAACTCTCGCTCCTTGCTAAATGCAATGAACAAGATGGGTGACGTTGGTAAAGTTCGCATCATTGCCAACGGGCATGGTCCTTTACTATATCATCATCTGGATGTTCTTACCGAATGCTACCGTGCTTGGAGTAACAAACAAGTTAAAGCAGAAACTACTGTTGCCTTATTCTATTTCTCTGGTTACGGAAATAGCGACCGTTTAGCATTATCGCTTTCTCACGGTCTGCAAAAAACTGGACTAGGGGTAGAAATGGTGGACATGAAGTCCGTAGAGAATACTGAAATCCAGGAATTGCTAGGTAGAGCAGCAGGTATTATTATCGGGATGCCACCGAGTAAAGATAAAGCTGGTCAAAACTCTATTAGTACCATTCTTGCTGTTGCTCAAGACAAGCAAGTAATAGGATTTTATGAATCTTACGGTGATGATGACGAGCCTATAGACAGTGTACGTCAGAAATTTATGGCATTGGGATTGAAAGAAGCCTTCCCAACTATAAAAATAAAGGCAACCCCAAGTGCAGCTACATACGAACAGTGTGAAGAAGCTGGCACAAATATGGGAGAACAGCTCAGTCAGGAACGTAATACAAAATTGCGTAAGTCGAATGACGCAAACCTAGATAAAGCCTTAGGTCGTCTGAGTAGTGGACTCTACATTATCACCTGTAAAAAAGGTGAAAACAGAAGTGCAATGCTCGCTTCTTGGGTAATACAAGCAAGTATTCAACCCTTAGGACTGACTGTTGCTGTTGCAAAAGACCGTGCTGTTGAACCTTTTATGCAAGTTGGTGATACATTTGTTTTAAATGTATTAGAAGAAGGCAATTACAAAGAACTGAAAAAACAATTCCTCAAACGTTTATTACCAGGAACAGACAGATTTGCAGGAGTAAAAATTAAACCAGCAGAGAATGGTTCTCCCATTTTATTGGATGCTTTAGCATACCTAGAATGCGAAATTCTCAACGTTATGGAATGTAGCGACCACTTCATTTTATATTGTGGAGTTTCAGAAGGTCGTGTTTCCAAAATTGATGGTTTAACTGCTGTTCGTCATCGCAAACTTGGTAATTATTATTAATCTGTTGAATGTTGACTGTTGACTGCTGACTGTTGACTGTTGATTGTTGACTGCTGACTGTTTGTTATAGAGTCTTAAATGTTGTCATTGGAACAATAATAAACAGCAACTAAGCACTAACAACAGTTATTCAGTCAACAGTTATTCAGTCAACAGTCAACAGTTATTCAGTCAACAGTCATCAGTCATCAGTTAACAATCAACAATTATCAAATCTATGCTTACACCTGCTCCAACACCTATGACAGAAACTCAACCTCGTGATGTTCAAGTTATATCATTTGCAACCAACACTAGGGCATTAAGAGCGCGTAGTTGGACTCGTCTGCGGTTTGAAATTGAATATGCGTTATCCAAAGGAACTACTTCTAATTCCTATCTAATTCAATCTGATAAAAGTGCAATTACTGACCCACCTCCAGAAACTTTTACGGAAATTTATTTAAGAGCATTACGACAATGTATTGATTTCGGCAAATTAGATTATGTAATTATTCAACACTTTAACCCTAACCGATTAACTACTTTAAAATCTCTTTTAGAACTTGCACCTCAAGTAACTTTTGTATGTACTTCTTCTACAGAAGCTAATTTACGTCTGGCATTTTCTGATACAGATTTAAAAGTACTTGTTGTCGAGGGAGGAGAAACCTTAGATTTAGGTCAGGGTCATGTTTTACAATTTATCACCACTCCCACTGCACGCTGGCCAGAAGCTTTGTGTACTTACGACCGACAAACACAAATTCTTTACACTGATAAGCTTTTTGCTTCTCATGTTTGTGGGGATGAATTTTTTGATGAAGATTGGACTAAGTTAAAAGAAGACCAACGTTATTACTATGATTGTCTTTTGGCTCCTGATGCTCCACAAGTACAGGTAGCTCTAAATAAACTTTCTTCATATCAAGTAAGAATGTATGGTGTTGGTCACGGGCCATTAATTCGTTATGGCTTGACGGAATTGACCAATTCTTATGAACAATGGAGCCGAACTCAAGCTTGTCGAGAAGTTAGTGTTGCTTTACTTTACGCTTCTGCTTATGGCAATACTGCTACCTTAGCTCATGCTATTGCTCTTGGTTTAACTAAAGGTGGAGTTGCTGTTGAATCCATTAACTGTGAATCTGTACAACCAGAGCAAATACGTGCCGCTTTAGAAAAGGCAGATGGTTTTATTATTGGTTCTCCAACTATTGGAGGTCATGCTCCTACACCAATCCACACAGCATTGGGTATAGTATTATCCCTGAGTGACAATACAAAACTCGCGGGTGTGTTTGGTTCATATGGCTGGAGTGGTGAAGCCTTTGATTTAATCGAAGGTAAGCTTAGAGACGCAGGACACCGTATGGGTTTCGATACTTTAAAGGTAAAATTTAAACCCACAGATAGCGATTTAAAACTTTGTGAAGAAATTGGTACTGACTTTGCTCAATTATTAAGAAAAGCCAGAACTCAACGTTTACCCCAACAACCTGCAACTCTTGTAGAACAAGCAATGGGTCGAGTAGTCGGTTCACTATGTGTCCTCACCGCTAAACAGGGTGATATTTCTACTGGGATGATGGCTTCTTGGGTCTCTCAAGCAACTTTTAGCCCACCTGGTCTGACAGTTGCTGTTGCAAAGGAGAGAGCTATAGAATCTCTAATGCATTCTGGTGGTAAATTTGTTTTAAATATTTTGGGTGAAGATAATTATCAAGATTACATGCGGCATTTCCGTAAAAACTTTGCCCCTGGGGAAGACAGATTTAAAAATTTCTCCACAGAAACTGCCGATAATGGCTGTATTGTTATCAATGACGCTTTAGCATATTTGGAATGTTCCGTGAATCAACGTATGGAGTGTGGTGACCACTGGTTGATTTATGCCACTGTTGATAACGGTAAATTAATGAAACCGAATGCGATGACTGCTGTTCATCATCGTAAATCTGGCACTGGTTATTAGCCATAACAAATGATGTAGAGACGCGATTTATCGCGTCTAATATATCGCGTCTAATACAGCTAATTTCTAATTATTGAAGTACAATCGGGCGGGCAAGGATGCCCACCCCACAAGAGTTTGACATTAAACCTATGTACCTCATTTACCTGTAAACTGCTGTATATCGCGTCTAATATATCGCGTCTGGTATATCGCGTCTAATATATCGCGTCTGGTATTAACAACGTAGAAACGGAATATATCGCGTCTCTACATTATTAAATGTGCATATATTATTATTTTATTGTTTGTCCGCTATTTATACTATTATGTTAACACTTTTATAGCACTAATTTATGATTCATCTTGTGTAACACGTATTACACGTGTTGCGTTGAAACATGTGCAAAAATGAATTTTTCGGCAATAATTATATTTATTTTATAAAGAGGCTAGTCAAGTAATATAAGATACATACAGATAAAAAGCGTATAATTTAAAATCGAAAATCAATAATTTAACTTTTCCTTAATTGGGAACAATTACTAGGATAAGGTGTCTGCAAATGTGGCGTAAATTTTTTGAAAAGTTTCCGCAATTCTGACAAGGACAATTGAATATAGATTGTGTAAGGTTTAACTATGAATTCAGTAGTTCCATAACGTTTGTATTGTATTTTGCACCTCCTATGACTCTAGAACAGACTCCTGATAAGACAAAAATTAAGTTCCCTTTTTGGCAGTATCTTAATCAGCCGCTATTTGGTCGTGAGACAAGACTAATATTGAATCCCCGTCGCTTTGCTTATATGTATCGGATAGGACTTCTAGAGCGGTGCCTTACGAGACAATACGACGCAAAAGGGCCTTACCATAGTTGAACAATATTATTGGCATAAAGAATGGCTAATAGTAAATACCAATTAGCAATTAGCCATCAGCCATTTACTATTGGGGTTTTTTACCATCCAACAAAGTACTTACGGTCATATCCCCCATAACGTTAATTGCGGTACGACAACGGTCTAAAAACCAGTCTACAGTAACTAATACCGCTATATATTGTGTAGGTAAGCCTACGGAAGTAAACACTAATGTCATGGTTACGAGTCCCGCATTGGGAATGTTTGCTGCACCCACAGAGGCAAAAATTGATGTCAAAACTACTATAAATTGCTGACCTAAATTCAAATGCAGTCCTAGAACTTGAGAGATAAATAGCGCAGACATTGCTTCATAAAGAGCTGTACCATCGTTATTAAAATTAGCCCCCACTAATGCTCCTAAAGCCGCTGATGATTCTCGTAAACCGATTTTTTGTTGCAAAACCTCGAAAGTAACTGGCATTGTTGCACCGGAAGAAGAAGTGGAAAATGCAGTTAAAAATGCATCTGTACCACCTTTTAAAAAATCTATGGGTTTTACCCAAGATTGAAGTTTTACTCGTGTTAGGTAGTAGCAGGCTTGTAAGAAAAGTGCTAATAATACCGCTAAAATAAAGGCAAATAATGATTGAAATGGCGCAAAGCCTTCTTTGGCAATTGTTTTTGCGACTATACCAAATACTGCTAAAGGGACTAAGCAAATTACCCAGTTTAAAACGCGGATAACGCACTCAAATAAGATTCCAATTATTTGTTCTATTGGTTTATAGTCCGTTTTGTCTTGGGCAATCATTTCTGATTTAATGGCACGTAGGACAATTCCTAAGCTGAGAGCAATCACAATTAGTTGGATAACGTTATTATCCACCAACGGTTTTAAAATAGATTCGGGTACAGCATCTTTAACTAGCCCCCAGGGGTCAAGGTTTGCTTGAGTTACTGCTTGAGCTCCTTCTGGTGCTATTAAACGTCCCCAAGTACCTGGACGTACAATATTGGCAACTAAAAGTCCTATCAAAATTGCTACGGTTGTATTCGTAAGAAGCAATGCTGCTAATTTTCGTCCTGCTGTACCGGGAATATTCGTAGTCAAAAAAGTGTGCAGTACAGCAACTAAGATTAATGGTGTAGCTAAAGCTTTCAACGCTCTAAGTATTAACTCTGAAGGTACTGCGAGATTATTTATCAAAGCTGCATTTGTGGGACTTGGATTTCCTGCGCCAAGTGCAATGCCTACAATAATGGCAAAAATCAGGGCAATCAGTATTTGTCCAGTTAAAGGTATTTTTTGCCACCAAAGACCCTGTTTATCTTCTGGCTGTTTTTCTGGCGAATTTATACTTTCTGCTTGCTTCATTACTAAATCCAATTGTGGCAATGTGATTATTTAATCATCAACTTGGGGACTTTTAATTCCGGATTCTGCAACGGATTATGAACGGATGTAACGGATGGGTTATCGGTTGGTTGGGTTAGAATACCATTACATTTTCAGCGGTCATCTTTTTTAGGATGTCTCTGATGTGTTGTTTGTTCGTTTTAGCTAAATATTATGCCTTTTGTTCACTTGCACATTCATAGCGACTATAGTCTCCTCGATGGTGCTAGTCAATTACCTGATTTAATTGACCGTGCTCAACATTTGGGTATGGAGGCAATTGCTCTGACTGACCACGGTGTGATGTATGGTGCTGTGGAGTTGCTAAAAACCTGTCGTGGTAAGAATATTAAGCCAATTATTGGGAATGAAATGTATGTTATTAACGGTGATGTGACGAAACAAGAGCGTCGTCCTAAATATCATCAGATTGTTTTAGCAAAAAATACGAAAGGTTACAAAAATTTAGTTAAGTTAACTTCTGTATCACATCTTAAAGGTGTACAAGGTAAAGGAATTTTTTCGCGTCCTTGTATCAATAAAGATTTATTAAAACAGTATCGTGAAGGTTTAATTGTTACTAGTGCTTGTTTAGGTGGGGAAGTACCGCAAGCAATTATGAGTGGAAAGCTAGAAGCTGCAAGAAGAGTTGCTAGTTGGTATAAAGAAGTATTTGGTGAGGATTATTATTTAGAAATTCAAGACCACGGTTTTCCACAAGACCGAATTGTAAATGTGGAAATAGTTAGAATTGCACAGGAGTTGGGAATAAAAATTATCGCAACTAATGATTCCCATTACACTTCTTGTTTCGATGTTGAATCCCATGATGCACTATTATGCATTCAGACAAATAAAAAAGTTTTTGAAGATGACCGGATGCGCTATACCGGGACAGAATATCTAAAATCTGCTGATGAAATGCGTTTATTATTTCGCGACCATTTACCAGAAGATGTAATAGAAGAAGCAATAGAAAATACCTCAGAAGTTGCTGATAAAGTTGAACCATATAGTGTTTTAGGTGATGCCAAAATACCTAGTTATCCAATTCCAGCAGGTCATACACCAGATACTTATGTGGAAGAACTTGCTTGGCAAGGACTATTAGAAAAATTAAATCGTAAAAATCGGAATGAAATTGAACAAGTTTACAAGGAAAGATTAGAGTATGAATTAAAAATGCTTCAACAGATGGGGTTCTCCACCTACTTTTTAATTGTGTGGGACTACATCAATTTTGCACGAAAAAATGATATACCTGTTGGTCCAGGTCGTGGTTCGGCTGCGGGTTCTTTAGTTGCATATTGTATGGGAATCACAAACATTGACCCTGTACATCATGGATTATTATTTGAAAGATTTTTGAATCCAGAGCGGAAATCTATGCCTGATATTGATACAGATTTCTGTATAGAACAACGCGATAAAGTTATTGATTATGTTACTGATAAATATGGTGAAGATAGAGTAGCTCAAATTATTACTTTTAACCGCATGACTTCCAAAGCGGTATTGAAAGATGTTGCCAGAGTGTTAGGTGTTCCTTACAGTGATGCTGACAAAATGGCAAAATTAATTCCTGTTTCGCGGGGTAAACCAACTAAGTTAGATGTGATGGTTTCTGAAAAAACTCCAGCACCGGAGTTTAAAGAAAAATATGACAATGACCCCGCAGTCCGTCACTGGATAGATATGGCAATACGTATTGAAGGAACAAACAAAACTTTTGGAGTTCATGCTGCAGGTGTGGTGATTTCCGCTGAACCCATTGATGAAATAGTTCCTTTGCAAAAAAATAACGACGGTTCGGTGATTACTCAATATTACATGGAAGATTTAGACTCCGTGGGTTTATTAAAAATGGACTTTCTGGGGCTAAAAAACTTGACCATGATTCAAAAGGCTATTGATTTAGTCGAGAAAAAAGAAGGAGTTAAAATCGACCCATATCAACTAACTACAGATGAAAGAAAAGCACAAAAAATATTAGCAAAAGGTGGAGAAAATATAAAACTTCCAGAAGATGTCAGAAAAACTTATGCTCTTTTGGAAGCAGGTAATTTAGAAGGTGTATTTCAGTTAGAATCATCGGGGATGAAACAAATTGTACGCGATTTGAAGCCTTCTAATATCGAAGATATTTCTTCTATTTTAGCGCTTTACCGTCCAGGTCCTTTGGATGCTGGATTAATTCCCAAATTTATTAACCGTAAACATGGACGAGAACAAATAGATTATGAAGACAAAGTTTTAGAGCCAATTTTAGACGAAACATACGGAATTATGGTGTATCAAGAGCAAATCATGAAAATTGCTCAAGATATGGCTGGGTATACCCTTGCACAAGCCGATTTACTTAGACGTGCAATGGGTAAAAAGAAAGTTGATGAAATGAAAAAGCAGCGAGAAAAATTTGTTGATGGTTCTGCTAAAAATGGGGTACAAAGAAAGGTTGCAGATGATTTATTTGAGCAAATGTTAAAATTCGCCGAATACTGCTTGAGTTATGATACAGATATTCTGACACTCGAATATGGTTTTTTACCTATCGGTGAAATTGTTGAGAAACAAATTGAGTGTACAGTATTTTCTGTTGATAGCAATGGCAATCTCTACAGTCAACCTATAGCTCAATGGCATAATCGTGGTCAACAAGAGGTATTTGAATATATATTAGAAGATGGTTCAATAATTAAGGCAACAAAAGACCATAAGTTTATGACTGAAGATGGTCGTATGTTACCTATCAATGAAATTTTTGAACAAGGATTAGACTTACTACAAATTAAGGCACTACCACAATAATCATGCGTAAGTTTTTCTCATCTATATTTTGCTTAATACTATGCTTGTTTTGTATTTTCATAAGTAATACAAATACAGCACTAGCCGTTAGTAAAATTGACTCTAAATTAGAAGAACAAGTACTACAAATTCTGCGAGAACATCCAGAGGTAATAATTGATTCTGTTCAAATATACCAACAAAAGCAGCAACAAAAAGCAGATAAAGTGCGTCAAGCATTTTTACAGGATTTAAATACTAATCCTCAAATTATAATTGGAAATTCTCCTACGACTGGAACAACGGAATCAAAAACTGTTTTACTGGAATTTTCTGATTTTCAATGTCCCTATTGTGCCCAAGCTCATAAAACCTTGAAGAAATTTATCGCAAAACACAAAAACGAAGTTGTATTAGTTTACAAACATTTTCCTTTAAGCGAAATTCATTCCCAAGCGATACCAGCAGCTACAGCAGCTTGGTCTGCACAGCAACAAGGTAAATTTTGGGAATACCAAGATGCACTATTTGATAATCAGAAAAAGCTTGGTGAAGATTTATATTTAGATGTCGCTAAAAAGCTTAACTTAGATTTAGACAAGTTTGCAAATGACAGAGCCATTGCTTACCCAGAAGTTCAGAAAGATAGGCAATTAGCCGAAAATTTAGGGTTAACTGGGACACCGTTTTTTATTTTCAACGGAAAAACCTTATCGGGTGCAGTCAAAATATCAGATTTTGAAAACCTTCTAGCACAAAATTCGTAGGTTGGGTTGAGGAACGAAACCCAACAAGTTATCCAAAAAGGTATCGAGAATATTGGGTTTCCCAAAACCTCAACCCAACCTACGAAATAAAATTTATGGAAAATTTTGGGTTTCCCAAAGCCTCAACCCAACCTACGAAATAAAATTTATGGAAAATTTTGGGTTTCCCAAAGCCTCAACTCAACCTACGAAATAAAATTTATGGAAAATGTTGGGTTTCCCAAAGCCTCAACCCAACCTACGAAATAAAATTTATGGAAAATTTCTATTCCCCACTCCTCTCCCTCTCCCCATTAGAAAAGCAGGTAGTTGTAGAAATGAATAAGGTGAGAGTAAATCCTCTTGCTTATATTCCTGTACTGGAAAACTACCGTCAAAGTTTTCAAGGTAAGCGTGTTAAAATCTCCGATTCTATATATTTACAAACCCAAGAAGGAGCTAAAGCTGTCGATGAAGCAATTCGCTATTTACAATCAATCTCTTCTGTTTGCGCTTTAACTCCTTCTAGAGGAATGTCGTTAGCTGCAAAAGACCATGTTAAAGACCAAGGAGAAAAAGGTATACTTGGTCACTATGGTAGCGACAACAGCGACCCTTTCATCCGTCTTAATCGCTATGGGACTTGGCAATTTACGGCAGGAGAAAATATTAGCTATGGTTCCTATACACCACAAGATATCATTATGCAATTAATTGTTGATGATGGGATACCTGACAGAGGGCATAGAAAAAACATATTTAATCCTGCTTTTAAAATGACAGGAGTAGGCTTTGGTATTCATAATACCTATAGACAAATATGTGTAATCACTTATGCAGGAGGGTATAAAGAATTATGAATTATCAAGGATAAATTAAAAACTCAAAACTGAAACTAAAAAATATTAAAAATGTCTTATTCTTATAGCGAAATTGTAAATCTAAACACAGAAATTAAAGGTCAAGGGTATCCTATTCTCTGCTTACATGGTCATCCTGGTTCTGGTTCAAGTCTCTCGGTTTTCACTAATCAACTTTCGACACGTTTCCAAACTATTGCTCCAGACTTGCGAGGATACGGGAAAAGTAAATTTAAAGATAATTTTCTGATGACTGACCACTTAGGCGATTTAGAAGCACTTTTAGACAAATTAAAAGTTGAAAAATGCTTAGTACTCGGATGGTCGTTAGGTGGTATTTTGGCAATGGAGTTGGCACTCAAATTGCCTCAGAGGGTTAGCGGGTTAATTTTAATAGCAACCGCAGCAAAACCTCGTGGAAGTCACCCCCCTATTAGTTGGCAGGATAATCTTTTCACAGGTATCGCAGGATTAATTGCATGTATCAATTCAAACTGGCGATGGAATATTGAAATATTTGGTAAGCGTTCCTTATTTCGTTATCTTATCCAGCAACATACAACCACTGCTTACCATTACATCGCTTCATCTGCAGTATCAGCTTATTTACAAACCTCTCCCGCAGCAACTCGTGCTTTGATGACAGCGATTAAATCAGGTTACAATCGAGTTCCTGACTTAGAGCTAATTACTTGTCCAAGTTTAATACTTGCTGGAGAGCAAGACCGTCATATTACATCCGCTTCTAGCTTAGAAACTGCACAGCATTTAAACAATTCTCAATGGCTGTGTTATCCAAATACCGCTCACCTTTTCCCTTGGGAAATACCTCATCAGGTTATGAGCGATATTGAAGATTGGTTGGGTGGGGAGTGGGGAGTAGGGAATAGGGAGTGGGGAATAGGGAGTGGGGAATAGGGAGTAGACGAAAAAAATTAAATCTCATTCAACTCATTTTCTTATATCTTCTAAACCTTTGTTACTTCTTCCCCCACTCCCACTCCATTACCTAGTTACATTTGTCCACTCAAAACAGGACGCACTTTAGCGTCAATCCGCTCTGCTTGGTCGTCTGAAATTGTTAATGATTTTGGTTTGCATCGCTTGATGTCAATTGCTATTCCTTGCGCTCCTTCCATCTCCAAATCTTCTACATATCCTTGAATTGCTGCTTTTGCATCAGCAGAATTCATAAAAGGCCCAAAATAGTAGGTGCAGCGGGGATTTTGTGTTATTATTTCCACCCACCATGCTAAGCCAAGGTTATCAAACACGTTAATTGAAACTTCTTTAAAGTAATGCAAAATACTTTTCATGGTTTTTCCCATTTATTAAAGTGGTACAGGGGTTTAAAAGATTTGTCGCCAATTTTTTGCTTTACATTTCTTTATACTCTGTTACCCTCGATTTTTCAAAGCATTTCTTTGTCAAATTGTCTTTTTGGACATAGAAGGGACTAAGGAAGGAAGACCATTTGGCTTAAAGGTCTAGATATTTATAACTAAAAGCCTTGAAGTTTTCAAGTGTTTAGGAGTACATATACCAGGTGATGATATGACTCCCTAGCGTGCTATGAACGACTTTGCCTAATTACCGAGAGGAAATATAAGCAAGGTTACGAAAATCTCCTGCCTATTGCCTGCCGAGCAACTTCTATTTTTTGGTCTTCTACCTTTTTCCCTTCATCTAGGTGTAGCATGTTTGTCCAACGTTGCCTAAAGATTTCGTAAAGTGCCATAGCTGTCGCAACAGAGGCATTGAGGCTTGGAGTTTTGCCGTGGAGCGGAATAGACACTAAATAATCGCACGAGCGTTGTGTCAACAAACTTAAACCTTCACCTTCAGAACCAACTACTAAAACAATAGGAATTTGTTTTTTACCTTCTTCCTTACTGTTGGCTTTGCTATGGGTAAATTCAACGGTATGCAAAGGAATGCTTGCTTCCGAAGCTGTTCCATAAATCCAAAAGCCTGCTTGTTTTAGCTCTTCTAATGAGCGACCAAGGTTGATGACTCTTGCAACGCTTAAGTTTTCTAAGGCGCCTGCAGAGACTTTCATTACTGTGGAAGTAATGCCAGTTGCACGACGTTGAGGAATTACTAACCCATGTGCTCCTAGAGCTTCTGCTGTTCTAATAATTGCTCCCAAGTTATGGGGATCAGTAATTCCGTCAGCAGCAACAATTACTGGTGCGTCGCTAGCTGAAAACGCTTCTTTGATTAAATCGTGCAAGTCCTTGTAACCATAGGCTGCAACTTGTGCTGCTATACCTTGGTGGTTTGCGTTACCTGTAATTTGGTCTAAGCGTTTAGGCTCTACTTCGTCTATCACTGTGCCATTTTCTCTAGCTTGTTGTACTAGGACGTGAAAACGAGAGTCGTAGCGCAGTTTTGTGGTAATCCAGATACGATTCAAATTTCGTTGATTTTCCAAAGCACTTTGAACTGGATGACGACCATAAATTAAATCGCTATCTTCATTGCTCTGGTTTAGGCTATTGTTCGGATTATTGTTCGGACTAATATTGGGATTGCTGTTTGAGCTATTTTTGGGACTGTTTTTCAGATTCGGAACCGACACTGTTGGTTGTGAGATATGCCGCTTTTTGGGATATCTAGTATTTTCCGCAGCGCTTCCTTCTGGTTTTGACTGACGAGTGGGATGAGCAATAATACGTTTGCCCTTAATTTTTAAGGATTGCCCACGATTATTTTCGCCAGAACTATTAATTTTTCTTGCTTTGTTAGTCATATTTAGAAGTTAGTTGAGCATAAAAGTGGGCATTCCACCCATTGAACAAACAAATTTACCGAAAGGACTCTATCGAGGCTGCTGTATCTGATTGATTTTTGACTATCTCTCTAGAGGGATTTTTTGCAGCAATTCGGTTAAGCGTGCTTGGTCTGTGAGGAACAGGTAGCCGATTAAAGTTTCCAGGCTTGTTGCCTGTTGATAAATTTGGAGAGTAAGACGCTTCGGACGTCCCGAAGCAGCGTTACGACCCCTACGGACAATTTCTAACTCAGAACTCAATAAATGGGGAATGAGTAATTGTAAATGTAGCGCTTGTGTCTCTGCCCTTACCTGTGATACTACCATACGATGGTAGGTTTCCGGTCGCTGTGGTGGCAGTAAATAAAACATCCTCATATGCAGTTCATAAACCGCATCACCTAAATAAGCTAGCGCTGTTGGAGAAATTTCTTGCAGCTGTGCTTGAGAAATCGGTACTTTTAGTTGCTGTAGGTATGCCAAGATTTCTTGACAACACTGTGATGAACTGTCTTTAAAAGCTTCATCAATCGTATATAATGGTTCTCCCTCAGTTGAACTCACAACTTAACCATTCCTTAATCAACCCACATCACTCGTGATTTTCCTTAAATTATTTCTCATCTTTTATTCAGACAATTCATCAACCGCTACAGCCCTCGCAGAAACCATCAACATAGTAATATCGCAATCATTACTTTCTCATGACTGTGTACTTTAAAATTATTCAGGATATGGCAGATTAACAACTATAATAGTGATATGTCAAGCATAAAACTGACAAACATAATAAATCTTAATACTTACATCATACACTTTATCAAACCTCATGGGAGTCTGGCAGTCAATACATTAATTCAAAATTAAGAATTAAGCTATCCGGATTTACATATCGGATAGCTATAGAAATATGTCGGTCAAGCAGTCGCGGCTATTTTATATTTCCCACTGCCTCATCAACAGATGATTGCAGCATCAGAAACTTATCTAAGCGAACCAGCTTGACCGTTTGGGTTACACGAGCATTGGTAACAATTTGGAAGATGGCTTTGTTGTTTTGAACTTCCTTAGCTAATCTCACAAGCGCACCCAAACCTGAACTATCAACAAAATCAATTTGTGATAGGTCTAAAATTATGTTTTTAGGGTCTTCGGTAACCTTGCTACCAAGCACTCTAGTAAATGTTGGTTCGGAAAAAGCATCTAATAAGCCTGTGAGGCGGAATAGCTGATAGTTATCCCGCACTTCGCGAGTGCCCCGCAGGCTAACGGTTAGGTTCAATGGCTCAGCAATAATTCCCTCCTCATGGGTAAAAGTAAACGTTCAAGTATAAACCGTTTTGGGGTTAATTGTCCACATAAGTAATTCGCTATTTGGAATTGCGAATTGCGAATTGCGAATTGCGAATTGCAATGCTTCATTTTACCCCTTTCCATTTTTAACCCATAACAACTTTAGCTGCCTGTCGTGCTGCTTGCATTGCTTTGACAAATTCCTCAAAAAGATAGTCCGCATCATGAGGTCCTGGAGATGCTTCTGGATGATATTGGACTGAAAACACTGGTAATGACTTATGGCGTAACCCCGCTACAGTCTGGTCGTTGAGGTTTAAATGGCTAATTTCTACAAATTTTTCGGGTAAACTTTCTGGGTCAATCGCAAAGCCGTGATTTTGACTAGTTATTTCTACTCGCTGAGATAATCCTGCTGGTTGGTTTAAGCCACGATGACCAAATTTCAGTTTAAAGGTTTCTGCTCCCAATGCGCGTCCCAAAATTTGGTGTCCCATACAAATACCAAAAATGGGCTTTTCTGTTTTAAGTAATGCTTTAGTGGTCTCAAATCCTTCGGTGACTGCTGCTGGGTCTCCAGGTCCGTTTGAAAGAAAAATTCCGTCGGGATTGTACTGTAAAATTTCCTGTGCTGGAGTATTCGCCGGAACAACTATTACTCGACAACCGTAACTCGCTAGACGACGTAGTATGTTACGTTTTATGCCGAAATCAATTGCGACAACTGTAAAGGTTTCGCTGATGTTCGCTGTTCCTTGTGAATTAAATTCCCAAGCTGAGCCTGTCGGTTCTAACCACTCGTATGTATCAGAAGTTGTTACTCCCGTAACTAGATTGAGTCCGCTCATATCAGGAGCTTGTTGTACCTTTTGCAATAATTCTGCTTCATCCAGTAATTCAGTAGAAATACCGCCGTTCATTGCACCAGAGTCACGAATTCTACGAGTTATTGCGCGGGTGTCAACGCCATAAATTCCTGGTATATGATGTTGCTTTAAATAATCTGGCAAGGATTGTGTCGAACGCCAATTACTCGGTTTAGTACAAATATTTCGAGCAATACAAGCACGGATTTGAGGACGCTCGGACTCTTCATCTTCTGGATTTACTCCTGTGTTTCCCAACTCGGGATAAGTAAACACCACAATTTGACCAAGATAACTTGGGTCTGTCATGACTTCTTGATATCCAGTCATGCCTGTGTTAAATACCACCTCTCCTATGGCTGTACCCGTTGCACCGAACGACCAACCACGGTAACTACTTCCATCTGCTAAAACAAGCAAAGCAGGTATTGCTTCAGACAACGGCATAAGCGATTGATTGTAATAAGACCACTTGGAATATTAATCATCTTACCGTTAACTATTTACTTGGGTACTTTTACCCAAATTAATAAAATAAATTAAGCCAAAAGTTATGAAATCTTTAGAGAAAAATCATTTGTGATTGTAGATTTATCCACACCTACACCGATAAAATAAGAAGTTATTATGCTTCTTCATCCTACGTTCTCCCGTGCATCACTAATCTTTCTGGCAACCACCCTCGCGGTTGCTGGTGCTGGCTGTAGACAAGATGATAAATCTACGGCTGTTGTAAACTCTAGCCCCGACTCTAGCCCTATAAAAGCTAATGTCACACCTGGAAAAACTACTTTGACTGTTCCACCAGCAGTTAAACAATTTACTCCCAAGTCCGAAAATTCTATTGAACGTTCTATCGAATTAGGTCTAGACAAAGCTAATGGCGCTTTTAGTATAAGTCAATCCGCGCTTTCTACCGAAGATTGGCAATTGGTAGCCATGATGTATCAGGAAGCTACAGTTTTGATGAAACAAGTACCAAACACGAGTCCTTACTTTGCGATCGCCCAAACAAAAATACAAGATTACCAACGGCAAATTAAGTATGCCGAAAGAAAAGCCTCCCTACCATCGAGCGTTCAGTCACCACCTGAATTACAGGCAAAACGCCAAGTCGAATCACGATTAAAGCTACAACTACAGCCACAGCTAGAACAACAGCCACAAAAGGTAGTGATTGGGGTTCAGAAGGCTAAGTTGAAACAAATTGACCCGAAAATAGTTCCCCCACATCCACCAATAATACAAGCCAAACTTCCAGCAAAACGAAATGCTTCTAGATTTGATGTTTCAGTTTCCCAGGATGACTCACAACCAGAATTACCCAAGGCAAAAGCAGAAGTAGTATTTACAGCCAACATAAAAAGACGTGTAGGTGGTACTCCTGTTATCGAAGTCACTTTTAATGGAAATCAAACGTTCGACATGATAGTCGATACAGGAGCGAGCGGTACGGTAATTACTCAAAAAATGGCACAAGCAATGGGGGTAGTCACAGTTGGGAAAGCAAAAGCAAACACTGCTAGCGCTAAATCAGTAGAATTTCCCATTGGTTATGTTGAGTCTATGGAGATTGATGGAGCCAAAGTCAACCGAGTCCCAGTAGCAATAGCAGGATTAGAGCTAGAAACAGGACTCCTAGGACATGACTTTTTTGGTAACTACGACGTCACTATCAAGCGTGATGTCGTGGAATTTCGTCCCCACTCGGACGCTTGAAATTTATAGGTTTTGTGTAGAGACTAAACATGTTTAGTCTCTACATTTTTGTGTGTAATTTAAATTACGGACTTCAGAAATCTACTGGACTCAGTTACTTAGTGATTTCACTCTTGCCATCTGCTGTCTACTCACTTATCAATATGTAAAGGGGTAAGCAGCATGAAAATCAATATTTATTTTTCTTGGTACAGAGTATTTTCACTTATTAATTATCTGTAAATTTCGGTAGGTAAAAGTGGTCACAAACAATCAGCAAAAGACAATTATCAAAGAATACACAGTACCCGAAGGACAAAGTGATTTCCGGGTAATGCTGGATACTGCTCCTGTGATGATTTGGATGGCTTGCAGTGACTCAGTTTGTAATTACTTTAACTCTACTTGGCTAAAATTTATCGGTAAGGAAGCTGTAGAAGAAATTGCTGATAATTGGTTAGAAAAAGTACATCCAGAAGATAGAAAATTATGTCAAGATGCTTATTCACAAGCATTCGCTGCACGCACTCAATTTAAAAGAGAGTATCGTCTGCAACGTGAGGATGGTGAATACCGCTGGATGTTAGATTCTGCTGCACCCTCATTTCATCAAGACGGTAGTTTTTCAGGATACGTTGGCTATGCTGTGGATATAACTGAAAGTAAACGTGCTGAGCAATCGTTACAACGAAGTTATAGCCTTTTGTATTCGATTATTGATAGTATTCCCGATTTTATTTTTGCTAAAGATAAGGAAGGAAAATATGTACTGGTAAACTCCAGCTTGTCTAACTTTATCGGTAAACCTATAGGAGAAATTATTGGTAAGCAAGACAGCGACTTTTTTGCGGCAGAGAATGCCCAAGAATACCATAACTTAGACCAAAAAATCATTGAAACAGGTATTGCTGAGACTGTTGAAGAATTATTAACTTTGGATAAAGCCAAGCGAGCTTCTCTCACCACAAAAAGCCCTTGGCGTGACCGCGAAGGTAAAATTAGAGGTGTTATTGGTATTTCGCGTGATATCACAGAGGGTAAACGGGCAGAAATAGCCCTAAAAAAAAGCGAAGCCAGAAATCGCGCAATGCTAAACGCGATTCCAGATTTGATATTTCGAGTTAGTAAAGATGGTACTTACTTAGATTTCAGAGCATCAAAAGAAAGCCAATTAATGATTACTCCCAGTCAAATAATTGGTAAATCGGCTTGGGATATTTTGCCTAAAGAAGTAGCAGATAAAAGTAACTACTATACAAATCAAGCCTTAAATAGCAACAATATTCAAATTTTTGAGTATCAGCTTCCAATAAATGGCAAATTGCATGATTACGAAGCCAGATTGGTACCCAGTGGTGAAGATGAAGTATTTGCAATTCTTCGTGATATCACTGAACGTAAAAGCTCAGAGGCTACATTAGCAGAAAATGCAGCTAAGTTTCGTAGCATTGTTGAAAACGCTAATGATATTATTTTTTCACTTACTTTAAAGGGTTTATTCTCTTACGTTTCACCAAATTTAGTTAATTTTACAGGTTACGAAGTTCCGGAATGGCAAGGAAAATCCTTTAGAGATTTCGTACATCCAGATGACATAAACTTATGTTTAGATTTATTATCAAAAATGTTGATAACTGGTGATAGACAAAGCTCACCACCATATAGACTAAAACATAAAGATGGTGGCTGGCGTTGGCATACCAGTAATATTTCAATTGTCAAGGATGCTAGTGGTAAATTTTTGTATTTTGTTGGTATTGCTCGTGATATAACAGAATCGAAACAATCTCAACAAGCCCTAAAAAAATCAGAAAGACAATATAAAGAACTTGCCGCAAAGGAAAAATTACTCAACCGTATTGCAAGTCAAATTCGTGCTTCCTTAGATATAAATACTATTTTAGAAACTACAGTAGTCGAAATCTATAAACTATTACAAATTGACCGTTGTAATTTTATTTGGTATCGTCAAAGTCCTTATCTAAGCTATTGGGAAGTAGTGCAAGAGGCAAAAAGTCCAGAAATATCCAATCATGTGGGATTACAAATAAGCACTACACAAATTGGGTTTATTTCTGAAAAGGCTTTAAATAAAGAAATCGTTCGCATTGACGATGTTGAAAAAATGCCAGATTCACCAGAGCGCTCAATCTTACTTTCCTTTGACACGAGAGCGATAATGACATTACCAATCCATACCCAAGGTGGTGAAATTGGTGGGATAAATTGTAGTCATTATGGTGAAGCTAGACCTTGGAATGATAGTGAAGTTGAATTACTTCAGGCAGTAGCAGACCAAATTGCAATTGCGATTTACCAAGCAGAACTTTATGAGAAAAGTCGTATTGCTGCAAAAACATCCGAAGAAAAAGCACAGCAGTTAGAAAATACTTTAAATGAACTACAACAAACTCAATCGCAACTAATTCAAGCAGAAAAAATGTCTAGCTTAGGACAATTAGTTGCAGGTATTGCTCACGAAATTAATAATCCAGTTAACTTTATTCATGGGAATGTAAACCACGCAAATAATTACGCTAATGATTTACTCGGTATAGTCGAACTTTATAAAAAACATTATCCTCAACCTGTAGAGAAAATCCAAGAAGAAATCGAAGCAGTTGACTTTGATTTTCTTAAAATAGATTTACCTAAATTATTAGCCTCAATGAAAATGGGGACTGAACGCATCCGTGGAATAGTCTTAAGTTTACGTAATTTCTCACGTCTTGATGAAGCGGAGATGAAAAAAGTTGATATTCACGAAGGGATTGACAGTACTTTATTGTTATTACAAAGCCGTCTAAAGTTTAAAACTGGATATCCCCAAATCGAAGTAATTAAAGAATATGGTAATGTTCCATTAGTTGAATGTTATCCAGGACAGCTAAATCAAGTATTTATGAATCTTTTAGCTAATGCAATTGATGCTTTGGAGGAGCCATTTGAAAATAATTCAATACTTACAGAAGAGCAAATAAATAGTAGCTCTCAAATAAAACCTCAAATTAAAATTAGTACACAAACTCAAGATGAACAAGTTCTCATTCGTATTGCTGATAATGGTCTTGGGATGACGGAAGAAGTATCTAAACGTTTATTTGACCCCTTCTTTACTACTAAGCCAGTAGGTAAAGGTACGGGTATGGGTTTATCGATTAGCTACCAAATTATTGTAGAAAAACACTACGGAAAATTAGAGTGTGTTTCAGCACCTGGACAAGGAGCCGAGTTTTTATTATTTATTCCTCTACATCAGAAGAAAGAAGGTTGATTTTATCCCACTCCCCATTTCCCAGTTTTATAACTTATGTAAAAATGTATAGTTAATAACAAAATAAGTAAATTAAATTACTTAAACTGAACAAAAATTAAATTATCAGTATATTTTTACATAAGCTTAACCACAGCTTATCTATGTCTTAACTCTGAGGCTGTTAACTAATAACTAATTCACTTTTTGCTGCAACATTTGAACCCCTCAACAACCTGTAATTTACAGACTTGAGGGGATTATCTATTCTAAAGGAAGCAAGGTTCACAAGTTGAACGAAATTAGTAGCTGCTTCCAAATGATGAATTTTTTTTACCACAATTTGCCACAATCCGCAACCTCACTTATAGCTACAGCTAAATTTTATTTACAAACAGAGGTTGCTACAAAAGCGGACGAAATTGATACCCATTCACAATCTTTGTCTCATGCGCTACAAGGACTTGGAAAATTAGGTTTGCTAGCACTGCGTCTTCCAAGTCGATGGGGGGGGAAGGAAGTTAACGAGAAAACATTTGCTTCTTTTCAAGAATTGGTTGCGAGATATTCTGGTGCTTTAGCTTTTTTGCAAACTCAACACCAAAGTGCAGCTGGGATGTTATTCGCTAGTCACAATATTTCTTTACAAGAAAAATATCTTCCCCGTATGAGTAGTGGTGAGATATTGCTCGGAGTCGGTTTTTCCCAATTGCGACGAGAAGGAAAACCCTTAACTATTGCTATACCAGTAGAAGGAGGATATCAAATTAATGGGTTTGTCCCTTGGGTAACGGGATGGGGTATTTTTTCAAAATTTATTGTTGCTGCTACTCTCTCGGATGGTAGCGCTGTTTTTGGAATTGTGCCTTTTTGTGACACATCTCAAGATTTAAAGGGTCAAGATTTAAGAGGAAATATTGCTTTTGGCCCTACTTCTGATTTGGTAGCGATGACATCTACGAACACAGTTAGTGCAACTTTAACGAATTGGTTTTTAGCCAACGAGGATGTGGTTTTTATTAAAGCACCTGGTTGGATTCACGAAAATGATAAAAATAATGTATTAAAAGCAAGTTTTTTAGCTACTGGATGCGCTCTTGCTGGTTTAGATATTTTGGAAACTATATCTAAGAAAAAATCTTTACCTTTTATTAACAGAGCTTTTGAGTCTTTGCAGCAGGAACTTAACGCTTGTCGTGGTGCTATTTGGGAAATGCAACAGCATCCTGGTCGGGAAATGAAGGAAAAATTACGACTGCGAAGTTGGGCTATTGATTTGGTTACTCGTATAGCTCATGCTGCGGTTACTGTTTCCAGTGGTGCTGCTATTTATAGTCATCATGCTGCACAACGTGTTTATAGGGAGGCATTAGTATTTACTGTTACAGGTCAAACTACAGCGGTAATGGAGTCTACATTAGAAAGGTTGGTGCGTCCGCAGTCAGAAGAAACAGCAAATTTATCATATATAGAAAATAATTATCGCGTTGTTGATTTAAGTCATGTAATTGATACAGATATTCCCCGTTGGTCTGGTGACCCGGTTGTGGAATTTGAAACGGTGGCTGAACTTACTAAAGATGGTTATTATTTAAGACGTTTTTCTATGGGAGAACATAGCGCTACTCATATTAATGCACCGAAAACTTTTGATAAAAATGGCGTGGAAATCGATAAATATTTTGCTGATTCTTTGGTTGTTAATGCGGTAGTAATTGATATTAGTCAACAAGCTGCTATTAATCCTGATTACGTTTTGAGTGTTGCTGATGTTCTTGTTTGGGAAAAAGAATATGGGCAAATTCCTGCGGGATGTGTGGTTATTTTAAATACGGGTTGGTATAAGAAATGGTCGGATAAAGAAGCGTTTATGAATGAGGATGTTGACGGGGGTATGCATTTTCCTGGATTTGGTAGAGAAGTTACCCAGTTTCTTTTACAAGAACGTCAAATAGCTGGTGTTGGAATTGATACTCATGGGGTGGATTCGGGACAAGATATGACTTTTTCTACTAATTGTTTAGTTCTAGAGAAGCAGGGTATTGTGTTGGAAAATTTGACTAATTTGGAGGAATTACCTGCGACTGGGACGACTTTAGTTATTGGAATTTTGAAGTTAAAGGGTGGTTCTGGTTCACCTGTGGCTGTTTTCGGGTTTACTAAATTTTGAGCAAGATATAAAATAGCCAAAATAACCAAGCCAAAATAGCCAGAATATCCAGAATATCCAGAATATCCAGAATATCCAGAATATCCAGAATATCCAGAATATCCAGAATATCCAGAATATCCAGGGAATAAATTCCCTGTCTGAAAGCTGAAGTCCTCTGAAGAGGACTGAATAATACATCAAAAAAAATATATATTTGATGATATTGAGACACTCCCAAAATATTCTTCCTTGTTAGTCCTCTTTTAGAGGACTTTAGCTTTTAGACAGGGAATTTATTCCCTGGCTTTGTGGCTTTGTGGCTTCTTGCCTTCCTGCCTTACTATTTTCAAAGCCCTTTATCTTCTGTTAAGTCTAACTGATAATTTAAATTACTTGTATAAGTAATTAAATCATCGAAAAATTCAAAGAAATGCAACTCTAATAGTTCATAGTTGGATAATAAATCTTCTATTCCATATTTTATATCATTTTCTCTTTTAAGCCTAGCTGATATTCTCTTAAGAGCATGTGCAATTCCTTCAACTTCTTTATAAGATGTAAGCAAATCGTGAGCAATCATATTGGGAAGGATAATTTTTAACGATTCCGGTAATAAATGTTGATGATTCTGTAATATGTTATAAACATTCTGTGAAAAATTAACAAGTTGAGCATCTGAATATTTAGACCAGTTTTTAGCTAGGAAATGGTCATAAAACATATCAATCATCACTCCAGCAAACCTACGTCTTTTTGGATTTATAACACTTTTACTTAAACGAAATATTTGGTGATTATCTGTGTATACGTCTATCTTAAAGTGCAAATCAATACCTTTTTTAATGTCACCTATATACGTATCTTTTATACCTCCTTTTACAAAATCTCCTAAAAGACCTCCGATTAAAAATCCAGGTGTGTATTGAGAAAGAAATAAATGTGCTAAATAATTCATATGCATAAATCCCATGAATATAAATGCTGCTCTATAAACCCCATGAATATAAATGTTGGTCTACTTTGACTGAAGACGGGCTAGAAGCCCATCCCACAAGATTGAAAGTAGTTAAATGTGAAATTGGTTACCACATACCACGTTCGTTTTCCAAATCTTGTATTACTTTTTCTAAATACCATTCCTCAGGCATACCAGGATAATAATCCTTCGCTTGAAAAATAAGTCTGTCGGCTATTTCTTGGTATCCTCCAACCAGTCGCAACAAGCGCTGACGTAACATACCAGACTTATTTAAATTTGCCTCCGGTGTGCGAGTAGTAATTTTTTTCAGACGATTTAATACTGTGTGAAAATTGCTCCAATCTTCTTTATCGCAAAAAATACTTACTGCTCTTTGAAAATCATTAAGAGCATGTTGCATTTCTTCTATATGAGTATAAGCAATACCGCGATTGTGTAGAGCATGAGCATCATTAGGATTGATTTCTAAAGCTTTGGTGTAATCTTCTATTGCACAGAAATAACTACCTATTTCTCGATAAGCATTTCCCCTAGCAATATAGAGTAAAGCATCTTGGGGTTGTATTTGTAGCGCTTGGTTAAAGTCAGCTATTGCTCCCTGACCATCTCCAATTTGCAAGCGTGCTTTACCTCGGTTACGATAAACAATAGGGTTTTGAAAATTCAATCGTAGCGCTTGATTAAAATCAGAAATAGCATCCTTGTAATTTCCTTGCTTGCTGCGTACAACTCCACGACAGCAGTATGCAACACCATCTTGAGGGTCTACTTGCAACACCCAGTTTAAACTTTCAATTGCCTCACGAGTATTTCCGTTTTCGGCTTGTTCTAATAATTGAATAAAATAATCTTGTTCTGATTTAATGTTTGAACCTGTGGGAATAGCTGGTTTACTGGGCACTGGTAGTGGTTTTGGTTGTAGCTTTTGAATTTCTTCCAAACAAAGCTGACAATTTTCTTTGTCCTTGTTTTCTAGATATAATTCTGCTGCTTTTTTAAAATTTGCAATTGCCTGATGAATATTTGCTTGTTTGCGCTGTATGGTTCCCCGTAAATTATAACCAGCAGCAGATTTAGGTTGAAATAAAATAACTTTATCTACATCTGCTAGCGCTCCGGGGTAATTTTTTAATGTTAATCGCGCAAATGCTCGACTATAATATGCTTTCACATTTTGAGAATCTAACTTTAAGGCTTCAGTGTAGTCAGAAACTGCCTTTAAAGTCGCTCCCGATTCAAAGTATGTTAAACCACGTTGCAAATAAGCTTCTGCAAAATAAGGATTTATCTCTATTTCTCGGCTAAATTCCTCAATTGCTCCCGCATAATCCTTTTGCTTTAATTTCTCTAATCCTAGGTTGTAAGATTCCTGGTTCATAGCTAAATATTGGGCGATTCCCTGGGGAATTACAGCTTGATTTTGACTTATTTTACTTGAGATAACAAGCAAAACTAATAGTATCTACATCTGTTATGCTTCATTTTCCGAATTTAATCTACCCAAAAAACCTTTCATTATATAAATACATTCCCACTATGTAGAGACGCGATTTATCGCGTCTTTACCCAATTAGGAATTAACAGACGCGATAAATCGCGTCTCTACACAATTGCGAATTAACAGACGCGATTTATCGCGTCTTTACCCAATTAGGAATTAACAGACGCGATAAATCGCGTCTCTACACAATTGCGAATTAACAGAGGCGATAAATCGCGTCTCTACCCAATTAGGAATTAACAGACGCGATAAATCGCGTCTCTACACAATTGCGAATTCACATTCATAGACGCGATAAATCGCGTCTCTACCTTAGAAAAGCATCATATGTTACAGCAGCTTCTAATTGTATAGGTTAAACCTAAACTTAATAATCTAAGTAGGTGGGCGGGAAAATTTATAACTATGTAACGAAAAGTTAACCTGAACGGTTAGAGTCAAATTTGACACGTTGCGTACTGTAGTTAGCTTTTTCTCCTCTAGCTTTAACGCCGTCAATC
>JAHHIC010000073.1 GCA_019359035.1 Scytonematopsis contorta HA4267-MV1 | reverse complement strand
TAAAATATCATCTGAGATAGGTAAATAATGTGACTATACAGGCAACGTCAGTGTTTTTTTACTCTTCATATAGAGAAAATAGTCAGTAAAAACACTTCTGTGACAGTTTGGGTGCGGAATGTAGGTTCCAAGTATTGCGTGCCGTAAAGCCCGGACGGCATACAAGAAAGGCTCCTTTTCTCGAAGGGAAGGAAGTTATTGATATCCTTAACAGGACTTCCATTGCCTACAACGCATTGCTTGCAATTGGTGTAGGAGTATCACAGGAGGAATTATTTTGTTAGAAGGGTCGTTCTCCTCTCATATTTCCTGGAGACATGTAACGACAGACGAGTGTTGTCTGTCCATCGGCTCCTTCAGCAACAGCGCATCCTACTTCAGTCGTATTTCGCCAAACGATTTGAGTATAATGACCGACATCATTAAAATTGCCAGTTGTACTAAAATTTGGACTTGGCCCCATCACAAAATACTGTTTTTCATTTCCCCAGCTCTCAACCATTCGGGTATAGCTAAAATGACCTGATGTACCCTTCCAAAGATTTTCTCCTTGCCCGCTTCCTTTACTATGTTCAAATGACTGATTAGCAGCAAGATTATTTGCCCAGTCTTGAGCATGACTTGCCAAAGTATCAGACCAAGTGAGAGGTGGAACACCGACTTCTGCGCGATAGCGATTGTGAGCATTGAGGATTTCTTCTGCCATACCCCCAGGCGATGGGCTAGGCGATGGACTAGGCGATGAACCAGACCCATTAGGAATACAGAGTTCCTGCCCTGGTTGTAACGTTGTCGCATCTGCGTCTGTAACAAGCGTACCATCTGCTTTCTGGATTTCCCTCCAACGCTTACCGTCCCCTAAATGTTGTTGAGCAATCCCATACAGCGTATCTCCTGCTTTAACAGTGTATGACTCACCGGATGTACAAAACATAAATTCAACTCCTAAAAATAAACTACAAAATTGCTGTGACTGACTTTACACCTAGCTCAATCGCATCTTGAACAGTATCAACAAAGATGTCAATCTTGTTGCCGATGATTGTAGCTAACTATATTTCCTGCATGAATCTTGTACTCTGGCGGTTAGAAACCGCAGCTATACAGATATGCCTTCGCTCACTCAGAAGCTAAATTTCTAATTGAGTTCACATGCGTGGACTCAATTAGTATAGCTGCGAATTCGATTCGCTAGGCACTTGTGCAGTATAGCTACTACCTATGTAGCCTTGGATAGTGGAATCCAAGGCTATCTAGTACCGTGGCGCTTAAATACACCTACCCTTTTCAAAGGCTGAAAATAAGGGGCTTTATTAAGGCTCGCAATGGTGGTTGTATTTCCGCCAAGCTGTACTAGGGAATTTGCAAAACTTGTCCAGGATGCAGCAAATTCATATCAGGGCCAATTAGCGCTTTGTTTGCTTCATATATCTTTCGACCATTGGCATCAGAACCGTCACCATAGACAGCTAGTGCAATTTTCGATAGGTCATCACCGGACTTGACTGTGTAAGTTGCCATGATTAATCTCCTTTTGATTGGGCTACTGTGGACAAAGTATCTGATGATGTAGCCTGTTCTCATCAGATTTGGTTGCAGCTAAGCTTTTGGCTTAACTCTTTCTTCTCTGATAGTATCTTTTTGACTCGAACATGAAAGTCATTATTTTTCGCTCTTGTGAGAAGATGAGGTTAACTATTTTTCGGTCTGATAATATCTCGTAATGATTAGACACGTCCCAATACTGCTTGGTTAAGGAAAAATAGGGTAAAATAAGGAAAATAGTGTTCTCGTAAATAAAATATAAATCTGTGCAAAAATAAAATTTAGTATGAAATTTTGATGATTCTATATAGCATCGGCACACCTTCGGTGAACGGCACGCTACGCGAACACAAATGATTTAGGATTGCTATAGTATAATGATTGCTTACTAAAACATATAAAAAAATGGGTTTATCTACTATGAATACTGAATTGCCTAACTCAAATCACAAAAATCATATAAATTTATGTCTGACTTTAATCGCAACCTCGCGTTTATTATTGGTATAAACGAATATAGAAACGGTATTTCCCAGCTTCACAGCGCGACAAACGATGCTAAAAGACTAGTAGAAATTCTCCGAGAAAAGCATAATTATCAAGTCTGGGTTTGTTTAGACGAATTAGCTACTTTAAGTAACCTAATTAAACTTTTAGAAGATACTCTCTCTCAACAAGTAACATCAGAAGACCGTCTCATCTTTTATTTTGCAGGTCACGGTATTGCACTCAACGGTGAAGATGGACCCCAAGGTTATTTAATTCCCCAAGATGCAGTCTTGGGAGATACTAAAACTTATCTTCCCATGACCCGGTTGCAGGAAAGTTTAAATAAATTACCCTGTCGTCATTTTTTAGCTATCCTTGATTGTTGTTTTGCGGGTGCGTTTCGCTGGTCAAGCACAAGAGATTTACTAGCACCTCCAGAAGTTATCCACCAAGAGCGTTACAATCGTTTTATTGCAGACCCCGCATGGCAAGTTATTACTAGTGCTGCTTCTGACCAAAAAGCTTTGGACGCTTTCTCTATTAACTCAGAACGCGGAACTGTTGGTAGTCACTCTCCTTTCGCTGCTGCGTTATTTGATGCTCTCGAAGGTGACGCTGACGCTTATCCCCCTCTTGAAGAGGGTAAACATAGAGGGGATGGGGTGATTACTGCAACTGAATTATATATGTATTTGCGCGATAAAGTCGAAACAGGAACTGAGGAATATAGCCAACGACAAACTCCTGGTATTTGGTCGCTAAGTAAACATAATAAAGGGGAGTATATTTTTCTTAATCCTGACCATCCACTCAATTTACCACCTGCACCGGAGTTGGATGAGTCGAAAAACCCTTATCGGGGGTTACAATCATTTGAAGAAGAACATGAAGATTTATTTTTTGGTCGCGATGCACTTTTAAGTAGATTACATGAAGCAGTCCAAAAAAATCCTTTTACTGTAGTGTTAGGAGCTTCCGGTTCTGGTAAATCTAGTTTGATGAAAGCTGGATTAATTCCTAAGTTAAAAAAAGCTACAATAAAATCTACCGCTGATAAATGGTTTATTTTGCCATGTATTCGTCCTGGTGAATTACCATTTCGGGCTTTAAATAATGCGCTAACCAGTCAGGGTCTAAATCCCGTTTATTCTCAAACTCAGGATAGTTTTTCTAAAAGTATTTCCGCTTGGGCTACCCAACATCCTGATACTAAAATACTATTATTTATTGACCAAAGTGAAGAAATTATTACTCTTTGTCGAGATGAAAAACAGCGCTCGGCGTTTTTTGAATGTTTAGCACAGGCTGTTAACGACCATTGGTTTATATTAAAGGTGGTTTTAGCGTTACGTAGTGATTTTGAAGCGCAGTTGAGAGAAGCAGGTTTAAAATTTATTCCTGCTGCAATGAAGTGGGGGAAAACTGATTTTAGAAATAACTGGCAAATTGGACGATTTATTGTGCCAGCAATGACACGTAATGAGTTGCGAGAAGCAATTGAAAAACCTGTCGAAACTAGGGTAATGTATTTTGAACCTCATGAGATGGTGGAGGAATTAATTGATGAAGTTGCGGGAATGCCCGGTGCGTTACCTTTATTATCCTTTGCTTTGAGTGAATTATATTTAAAATATTTAAGACGACAGCGACAAGCGAGTATTGAAGGACGTACAATTGACCGAGCGATTACTAAAGAAGATTATCAAGCAGTTGGTAGCGTAATTCAATCTTTGACAGCACGAGCAGACGAGGTATATAATACTCTCAAAGAAAAAAACCCTGCTTACGAACAAGTTATTAAATACATCATGCTGCGGATGGTTGCGTTGGGTGGGGAACTTGCGCGACGAAGAGTGCCATTATCGGAATTAGAGTACCCAGCGAAAACCCAAAAATTAGTGAAAGACGTAATCGAGCGATTTTTGGATGCAAGGCTATTAGTTAACGGTACAGATAGCCAAGAAAATGCTTTTGTTGAACCTGCTCATGATGCCTTAGTACGAGGATGGCAAAAGTTACGTGATTGGTTGACCGTCGAGAAAAATCTCAGATTGCAACGACGTTTAACACCCGCAGCGATAGAGTGGAAAACTAAGAAAGAGAAAAAATTCTTGTGGAATAATGACCCTTATTTAAATGTTTTAAATGATGTATTTAAATCCAGCGATAATAATTGGTTAAATACAGTAGAAACAGAATTTGTACAAAAGAGTATCCGGAAAAAAGAATCTGATATTGCAACTGTACAAGGCTTTTTTCTATTAGGATTATTTATTGCTATTAGTTTGGCTGTCTTCCAATCAAACCAAAGAGAAGAAGCCGAAATAAAAGGTTTAGCTTTATCAAGTGAAGCGCTATTAGCCGGGAATTATCAATTAGATTCATTAGTCGATGGTATTAAAGCAGAAACCAGGGTTCAATCAGGCTTCTGGTTGCAAGACAGTACTAAAAGTCAAGTGATGAGTGCGCTACAGCAAGCAGTATATTCCACAAAAGAAAGTAACCGTCTACAAGGACATAAATCACAAGTACGTAGTGTCAGATTTAGTCCTGATGGCAATATGATAGCATCATCTGGCGATGCTCCTGCTATTATTATTTGGAACAAGAAAGGTGAACTGATTACAACCCTTTTTGGACATAAAAGTCGGGTAAATAATTTAGATTTTAGCAAAGATGGAAAGATTTTGGCTTCAGCTAGTTGGGATACGACAATCAAACTTTGGAATTTAGATTTTGATAAAGGTAAATATAATAACTTTAAAACTTTAGAAGGTCACACAGATAAGGTTTACAGTGTCAGCTTTAGTCCAGATGGTAAAATGTTGGCTTCTGCAAGCTGGGATAAAACAATAAAACTTTGGAGTATACCCGATGGTAAATTAATTAATACATTTCCTGTCCCCTCCGAAAAACCTAATGTTATCAGTTTTCATCCTAATGGTAAAATCATAGCTGCTAGTTGTGGAGATGCAAAAATACGCTTATGGGATTTAAATGGGAAATTATTAAAAACTTTAACAGGACATGATAAAAATGTTATTGGTATTCGTTTCAGTCACAATGGACAATTACTAGCTTCAGCAGGTTTTGATAGTAAAGTAAAAATTTGGAGGGTTGCAGACGGTAAAGAAATTGCAAGCTTATCAGGACATGAAAACAAAGTTTATAGCGTCACTTTTAGTAGCGATGATAAAACCTTAGCTTCTGCTGGTGCTGATAACCTTATTAAACTTTGGAGTTTAAATAACCTCAAGGATATTAAAGAAATTGAAACTCTTAGAGGACATAGCAAAGATGTTTTTAGTGTCAGATTTAGTCCAGACGATAAAACTCTAGCTTCTGCAAGTGCAGACAGAAGTGTTCGACTTTGGAATTTAAATACATCTAAAACAATTAGCTATACTCAGACAAAAGCTAGTATACCAGCCTTTTTCCCAAGTGATAATATAGGAAATAAAACAGAAAACTCTATTTCTCAAAATTCTAATTTACTTACTCTTGACTTAAGGCAAGAAAAATGGGTTGGTAAAATTACACAAGGAATAAAAATTAAAATACTTACAGCCCATAAAGATAAAATAAATAGTCTCAGCTTTAGTCCTGAAGATAAAGTTCTTGCAACTGCTAGTGATGATAATAATATTATTCTTTGGGATTTAAATAATGAAGCCATGAAAGTATTGACAGGACATGATGCACCAATTAATAATGTTATTTTTAGTCCCAATGGTAAAATATTGGCTTCTGCGGGTGTTGATAGAAAAGTAAAAATATGGAGTAAGTCTGGTGATTTAATTCAAACAATTGGGGATTTTTCTTCAAATCTTTTTGATATAACCTTTCATCCTAATAGTCAAATAATAGCATCAGCAGATGAATCTAGTAATGTCAAATTATGGAGTTTGGATAACTATCAGGAAATTAAACTGCCGAACAAAATTAAAGGATATAGTAGTACATTTACTCCAGACGGTAAAACTATCGCTACTACTCTTGATAAGAAAATTATGCTGTGGAGAGTTACAGATGGTACAAACATTGGTAAGCTTTCAGAACATGAATTCTCAGTCTATAAAATTAGTATTAGCCCTGATGGAAAAATTCTCGCTTCTGCTAGCGCTGATAAGACAATTAAACTTTGGAATATACAAAAACAAAAAATTATTACTACTCTTTCAGGACATAAAGATGAAGTACGCGATGTTAGCTTTAATCATGATGGTCAATTGTTAGTTTCTGTTTCTGCTGATAATACTATTAAAGTTTGGGATGTGAAAAAACAAACAGAAATTACCACTTTTAAAGGACATTCAGCACCAATACTAACTGTAGGATTTAGTCACGATGGTAAATATATAGCTTCTGCTGGTGAGGATAAAAAAGTAATTCTATGGGATTTAGATTTATTAAATAGAAAAAATTTGTTGAAGCGTGCTTGTGAATCTGCAAATAATTTTCTTCTTGCTACTAAAGGTGATGATATGGATTTGTGTGATGGTAAAATGGATTAGTTGACTGTTAGGGCAAAATATAAGGTAGAGACCGAATTAATTCAGTCTCCACATTCGTTAACCTAGCAGTACTGAGTTATGTGAATTAAATATCATCCTCCTTATCTGCATCTTTTTTTTTCTTGAACTCCAGTATCAAGGGTGTTAAAGCCGTAATTAACACTGGAAGTAATGTCAGGTAATCGTAGATTGTTGGTGTTGGCTTAACTAAGGAAACTGGAACATCGTTTGTGGCTGGGATAACAATATGAGTCCCAGTTGGCTGAAATTTTTCGCTATTGTTGGGTATCATGGTATTGAATACTTGTTATTCATGACAAACTTTGCCAACACTGACTACTAATCAGTGTTAGTAAATGTGAGTTTCAGATGCACCCAGCAGTAACCGCTAATTACTACTGGGTTGCTCTTTTAAGACTAAAGTTTCAGATTTATGACAAATGCAGCTACCCTACGAGAAAACCTTAGGTTTATCGTGAGGTAAAAAGAATGTGGTGCATTTATCTAAAATCTCTGGAATTTTCCCTTCGCTTCCGGGGAAGGTGGTTAGGTCTTTAACAGACTTGGAAGCGGTATTAAGCTGATGGTTATTTTAGCCACGAGGAAACAGCACAAAAATTAATGGGTCAAACAAAAACTAAAGACTTAATCCCCACCATTCATTTAGCTATTTCTTCAACTGTCGAATCTTCGCTCCTCGTATTATCTAGTTTTTCGTCAGTCGAAGTAACTTCGATTTAGAAGGTCTAGGTATTAATCTTAGTTAGGCAGTAGTGTAATATTGTTTGTAGCTAAAAAGGACAGTAATACCACTTCCGGCCGATGGATTTTCAAGATTTTTAGATATCATAATCTTAGTAATGATTAAAATCTGCTACCACCGACCACAAATTACTGGTAGTGTAAACTCGTCTTAACCCAATGCTGCCCGCAAATCAGCCTTGGGTTATTAATTATGATAATGGTACTCGGTGGGTAACGAGAACAGAACAATTTTATCATGTTATCTCCACAAATGTTTATTTCTCAGTAGTTTTAAGGATTTTCAGGGAATAAATCATAATATTTATTCCTTTACTTTTAAATTTAACATATGTGAGCAAAATTAATGTTTATGTAAATATATCAAATTTATGATGCTAAGAGCGCAACGGGCAAATGTGGGCATCAGATACTTAAACCCAGTGTCCATATAATCGTCAAATATCATACGTCGCAAAGCTCAGAAAAAACTTTATTGTTGACTAAGTATTTCTCATTTTACTGGGTATTTAACACATGATTAGACTTACACTTAGTTGTACTTTTAACATATTTTTTTCCAGTTTTAGAAAGCTATTGTTAAGTTTTGTAAAGTTTTATTAAACCGCAAAGTTTTTTCATAGGGAAGCGCAACGGACTACGTAATACAAATCAGTTAAATGACTTGAAATATAACGTCTTTACAAGGGTTTCACGCTTCAGTCTTTTTTTTATCTACCAGTCACGTTACGCATTTACGTAAAATTTGGAACCCTTATTTTTACGTTAATTACCAAAACTTCGTAGTGTACTAGACTTTTGATTTCAATTTGAGCTAAACCGTTTTAATTATTTGTTCATGCAAAAGCAATAAATTTATATAGATTCAATTAAAGCTATACTTTAAATAGCGTTATAAGGCTTGCCAATAATTGTAAATCACTGTATCTAAAAATACTTATTAACCAAATCTGTGTTTTATTAGATACTTGTAAGATTCGATTAAGGCTAAATAGTGGACTTTCCTCAGTAATTATTTGTTTATGAGTAAGCGGAAAAAACAGTAGCTTTAGCGCGATAAAAACCAACAATCTGACTACCCGTGTTTAAGCAGATTAAGGTTGATAAGGCTTAGTACTCCAATGTCAATTTTTACAAAAAGTAACAGGATAGCTGATATGACAATAGATAAAGAAGGAAAACTTGCTAAGCGTCGTGGACGACCAAAAAAAAATCACCTAGAACCACAACAGTCTGTTAGTAATATTGGGGATAAAGCGTTAGAGAGAGAAAGAGAACGAACTGAGCGGGTTTGTCGAGAGTTGCTTGAAGGATATACAGACGATTTTAGTTTGAAAGAAGATGGAGAAATTGACTACAAAGAGAGTAGCGTGGCTTCGCAATGGGGACTTAATCGCGGAAAGGTATCAAGAATAATCGGAGCTATCTACGGCACTAAGCCTCCTAGTGATGACCGAGGTCAGATAGCGAATAAAGAATTGGCAAAATCGCAACTTGTCCCTTTAGCACTAGCCGAACTAGTAGAAATCTTAGGAAGCTTGGCAGAGAGAGAAAAATCTAAAAAGCCTCTGACTCAAGAAGATATTCTGAGAATAGTTCAAAGCTTTATTGAGTTAGCTCCAGAAGAGAGAGCCAGATTAGGCTTCAAACCAGGTATTTGTAATGCTATAATACAAGAAATTACCAAAATAATCGAATTAGGCAATAATAGCAACTATCAAAAGATTGATTTATTAAGCTTTTATGAGAGACTACTTGCCAAGTCCAGAAGTTATTACCCGTATTTAGAAACAGCGTCAGAAGATTCTTTCAAAAATGACTTAAATAATTTTGATAAGAATATAGAAAAGCTTGTCAAAGAGATTTTAAAAGAGCATAAAGTTGATAGCACGGATGAATTAGTTGCAGAATTTGTCTCAACCGTGAAATCTGAAAAGAGAAAAATTGAAGCAGATTGCGGGCTTATCAGTTTTAATAAACAGGATGTACTAAATGATGCGTTAATTCAATTGATGGTTCAAATAGTAGTTGAAAATGAGCTATTGAATAAAAAAATACCTATTTATTTGAACTACTATGAAATTAAAAAATCTAGACCTCTGCCATTATTTGTAAAAGATGAAGAGCAAGAAAATGGTGTTTTAAATTCCTCGCTTCCCTGTTTGCAAGAATGGGATAGCGGTATTGAAAGGCAACATGCTTATACAGTGTCTCTACATTTTCAAGTAAAATTATCGGCAAATTTTAAAAGTAAATATAAAGTTTTATTCCCAACTCATGCAAATTTTAAAGTACATGAAGGTAAGCTCTCTGGACAAAGACTTACATTTTCTCTTGAAAGTTCAGGCACAGGTGGTAAAGTCCATCATTTGACAAAGCTAGTCAATTTATCTTTATTGAGGGATATACCGTGTTTGAAAGATTATTTTCCAATTGCTCACGATGTCATATTTGTAACTTCCGCAGTTATACAACAGAGTACTGCCAATCCCTTAGCTTATCACACCTTAACAACCCTATGTAAGAAAAAATATGTAGAAAAAGCTTATAAACAGGGAAAAACTTACGACCAAGTATGTTCCGACCAACAAGCTTTCTATGGTAATTATTGTGGATGCGATTTACTTGAATGTGCGGCAAAATCATCTTTATTTTCAAGACTTAGAGCAATTACAAAAATTGGCACGGATACTACTACTTACGTAACTCAATTTTGTAACAGAGCCGAGCGAGAAAATCAGTTGAGAAAGGCATTATCTTATCTTAAATCTTACCCTTTCTCATTTTTTGCTATGCAAAGTCATTTAGAAGAAACTATTTTTCATGAGGTATTATCAGGCGATTCAAACCGACCTGTATCAATTTTAGAAGCAGAAATAGAATATGAAAATTTCCAAAAATGGAGTGATGTAACCTGTGAGGCATATTTAGAACTTATTGACGTATATTTAACAGAAGGCTTATATAAAAGCGCGGGTATTTTAATTAAAAAGATTGTATCTTTTATAGATTTTCATGAAGAATCAGAAGCTATTTTTAATAGTACAATTCGGATTACATTTGAAATTTGCCGCGCAAAATACTACTCAATTGTTGACCTTGATGAATATAGAAAAGAAAATCCGCATCAAAATATGAGTCATCCTAAATTAGTGCGGTTGGCACTGGAACATCTGGATAAAGCAGAAAAATTCTTACTCGAACGGTTAAAAAAATACGAAGCTATTAATGAGCAAACACAATCTAATTTTTCGCCTTTTTTCAATTTACATGCTCGTATATTATTTTATCGAGGGAAGCTTAACCTTTTTTATATTATTAATCAGGAACAAGAATCTGTTAAAGATATTAAAGAAAGACACATTAAACAATTATGTTTATTTGAAAAAGCTAGAATATTCGCAGCGATGGATGGAGACTTTGAATTATATTCTTACTACTCTGCTTATCAAGCAATTACTTATATAGTCACTGCTTTTATTGCAAAACAACCACAACCTGAATTTTCTCGTTCCGAATGTTTAGATTGGGCAAGTAGACTTATTGAACACGCACTTATTTGCTATTCAGATGTTGGAAATGATTCTTACCAAAAAATTAAAGAAAAAAGTGGGTTAGTCACTGGAAATTCGGCAGAAAAAGAGATAGGAGTTCCTAAGTATGGAAGATACTTTATTCCAGGTATTCCATCTATCATAGAAATTCTTCAAGATGATAAAAAACCATTTTATTTTAGAACATTTTTAAAAGAAAAAATCCAAAAAGAAAAATCTGATGAAGAATTTATTTTTCTGGATATGGCTGCTCTTTATGTTAGACCTGAGAAATTAAAATACTTTTATGCTGCTCACACACCTGCAATTTATCTATTTGGAACCTATGCATCGATAATTCTATTTGCAAGAGGCTTAGATACTTTATGTAATGCTGGAGGTAATAGTGAGCAAGATTTTTTTGCTGATATTGAATTAGCATCTAGGATGTTTACCTATGCTTGGGTAACTGCCGAAGATAGCTGTGTATATACCCATTTGGCTGGTGAATCTAAAGAAAATCTTCGTCTGGAAAGAAGATTCTTCAATAATGATAAAAACAAAACTAATAATACACCTTGGGAGAAATACTATAAAGAATTTTCGGATTTGTATCAAAAAGAAATTAGCTATATCAGAGATATCTATCTTCATAGGGTTACAGAAATAGCTGATTTTGGAAAAATTTTTGCTGGTGTATGCAAATATTTGCTAATTTTTTATAATGATAATAATAATGATTGTCCTAGTAAAGAGGATTTAAAAAAGGATATAAAAGCATTAATGAATACATTTCATAGTCATCTTAATCTCCAAAATTCTACAAACCAACCTGATTATAATAGTCAGCAGGATAAATTTAATGGTCACTTTAACAAAGCTTTCGATGATGTTAAGAAATATATGACAGAAAAACTAGAAGAATCTCAATATAGTCCGGAAAAAAGCTGTATCAAAAAAGAACGTGATGAAGTTGTAAAAACTATATTTCAATTTTTGTTTGAGCAAGATGCATAGATATCTCCCTCACCCTAGAAGGTGGGGAGATTTGTGTGTACAAGATAGTCTCGTTTACGGGGAGTTACCCTTGGAGATGGGGTTCTTTACTGCTATTAGAATCCTAAGTTAATAGTTTGGTCTGGATACAAAAAACCACTGTCTTGCGAAGATTCGACAAGTTTGCCATCCACCCATCTTTTACTGCTACTACTTACAAAACCTGTAGCATTTGGGTCAGAATAAGTTTTGCTTACACCGTTTTCTATAACTGTAACAACCGTTTCACCACCAAATATTATGGATAGCTCTTGTTCAGTTAAGTCACTCATATAAGATGAGTTAATATCTTCCAGGGAATTATTGAGATTCAAGGACATTGTTGTTCTCCAGTACTTTTTTTTGAAATTTTGGAAATGAAATAAATATCTGAGTTTGGCGATTATGTATTTTACTCATTTCCTACTATTAAATAGCTGGTGGCTGATGGTACACAAAATCAGACTGTGCCACAGTTACACCATGCAAATAAACATCAGGTGAATTTTGCCATTTCTAACTTATCACCTAACCTGATTATCATACAAACAGAATGAGAGACTTAGATAGTTGATAATTAGTAGTAAATCTCTCTTTATCAACTGAATCCTTTTCCTTTCTCCTTTCTTTAAGTTTATATACTATATCTACAAAAGTAAAATTACCTCACTTTTTTATTTCAATATACATAATATGTCAGCCACAAGATAGATGTTGTTTTAACGGTAATTAGTTAACACCAAAGCAACAACCATCAACCGTCAACCGTCAACCGTCAACCGTCAACCGTCAACCGTCAACCGTCAACTCTAAAGCCAATTTCCCACTAAAACATATGCAGACCAATAAAAAGGATGTTCTTTATATTTATGTAAAACGTAACTTTGAGCGCGACGCAAAGCCTCAGATTTAGTAATAGATGAATCATTTGTTAACTGACGGTAGAATTCACTCATTAATGTTGCGGTCGATTTATCATCCACTTGCCATAGCGAAGCCAAAGTACTACGTGCTCCCGAACGCACAGCTACTCCTGCTAATCCTAAAGCTGCTCTTCTGTCTCCTGTTGCTGTTTCACAAGCGCTGAGGACAAGTAATTCAATTGGCTTAGGCACACGGGATTCTCGTCCTACTACTTGTTCTCTAGTTTTTAATAATTCTTCTAGTTCTTTAACGTTAATTTTATCATCCCAAGCTAATATAAACGTGTTATCAAATTGAGAACTAAATTTACCATGAGTTGCTAGATGCACTACTGGAAATGGAACTGAGTTCACACTATTTTTGATGCTGCTATTAGTAAAAGCTTGGTCAATAAGTTTTTTGGAATTGACAATAGATTGAATTGACTGCAATTCTGTGGCAACATTGGGTAAAGCGCTAAAGCCTTGACGTGCTTTCGTTAAGCCAGCGGTTAATGCTATAAATTTTCTGTCTTCTTGTCTCGGTTCTATTAGCTGTAACCCTGGTGATACTGCAAGGCTATATTTGTCTATAATATACTCTTTGCCATCATATAAAGCAGCCATTGGAATATTTCTTAAAGAACCATCTAATACAAAAACCAAAGTCTTAACTTTACTTTTTTGCAAATCAGCTTCAACTGGTCTAATTACCCAGTTATATACTTCTTGGGAATATTTTTCTACCTCGCGAAATGTATAACGCCTTTTTAAATTCACTAGCAAATTGTCTAAAGTTTTTTCTACTTCGATTTTTGCTGCTTTAGTTCTGTAATGGTGGAGTTCTTTTTCCCGTGGTAATTTAACTATTAACTCTACACTGTCTGGTAAAATAATTGGATAAATTACCGCTGTTGCCGGATTTGCATTATCAACTACTTCGTCAATTTGCGTCGCTTGCACGGTAGAACATGCATCTCGAAAAAAGTTATCTAACTCAGCTAGCTGTAATGCTTCCAATACATTACGAGCAGATTTTAAATTTTTTGCTGTTGGCTTTTCGGATTTTAAAAGTAAAGTAACTAATTGTCGATATACTGGTTCTACTTCATCCCGAAAGTCAAATTGAATATCAGAATTCAAACCTACTAAATCAGTACGTAATGACTTAAGATTTTCTGTAGCAACAGTATAAGAAGCTATTGCACTCTTTATATCTCCCTCTGCAAGTAGCAAGCGTCCTAATTGCCATTCCCATTGATAAGCAATATCTGCTGCGTTCATTATTTGAGCAAGATTTAAAGCTGCTTCTGTATATTTTCTCGCTGTTGACCATTGTTTGCTTTCTTCATACATTTGTCCTAAACTGCCTAAAGCAAAAGATTCTGCTCTGGTATCTTTAAGCTCTTTAGCTTGTTGTACAGCGGTGTTTAATAAATTTTTAACTTTTTCTTGGTTATCTACTACTTGTGTATTTGTTTTAGTGAGTAACTCGGAGTTTTTTTCTCTTGTTTCTAAGCAAGATAAACTGTGAGCAAAATTCACCTTAGCGTAAATAACAGCACGACTTGGATTTAAAGTTGCTAGGATTGACTCGATTGTATTTAATTCTTCTTTTGAAGGTGTTTCCTGTAACTCTCCTAATACTCGCAGGTAATTGAGCTTTGCTTGCAATGTTATGGTTTTGGATGTTGATTTACTGGCACTTTTTTGGTAATATTCCCCAGCTTTATTATAGTAAATTTTTGCTTGTTCTGTAATCGTTTTTTTGACGCAGCGTGAAGGCTGAAAATACTCTTGAACCTTGTTATCTTGGCTTGTGGTATCTTGTGGAATAATTCTGTTTCCCAAAGCTAAAGCTGTATTACCTAAACTAAGTAAGGTCGCACTTTCTTCCTGAGGAGATTGTAATTTATTTGCTACAGCTAAACTTTTTTCAAGTAGCTCTTGAGACTCTTTTAAATTACCACTTACCCGCAAAGCATTGCCTAAACTTCTAAATCCTACAACCTTTAACAGCAAATCTTCTTGGGTATCGATACTTTTTTTAACCTCTTGAGATATTTTTTTTGTCCGACCGTAAAGCCCTAAGGATTGTAAAGCCATAGTTTGATTAATTAAAGCACCTACCCTACCAGCTTTATCTCCTATTTGTGCATATATATCTGCCGCTTTTTCCCATGATTCCACAGCAACATCTGCTTTCCCTTGCGCTAATTGCAGGCTACCCTGTGTATTATAAGTCAATGCCCAAATACGTTTTGCATCATGATTATTTTGTTTTGACTGATTTAATAGCTTGAGAGCATTAGAAATTGCACTTGTTGCTTTATCCCACTTTCCCAGTTTCTGCTCAGCCAATGAAAGGTAATTTAATGCAATTGCTTGATTTAAGGGATTTCCCTGGGACTCGTAAATCTGTACTGCCTGTGTTAAGCTTTGTACTGCATCAGTAAATTTTCCTGTTTGATATAATGCTTTACCTTGCTGTAGCGGGTCAGTAGGGAGTTGGGAGTCGGGAGTTGGGAGTGGGGAGTTGGGGGAATTTGCTAGAATCGTTGCTAATCCTGGGTAAGTCGGTAATATATGAACTCCTAAGCTGATAATTAAACTCAAAACTCCCAGAAGCAAAACTCTAAGTTTACTACAAAGTGGACGCACTTTTTTAGCCATGCAAAACCCCGTAAATGAAAGAAAAAAGAAGAAGGATTAAGTAAGAAGTCGCGATATCAGGCTTTTATCATTTTACAAGGAATACTGTTTTGAACTCTCACTAAATACATATAGGCGCCAGAAAAATTAACTTATGCATTTTAGAGGTGCATCTGCAAATTTTAATAAGACTACTCTCTTTGTGTCATCGATATAAGATAAAATCAAAGACTCAATTCAAATAACAAAAATTTTGTAAATTCTTATGAAGCGACGTGAGCTTATCAGCTTATTTGGTGTAGCAGGAATAGCAGCCTTTCTCCCTGTAGCTCTTGCTGCTTGCAGTTCCGAAAAAACCGAAACCACCGGAAAAACCGAAAAAACTACAACTACCGCACCTAAAGATTGGCAACAGGTGGGCACAGTGGCAGAATTAGATAAAAAAGGTCAGTTACTCTTAGAAAAATCACCTGCTGGTGCAGTTTTGGTGGTGGGGACATCAGCAAGTAAAACACTTACAGCCGTTAACCCAACCTGTACTCATTCAGGTTGCATCGTGGGGTGGAACAATAAAGTCAATAAATTTGAGTGCGGTTGTCACGGGTCGGAATTTGCATTAGATGGCAAAGTTTTAGAAGGTCCCGCAACAGAACCACTTAAAGGTTATGCTTCTAAAATTGAGAAGGGGGCTGTTTTTATCAAGGCAGTTTAGAATGAATCCCCAATAATTTACCAGACGTTAGCAAGCTCACCTCTTATCCAACTATTGATGCGTCAAAAAAATATGGTGTCAGTCCAGCGTTGTATTTATCCCTAACCTTGCAGTGCAAAGCCATAAAGGAGGTTTTGAGCGCAAAATTATCAGCAAGTTGCTGAATCTTTCTCCTGAAGTTCAAGCTTTCGCCAAGCTCGACCGCAAACATGATTTGGTTATTGCGTGACGGGATGAGCGAGGGATACAGCGTAAATACGAACCGGATTTGTAGTCAAAACTGCTGATTGTATAGTCAAGAACTACATTTGCTAACGCTTAAGCCAAATATTAACTTGAGTGTACAAATGTTTTACTTATGGTGGTGAAGCAAGAGAATTTTAATGTCAACTTAAGAAATGCAAAAACAATCGTAAGTTTATTCTTTATACTCATTTGCTACCCCCCGCTTATTATGTATATTTCTCAGCTATCTGGAGGTATGCAATTTTTCAGCTATTCACCCAAGAAAGTAAACTTACCCATAATACCCACAATGAATGTAGAGACTGAATATATTCGGTCTCTACAATGCAATTTATGACACGAATCGCTACTTACATGGATGCCCTGGTGGTAGATTGAAAGTAGGAATATTCTCGCAGGGGTCAAATGTTTTTTCAGGTTGAACATCATTGCTGTTATTCATTGAACCTGCGACAAATAGCATCAGTAGAAGGAGTCCAGCAGCTCCATCAGCCCGTGATTTTTTAACTTCTTGCTCATTGATGTAAATTTTCTTTTCTTCTGGAGATAAACTTTCAAAATATTGGCGCCGACGCTCTGCTTCCAGTCGTTGTTGCTCAGTAGCAGCCTGTCGAGCAGCTTCTAGTTCTAGTCGTTTTTGCTCAATTAGTTGTCTGCGTTGTTCTTGCCTTTGTTGTCGTTCTAATCGTTTTTGTTCAATTAGTTGTCTGCGCTGTTCTTGTCTTTGTTGTCGTTCTAATCGTTTTTGTTCAACCAGTAGTCGTCTTTCTTCATTCCGTTGCCTGCTTAGCTCTCGCTGAACATTGGGATTTACTCTTCGGGCAATTATCACAGGTGCTATTTGAGCAGATGGTGTTAGATTCGTTAATGGCTCAGGTATTTTACTTAGTGCAAAAACTGAGTTAATACTGAGGCAATATACAATACCACTAGACAAACAACCAATTGACTTAAACTTCATTATTTTTATTGGTAGTATAAAACACTCTTAATCTAAGAATAATTGCTTATATTCTTTGTAAAGGGTATCTCATTTTTTCAAAACATGCAAGTTCCGTAAATCATAAAGCTTTTGCTTGAATTTAGAGATAACTACAGATAATCATTATCCGGGAAAGGCAGAGGGCAGAGGGCAGAAGGGAGGAATAAGTCAAGAAGGTAATAAGTAATACACTCTGTTCCGTCTGCAAAGGAACAACGAGGGTACAAGCCCCGACCACACCGCAGCTTGGTGAGCCACTTGCGGTGGACGGGTCTCCCGGCAAAATCGCTGCATTGGCGGTGGTGGTCTTGAATCAGTGTGGGTCATGGCTGACGCCACGCTGCGCGTACCGCAAGGTCGTCCGAAGGACAAACATGCGCCCACACTGTATTCTATGTATACTTTGAATGCCTTCTTCCTTCTCTGGCCTTCTGCCCTCTGCCCGTACTCTTAGATGCCTTCTTTTTGACTGCTTCGTTATCACTGCTCATACATATAAGGGAAATTCTCGCGATCGCCGAATATTATATAATTATTTATTATCAAAACTATTTTTCAGACTAAAGCAACGCAAAAAATTGCCCAACATATAATTATACTTTAAACGGTAATAAATTGAGTTAAACGTAAACGACAACAAATAATAGAATTGGGGAGGTGAGTTTTTCTACTACTCCCCCTTACCCCCTTACCCCCACTATTTATTAGAGTGAAAATCTTACTTGTAGATGACGATAAATTATTTTCTCATTTAGTTAAAGCCAAATTAACCGAGCATCGTTATACTGTGGACACAGCCGCAGATGGAAAAGAAGGTTGGGAATTTGCTGAAACTGGAGACTATGATTTAATTGTTTTAGATGTAATGTTACCCAAACTTGACGGAATAGGCTTCTGTCGCAAAGTCCGTCAAGCAAATTTACAAGTACTAGTACTACTTCTAACAGCTAGAGGTACTAGTGATGATAAAATTATGGGGTTGGACGCAGGGGCTGATGATTATGTTGTTAAGCCCATACCGCTACTAGAATTGGAAGCCAGGATTAGGGCATTATTACGTCGTCAAGCAACAACTTTATCTTCAGTTATCGAGTGGGGAAATCTTAGACTAGACCTTGGTAAATGTGAGGTTACATATAATAGTGTGGTATTAAGTCTGACTGCAAAAGAACATGCTCTGATTGAGCTTTTGATGCGAAGTCCCCAAAAAATACATAGCCAAAATAGCATCCTCAATCAATTATGGTCGCTAGATGATGAGCCACCCAGTGGAGATACGGTTAGGACGCTAATTAAACGGTTGCGACAAAAATTAAAAGCTGTGGGAGCAACAGATTTGATTGAAACTGTTTATGGATTAGGTTACCGTCTAAATCCAGCATTTCAAAAATCTACTTCCGCTTCTTCAAAAGAAATAATTAGTAAGTCATCATCACAACGACAAATCCCTGCAAATTTTTGGGAAGATACAAAATCCCAGATTATACAACAAATTTCTCTGTTAGAAAAAGCGACAGATGAAACAGTAATAGATAAACAGTTAACAGCAGAAGCAACCAAAAAATCGCAACATAATATTTTACAAAACGCAAAACAGGAAGCACACAAATTAATTGGTTCTCTAGGGATATTAGGTATACCACAAGGTGCTGAGATAGCACGTCAAATTGAAATACTTTTACAACCCAAAATATCTAATCAGTCAGAACAAAAAGTGTTTTTAAGTGATTCTTTAAATAAATCTTTACGCGAAAAAGTACAAAATTTGCGATTACTAGTGGAAGCTGCGACTCCTCAAAGCTTAGCAAATCAAGCAACTTCCGAAATTATTATAGCAGAAAATAAACAAACTCAAATAGAATCGCAAACAAGATTATTAATAATAGATGAAGATAGAGAATTTACTGAAAATTTAGTCACAGAAGCTACAGCTTTTGGAGTACAAACTGTAATTGCTCCATCACCCCAGCAAGCATTGGAAGCTATAGCACGAGTCCGTCCAGATATCGTACTAATGGATATTCCCGTTGTAAATACACCCACGGATGCATTATTTTGTTTAGACGAACTGTCTAAGCAAATACCCCCTATACCCGTACTTGTATTAACTAGTGACGATAAAATAACAAAGCGAGGAACTATAGCTCGTCGTCGAGTTCGTGGATTTTTACAAAAACCTATTACTCCTAATAAGGTATTGGAAGCTGTTAACCAAACACTCAAACCTCCCAAAAAACCAGAAGCTAAGGTAATGGTATTAGATGATGACCGTTTAATTTTACGTCTTGTACGGACATTATTAGAACCTTGGGGTTTGCAAGTTACAACTTTGAATGATTCTACTGAATTTTGGAATGAATTAGAAAAATTAGAACCCGATTTATTGATAATGGATGTGCAAATGCCTGATGTTGACGGTATAGAATTATGTCAAATGGTACGAGATAATTCTCGTTGGGCACCTTTACCAATTTTGTTTTTAACTGGAGATAGAAATACAGAGACAATTCAACAAGTATTTGCAGCAGGTGCAGACGATTATATAAGCAAACCAGTTGTTGCTCCCGAATTAATCACCCGTATTTTTAATCGTTTAGAAAGAACCCGCTTGTTGAGGGAACAATCAGAAATTGATTTGCTCACAGGTTTACCTAATCGTCGTCGTTCCAATCAAGATTTAGATAGACTTTTAAATTTAGCTTCCCAATATCAACAACCTTTAAATCTTGCAGTGGTAACTTTAGACAATTTAAATCAAATAAATCGTAAGCACGGACATAGATTTGGAGACCAAATGTTACGTCGATTTGCTAATTTGTTACGTCAGGAATTACGCAGTGAAGATATAGTTGCTCGTTGGGATGGGGCTGAATTTATTGTTGGAATGTATGGGATTTCTCGCGAAAATGCTGTGGAATGGTTAAAGGAAATATTGGATATTTTGCGGAAAATTGAGTTCCCAACTTCTGAGGCTCAATCTATTTACGTCACTTTTAGTGCAGGTATTGCTCAATATCCAAAAGACGCTAACGACATATATACGCTTTATCAAGCTGCTGGAGCTAATTTGGAAAAAGCAAGAGATGCGGGAGGAAATAGTGTTTTATAAATTTGAAACACTTTATGCGAATCAACTTGATTTTGTGTCCCATCTGGACACATTAGACTTGGCATTTTATCAAATAGGGAGTTGTGCTGTTTTTTCGAGACAAGAGTCAACATCCGACTCTTAGCTCTTTACATCTAACACCCGCTACGCTCCAAGAAGTGAACGCACAACGTCCGCTTCGGATATTTGAATTTTGAATTATTTTGGTCATATTACTTGTAAAGCATTCTATTTCTAGTAAAACTTATTTACCTACATTCAATGGGTGCATTTTGCAAGTTGTGTGGTGTTACATCAGGTGTAAAAGCTACGAGTTCTACTTCCCCTTTATTATTTGTTACCCATCCTTGTGCCTCGATAATTGGAGCTGGAACTGAGCCAGATAAATCTTGAATTTTTTGCTCTCTATTTTGCTGGCTCTGGGTTACTGGGTTCATTCGCCAATCTTCCCATGTTGTATAGTAATCTTCTTGAATGTCATAGGGGGAAGGTGGTAAACCTCCGCGTCCGGTGATAACAAAGCGACTATCGTAAGCGAGGGCACAGAAATTTTTGTTAATTAATCGACTACCATCAACTACATCTACTGGTAATACTATTGTTCCTTTAAGAGTATCAATATCTGGTGTTTTAATTTGCACTTCTCCTATTAACTCAGGAGTTTTCCCTATGGCTGTTATTTCACTACCGGGGGAGATAAAATTTTTCTTTGTGTTAATTAGCACCCTTCCCCCAGCAGAATCATTAGAGTTAGCTGTGATTTGGCTATTTTCTAGAGTAGCTAAAACACCAGTTTTAATATCTAAATTACCGCCAATTACATTGTTACCTTGAGCATTGGCTCTGATTTTGCTAGCGTTACTTAATACTATATCTTGCGAACGCAGGTTAATAGTTGCCTGTACTTTACTAGGGTCTTTGTTAATACTTTGAGTGCTGGCATCAATAATTGCGTTTTTGTCCAAACGGATAGAGTCAGCATTAATAGTTAAATTCCCAGCATTACCAGTTTTTTTACCTTCTACAACTATTTGAGCAAGATTATTTTCTTGATTATTTTGAAGTCTTACTTTGTCGGTAGCGTTTATAACCAAATCACCACCCTTTCCTGAACCATTAGTACCAGTAATAACTTGCGCTCTACCCTGAACTAGCAATTCGCGGGTTTTAATATCTAGATTTCCAGCCAAACCTGTTGCACCTTGATTAACTTGAGTTGTTAATAATGTTCGCGGAAGTTCACTGTTAGAAGAACCGATAATTTTTACCTGGGTAGCTTCAACTGTTAACTTCCCTCCATTCCCTGCACCAAAGGTATCAGACCTTATTTGTCCCCCATCTTTTACAAGCAACACAGGAGTTTTAATTGTTATATCCCCTGCAGCCCCTCTGGCATTTGGTGTCACTTGAAAAGTACCCAAAGTACTACTAGTCTTTGTGGCAGGATTATTGTATGCCCTTTTTCCACCAGTAATTTCTACAGATTCGGTAGCATTAACAATCAAATTTCCCCCTTTTCCATCCCCTAATGTGCGAGCACTGATAAATGCTCCATCTCTAATAGCTAAAACGCGAGCGTTAATTACCATATCTCCTGCTGACCCCTGCTGCTTGCTCTGGTTTGAAACAGAAAGAGCAGTGGGAAGTTTATGAAAAGTATTTCCATCGAGAAGTTCTACTTTCTCTGCGTTAATCACCAAATTCCCACCCCTTCCAGAACCTTTAACAGATGCACTAACTTGTGCCCCATCCTCAACTTGCAAAGAATGAGTGTTAATTATTACATCTCCCCGTGACCCCGAGCTTTTAGGAAAAGTCTCCCCAAAGAATCCACTAGGGAACTCTTGAATATCTTTGGATATACCGCTCAATTTTACTTGTTCGCGAACATTGACTACTAAAACACCTCCAGGTTTTGACCCTAAAGTGCTTGCTTCTATGGTGGAACCATCCGTGAGGGTCAGGTTTCTACTTGTAACAAATATATCGCCACTTCCTTCTCCGCTAGCGTCAACAGAAGCTTTTTTTGATAACTGAATGTTACCAAAGTTTTGCACAGTTCCATAGCCTAAGGAAAAACCTTTTTCTGTAGGGCTAACGACAACTAAGCTATTATCTTCCACACTACCTAACTCTATTCTTCCCCCATATGTCTTTAATGTTGCTCCTTGTAAGGAAACGTCACCACCAATTAAAGCTAAGGTTTGATTTGATGACGGCAAACTTAAGCCCGGTTTAGGTTCTCCTGGCATAGGAGGAATACTAAGAGCCTCTCTATTCCTAAGACCTAAACCATCACCAATCACCTGAATTGAACCAGGATTTGTACCAAATTGCAATCCTGTAGGTACGCTAATAGTGAGTAAGGGTATATTTGAAGTAGTATTCGTGCTATACTCAAAGCCATCAGCAAATTTCATACTATTGGCAGATGTGCTGATAAATGAACCACCTATTTTTAACCAAGCATTTTCACCAAAAATAATTCCATTTGGGTTAATAAGAAATAAGTTGGCTGTACCGTTAGCGCGAATTAAACCATCGATATTGGATAGCGAACCACCTGTTACTCGACCAATTATATTTTGAACATTTGCAGAGTTGTTGTTAAAGAAAGCCGTACTATTTGTTGGAACAGAAAATTCTCGAAAGCTGTGAAATAAATTACCTCCTGCTTGAGTACCACCTTCTATAAATCGGATGTTGTTTTCTAATCTTACCTGAGAATTATTAGGCAATGTCGCATCTGGTGCGATTTGAGCTAGTACGCTGTTCTGAGTGGAAATAGTTAAACTACCAATTGTAATTCTTAATATTGTAATTCCTAGTGATTGAAAGCATTTTAATTTCATAGATACCCCTGAAATCCGGAAGTCATGCGAGTTAGTGGTACTAAGCGAATGTAGTGTATGAATTATCTGTTTTATTTATTAAGTTAACTATCCGCTACATCCGCTGTTCAGGTTACATACCATCTGAAGAGGGAGGCATTGGTCCCTCACTATAAACACCGCCACGTGTTCTAACCCAAACGTATTTTTTTGTTTGTGGACACCATACTGGTCGGTTACCACCACAAACTGACTCAAGCTGCGTATCATCCAACTCCTTAATCGTAGTGTTTATTGTTTCAGCAGCAACCTTCTGATTCATGGAAAATTCTTGCTCATGGTTTTGCTTGCTGTAATTATTCATAACCTTTTCTCCTGTATGTAAGTAAGTAGGCGTTAAAAAGAACGACTATATTTAGTTTTCTAAATAAGCTCTAACTCAATCTGAATCAAGCTTTTCGTTTAACTTTACATTCTGTTACATAGTTCGGTTTATTTTCACTCACCTACTTATGTGGCTTTTGAAGCCTTACAACATAAATATTGGGGAAGGCTCATTTGGTTTATGCAAGAAATGCGATTTCAATAAAAATTTTTTGACAACAAATGGTAAATGGTAGTTTGCTTAGAGGCTAAAGCTCAACTCAACCTACGAGTTTTCGTATTTTCTAGCTTAACCGACGAGTAGTATTGAGGGTAGTGACCCAAGGTGGTGACAGTTCAGGCAGTCAAAACCTACTGTCCAGCTCATATTCAAACTGTATACGAATTTGCTCAACAAGCGCTATTAAATGCTCCATCGAGTAATGCTATGGCAGTTTGTACAATGAATTTATAAGAGCGAACATACGCAACGGGCTTCCCTAATTGCTGTGGTGATTAAGTAGTGGGAGCATCTTGCTCCCTATCGCATAATTACAGCTAAAGAAAAAGAATTTATTCTTTCTTCTTCCCTTGGACTTTACTTAAAAGTAAACGACCATATCATCCAAATCAAAAATATCGTCATCCATCTGCCGCAAAATTGTCGGACCATTAATAAATTCGTTAGTGCTAATTTTCTCTTCTCTAAAATCCTTGACAAAATCACGAATATTAGAAATCGTGTCAACCTGAGTCTCTATTTGCTCTAACATTTGGTCTATTGGGTCAATACCAAGTTTACATATTTTTTTGTAATCAGTAGCCATTGTTCCTTCGGGTGTTTTTTTGGCTGAACGCAACTCACTTTTTAAATCTTCAAATTGCTTTTTCAGGAGTTCATTTTGCTGCTCGATGCGACTACATGCTCTCGTTAAATCATCTTCGGATGAAATATCAGTCGATTCTCCCACTTCATGCAGTTGTTCAATCTCCAAAAGTCTAGCTAAATCTCCTTCTTGATAAGCTTTATTAATTTCTTTCATTATCTCTGTATGATGGTCGTGCTTATCGGGGTCTGTAATTTTGTCAGGGTGGAATATTTCAGCTAACTTTAAAAACAAGGAACGGACTTTTTTAGAGTCGTCGGTTCTACAAAAAGACGGTTTTTCAAAGCCTTGACCGGATTGTTGTTGTTGGTAAGCTCTTTCCCTTGCTGAACGGAAAAAATCTTCCTCCTGGCCGTTATCTTCTGACACTTCATCTTCTATCTCTTCTGAGGGGTCATGGATTTTTGGACTGACAACACCTAATATTTGGAGGTTCAGGTAAATTTTTTCAACTTTTTTCCTTAATTTTTTACCTAGTTTTTTAGTGTTGAAAATTTCCTCAAATAAACCATGAATTTCTTGGTCGAGGTTCGCCATTTTTTGGAACCAGGGGGTTGCTCGCTGGTATACCTCTGTTGCGATAGAACGTTGGAGGTCAACAAGATTAGTTAATTCTGTGCGTTTTTTCCTTATATTTTTGAGCAGCTTTTCGTGTTCTTTTTCCAGAGCTTGCAGACGGATGTGAGCTTCGGAAAGAGCAAGCGTAACTGTGGTTGAGGTAGTGCGCTTTGGTGATGAAGCTTTTCGAGGCATGACCAAGAATTAGTTAGGTTTAGGTTAAAAGCTAATTAACATGACTGCAAAAGCTCCACATCAAATATAATTATGGGCATCGGCAATCAGGCAAATTTGCTCTCCTAATACCTTACTACTTTTTTCCCTGATTGATGAAACATTTGTTTTATTATTACAGTATATATACTATATTAATAAAACTACAATATTGTTACAGCGAAATCATTGATAAATATAAATTTTTATACCAGCAATAATGTATCTTTTGGTAGAAGACAAACACGTTTATGAATATACGTGTGACCATATATCATCTACTTTCTAATACCAAATAGGTAGCTAGGTGCTTTCATTATTATTGGTCGTAGGGAGGATGTAACTGTCTAGTAATTAATTGTTAATGTAACAACTAGCAAATAATTAAAAAAGGATAAATTATGGATACACAACAGTTTGAGTATACTGATGGTACTTCTACAAAAGTAGATATGCCACCAGTCGAAAGTTCACAGCCAGGGGACTTAGCAATGCTACCACCAGCCAGTAATAGTAATGACCAGTTGAATGATATTGGTAGCAAAATTTCCAACTTTTTTGAAAAAGTTCCCGAATACATAAGTAAATTCTACAGCGAATACAAGCTGCCTATTATAAGCTTTGTTTTACTGGTAGTAGGGGTGACTTCGCTTCGCATATTGTTTGCAGCAATTGATGCAATTAATGACGTCCCTTTTGCATCCCCAATTTTTGAGTTTATTGGGATTAGTTATACAGCTTGGTTTGCTTATCGCTATCTTCTCAAATCTTTTACCCGACAAGAATTAGTATCAGAGTTTCGCTCTATTAAACAACAATTTTTGGGTACAAACGCTACTGATGTAAATGCTATCGAAAATCAAAGTTAGCATTATGTGTCAATCTCTGTAGCAGTACTTTAGTTTAAGGAGTTACGAATAACATGGCACAGGAAAAACCATCAAATAGCGAATCAACTCCAGATGAACTGATTCAAACTGAGCCAGATGAACAACCTCAGCGTCTTGCTCAAAAAACAGCTGGAGATGACGACCCTTCTATCATCGAGGAAAACATTAGCGTAGCTAGGTCTGCACCTGATGTAGTAGTGGAAAGTCTTCACAGTACTACAGTACCTGAGGCTACTGATATTCCTACAGCAAATACACCAGACCCAAAAGCTGCTAATCCCGAAGTTAACCCCAATGCTGCTCGTTTGGGTAAAGAGTCTGAAGCTGCATCAAAGTCAGATGAAGAATCGACGACTAAAACCAAACCAGCGGCTAAAAAAGAAGGGAGTGAACAACCTGCTTCAAAACCAGCAAAAGAAAAAAAAGATAAAGCTCCAGCAGTTGAAAATAAGCCTTTCAGTGAATTTATTCAGCAAGACTACTTGCCATCCTTAAAGCAAGCATTGCAAAAACAAGGTATCCAAGATATAGACTTAGCTTTTGAAAAACAAAAAATTCCTGTTTCTGGTTACCGTGAGGCTGATGACTGTTGGCAAGTTATAGGTTACTGGAATGAAAAGCAACATCAGTTTCGTGTTTATTTTCCTGGGGAAGATATTCAAGGAAGTAGAGCTTTTTCATGTGCCGCTTATAACAAACATATCAGCACCCTTGAGCCTTTCTTAATTGATGAACGCAAGGTAACACTTGACTTGCTGGTATTTGGTGTTGTTCAAAGATTAAATGCTCAAAAGTGGTTGGGTAGAAATTAAAAATCTAATGATTAATTAAGTAATCGCACTTAATTAATCTGTTTTAATAATATCAAACTTAACATAAGTATAATTCTTTGGATAGAGAGAATATTATGGCTAACGACTGAGGTGAGTAGGCATTCATAAAGCTTATTAACTAGAAGGAGCCTTTCCTTGAGTCGGAGAAATCATGAGCGAACCCAACAACGAGCAAAGTAAAAATCAAAGCTTGGAACAATATCGCCAAGAGCCAGGTGAATATCTCACAACTAACCAAGGGGTACGTGTCAATAATACTAACGATTCCTTGAAAGCGGGAGAGCGTGGTCCAAGCTTGTTGGAAGATTTTCATTTCTTGGAAAAGATGTCGCACTTTGACCGTGAACGCATCCCTGAACGGGTAGTTCACGCACGTGGGTCAGGGGCACATGGTTACTTCCAGGTGTACGAATCGATGGCTGAATATTCTAAGGCGAAATTCTTACAAGACCCTTCAGTAAAAACTCCAGTATTTGCTCGCCTTTCAACTGTCGGTGGGTCTCGTGGCTCAGCCGATACAGTGCGGGATGTACGGGGATTTTCAGTCAAGTTCTATACTGAAGAAGGTAATTATGATTTCGTAGGTAATAATATTCCTGTCTTCTTTATCCAAGATGCTATAAAGTTTCCCGATATTGTTCATGCTATTAAGCCTGAGCCAGATAATGAGATGCCTCAAGCCGCGACAGCGCATGATAATTTCTGGGACTTTATTTCGTTGATGCCAGAATCTATGCACATGATTATGTGGATTTTGTCAGACCGGACGCTTCCTAGAAGTTACCGCATGATGCAGGGCTTTGGTGTCCATACTTTCCGCTTTGTCAATGAACAGGGTAAGGCACGTTTCGTAAAATTCCACTGGAAGCCTTTGTTAGGTGTTCACTCCTTTGTATGGGATGAAGCGCAAAAACTATCAGGTAAAGACCCTGATTTTCACCGTCGTGACCTTTGGCAAGCGATTGAAATGGGTGATTACCCAGAGTATGAGTTAGGGGTGCAAATTATTGAAGAAGAGGACGAATTTAAGTTCGACTTCGATATTCTCGACTCCACAAAAATTATTCCTGAAGAACTCGTCCCCGTGAAACCAATCGGGAAAATGGTTTTAAACCGTAACCCTGATAATTTCTTTGCGGAAACAGAGCAAGTCACTTTCCATCCTGCAAGAATTGTACCAGGTATAGATTTTAGCAACGACCCCCTTCTACAAGGTCGGCTGTTCTCTTATCTGGATTCACAACACCATCGTCTGGGTAGCGGAAATTTAGCAAATATACCTATCAATCAGCCAGTTTGTCCGGTGCATAATAACCAGCAGGATGGTGTTATGCAAACAAATATTAAGACGGGTAAAACTAATTATTTCCCCAACTCCCTCGGTGGTGGTTGTCCAATGATGGCTCCGGGAAATATGGGTGCTTTCGTCCATTACAGTGAGAAAGTACAAGGGCATAAAATCCGCGAACGCAGCGAAAGTTTTAAAGACCACTTTAGTCAAGCGACTCTGTTTTGGAATAGTTTATCTAAGGTTGAAAAAGAACATTTAGTGCAAGCTGCTCACTTTGAGTTGGGTAAGGTTGAAAGCAAAGAAGTTCGAGAACGCATGGTTGATTTGTTTAATCATGTAGATTTTGAATTAGCTAAACTGATAGCAGTTGGTATTGGTGTTGATTCTCCTGCCAAAGAAGTTACCCCTAACCACGGACGCAAATCACCTGCTCTGAGTATAGAAAACCAAGCTAAGAAAAGCGCTAAAAGCCGCCGCGTTGCTATTTTGGCAAGTGACGGATTCAATTACTCTCAATTAATGGAGATGAAAGAGGCGCTTAAAAATGCCACAGCGCAAGCAGAAATTATTTCTAAGTTCAAAGGCACTATCAGAAGCGCTAATGGACAGGAAATAGAAGTTGATAAAACTTTCCTTACTGCTGCATCGGTAATGTACGACGCGATTTATGTTCCTGGTGGTAAACAAAGCGTAGATAAACTTTTGATGGAAGGTGATGCAGTTCATTTTATTAATGAAGCTTTCAAACATTGCAAAACTATTGCTGCAATTGGTGAAGGTGTTGAATTGCTGAAAAAATCTGAAATCAAAGGTGTGATGCTTAACGAATCGCAATCAAAGACTCCCCTCACTGCTGATAATGGCATTGTTACTAGCTATAAAGCATCAGATATTCTTCCCGTTGCTCAGGAGTTTATCCAAGCTATAGCGCAACACCGTCATTGGAAGAGAGAAGCTAAGGAAATGGTTCCAGCATAAAAGAACCCCACCCCCAACCCCGCTAGCGGGGAGGGGGCTATGATGAATATTAAGTAGAGACTAGAGACTAGAGACTAGAGACTAGAGACTAGAGACGTTACATGTAACGTCTCTACATTTTTTTATACATAGGTTCAGATTGCGTACGTATATAATCAACTCGATGTGTTTGTATTTTTTGTTTTCTAATAAAAATAATAGAGTAATCTATTTGTGACTTAGATAGTATTAAGCTTATCTTAAATTAAATTAATTGTGTAATTTAAACTATACTTTATCAATAAATATTGTTGAAATTAATTAACATATTGATTTCAAATATCTATTCCATGTATAAAATTTCTTTAGAGTGGTTCGATAGTGTTCGCAGCCATACGCGAACCATATCCGCAGAAGATAAAACGAAAGAAAATGGTTTAATTACGATTGGTAGAGATGAAAATCTATGCGATATTATCTTTCCAATAAATGAAACTACTGTTTCTCGTTCACATGCAGCTATATTCTATGATGGAAAACAAAAAAAATTATTTGTCAAAAATTTAACTAGAAATAAAACAACACCAAATCCAGTGATTGTTGATGCTAAAAGTGTGATTTTAGAGGCAGCACCTCTCAAAATTGGAAGTATAATTAAGTTGGGAAAATTTTCTATCAATGTTATACAAATAGAGTTTACCGCAGCTGGAGACGAGCAAGTATATGGTGTTAGATGCATTAACGGTCATCTATTGCCCTACGACCATATAGGAGACTTCTGTCCCTACTGTGGCGTATCCCTGCAAGCGTCAGAAACGGTATTGATGCCTCGCGCTTAACACTACAACATTTAATGCATTATCACCATTATGGAAATAAGATTTATTTGGGAAGACCCAGCTAACCAAGAGCGACAACAACAAGATTTTGGTTTACCTTTAGTTATTGGTAGGGAACTTGCACGTCTACCAGAAAATATTCAAGGACAACCACCCGCTAAAGTTTGTTTTAAAAGTAAAGAAATTTCTGGATATCATGCGCTTATTGACTTTGTTGACGGACAGTTAATTATTGAAGATGTCAGTACTAATGGTACAAGAGTTAACGGTAAATTAATACGCAAAACTCGTGAAGTAATAGGTAGCGGAGATACTTTACAATTCGGACCTTTTCAGATAACTCTGACTGTCTTGTCTGAAGTCTCTGGAACCGAGATTCTTGATACACCACCAACAGAATTTAACCCAGATACAGTTGTATCCATTCCCTCAGATATTTCTGAACCTTTACCATCTGCACAATCTACAATCTTCTTTAATCCAGAAACAGACGAACCAGAAGCACAAAAAAACCCAGCAGCAGTCACTATACACAACGTTGCTTTTTTTCCTCCAGCAGAATTCTTGAATACAGAATTTGTTGATGTGCAATTACTGTATGCTTCTGGTAACAGAGTCGAAGAAAAAGATTATTTAGGATTAGGTGGTGGAATTGGTAGTTTTGTTTGGACAAACTACATCAGAATTTACGGTGTTAAAGCTGACAAAATCGCAGTTCTTGGTTTAGAGAAGAAGCCCTACGGACGATACCAACGCCTGTGTAAAAACTCGCAAATACCTCCTTATGAAAGATTACGTTCTGGTTCTGACTCCTGTCCTGACAATATTTGGGGTTGGCCTGGATATGCTTGGCGAGAAGCTTGGCGCGAGTTATTTTCGGGTCAAGTGATTTCGGCTGCGAAACATTTGTGGCAAGTGTTCTCTGAACCTGTTTTAGCTGATACTTACACCCCCATCTCTGGTAAAGTATTTGAATCCTTAGATAGGGAAGCTGAACGTATTGGTTGGTCAGAAATATTAAGATATGGTCGAATTCGCGCTATTCGTAAAACAACAGATGGAAGATACGCTGTTGCTTATTCTGTACCTGGTGAAACCCAGCGTGTTCACGGTTATCTTGTTGGAAAATTTGTACACATAGCTACAGGTTATCCAGCTGTGAGATTTCTCCCCGACCTACAAAAATACCGTCTAGAGACAGGAGATTTTAAATCTGTAGTTAACGCCTACGAAGAACATCATCATATTTACGAGTATTTAGAGCGTAACGGCGGTACAGTAGTTTTACGAGGTCGCGGTATCGTATCTTCTCGTATTGTTCAACGTCTTTCGGAAGCAAGACGCAAAAACCCCAAAATCACGGTTATCCATGTGATGCGGACTCCCGTACTAGAGGGCAACAAATTTGGCCCTGTTAGGCGTAAAGTAGAAAATCACTGGGAATTCCAACCTTACAACTGGCCTAAGGGCACTTGGGGAGGGGATATGCGTGCATTGCTGGAAGCCTCTTCCCCAGCAAAACGCTATGAACTTCTCAAAGATTGGGGTGGAACAACCACTGCAGACCGTACAGATTGGAAACGGATAGTTCAGGATGGACTAGACAAGAGATGGTACAACATCGAATTTGGTGAAGTAGAAAAGGTAGAAGCTAATGAGCAAGGCAAACCGACAACTTTCTTGAAAACCAATAAAGGTACTTTAAAAGTTGCAGCGGACTTTGTTATTGACTCGACCGGATTAGAAGCCAAACCTAAAGAGAACCCATTATTTGCCGACCTGATTGACCGCTACAATATTGCTTTATCTCCTTATGGTGGACTAAACGTAGCCAACGACTTTGAAATCAAAGAAATGCGAAATAATTCCGGCAGAATGTATGTCTCCGGGATATTGACACTAGGTGGACCATATGCTGCTATCGACACATTCTTAGGTCTACAATATGCTGCCCAAAGAATAGCAGATGGCTTAGTGGCATCGAAAGCCCCTGGTATGCGCTATATCAATCCTTTTGGTTCTCTGTGGCAATGGATAAAATGGGCAACTAATCAAAAACCATAGCATTTGTAGAGACGCGATTTATCGCGTCTCTGTACCGCGTCTCTGTACCGCGTCTCTGTACCGCGTCTCTGTACCGCGTCTCTGTACCGCGTCTCTGTACCGCGTCTCTGTACCGCGTCTCTGTACCGCGTCTCTGTACCGCGTCTCTGTACCGTGTCTCTGTACCGCGTCTCTGTACCGCGTCTCTGTACCGCGTCTCTGTACCGCGTCTCAATAAACAGCAAATTTCAAGTTCATTGAAGTACAAGTGGGCGGGCAAGGATGCCCACCCCACAAGGGTAAACATTAATTAATCAACACTTGTAATTATTTTATGACCCCAACATTAATTGGACGGTGGCAAAGCCGTATTTTTCTCTTCGCAACCATTGGTGTTTTATTCAGTTTACCTTTTGCTTTGAGTTCCGGAGTAGAGCATATCCAATGGGTTTACTTCTGGGTTTTACTTTATCTCAGTATTTTTGGACTTGGCTGGGATATTCTCTATAACTACTTGCAAAAGTTTCTTTGGGACCACGATTGGCCAGGAGTATTGATACTTATTTCTAGCATTGTTGAAGCTACCTTTTTAGCGTTGTTAATTAATTTTGTTGGATTACCAAACATTCCCAAAGATAATTTCTCTTTGCCATTGTATGTAATACATTACACTGTTGTTTGGGTTGCGATTTACTGCTCTTCTTGGGTAGTAATGCGCTTATTGTTTCCTCGTGCGCGATTTCGCGGTGGTGCCTGGATAGGTCCTTGGCCCAAAGTTAATTAGCATTATATATCTGTAGAGACGTTACATCTAACGTCTCTTTAACTTCACTCAAATAAAATAAAGTAAATCTCATGAACAAAATATTCAAACTGAGATATCTGTTTATTCTTGTATTACTTATTTCCTTTGTCGCTGTTATTTCTCCTAAAGTATCTGCTTTTAACAAAACAGCTAATTCTGCTTATTTAGTAGCTCAAAGCGGGTCTAGTTTTGATGAATATATGCACTTGGGCTATAGTGAAACTAAAAAGAGAAATTATCGTAAAGCTCTAGAATATTTCCAGCAAGCAGAGAAATTAAAGCCTAGAGATAGCTTTGCAACAGCGGCAATCCGTAATGTCCAAGGTTATATTGACCGTGGTCGTTCAACTCTTGCTTTTTACGTTGGTTCTCCTGACAGAAGAAGAGCGGCTGCAACACGGGGTATGTGTAATTTGAAAGAAAATGAAAATTTGACTGCTTTAGTACCAACAGAGAAAGAAAAAGATAATCCTGAAATAGTTACCACTGCTGAATATCCGTCATTCTTTTTCTATGTTCCCAAAATTGCTAGAGCAGAAAAGTTAAGATTTATTTTACAGGATATTCAAGCCAAGAAAGATTTGTATAAAGTTGAATTACAGCCTAATTCAAATCCTGGAATTATTAAAATCAGTATCCCAGAAAATACCAGCGAATCTTTGAGTGATGGCAAAAAATATTCTTGGACACTTTCAGTTATTTGTGATAACAGTAAGCTTGACGACAGTTCATTCATCACAGGTTTTATCAAACGAGTTCAACCAGACCAAAATCTAACTAACCAATTACAAAGTGCCTCTGCACAAGAACGTACAACTTTGTATGCAACCACCGGATACTGGGAAGATACTCTTAGAACCTTAGCTAATTTACGTCTTCAGCGTCCTTCTGATACCAAATTAAAGGAAGATTGGGAAGATTTTCTAGAATCTGTAGATTTGGCTCCGGAAGCTATTAAAGCCCCCTTACTGTTTTAGTTAGCTTATTAGACATATGATGAAAAAGTGGAGACGTTATATATAACGTCTCTACCGTGGGAAAAGCGTATTTTTTGCCAATAAATAATACTAAGATATTAAAGAATAATTTAGTTTATTTAAATGTAATTATTGAAGTATTGTTTTACATCCAACGTCAAATATCCTAACAACAAGATTTGTATAAGCTTGTACTAATTAATATTTATTGCAGCAAAAAAATAAATATTTATAGGAGATAATCTAGTTATGAATCAAGGATTTTTCCAAAACTTCTACAAAATATTAAGTACTGTTTTGATATGCCATGTAATGATTTCTGTCTTGGGTGAATCTGCAATAGCTCAAATAACACCTGATACTACTACTTCCGGCAGTACAAATACAGTCGTAACACCCTATAGTAACTTGTATGGGTTACCGGGGGTTTTGATTGAAGGAGGAGCGACAAGAGGTGCAAATTTATTTCACAGTTTTTCACAATTTAGCATTCTCGAACAAAATGCAGCCTATTTCGCTAATCCGGTAGGAATTACAAATATTTTGACTCGTGTCACTGGAAATACTGCCTCAAATATTTTTGGGAGGTTGGGTGTAGATGGTTCCGCTAATTTATTTTTTCTCAATCCTAATGGAATTGTTTTTGGACCGAATGCCAGGTTAGATATTGGGGGTTCGTTTTTTGCCACAACTGCAGATAGTTTTGTATTTGATAATGGACAAGTATTCAGCGCTATAAATCCACAACCAGCACCCATATTGACGGTAAACTTGATTCCTGGGTTACAGCTTGGAAACAACCCCGGAGCGATTGAAGTGAGAGGAAATGGACAAGCTTTTTGGGAATTTGGTACAGCAACAAATTTTACTAACCCTAATTTGGAATTACTGCCAGGAAGAATTCTTGGCTTAGTTGGTGGTAATGTCAATATAAATGCTGGTCTTTTACAAACTTCCGGTGGTCGAGTTGAAATTGGTGGTTTAGCTGGAGCAGGAACGGTAAAGATAAATGCTGATGACGGTAGCCTAATTTATCCTGCTAGCATAGCGCGAGCTAATGTATCTCTTACTAATAAAGCGGGTATCAATGTTATTGCTGGTGAATTTGGCGGAGGAAGTATTAACATTAATGCTAACGACATTAGCATAATTCAAGAAAGTTTATTGACATCTGGCATGTTCGGAGGTTTAGGAGAAACTGGTGCTCGGACTGGAGATATTACACTCACTGCTACTGGAAAAACTACTATTGATAGAAGTAGAGTAGAGAATAATGTCAATAGAAATATCAATGGAGAAACGATTGCAAATAATGGAAATATCACTATAAATGCGGGTTCATTTGTTTTAACTAATAAAGGACAATTGGATGTATCAAATCTAGGTCGTAATTCTAATACCGTAAATCCAGGAGACGCCTTTGCCGGAGATATTAGAGTAAATGCTGATGGACTATTAACTATTGGCGATATCACAAGCGTTGACCCGCAAACTACTATTAGCAGTAATGGATTTAATGGACGTATTTTTCTGACATCTAAGAATAGTTCCGTTAACATTAATAATAGTAATATTTCTACCACAAGTAATGATAGCAATACTAACTCAAGTAGATTTAGTGAGATTAATATAGCTGCTCCCCAAGGTTCTATAGCTTTAAATAATTCTCAGTTAAATAGCACTAACTCAAGCACCGGATATGCTGGAAACATCTTACTTAATGCTCGCGACCTGATTTCTCTTCGCGAAACTAATATTTTAAACCAGGGTAGGGTTGGAAATATTTTTATTGGTGCTTCCAGTTTTAGCGCTTCTAGCTCATTTGTACCTAATCAAATTACAATTACGAACTCTACCCTGAATACCTCCAACTTGACGAATACGACACTTGCTGGAGATATTGTACTTAATGCTCGCGATTTGGTTTCTATTACTAGCTCTAGCCCTATAGGTTCCAACCCAAGTGAAAGAGCAATTCAAAGCCTTGGTAACTTTGGTCGCATCTCGATTGGTAATACTGCTACACCGAAGAAAGTAGAATTAAATAATACATCTTTAAGTACTACTAATAGGGGTATTACTGTTGATACAGGAAATTCCATTAATGCAGGTCCGATATCCATTTATGCGCTAGAAAACATTAAAATCAATAATTCTCTCATTGAAACTACAACTAGTCGTGTGGGAGACGGAGGTAACTTAACAATTGAGGCGATAAATGGTGATATTCGTGGAAATATTTTACTTCAAAATGCAAGTTTAATTGCAAGCAATATAGAAAATGAGGGTGTTGGAAAGGCTGGTAATATCCAAATTACTACAGGAGGATTGTCTGTTTCAGAAGGCTCACAAATTCAAAGTTTAATACGTCAGGGTGGAGAAGGAAGTGCTGGAAATATTACTATCGAAGCAACAGGTAAAGTATCATTTTTTGGTAATTCTGATAAAGATATAGGAGGAAATACAGGACTTTTTAATAGCGGTGTTATTACTAGAGTGCCGACTGGAGGGTCTGGAAATGCAGGTGATATTAATATCAATGCTTTTTCAATTTTTCTTACGGACAAAGCTTACCTTAGTAGTGACAATGATACTGATGGTTTTGCTGGAAAAATTACACTGAATGCCAGTGAGCAAATTTCCTTGGCAAAGCAAAGCGTTATTTCAAGTGAGGGTCGTTTTGGTCGTATACTTATTGGCACTTTTGACCCAGATGCTGTATCACCTTTGCCTGTACCCAATCAAATTAACATCGACAATTCCTTCGTAAGTACTACTAATTCAGGTGATACATTTGCTGGAGATATTGTATTAGGTGCTCGCGACCAAATTTCTCTAATAAATCAAAGCAATATCAGTAGTAATGGAAACTTTGGACTGATTTTTATAGGCAAAAATGAGAGTTACAAAGGAACAACATCCCCCAGAGAAGTTAGATTGGATAATTCAACTTTAAGTACTACAAATGCCGCTGTTAAAGATTTTACTGAAGTTGAAATAGCTGCTGGAGATATATCTATTGATGCTATTGACAATATTTCACTGACAAACGGCTCCTCTGTTAATGCTTCCACGCAGCGCTTAGGAAGGGGGGGAACAATTAACCTGACTGCGAGAAATATTTCTTTAAATAATGGTTCCCAATTGCGAACTACTACTTACTCAAGTTGCAGCGTTTCATCAAATTGTAATGCAGGAAATATCATCTTAAAGGCGACTGACCGCATTACTATCTCTGGAAGAAACCCAAATAAACAAACCGATGAGAGTGCAAGAAGTGGAATATTTGCAACCACCGCTGAAGGTTCTACAGGTCAAGGTGGTGATATCATCATCGACCCCTTTGAAGTCAGAGTAACAGACGGAGGTAGAATTTCAGTTAACAGTGAGGGTGAAGGAAAAGGAGGTAGTATTACCCTAGCTGCAAGGCGTCTTATCCTCGATAACGATGGCGGAATTACTGCTCAAACTAGTATGGCAGATGGAGGCGACATTATACTAGACTTAGCAGAAATATTAGTATTACGTCGCAACAGTAACGTGTCTGCCAGTGTCGCACGTGGTCAAGGTAATGGTGGTAATATCACCATCAATTCGCCATTCGTGGTAGCAGACCCATCAAAAGATAATAATATCATCGCCAACGCCAGTAGAGGAAAAGGAGGTAATATTCTTCTTCCAAATGCTGTTGGAATTTATGGTATTGTGCCGCGCTCAAGCGATAGTCCAAACACTAATGATATTTCTGCTAGCTCTGAGTTTAATAGCCCAGGAACTGTACAGATAAATAATTCTGCTGTTGACCCGACCCAAGGAATTATCTCTTTACCTATGGAACCCAACGACCCATCGAAACAAATTGCTCAGGGTTGCGGGGAGACAGAAACTGAATTAGCAATTACTGGACGTGGTGGTTTACCTCCTAGACCTGATGAACCTCTTAATCAAAATACTATATGGGAAGATACACGCTTGGCAAATGTTGGTAACAGAGAAATTGGGATGGAAAATATAGATAAACCTCCAGTAAAACCGACATCTAAGGTCTCTACACCAGTAATTACTCCTGCTACTGGTTGGGTGTTTAACGATAAAGGTGAAGTACAACTTATTTCCCAAACACCAAATATAAGCCCTGACAAATTGGGGTCAGTTTCCAATTCTTGTTCTGCTCGGTAATTTTATTTACGAGAAAGACGCGATAAAAGACGCGATAAAAGACGCGATTTATCGCGTCTCTACACATTAGGGATATATATTAATATGAGCTTTAATCGTTACTGTTTATCGTTAGGTCTGTTTGTTCTCTCACCTGTATTAATCAATGTCTTGACTAATCAATCTTTAAGAGCACAAACCCCACTCAATCTACCTGCTACTGATATTTTACGCAAGCCAGAACTTATAGCTCCAGTTACTCCGACTCCCGAATTATTACCACCTCTAGAGCAGTTACTTCCTTCAACAATTCCTAATATTCCGCAACAGACTACAGAAGAATTTTTGAACCAGATACCCAAAAAAATCACTGTAGAGCGTTTTGAAGTAATTGGTTCGACTATCTTTAGTAAAGAAAAATTAGCGGAAGCGATAGCTGACTTTACAAATAAACCTATTACTTTTCCCGAACTATTAAAAGCATCGGAGGCAATTACAAAATTGTACGTAGATGCGGGTTACATTAACACAGGTGCATTTATTCCAGCCACAAATAAAACTTTTCCTAATGAAGGTGCTGTAATTCAAATTCAAGTAATTGAAGGTGGTTTGGAAGATATCGAGATACGCGGTCTCAAACGCCTTAATCCTGAATATGTCAGAAGCCGTCTAGCTCTTGCAAGTGGTAAACCTCTCAACTTAAATAAATTACTCGAAGGTCTGCAATTGCTGCAACTTGACCCACTGATTCAGAATATTTCTGCGGAATTAGCAACTGGCTCACGTCCTGGTACTAGTATTTTGCATCTTAAAGTAACCGAAGCAAAAACTCGTACGGCTCAATTTAGTATAGACAATAATCGCACATCTAGTATTGGTAGTTTTCAGCGTCAAATAAAACTCCAAGAAGATAATTTATTGGGATTAGGAGATGGTTTGAGAGTAGGCTACGCTAACACAGATGGTAGCAATAGTTTAGATATTAATTATTCTTTGCCTGTTAATGCTCGTAATGGCAAAATACAACTGAACTATAGCAACGCATCCAGCCGTGTAATCCAAAAACCTTTTGATATTTTAGACATCGAAGGAAAATCTCAAGAATATGCAATAACCTACCGTCAACCCATAATTCAAACTCCAACGCAAGAATTCACATTAGGTTTAACTGCAACACGTCGCGAAAGTGATATTGGTTTTTTGGAAGGGCTTTTAGGTGAGCGATTTCCTTTTCCTTCTGCTGGTGCAAGAGATGGCAAAATAAACTTATCAATACTGCGATTTTTTCAAGAATGGACTCAGCGCGATACTCAACAAGTACTTGCCGCACGTTCTCAATTTAATTTAGGAATTGGAGCATTTGACGCAACAATTAATGAAAGTGGCCCAGATTCTCGATTTTTCTCTTGGCGCGGACAAGCACAGTGGGTACGTGTACTAGCTCCCGATACCCTATTCTTATTGCGTGGTGATGCTCAATTAACAAATAAACCCCTAGTAACTTCAGAACAAATTGGCTTAGGAGGACAAGCAACAGTCAGAGGTTATTCACAAGACAGAATTTTAGCTGACAACGGTTTCTTAGCATCTGCTGAATTACGCTATCCTATTCTACGGATACCAGAAATCAAAGGCTTACTACAAATTACCCCATTCTTAGAATTTGGCACAGTTTGGAATGCATCAGATGCAGACCGTTCATCTCTAGAAAAAAATACCCTCACATCTACTGGAATAGGTCTGCTATGGCAACAAAGCGACCGTCTTTCAGCCCGTCTTGATTGGGGCATTCCTCTTACTTCTGTGGATTCAGCCAAAAAATCTTGGCAGGACAACGGACTTTATTTCTCCATTATTTACACCCAACCATTTTAAGCATAACAAAAGGTTCGTAGTTGCGCTTTAGCGCTCTTAAAAAGCTGTTTGTAGTAATTTTAATATTACGAAGGTTAAGCCTCAACCCAACCTACAAATACTCTTAACCTTTAAAAGGTCTAACCCAAGAGGCGCTAAAGCGCTACTACAAACTTAATTATCAAATTAGCAATTAATTAAAACTATGTCTCCAATCATCATTTTTGCCACATTATCCCAAATCCTTAACCCCTTTTCTTTAGGCATAACTTCAGCTACTCAAGCGGAGTTGCCAATTTTAGTCCTGCCTCAAAAATTAACCATTCAAAACTTCACTTCCCAATTAAAAGCTAGGGAAAAGCTTGTCAATACTAACCAATTACAAAAAGGTGTACAACTCTATAAAGCACATAAATATTTAGAAGCAATAGCCGTTTTACAAGAAGCATATAAAATATATTATCAAAGCTCTGAAGACAAATTGAACCAAGCACAAACCTTAAATTATCTCTCTCTAGCATATCAACAGTTGGGTCAGTTATCAGAAGCAAGAACAGCTATTAACGAAAGTCTAAAGTTATTAGAAAATAAAACTAATACCCAAGAATATTTATCTATTCGCGCTCAATCTTTAAACACTTACGGTCAATTACAATTAGTACTAGGAGAATCGGAACCAGCCTTAAGAACTTGGGAAGAAGCCACAGCTATTTATACTCAAATTGGAGACGAAAACGGGAAAATAGGTAGCCAAATTAACCAAGCTCAAGCATTACAATCATTAGGTCTTTACCGTCGTGCCAAAAATAGCTTAGATAGCGTAAAGCAATTATTATCAAAGCAACCGGAGTCTCCGTTAAAAGCCACTGCTTTACTGAGTCTTGGCAAAACTATGCGTGTTGTTGCTGGTAGTAAATTACAAGATGCTTATAAAACTTTAGAAGAAGCTTTGGAGATAGCAGAACAACTAAATTTGACAGAAACCTCTGCCGAAATTCGGTTGAGTTTAGGCAATACAGCCGAAATTTTGAGTCATAATATAACTCCAGATAAACAAAAAGATAAACAGACATATATTCAGAAAGCCTTAGAAAATTATCGTCAAGTACTGGTACTTTCTCAGAAACCAATAACACAGCTACAAGCGCAAGTAAACGAGCTACATTTATTAGTTGAGTCAGGAAAATTTACAGATACTCAAATTTTACAGAAAATAATTCAGTCTAAACTGACTACGATTTCAGCTAGTAGACAAAGTATTTATCTTCGTATTAATTTTGCTCAAAGTTTAACTAGCCTGAGAAAAAAGACAGGTTCTAACAACCCCTCCATGTCGGAAATAGCTCAAATAGTAAAAACTGGTTTAGAGCAAGCTTTTGAATTACAAGACTTTCGTGCTCAAGCTTATACATTAGGAACTTTAGGGAATTTATACGAACAAACTCAGCAATGGACAGAAGCACAAAAACTTACCCAGCAAGCTCTGAAAATAGCACAAGGTATTCAAGCATCAGATATAACATATCGCTGGCAATGGCAGTTAGGTAGAATTCTCAAAGCCCAGAGTAACAATAAAGATACAAAAATTGCCTATGAAAAAAAAGAGCAAGCAAAAATCGCTTACGGCAAAGCAGTTAAACTTTTAAAGAATTTACGATACGATTTGGTGACTGTTAACCGCGACGTGCAATTTTCTTTCCGAGATGAAGTAGAGCCAGTATATCGCGAATTTGTCAGCTTGCTGCTACAGGAAACACAAAATACAACTCCAGTCAGTCAAGAAAATCTCCAGACAGCTAGAGATGTAATTGAGCAGCTACAATTAGCCGAAATCAATGATTTCTTACGCAAAGCTTGTTTAGACATTTCGGAAAGTTCTCAACTCGCGCAAATAGACGAGATTGATAAAAACGCAGCAGTTGTTTACCCTGTAATATTACCTAACAAACTAGCCGTAATTGTTTCCTTCCCTAATCAACCAAAAGATAAGTCATTCAGTTTATATACTGCTGATGTTTCCTCTGATAAACTAGAAAATACAATTAAACAATTCAGAAACATAATTACAGGTAAATCATTCGACTTTATACCTTATGCTCAAGATTTATATAACTGGTTAATTAGACCAATAGAACCGAATTTAAAGAAAAATAAAGTCAAGAATATAGTATTTGTATTAGATGGAGCCTTACGGAATATTCCAATGGGAGCACTATATGATGGGAAAGAATATCTAATACAAAAAGAATATAATATTGCACTCACTCCTGGTTTAAGATTATTACCTTCTCAAAGTACAAATCCACGAGAATTACGAGCTATTCTGGGTGGACTTGCGAATATTCCCAAAGACCTTCCTGATGTAGATAGAGATTTAGGGAATCTAGATAATGTCCCTCAAGAACTGAAAGCTATCCAAAACATTAAAGGAGAAAATTCCCCAAAACAATTTGCATCACAAATATTTTTGGATAACGATTTTACCAGTGATAAAATTAGGAAAGCTGTCCAATCTATTTCTGCTCCCTTTGTACACTTAGCAACTCATGGTCAATTTAGTTCAAATCCAGAAAATACTTTTATCTTAGCAGCCGATGGCAGAGTAGAAGTGAATGAAATAAGCTCTATACTCAAAGCAAGAGACAAAAAAAATCAACTAGAGCCTATTGAGCTATTAGTTCTTAGCGCTTGTGACACTGCAGCAGGAGACAACAGAGCGGCTTTAGGACTTGCAGGAGTTGCTATTCAGTCTGGGGCACGCAGCACATTAGCAACACTTTGGAGCGTAAATGATGCATCTACTAAAAAAGCAATGATTAATTTTTACGACAATTTAGTCAATAAGAAAATGACCAAAGCGGAAGCACTCCGTCAGGTTCAAATCAATTTTTTCAAAGATGAAAAATATAGCCACCCCTACTTCTGGGCACCGTATGTTATGGTAGGTAACTGGAGATAGTTTTAAGTTTTGATTTTGAGTTTTGAATTCTGAGCGTGTAGAGACTTATGAATATAGTCTCTACAGATTATTTGGTAAATATGATTTGATAAAAGTATTAAATGAATTAAATTCGCTAATTATAAAATATAAATATTATATAAAATTGAGAAAATATCAGGGTTATCATACTGAGTATAGGTATTCAATTAATTATAACATTAGGATAACTTATGATTAAGAAAAAAACTGTAACGCTTTTTGCTACAACATTGATAACAAGTATATTTGTAAGCATCATTCATAATCCTTTAGCAAATGCTTATCGACCACCGGAAAATCTTAATTATGCTAGTTCAGATAATAATACTCGCGAAAATTATCTGAATATTTTTGCAATAGCTGGAATTAGTTTTACGGTCGGAATTAGTGCAGCGTTTATTTTAACCCGTCGTACACCTCAGCAAAAAAAATTTCATAAGAAAAAAAATCTGAAAGCATTAGAGAAACGCAATACAACTATAAACTCTAAAATTTATACCTCTTCCACTGCTTCCCCTTCTCCTTATAAAAATGGTATTTCATCATCTTATATATATATTCAGCGAGCTTGTGATTGTGTTAATCAAGGAGATATTGAGGGAGCTTTAGCATATTTTGAGCGAGCAATTAATTCCAAGCCAAATAGCCCTAAAATCTACAGCGAACGAGCTAATTTTCGTAAAAATAAACTTGGTGACCGACAAGGAGCAATAGAAGATTATACGATGGCAATTGAGATGACTCCTGATAATGCTATGTTATATTTTTTGAGAAGTCAAACTTATCAAGAACTGGGCAATCAGCAAAAAGCAATTGAAGATTACAATACTGCAATGAGTCTAACTCCCCAAGGTACTATTTACTATTCTTACAGAGAGAAAAATTATAGGGAATATAATTAAGATTCTTCTAGAATAAAGAAAACCCCACCCCACCCCCCTGTACACGGTAGGCGTGCGGGGAGGGGTTGGGGGAGCTTTTTTTAGTGCCATTCGGGGTTGGGGTTTCTTATATGAGGAGGAGAAAGCTACAACATTTCTACAGTCTTTAACGCTTCTGTTACTGACTCATGCCTTCTTTGATAGTTGTATTCAGTCATCTTGTTGATTACTTCTACAAGCTTAGGGCTTGCTTGTACAAAGTGATACCAAGGTTTAAAATCATCATTTGAGCTAACAGGTGTCTGAATTGGTATGATAACTTCACTGCTAATTACATCCCTTTGGTAGTATCTAGGGTCAATTCCAGTTAATGCTTGAATTGCAATTATACCTAAAGCGTATATGTCACTAACTAATACTGGTTGTCCAGCTAATTGTTCTGGGGGTGCATAACCTCTAGTTCCAATTCCTGATGTGAGATTGTCTTCAGGTAGAGGTTGAATATGTTTAACGGCTCCAAAGTCGATTAAGACAATGCGTTTATCAGAGTCGCGTCGAATTAAGTTACCAGGTTTGATATCTCGATGAATTATCTTATTATCATGAACAAAAACGAGTATGCTTAGCACATCTTTGAGTAAATCAATAACATAAGCTTCAGGAAATTGTTTACCATTAATTATTACCTTATCCAAAGGTGTTCCTTTGATATATTCTTGAACAAGGAAGAAATGCTGATTATCTTCAAAATAAGCTAGTAACATGGGAATTTGGTCGTGTTTGTTACCCAACAACTCTAAAAATTTTCCTTCGTTTCTAAATAGCCGTCTGGATATTTCTAAAAACTGTGGATTTTCATTTACAGTGCGTAATTGTTTGACTACACATTCAGGATTTTGAGGTCGCTTAGTATCCTCTGCTAAATAAGTACGACCAAATCCTCCAGAACCAATAACTTTGGTGATTTTGTATCGGTCTTCTAGTAATGTACCTGATGAAATTTCTTCTCCAACAGAATAGTTTCCTCTGGTTATTCCCGCTTGTAGAGCTTGTAATTGTCCTATGTCTTCTTCTTGTTCTTTCAGCAGTTTCTCAATTTCTTCTTTTTCACGTGCATCTTCGTATGCTCTTAAAGCCAAGACGCTACCACCTGTTATCAATATTCCCAATGCTGGAGAAATCACAGGAATCCATCCAGCTTGGGTAAAGATACCAAAATTAATTGTAAATAATAACCCAAGTGTTGCTATACCTGCAATTCCTAAACGCAGAGGATGAATAACTACAGATGCAATAATTCCTCCCGACAAACTCCAGATTAATATCCAACCGACTTCACCCCATTCAGGGATAAACCAAAATAATGGTTGTTGATTTAGGACTGCACTTAAAATTTGACTCGTACTTTCAGCATGAATTGCGACTCCTGCCATTCTACCGGAATCGTCTTTTTTTCCACTACTATAAGAAGTGTTAAAATAATCCCTCAAACTAGGTGCTGTGGAACCAATCAAAACAATACGGTCTTTAACTAAATCTGGTTTTATCTGATTTAATAGTAATTGTGAAATAGTGACTTTTTGAGCAATTTGCTTAGGATGACGGAGACTAAGTAAAATTTGATACCCTCTGCCATCTATGTCTTGATAAGCACCAGAATTACTTTCCAAACGTTTAAATATAGTTTTACCCAGCTGTAATTCTTGTTTAGAGGTTAGTTGAGGCTGAATTCCTCCCACAGCCAAATATCTCATTGCTAACTGCAAACTCAAGGAATACTGAGTTGTACAAGGTTCATTTGGTGTTGGCTTAACTATTAATAGATTACGACGGATTGTACCATCTGGGTCTTCTACTAAATCAGCAAATCCTATTTGCGAAGCTTCTAAACCCTTGGGTGGGGATATTGCTGGTTCTTTTTGGTTAGGATGTTTGCAAATTGGGACGATAATATCGCTCTGTCGCAAACGTTGGAGTAGTTTTTCATGACCAGGTTCCACAGGTAAATCACGAATAATATCAAGACCTATTGCTCGTGGTTGGTATTCTTCTAGCTTACCTAAAAGGTTATCTAATACTTCACTGGATATAGGAAAATTTAACTTTCTCAAGTCGTCTTCAGTTATTTCCACTATTAACAAACGAGGGTCTGGACTAGGGGAAGAACGGATTTGCATCATTTGGTCAAATACCCTCAATTCCAAAGTCTCCAGTCCAGAAATCTTTTGAATACCAAATAATAATCCTGTAACGATAACACTAGAAATAATAACTGGTAGCTTAAATATATTCCTCATAAAATCGACTTTTGTTTTGTATTTAATCTTGTTTTTCTGGATTTATAATAAAAACACGCAGCCATAATACTGCGCTTTTCATTTTTATAAGTCCACTTTGTTGCTCTAATATTTTAATTAGATAATGAAACTCTAAGCAAATCTAGTTATTGAGGGCACTATTCTAAATATTTAATAAATTAATTATATCTGCTTTTATCTATAAGCAACTGTTTATAAACTCCATGCTAAATTTTAAGGTTGATAAACAAGGCTAAAGTAAAAGCCATCATCCTGAGCGTTATTCCCCCTATCCTTAAGGTTAGTTAATGGAATTCCATAATCAAAGCGCAAACTCAGACGGTCAATCCCTAAAGCTTGGTTCCACAATAGTCCCAAACCTGTACTAGCAAGAAAAGTCTCTGCGGGTAAGCGATTTGGATTGTCTGGGTGATTCCAAACAGCACCTAAGTCAAAAAAGGGAGCTATCTGAATTGTGGGATTTCCGGATTCATTCCGTTGTAGCGTGACTCTATCTTCGATAGATAATCTAAGTCCATTATCTCCAAAACGGACATTCTGTCGATAGCCTCGCACTGACTGTCCCCCTCCAATCACAAATTGCTGGGAAGGTAATAAACTATTTGGTGTTAGCTGTAAGTCTGCTTGCACAAGCAACAAATGGTTTTCACTTAGCTGCTGTACTCGTTGCACTTGACCTAGCCAACTGAAAAAGCGGCTATCAGGAATTGGTGCATTATTTATAGTCGCATCAAACAAGCCTGTACCTAAATTAAATTGTGAACGTAATGACCAAGCTCCTTGAGGGTCTCTACTAACAAAATCTTGTCCAAACTTAATCACACTGGTACGACTAACCCCATCTTGATTGGGTCCTATACCAAAGGAATTGGGAAGGTCATTAAAAATAAAAGTCTGACCGCTTTGGTAGGTGAAACCTAAAAACAAGGCAAACTCTTGTCTCGGTGAACGCATCAACGGCTGACGATAATTAATTTCATATAAATCTTGGCTTCCTCGAATTCCTAATTGGTCGAAGGGTGACTGAGTAACTTCGTTACGATTAGGTGCGGCTCTTAGCTGTAGAGTACCATTTAAAGCATTTAGCGGTAGCTGGTAAGTAAAATCAAAAGCATCAGAACCACCTGTTGTAGAGCGGTAATAGTTGCCTAAAAGCTGGTCTCCCATTCCAGTTAGATTACGATGACCCAAAGCAACACCTAATCTTTCGGAACCAACGCTAGGAGCAGAGTAATTATCTACACTAAAACTGCTGATAAAAGGATTTGCTTCTTCAACTCTAACTATCAAAACGCTTTGACCAATTTTACCCGTCGGACGCAAACTAGCTTCCACATTGGCAAACAGTGGGTCAAGTCGGAGTAACTTTAGTTGTTCTTCTAACTTACCCGTATTAAAAGGAACACCAGTACCTAGTCTGATACGGCTACAAATATAAGAAGGGGTTAATCGTCGCGTCCCTTGAATCACAATTTCAGAGAGACGTCCTTCGATGACAATAATTTTTAAAACACCATTAGTTGTATTAAATTCCTGAGTGATTGGAACCGCTCTAGAATTTACATAACCTTTATTAAGGTACAATTGGGTAATTGCATCAGCAACCTGTCTCGCTTCTTCCAAAGTTAATTCTCGTCCTTCAAAAGATTGCAAAATAGGATTCAAGTCTTGTGGGCTAAAAACCGTGTTATTTATAACCTCAATTTTACGAACAAAAATACCTTCGGGTAATACCGTTGATGTTTGTGCTGCTGCTGAGGAGAATGAGTAATTTGCTTCAGCTTGATTTGGACAACTTACCTGTGAAGGTTCTTGTCGAGAGGGTTTAGCTTCTTGTGTTTGAGCAATTATACTATCTTGTCTTTGTATTAAATCTAAAGAACTCAAATCATGTTTATTTAAAGATTCTTGTATCGCAGGTTTGTTATCTATTACAGAAGAATTTATTTTTTGAACTTCTTTTAATTTATTTTGACTATTATTATGCTCGTATTCACTAGTAGAAATATCATTTGCTGAACTTTTAAGGGTAGTCACTCCTAAAATACAAACAATGGATATAATTAGCGAGCTACAATGTAAACATAAACTCCAATAACTTCGTTTAATATTTGCCATACTCCGCTTTTGTCTCCAAATAATGAGAAAATTTGCGAGCGCGCGATAAACATTTAACTCCTGGCGAAACTTTATAAATACTATACTATTTCGCAATGTCACTCGTTTTGACTACAGAGTATGACATAATTTTTTCAAGATTTAAATAGTGTTTTTTATACATTTTTATTTATTTGATAGAGCTTAATGCCTCAGTAAGCCTCCGATTGTCTTAAAAATTATTAGATGGGCAAACTTTGGGCGGGGCAAGAGAAAGCCCACCCCACAAGATAGAGGTTAGATATTAAATGAGCATGTCTCATTTACCTGTAAAATGTAAAATGCTTTGTTTTTTGTTAATTTTTGTAATTTGATATTTAAAACGCTTTATTAAAAAAAACATATTATCTACAATGACCCCAACTATTTGAAATAACTTAATTTTCTTTATTTAGCAATTAATATCGGGAGACAATTATATGTCATCGCTAGTATCTATTATCATACCTAACTATAACAGGCAACATTTTCTAGAAGCTGCGATTGCTAGTGTTTTAGCACAGACATGGCAAGATTTTGAACTAATAATTTGGGATGATGGTTCTAGTGACAACTCGATGAAAATTGCCGAAAAATATGCTCAAAAGGATAAGAGAGTACGAGTAATAGCTGCAACCCATCAAGGAATTGCAGAAGCTCCAAAAGCTGCTATCGCTCAAAGCCGTGGGACATACGTTGGTATTTTAGATAATGATGACTTACTAGCACCTACCGCTCTAGCCGAAACAGTTGCTATACTTAACTATCACCCAGAAATTGGATTGGTTTACACTGACTATCTGAATATAAACGAAAGCGGCGAAATCCTCAAATATGGTAATTTATGCCGCATTCCTTACTCCCCAGAACGACTACTAATAGACTTTATGACATTTCACTTCCGTCTAATTCGTCGTTCTGTTTATGACCAAGTAGGAGGTATTAACCCAATCTTTGATTGTGCTTACGACTATGACCTGTGTTTGCGACTTTCAGAAGTCACTCAAGTACGTCACATTCATAAACCACTCTATTTTTACCGTAATCATTCTCATAACGTTTCAAAACTTAAAAAAGACAAACAAATTCTTCATTCTCAGCAGGTAATTGCTCAAGCACTTCAACGAAGAGGACTTGCTGAACAATGGCAAATCAGTGTGGAATTACCTGAAGAACGCTTCATATTAAGCCGCAGGAAAGATGCAAAAACAAAAAAAATCTCCACTTCATCACGTTTTCGCATCCCTGTAGCAACAAAGCTTTCTCTAGTCCTTTTACCTTTTATTGTAGTTTTTAGTACTGGGGTAGCCCAAGCTCAACAAATTATCCCTGCTGTTGATGGTACAAACACGATTGTCACTCCCAACGGTAACAGAATAGATATTACTGGTGGTACTAATTCCAGAGATGGTGTAAATCTTTTCCACAGCTTTCAAGAATTTGGTTTGCAACCTGGACAAATTGGCAACTTTCAAGCCAATCCCAATTTGCAAAATATTCTTGGTCGAGTTACAGGTGGCAATCCTTCCATTATCAATGGCTTAATTCAAGTCACTGGTGGGAGTGCGAACCTCTTTTTGATGAACCCCAATGGATTTATTTTTGGTAACAGTGGCAGTTTAAATGTTCCCAGTGCTTTCACCGCGACAACAGCCAATGGTATCAGCTTTGGCAACAGTTGGTTTAATGCTATCGGTAGTAATGACTACGCAGCATTGGTTGGAAATCCCAACGGATTTGCATTTACCATGAATCAACCAGGAACTATTTTTAACTTTGGTAATCTAACAGTTGGTAATGGGCAAAATTTAACTTTACTGGCTGGTAATGTTGTTAACACGGGACAACTTAAAGCACCTGGAGGACAAATACTTATCACCTCCGTACCGGGGCAAAATTTCCTGCGTTTGAGTCAACCGGGAAATCTCTTGAGTCTGGAAATTCAACCTTTAACATCGAGTAATAATCAACCAAATAACTGGACAATCCCCATCGCGTCTTTACCCGAATTACTAACAGTTGGTAATTCAGGAAATAACACTGGTTTAACTGCTAATTCTGATAGTACGGTTCAACTGATAAATTCCAACGATAAGTTACCAACTACTCCTGGTACGACTATTGTCTCCGGTAAATTAGATGTATCCAGTCAAATAGGTGGTGCGGGTGGTACGGTAAATGTTTTGGGTCGAAAAGTCGGTTTGGTGGGTGCTGATATTGATGCTAAAGGTGTAAACAGCGGTGGTAGCGTACTAATTGGCGGCGGTTATCAAGGTCAAGGAACAGTGCCCAATGCTACTGAAACTTATATTGACTCCAACTCTACTATTTCCGCAGATAGTTTACTTAATGGAAATGGTGGTAGGATAATTGTTTGGAGCGATAAAACAACGGGATTTTTTGGCAATATTACAGCCCGTGGCGGTTTGAATTCTGGTAATGGCGGTTTTGTTGAAGTGTCAGGTAAGGAAAACTTGATTTACCGTGGCAATACTGACCTAAGCGCACCCAATGGCAGTTTTGGTAACTTACTTTTAGACCCCACAGATATCAACATCGTCGCCGGTAGTGGCGCACCTCAAGATAGTTTTTTACCAAACATTCTGCAAGAGGCTACCCCAAGTACTTTCACAATTTCCCAACAAGCTTTACAAAATCAGACAGCTGATATCACCTTACAAGCCAGCAACAACATTACCATTGCTAATGGCGTATCCTTAAACTTCTTGAATGATGGTAGTGGGGCAATTACTTTTACTGCAGATGCGGACAAAAATGGCATAGGGTCTTTTGTAATGGATTCAACCCAATCTATCAATACTAATGGTAGAAACATCAATATTTCTGGAGCTAGTTTATCACTGGGAAATATAAACACAACATCAAATGGTAGTAATGGTGGTAATGTGACATTAGATACATCAGCCAACACCACAACTGTACCCAGTAATATTACAGTCAACTCAATTAGAACGGAAGCGATTGCTGGGACTGCGTATAATCAAACGGGTGGCTCGGGCGGTAATGTAGAAATCAAAACCTCAGGCTCTGGCTCTGTGAGAATTACAGGCAGTTTTACCAATAATAGCGGAAGAAGTAGCAGTATTTCTAGTACTGGGGGTAGGCAAAGTGGTACTGTCACAATTCAACATGGTGGTGGGGTAGCAAATAATCCTTTTACTGTGGGCAACGCAACTGTAAATGGTACAGCCGCAGCTATTGAAGCTAGCAATACTTCCGTAATCTCAACGGGTAATTATCCAGTACTTCCCAATGGCGGTACAGCAACAGGTACTCCAATAGGAATTACAATTAATTCTGTAAACACTCCTCCTCAATTAACTGCCAATTCTCAACTACCCGATACTCAAGCAAATCAACCAGTCATATTTACCTTTGAAAGCCTTGGAATAAGGATAACAGATATTGATAACGACATAACGACCCTGAGAATTGACGCGGTAAATTCCGGAACTTTAACTGTAAATGGAAACCCGGTGACACCAGGTGTTACAACCTTAAAAAGCGGGGATACATTAATTTACACACCTTCTACAAATAATACTGGCTTGCTTAATGCCTTTACTGTTAGTGCAAGTGATGGTGTTTCTTCCTCAACATCAAGACAAATTGCAATTAACGTCAACCTAACACCGACTCCAACAGAACAACCGGATATTAAAAATTGTGATTTCCAGTGCGAGAAAAATGAACTCGACGATGGAACTATTCCACCTAATATAATCGACTCCTCTATTACTCGTCCGGTTATTGATACTAACCCCACTCCTGAAGATAGATTGACAAGTAGAGTCGCAAACCATTTAGGCATATCTACTCCCAAAATCAAAACATTAGATGACGCTCGCGAAATAGCTAGCAAGATAGAAAAAGCAACAGGTGTTAAACCAGCATTTATTTATTTAAGTTTTGTACCTGTAGAAGTTTTACCCGCAGGACTCACAAACACAACCGCAGGTAATAAACAAAAGTTGAATAGTATTGCAGAACAAGATAGTGACCAATTAGAAGTTGTTGTGGTCACAGCTGGGGGTAATCCGATACGTAAGCGTATCCCGGATGCGACCAGAACAAAAGTTCTTGCTGTTGCAGAAGAATTCCGTAACCAAATAGCTAGCCCCGGAAATGTTGGTACAAAAACTTATTTAAAGTCATCTCAACAACTTTATCGTTGGATTATCGCACCGTTAGAAAAAGATTTACAGGAGCGAGGAATTAATAATCTCGTATTCTTACCAGATATTGGGCTACGTTCTACGCCAGTAGCAGCCCTTCATGATGGTCAAGGTTTTCTGATAGAAAAATACAGTGTTGGTTTGATGCCCAGCTTAAGTTTGACTAATACTCTTTATACAGACATTAAAAATTCTCAACTTTTAGCAATCGGTGTATCTCGTAGTACTCAGGGACAAGAACCTTTGCCTGCTGTTGTTGTTGAGGTGTCAACTATATTATCTAAACTTTGGCAGGGCAAATTATTTTTGAACGAGCAAGCCACTTTAGAAAATTTGAAAACGATTCGCCGTCAACAACCTTTCGGTATAATTCATATGGCCAGCCACGCTGACTTTACGGCTGGACCAGTAGGTAATTCTTATATTCAGTTTTGGGAGAATAAATTACGCTTGAACCAAATTCGCCAGTTGGGCTTGAATAATCCTCAAGTTGAAATGTTGGTTTTAAGCGCTTGTCGAACAGCTTTGGGAGATGAAGAGGCTGAAATTGGGTTTGCTGGTTTAGCTGTACTAGCTGGAGTAAAAACTAGTGTTGCTAGTCTTTGGGTTGTTAACGACACTGGTACATCTGCTTTTATGACGAAATTGTATGAGAATTTGCGGCAGGCTCCAATTCGTTCTGAAGCCTTAAGACAAGCTCAACTTGCAATGGCAAAAGGACAAGTTTATCTGAAGAATGGACGTTTGCAAGGTTTAGGAATAGTTGGAGAATTACCTTTACCTGCTGAAAGTATCACTCAACCTGATGAAATGCTATCCCACCCTTATTATTGGGCTGCATTCACAATGGTTGGCAACCCCTGGTAAAATCAACAAATGTAGAGACCGAATTAATTCGGTCTCTACGTAATCTATTTATATAAATAAAAATTATGGTGTACAGCATGATAATAGGGGTGCTTTAATAACTTTTTGTTCTAGTTCTCTAGCTTCTTTTTCTTTTCCAGGCTTCTCTGGTTTCACAAGTTCTACTGATTGTAAAATGCTTTCCCAATCAGCTTTTATTTCCGAATCATTAGGACGCTGACGACGTAAATCAGCCATTATTTTGATAGTGTCTTCCCAAAATCCTGCTGTTGCGTAGAGAATTGCACGCTCTCTGGGTAATGCTTTTTGTAACTGGAGTGTTAGGTTTTGGTCTGGCTCAAAGCGTTGAATTTTACCCTTGACAAACAGGTCTTTATCTCTAGCACGAGCATCGCAAACTATATTCAAAACCCAATTATATTCTTTCCCTGTTTCTAATGGACGCACATTAGCCTCGTTGGGGATAGTAATGCTCACAATACCAGCTTGATTGGCTAGCTTAAAAGTTTGTTTATATAGAGGGTCACTATTAGTATCATCCAGCAAAATAAACTCCAATGCAGTACCAGAGGGATGAGGTACGTAGAAAAAGAATGTTGGATACCTTGATGTGGTTCTTTGAGCCTCTAGGTCACTTGAGGTTAAAGGAACAGTTCTTTGTACGCTCTTATCACAACCACCTCGTGTTGCACCTAAGAGTCTTCTTCCTGGTTGACCGACGTTGAAGACAATAACGTTTCCCCCACGACGGATATAGTTTTGAACATTGTTGATTGCTGCTTTAGCATAATTATCTCCGGGACGTGACTGTAATGCTTGCTGAAAAAATTGTAGTGCTTTACGGTAATTTCTCTGAGCAGTGGCTGCGTAACCCTGCTGCATATTCTGGTCATAACTAGATTTTGCTTGAGCTATATACGTTGTTTCTGCTGCAAGAACTTGCACAAATTTAGCGGATAGTAATGGGGTAAATACTAAAGCTAAAGACAGATATTTGAGCCAGGATATTTGTTTCATGATATTCATTGATAGACAAATCAATTTATATTTTTTTCGTATTCATAGATGCGTAATTTAATATCTTCACCTATGGTAAAAATATTATAATTGATTTATTTCTTTACCTTTGTTATTTAAAATACCTACCCTGAATAAGCTATTCAGAAAGTAATTAGAGACTCAACATGTTAATTCTCTAATTACTTGAAATTTTCTTTTACTAAATTCATCCTAATTATTACAAGCAATTCGAGCAATATTTCCAGCTATCGTCCCTTCGGGGTATCCACCACCCTCAGGTTTCCACTCCCATCCATAATATTCTGACTGGACATCATATGGCGCACAAGAAGCAACCGCAGAATGTTTTCTAGCGTCCCCTTGGGTAGAGAGCCAGAACCTTACATGTCTCCATCCTGCGTCTGTGTAGTATTCAGAGCGTCCGTCTAAGTCTACCTGATAAACTGTTCCATTGTTGTCAACAGCTGCTCTAACTAAAGTTTCAGCAGAAGCTGTGTTTGCAATTCCCAAAATGGAAGATACAACAAACAAAGAACTAATTATTATGTTTTTCATGATTTTAATTCATAATTTTTGTACTGATTAATACTTCAACTTCAGTAATAACTATTCCAGAAAACTATCATAACTTTTTTGATAAATGAGAACTAAAAAGCTCCTTTAATTATTTGTGCTGGTAAATTTATATTAGTAAATAAACATATATTTAATGCCTTTGTAAAACGTCCAATAATGTAGAGAAGCGTTCACCGAAGGTGTGCCGAAGGCATAATTTCGCGTCTGCGTCTCTACATTTTGCATATGTTTCACAGGTAAAGTCAAATGGCATTACATATACGACTAACGATTACGCAGCAGTGTTATTACCAAATACAGAATTGGCAAAAATCGCCAATTGTGCTCGATTTTTTAGGTTAAGACGATTAAAAATACTATTAATATGAGTTTTAACAGTACTTTCAGAGATAAACAACTCTTTGGCAATTTCTTGGTTCGTTGCTCCAATTGCCACCAAACGTGCAACATCCAATTCTCTTACTGTCAGCACAGATAACGCATCGTTTATAGATTCACTTTTACTTGACTGTTGTTGTTTTTGGTTAATCACCCGTTCCAAAAGACCAGGAGCTAGTTGTGTATATCCACGAAAAACACAGCGAATAGCATCAACAAGTTCGGACGAAGGCATATCCTTAAGAAGATAACCCTTTGCTCCCGCTCTAATTGCTTCACCAACATCTCGGTCATCATCGTAAGTACTCAAAACCAAAATTTTTATATTAGGAAAGCGTTCGCAAATAATGCGTGTAGAAGTAGTACCATTCATTACTGGCATTCGTAAATCCATTAAAACAACATCCGGTTGTAATGTCTCGACCTGTGTGATTGCTTCTTCTCCATTTTCTGCCATCCCGATAATTTCTAAGTCAGTCTCTAAGCTCAACATTGCTTTGAGACCTTGACGAACTAAACTTTGGTCATCTACTAATAATAAACGAATCATAGAATTAAAAATCTTTAAGTTTTAGATGTCATTGCCTTCACTTCATTTTCCCCCCTTCCCTCTCAGGGAAGGGGGGTAGGGGGGTTAGGTCTTTTCATCTTGAGCCAGCGTTTTTACAATTTGACGTACTTCTTGCATAAGGGTACGACTTAGTTGATAAGCTTCTGATAGTGACTCTTGCGCTTGTGTGGGGTTTGCTTGCCAAAGTTTTTGGGCAACTTGTAATTGAATATTTAAAGCAGCAATCGAATGTCCTAATACATTATATATATAAACTAAATCCTGATTTTTTTCCTGCATTGTTGTATTGTTACTAACTGGTAAGACATAATTTTGCAGTTGTTTATGACGTGATAATTTTTGATTTAATATAAGTTGCTTATGCTTACGTAAACTTCTACGTTTCATCTTCACCAATTGCCAACAGAAGATTAAAAAAATTGCTATAAACAGAACAGCTTCCATATGTTTTACCCTTTAACTACGACAATTAGGTGAAGAGACCCTGCACCTCTATTTTTTATTACCTCCTTTCATTAAACCTATAATTTAAGTTCTTAACTATCTTTGATTTAAATTTCCAACTAAAGTTGGAGATTATCAATTTTACTCATACTAAAGTAGAGACGTTACATGTAACGTCTCTACATTCTTGGATGTGTCTCTACATTTTTGGAGGGAATATCTATTAATGGGCTTTTTGACTCATATACAAATCCCGTATTTTGCCATTCGTCAAGATTTAGGGGTTGCCATTCACCAATTTTTACTTGAATTGGGGAGTTGGGAGTTGGGAATGGGGAGTTGGTGGTGGGGATATCTTCTTGAGTAATAGATATTTCTTGTATAGATGTTTTTAATATACATCTCATTTTACTATTAATATAAATCGATGGATTTTCGTATTCTTGTGAGATTAGATTTGTCTCTTGTATTTCTAAGGTAGGTTGAATATTCACTTGAGAGTATTCATCTTCATTTTGTACAACTGCTTCTGGTATATTATATATCTGCATCGGAATTTCTACAGCTATGCAACAACCTGCTCCTGGTTGAGATTTTAATTCTAAGTGCCCTTGCAAAACTGCAACTCGTTCTTGCATTCCCCTTAGTCCATAACCTCCCGAAACATTTTCTGGGTTAAACCCACGACCGTTATCTTCAATTGTGAAATGTAGCCCTGTTGAATTTACCCAAATATGAATTTTTACTTTTGTTGCTTGGGCATACTTCCGGGAATTATTCAGCGCTTCTTGGATAATTCTGTAAACAGGTGTAATTAAATGTGATGATAACTTAATGGGTAAGTTGATTTCTACTTCTGGCAAAATCCCTGTTGTTTGCTGAAAATCATGCACTAGAAAATTTAGCAACGTTTCTAGAGAATCGCTTTCGGAAGTATCACTCCTTAATGCTTTTACCGATTGACGCACTTCCTGAGTTGCTATCCCCACTAAACGATGTGCTTCATTTAAAAACTCTTGCGCTTGGGTGGGGTCAAATTTGCAAAGTTTTATTGCTGTTTGTAACTGAAAGTTGAGTGCAGTCAGTGCATGTCCCAAGGAGTCATGTAAGTCTCTGGCAATACGGTTGCGCTCTTGTGCTGCAGACAAATTCGCAAATTGCAACACGCATTGCCATAAAGAATCGTGCATCTGAGCGAGTTGTTCGGGTGTATAAAGTTCTTCAACCACGGTACTTACTCTCTCTCCCTAATGTTCAACTGATTTCTATATATTTCTGGAGGGGGGAAACTCATGCAATTTGTTGACTTTTGACGGTTCACTGGCAAATACGTGTAAGCGAAAAGGTACTAATACAAAACACATTTAAACTTTCTGCACAATTCTTTATTGAATGAAAATTTCATAAGTATTATCACGCAATTTTATATAAACTTAACACTATTTTTATGTCAAATTTACACAAGTAATCGCATAATTAAGTGATGTCAGGTGTATAGAATGCATTACCTAAGTAGTAATAATTACTTAAGCAAAATGTGTTTTTTCGTTGCGAGTAATTTTTTCCGAATAAATTAGCGCATTAAGTAAGGAATAAAATGCAAGTATTCATCAGACGCTCATTAGCTATTGTTTCCACTGGATTGCTGCTCACTTTACAGAATTATGCAGCACTCGCACAAAATGAGTCTCCAACCGTCTCATCTGATAGTGTCAATCAATCATTCAGAAGTCAGCAGTTTGATACTTTACCCACAGACAAGCTGAAATCGCGAATGCCAGTAAGCTCGTTCAATAGTCGCTCTAACTTTAACTCTAGTACACTTTCTATTACTGGTAGCCCTGGTGCGGTAAACTCTTCAGATTCTAACTCAATAAATAATGCCCTAGAAAATTCTCCATTCTCGTTTGGGGCTTCTAAAATACCTTACTCTACTTCCAGGGTTTTAGGTGGCACCGCAAATCCTGCCCAGACTAGTCCATACAATAAAGCCGGAAAGTTGTACATGGCTGTCGGAGGAAACACTTACAATTATATTTGTTCTGCTTCGATGATTGGGAAAAGCCTTCTGCTAACTGCGGCACACTGCGTCCATGATTTTGGAAAAGGAAATGCTGGTTGGGTAAGAAGGGTTAAGTTTGTTCCGGCAAAAAATAACTCTAGCGAACCACATCTATCTTATGAAAGTAGCTCATACTTAATTCCTACTACCTACTTCAACGGAACTGATACTTGTGTTCAGACAGGCGTTGTTTGTAACAATGATATTGCAGTGGTTCATCTAGATAATAATAGTCGAGGACAACAGGCAGGAAATGTTGTTGGTTGGTTTGGTTATGGATGGAATGGCTACAGCTATGCCGTTCCAGCTAGTGCTTATCAAAGTGTCTTTGGCAACAAACTATTTGCATCTATAACTCAGCTTGGATATCCTGGCTCTTTTGATTCTGGTTTGGTGATGCAAATCAATACTGCTTATGGTGCATTCTTTGGTAGCGGTAATCTTAAAAATACTTGGTTAGGTTCAGCTATGACTGGTGGGTCTAGTGGTGGTCCCTGGCTTGTCAACTTTGGTAATGATGCAACAGGAGAAAACTATGGTTCTCAAAACATCCGTAATGTTGTTGTCGGGGTCAGCAGCTATGGTAATAGTGAGCAAAAGATGGGTTCGTCTTGGTTTGGACAAAACAAAGAATTTTCTGCCAGCGCTTATGGTACTCGTGGGGCTGGTAATATCGGGAAATTAGTCTATGACGCTTGCGATAACCCTGCGTTAGCCAACTGGAGGCTCCAAACTAAAGGACGTTGCTTATAACTATTATTAATAGTAGACATCTCCGTCCAAGAATGTAGAGACGTTACATGTAACGTCTCTACGAGGGTTTCATGTAACGTATAATTAATTTTCACCAGATGTCTAGTGTCTTCCATGAAATATATTAGTACTTACTGAAGCCATAAATTGTTGATTCTAAATCGGTTACCCTTTATGCAAACAAAGATGCTCTCGCTCAAATTTTTCTTAAATCCTGTAGTTTATTTTTTAAGTATTATAGGATTTCTCTTGACCTTCGGTTCTGCTTTATTAGCTTGCACAGAGTCTTCTTCAACTCAATTACCTCCTATATCCTCCGAAAATTCTCCGCAGTCTCGTATTGATTTGAAAAATTCTTCTTGGCAACTTGAGCGTTGGGAGCGTAAAGGCTCTGCTGTTCCTCTTTTAGCCCAAACAAAACTGTCTTTGAATTTTGAGGAGAATCAGGTGAATGGATTTTCTGGTTGCAATCGTTTTAGTGGCTCTTTTAATTTAGTTAATGACAAACTTTCTTTTGGTATATTGAACGCAACTCAAAAGGGCTGTGATGCTGTTGTGATGAATCAGGAATCACAATTTTTGTCTGCTCTGCAATCTGTACGTCACTTTAGCTTAGATGCTTCCGGAAATTTAGAATTATTTTATACAATTAATGCTGACGAAGGAGTGCTATACTTTCTTCCTATGAAATAAAATTCCGGACTTTTTAATCTCATCTTTTTATCTATTAACGGTCAAAAAAGTATCAGTAGCTTCAATATCAATTTTTTCACCTGAGTTTTTTTACATTATTATCATCAAAAAACGCTTGAATTAATAAACCTCCTAGAGTGCGGAAATAATTAGTATGTCTATCACCATCAGTGATACCATGTTGCAATCCCAAACTAGAAACTAAATCTATATTTTGGTTATTTCTAAGAGGGTGTTTATAAAGGGAACATTAAGCATTACTTGTATCACAAGCTAGCCAGTGACTAAAGTCACTGTCTAAAAGCTGAAGTCCTCTGAAAGAGGACTGAAATAATATATATATATTAAAAACAAGTATTTTACAACATTTAAGATATCTCCAAAAATCTTATTTCTTATTAGTCCTATGACGAGGACTTTAGCTTTTAGACAGTGACTTTAGTCACTGGCTGGCTTGCGGTATGTATGGTGTCTTAATATTTTATTTATAAATACCCTCTAATTAATAATGACAAATAATATGCACAGTGCTGTACAATAAACATGGGGTAGGCAACTCCAGATGCTGCGTGGTGGCTCGTGGATTAACAACCCTGAAAACTGCCGTTCGGCTTACCGCAACGACAACAACATTGACAACAACATTGGTTTTCGTGTGGTGGTTGTGGCTGGTGCGAGCGCTCTTCATATTTTGAGAGCTAGCGGATGGGAATTCGCTGGGGGAATAGTAGAAGAGTCCAGACCTGTTCCAGTGATGCTGATGATAGTGTCCGAAAATAAAACCAAAGCCGATATAGCCTGGTAAGTTTTAATACTGAACGGTTTCTCGGCTTAATTATTATTAATTTATAATTCGTGATACGCGATTTATTCTATCAATAATTATACTGATTCTGGATTGATTAGACACCATCTAAGTTCAAAAAAAGTATTATTACAAAATCCTGTTTATCTATCACCTCAAGCTACGATAAATTATGGGTAGCACTGAAACTGGCATTAACCACCCTAGACGAGGAAGAAGCTCCAGAGGAAGCAAGATATTTGTTAACAAGAAGCAAAATTGGGCAATCTCAACAAGTAAGTAGCGTAATAATGGAGTTAATCACCACAATAATGGTGTACAAATTTGAACAACTTAGAGTAGTCCAAGAAATAAATGATCCAATTTTGTGGGGTGGGCATCCTTGCCCGCCTTGGTTGATATGGACGGGCTGGAAGCCCATCCCACAAACCTACAAGAGTAATTGGATATTTTTTTATGTGGACAACTCTTAGTCGAACAGAGGTAGAATCCATGCTAGGGATAACATTGCAGGAAACAAGAGTTTATCGAGAAATTAAGGAAGAAGGACGAGAAGAAGCAACAGCGAATCTGGTTATTCGACTGCTAAATAAGCGGTTTGGAGAACTCTCTGAAAAAACACGCTCCTCAATTTCTGCTTTACCTTTGGCTGCCCTCGAAAATTTGAGTGAAGCATTGTTAGATTTTACTGGCTTGGCTGATTTAGAGGCTTGGTTAGAAGCACTTAGTAATTAGACATCTCCAAAAAATAATGTAGAGACGCGATTAATCGCGTCTCTACAAGGGGTTTCGGTGAATGCATAATTTATTTCCGGAGATATCTATTGGTCATCCTTCTTTCGAGAAAGTTCAGTTTCCCAGTGAAACAGGTTTTTGAATATTTGGATTTGTTACTTGGAATTCTTTATTCTGACCCTGCTTAAGATTAATTTCTTGTAATCCTTGAGATAAATTATCAAGTGTAACCACAAAATTATTAATAATCTTACCATTAATTGATAAACGATAACTACCCTGTTGCAAACCTTCAATATAATAAACTCCAGCAGTATTCGTCACAGAAAATTTCCGTGGTTTTGAAGTAGTAGATATTGCTTCTATCTGAGCACCATTTACAGGTACATCTTCTGTATTAGTAATTACCCCAGAAACTGTATAAGAACGAATTAATGGTAACAACACTGGGGTATAAGAACCTGATACAACATCTACTTTATAAGCATCAGTAGCAGCTTGCCAATCCGGTGGGAAACCTGCGGGGTCTAAATCTAAACGATATATACCAGGATTTAAGCGCAGCAAAAGCCGGTCGCTTTGAACTTCAGGATTTAATGATTTGATAACACGATTGTTAACGGTCAACAAAGTATCAGCAGCTTCAATATAAATTTTTTCACCTGGGTCTTTTTTTCCATTATTATTATCATCAAAAAACGGTTGAATTAATAAACCTCCTAGAGTGCGGAAATAATTAGTACGTCTATCACCAGGAGTAATACCGCGTTGCAATCCTAAACTAGAAACTAAATCTATATTAAAACTAGATTGCTCAGAGGTAACTGATATTCCTTGGTATCGGGCACGTAAACTTAGACCGGGCATAACATTTGTTGATAAAACAGCTATTAAACCACTTCCTTGAGAACCAAAAGCGTAACCCAACTGTGCATCCCAAAGATAGTTACCATCAATACTGAGTTGTGGCGAACGATACCGCCACCCAGCAGTTAATAAGTTATTACTACCATTCTGACTGCGGGTTTCGTAATTTAATACCAGTGAATGTTCCAAACCTAAACCTGCTCCAGGAGATAACCCATAGTTAAGTTCAGAAAATGTACCAATTTCATTACCAAACTGAGTCAACTCAAGCTTACCAAGGCGTTGTAGCCAAGTCCATCGCAGACGGTTTTCTGTATCTAAACCTATGCGTGCAAATGTATATAAATCTCTTCCACTAAAGTTAAATTGTAATCCCCCACCTGTACCACTGCGGATATCGCTGTTAGCAAACAGGGACACACCATTTAATATATTCCAGTTCAAATTCAAACGACTAGAAAAGCGGTCAGTAGAAAATGAAGCGCTGAATTTTGTTGATGGTTCAAACCGAATATCAGCGATTGTATCTGTTTTACTTCCGACTAATGTTGAAACTGCTATCTGTAAAGGGAAATTTGCCGGACGATAGAATAATTCAGCTAATCCACGCCCTCCAGAGTCATAAACTGCCCCAAATCCTACCGTCAGATTTTCTGATACTCCCCAACGTTGTGCTACTCCACCACGAAAACCAGAAAAATTACCAATCAAGCCTTGATTCTTAAAATCACGCTGCAACCCACCAGAGACAACAAATGCGGTAGCACCTGAGGGTAACTGTCCTGGCGCTGCGGTATAGTTTGCATCCCTAATTTCTGGTTTTTCTGTTAGTCTTCCTTGGGGATATAGCAAAACTCGGTAGTAACTACCCAGGTATTCATTATCATCCTTGATGTTTTCAAATCGGTAAATTCCGGAAGAATCAACTAAAACTTCGGCAACAACTATATCTCCAAATCCTTCAACTAACCGTACAAAAGTGCCTGGTTCTGCTCTACCAGAAATGGTACGCCCAATCTGTCCTGCTTGCAACCTTTGACGAGGGTCTGTGTAACCCGCACTCGATAGGTATTTTGGGGGTGTAAATCCTTGCCTTTGAATATAAGTGAATCCCCAAAAATCACTTGCTCCTAAATTCGACCAAAAAGTTGGGTGCGAACCAACAAAATAATCTTGTCGGTCAGTTTGTCTTAAATATTGAGCTTCTTGGATTCTCCAAGTCTTGCTATCTCTTAATTTTGGCTGTTCCGTACGTAAAAACCATGAACCATCAAAAATTGTGCCCACTGCTAGAAAATCACCAGTGGTAGTTGTTGAATTGCTTCCGGAACCAGTCGCACTTACCTTTTGTTCGATAGCTGCAATGCTCAATTTACCTGGTTGAAAACCGGGCAAACCATCTAGAACTATTGGTCTGTCGTTGCGTCGTCCTACAGAAGTGGATTGATTTGACCAGGCTGGATTAATAGTAATCGCATATTTATTAATGTCAAACTTAACCTCCACTCCAAAAAGTCTTTTTAAATCTTGAATAGAGAAGACTAATCCTAATTGTGGGTCTGTAAAAAGTTGTTTTGGGTTAATGCGGGTAACAAGACCAGAATTACTTACCTCCAACTGACCATCTGGTAGGGATTTAACATTTAATTTTAATGCCTCAACAACTGCACTAAATGGTACTAACCAATCATCAAAATTAACTGCTTGGGAACCATCCTCACTTCCACGTATCAAAATTCCATCTACAACGTTGCGATTATCAATCTCAATTCCCACGGGGAAAACCTTGAAACTACTATCTATTTTCCTTGTAGTTTGCGTAATTGTAGTTCCATCTTCAAGTGTTGGTAATTCTTGTGAATTATTATCCAAAGCTGCTGGAGCTATTAAATTGTCGGAACTAGTTGGTAAATTAACGGAGTTTTTAGGAACATTTGCTGAACGCTGTAAATATTCTTCTAGTCCCAATATTGTTTCAGAATTATTAATAAATTCATTTTTTTCTTCAGCAATTACTTTTGCTGGAATTATAAAGATTGCTGTTGACGAAATAATTGATATCAAAATTTTGTGTAGATTTTGCATTATTTTATAATTGTGGTCAAAATCAACCAATATATTCGTCATTTATACGATGACACAAATAATTAATAGCACTCGTGTACTGTCAGTGTTATCCGTAATATCCACATACTTTTAACAGCGAAAACCACGAATTACTTTAATATAGTGATTACCATATAATAATTATATATAAAAATCAAATATGAAAGCGATTATAAGTATAATTACGGATGTCAGCTATTTGTGGAACTTGCCATCATTGCTTGTAGGTAATAGCTTTACTGGTTGAATTCAATAAGTTTTTTGAGCTTTATTCTCCTATCAGATATTGCAAATTTTAGCCATAATCTACTTCACACAAGTGTTTATAATCACCCAAAATTGAACTTTTTGGTTATAAATCTTGTCAATTATTTTGATAGGAAAATTAGGCTAATTAAAACTAAATCAGGCTATTACATTTTGTATTTAGTTGACATTAAAAAAAATCAAAGGAAATAATTTCATGATTCGTCGTTTAGCTATCGCTGCTAGTTTGACTATTTTAGGTGCTATTGGTTTCGCATCCGAAGCAAGCGCACAAGTAAGCCCCACAATCGATTTTAATGGTACCGTAGCTTCAACTTGTACATTTACTGGTGCTACTGCTGGTACTCTTAGACAAAGAAGCGCAACCACCCCATATTTAGAAGCTAAGTAGGTGAACGGAAAAATTTACCGCTATGTAACGAAATGTAAACTTGATATAATCCTTTCACAGTAAGCCTTTAGCGGTCTTAACCGGAAAACCCCAAGTGTGGTTTATTTCCACCCACCTACTTACTTCTGGTATTTCTAATTTGATTACGGGTACAACAGGAAGTATAACTGTCAACTGTCCTGCTGGTGGTACATTAGCGGTAAACGTTCCTACTCAAGTGTCCGCACCTACTGGTTACACTCCTGCTAACTTGAAAGCGGTTGCTCAAATTGGTAATACTCAAACTGAAGCAGGTACAGGTTTCGTTAACAATATTCAATTTGCCACTACTCCTCTTACCATACCTGTTAATAATAACCAACTTGTTCGAGTAGGTATGGCAGCAGGTAACGGTGCAGCAGGTGCAACAGGTGCTATGCCTTCTGGTAGCTATAGATATACCGTGACTGTAACTGCAACTGGTAACTAATCTTCCGTCACATACTTTCTTGTGGGGTGGGCTTTCTCTTGCCCCGCCCTTGCCTTAGTATTATGGCTTGCCCCACCCCTGCTTTAAGGAAGGCTTTGAAGCCCATCCCACAAGAAGCAATTAAGACCATTTGACTTTACAATTTTCATTATTGATGAATTTTACTTCTTCCCACAATCATTTACGCCTTCTAAGTGGCGGTCTCTTGCTGTCTAGCTTTCTAGTATGGGGAAGTGCTGCAAAAGCAGACATTTCTATTTCTCCCATAGTAGTCGAAACTCAATCTAAACGCGGTCAAGCACAAGGCTTAATTAAAGTCTCTAATTTAAATGAGAAGCAATTTCGCGCTCGCGTATACACATCACCCTTCACCTACGATAAAGTTAAAGGGTTTCAAGTTTTAACGAATAGCCCAAATGACCTGACTCCATACATGCAATTTTCTCCAAGAGAACTGCAAGTTAATGGTTCAAGCGAGCGAAATATTCGTTTTGTAGTGCGTTTTCCACCCAGCTTACCGGATGGAGAATATCGCACTATGATTTTTACAGAAAACTTGGAAACCTCGACAGTTACAGAAGAAGATAAGCCAAAAGGTGTAGTGATGAACACTACTATTATTCCTCGCATTGGTGTCGCTGTATATGTTCGGAAAGGAAATATATCACCTAACATAGCGGCAACTAGCGCAAGGTTTGAAGCAGCAACTAAAAACATTGAATTACTAGTCAAAAATAGCGGCAAAGCAACGGCTGTCCTTGCTGGTAACTGGAAGTTAAAACAAGGAAATAAAGTCATTCAAGCAGGGGAAGTCAACGATACGACAGTCATTGCACAAGGAGAACGCAATTTTTTATTGAAACCATCTGATGCAAATAAAACAGCGCTTGTTCCTGGAGAATACGAGCTTTCTGGGGAATTAGGATGGGGCGAAAATAGGAAAAATCGAATTCCTTTTCGAGTTCCTTTTACAGTACCAAATCGATAGCAATTATTGAGGAACAACTGTTACAGTCACAGCATAATTGTAGCTTCCTGGTAGAAAGTTTTGAGGAGACTGCACGGAGGTTTCTAACTGGAAATTGCTTATACCAGCATCTAAAGTAACAGCTTGACTACCGATGACAATACTCGCATCACCTGAGCTAGAATTTAGTAATGTTTTGTTGACTGTTCTTTTGCTATCAGACACCATATGTCTATCACCACCTGAAACTAATTGGGGGGTTGAAATCATAACGCTAACGGGTCGGCTAGAATTAAAGGTGAGGCTCCTAGAATCAATCATCCAAGATGTTTTAACCTTTTTTGCTGAATTTGCAGAAGTTATTGTACTTGTATTATTGACATTGGGAATAATAATACTTGTTTGTTCTGGCACTACTCCGCTAAATTCGATTTCAGCGCTTTGAGCTAATGCAGATTGTGCTGAGATTACCCCACTCGCTAATACAGAGCCAAAAATCAATAGTAAACGGTTAAACATAGTCTTATCTCACATTAAGTATCTTTCCTGAGAATAACCTCAGTGAAAATACATATGCATCCGCGAACGCACCATAAAATCACACGCGATTGTTGCGCGATACTACTACATCACGTTATTTATTGACTCAGTATTGATGTTGAATATTCTTATCTAAAGATGCTCAAACAGTTGTATAAAGCGCTTTGTACTTGCCAAAAGCAATTGTGTAAAATTAGTATAATTTATGCAGTTCTTACGTACAGTACAAAAAATCTTAAAGTACTATTTCTCCACAGCATCAGTAGTCAAACCTTGAGAAAGCAAAATGATATATCGTATTTTTGTTATTTCGCTCTTCGCAGTTACAGCTAGCTTCTTTATACCTAAAAGTGCATCTGCATCTGAAATCTGTAGTGTTTCCAAAGAAGCTTCTGGAAACTTAGTCACAAATACTAAAGTTAATTCTTTGACAACTACATCCGGAGGTTCCCCTACGAAAGTATTGGTAACTTGTAGTCAGCCTGTTAATTTAACAGTATCTGCTCCTATACAAGTAAGTGGAATTGAGTTTAAGCCTGTATCAGCTTTTTCAACTGTCACGACACCTTTTGGTACTTCCACTAAATCGGGTGAAACTCCTCTGGCTTTACCTGTGGGAACCACACCTTTGTTGGTTGATTTATCAGTAGATAAAGGGAGTCCACTAAGACCTGGGCAATATAATTTTATTGTTAGATTTAATTTCGCTCCGTAGTCTGAAGTTGGGTTTTGTTCCTCAACCCAACCCAATACTGCGTAGGTTTTGGATATTTGTAGGTTGGGTTGAGGCTTTGGGAAACCCAACATTTCGGTTGCTTGTTGGGTTAAGCGCTCCGCTCCACCGGGGCGTGAACGTTCCTCAACCCAACCTACGAGTTTTAGTATTTTTAGGCTTAACCGACAAGTATTGCAACCCAACCTACAAATTAAATCCAATTTCCTAACAACACATATGGTGCCCAATAGTATGGCGATTTATAGTTATCATTTTTCAAAATCGCAATTTGAGCACGACGAAGAGCCTCTGCTTTAGATATTCCTGTTTTGTTTGCTTGTACGAGCTGTTCATAAAATTGACTCATTAGTGTTGCCGAAGCTTCATCATTTACACGCCATAGGGTTGCGACTGTACTGCGAGCACCGGAACGTACTGCTACCCCTGCTAATCCTAACGCTGATTTGTCATCACCTGCTGCTGTTTCACAAGCACTGAGTACCAGTAGTTCTAATGAGTTATCTTTGGACAATTCGACTGTTTTCAAAACACTACTTAATTCGTTAACTTTAATTTTACTATCCCAGGTAAGAATAAAAGTGTCCTCGGCTGTGGAACCAAATTGACCATGAGTTGCTAAATGTACAATTGGGTATGTAATCGCTGATATTCTACTTTCAAACTTTGAGTTAGTAAATTGTTCGTTTAACAATACCTGGCTAGGTAGTTCTGATTGAATTTTTTGTACTTCTATTTTTACATTGGGTAGTGCCGAAAATCCAGAACGAGCTTCTCCAAGTCCTGCAACCAAAGCTCCTAAACGTTCTTGTCTTAATGAACGCGGTGCTAATAGTTGCAGTCCTGGTGTCATAGCAATACTATATTTTTCAATCAGGTACTGCTTTCCATCGTACAACGCAGACATGGGAATGTTCCGCAAAACACCGTCTAATACAAATACTAATGTTTCCGCTTTACTTGCTGCAATGTCAGATGCTGCACTTTCTGGAAATATTAAACCGTATATTTCTTTGAGTAGGGGACTCGCTTTCGATAATGTATTATCTTGTCGAAGCAAATTTAGCAGACGCGATGTTCTATTTTCTACTATTTCTTTTTTGATAGATGTTCTGTAGTATCTGTAATCCCGGCTTTCTTGCTTTGGGTTATTTTTTGCGGAATTATTATCGACTTTTGGTAAGCTCGCGATTACTGCTAGTTCGTCTTCTAATATAATTGGGTAAATAACTGCTGCTCGTTGGTCTACTTGGTCTATTTGTTCCGGGTTGGCATTTAAGCAGGCTTCCCGAAAAAAGTTATCCAGTTCAACTAGTTGCAACCCTTCGATTATGTCTCGTGCTTTCTGCAAATTATCTTTTTGTCTAGATTTTAATAGCAACCCTACTAGTTCTCGGTGAATTGGTTCTACTGCTTTACGGAAGGAAAATTGCACATCGGGACTTGCTGTTGCTAGGTCTGTTCTCAGGGATTTTATCGTTCCCACCGCTTCTTTGTATGAGGCAATGGCACCGTCGATATTTTCTTGTGCTTTCATAATCCTGCCCAATTGCCACTGCCAACGAAAAGCGATATCCCCTGCATTTATTTGCTGTGCGAGTTGCAAAGCTTGCTCAGTCAACTTTTGTGCTAATGACCACTGTTTTGTTTCCTCATAAACGTTACCCAAACTTCCCAGTGCGTCAGCTTGGGTACGGGGATTTCCTAACTCCTTTGCTTGTTGAACAGCGAGCGCTAAAATATCGGCAATTTCACGCACAGAAACCCCAGAAGGGTTTTGCTTGTAAAGCTCCATCATTGTTTGAGCCAAATTTACACCCGTATCAACTGCTGCATTACTAGAGGGTAAAGCTTTAATTTGTTGTTGCAACTCTGGTATCAGCTTTTTAGCTGCATCTACTTGCTGAGTACGAACCAGTAAGCTGAGTTGATTAACTTGTGCTTCTACCCGTAAATTTCCTGTGGGTGAAGAACTTGCTGCTTGTTGATAAAAATTGAGTGCTGCTTGGGTTTCGGGTGGGACTTGAATTGGACTATTACTGCCAGAATTAATTTGAGCATCCAAAGCTTTCTGGACTTTTGGCTCACCCTGAGTTCGGGCTGTGTTACCCAGACTAATTTTAGTTAATGTAATTATATCCCGTCGTTGTAACTGATTCCCAATTTCAACAGTACGCTCTAAAACTCGAAGAGCCTGGGGTAATTCACCAACTACTCGCAACGAATCCCCTAAAGTACGCAGTGCTGTTGCGGTTTCCGATGAAGCTGGAATTTTTTGCAAAAGAGTTTTGAGAGTTTTCAGTTTTTCTTCATTAGGATTAACTTGTGTCCCTTGAGTCTTATCAATTTTGATATGGTCACTAGTGACAACCCTGATTGTAGAATTCGGAGGTAATTTTAAAGCTTTTTCCAACAAGGAAATTGCGCGACGATAAAGACCTAAATTTTGTAACGCTTGTGCTTCGTTGGTTTGACTTGCTAGTACCCGGTTAGGTTTATTTTGCTGGGTATAAATTAATGTAGAATTTTCCCAAGATTTTAAAGCCGCTTCACTTTGACCCCGTGCTAATTGTAACCCACCTAGAATTTCATAACTCTGTGCAAGGGCTAAGGCTTTTTCTCTTGTATCTTTTGTATCATTTAATAATTTAATACTATCTGTAATCGAACGACTCGCATCTTGCCACTGACCTAACTGTTGGTAACAAAGCGATAAATTACTGAGACTAAGGGCTTGTCTAATCGGGTCTTTAGCTACTTGATAGGCTTGGGCTGATTGTAAAAAAAGTTTTGTGGCTTCGGAAAATTTACCCTGATTATATAATTCTCGCCCTTGTTCTTCTAGGGATGAGGAAGATGAGGAAGACGAAGAGGATATGGCTGTATTAGTTGAGACGCGAGCGAAACTGGGTGAAGTGATACACAAGAGTAGGGTCATAACCATTGAAAGGACAAATTTAATAATTTTTTTATATTTTTTAATGGGTTTCATTTTGGCGTTCCTCTGGACATTTTTTATATAACCCTTTATCTAAGGATGAGGCAAGCTAATGCAATTTTAGCAACGGATTATAGACGGATGTAACGAAAGAGTTATCCGTGGGTGGAGAGAATATTTGAATGTAAACAAGAATAATTGCCTACGTAAATCTATAAGTGACTGCATAAGTTCAAATTAGCAATCCTATATCTCTTTAAATCAATAGTTGCGGATAACTTGTAGAATTCAATTTTTTGAATTAAGTTAGGATGTAGACAACAATTTAAAACTTTTGATTAACGTAAATACATCCTAGGGTAGAGGTTATTCTCTAATTCTTGTAATAAGAGGAAGGATTAAAAAATGTTAAGTTTCAATCCGTTGCGGATAAATATTCCGTATTTGATAGATGTTATTATTGTGAAAGACTCAGAACAGATTAAAAAGATTGATACTTCTGGGGCTGTTGACCGATTACATGTATATGAAACAGAGTTATTACCTTGGTGGGTAAAGCGTTATTTTCGCTCCACAAAATTTCATGACGACCAAAGAGATTTATGGTTTTGTCCCTTTGAGCCAACCTCTAATCCTAGCTATCATTCCAGACGGGCTTATTTTGAGGAAAAAGTTGCAACCAGCTACAGCCAAGAAGAAGTCAAAAAAATAGCCCAACTCTTGAGAGAAAACGCATCAGACGAAGTTCTTGCTCATGAAATGGTGCAAGTGGTGAATAAAAGATTTTTTGGTAAAGAGATTCCCCAAGAAATCACCGAAACTGCAAAATATACTGTCCAAAAAATGACTGAGGCACTGCTTCCTTGGAAATATTCAAAGGGTGTCAAATCTCAGCAGCAACTTATGGAATATTGTCAGCATAACTTAGACCCAAATGTACATATCCTTGATGTTGGACATAACATTGGTGAGGTTGTACAAGCCACAGCAGGTTCATTAAAAGTGTTAAAAAATAACCTGGACAAACCAATAGCGGAAATATTTACAGAGTACGCACCAACCCCCCAAGTACCTCGTATCGCGGTAAAATCATCGACTTTTGATGGTCTGTTGTCTTCTCCTACGAATCCTGGAAAAACAGTGTTCATATTTAAAATTGCCGAAGCTGCAGCAAAAACTAAAGACTTGAATTTTACCTTCAGCACTGGTAAAGCAGAAAGAGCTTGCGTTTTCCAAGATTTTTTCTTAAGTTTTATGAACGATTTACAGCAAGAATTAAAAGCTGGAAGTTAAGGTCAACAGTCAACAGTCAACAGCCAACAGTCAACAGTCAACAGTCAACAGTCAACAGTCAACAGTCAACAATCAACATTATTTGCATATGTTTGGAAAACCTTGGCATAAATTACCAACTCCCATTGCTTTGTTTAAACTAAGCCAATTTCGTAATAAATTACGAGAACAAAATCTACATGACACATCACAAATACCAAATAAAGAGGAACTACCACAACCACCAAAACCGAGTCCCGATGGTAATCATTTAGTATCCCGAACTGCAGATGGAAGTTATAATGACTTAAAACATCCAGAAATGGGAATGGCTGGGACGCGATTGGGACGCAACGTATCTTTAAAAGAAGCCAAAGTTGATGAGAAAAGTATACTCACACCGAACCCTCGACTGGTTAGTCAAAAACTTTTGCAACGTAAAGATTTTATTCCTGCGACAATTCTTAATTTACATGCAGCATCATGGATTCAATTTCAAACCCATGACTGGTTTTCACATGGTGACAACCAGCAAGATAATAAGTTTTCCGTTCCCCTAGAAGAGGATGATTCCTGGCGACAAAACTATGGTAATTTTGAAGTTGCCAAAACATTTAAAGACCCTACTCGTGACGATGCAAACATTGAACCAGCTACTTTTATTAACAAAGTAACCCATTGGTGGGATGCTTCGCAAGTTTACGGTAGCAATGAGGAAATGATTCACAGCTTACGTTCTCACGAAGATGGGAAAATGCTCCTCGGAGAAAACGGCCTTTTGCCATTTGATGAAACCTCTGGTATTGAGCGTGTAGGTTTTGCTGGTGGTTTTGGTAGCTGGTGGTTAGGCTTAAGTATGTTACATACTTTATTTGTTAAAGAGCACAACACCATTTGTGACCACCTGAAACAACTATATCCAGATTGGAATGACCAGCAATTATTTGATAAAGCCAGGTTAATTAACGCTGCATTAATAGCCAAAATCCACACAGTTGAATGGACTCCAGCGATTCTCCCTCATCCAGCTACAGCTATGGCAATGAATATTAACTGGTGGGGTATTTTAGGTCGGGATTTCAAAAAAGCAATCGGTCGTGTCAGCGATAGTGAAGCTTTCAGTGGAATTATAGGTTCCCCAACAGACCATCATACGGCACCATACTACTTAACAGAGGAATTTGTCTCCGTATATAGAATGCATCCTCTGATTCCTGATGAACTAGAATTTTCTTCTCATCGTGATGGTAAATTCCTAACGAAGAAAAACTTCCCAGAGGTTTTTGGTAAAAAGACCCGACCATTTATGCAAGAAGTGGCAATGGAAGATTTATTTTACTCTTTCGGCACCACATATCCAGGAGCAGTTACCTTGCATAATTACCCTAACTTCCTGCGAGCATTAGTTAAAGATAATGGTGAAGTTTTTGATTTAGCTGCGATTGATGTTTTGCGAGATAGAGAAAGAGGTGTACCTCGCTATAATAAATTCAGAGAAATTGTTGGTAGCGGAAAAGTAAAAACATTTGAAGAAATTACCGATAATGCTCAAATAGTTAAAGAATTGCGCGAGGTCTATAACAACGACATCGACAGCATAGATTTAATGGTTGGTCTATTTGCAGAAAAGTTACCCGAAGGTTTTGGTTTTAGTGATACAGCCTTCCGTGTATTTATCCTTATGGCTTCTCGACGCTTAAAGAGCGACCGATTTTTCACGAGCGACTACCGTGCTGAGGTTTATACCCAATTTGGTTTAGATTGGATTGAGCAAAGTAGTATGGTATCAGTAATTTGTCGCCACTATCCCGAATTGACACGCCACTTAAGAGGAATAGATAATGCTTTCAAACCCTGGAAAAATAAGCTTTAAACCCCACGCAAGTGGCTTTGATTAGCCGCTATTCACAAAAATCGTTTATATGTAGGATGGCTTAGGAGTGGGGTGGGCTTTCTCTTGCCCCGCCCTCGTTTATTATGATTTTTTACAAATGATTTAGGATTGCTATATATATTTTTTAACATTAACCTAGTATTATTTGTTCATTAATTTATTCTTATCTATTTGTTACATTCGTTTTTGAACAGCTACTAATCTTAACTTTTTATCAAATTTATATCATTAGTAAGTGTGTAATTTATTTATCATTCTATATGTATAAAACAAACATTTTAAATAATTAAAGAAATATATTTATTCAACTATAAAAATGTAAACTACTAGTCTGAGATGCATCAAACCAAATTCCAAAGTATAGAATTCAATGACTAGATTCATCCATGACCAGTTTGCAAAAGAATACTTAAAACTATTGCTAAAACCTTATGGTAAAGTTACACCAGACAGAAGAGTAATATCAGAAGTTAACAGAATAGATGTTTTCTTTTCCCCTTTGTCAGCAAAGAATCAAACTTTAGAAGTATTGGGTTTACTAGGAAAATTTGCAGCCTTTCCCGCTTTGTTTGAGGCTTTTCGCAACCCAGCGACCGAAGACGAAGTGACAGAATGTGTTTCAAAGCTTTTGCTCGTTAAAAGTGAGTTACAGCGAAAAGCTCACCGAAAGACAGCTTCTGTTGAAACATTAACCATCCCTAAACTATGGATTATTACTCCCACAGCACCCGCTTCTCTATTATCAACGTTCTGTGTTGTCCAAAAACCCGACTGGTCATCAGCAGTGCATTTTATACCTGAGCCTTTTCGTACAGCTATTGTTGTGGTTCACAAATTACCCTGTAATACTGATACTCTCTGGCTAAGGATGCTTGGTAGAGGAAAAGTACAACAACGAGCGATTAATGAGTTAAAAGCACTACCATTAAATAATCCATACCGTCAACCGACACTTGAGCTGCTTTATAACTTGCAACAACACCTAAGAATAAATGAAAATGAAATAGAGGAAGATGACAGGGAATTGATTATGCTATTAGAACCACTTTATCAACGGGACAAAGAACTCGCAAGACAGGAAGGAAAACAGGAAGGAAAACAGGAAGGCAAACAGGAGGAGGGACAACGGCTAGTTACACGTCAATTAAATCGTCGCTTTGGTGAAATTAATTCATCATTAGCTGACCAAATTCAGGCATTATCGGTTGAACAACTAGAAGAGTTAGCAGAAGCTTTACTAGATTTTTCTACCCCAACTGATTTTGAAGCCTGGTTAAATCAGCAACAAGAATAATCTGATTAACAAAAAATGTAGAGACGTTACATGTAACGTCTCTACACATGTAACATCAACACATTAGTTTAGGTGGATATTCTTGACCTATACACCTCATACATTAAAAGACTTTAACAATTCAAAATTCAAAATTCAAAATTCAAAATTTAAGAATGAGGTAATTTTGAATTTATTAATTTAGGGGGGGTACTTCGGCAATTCAAAATTTATAATTAAAAATTCAAAATTTAAAAGATAGTCATTAAACAAACCACGAAGGTACTAAGGACGCGAAGTATGAATTTATGCTAAGATATTTGCGCTAGGATATAAACTGTTTAAAGCTTGTCTTTTTTAATAAATAAACTGACAGGGTAGTAAAAAATATTACTAAAATACTTACAATCATAAATATTATATTTAAAGGTGTGACAAGTAGATTTATAGATATAGCAAATTCAAAATTTTGATTAACTAACAAAAATAATAAATATTGCCAGTACTTGTGTAATGCGAATATTCCAAGAGAGTATTTAGATAATTTTTGTATATACCAGTTTACTGAAATCTTTTGAGAAAAAATAAAAGAGAAAATAGTTAAAGCACCACAAACGATAGAAATCCTTCCATAGATACTTCCATAATTACCCACTGTGCGTAAATAAATATCATGAGCAGAAAATAATATGTATGCCAATAAATACGTAAATCTTAATCTTAATATAGTTTCTTGATTATTTGCCAAGTAGAAAGAAATAGGGATATAAATAATAAAATTTATAAGCCAGTGGTAAGGGATATTTAAATTATTGATATAGGCAATTTCAAAAAATGAAAAAGAAAATAATACTATTATACAAGAAATAATCTTTCTTATTTTAATCGAATTTATTATCACGTATGAAAAAGAAATAATTGTCAAGCCAATTAGATTAAACAAAAAATAAAAAACGGAATCACCTACAAATGGTAAGCTAGGTTTTAATCCTGTTATAAATTCCCAAGAAAAATCAGGTAATTCCCTAGTTAACAGGATTAAAAAAATATTATGGAATATTGACCAAAAAGCAAATAGTTTAAACAGTTTGACTAATCTATATTTAAAATATTCTTTGCTTGGTTTTTTAAGAAAAAATAAATAAAGTGAAACAAGATAAAATAAAGGTACTGCTGTTAAATATAATTGCAATTCAAAAGTTTGAATAATCTTAGTAATTACAAATATTATATCATGAGTATTATTATTAATAGTCAGACTTATTGGGCGTAAATGCCACATTAATACAAAAATAATACCAATTGCCTTTAAAATATCTAGCCTATTATCTCTTTCTATTTCCATATATATTTTTAAAAAAGTAGCTAATTTAAACTATTCAAATTTTCTATTGTCAAATTATATTGATAGTTCAAAATCTTTATTTTGCTAAATACCTTATGATAATGGCTTGTCAAATTACAGTAAAACAACCTTGAAAACACTGAATTGATTAATTCTTAAAATCAGTTAGTAAGTAAAATTACTATTTTGGTCATCTTTCTAAGTTAAACGCTGGTAGTACAGCACAGCTAATTAAATTACCACCCCCAGTTGTATTAATTCCTACAAAAGGCTACAATCTGGCATTGTGAAACGTAAATGTATTGAATTGGTATTAAAATTATGGGTGAAGCAAAGCGTAGAAAACAACTTCTCGGTACTGCTTATGGCACTTCAACAGTACAACTAGAAAAATGCACTGTACCAAAAGAAATTACCTTTGCGTATGTAGACGATTCGCAAATCCAAAACAATAAAGAAAATCTATCTAAATTACCAGATGATTTTAAATCGGTTTTGTTTAATACCTTAGTAAAAGCTCAAGAAAGCTCAGAACCAGGAATTGTTTTCGCTGAAGATTTAAAGTTTTCTGGTCAAGATGGGGTTGAAGTAACCTTCCGTAATGATGTAGAAACTTTTATCAAATCTCGTTGTAATGTACGCTCTCAAGCTCCAAAGCTAATGGAAACATTAGAGACTGTAGATTATTCTACTCATCGGATAGTAGCCATACTTTCAGGTAACAAAACCCCAAGGCTTGATATCAACGTTTATACTTTATCTCAAATTGAGACATTGTTAGAACATATCAAACAAGACATAGAAAAAACATAAATAGATAAATATATTTATGTTGACGTTACATGTAATGTATCTACATTTTTAACTTAAGGACAGATTAATTACAGCCTGTAGAGACGTTACATGTAACGTCTCTACATTTGATTGTACGCTATATTCCTGGACATCCCGGAGAAGTTGTTGCAGCAGAAGGAGTCGCTTCCGTAGCTTCAGCAACTAAGTGAATCTGACCATTAGGCATTCTAACAAAACCTTGTGCTTCCACAACTTGAGTTGGCAAAGTTCCTTGTATCTTAGATTTTGCTGACACCACATTACTAGAAGCACCATCCAAACTTGCCAACTGACTCAAACTTCTGCTACCAGTAAGAGGTTCAAAAGGACTAGGTGGTAAACTACCATTGCGTCCTACCACATAAAATTCACCCCTGAGACGACCATCTGCTCTTTTAGGGCAAACCTGAGCTATTTCTTTCCTAAATTGCCATCAATGATACTTTCTTGTCGCAATGTAATTGTATCTGTTGTATCCAGCTTGATATCACCCGCTTGAGCACCGACAAATCCTAAACCATCACCAATACCTCCATATAGAGATGTTCCTACAATATCTAGATTACGACTGTAAATACTAATCTCACCAGCTGTCGCCGCGAAACCACTGATAACTGAATCTATGATTGAGACATTAGCTCTGGTTACATCTGATGGAATAACTAATCCTAACTGAGTACCATTACCTGTCAATCCAACTGTTCCTGGTGCAGCTAAACCCGCTAATTCTACCTTTCCACCATATGCTCGTAAACCTGTGCTTGTCAGGTTAATATCTCCTCCCAGCAATAGCAAGCTTTTACCGTCGGGTACTCTTAAACCATTGGTTTGATTGCCGAGGGGGTTAGTACCTGCTGATGCTTGGGACTGAACATTTATTTTTGCTTCTGGATTGATTTGATTAAAAAACAATGCTGAAGGATTAATAGTCAATAAAGGTGGTGCTTCAGGATTTGCGGTACTAAAAATTCCCTGTTCTCCAAATTGTACTCCCGATGCTGTTGTCCCAACGAAGGAACCACGTACATCTAATTGGGAGTTTTGACCAAACAATATACCGTTGGGGTTTATTAAAAATAGGTTGGCTGCTCCGTCAACACCTAGGGTTCCTAAGATGTTAGATATTTTTCCACCTGTAACCCTTGTGAGAATATTTTCTATCTCTGTAGGGTTGCTAAAATAAACTCTTTGTCCATTATTGATATTAAATTCACTAAAACTATGAAAAAGATTGTTCCCTCGCTGTGCTCCACCGTCAATTTTGTCTGCATTAACACCGTTAATTAATGCACCGGGTGTAATGCGAGAACTTTCTGCTCCTAAGGTATTATCTGGAGTTATTTGACCTTTAACTGGAAGAGCATCAATAAATAATAAAAAACTAAATCCAACAAAACCTTGTATTAAAAACTTTGAAAATAAATCTTGCTGAATCGTCATATAAATACCTCGCTAACGTGACAGTTTAATAATGTAATTCTGAATAGAACTCAATATCTTATCGTACTCGCACCCGGAACCCCACCCCCAACCCCCTCCTCGCAAGCGAGGAGGGGGCTACGATAAACCATAAACATCCTCTGGGAAATTGAAATCAACTACTCTTGTCTTACTGTTCTTGTCTTCCTGTTCTTGTCTTCCTGTTCTTGTCTTAATATTGTCTTTTTTCGTAGCCCCCTCCCCGCGTGCGGGGAGGGGGTTGGGGGTGGGGTTCTTTTTTTATCTATTGACACAACTGAGATATTTTGGTTTCTCGCTTCTGAACGAAAGATGCAGAAGGTTTTTCTACTTCATAAAGTACTTGGAAAATATCTGACCAAGGATGAACCATGTCTTTACCGTTGTCATCCTTTATTTGGTAATTGAGGAAATATTCTGCTTTTCTTTCAGCAAGTTGTTCCTGAGATACTCCTGCTGTTTTTAATTCTTTATCTAAAGCTTGCAAGTCTGTTTCAATTTTACTCCGCTCGCTTGCAGACATAATTTCAAAGGTTCTTTCTGGGATTATGCTTCTACCGTTGGTTCCAGATAATTGCCATTGATAGGTTTTTCCTGCTTTTAGTGCTTCTTGACCGCTATAAAATGCTTTTTTATCTCCTACGTTGACTTGTTGTGTCCATATTACTCTTTGAGTTTCTTCTTCCCGGATAATTAATTGAGCAGTTTCCCAAAGCTCTGAACTCTGCCACAAAAATAATGGACGGTCGTGCCATACTGCGAGTGTGTCTACTACTCCTGGTGAAATTGGACATACCCCACTACTACGCGATATTAATGGTCGTCTTTTTGGTTGACGTTGCCAAATTGTTGCTACCCAGCCAGTATATGTGTTCTGAGCAACTTCTTGACCTATTTCTTGCCCTACTTCTGTATCTACACTTGTATCTATACTGTTGCTGTTTATACCATTACCAGCGATAATAAAAGGAACGATAGCTAAGCTGAATAATGATTTGCAGTAATTGGGTACATTAAACATGATTTTTTCTCCTTGTAGCTGGTAAAACGTAAGCCAAGAAAACAGATGAAGGCAAAAACCAGGGTAGTAAAACCCCTGCGGATATATAAAGCTGTAGTCCTGCAATACCGTAGATAACGACTCCACCCAATGCCGCTGCAATTATTTGCGGTTGATGTTCTAGAGTAAAATTAGACTTTCTACTCAGCACTATTACCGAGACTTTACTAATAATAACTGCGACTCCCACCATCCAAATGTCAGGGATGGGAATTACCAAGTGATGGGTGAGAAAATGGTGGGTCATATAAGCTAAAGATTCACCACCTGTCAACCTATCTTGTTGTGTCCAATAACTCATCGCAGAAGGTGCTGGTGAACGGTCGGGTTCACCAGATGCAAGTCCTAGACGGGAATCATTTCCCACTGCAATTAGAACTACTTGCTGGGAGATTAAAGGAAATTTGCTCACATCCGGATTTTCCAGCAATTTCCAAGCGGGTATTTTTTGGTAAATTTGGTTGCTCGGAATCGAAAAATCTATTTTGGGGGTTAATCCAAAAGGCGATCGCAAATTCAGCAATGCTGCTAAATCGGATGGTTGGTTGTTTTTTTTGTTCAGAACATCAAAAAATTGAGTGCGTAAATTCGTGACTCGGTTAGTTTGTGGCTTGGGTAATGTACTAATTTTTTTCTGGTTTGCTTTGTGTACAACCGACATGAGATATGCAAGCGGACATACTTGACGGCAATCGCTATTAATGGTAGGTAGTTCAACTAAGTAAGGGTCAGCATCAGCATATCCTTTTAAAGACCAATTACGACTGGTAATACCAGTAGCTTCATTTCCTGCAAACTCCTTTCCATTTTGAAGAATTGCTCCTGAAATGAGCCATTTATTATTATCTACAGCACGACGAATTGCTTTTCCTAAATCTTTATCTCCAGATTCGGGTTCTTTTTGCGGAGTATCAAATATAAAATCTAAAGTAATAACAGAAGCATTTAATTTGACCGTGCTATCGACTAACTTAGCGATATAGCTACGATTAAATGGCATTAGTTGAGTATTCGGAAGTTTGGCACGGGAAATAGATTCGGCATCAATTTCTACCAAAGCCACAGGTGGAACTTCCTCTGATGGGATTTGAGCAGTTACATTCCGGTAAACAGACTGAGCCAAAATTCGCGGGTCCATCAGCAAGTCCTGGACGGGAGTAAGCACACTGAGAGTGAGACTCGCTGCTATAGCAATCGCTTCCCAAGTATTAGGCAAACCCTTTAACAGACGTTGTTTCCAGTTTTTATTAGGAATGCGAAATAATTTTGACCCAGGATGACAAAATAGCGAAGGAACTAAATAAGAAGAGGGATAAGTGTGACTTTTGCCCATCCGCAAAAATTGCCGCGCTCTCATTACCGATTCGTAAACATCTTGATGTTTCGCCAATCCCTGAAGGAATCTTACCAAAAATTCTTGAGCGACACGATTGTGAATCGGTTCACGCATCACCACAACCTGACCAAAACCCATATCAATCAGCGATTCAGCAATATTTAACCCACTGCAAGAGTTAAATATAGCCACCTGTAGTCCACGTTTTTTGGCCGCACTCAACTGTGGTGCTATTTCGCTGATAGAAATCGACACACCCGGAGCGATACCTAACTCACCACCAGTCATAGCTGTTTCATTGCTGTGTCCAGCAAAAAACAATACATCCCATCCCCGTTCATCAATGATTGCATCAGTTATTTGCTGGATAACTTGAGCGGAAGTCTGCTCAGGTTGCCAACCGACAAACTGTACATCAGCAACACGAAACAAAGATTTAACAGCTTCCCGGTCTGCTTGAAAATTCAAACCAGTATCATCACCTAAAATTGCTAAAATACGAGCGCGTCCTTGACGTTGCCTATTATGACTTGCTCCTGTTTCCGCAGCTATATTTAAAGGTGCGCGAATAATTTGGATTGCTCCCGTGGTAGAAAATTCTGTTCCAATTTCCCAAGCCTCCCAGGGAAATCGGTCTAACTCAATTGGGGCACAGGTGAGAAAAACTTGCACAGCTTCAGTCGTTGCTGAATTCTCCTGTAAAAGTTGCTGACTCACCTGAGCAATTTGGGAGCGGATGTCGTACAGTTCTCCACTACGCAACCAGCGATGGAATTCAAACATCAAACGACTTTCAGCTTTCACCAGTTCTGCGTGCCAATCGACGTTAATGGTCATAACCCCACCACCAACAGCTCGTCCCCGCATATGCTCGGACTGATAAAAATTTAAATATGCTCGTCTCCAGTCTTGGTACAACTGAGTTAAAGCATTTGGGTAATTAACCTGAACAGTCAATCGTTGTCCCTGTCCCCAAGATAAATCGAATAAACATATTTGCTCAACCTTTTGAACTTTTAGATTAAAAATGTGGGATTGAGATTTCATAATCAAATATAAGTTCTAAATCAGTGTAAATTCTTAGGAAAGAGAAAAATTAACAGAAACTTTAAAATAGTCACCAGTCACCAGTCAACAGTCAACATCACCAGTCACCAAACCAAAAGGTGGAAGCTCAATTACCGTCTTTTCATCTGCGGTTACCGTCACCCAAAATCGCTCGTTCCAATTGCCAATAACTTGGGCATAAAGTATACCTTCGCTTGTGTCTAGAAGTGATTGTGCAAATAATAATTGTATTTCATCTCCGACCTCTAGTTTAAGAGTTTTTGGCATATGCCCTTCAGAATTCGGACCTAAGGCAATTAATAGCATCCACTCTTGGTTTTCAAATGTTTCCGATAGTACCCAAGTAATTGCGTATAATCGAAAACTTCCTCCCTCCCATTCCAAATCGCGATAAGCACCTCGTGCTGTTGAGGGTATATGAATTGACTGCTGCTCTAATCCGTTTCTAATCGATTCAAAATCTTCTCGTAAAGAGCGTAACTCTGAAGCTACTAATAAAGATGGCATTAACATCCAACCCAATTCTCTTGCTAATGTATCGATTTGATTGTTGAACCAAAGACCAACGTTAATAAGAGGTTGTACTGGTGAGGGAAGAGTAGCTTCGTAAGTATATTTAATTAAATTTTGGTGACTTAAAAGTATTAAACCTTCTTCTACTGTTAATAATTCCCAAGGACGTTTGATTTGTAACTGTGATTTTAATGTCCCTAATTTTTCCTGCAACACTAATAATGTGTCACTCTGTAAATCTTGTGTTTTGACGGGCAGTTGAATCGCATCAGCGTTCAAACAGCGGAGATTTAATAATAAATCGTTGGAATCAGGGTTAAAATGAGTTTCGGGAATTTGATATGTCCAATCTTTGTCTATTGTGAATTTTGTATGTAAACCTGCTGTTTGTTGATAGCTACTAAACTGTTTGTAAGTCATAAACCCCAATACAGCAACTTGCTCCTCTTCTTCTTCTACTTGCATTAATACATAAAAGTGAGCGGCAAATCTGGGGATATCAAAAACTGCAAAGGGAATGCTATATCCATCACTAAAATTGTTGGAAGTGATGATACAGAGTTTAAAGGAACCAATACTAATATTACTAGCTGCGGCTATCAAATTTGCATATTCCGGTTGCCAAATTGAAGCTTCCTCAATTTCTACAGACAAATCTGGAGCGCGTTCTTGAAGCCATTCTTCAAAACCTAAAACCCCTAATGCACAAAGGTAAGTTTGCCAACGTTGTTGCGATGAATAAATTGACTCACTAAAATGTGCAGCCTTACGAATATGTTCTGGTAGTAATTTGGTTCGAGTATCGTTAAAAGATAGCCAATCGATTGAGTCTGTAAAGTTTAACATTGATGCAGGTTGGTAGTTCATAGCCGGTTATTCCTGGAATTAAGATAAAGGCAAATGCGACGAGCTAGTAAGCTACGTAAAGGTTTATTTCTGACTGGATTTCTTACCTCAGATTCTGCTTCCTGGATAATTCCAGAAATTTGCTCATCAAGAATTAACTCCACCTGCTTATCTAAACTTTGCAAACGTTCGGGGTCTGCGAATAATTTGGCGCTTTCAAGAACGCACGAGCGCAAAAGCACTAACAACCGTTGACGAATATCGGTACGTAATTCGTTTAGTTTTAATAAGCGAGTGACTTCATATTGTTTTTTTAGCCCAATTTGTGGTGCAATTTGGGGCATTGATTGACCCTGACAATGAAGCAAATGTAGTCCTGTTAAAAATATTTTTTCAATTTCTTTACTAGGAGAACGTTTACGGGATAAATTGGCAAGAGCATCGTCAATTACTTGTGATAGAGAATTATCTAAACATTGTAAAAATTGATTTTGATATAACTGGATAAATTCCAGCTGTTCTTCATCATCTTGAGTTGTTGGTGAACGCTCTACAATTGGTTGAATTTCTGGTTCATCTAAAGAAACCGAAGAAATCGAACCTCCTTGTGCAGCAATTCGATATCTTCTCAATTTGGTGGCAACTGCTTGTAATTGATTTAATATTATCTTTGAGCTAAGTCTCTGACCTGTAAGAGCTTCTAATTCATTAGCGATGCGAGTTAACTGCTCCGAATTTGGTGGTTGACAAGGTAAGGTTGTCCCTGTGAGTCGCTGTTTTAGTCGGTCTTCGCGATAGACTGCATGATAACTAACTAATAACTCGCAAGTTTGCTGAATTTCAACTGACGTTAAATTATATGTCCTAGTTAAAATCCGTTGTAATTCCTTGGGGTTAGTATTATTCAACAGTGCCCAATCGCTAACCAAATAAACTCCGCACTGAAGCAAAAACCTTTTCAGTTCTGGATGTTGCTTCACATAGCGGCTTACCCATGTTTTTAGTGAACCTTTGGCTGGGTCAAATGTTTGTAAAACAGTTGTCGCTAATGATTTATAAGCAACGCTCGACTGCGAGCTTGATTTTTGTACTTTTGTGCTGTTATGTTCGGCTAAGAGTACCTCATCATCTAAAACAAACGCCAACAAATCTTCACAACTAAAGCCATGACGACTGCCAAATTGCACTCCTAAGTCATAGCAAACTTGATGAACTTGGTGAGATATATAGCAGCGCAAACAAATTTCAGCCAAACGACCATCGTCATTTTTAGCTGACCGCATTTTTTGCCAAAGCTCTCTTGCCAAGGTTGTATCAGGGACTTCAACCTGTTGAGCTAGTTCTGGAAATGCTGATTGTAAATAAGTTTGAGCAGTCATAACCATTTCCACCTGGCGCTTACCAGTCGAGTTTATCTTGACAAATTCCCAAAATTTTGCTACTGAAGCCACAGTGTTTATACTTACTCAATGCCTGTTCTTCTCAATTTTTCCACCTCCTTGGAATAAAAAGCAATTTGTTCATCAAATCGTTACTTTCTTCTATATATATGGGGGATATGGACTCATGCAAAAATCCAACCCCACCCCCAACCCCCTACCCCGCTTTTCGTGAGGGGGCTACGATAAATCCTACGAAAAAGCTATCCGTATACTTTTAAAACACTAGAATATTTCTGGTTTCATCCTCAAACTTTAGAGTTTAAAGGTTTTCGTTTGCAGGATGGTAAATACGAACCATTATTAGCAAATAATGATGGTTGGCTTTGGAGTGAAGAACTGGAATTGTTTCTGGGAATTTATGATGAGAAGCTAAGGTTTTTCAGTTTAGATAAGCAGTTAATACCCACAGATAAAGAGAGAGCCGATGCAGCGCAACAGCAAGTTGAAACTGAACGCTTACAAAAAGAAGTTGCACAACTGCAAGCCTAAACTGAGCGCTTACAAAAAGAAGCCGCACAACAGCAAGTAGAGGAATTTAAAAAGATGTTGAAAAATTTAGGTGTTGACCCTGATGCTACAGACCAGTAAAAATAAAGACTAAACATATTTAGTCTCACTGCTATCAATAAAAATAGACTATACCTCCCCCACTTGCTCCAGGTGCTTTTTTACAACATCTAGAGTCGGCAGAGGAAATTACTCAAAGTATATTAGTAATAAAACGCACCAGAGTTTATCGAACCAACCTCCGGTGAATAGAATTCGCTGGGTGTTCACGGGAAGCCTCCCCAAAAAATCAAATCTATTGTAAATTTTTGTAACTTTGCTACTACGATTTGGATAAAAGCCACAATTACCATCCGATAGTTTTTAGAGGAATACAATTCTCACAAATGAATTTATGAACGAGCAACAGCTTCAAGAGCTAGCTCTACAAGCCCAACAACACCCTTTGGGGACAACTGTTAGACGGATAACTTTATCAAAACTAATCGATGCTACATACCGTTCAGGCAAACTTTGCCACCCATATAAAGGTCAATTTCCAGGAGTTTATGAACAAATTTATCAGGAGGCAGTACAAGACCTATTTTTGTATATTTGTAAAAATCTTGATAAGTATGACCCGGAACGTGCCTCATTTATGACTTGGGTCAATATGTTATTGAGTCAACGTTTTTTTAAAGAAGCTATTCCCAAAATAATTGGTAAAGCCAATGAAATTAATGTTGAAAGTTCTGTATTAGACAATCTGGAAGATGTGGTATTTGACGATAGCGAGGACGAGAATAATTATATTTTTACTTTTAAAAAAATCAGACGATATATAGAAATAGACCCCAAAGGGATTTTTAAACAAGCACATATCAAAAAATATCCCAAAGTAAATTTCCAAGAAATTGCTGTTAAAAGATGGTCAGGTATATCTTGGAAAGACATTTCAGAGGAATTGAATATTCCAGTCGCAACATTAAGTAATTTTTATCAGCGAACTTTAGAAAGTTTTCGCGAAGAATTTAGAGATTTATGTGGTGTTGAAGACTTAACTTAGAGGAGGCAAATCATGAGTAGCATAGCAACGCTTTCTACATTTACTGGTCCGATATCAACCGTCGCTCGCAGGCTAGCAGAAAAATGGTCAAGACAGCAAGCCACACCTGAAAAAAGTCAGCAGGTTTTGCTTAATACCTTGTCTGTATCTTTCGTAAATTTCTATCTAGAGTGTATGGGGTTTGAAACTGACGCTTATGCGAGTGATAGTTGGAATCCGGTACAACAAACTCTGATGGATATAGCTGATTTATTTATTAAAAATTTGGGGAAGTTGGAATGTCGTCCAGTTCTAGAAAATTCACAGTTTGTCTATTTCCCACCAGAAGTTCAGTCAAATCGAATTGGGTATGTAGCTGTACAAATCAGTGAATCTTTACAATCAGCTAAGTTGTTAGGGTTTATTAAGTCGGTATCAAGTGATAATTTATCCATCAGTTCTTTGCAACCTTTAGAAAATTTATTGTCACATCTAGGCAGCATAGAAGTACAAGAAATTACGTTAGCCAGTAATAATTTTGTCAATTTAAAAAGATGGTTTGAAAATATTTTTGAATCTAGTTGGTTGTCAATTGAATCTATCGTTTTTACTGAACCAGTTTGGCAGTTTAGAAGCGCATCCGAGGATTTAAAAAATTCTGTTGAGCGTGCTAAGTTGATTGATTTTGGTATAGAATCTAACAAGGAATCTGTGGGGATAGTAGTTAAGCTTGACCGCGATGAAAGTAACGAGGATGAGTTTAATATTATTGTGGAGTTAGTCACAACACACGGTCAAGAGTACTTGCCACATATGCTACATGTTATTATTCTTGATGACGAAGGAACTGCTCTATTAGAAGCTAAAGCCAAAAATGATAATAAAAAAATAGAATTGGAGTTTGGTGCTTCTGTTGGAGATACTTTCAGCATCAAGATAGCTTTGGCAGATATTAGTGTGATAGAAAATTTTATCGTTTGAAAATTGATTGCTATGCCTCACACATCAAATACTTAGTTGCAGATAGCTTAATTTTACTGCAGTTATGCTAGCTTGGATTGCTCAATCGCCTAAAAATAATTAATTATTTGCTCAACTAATAGCTAAATATAGTTAATTAGCAAACTAACTTTTACAGAATACTATTTTGATTACAGCGTAAAGTACCCCGGTGGGTACTTTTTTGATGCAATCTTTGCCGTTCCAAAGTTTTGAGTTTAATCTAAAAATTTTTGATAATTAATTATGAAGTTAACTAAAAATATTTAATTAACAATAATATGTTATCGAAATATTATCTATGTATGTATATATAGAAAGAAAAGAGAGCAAACAAATATGTCCTCTAACTTAATTCTTTGCCAATCAGACAACGGTAAAACTTTTGAGTTCTCGCTCGGTCAAAGTTTTCTTATCCAACTAAACGAAAATCCTACTACTGGTTATCGATGGGAAGTGACTAAAACAGATGGTGACTTAGTAAAACTCATAGAAGACAAATATTTACAAAATTTTGATTCTGCAACAGGAGGTGCTGGAGTACGGATTTTTACATTTACAGCTAACTCTGTTGGTGAAGACCAAATCCAATTAAAATATAAGCGTTTTTGGGAAAAAGATGAGTCAAATATTACTCATTTCACAATTAAGTTACGAATCTATTAGTTCAATTGTAAATTATTACCTAAGGAGAAATTAATCATGACAAATAATGAATTTCTGCAAAATCTGTATACTTCATTGCAATCTACAAACGTGGGTTGGGAAGCAGGTGTAAATTCTATAACCGAGCTTTCAGATATAGAAAAAAGATTTTTATGCGGTTTTATTCCAAGTCCAAGTGAGCCATCATTGGTAGAGCGGGAACGTATTGCAAAGAGCCAACCCCAGACTCGAGGACTAGCAGCAGAATTTACTTCCGAATTTAACTAGCGCAAGCGTTCTAAGTCCTGAACCAGGATATTAGAAACTTCGTTCATGGTACTCGCATTCTTTCCCACTACCGAGTTTTGGGGCTTCTGTCGGTTTAGGCTAAAAACATCTCGTCCGATGTCACAATTCCTAAGCTAAACTGTGCGGTCGCGTTGTTTCTCTTTCCAAGCTCGGGGAGTACTTTTATAGTAATCGCGAAACTGACAATAGAAATGATTGAGATTCTGATAGCCTACTTTGAAAGCAATCTCATCAACGGAGTAATTGGGGTGAATATAGCGTAGCTGTCATCAGGGGCAAACTAAACAGTTTAGTTTATGCTATAAAGTATATGATTAAAGCAATACAGAATTGTCATAGCTATATTTTAGCATTTCATTTCTCTTTATAAGG
>JAHHIC010000072.1 GCA_019359035.1 Scytonematopsis contorta HA4267-MV1 | reverse complement strand
GAGTAGTCAGCAGTGACCAAAGTCGGGTAGCTTCCAAGTCGAATGACGCTTCCGTTCAGTCTTTGTAAGTTATACCGTGGACTTGGATGGGTAAAACTAGATTTTACCAGGTTTTTAGAAGCGGTACGATTCTGAATTATTTCATGTCATATCCAAACAAATTTGGGTCAACCTCTCCAAGTTGCAAATCATCCAAACCATACTCAGCCCATCTTCTTTCCACCATAGCAGCCACATCAACATCCGACTCCAATGGCTCTCCCCACTCGTGTTCCGTTTCTGGAGGAATTTTCGTAGTCGCATCAATACCCATTCTTCCCCCCAAACCAATTTTCTCGCTAGCAAAATCCAAAGTATCAAAAGGAGTATTGGGCAGAATAAAAACATCTCGCGTCGGGTCAACCTTAGAGCTAATTGCCCATACAACTTGACGTGGGTCTCTGATATTAATGTTTTTATCTACCACAATCACAAACTTCGTGTAAGTAAATTGTGGTAAAGCACTCCAAAAAGCTAACGCCGCCCGTCGCGCTTGTCCTGGATATGCTTTATCTATAGATATCACGGCCGCTTTATAACTCAAAGCTTCCATTGGTAAGAAGAAATCGACAATTTCTGAGACTTGTTGCCGCAAAATTGGCGTATATATGCGATTTAAAGCAATAGCCATCATCGCTTCTTCTTTTGGTGGGCGTCCGCTAAAAGTGGTTAAATAAATAGGGTCTTTACGATGAGTCATGCATTGGAACCGTACCAATGGCGAATCTTCCACGCCTCCGTAATATCCCATATGGTCACCAAAAGGACCATCAGGTAAAACTTCTCCTGGTGTTATCGTCCCTTCCAAAACAATTTCCGAATCTGCTGGAACTTCTAAATCTACTGTTTTACACTTCGCTAACTGCACTCCCGAACCACCATACAACCCAGCAAATAACCACTCAGATAAATCTACAGGAATGGGTGTCGCCGCTGCCATAATAATTAACGGGTCAACACCAAGTGCGATCGCAATTTCTAATTTCTTACCTTTTTCAGCGGCCTTCCGTAAATGTCTGGCTCCACCCCGTACAGACAACCAATGTACGGTCATGGTATTTACAGACTGTTGTTGTAAGCGATACACGCCCACATTAGGGACTCCAGTCTCACAATCCCTAGTAATTACAAGACCCAAAGTAATAATCTTCCCAGCATCTCCAGGGTATGGGCGTATCATTGGAATCTTGTTCAAATCCAAATTATCGCCTTCGATGACAACTTGCTGACAAGCAGGGAAAAAATCTCTCCCTGGTTTAGCCTTAAGGACATCAAATAAAACCTTCCCAAAATCTATCGCTTGGGAAATTTTCTTTGGTGGTTTGGGTTGTTGCAACATCGCTAACTTTTTCCCCAAATCTTCCAATTCTAGAGGATGCTGCATATTCATAGCCCAGCAGATGCGTTCTACCGTCCCCATCAAATTTATGGCAACGGGAAACTCAGCACCTTTGACATTTTCAAATAGCAAGGCTGGACCACCTTTTTGCAGCATTTGATTGGAAATCTCAGCAATCTCCAATTCTGGGTCAACTAGAGCAGAAATTCGTCGTAATTGCCCCTTTTCTTCTAAAATTTTGATAAAACCCCGCAAGTCTCTTGCCATTTGTCCCACTTAAAAATGAATAATTAAGAACTGTAAAGCATTCCTTATTTATTATCGATGACAAATGGTGAGTTCGGGCTATTACCTGTTGATAACCCTTAAAATCGTAGCCTGCTATCAACCCCCTCCCCGCGTGCGGGGTAGGGGGTTGGGGGTGGGGTTCTTGGTCATGAACTTTCTCATCAGAAACCCACCCACCGCGAAAAAAAAATCGTAGCCCCCTCCCCGCGTGCGGGGTAGGGGGTTGGGGGGTGGGGTTCTTTAAGGAGCTTTGTCCCACAGAATAATAATAGTTCCCATATCTTCAGCAGCGGGCACAAAATTGATAAATTGCGTAAAAGCACCTTTTTTGACTTGAAAAACAGGCCCATTGCTGTAAGTATTAACTTGCGATACTTTAAAGCCTTGCGCTTCTAGTTTCTTGTTGACAAGTTGAGCCAATTCATCAGGGGTCTTACCTTCGGCTGTACCTAAAACCTTTTTAAAGCCAGGTACGGAAGTTGTAAATTTATCTGGTTCAGTAAAATTTGTATTTTCTGTTAAAGCAAGTTCTTCATTGATAGCCTTGAGTGTGTTATCAAAAGTATTCTCTTCTGGAACATCTTTTGAAACATTAGTTTGGCTCTTGCGTTCAATTTGCTTATCCGAAAAAATAATAACTGTGCCTTTACCTGATTGCTCAAATAAGTGTAAGTATTGCGTTTGACCACCTTTGGAAATCTGATAAACTTTAGCATCAGATTCATTGGTCAGTTTTTTGATATCGTAGCCAGCATCTGGCAATTCTTTTTCAAAAAAAGCTACAACTTCATCCAATTTGTCTTCAGTTTGTAAACTCTGTTTGTCTAGTTCACCAGTGAACAAATTAAAAGACCCTGGTTGAGTTGTTCTGTATTCAGGCAGCTTAGTTGCAGGACTACTATCAGAATTAGCCTCAGAAGTAGAATTATTGTCTGAGTTATTGTTGGAATTATCTTCAGGAATAGGATTTTTCTGAGTTTCTGGAGATGGCTTTTCTAGAGAAATTTCCGTAACTTCTGTAGTCTGCGTATCAGTGTTTTTATTAGGTTTTGGTTCAGTATTAGAAGTACTTGTGGCAACAGGTGTTTTCTTTCTTTGCTGTGGTTTTTGTGCAGCGTTTGTACGCTTATGTGAACTAGGAATCGGTGGTGCTGATGCTTCTGATGTGTTACTTTCTGGTGTTGTAGAAGAAGTTTGAGTTGCGGTCGGTACAACGGGAATTGGTGGGGTTTGGTTTGCAGTTGCGGTCGGTACAACAGGAATTGGTGGAGTTTGGTTAGCAGTTGCTGTTGGTAGGACAGGAGGAGGAGGGGGAGGGGTTTGTGTAATACCTGTAGATGTAACAGTGGGAACTTTTGGAAGCTGAGAAACAAGTAGTGGATTGGGATTCGCTTGTACAGGATTCTTCGAGGGTACAAGGGAAGTGGCGGGATTAAACAAACTTTCCCCGGGCTTAATTGTGGTTAGATTTAAAGGCTCTGGATTTGCTGGTATTAGTTTTTGAGGTTGCTGTTTTTGTTTTACAGAATAAGAAATTCCTATCGCAAATAATAATAGACCATGCGCTGCAATTGAAAGTAACAGCATCGGAGTTGGAATTTTCCGCAGCAAGACCAAGGATTTTTTGATAGGAGTTACAACTTGAGAGGGAGATACTTGCTGCAAGCGTTCCAGTACTTTTTTCAGAGAAAATGACTTCATCATGTATTGGTGACGTTAATCGTAATTGCTCAGATAAGGACGAACCCATGAGTTACTTTCAGCACAAAGTCTAAAAGACAAATGTTACTAAATACAAAGAAAAATATGGCTGCAAACAATAATAACGAATCTATATATATTTTTTTGTATTAATGATATTTATCTACTATATGAATATAAAAAGATTGTATTAAGATATGAGATTTTCAAAGCAATAAAAGTAGAATATTGTATACAGTTCAACAAGTCATTAATTTCCGTTAAAAGTAAAAATATTTGGTATAATTTAACCCTATAATTATTTATTCTTAATGAAATCTTAACTGTTAGAAATTAGGCTGTTTGTGTCTGGATTTTTCAACAAAAACCAACACTGGAAATACGAGGCGATATGAAATTTTCGAGTACCGTTTTTAATCGTGTAGTTACTACTTCTGCACTAGCTGCTGCTGTTGCTGTTGCTCCTCTGATGTCAGCAATGGCTCAGCAACAAGTAACTCTCAATGGCGCAGGTGCGACCTTTCCTCAACCCCTGTACGAACGGTACGCTCGTGAAGTCGGCAAAAAAGTTCCTGGCTTAAGAGTTAACTACCAAGGTATTGGTAGTGGTGGTGGTGTTCGTCAATTCATTGCTGGAACAGTTGACTTTGGTGCTAGCGACGCAGCAATGAAAGATAGCGAAATCGCACAAGTAAAACGTGGCGTGATAATGGTTCCCACCGCTGGTGGTGCAGTGTCCGTTGTGTTCAACGTTCCTGGTGTAAGCAACCTGAGACTTTCTCGCAAGACTCTTCCTGCTATTTTTGCTGGTCAAATCACCAACTGGAGCGATGCTCAAATCAAGGCTGATAACCCTGGTGTAAACCTACCTAACTTGCCTATCCGCCCAGTTGTTCGTGCTGATGGTAGCGGTACAACCTTTATCTTCACCAACCACTTGAGTGCTATCAGCGCTTACTTCAAAGGAAGAATTGGTGCTAACACCGCTCCTAAATGGACTTTATCTAACGCATTGCGTGGTAAAGGTAACCCTGGTGTAGCTGGTTTGGTTAGAAGTACTCAAGGCTCTATAGGCTACGTTGAGTATAGCTACGCTGTTTCTAACAGAATTGCTTCAGCGCAAGTACAAAACAAGCAAGGAAGATACATCGCTCCTAACTTGCAAACTGCTAACCAAGCTTTGGATGATGCTAAGTTCCCCGACAACTTCCGTGTATTCATCGGTGACCCAGGAGATGGTTATCCTATCGTGGGTATGACCTGGATGTTAGTTTACAGAACAGGTTACGGTGCAAAAGCTGAACCAATGAAAAAATGGTTGAACTTCGTACTACGTGAAGGTCAAGGATTCAACGACGACCTCAACTACGTTAAAGTTCCCGGTTCTGTTGTTAACCGCGTGTTACAACAAGTAAACACCATCAAGTAATTTGTTGTCTTTTTGATTTTCGCAACTATGGCTGGGCTATGCTCAGCCATATTGCATCACTATCTTTTTACTTTATTTACAAGCATGGTAAAAAATTCTGAACCTGCTGACAGAAATCAACCAAACCAACCTCAGGTTGTTGGTAACACTGACATTACAGTGGTTGACCCGGTCAATTTATTCTTTGAGCAAGGATTTATCTGGCTAGTTCGTTTTTTTTCCTTACTAACAGGTTTAACACTAGTGTGGATGACTTGGGTAATTTTTCACCAAGCTCTACCAGCAATAAGTAAATTTGGACTTGGATTTATATTCAGTAAAGAATGGGATGCACCTAATGATATTTACGGTGCTTTACCTTACATTTATGGTACATTAGTTAGTAGTGCCATCGCAATGATATTCGCGGTTCCTGTGGGACTTGCGGTTGCTTTGGTTACCAGCGAAAGCTTTATTCCCAAGCCGCTACGTTCACCCTTAGCTTTTGTTGTCCAACTTATTTCCGCTATTCCCAGCGTAATTGTTGGCTTGTGGGCAATTGCTGTATTAATTCCTTTATTGGTGCCCATACAAACTTGGTTATCTACCACTTTTAGCTGGTTACCACTATTTAACACTCCATCACCAACAGGCTACAACTTGTTTACTGCTGGTATTGTACTTGGCATCATGGTTTTACCGACAATGGCATCCATTAGTCGGGACGTTTTACTAGTAATTCCCAGACAATTACGAAGTGGTTCAATGGCTTTGGGCGCTACTCAATGGGAAACAATTTTCAAAGTAGTATTACCTACAGGTATTTCAGGAATTATTAGTGCATCAATGATTGCTCTGGGACGCGCTATAGGAGAGACAATGGCTGTAACTTTGGTAATTGGGAATGTATCCCAAATCACACCTTCGTTACTTGATACCGCTTATAGCATCCCCTCTGTGTTAGCTAACGAATTTCCGGAAGCTGCTACAGAATTACACGTTGGTGCTCTTACCTACTTGGGTTTGATTTTGTTTGCTTTAACCCTGATTATAAATATTGGCGCCACATTAGTCGTTAAATCATTAGGCGCAAAGTATAAGTAAAAAGTTTGAGCACTTAAACTTTTTACTTTCTTACTTTCTTACTTTCTTACTTTCTTTATTTTCTTATCTTCGTGTTCTTCGTCCCTTCGTGGTTAAAAAGGAAAGGCTATAACTAAATGAGGGAATTTCAAACCTCGGATTCATCTTACTCAGATGCATCCTTGACAAAAGAATTACTGACTCCCCTACCCCCAAGACGGCAAATTGTCGAATATGTAATGAACGGCATTGCATATGTTTTCTCCGTATTGGCAATGGTTCCTTTGTTTTCAATATTGTGGGAAATTGTATTTCGGGGAGCGTCCGGACTCAAACCAGAAATGTTTTGGAAGTCAGTAACTGAATTCGGTTTTGCTAATGCCATTTTGGGAACTGTGACAATGGTCGCGATTGGTTCCATAATTAGTATTCCTATTGGGTTAATGACAGGAATATTATTATCAGAATTCAGTCAAAAAAATCGCTTTGCAGATACTATACGTTTTATTGGTAAAATTTTGACTGGTGTACCTTCAATTGTTGTTGGTATCTTTGCTTACGGTGTTTTCTTCAGTCTCAGAAAAGGATTAATTGGTGAGGCTTTTCCTCAATTTAGTGCTTACGCCGGTGGTTTTGCGCTTGCGGTAATTATTTTACCAATTGTGGCACTAACAACTGAAGAAGCTTTAAAACTTGTTCCTAAAGCATTGCGTCTCGGTTCTGCTGCGTTGGGTGGTAACAGTTTCCAGACTACATTTCGCGTAGTAGTTTCTGCTGCTTTACCTGCAATTACCACAGGAGTTTTGCTAGGTTTGGCTCGTGCAGCAGGAGAAACAGCACCTCTAATTTTTACTGCATTGTTTAGCTTGGATTGGGTGACGGGATTAGACCAACCCACAGCTTCGCTACCAGTACTAATTTACAACTTATACAACGACCCCGACCCACAAAGAAACGCACTAGTTTGGACTACATCTCTTGTTCTCGTTGGTTTAGTCATGGTCGTCAGTTTGATTTCTCGTGTAGCTACCAGCAAGAAATACTAAAACAATTCAAAATTCAAAATTCAAAATTCAAAATTCAAGAGTTTTGGATTTGAAGCTTGAATCTGAGATTGGTTTTGCGTAGCTGTACAGTCTTCAATGCTTTAAGAATTCAAATTTCTGATTCAAATAAATAATTTGAAATTGTAAGTTTGGAATTACTAGAGTCGTAAATTTTTATTTGTACAAATTTTGCCAGCCAATATGAGTAACCTATCCCCAGCAGTCAGAGTCAAAAACCTTAGCTTCTTCTACGGTACTAAGAAGGCGCTTCAAGGTGTATCAATGGATATTTATCAGAACCAGGTAACCGCTTTGATTGGTCCTAGCGGTTGCGGTAAATCAACATTTATTAAATCACTAAATCGTATTAGTGAATTAGAAACCGATGTCAGCATTGAAGGTTTAGTAGAATTTTTTGGACAAAATGTTTACGATAGCAAAGTAAACTTAAACAGGCTGCGTGGGCAAATGGGAATGGTATTCCAAAAGCCTAATTTGTTCCCCATGACTATTTATGATAACGTCGCTTATGGTGTTAGAATTGCAGGCGCACCCCCCAAAGCGGAATTAGATGCAATTGTAGAAGATGCCATTAAAGGTGCGGCTCTGTGGGGTGAAGTAAAGGACAGATTAAATACATCGGCTTTAGGTCTTTCTGGTGGTCAACAACAACGTTTGTGTATTGCACGTGCGTTAGCTGTTAAACCAAGAGTCTTGTTAATGGATGAACCTTGTTCTGCACTCGACCCAGTTGCGACCTTAAAAGTTGAAGAATTAATTCATAGCCTAAAAGAACGAGTAACAGTTGCTATTGTTACTCACAACATGCAACAAGCTACCCGTGTTGCAGATTTTACTGGTTTCTTCTGGACTGATGAATCTCGAATTGGTCAATTGGTAGAGTTTGGTCACACTGAGCAAATCTTCAATAAGCCCATCGACCAACGCACCAAGGACTATGTTAGCGGTAAGTTCAGCTAATTATTGAAATTGAACAAAGAACAGAGAATGTAGAGACTAAACATGTAACGTCTCTACATTTTTTTAAGTTTTATAAAGTTATATTTAGCAAATTTTAACTTTTCCACCACTAACCTCCATCCCTTCCCAGTGTCTCCCGATTTCCGGTAGGATAAAAATTCTGTGCTTCCTCATGACACTGCTATGCTCAACCCAAATCTGGATGATATCCAGTTAACGAAAGACGATTACGAACGCTATTCTCGCCACCTGATTTTACCGGAAGTCGGGGTGGAAGGACAAAAGCGTTTAAAGGCTGCTAGTGTTCTCTGTATTGGTACAGGTGGACTAGGCTCGCCATTGCTACTGTATCTGACTGCTGCAGGAATCGGACGTATCGGTATTGTTGATTTCGACGTGGTTGATACTTCCAACCTTCAACGTCAAGTTATTCACGGTAGTTCTTGGGTAGGTAAACCTAAGATTGAATCCGCAAAAAACCGTATTCACGAAATTAATCCTCACTGTCAAGTTGATTTATACGAAACTCGTTTAAGTGCGGAAAATGCTCTCGACATCATGAGACCCTATGATGTAATTGTGGATGGAACCGATAATTTTCCTACACGCTATTTGACAAACGACGCTTGTGTGTTGTTGGGTAAACCTAACGTTTACGGTTCTATTTTCCGCTTTGAAGGACAAGCGACGGTATTTAATTACCAAGATGGTCCAAATTATCGCGATTTATACCCCGAACCACCACCACCAGGAATGGTTCCTTCCTGTGCAGAAGGTGGTGTATTAGGTGTGCTGTGCGGTATTATTGGCAGCATCCAAGCAACGGAAACCATTAAAATTATTCTTGGTAGCAAGACAACTCTCAGCGGACGCCTTTTGCTGTATAATGCCTTGGAAATGAAATTCCGAGAATTAAAACTGCGCCCTAATCCGGAACGTCCGGTGATTGAAAAGCTGATAGACTATGAACAATTCTGCGGTATTCCACAAGCGAAAGCACAAGAGGAGAAACAGCAGATGGATATGCAAGAAATGACTGTACGGGAATTAAAAGAATTAATGGACAGTGGTGCAAAAGATTTTGTGCTGCTAGATGTCCGCAACCCCCACGAGTATGAAATTGCTAAAATTCCTGGCTCGGTTCTAATACCGTTACCAGACATTGAAAGTGGTTCTGCTGTGGAAAAAGTTAGAGAATTACTCAATGGCCATCGTCTAATTGCTCATTGCAAGATGGGTGGACGCTCTGCGAAAGCATTGGGTGTCCTCAAGCAAGCGGGAATCGAAGGTACTAATGTTAAAGGTGGTATCACTGCTTGGAGTCAGGAAATAGACCCGTCTATACCCACTTATTAAATAATCCCACCCTCAACCGTCAAAGAACCCCACCCCCAACCCCCTCCCCACGTGCGGGGAGGGGGCTACGATTTTTGATGTTTGTCATCCGTTACATCCGTTCATTATCCGTTGCCATTTTCTATCAAATTTTTCTGTCAATAGTATCTCGTGTAGTTTTATAAGCCTCAACGAAGGTTCGGAATGATTCTTGGGAGATATTTTCTGTTACCAAATCCTTAGCAACTTGTTTCATTATTTCATCTAGATGAAGATGAAGATTTTCTCTGGTTTCCTTATTATCTTGCAGCAATGTAACTACCTCTTGAATATATTTAGCAGAGGTTTCTGTTTGCTGTTGCTCTTTTTGTTGTTGAGTGAGTTGTCTATCGCGCTCTAGTGCTTCCCTTGAAGTTTTATAAGCTTCGTTAAAGGTTCGGAAGGATTCTTGAGAAATTTCTTCTTGTATCAAAGCATCAGCTGCTTGTTTGAAAATTTCATCTAATTTCTTTTGTCTTTCTTCTATTTTATATAGGTCTTTCTTCATTAATTTAATCACAGCTTCAATATATTCATCTGCTGCGTCTTTTCTATTTTGCTCCCATGATGATTTTATTTGTAAAGACAAGGGAACTAATACTACAAAAATCCCCCAAATAAAGGATAAATAATCGGCATTTTCTTTCAAGAAATCCTTATCACGTTCATAAAAAGCTAATGCTCCCGGATGAATAGGAATAGGGATTTGTTCGTTATCGGAACTTCTGGGGTCTCGAATACCTGCAATTAGTGGTTTAACTGTATCGTATTCTTTTTCGTCTTTGTTATGTTCTTTTGCTACTTCATCTATAGCTCTAGCTAAACCTTGAGGGTTCTCAATTATTATTTGGGTAATTTTTTGTATTGTTTCTTGGTCAACTTTATCGCTAGCTAGCAATAATCTCGGTACTACTATTGTATTCAATTCTTTCTCTGGTATTGGAGGGTTACCTTTATATGCTCCTTGAGGAATTGTTGCTGTTTTAAAAGTGGGATATTTAATTTTCATCGCTTGTCCTTGGTTGATAGGTAATAGTTTTGCGTTATATTGTTGTATTAATGTTGCAATACCTTTATTACCTAAAGCTCTGACACGGAATAAAACATCTGCGTTTCCGTTTTTTAAATCTTCTTCTGCTTGTCTGTCGTCGTAATATGTGTTCTTGCCTTTAGTAATAAAATCTGGCTCATTTGTACCAGGTTTCATTAAGCCGTAATGCTCGGCTAATTTCAAGAAGGAATCATATTGTCCACCTTTTGGATATACTGCTACTATTTTACCTCTAATTTGACCAAATTCTTTAATGTTAGTATCTCTGACAACTAACTGAAAATAATCTTGAAATAATACTGCTACAACTCTCGGTGTTGCTTTTATTTTTATATTTTTAGGCTTTGATACATTTACCCTTTCGTTAGGGGAAATATTTATTTCTTTAGTTGCAACGTCTGCTTGTGCTGTAATTAGTTGTACTTCTCCTTTTGCTAATAGTTCTAAATTTTGTGATGTACCTTTTGTCGATATTATTCTTAGTCTTAAAGTTTTATCTTTTTCTTCCACCACTTTTCTTATGGCTTCACTGATTATATGACTTTCTCCTTGTTCGTCTCCTGCTGCTATTGTCAGAACAGTGGGATTGATATAACTTAAAACTCTCGAACGATATAATATAAATATTAGTAACCCCATTCCTAAGGTTAAAAATAGTAATTTCGCAATTGGATTAATCTTTACTAAAAAAATAGGTATTTGGATTTGAGGAAGTTTTGTTTTCTTTGTCATATAAAAACCTCCGAGAGTTGGGACACAGTTTTGGTTTATAGCGTAAAATATTTTCTGCTTAAAGTTATCTACAGCCTTCTCAAGTCGAATTCCAGATTTATCATAGTTTTCTTATTATGATATTATTAAAAGCAAAAAAAATTAAGATAGGGTTATGAAAAAATTAAAATCTGAGACGGTGTTCACAAATAAAATTTTAAGCTTTATTCATATCATAAGCCAGGGAATAAATTCTCTGGCTATTTTTGATAGGGCTTAATAATTATTTTATAAACATCCTCTGAGACATTCTTACGCAGAGGTAAATAGCAATTATTTTGATATTTGTTTAGTGATAATTACTTTTGATAAAACAATAATCATTAGTCATAAGTTATAGAATATAATGACTAATGACTAATGCTAAATTATTTTAATGTTCAAATAAATCCTTAAATTGTAATAAATCTAAGGTAACTATCGTTGGTAGACAGCCAAAGCATTCGATTGCTATTTCATAACGTTCTTCCCGCTGGAGCATTTCTATTAATTTTTGTCGCGCACTAATTAGATAACGAACGTCATTTGCTGCGTAACTTAGTTGGGCTTCGGTTAAATTACTTGCATTACCCCAGTCAGAACTTTGGGAGCTTTTATCTAATTCTACTCCTTCCAATTCATGCACTAATTCTTTAAGTCCGTGGCGATTTGTATAAGTTCTTGCTAATTTGCTGGCAATTTTAGTGCAAAAAATCGGTTGTACGTAAATGCCTAAGTAGTGACGTAAGGTAGCGATATCAAAACGCGCAAAGTGGAATATTTTGACGATATTGGATGCTTCCAACAGTTTTTTTAAGTTGGGAGCCTCTTTTTGTCCTTTGAGAATACGGACAGCGCTTACTTTTCCTTCTGGGTTACACAACTGCACTAAACATAACCTGTCACGTTGGGGCAATAATCCCATTGTCTCGGTATCTACTGAAATTTCGCTCGATTGTAAATAATGGGATAACATGTCGTCGCTAAGGTCGCGGTCGCAAACTTGAAAATCTTGTAATTCCATGAATCGCTCAACAATTAATCTTGTTTTTGCAAGATTAACACGACATTTTACCCCAAATTTACCCCAAATGTAGAGACGTGACATGTCACGTCTTCACGTCACGTCGAAACGTGGGTCAAAATAGCGTCTTCTGTTGCGTAGTCAAATAACCAAGGGTCATCTTCTTTTTGAGGTTGCTCTGATAAATGTTTTTTCTCCCAGTCGATAGTTTGCCTAAATGCTTCTTCTTCTGGTACGGGTTCTAGATAACCTAGCTCTTTTCTAATACGAGTTGTGTCTACTATCCACTGTTGGTTCATATTAAAAGATGGTTTCCAAGCTTCCGGTAAACGGGATTTAGGCACAACTACAACTTTCCCTTCCCATCCCAAAATACAACCAAGTTTTTTAATTCTTTCGGCTTCAGTCAAACTTGGCTGCTCGGCAATGTTATAAATACGACCCTTTGCATGTGGATTAGTAACAGCTAAAGTAATTCCGTATGCCACATTTTCCACAAAACCGTAAGAGCCATGCCACTGAGCGAAAGTTTCTTCTAACACTATCGCAGGACGATTATCAAACATCCGTTTTAAGTAAGAAAAAAACCTATGCATGTAATCTTTATAACCATATACCATTGGTAGCCTTAAAATAGTCCCTGGTAATTCTGAATTAGCCATTACAACCTTTTCAACCAAAATTTTCTCATAATCATCGCTGGAGTTAATAGGTGATGGTGATGGTATACCCCTGTAAGGATAAAGCTGCCTGCGTAAAACGGAATCTTCTGTAAGTGGCACTGGAAAAATTTTAGATTCTTTTCCCCATAAAGTGTCGCGGGCACGATAAACATCAATACTACTAACAGCAATCATGTGTTGGGCAATTCCCTCAAAGGCACTTGATGCTGTTAGTGCATCTTGTTCTGTTAAGGCAATCATATCTAAAACAACTTCCGGAGAAAGACGTTTGAACTCAGTTTTGAACTCAGTTAGCTGAGCGCGGTCACCGAAAATTTCTCCTACAGTTGGTGGTAAATCAGCATTAGTTTTTCCCCGATGAAATACAGTCACTTCATGACCCATATTAACGAGAGAATTCACCACAACTGGACCAATAAAATTTGTTCCACCAATGACTAGAATTTTCATATTTCCTCCTTTGCTTTTTTAGGATAAATTTTCATCAGCAACAAACATCAGCAGCAAAATTGAGAACTGAAGCAAGCTTTTCAGGACGAGACAGATGCGGGCAATGTCCTCCCGGTATCTCTATGGCATTAACTCCCAAACGCTTTCGTGCTGCATAGTGTGACCATGCAGGATTGATTATTCGTTCATCAGAACAGACAATATAAGCGCACTCTACATTAGGAAAAACTTGTAGAGGATTAGGTTCAAAAACATATGCCATTGATTGTTGCAAACGCATCTTCGAGACAGCCCAACGCGCTACATCCGGTTGACAATCGTGGAAGAAAAGTTCCATTGCAATAGCTTCATCTCCTGAAGGATTCTTACCAATAGCTTCTGGCTTATACATATCAGGCTCATCACGGAACTGTTGTCGCTTACTCTCTGACGCAGGTTCATAACTGAGTGATTGAACGGTATCGGAATCTAACCTGTCATAGAACTGGTCTATCGTACTGATTCCAGGGTGAGGAATGAGTGCTGCGAGGTATATTAGCAAACGCACTGGACGTTGACTTGCCACAAGGGGAATAACAGTACCAGCCATAGAATGACCAACTAGCACAATATCATCATCGGTTTCTGGAAGCGCTTTCAGAACTGCATCTGCATATTGTGACAAACTTACAGACGGGTCTTCAATTGGCAAATCCATTGCCACTGTTTTATGACCCTGCACTTCTAAGTGAGGAATTAGTAAATCCCAACACCACGAACCTTGACAAGCACCATGAACTAAACAGAAAAGACTCATATACTTATTCCTTTGCTGTGATAAAAAGTTTCACAATTCTTCAGACTTTTTGAATAATACTGTCAACTAATCCATAAGCTTGTGCTTCTTTGGCACTCATGAACAAATCGCGTTCGGAATCAGCTTGAATCTGTTCTTTTGATTTACCAGTGTTGGTAGCAATTATCTTGTTGATTGACTCTCTGAGATGCAAAATTTCTTTTGCTACAACTTCAATATCACTAGCTTTTCCCTTTGTTGCAGAAGAGGTTTGACTTATGCGAATTCGCGCATTTGGTAAAGCATATCTTTTACCTTTAGCTCCAGAAGATAGCAAGAATACTCCTAACATTGCAGCGGAACCAATACAAACAGTGCTGACTTCAGCGTGAATTTGCCACATGGTATCGTAAATAGCCATTGCTGCTGTCGTTGAACCTTCACTAGTATTAATAAATAGTGAAATATCTTTTTCAGGATTTTCAGCATTAAGAAACAGTAATTGTGCAACTATTAGGTTTGCTAGTTCCTCAGTTAATTCACCTTTCAAAAAGATAATTCTTTCTACAAGCAAACGGGAATAAATATCAAATGTACGTTCCCCTTCACTGGTCGATTGAATAACAATTGGGAGATTATATTGCGAAGAATTATTCATATAGCTCCTTATTGGCAATAGTGTATGTTGGGTTTCGTTCCTCAACCCAACCTACGAAATACTTATTAGTTCTCTAATAGTTGAGCCAATTTTTCCTTCAGTTTGTATTCCCATCCACCATTAATGAAAGAACTTAAAATCACACTTTCTGAAGTTTTAAATTGACCCACAGGTAGAGACAAAGAAGGATTAACACCAACTGCGACTAAAGTTCTAGTAACTCCTGTTGACTGCGGTATCAATTGTCCTTGCCATGATTCAGGAGAACACATTGCTTTTTGGGTCTCAGTAGTCTGTAAAGTCTCTACTTGTTGTAACAAGCCTTTATGCTCCAACAAAACTTTAGTACCTCCCTCCACTGACTTAAGGGTATAAGTTACAACAGAAGGTTTAAGCATCATCCCATCTCGCCAAGTGAATGAAAGCCGACTAGGCTCATCCAGTTCAATTACCTCGCAGTCAATACTCGCAGTGACTCCAGGCAAATTTGGATGCGAAAAACGAAATTTATGACCTAAACGTGGCTCAAAATCGTTTTCCATCATCCACGCTGCTAGTGCGCGGCGATTTGCAATTGCCTGCCAAATCTTTTGGGGCGGATGGGGATAAAATACTTCTAACTTCAGGTCTCGGAGCATTATTTTTAGTCCTCCAAATAACTACCAAGGGCATCCAATTTTTTCTGCCAGAACTGTTCGTAATGGGCTATCCAGTCAAGCACCTGCTTCAGTGGCTCTGGGTTGAGTTGATACAGACGCTGGCGTCCTGCTTTTCGCATTGTTACCAAGCCCGCTTCACAAAGAATTTGCAAGTGCTGGGAAATAGCCGGTAAGCTCATCTCAAAAGGTTCTGCCAGTTCTTTCACGGGTTGTTCACCATGACGCAATCTATCCAATAGTGCCCTTCGCGTAGGGTCTGCAATTACTTGAAAAACATCCGCGCTGGCAGCAGGTCTACTCATATAATTTAGGTAAACCAAACATTTAAGTGATTACTTAACTATTATGATGATAGATAAGCTTTTGCTTAAATGTCAACTCTTAATTTTTCTGGTACTATTGAATACCGGAAATTTTAATAGATATAGGATAATGGATGTATATGAAAAAACTTATAAGTGTAATCACTCTAGTGAGTGCAACTTTTATTTCAGGATTTTATTTACCATTCGCTAACTCCGGAAACAGTAACCTAGCCCAAGCGCAGACAAAACAAGTACGTCCCACTCGTCTTTCAACTGGAGAAATTCGTCAACTTCGACAAGCTCTCCCGAAACAAAACTTAATCGTTAATCATGCGTTCCGGGTAAACTTGCCTGAATGTGGTAGTTGTTTATTTGTGCCGACAAAATCAAATGACAATAGATTAGCGATATATTTAGTCAAAAATGGTCGAGTTGCTTATACCTTTTCCCAGTCCGAAGAATTAACACCTAAAGGTTGGAGCTTGTTTGAAATAAATGCTGTATCTTTTCTACAACTAAGCTTCTCAGACCCCAACGAAGATGGAATTTTGATTTTAGCTAACTATATAACTGGTATTGGTAGGGACGGAGCAAAACCTTTTCCTATAGCAATTTTATATCAACGAGAAGGAAATAAAGGGTTTAAAGTTTCCGAAAAAACTAGTCAAATCCTTACATCACGACGAGTTAAGACCGTCGCTCAAGCCGAAAAAATATTAAGAGATGAGTTGCAATATTTACCTTGAGTGAAGGAAGAAGGCTTCCCTCTTTCTTCTTTACTCTTCCTTCAAAGTTTCAACCAATAAATCAACCTGCTGCTGTCGAGAAACCAAAAACTTTTCGCATTCGCGTAAAAACTCAACAGCAGTAGTAAACTCATCAAAAACCTCTTCTAACTCTAATTCACCTGTTTCAATACGTGAGATAATATCTTCTATCTCAGCAATTCTCTGCTCATAAATCCAACCTTTCTTTTGGGTTGCATCTGTATCATCAAAACCAGAATTTTTTTTAGATTTAACCATAGAAAACTATTCGCGCTTTTCGCTGATTCGCGACTCGTTATTTTCCAATTTCTGTGACTTTTGCCTTAACTTCTCCCTTTCCCAACTGTAACACCAACTCATCTCCAACACTTAATTCTTTAGATTCTCGTACGATTGCGCCATTTTCTACCCTAACCACAGCATAACCTCGCTTCAAAACAGCTTTAGGGTCAAGAGTTGCCAATTTTTCTTTTAATAGGTCTACTCGTTGCGTAGCATCCTGCAATCTGGCTGTCATTACCCCTATTAAACGCTGATGTCGCCATGCTAACCCTTGTAATTCTTGCTGAATTTCTTTATCTAACCTCAAGCGTCGCAAATTCCCATGTAGTGTTTTTAACTCTTTTTGTGCTGTTTGCAAACGGTAATTAACAGCCTCCACTAAAACTGCCACACGCTCCCGATGCTGATTATATAAATCATCTAAAGACGGTACAACCAACTCAGCCGCAGCAGTAGGTGTATGCACGGAAACATCTGCGACTAAATCTACCAAAGACTCATCTCGTTGGTGACCAATACCTGTAACTACTGGAATTGGACAATTTGCGACTACCCGCACTACACGCTCGTCATTAAAACATGATAAATCCTCCACTGCACCTCCACCACGAGCTAAAATTAATACTTCTGCCCGCCCATCTTTTTGTACTAGTTCAATCGCTTTGACTATAGAATCAGGGGCTAAATCTCCTTGTACGGTTGCGGGAGAAAACAAAACTTGTAAACCAGGATACCTCTGCTTCAAAGTTTTCTTTATATCTCCCCAAGCTGCGGCTGTGGATGAAGTTACAACGGCAATAGTTTGAGGATGAATAGGTAGAGTTCGCTTGCGCTCTTCATCAAATAAACCTTCTGCCAGTAAGCGATTCCGTAATTGCTGGAAACGCAGTGCCTGTAAACCAAGACCAGCAGGTAGCGATTGCCATACTAAAATTTGGTATTCTCCCCGTTGTGGATATAGGCGAATACTACCAAGGATAATTATCTGCTCGCCAACTTTGGGAATCTGAGCAAGCTTTGGTAATTGACTGTTCCATGCTACACATTTAATTGACGCGGAGCCATTGGTATCTTGGAGAGTAAAAAATAATCCACTGCGGTGATTGTTCGCGCTAGATACTTCTCCGACTACCCATACGCGACTGAGAATTTCGTTTTCTTCTAGTAGCGCTTGGATATAGTCGGTTAGTCCGGCAACGGAGAGAGCAGTTTCAGGGATGATAGATTTGCTTAAGTCGGCACTCATTCCATATATTTTAAAACATGTGTCAAGCCCCTACCTGAGTTGTGCTAGATGAGCAGGATGGGTTTTTTTTAAATTTTGTCAGTAAAATATAAACTTTTTGACTGAACTGTCCACCCCCTGCGCCAATCGGTGAACAATCGCGCTAGTATGTTTTCACAAGTTCCTCATTGAGTAATCATATTTCACCATTTTCTGGCTAAAATAGTATATCAGTTCTAAGATATAGTTCAAACGAAAATCCTTAAGTTCATCTTTAGAGGCGGGAATGGCTGTTAACACTAATAATGAAACTGCTGGCAAGCAAAAAGCCCTCAACAACGTACTAACCCAAATTGAGCGTACCTTTGGCAAAGGCACTATCATGCGCTTGGGCGATGCTTCTCGGATGAAGGTCGAGACAATTTCTAGCGGTGCGCTAACTTTAGATTTGGCTCTGGGTGGTGGTTTACCCAAAGGACGAGTAATCGAGATTTACGGGCCGGAAAGTTCTGGTAAAACGACATTAGCGCTTCATGCACTTTCTGAAGTACAAAAACAAGGTGGTATAGCGGCTTATGTAGATGCAGAACATGCCTTAGACCCAACCTACGCTGCTGCATTGGGTGTAGATATTGCGAATCTATTTATCTCTCAACCTGATACAGGGGAACAAGCACTAGAGATTGTTGACCAACTCGTACGTTCTGCTGCAATTGATATTGTAGTAATCGACTCCGTAGCAGCCCTAGTACCTCGTGCTGAAATTGAAGGGGAAATGGGTGACGCTCACGTTGGTCTACAAGCGCGGTTGATGAGCCAAGCACTACGTAAAATTACTGGTAATATTGGTAAATCTGGTTGCACAGTTGTTTTTATCAACCAATTACGACAAAAAATTGGTGTGACCTACGGTAACCCAGAAACAACCACTGGTGGTAATGCGTTGAAGTATTATGCTTCAGTACGTTTAGATATTCGCCGTATTCAAACCTTGAAAAAAGGTACAGAAGAGTTTGGTAATCGCGTTAAAGTCAAAGTTGCCAAAAATAAGGTTGCTCCACCATTTAGAATTGCGGAGTTTGATATTGTTTTTGGTAAGGGAATTTCTACAATTGGTTGCCTTGTTGACTTAGCCGAAGAAACAGGAGTTTTAGTTCGTAAAGGTGCTTGGTACAGCTACAAAGGGGAAAATATCTCCCAAGGACGCGATAATGCTATCAAGTACGTAGAAGAAAAGCCCGAACTTGTCGAACAACTAACACAATTAGTGCGGGAAAAATTGGACAAGGGAGCTGTAGTTTCTGCGAACACTATTAATAAAACTGCTGAAGACGAAGAGGATGAAGGTGAGGAGGAATTGCTAGAAGAGTAATTTTGATGGTTGACTGTTGACGGTTGACTGTTGACTGTTAACTGTTGATTGTTGACGGTTGACTGTTAACTGTTAATTGTTGATGCTTAATAAGTGATGTGGGTAATTCTTAATTACTAATACTTAATCATTAATAATAATTAGCACTCAACAGTCATCAGTCAGCACTCAACAGTCATCAGTCATCGGAAATTTGTCTATTGAAGAAACGGTCTAAAATTTCTGATTGGTCTTGTGCAATTAGCTCGCTATAGCGGTTTTCTAATTTTTCTGGTAAACCGTAATTTTTGAAAATCGCAGCTGTCTTCTCCGATAAATCATCTATACTTTTTTGGGGAATGACAGCGACTAAAGGTTTCTCTGGTAATGGAGTACTAAAAAGAGTATTTGCTGGTACTGTTTCTCTTACATGCTCGAACAATGTAATTTTTTTTATTAAATGGTTTTCTACTTCTGGTAAAATTTCGCAATCATTATTTAAGAAAAACGAAAAAGTTATAGTCCCTAAACGAATTTTATCCCCGTCCTTAAGTTTTGTTCGTTGGTAAATTGGTTCACCATTCACATAAGAACCATTACTACTATCTAAATCAATTAAATAAAAGCCTTGATTGACAATATACTGAATTGCTGCATGATTACGTGATAAATGTTTATCAAGCAAGTTGATACCATTACTACCATCACGACCAATTGTCCAAATTCCCTGTGATTGCCGTAAAGTTTTTGTTGTTTCGCTACATAAATTTGTCATGACATAGGCAGTAGATTCTTTAATTACAGCCTGCAAATAAAGTGCCTTGGTTTTAGCCAACGATGGCTCAAGTTGCTCTTCTAGGTTAGTTAATTCTTCTAGAAGACTACGTTTATGCTCGTACAACTTAAGAAAAACGTGGTATAAGCTTAAACGTTGTTCTAATTCCTGTTGTGCAAATTCAGTCATCATAGGAAAGCCTTTTAATGCCAACATTTTAAATTAAATTTGTCAATTTCTTTCACGAATGCTGAGCCTAAGCTTACACTCAGAAATATTAGAGGCTTTTTGCTACACTCCGCTACAGGGGTCGCAAAAGTGATGATGTAACAATTAGGCATCTAATTTATCAATCAAAGATTTCTAAATGTCTGCCAAAAAACAATTTTGCTTAAATTGTGAAGTATAACTTAACATAATGAAGCATTTTGATAATAAATTTACAGTAAAGCTACAATGCTAAATTTTAACTTTAATTTAGTAGCTTTTTCGAGAGGGTAATTCTGAAGACAATATTAAAATAACCGATTTTGTCGTATATCTACTCTTTACCTTGATGCCAAAAAATGAGTCTATCTTATTGTTCATATAGAGAAAGTTTTTTGGTTTTCAGAGAAAATATTTTAAGTTTTGGAACTGAAGACAATAATCGCTGAAAGGTGCTTAATTACGTGTAGTCGATTAACGATTTTGGTCGATAAAGGGTAGTTACTATGTCGTTTCATATACCCAGTATAATAACATTATCCTATTATTACCATAGATAAATATTATAGAATAAACGGTAGAATAAGGCTTAAACATGCATATAAGTTTTCTGAAGCCAAAAGTGGAGCAGTAACACAAAACGTAATTGCGAATTGTTAACAACCCCCTCCCGTAAGTTGAAAGGGGGCTGGAGACGAGATTTCCTTTACAATCTAAATTAATTTATGGAGATTATCTTTTTACTATCCAGAAGGTAATTTGGTTATACCGCAAGAATCTAATATTAATAGATATTTTCTATTACTTTTATAACAAGCCACGTCTACCGTTGGGACGTACTGTCATCCAATTAGTTTTAGCTAATGCCAGTTGTTCTTCTGAAATTTTAGCACCAGTTAAATTAGCGCCACATAGATTTGCTCCCCGAAGATTTGCATGGCTTAAATAAGCATAGCTAAGGTCAGCTCCTCGCAGGTCAGCTCCTTCTAAATCAGCATGACTCAAGTAGGTTTTGCCCAAATTTGCATCTCGTAAATTTGCTCGGTTAAGAGAAGCTCTACCAAAATCACTATTATAGAGATTAGTTCCTTGAAGATTTGCTTTTTGTAATTGAGAAGAATGAAAATTAGCCCCAGGTAAATCGGCTCCTTGTAGGTTAATTAAACTTAAATTGAACTGGGCAAAATCTCTTCTACCTTTTGTATAAGATGTGAGCAAGCTTTGAGTATCTAATTGCTGACGTGTCATAGGCGATTTTCCTGTAGAACTCGGTCCGCTGTTACTGCTTGTAAAAGCAGTTGTTTTTGCTGTCATTATTCCTTGACGCATTCCACCGCTATTAGCAGCTTCCATTTTTGCACGTCTTGCTCTAATTGCTGCTGCAACTTGTGCTACTCCTGCGCTAGAAAAATTTGCAGAAGGATTACTACATAGTACTGCTGAATCTTCTAAACGTTGGTTAGAGGGTGGTTTGCTACCAGATGGCTGAGCAACCAAACTTTTGGCTAAGCTCTCTATGTACGGTTCCATTTCCAGCGCTTTCAGTACATCATCCGCTGATTGATAGCGGTTACGTACCGACACCTCTAGGCATTTTCGCAACACATTTTGTAAGTGGTCACTGATATGCACTAGGTGTTCCCACATCATTTCTCCTGTTGTGGGGTTGTATTCTAAGTCTTTTGGAGATTTACCAGTTAATAAATAAATTCCTGTTACCCCTAAAGCGTAAATATCACTGGCATAAACTGGACGCATTGCCATTTGTTCTGGTGGTGCGAAACCTGGAGTGCCTATCGCATAAGCTGTTAGTGCCGTATGTCCTGACACGTTCACTGAAACTTGAGTAACTTCGTTTTTGACTGCTCCAAAGTCTATTAGTACTAATCTACCATCTTGAGCGCGGCGAATCAAATTTGCTGGTTTGATATCGCGGTGAATTACCTTGCGTCCGTGGATATATTGCATTAGAGGCAGAATTTCGCTTAAAAAATGCTTTAATCCTGCTTCCCCAAATACACCATTACGTTTTATCTCTTGTTGGAGAGTCAAACCGTTGATATATTCCTGAACGAGATAAAATTGCTCTCGTTCTTCAAAAAAGTCCAAGAGTCTAGGAACTTGGGGATGGTTACCAATAGTTCCCAAGGTTTTGGCTTCTCGTTCAAATAGCTCCCGCGCCATTTGCATTATATGTGGCGCAGTTCCTGAAGGTCGTAGTTGCTTGATTACACAACTGGGTTCGCCCGGTAACGCTTCATCTTTACATAAAAATGTCGCTCCGAAGCCTCCCTGACCTAACGCTTTCAGTACCCGATAACGGTCGCGCAACAAAAGCCGCGAGCCACAAGACTGACAACGTTCGCTGCACTCTGGATTTTCTGGATGGGAACAGTTGGGATTTACGCAGTAGCTCATGTACTGTCAACTCGCTGCACGAATAGTAACTCTAAAAACACACTCTATACCTATTATTTAAATCGAAATTCACGACTACCAGGTAAATTTTGCTGGAAATCCTTTAAAGAGTTGCTAAAGTAACGCTCTGATTACGTAAAGGTATCATAAAACCCCTGCTATTCATCATCTCCCAGTTTACTTTCCCTGTACTTTATTTGAACCTCGTTGAATCTACTATTTTCTCAATAAATTTCAAGCTAATTTGTTAATGATTGATGCCTTGTATACAGCCATGCTGTAAGTATTATTACGTCAGTAAATTAATATTATTTACCAATTGATTTGTATAATCTAATTACTAATAATTTATCAACATCGAAAATTAGATTAAGTTTTGTTAATGAACGTATGAAAGATTATTCATATCTCATAAACTAGTCTCAGAGAATATTTATAGAGAGGGTGTAATAATGACCAGCGCTACTTTAATGAAATGTGCCTGCTCCACCTGTTTATGTGTTATCTCCACAGACAAAGCAGTCGAGAAAGAAGGTAAATATTATTGTTCTGATGGTTGTGCGGAAGGGCACAAAACAATAAAAGGCTGTGGCAACAGCAAGTGTGGTTGTGCTTAACAATTAATAGTTACATAGTTATATAGTAGTCCTCCCCCCTTGGGGCTACCGCGTACACATAAATCTTGAAATAATCCTAAATTTCTCCAAAATACCCTGAACTAAAGTTCGGGCTAAAAGCTAAAACCCGTTAAAAACGGGTTGAAAGCAAGATAAGAGTGTAAATTCTAACCCGTTTCAACGGGTTTCAGCTTTTAGCCCGAACTTTAGTTCAGGGGTTTATTTGTGTGTACAGGGTAGCCCCCTAGGGGAGAGGGTTGAGTTGGGGTTGGGGGTGGGGTTTTTAAGATTCCTAGAGGCTACTCATCACGTCTCGTGCAGCCTGTAGCGTGCGCTCAATATCTTCATCAGTATGAGCTAAGGAAGTAAATCCAGCCTCAAACTGGGAAGGAGCTAAATAAACCCCATGCTCCAACATACCGCGATGGAAGCGACCAAACTTTTGCAAATCGCACTTTTTGGCATCTTCGTAATTATGCACTGGGCCTTTAGTAAAGAAGAAGCCAAACATACCACTAATTTGTCCACCACAAGCTTCGTGACCAGTTTCTTGGGCGATTTTTAGCATCCCAGAGGCAAGTTTTTTGGTAATTTTATCCAAATATTCGTAATTACCAGCTTTCTGCAATAATTCCAGTGTCTTAATACCTGCTGTCATTGCTAAAGGGTTACCAGAAAGTGTTCCTGCTTGATACATCGGACCTGCGGGAGCAACCATTTGCATAATATCTTTACGACCACCGTAGGCTCCCACTGGTAAGCCACCACCGATGATTTTACCTAAGGTTGTTAAGTCGGGAGTTATACCAAACTTTTCTTGTGCCCCACCGTAAGCAATACGAAAACCTGTCATCACTTCATCGAATACTAATAATGCTCCATGTTCTTGCGTAAGTTCCCGTAAACCCTCCAAGAAACCAGCATCGGGTGGAATAAATCCAGCATTTCCCACTACTGGTTCAAGAATTAATCCTGCTATTTCGTCGCGGTTTTCTTCAAACAATGCTCTCACAGCATCCAAATCATTGTAAGGTGCAGTTAAAGTGCTACTAGTTACTGCCTTAGGAACTCCAGGGGAATCTGGTAAACCGAGAGTTGCCACACCAGAACCAGCTTTCACCAAGAACATATCAGCGTGTCCGTGGTAACAGCCTTCAAATTTGATAACTTTTTCGCGTCCCGTAAAAGCTCGCATTAAGCGCAATACGGCCATACAAGCTTCAGTTCCAGAGTTGACAAATCGTACCATTTCGATACTGGGAACTGCATCGATAACCATCTCAGCCAGCACATTTTCCAATGCACAAGGAGCACCAAAGCTTGTACCTTTGTCCAAAGCGGAGTGGAGAGCGTTAATAACATCAGGATGTGTATGTCCGCAAATTGCTGGACCCCACGTACCTACGTAATCGATGTACTCGTTTCCATCCACATCCCAAATGTATGCACCCTTAACATGGTCAAAAACAATCGGTTGTCCACCAACAGACTTAAAAGCGCGGACGGGAGAGCTAACCCCACCTGGCATAAGATTTTGAGCAGCGGCAAAGATTTCTTGTGATTTGCTGGTTTTAATCGTTGTATTTACCAAGGTTGTCTCCTTATATCTGTAAACTAAAAGTTCTACCCTGCGACAGTTGAAAACCCTTTTTCAAACTTATATGGTAATAAGTTAGCTGAACCAGGAAAATAACATTATGTTATACAAGTCCAATCAAGACTTGCCTTTTGAAATTCGCTCTGTGTTTTCTGAAACATACCAGGAGATTTATCGAGTTGCTTTCAACTCCGCGATTCATTGGTACGGCGAAGCTTCTCAGGCTCACCGCGTTGCTTTAAGCGCTGTAAAAACGCAAACAGCAAAGCATATGAGTGGTCTTGTGTAAAATTTGATAACAATTGTTCATCCACAAAAACACACTTTTCTGCTCCATTCAGAATGATATCTTGAAGTCATAAATCATTCTCTCATCTATTGAAGCAGTTGGTATGTTTTCTTCTCCCTCTCATTCACTTGGTCATGCTATACCCGTTAATGCTGTACCTATTGATAAAATTGCTTACGACGAACGGGGCTTGGTGCCGGCAATTGTCCAAGATTATTTAGATGGCACAGTGTTAATGATGGCGTGGATGAACCACGATTCGCTACAAAAAACTTTAGAAACAGGAGAAACTTGGTTTTGGAGTCGTTCCCGTAAAGAACTATGGCACAAGGGAGGGACTTCCGGACATACTCAAATCGTCAAGAGTATCCGTTATGACTGTGACAGCGATGCCCTACTGGTGGTGGTAGAACAAGTAGGTGACATTGCTTGTCACACAGGAGAACGTAGTTGTTTTCATCAGGTAGAAGGAACAATTGTTGCTCCTCCAGGAGATACTTTGTCACAAGTTTTTCAGGTGATTTGCGAGCGACGCGACAACCCAAGTGAGAAATCTTACACCTGTAAATTATTTGCTGAGGGTGACAACAAAATTTTGAAAAAAATCGGTGAAGAAACCGCTGAAGTAATAATGGCTTTTAAAGACGATGATAAAGATGGGATTGCTGGAGAAGTTGGTGATTTACTTTATCATACTTTGGTCGCATTAGCACATCACAATGTTGACCTGAAGGCTGTTTATCGAAAATTACAAGAAAGACGCAGGTAGAGACGCGATAAATCGCGTCTCTACACGCCATAAATAGCGTCTCTACAAAAATATTAAAATGTGAAGGTGGTACGCAACACTCCAACAGCTGTGGTTTCGTTACGGCTATCACCTTCAGGATTGAATAGAACAAACGCACCAGGTGTAATGCTAATATTGTCGCTGACCCGGAAGCGGTAGTATCCTTCTAGATGATATGGTGTAGCTCGATTAACACCTGCATTTGCGAGCCTTGCATCTCCACTAGCATCTGTACGGTAAAGTGGCTGTCCAAAAAGAATTCCCGCAGAATTTCCTTTTTTGATTAAGTCGCGGAAATGTAAGCCTACCATCCAACTAGTGAAGGTGCTGGAAGCATTGACTGTTGTTAAGGAGTCATCAACAAATATTGCTGCTCCGTAACCAGATAAAGCAATTTGTGGTGAAAATCTCCATGTCACAGTTCCACCAAAAGAATTTAAATTAACAGGAACATCTAGACGTGCAGTTGGTAGCGCTAAAGCAAAAATATCATCGCTAGCTAAACCTGTACCCAAAATATTGATTTGGTGGTAACTATGAGCATAATTTAGACCAATATCTATTGATTTACTTGGTTTTATTGTTAATTGTGTAGCTACAACACTACTACCATTAAAAACGCCTGCTCCCAGAGGGTTACTCGCTCCTCTGTTAGGTAAGTTAGCGGTTACACTACCGTACAAAGCTCGCAAATCGATACTATCCGAAAGATTGAAAATAAATCCTGCTGCTGATGCTAAGCCATTACCGGATGTTCCTCCAGAAACTCGCAGTACTGGGTTTAAGCTACCAAAGCGAGATATTGATTCCTGTCCTTCTCCATAAAATGGAGTAATAGCAGGAAATGCGTCAGACACTTCTGCTGCGGTTCCAGCAAATAAGGTTAATTTGTCAGCAACAGGGAATATATAGAGTAGTTTATAAAGCTCTAAGCTGTTAGCACCTCTCGCACTTAAGGTTTTTGGGTCAATACCGGGGAATTGTGGTTCAAAGCTTGTGCGTGCATTACTTGCGCTTAGTGCTGAGCTTAAGCCTAAACTTTCTTGTACACTACCGCTACCACTGAAACCACCCAAGAAGTTATGGGCTTGTAAACCAGTTATAAGTAAATCTTTTCCTGTAAAACTGGTGTTGAGATTTAATCTAACTCGGTTGTTCAGAACAATATTGGGATTATCTCTACCAGGTGCTCCACCTGTCGCACCAATTACAGAAAAAATAGCTTCACCGCTGAGTTTGGTTGTGGTGGAAAATTGATTCGCTTCTAGTTGTGCTGTGCGCGATTCTAATGCGTCTACTCTACCACGCAGTGTTGCCAGTTCTGCTGCAAATGTTTCTTGCAGCTTTTGTAAGGTTGCTAGGTCTTCTTTTTTAACTAGGTCAGCAGTTGCTGTGGCTATTAATTCATTAACTTTATCTAAACAAGCATTTAACCCTGCTGCAAATTCGTAGCGAGTCATCGCTCGATTGCCACGGAAAGTTCTATTTGGGTATCCTGCAATACATCCATAACGCTCAACAAGAGATTGTAATGCTTGAAATGCCCAATCTGTAGGCTGTACGTCTGAAAGTTGGGATACAGATGTTACCTGTCCCAAATTGTCTGATGACTTTGCTGGTTGATTCAGAACGGGAACTGAAGTTGGAGAAAGCTTATTTTGCTTGGATTCTTGAGGTTGGCTGAAAACGGGAGTAGGTGTTGGGGAAAGCTTATTTTCTTTTGTTGTCGCTTGCAATTGCGTAGTTTCCGATTGCGTATTCGCAAGTGGGAAGGAAAACTCGTTTTCAAAGCTATTTTCTGCTGTGTAAGTATTGCTATCAGAACTTTTTGTTGGCATAAGTAGGTGAGTGAAAATAAACCGAACTATGTAACAGAATGTAAAGTTAAACGAAAAGCTTGATTCAGATTGAGTTAGAGCTTATTTAGAAAACTAAATATAGTCGTTCTTTTTAACGCCTACTTACTTAACAGATTCTGATGCTGCATTGGAAGCTACGATTTGGGCTTTTACAGGTGACAATCCAGCAAGTAAGCATAAATAACTTACCCCACCAGCAGACGCTAGTAGATATTTGTTCATCATTGTTCTCCTCACACTTTATTTTCGCTATCTTGCTGACAGTTTTAAAATCTAGCGGTCACGACTTTTAATACACCCATGAAAAATAACTCTTCATTTTTTAGCAATGAAGAATTAATGCTAATTACAAATAAACATTATCTATGTGAATCCGTGAGCCACAAGAGATTTCTGCTGTCAGTAGTATTTATAGTAAATACTATTTTAGTTAGTTATTTACACCAATAAGTATTTGTAATTTTGATGGCTACTATTCTTTTTATTATCTTGTAGCTTTATGGTATTATCTCTATAGTCAGAACTTGTGTTACTTTAAAATATTGATTTTATTTATATATGTAATTAGACATTATCATTATTTTCGCTACAAATCAATAGAGACGTAACATGTTACGTCTCTACATTTTTCAATGTATACTCAATTCAAAATATAAAATAATCTCTGGCAAAAAAAACTTAAACAGATTTTAATATTTTATAAAGGTTTTTAAAAGTTAAATTTTTTATTTAAAAAAGATAATTAGAAGTGATGTATATCTATAAATATTCCAATTAACTATCTCTGTCCAAAACAATTCGCAATTCGCAATGTTCCTTAATCAATTAACCAATTAAAATTGCTTAATTGGCAATTAAGGTACTTGCACCATTATTTAATTATGGAGGCAAAGTTAGGACACCTTTATTTAGAGGTGATATATAAAGTAAACATTAAGTCTATATAATTGATGGGTTACGGCGCTTCATATAACTTAAAGAGCCTCCAAATATTTACTACAAATGCGCCTAACCCATCCTACGTCAATTTAACTTTTACTTTATAAATGACCTCTTAAGCCCCCCATAAGCAATTCGCAATTATGAATTCGCAATTCGCAATTATTAGCAATTTATTAATTATTCAATTAATTGCATAATTATATAATTAATTGCGAACTGCGAATTGCGAATTGCTGATGGCTATTGGTAAAAAACGCGGAAATCTTCATCTTTTTGACTTAGCTGTACAAAAGAAAGTTTTAAAGATTGAAACTTTTCTACTAAACGCTGACAAGCAGGACGCTCTGTTGCGTAATGTCCAGCGTCAACCAAAATTAAATCCTTGTCTCGACTTTCTTGGAATTGGTGAAATTTACAGTCCGAGGTGAGGTAAACTTGAGCTTTTGTTTTGACTACTGCGGATATAAAACTTGCTCCAGAACCACCTAATACAGCGATTTTTTGAATGCTTTGCTGTAAATCTACAGATGGAGAAAATAAAAGATTTGGTGGGTTTAGTTTAATTTGAATTGTTGCTAGTAGATTTTCTAAAGTTATTGCTTCTTTTAAAGTTCCCACACGACCATACCCTAAGCCAGATTGAGTGGGTACAACAGGAGTTACTTCTTGCAATTCCAAAATTTGTGCCAAAACATCAGCAGTTCCATCTTGCACTTGGTCAAAATTTGTATGGGCACTATAAACACCGATGTTATGCGTAAAAGATAACCTAGCCATTTCTGTTATAGGGTTCCCACTACGTAACGATTTGGGAGCGCTAAAAATAAGAGGATGGTGGGCAAAAATTAAATTTACCGGAATTCCTTTACTCCTGAGTGCGATCGCCTCATGCATGACAGCTAAAGTCGGTGTCAAACAGACCAAAACACCAGCTTCCTCGTTTAATACACCAGGTTCAATCTGCCAACCACAATTATCCCAGCTATCTTGCCAAGCTGGATTTGCCCATTCTTCAAAATCCTTAATGAAATCAGCAATTTTCATAATTCAATTAAAATAGTAAAACATTTGATAATAATACTGTCAAAATTTTGACATAATAACACTCCTAAGTGATTTGTGAAAATATAGGTAGTGCAAGCATCTTGCTTGCTACTGGAGGCGGGCAAGATGCCCGCACTACAATTTTGTGTATTGATGAGTTTGATTTTGACAAATGATTTAAGATTGCTATTTGTTCCTAACCAACAGAAATTGATTGTTTGGGAATATCAAGTTGTACCGATAACTCCTGGCGAATTTGCTGAAAAGGCTTATTCCACATCGGACAAGCATTCCAATCCCAAGCTGGCACTGGTATAAGTTCTTCTTCTGCCATATAACTCAAAAGACGACATTCGCATTCTGGTTCACGAGAAAAAGAAAAAGGATTGCGGTAAGCACTATCAGTGAGTTGGTAATACTTGGTATCATTTAGATTAATTAACTGAATCATTTCTTGGCCTCGACTCAATATATAATCTAAAAAAATTATCCCAAAAGGTTCAGTATGAAAACGAGCGTATGGGTCTTTTTTTACCCATTTCGCCCATTCAAAACCATACATAAAATCGTGTATATAACGAAAGTGAATTTGTGTTTTAATTCCAAACAAATTCATGAGACTGACAACTTTATCAGTAAAAGTATTTAGAAAATCAAAAGCGCCTTCTTTAGCAATTAAAGCTTGATTAAGCATATTGTGTACCATAAAGTCAAAATCCCAGTAAATATTATCTGGAAAATTGCTTAGCTGAGCATGAACTATAGGCTCTACAGCATCTGCAAGACTTTTTATGATTTTTGAATCTACATTCATTTCAGTAAGTAAATAACCTATTTCCACAAAGCTAGTAGCAAAATTTTTACGTGGATTCAGTGATAAGTAACTTACAGATTTTTGAGCAATAATTTCATCTAAAATGCGGAAACGTTTGTTTAATGTCAGGTTTTGCATCATAATTTATTACAATCCCCTTATCTATCCGCGAAGTTTTTTAAATTATCTAAATAAAGTAACCTTTTCTAGTTTAATCTTATTATCAAAAGTTATGAATTGAATATAAATAAACTTAACATCTTATCATCTAATCAATGTAGGGACGCGATTTATCGCGTCCCTACCTGTACAACCTAGCCCCCAAAAACGTGTACGACTAATTCGCGCATATGATTGTGTTGTCGGTGCTCCCAAATATATATACCTTGCCATGTCCCCAATACTAAGTGTCCGCTATTAATAGGTATATTTTCGGAAGTATGGGTAAGTGCGGTACGGATGTGAGCAGGCATATCATCCGGTCCTTCTGTATCATGGATATAATTGGCTGATTCTGGTACTATTTTTGCCATGAAATTAGCGAGGTCTTTTAATACAGAAGGGTCTGCGTTTTCTTGTATTAGTAAACTTGCTGATGTGTGGCGTAAAAATAATGTACAAAGTCCAGTGTCTACTCCAGATTCCGCGACTATTGCTTCAATTTTTGGTGTCACGTTAATTAATGATTTACCGTTTGTGCCAACTCGCAGTAGTTTTTGGTAATGCATGATTTTTTGCTTGTTGAGTGGTGACTGGTGACTGTTGACTGTTGACTGTTGACTGTTGACTGATGAGTGGTGACTGCTACTAATTGTTAGCTATTTACTGTTAAGTTTTGAAATTTAAAAATGCTCAACCGTCAACCGTTAACCGTCAACAGTTAACAAAAATATTCAATGACTGCTTTAGCGATAGTTTCGTTACCATCTTTAGCGATTGTTTGGGATAGTTTTGGTGGATTTAGAGGCTGATGCAAAAATTCCCATGTTGTATCGAAGAATTCTGAGGGTGTCAGTATTTGGTGATGGTTATAATTGCTTATGCCTTCTAACAAAAATGCGGCTTCAGCAAAATCATCACGAGTAATGGAAACAATTGGTATTCCGTATTTTGTTGCTTCGGAAAAAGTTCCATAACCGGGTTTAGAAACTAGTCTCCCACAAACAGGCATTAAATCAACAGGACGGTATTTCAAATCGTTTATTTTTACTAAGTTTGGTAAATCTGGAGCTGATTTATCAAAGGTAATAAATTGCCAATCTGAAAATAGTTGTAGGTTTTCGTAAGGGATTTTTTGTAACCCTAAACCACCAAAGGTCAATAAAACAGCCTTTTCGAGAGGTGCTGTTATTCCCCATTTCAATCGTAATTCCGAAGCTGTATAACGTGGTTCTCCTCCTGTTAGTCCGACATCTGTAATATTTGTAAAAGCTGACATCGGTTCATAAAAGGGAAAACGAAATAGGTGGTCACTTTTTTGATAGCACTCACTAATCCAGTCAGAAATTTCTGTGAAACTACTACCCCAACTACGGTAAATAAAATCCCAGCCAAAGTTACTTAGCATCCAACAAGGTATATTAGCCGCTTTGGCTATAGGTGCTGCAAGAAACGGTATATCCGCTAAGACCAACCCAACGCGATTTTGACGTATAAAATTAACTTCTGATGCGATGATTGAATTTTGATTCTTTTTAATCTCCTGTAATTTTTCTAACGTTGCTTGTTTATCCATGTTCAAGCTATCTGCTTGTACTACTCCTAAATCATAGGCACGAGGACGATGGATAAAATCACCCTCTATGTAACACTCTAGTAACCACCGTGGTGCTGTAGTCACCATAATTAATAAAGCTTCCGGACATAACTTTTGAATTGTTGCAGCAACCGATGCGGTACGGGTTGCATGTCCAAAGCCGTGGTTTGTGATTGCTATATATAAGATGGGACGATTCATTTTGTTGAGTGTTGATATCTTTGGATGGCTTCGACTAATTGGTCTATTTCTTCTTTGAGAGTAAAATAATGGACACAGGCGCGTACGCAGTTTGGGTCTAAAATCGTTCGAGTAAGAAATCCCTGTGACTCTAAAGAATTAACTAAATTATCTGTGTCTTCAGGTTTCTGGTTAACTAGTTGAAATGAGACTAAACCACTTTGAGGTGGTTGATTTGCCAGTAAACATTTTACGCTGGGTAATTGCCTTAAGCTGTTCCAAAGATATTCGCTGTTGCTTAAAATTTGTTGATAACGTTCTTCTTTTGTTCCCCATTCTTCCTGTACAGCGATAGCTTCACTTAGTCCAACATAAAGTGGGTAATTGGATGTGGCTACCTCATACCTGATTCCGCTAGGATGCCATCCTATAGGTATATTTTGACCGTTGGTGACAACACTACGCCAACCAATAAAGGTGGGTTGCAATAAATCACGTACTTCTGGTCTTACATATAATCCTCCCACACCCCCTGGACCGCATAACCATTTATGACCTGTAAAAGCGTAGAAATCCACTCCTAATTCTTGTAAATTCAAGGGTAGTAGCCCTACAGATTGGGCTGCGTCTATCATTAAAAAAACTGAATTATCTCTACACAGTTGAGATATTTTCTTAAGAGGTAGAACTTGGCCTGTATTCCATAAAATGTGGCTAAGAACAACCATGCGGGTGCTGGGACGTAAATGCTGAGCAATAACAGCTACCGAGTCACCCTCATTTAAAGTTGACATTAGCGGACAGGTGCTAACCTCAACATCAAATCTTCTAGAAATTTCTTGAGCGATTGCCACAATACCAGGATGCTCGCAATCGGAAAGTAGTATATGGTCGCCATTTTTCCAAGAAACACCCCACATAGCGATATTACAACCAACAGTGACATCCTCCGTAATGGTTATAGTGTCTGGGGATACATCTAGCTGGGTTGCAATTGCTGCACGTGTGATTTTTGTTTGCTGCCTAATCCATGTATTTACTTCGCTGCCGAAAGGCCCTATTTTTTGGATGTAAATTTGTGCTTCATTAATAGCGTCCAATGCACGTTGAGGCATCGGGCCTTGTCCTCCGTAGTTAAAATAGGATTTATTCGCTAAAGCGGGAAATTGTTCGCGATGGCGTTTGATTTTAGTCATGATTAGTTGACGGTTGACGGTTGACGGTTGACGGTTGACGGTTGACGGTTGACGGTTGATTGTTGACTGTTGACTGTTGACGGTTGATGGTTGACGGTTGATGGTTGATGGTTGAGCATTTTCAAATTTCAAGACTTAAAAGTGAACAGCTAACAATTAACAGTCATCAGTTATCAGTCAACAATCATCAGCCAAGAGTCAACAAAACTCCTTGATATGCTGTAATTTTATTAACAGCTATTTTGGTTGTCTGGATTACTCCTATAGATGCTAATTCTTGTTAGTTTAAAGGAATGTTAATTAATGCTGAGTTATTACTACAATATCAACGTTGTAAGCGTCGCCCTTATTTAGATGTCCACGAGGATAGAAAGTGGCGAGATGCAACTTCGGAGTTGGTGCAAAAATTGCAACAGGACAAAATTGCTCATCAAAAGAGCATTTTGAAAAAGTGGACTTACGAGCAACCAATTTTCCCTCCTGGAAATTGGCAAGCCGGACAAGCTGCGACATTAGAGTTAATGCAAAGGGGTGTCGAGTGCATTCACCAAGGGGTTATGCTTGTTTCTGAGTCTGACATTGATTGGTTGCCATTAGAGTTAACCGATACAGAAGGAGATACGATTGAAAATATACATTCAACTCCTAAGTACAAACAATATACCCTGTTGTCGCGTCCAGATTTACTGGTGAAAAAACCAGGAAAATCTCGTTTTGGTGATTGGATGTACGTCCCAGTAGATATTGAACTGGGTAAACGCCCTAAACAAGAATACCAAGTTGTTGTTGCATATCATGCTCAAATATTGGCTACAGTGCAACAAGCACAACCAGAAACAGCCAAATTAATGTTGCGTGGTAGAGATACGGCTCATTCCGTAGATTTGCTTAAATGGATGCCACAAATGCAGCGTATTCTTCTTGAGTGTATGGAAAATCTTTCCTATTCTCAAGCACCTGAGGTGTTTATTTCGCGTCAAAAATGTACGCTTTGCCAGTGGTACAGTAGTTGTTATGCGACTGCCCAATCTCAAAAACATCTTTCACTTCTACCTGGAGTTACTCCTGTACGCTATACGCAATTACAAGCGTTGGATATGGCATCTTTGGAATCCTTAGCAGGTAGTCGTCCAGCGATACTGGAAGATTTACCAGGATTTGACTACGATGTCGCTACAAAGCTTGTACTGCAAGCACAATCTGTAATTGAAAGGCGTCCGCTAGTTTTTCCTTATATTCGTCCCCAAGATATTATATTTCCAGCTCCCATAGAAATTTATTTTGATATTGAGGCGCAGCCAGATTTAAATTTAAATTATTTGTTGGGGTTATTGGTGGTCGATAACGAAAAAAATACTGAAAAATTTTATTCTTTGTTGGCAGAAAAACCAGAGGATGAAAAACTAGTTTGGCAACAGTTTTTGGACGTAGTTGGGCAATATCCTGATGCACCAATTTATCATTTTTGTGTTTATGAAGTTGATACAGTAAAACGACTTGCAAAACTTTACAACACACCTTTTGCTTCGATAGAACCAATACTCAGTAGATTTGTAGATGTTTATGAAGAATTGATACAAGCCGTAGCGTTGCCAATAGAGAGCTATGCTTTAAAATCCATAGCCAAATGGTTAGGGTTTGAGTGGCGTGACCAAGACGCTAGTGGAGCTAAATGTATTTACTGGTATGACCAATGGTTGGAAACAGGCGATAGAAGTTTGCTAGAACTTATTCAACGTTATAACGAAGACGACTGTCGAGCGACTCGTGGACTAAAAGATTGGCTGGCGAATTTTTTAGAATCGGAGACCGAGGGTTAATAGCAGGTTTACGTATATGTAGAGACGCGATTAATCGCGTCTCTACATTTTGGTGTGGTATCTTGTTTGTGAATTTTATGCTTTGGCAAACTATGCTAATAAAGAAAATTATCAAACGATTACGGTTACCGCTAGTTATTCTTTTTTGTCTGCCTATTTTATTTATCAGCTTCTTTTTCTCTAATTTAGCCAGCAGTGCTGTGGAAGTTAGTGGGATAGAGTTTATTGGAGAAACAATATTACCTACGGGTTTAGTGTTCCAAAATACTGAATTAGGAGGTTTGTCTGGAATTACTTACGATGCTAAGCGCAACCTTTTTTACTCTATATCTGATGACCGTAGTCAAAAAGCTCCTGCTCGTTTTTATACGTTCAAAATTGATTTGAGCAAAGGTAAGCTTTCTAAGGGAAGTGTTGTTCCAAGCATTGTTACTACTCTTCTAAATGATAAAGGCCAAACTTTTTCGCCTGCTAGTATAGATTCCGAGGGTATTGCGTTAACCAGTAGGGACACCGTATTTATTTCTTCTGAAGGTGATGCAGCAAGCTTAATTAATCCGTTTGTTAAAGAGTTTGAATTGTCTACAGGGAAAGAAATACAAACACTACCTATACCTACAAAGTTTTTGCCAACAAAAGATAATAATCTTGGGATACGCAATAATTTAGCATTTGAAAGTCTTACTATTACTCCTGACGAAAGTAAATTATTTACTGCAACGGAAAATGCTCTGATTCAAGATGGAACGGAAGCACAACCAAAGGTTAGTAGCCCTAGCCGTATATTGCAGTACAATCTTTTAACGGGACAACCTGAAAAAGAATTTTTATATTTAACTGACCCTGTAAAACCTTTATTTAATTTAAATAATAGATTTTCTAGCGGCTTACCTGATTTATTTGCGCTAGATAATGAAGGTAATTTTCTCAGTATAGAACGTACTTTTACTGGCTTAGGGTTTTATATTGCCTTGTACCAGGTTTCTTTGGAAGGTGCAACAGATATCAGCAATATTAATAGTCTTCTGTCTGCGGATATGAAAACTATAAAGCCTGTTAAGAAAAAGCTGCTGTTCGATTTACGAAGGTTAGATGTAGCTCTGGATAATATTGAGGGTTTAACTCTCGGACCTAAATTACCTGATGGACAACAAGCTTTGATTCTTGTTAGTGATAATAATTTTCAAAAGCTGCAACGCACTCAGTTTCTTGCTTTTAAAGTCAAAATTGAGTCGCCTTTGAGAAGGATATTACGTCGTTTGCTACCCAATTTCAATCGTTGAGATGTTGGGTTTCTACTGTAACAAGTCTCTACTGTAAAAAGTTTCTACTGTCAAAAGGCAAGGGCGGGCAAGGATGCCCACCCCACAATAGAATTCAAAAGAGAACCCACAAGAGAACAAAGTAAAAGAGTTATTTTCAGTATATCTACTGATGTGGGGTCTCCCCCCCCTAAATCTCTTTTAGAGTTTCAGTGTAATTTCTCATAGAGATGCATTAATCCGTATGTTACACAATATTTAACAGCATTTACATAATTATCACTATGTGTTCATCTCGTTTTAATAATTTTACTTAAAGATTCTGTAATTAATTTCTAATTGTCCCAGGAATTGAGTATTTAGCAACATAATTAGATAATTAATTGTTTTTATTATGATGATACAAAACGAAGTTAAAAAAACTGAAGCACCAAAGACTGAGTTAGATAATTACATTGGTAAGTATTTAAATAATCGCTACTTGATTAGAGATTTAATTGGTCGAGGTGGTATGGGTCGTGTTTACCTCGCTGAAGACGTAGCTAAGGGAGGTATGCCTATTGCTTTAAAAATTTTGTCTTTAAATATTGACAGCCAAGAGGTATCTCAGCGCTTTGCTAGAGAAATTTTGATTGGTGCTCAGTTGGGGCGTAAGAGTCAACATATTGTTAAAGTTTTAGGTTACGGCTTTTCGGAAGAAAGAATTCCTTTTTATGTAATGGAATATCTAACTGGGCAAAGCTTGAAAGAAATTCTTAAATATCAACATTTGGACATTTCCCAATTTATAGATATTGTTCAACAAATATGTTATGGCTTACAGTGTGCTCACGAAGGTATTAGCCACAAAAAAGAAGTTTATAAAGTTTTACATAGAGATATTAAACCAGAAAATATATTTATTGTAGAAGATGCAAAAAAAGGAGAGATAGTTAAAATATTTGATTTTGGTATTGCCAAATTTGTCACCGAAGGCGGTGGAATGAAATATTCTGATTCTTTTATTGGTAGTTTACCTTATTGCTCCCCAGAACATATGGAGGGACGTATGGTACTAGATGCGCGTTCTGATATTTACAGCTTGGGAATATTGATGTTTGAAATGCTCACAGGAAAACATCCTTTTGCAAGTACTAGTAATAGCTTTGGTCATTGGTATCAAGTGCATCGTTTTCAACAGCCACCTACTTTTGAGGAGGTAAATCCTCAGCTAACAATTCCTCAGGGAATAAAAAATTTAGTTATGAGTTGTTTGGCTAAGGATATCAAAGAACGTCCAGAAAATGTGAATCAAATATTAGAAATTTTAGAAACAATCAAACAAAATCCTAACAGTAGCGTCTATATACCAGGTCAAGCTCATTTACAGTTAGTTCCTGTTACTTCAGTATCTGAAAAAGCTTGTTTACAAAAAACTTGGCCAAGTAATAAGCCTGTAGCTCCTATTGTTTTCCCAACTTTACTACCTACTGCCCAAGGTAATATCCCAACTTTTTGGTCTATGTTACCAAAAAAGGAAATTGCTACATTTTTGGATAAACCGAATAGTACCGATTTTATTGCTTCTCGTCTGGATTTATACCCAATGTTACTTTGGGTTACCGCACTGCATGACGCCAAAAAGCCACTGACAAGATGGCTGTCTTATTACTTAGACGTAGAAGATAGTATCGGACAAAAAATATTACGTAGCTTAGTTGATACTGGGTATTATCATCTGTTGTTTTTTGCTTTAGAAGAACCAACTCAGTGTACTGAGGTGATTACTTTAACTCTTACTGCCAACCAGCGTCAGCAACTTGCTGATTGCTTAAACATAGCTAAAAAGTCTCGGCTAACAATTTCATCTGACCAAGCTAAGGATGCTCTGAAAGTACAGTACGAAAGAATGAAGCCGAAAATTTTGGAAGAACTGGTTGCCAAACACGAAGAAAAGGCAAACGTAAAAGTGTGGGTATCTAAGGCTATCGGTAAGTTTGCTGACTTTTTGGGTAGTGGGGAGTAGGAGTGGGGAGTGGGGAGTGGGGAGTGGGGAGTGGGGAGTTGGGAGTTGTGAGTGAGGAGTTGTGAGTGAGGAGTTGTGAGTGAGGAGTTGTGAGTGGCAATTGAGAAATTAAAAGTTTTGAGTTTTGAATTTTTTATCTCCCAACTCCCCACTCCCCAATTTTATTTCAAAAAAGGTTGACAACTTGGGTGAGAGTGAGCATAATGTAGAAATGTTGTTTAAAGGCAACTGCGAAGGCAACTGCGAGGGACTGTAGTTCAATTGGTTAGAGCACCGCCCTGTCACGGCGGAAGTTGCGGGTTCGAGCCCCGTCAGTCCCGTTAATAAGTCTGAATCAGACTATTTGAATCAAGTGTAGTTTAGATTAAGAATAGTATCTAAGCTACACTTTTAAAGTTTTTTAGAGAGATTGTACTGTGACTGTTAGAGTCCGTATTGCTCCCAGCCCTACTGGGAATTTACATATTGGTACAGCGAGAACGGCTGTATTTAATTGGTTATTTGCCCGTCACCATGATGGTCAGTTTATTTTGCGAATTGAAGATACTGATGTTGAACGTTCTCGTCCAGAATATACGGAAAATATTTTGGAGGGGTTGCGTTGGTTAGGGTTGAATTGGGATGAAGGTCCGGAATTTCAATCAAAGCGTTTAGATTTGTATAAAAATGCTGTACAAATTTTGTTGGACAAAGGTTTAGCATATCGGTGTTACACCACTTCGGAAGAGCTTGATGCTTTGCGAACTGCTCAACAAGAGAAAAATCAGGCTCCTCGCTATGATAATCGACATCGCAATTTGACTCCAGAGCAAGAGGCTGCTTATAAAGCGGAAGGACGTAGTTATGTAATCCGCTTCAAAATTGAGGACGACCGGGAAATTGTTTGGAATGACCTAGTGCGTGGGAAGATGGTCTGGAAAGGAAGCGATTTAGGGGGTGATATGGTTATTGCTCGCGCTTCTGAAGATGGTGTTGGTCAACCTTTATATAATTTCGCTGTGGTGGTAGACGATATGGATATGAAAATTACCCATGTCATTCGGGGGGAAGACCACATTGCTAATACTGCGAAACAAATTTTGATATATGAAGCCTTTGCAGCTGAAGTACCGGAATTTTCCCATACTCCTTTAATTTTAAATCTGGAAGGACGGAAACTTTCTAAGCGGGATGGAGTAACATCTATTTCTGATTTCAAGCAAATGGGTTTTACTGCTGAAGGGTTAGTAAACTATATGACCTTGCTTGGTTGGTCACCACCAGACTCAACTCAAGAAATTTTTACTCTGGAAGAAGCTGCAAAGAATTTTAGCTTTGAAAGAGTCAATAAGGCTGGTGCTAAATTTGACTGGGCAAAGCTGGATTGGATAAACAGTCAGTATATCCACAGTATGCCGTTAGATAAATTGACTGATTTGCTGATTCCATACTGGGAACAAGCAGGTTATCAATTTAGTAATGGACGCGATAGAGCTTGGTTAGAGAAATTAGTACTTTTAATTCAGGCTAGTTTGACTCGTCTTTCGGATGCTGTCGAAATGAGTAAGCTGTTTTTTACCGAAACGGTGACATTGAATGAAGAAGGAAGCGCTCAAGTAAAACAAGAAGGTGCTAGTGCAGTTATACAAGGAATTTTGACTGCTTTGGAAAGCCAAGAACTTTCAGAAAACACTGCTCAAGAAATTATTAAACAAGTAGTAAAAGAGCAAAATGTCAAAAAAGGCTTAGTAATGCGTAGCCTCCGTGCTGCTTTGACTGGGGAGGTACACGGACCAGATTTAATTCAGTCTTGGTTGCTGCTTCATCATATTGGTTTAGATAAAGTGCGGTTGAGGAGTGCGTTGACGGTTGACTGCTGACGGTTGACTGCTGACTGCTGACTGTTGATTGGTCGATGGTTCACCTGAATGTAGAGACGCGATTAATCGCGTCTCTACTATTTTATGTGAATTTTTGTTACATAATTACCTAATTTTTTCATAAATTGGGTTTTTCACTTACACGCAAGCGCTGGAAGAAAGTTAACGGGTAAAATTTGTTTTTACGGTTCACTTCTGACTTCCGCTCACTAGTCACCAGTCAACAGTCAACAGTCAACAGTCACCAGTCATCACCCCCATTTACCGGGAACTTGTGTGTAAAATGAGTGTCAATAAAAACACTTAGGAACCCATGTAACTAGAATGTTTCAAAAATTGATAAATCAACCCTTAAAATTATCTTTTGTTTTTATGGCAATGCTTTTAGCATCTGCTATTGGTGGTGCTGTTCGTGCTGAAGAAGCTCCGTCACCGATATTCGGAGATGTTACCATTAAGCCCAAGTTTTCTCCAGACCCGTTAGTGGTTCGTGGTATGAGTGGGGGTTTTGTGCCTGCCAATCAAGTTGCGGGTAGAAGAGAGACTGCTACTGGTCCTTGTACGGGATTTGTGGATGAAAAGCCAGACCATACTTTAGTGTTGAGAAGTAAATTTGACTACCTGAAGCTGGTGGTAGACAGTCCTGAAGATACGACCATGATTGTTAGAGGCCCGGGGGGTAGTTGGTGTAACGATGAGTTTGCTGGTAAGAATCCCGGCATTGTTGGTGAGTGGTTGCCAGGAACTTACAATATTTGGGTCGGATCTTACGATAAAAATAAGTATCTCCCATATACGATTCAAATCACGGAAACTAAGTAGGGAGTGGGGAGTGGGGAGTTGGAAGTAGTCCCCACTCCCCAATTTTCATTTCTTGATTCCCATGAGTAGTATTATGTATTAAAATTAAGTTAACTTTAATTAAGATTCTTGATGGAGTTGTAAGTTTGTTGTTATGCCTTTTTGGCTTAATGGCAATTCTTACAGGTGAAATTAAAAAATTAAGGAAGAGGTAAGGAGGAAGAAGGAAGAAGGAAAAGGTTAATTTTTGTGGAATATTTAAAGCCTGAACCTCTATCGACGACACCAATTTGCGATTAGGCTCTGTACTTAAACCTTTTTGGAACGACCAGCAGGCAGGAAAACCTCTTCCTCTTCCTTCTTCCTTCTTCCTTTGTTAATAAGTTGTATCAGCATCTAGAGGCAAATTAAGATGAAATTCTCCTGGAAAGTCCTGGTGCTCTGGACATTGCCAGCTTTGGTTATTGGCTTTTTCTTCTGGCAAGGTACATTTGCTAGTACTCCTGTTGACATGACAAGAAATGCGGCTAACTCTCGCATGACTTATGGTCGATTTCTGGAATATTTAGATGCCAATCGCATCAGCAGTGTAGATTTTTATGAAGGTGGTAGGACAGCGATTGTTGAATCTGTTGACCCAGAATTAGATAACCGTGTACAACGGGTACGGGTTGATTTGCCGATTAGCGCTCCTGAGCTTATTAGTAAACTCAAAGAAAAAGGTGTTAATTTTGATGCCCACCCCATGCGTAATGATGGGGCAATTTGGGGACTTTTGGGTAATTTAGTATTCCCACTATTATTGATTACTGGATTGTTCTTTTTGTTCCGTCGTTCCAACAATCTTCCTGGTGGTCCTGGTCAAGCTATGAGTTTTGGTAAGTCTAAAGCTCGTTTTATGATGGAAGCAAAGACTGGCATCAAGTTTGATGATGTTGCTGGGATTGAAGAGGCTAAAGAAGAACTACAGGAAGTTGTTACTTTCCTTAAACAACCAGAGAAATTCACCGCAGTTGGTGCGCGTATTCCTAAGGGAGTTTTGTTAGTAGGACCTCCGGGAACTGGTAAAACTTTGTTAGCAAAGGCTATTGCTGGAGAAGCTGGTGTGCCTTTCTTCAGTATTTCTGGTAGTGAATTTGTCGAAATGTTTGTCGGTGTCGGTGCTTCCCGTGTGCGCGACCTGTTCAAAAAAGCTAAAGACAATGCTCCTTGTATTGTATTTATCGATGAAATTGATGCGGTCGGTAGACAGCGTGGTGCTGGTATAGGTGGTGGTAACGATGAAAGAGAGCAAACTCTCAACCAGTTGTTGACCGAGATGGATGGTTTTGAAGGTAATACTGGCATCATTATTATTGCTGCTACAAACCGTCCTGATGTATTAGATGCAGCTTTGTTGCGTCCCGGTCGTTTTGACAGACAAGTCACTGTTGATGCTCCCGACATTAAAGGACGTTTGTCTATTTTGGCAGTTCACTCACGGAACAAAAAATTAGACCCTAGTGTTTCTTTGGAAGCTATAGCTCGTCGTACTCCTGGGTTTACTGGTGCTGATTTATCCAACTTGTTAAACGAAGCTGCGATTCTTTGTGCTAGACGTCGCAAAGACGCGATTACGCTTACGGAAATTGATGACGCAGTTGACCGCGTTGTTGCGGGTATGGAAGGCACTCCTTTGGTGGACAGCAAGAGTAAGCGCTTAATTGCTTACCATGAAATTGGACACGCTATTGTTGGGACTTTACTAAAAGACCATGACCCAGTACAAAAGGTTACCTTAATTCCTAGAGGACAAGCTCAAGGTTTAACTTGGTTTATGCCAAATGAGGAGCAAGGTTTAATTACTCGTTCCCAGCTGAAAGCAAGAATTACTGGTGCTTTGGGTGGTCGTGCTGCTGAAGATGTAATTTTTGGTAGAGCTGAAGTTACTACTGGTGCTGGAAATGACTTGCAACAAGTTGCTGGTATGGCACGTCAAATGGTAACTCGCTTTGGGATGTCTGATTTGGGGCCTCTTTCTTTGGAAAGTCAGCAGGGTGAAGTATTTTTGGGTCGGGATTGGATGTCCCGTTCTGATTATTCTGAGTCTATTGCTTCCCGTATCGATTCCCAAGTTCGTGGCATTGTAGATGAATGTTACGAAAATGCGAAGAAGATTATGCGAGACCATCGTATCGCTATTGACCGCTTTGTAGATTTGCTGATTGAGAAGGAAACTATTGATGGTGAAGAGTTCCGGCAAATTCTAGCTGAGTATACTTTTGTTCCTGAGAAGCCTCAGTTCATACCTCAACTGTAAGGTTAATAGCAGGTTTGTTAGTTCTTTAATATTTTTTAACAACAAATTAGGGATGGTAAGTACCATCCCTATTTTTTTTTCCTACCTGAATAAAGCTCACAAAAAGAAATAAATTTGTATTCAATTAAGAGTGCAATTTTATACTATTTATTAACTGTAGCAAAAAGTATAACTGTATACTTTGTAAGTTTTTTTAGATAATTTATCGGACGAATTGATTACTATTTACGTAGATAATTCAAGGTAAATACATTTTTATGAATGTATATAAAGTTTTCGTGAATGTATCGAAAGCTATTCCGGAGTGAGGAAAATACTTAAGTAAGGAGTGGTAGAAAGCTAAATTATAAAATACTTGACAGTCATCTATAAGGAATGCGATTTACTAAATACTGTTATCGTTGCTTTTTGTTGATGATTATGGCTGTTGTGAAAGGGAAGTGAGCAAGTTTTTTTTACTCCCTAAGCTTTTGCTGTCCAAGTGTTGCTTAATAAAGCTTTTTCACTTATTTATTCTATCAAATCCAAGGAAGGCATGAACACGAAAATTAATACCAAGTTGATATTGGCAGTTGTCGCAGCTTTCATTAGCTTTTTTGGCTTGGCTTCCGCTGCTAAAGCTGGTGAAGGTGGTGCTGCTGGTGCTGCGGCATTCTCACTCAATAATAATCAAGTAACCGGAGCTGCTGTATCTGCTGCTGTGGGTAAACAGAATGCGGCTGCTACTGCAACCAATCGGACTGGACAGACGGGAACTATCATTACAAATGGTGTAACCACAACCACTCTTTCTCCTGCCGTAAACACAGCTAGTGCCGTAGGAAGTGCTGGTACAGTTAGTATTGGGACTAATGGAACAATTAATTCCACCACAGAAACAGGAACACTTGGCACAGCACAAAATAACCAGTTCAATAGAGCTCCACAAATACCAGTTACTACTGGTATTGGTACTGTAACCATTAAGTCTGGAAATTAAGTTTGATAGTTTAATGGGTTGGTGTTGAGGAACCTATCTTTTCAAGATTCAGTGTGTTTGTGAAGCGTTTGTTTATAGATAGTCCACCAATTTATAGCTAATAGATTTACTAATATGTTGGGTCATCCTAAGCGGACGCTACACGTTCGCGCAGCGTGCCGCTTCGGCATACGTTCCTCAACCCAACCTACTTACTATTGAAAAATTGATGAAAAGGAAAAGTCATAAATTAAAAGTTGCATTATTATTGACTTCTACCACTGTCTTAGCTCCCAAAACAGCATATGGTGAAACAATTGGGAATGATTTAGATGTAGTAAGTAAGGATAATAATGCAAAATCACAATTACCTTTAGCAAAGGATATAGATGTTACGAATGATTCTTTAGAAGATGATTTAGTATCTATTTCTCAACCTGAATCTGTGAATACACCAGAATTAGGAAATCAAACTCAAGAAATTAAGCTGAATACTCTAAATCCTAATCAGCAGGTAACTAAAAATCAATATAACTGTAATCCTAGTTTTATAAAAGATATAGAGTTTACTAATCCTGATTTTTTGATTCCTGAAAGTACTGTAGATGCTGAATTTACAAAGTTATTTTCTTCTGAAATGGAGGTTAAAAATCAAGAATATTGTCAACCTGACAATGTAGCAAAGCCTGAATTTGCTTCACCACAAATACAACAAAATTTTAGCTTGAATAGGGAAGGAGGAAAACAAACCTTCTCAATATCTAATTCTCAACCGGAATTTACTGCGACTGGAGTAAATCGACAACTAGCAGAAGAGAAGCTTGTAGATAATAATGTACAAGATTCTAATTTTATTAAGCCACCAACTGTTGCGGTTAATCAGAAGGTTAATCCCTTTACAACTACTTTTCCGCTTAATGGGATGACTGTCAATCATTTAAAAGAGTCAGAATTATCGGTAGAAACTAATTTTGGCGATGAGATAAATACGACTTTTGATTATAATGGTTTATTCAAAATTGATAATCAAATTAGAGAAAGTTTAACTAAAGATAATATTTTTACCTTAGAGCAAACTGGAAGTTATATTCAATTACAAACAATTAGAACTAGAAATGAGGTTACGCTGACTACAAAGGAACCCCAGACTTTACTCGGTACAGAAATTCAATTGAGTTTGACTGCTTCTTGTCTTTTTGGTACAGGTAATTCCAATCAACAATGTACTTATACTCCCGGTCTGTTTACTGATAAGGATTCTATCGACCCAGATACATTATTACCAAGAAGAATTATTCAAACTTCCAATGTTGGAGATATACTTACACCAGAATCAATTGCCGCTATCCGAGAACCTGGGTTTCAAAGTGGAGCGAATGGTCAAAATGTTGGTGTAGATATATTTTTCTCTAATTCTGGTGGTTTTTTTGGTAATAATCAATCAAGTAGGAGTTCGGTAAGAAGGGAGGAAAATAATCGGAATTCACCTGCTGGTTTTTATTCAACTGTTAGACAAATTGTGCGAGCTAATGATAAGGAAGCAGTTATTGGTCGTACTGTTCGCGGTTTTGGATTTATTGCTAATGATAAAAATGCGCTGCTTAATTCTGCTGTGCAATTAAGTGGTTTAATTCTACCGGATATGGTTCCAGAAATTGAGGGAAGTGGTAATCCTGTAAATACAAATATCAACCAAAATTTATTTTTAGCTGCTAATAATGTTAGGTTACCCGCTAATAGTTTTACTTTCTATCATGGTGGTGTTGGACGTGCTCAAACTCCACTGTCGGGAGGGAGTTTAAACCAACTTCCCCCTGGAATTTTTGATAGCGTTTGGATTGGGGTTTCTCCTGTGACTAAGCGTAGTTTGTCGAATAGTTCTCGTTACGAAACTATTGGTTCGCGTCAAGTATTAGCTTCTGCTGGTGGAGAAGGTGGGGTAGAGTCTAATGTTAATCTGACTTCTTTGGTAAATGGTCAAGCTTTTTCTAATTCCAATCTTGATAATTTTTATGGTCAAGTTTATCTGACTATGTTTAATCAAGAAGCAAATTTTATTAGTACTAGTAAGTATACAGAAGATATTAATTATTATCCACACATTAGTATTAGTGGTAATATTACTGGATACAATGATGTTTGGAGATATTATGGGGGGATAATTGGTGGAGAAAAATTAAACGCTTATATTGGTACTGATTATACTAAAAATACTTTAAATGGTTGGAATTATTCAGTTGGAGGTATTTTTTATACTAATCCAGATACTGATTATTATAGCCAAGTACAAGGTAGTGTATCGAAAACTTTTACCTTAGGTGGAAATAATAATTTAGTTCTGTCTAGTGGGTTGAATTATGCTTTGAATCGAAAAATGGAGATTGGTGGAACTATTTTTGATTCTCCTGCCAGTTCTGTTACTTTGGGTGCTAGGGCTAACCTTGGTTCTTTCTCTTTGGGTTTAGTTAACTATTTTGACGGGATTTTACCTAATTCTATTGGTAATACTTTGTTGGCTGATTTGACTATTAAGTTTAGTGAGAATTTTATCTTGTCAGCATATTACACGCCTATTAATGAAAATTCTAGCCGTTCTCGCTATGGTGTTCAAGCTCAATTTAAGTTTGGTGATAATGATAAAAGTTCTTCTTTAAATCTTTCTTGGACTAATAATGAATATGATTTTGGCTCTGACCCTGGTGGGAATAAGTTGGATGTAAGTAATAATGTTTTTAAAGTTTTGTTTAAAAGTAGTTTATAAGTATTAATATTTAGTAACAATTTAACAAAAACACCGTAATCTCTCATCTTTCTTGAGGTAGGGATATAAGCTTTATCCTGGGAGATGTAAGAGTGTTGTTATCCGCGATACTATTTAGTTAGAGCGATAAGTCTATACATTACCGTTATTTTGATTTTACAGGGGAATAAAATGTTTAATCATAAGCAAAATATCCTGAACTCACCTAATTGGAAAACTGGGTATAAATTTACTCATTCACTTATTTATTTGAACCTAATTAATAATAAAGGGATTAATGTAATATTCTCCTTTGTAGTACTATTTTGTTCATTTTTCAGCTTACCATCTACTGCTTCTGCAAAAAGTAATTCTCAGGTAAATAGTATACAAGAAGATTTACAGATACAGGTAGAGCCAGATTTTGTTAAAAATAAAACTAAGGAACTTTTGATTGCTAACCAGTCGCAAGAACAATTACGCCAATTGCGGGAACAACAACGCCGATGGCAAGAGCAACAACTTCAATGGCAAGAACTACAACGGCAACAGCAGGATTACTGGCGACGTCAACAAGATGAACAACGGCGTCAATGGCAGGAACAACAACGTCAGTGGCAAGAACAACATCGACAACAGCAGAGTCAATGGCAACTTCAACAACTAGAGCAACAACGCCGATGGCAAGAACAACAGCGCCAAGTGTTGAAAAATCCGCAGCAATATCCTCCTTATTGGCAAAGCCAACAACAGGAACAACAGCTTCGGTGGCAAGAACAACAGCGTCAATTTCAAGAACAACAGCGTCAGTTCCAAGAACAACAACGCCGATTCCAAGAACAACAACGCCAATGGCAACAACAGCAACAAAAATTGTATCGATGAAGTAATCAAGATAAGCCAGTGATTAAAGCCAGTGACTAAAGTCAGTGATTAAAGTCAGTGATTAAAGCCAGTGATTAAAGCCAGTGATTAAAGCCAGTGATTAAAGCCAGTGATTAAAGCCAGTGATTAAAGCCAGTGATTAAAGCCAGTGATTAAAGCCAGTGATTAAAGCCAGTGATTAAAGCCAGTGATTAA
>JAHHIC010000071.1 GCA_019359035.1 Scytonematopsis contorta HA4267-MV1 | reverse complement strand
GTGATTAAAGCCAGTGATTAAAGCCAGTGATTAAAGCCAGTGATTAAAGCCAGTGATTAAAGCCAGTGATTAAAGCCAGTGATTAAAGCCAGTGATTAAAGCCAGTGATTAAAGCCAGTGACTAAAGTCACTGTCTGAAAGCTGAAGTCCTCTAAAAGAGGACTGAGTAGTAGATGAAAAGCAAATGCTTTATAAAATGTAAAATACTCCAAAAAATCTTATTACTTCTTAGTCCTCTTTAGAGGACTTTAGCTTTCAGACAGTGACTTTAGTCACTGGCTGGCTTGTGGTGTACATGGATAACGCTTAATATTTTATTTATAAACACCCTCTTAGCTAGCTAAATAATAAATGCTCCAAACCACAACATATAGTTACAAATCCGCAATTAGCTTTGCTTCTCTGAGGAAGAATTGCAGCACGGTTTCTTCTCTAGAAATAATATCGACCCTACCCTGCATTCCTAGTTGAATGGAACACTGCTTGTCACCATGACTTAAGAAATACTTTTCTGGCTTAATAGTTACTTCGTAAAAGGCTGGTATATTACTATCTTGCGGTTTGACAGTATCTTCCGAAATATTACTGACAACTCCTTTGAGGATACCGTAGTCGGGGTAGGGGCAAGCAGAGACTCGCATATGTACTTTTTGTCCTGCCTTTAATCTGTTTCGCTCTTGGGGTGATACGGATGCTTTCACTTGTAATGGTGTATCACTGGGCACGATTTGGGCAACTTCCGCTCCTGCGCTGACTGTTTGACCAGGGTTGCGGAGATTCATTTTAGTGATAATACCTGAAGCGGTTGCTGTAATTGTGGTTTGCTTGAGGTCAATTTCGGCTTGTTGTAGTTCTGAAATATTACGCTTAAGCTGTTCGCTAACTTCAATTTTTTGCTGTATTAAAGCTTCTCGTTCTTTGGTTAATGTTGCGAGGTTGGCCTGACCGCTAGCTTGTTCTAGAGCAACCCGTTCTGTCGCAATTGCAACAGAAGCATTACTGGGATTAAGAGCTGCTTGCGTACGTTGTAGTTTTGCAAGGGCTGCTGCGACCGTCTGTTCTTGCTGCTGTACGTCTAGTTGAGCTTCATCTAATTGATTTTTTGGTAGTGCTCCTGCTTTTGCAATAGGTTGATATCGTGCCAATTTCACCTTAGCTGCTCCCAAGGCTGCTTTTGCCGAATTCACCATTGCCGAAGCTTCTTGAACTTCTGAACGTACGGCAATTTGTCGCTCTTGATACTCTCGATGCTGACCGCCTAGTTCTGCTTTTGCTGCCCCAACTGAGCGATTGATACGGTCTTTTTCTGCGTTGAGTTGCCGATTTAACATACTAATCTGAGTATTAACTTGAACTAATTGCAACTTAGTTTGTTGGATGGTGCTTTGTAATTGACTTTTTTTGGTCTGTAGTTGTGAGTTATCGATGGTGGCAATAACATCACCTAGTTTAACTCGCTGATTTTCTTTGACGGTGATATTTATGACCTGACCGGATGTAGCAGCTTGTACTAACCGCAATTCTCCTGTCGGACGCACGTTTGCTTCTCCTTTGACGGTGACTTTGTATTTGATTACAGATGCAAGTGCGAGGGTGATTCCTACAATTGTGATGGTTATAATTCCCCCTATGCTTGTCCAACGATTAATGGGTGGGAGAAATTCGTTGGCTTCTATTGAGGGTAGAGACTCTGAGTTTGTGTTAGAAGAAATTATCATAGAAATTAACCACGAAGGTGCGAAGCGCACCAAGAAAGAAGAGAAAGAAGAGAAAGAAGAGGAAGAAATATAAAATATAGAATCTAAAATTTAAAATCGGGCGGTTTTTGCGAAACCATTTGTTGATGGGGTAATTTTATTTAGGAAGCCTAAGTGGTCTCCTGTTTGATGGTGTAAATCGTCGGGAGTTCCTTGAATTTTCATCTGTCCTTGCTCTAAGTGGATAATCCAATCAGCTTTTTCGATGACGCTGGGACGATGACTAATTAAAATAGTTGTTTTGCCGTGACGGTGAGTTAGAAGTTGATATAGTACTTGCGATTCGCTTACTGGGTCTAATGCACCTGTAGACTCGTCCATTATTAAGATGGGTGGGTTGGTGACAATAGCGCGAGCTATGGCTAAGCGTTGTTTTTGTCCTCCGGAAAGATTTGCACCAAATTCTCCTAAAATTGTTTGATATTTATCAGGCAATTCACTAATAAATTCGTCTGCACCCGCAATTTCGCAGGCTCTCACAATTTGGTCAAATGTAACGTTGGGATAGCTAAAGCGGAAGTTTTCAATAATTGAGCGACTCCAAAAGTGTGGTTCTTGGGGTACTAGTACGACTGATGAGCGTAAGCATTCTAAAGATAAGTCTTGTTGGTTATAGGAACCATAGCGAATATTTCCAGATTCAAGAAAATATAGTCCAGCTATTAGTTTGACGAGGGTGCTTTTTCCACAACCAGATTTTCCAATTAAAGCGGTTACTTTACCTCCTGGGATTTTTAAGCTAAAGTCCTGCAGCAAGTCAACTCGACCAGGATGGTGGAAATTGAGGGATTTGCAAGTAATATCCGCTGTACCATCCATTTCTACCCAAGGTTTTTGGAAGTCGTTTTTGGATTCTGGAGTTGCGTCAATCACTTCGTTTAAACGCTGGATAACGACCCCAGCCCTGATAAATTCATCTACTAAGCCGATTGCGGAACTCAGAAAGCCAAGAAAATTACTGCTCATTCCGTTAAATGCTAGTAATTGACCAATACTTAAGGTTTTATTTATAACTAAGTAACTACCTAGCCAGAGCAAGGTAATGCTTGTAAATGAGGAAAAAAGTTTGGTAATTGTGCCGCTATATACCCCCAATTTCATCATGCTCCAGTTCAGACTGGCAAGACGACCATAACTGCTTTGGTACTCTTGCCAAGCTTGGGGAGTCGATTGGGTCGTTTTAAGCACTTGTACACCGCGAAATGTTTCAACTAAAAAGCCTTGGGTTTCTGTACCTAAGACAATAAGATTACGAGTTTTTTGCTGTAAAGCGGGAAGAAATAATAGGTTAATTAGGGTGACTATGATAAAGGCAGCAACAGATGCCAAGGTTAGTTGCCAGCTATATATAAGCATAAATATTAAGGAAGCAATTGCGACAAATAATTGACTGGGCAAACCAAGAACAACTTGAGAAACAAGTTCATTGATGGCATCGACATCAGCTATCCGACTAACAACTTCTCCACTGCGTCGTCCTTCAAAATAACTCAGGGGTAAGTGTAATAATTTACGTCCGTACTCAAAAATTAGCCCTAGCTGAAGTCTATTTCCAAAATGACCTATTAAAAATGATTGGACTAATCCGATTAAACTCTCAAACAAATTCATCATAACTACTCCAATTGCCACAGTGGTCAGCAATTGAGTATCTCCCCGCACCAGTACGTCATCAGTTAGCAGCTGCATCATAAATGGAGAAGCAAGAGACAGCAGACCAATGGCAATATTAATTGCGATCGCCTGAAGTAAAATGTTGCGGTAGGGCAGCACTCGCACTAGAAACCGCCCAAATCCGCCGATTTTATCCTCCGATTGTTGAGCAAATCGGCTATCATCCGGCTGTAGCAGTAGCATAATACCGTTGCTCCAACCGTCAAGTAATTGCTTGTGACTAAGATAACGAATGCCAATACTGGGGTCGGCAATGACATATTTTTGCCGTTTTCGCCCGTATAGTACAACCCAGTGATTACCTTTCCAGTGAATGACCGCTGGTAGGGGAACTTGTTCGAGGCTATCCAAAATGGAGGCTCCAGCTTTAACCTGACGGGCATTAAATCCCAAAGCTTCGGCTCCTCGATAAAGTCCTAGCAATGTGGTTCCCCGCGACCCCGTACCCACAAATTCCCGCACGCGACTAATAGCAAAGGTACGTCCGTAATGTTTAGCAATTGTAGCAAGGCAAGCTGCTCCGCAGTCTTCTTCGCTATGTTGGAGTATACTTTGGTAAGGCATTTTCTAAGAGACGCCATTAATCGCGTCTGTAGGAGTTAAGAATTGTAGGAGCGTCTTAAGAGTTGGAAATGATATATTCAGGGTGCGATTCCTGGAAAGGGACATTCCAAACACTGCTGTTAGGCCAGTTGCGTGCAATCGCTTTAGGATGTTCAAAGTTGCCATGACGAACCTGGAGAGACCAGCGTGGGTTGTTGCTGCGGTTGGTTCCACTGGCATGTAACATTAAAGTGTTGAAGACTAGTACATCTCCTGAGAGCATAGGCACGCGGATGTTGGGAAATTGACTGAGTATAGAGTCGTCTGGAATTGTTGCACTCACGGCATCTTCTTCCCTTTGTGGTAATTGTGGGAGAACTCCAAGCCTGTGCGACCCCGGTGCAATATGCAAACAGCCATTTTCTTCTCCTACGTCCCGCAATGGAATCCAGTATACCAGTGCGTCTTCGGAGTCCTGAATGACTGGGTAATCCTGATGCCACGGGAATAAATACTCATCCCCGTAAGGATAATCGACTCGCAAGTCGTATGACATGTGAGCCATTACTGTATTTGTTGACATTAGTTTTTTGGAAAGACGGACTATCTCAGGATGTACATTGATTTTCTGGACAGAAAGTAGCGTACGACAGGCGTTTGCAATCACTTCGCTATGGGCATGTTCTAGCTGATTTGACGATTGATTATTCGCGATGTCTTTGGACATTAGTTCATTTACGTATGCACTTTCTAACTGTCTTAATATTTGTAACCCGTCGTCGAATTGAGAGATTATATTTACTGGAATTTCTTTTTTTAATCCTGCTTGCTGCATTCTAAGAGATATAAGTTGTCTGATGTCGTGGTGAATTAGGTCGATTTCTCCATTATTTAGTAGTCCTTTTGCTAGGAAACAACCAAATTCGTTTAGTAATTTTTGAGCTATTATATCGGATTTTATTCGGGCTGTTTTGTCGGTGATTGAGTAATCTATTGATAAGTCATTGGCTGAAATATTTTTCATGTTTTTTGGGTTCTATATAGCAATTTAAAATGAGTTGCAAAAAAAATACTCTCACGCAGAGCCGCAAAGCCGCAGAGAAGAAATAATCAAATTATTTATGGCTGCTATATGTGAATTAATAGTTGATATTTCAAGAAAGAAGTAGGGGGGAGGCATGATTCACCCCTACTGACACAGCAAGAAATTTAGTTGAACTGCTTAACCGATAGACCTTAGGGAGGAAATTCTATTGTTGAAGCCTGCGGGTAAGTGGCTAAGGGACTGCCCTGGTCCGATATCAAAGGAGGCTCCTTTGAAATCTGGATCTTTATAGAATCGCCATACCTTTTTGTTAATCTTACCGTCTACTTTAATTGATGAGGTTATATTATCAAAACCACCCAGTTTCCTTTGCCCATCGTTAATTTCTCGGCTTTTTCCTCTAAAGCGTTTATCGCTGTACAAAGTTACATCTGCACCACCGGAAATTGCTGCTGCTGATTCATGGGAGAGGTCTTGCACTCCATCAATAGAGTAGAGTTTTTGGGATTGATTGCTGATATCAAGCATTCTTTTTCTCCTTGATTTTTTGGAACTGAAAATTCAGTTTAATTGAGTTCGATGAAGGATTAATATTTAACAGGTATCTTCCCAATATCTGATATTTAAAAATGTTGGAGAGTATTAACTGTTTTTCCTTTTTTCGATAACTTTATTATTTCGTTTTTTTTAGAAGGAATACAAGAGAAGTTAAACCAGTTAACGACTAAGTTAATTTTTAATTTTGTATGTTCCTCCCGTCCCTGTAGGGCATTTTGAATGTTCAATTGATTGCTCTTGTCCGTTTTGACTGTGGTCAAAGTTCATGGGTATTACTGTATTTTTGTCTCGTATGGGCAACAGAAATGATAAAATGTTGATTAACAAGTCTTCTACTGATGGCGCATTTTCTAGTGAACGCCAAATAATGACTTCATCCTCAATTGGTATTTGTAGTTCTAATTTCGCCGTAAGTGTGATTTTGCTTACCTCACCAGTACCCAATATTGTTGCTGACCGACATTGGTTTTCCAAAATCCTCTGTTGTAGTTGACTTGGTTCTCTATCTCGACTGAGGAATATGGAAGTATTAATAATTGATTCACTGCAATCCTGCGCTTTGTTTTCTTGTTTAGTTGCTGATTCTTTAAAAAATGAGCTAGGTGGAGCACAATCTCCCTGAGATAACTGCAAGCTAAATGCTCGCAGGAAATATTCTATCGACAGTTTATCAACAGCTTCTTGGCGTTTGAGGATGCGGGAAATAGTTTGTAGTGATAATCCTGTAAGCTGATTCAACTGTTCGCGGGTAAAACGTAATCCAAAGTTGTGTTCTGATTCCGCTAATAGCATTGCTTGCTGAAGTTTTTGCCATCCTTGGGTGGTGAGAATAACACCACGTCCTCGCTTGGATTTAGGAGTTTGTTTATTAGACATGAGTAACTACCTGATGACAGAATGAGATTTAAGGTTTTTATCTATTTAGTTTATGGAGGGAATTTTTTTAAATTATGCAGTGAATGTTCTTTAAAGCTGAATCAGCATCAATTACAACATAATGGTATTCAGTCATCATGTGGTTTCCTCACCTGAATTTTGTTAGTATTAATGTATTAGCCGATAATCAGAAATTTGCGTTCTTCTTTATATAAAATAGGAGCAACAAAAAACAACTTATGCAGTTGGACTCAGGATAAAATCAAATTCTGTAGTATGAAAAAGATGCTGTACCAATCTTTAGTTAGTACAGCGCAACTAAAAACCTATTTTTCTAATTCTTTGATTTCTTTGGGTACTCCTGCTGTTAGGATTTCGTGACCGCTTTCTGTGACTAGTACGTCGTCTTCGATGCGAATACCTATACCTACCCAACGGGGGTCTATTTCTGGTTGGTCTTCGGCTGGTTTGGTGTCTGGTACTATATATAAGCCGGGTTCTACTGTGGTTATTTGACCAGGTTGCAGAAGTTGGGGGTTTTCTCCGTGTTGGTATACTCCTACGTCGTGGACATCTAAGCCTAACCAGTGTCCGGTACGGTGCATGTAGAAGGGTTTGTATTTTTCTTCTTCGATTAGTTTATCTATTTCTCCTTTGATAATCCCCAATTCTACTAAGCCTTCGGTGAGGACTCGCACTGCTGTATCGTGAATTAAGTTATATGCGTTTCCTGGTTTGATTTGGGAAATTGCTTTTTTCTGTGCTTCCAAAACTAGCTCGTAGAGGATTTTTTGTTCTACTGTGAATTTACTACCGACGGGAAATGTACGGGTAATATCGGAGTTGTAATATCCGTAAGCGCAACCTGCATCGATTAATAGTAATTGTCCGTCCTGCATTTGACAATTATTTTCGACATAGTGCAGGACACAAGCGTTTTTACCGGATGCGACTATGGAAGGATATGCTGGTCCCATTGCCCCACGCATACGGAAAATATGTTCCATTTCTGCTTGGACTTCGTATTCATAACGTCCGGGAGCTACGAATTTCATTGCGTGGTTGTGTGCTTCGACAGCGATGTCGGCTGCTTTCCGCATCATCTCCAGTTCTGTTTTGCTCTTAACCAGACGCATACTGTGGAGGATGGGGGCTGTATCTTCTAATGCTGTGGGACCTGTGCCGCGTTTGGGATAAGTCCGCATTAGCCTTTGCCAATGGTTAATTACTTTATCGTTAAAGGTTTTATCTCTTCCTAAACGGTAATAAATTCTGTCTGCTTTTTCTATATATTGGGGTAGTTTTTCGTCGAGTTCGCTGATGGGGTAGGCTTCGTCTGCTCCGTAGATTTCTTTGGCTGCGTCTACTCCACAACGGTAACCACTCCAAACTTCTTTTTCTCTATCTTTGGGTCGGACGAAGAGGATGAATCGATGTTCTTGGTGATGGGGTGCTAGAACTGCTACTGCTTCGGTTTCGTTGAAGCCTGTGAGGTAGAAGAAGTCACTGTCCTGACGATAGTTGTATTCTACGTCGTTGTGCATTACTGAGGATGGGGCACTACGAAATATTGCTGTACCGTTGCCAATTTTACTCATTAATGCTTCGCGACGCTGCCTGTGTTCTGGTTGCATGGGTGGTTATTTGTCTTTATATATAGGTATTTTATCTATTGCTTACGGGTGCTGCAATGGAAACCCTACACCCAATTCAACCCCACCCCCAACCCCCTCCCCGCGTGCGGGGAGGGGGCTACGATTTGTTTTGATGGAAGAGTTGGCTATTTTTAGTTGGCTTGGTGGCAATTAGCAATTAGCAATTAGCAATTAGCTTTTTTAATTTCATGCGTGATTGTCTGGATAAGGACGTGGACGCGGGTGCGAAGGTGGATAAATAACATCTTCGGGATATCTATACCAGGGACCACCGTATGCCAATATATATCGGGATGGTTCTATTAGATAATTGCTGGCCCCACCAAAGATGGCTTCTAATTCTCTCTCATCTAAATCCATGAGTTCTTCTTCATCAGAAGCTAAATCTAATAAGTTGGAAGTATATTCTTCAAACTCAGCTTTGGTGAAATAGTATCCTGCACTTTTAACTATCTGGCTACATTCTTCCTTGTCTTTTACGCTTTTGATTTGTGCTAGAAACTCTTCGTCTGTTCCTAGACGTTGGTAGAACTTTTTCACATCTTCTAATGACATTATTTTCTCCTGATGGTAAATGCTCTCCAACTGATGGGATACTGTTAAGTAATTAACAAAAAGTTTCCCACAAGTTGGTTTTAGTTCACTTTATTACAACTGACATTTCTTATCAGGTTCAAAATCCAGGTTAATAGCAATATTATAAAATCCCAAAACCTGTGCTATTTAAAAGCCTAGTTTTTTGAGCCTAATTATGATTATCGGAAGATATCAGTTAATAGTTATAGTGAAAAATTGCTAAAATTAACTACAAGAAAAATTTCTGAATAATGCTTGCAGTAATTACTTATATTTGTATCGAATACCAAAAGAATCAGTCAAGCGTTTTGCTAAATTATGCTCTATTTTTGTAGGACATATGTGAAGTTTTTATGTCACTGACTTACGTATGATTAGTCGTTGCCAAGATTTATAATCTGTTTCGGTATCTTCTATTCCACCATTTATCAGGGCAAGTTTCGCTAAAATATACAATGTGGCTCAAAGAAAATCGATGACATTAAACCTCAGCTTGACACCAGAGTTAGAATTATACCTAACACAGAGAGCAGAACAACAAGGTATTTGATAGAAAGTGTATAAATTACTACTAAAGCAAAAAACAATGACTTCAACAAATATTATACCTAAATCAATCATAGAATTAAAGGAACTTACGTCACAAATACCAGAGAAGATTCCTTATCTCAAAATGTTAGTTTTGTTTGGCTCTAGGGCTACAGGTAAAACTCATACAAATAGTGACTGGGATTTTGCTGTACTTTCTGATGAACAAATACGTCAAGATTGTATAAAAGAGAAACCTTTCGGTATTTTTGAAATACCTCTGATTCTCGGTCGGATTTTTGGGATTAATCATGAAAAGATTGATGTTGTCGAACTGAATAATTGTTCGTGGCTAGTTTCTCACTTTATTGCTCGTGATGGTATTCTATTGTATGAAAAAGACTTTGGAGGGTTTGACTATTTTCGGCAGACTTCTTTAAGAAGTGAGTCGGAACTTAAAAAATTTAGGCAGGAACAACGCCAACTTTTAGAAATTGATTTAAAAAGATTAGGATAATGGCAAATATTGATAAGGAAATAATTTTAGTTAGATTGCGATTAATAAATAAATACCTCAAGACTTTAGAGGATATCCGTCCTGTTAATTTTGATGAGTATTCTAATGATTTTCGCCTGCAATTGATGATTGAAAGATTGTTACAGTTGATGACTGAAGCTAGTTCTGATATAAATATGTATCTTTTAGTGCAATTGCATCAAATTAATCCACAGACAAATTTTGACTCTTTTATTGAGGCTGGAAAATGTGGAATAATTACTGGTGAATTAGCAGCTAAGTTAGCACCGTCAACAGGACTAAGAAATATTTTAGTTCACCAGTATAAAGATATTGACCATAGGATAGTATTTTTTGCAATTTCTCTAGCTTTAGAACAATACAATATTTATTTAGAGCAAGTCACAAATTATGTTGATTCTTTGATGGTGGAAGATGATTAGTAGCGGTTGAAAGAAAAAATATCCTAGTTTTATTGTCAGATGTCTTTATAGCCTACTCATCTTATGGGTGGGCTTCCAGCCATTAGTGTCAACTTAAGGTTAAAAACCATTTGTCAACGATAGGTTTTGTGAGGAACGAAGTATAAAGGTAAACTTTTTTCTGACTTTTATACGCAAGCTGGGAGTGATGCTGATAAACAAAGCATTAATAGTCCCTGAAAAAGTTCGTTTTTTGTCCCTTTAAAACCGAATTTTTAAGCATAAATGCTTATTGACGCAGTAAGTTTTAGCTTAACTTGACACTAATGGCTTCCAGCCCACCCCACAAGAAAGACGTCATTTTTTTGAAAATTTTTAATGGATGATGATATTATTTAACGGGGACGACGGTATTTCTTTTTGATTTGTTGTACTTGTTTTTGTAGTTCTAATCCTTTTTCTGGGTTTACCATTGCGACGAAGTTAGCGTAACCTGTGATTGCTGCAAGAAGGTCGGGTGAGCCTCCCCAATGTTTACCTTCTAAGCCTTCTTTTTCTATTTGATATAGGGTGGCGCGAAATTGTTTTAATGTTTTTTTACATACGCTTAGTTTTTGGTTGACTACTACACCGGTTACTTCTTGTTGACGCGATTTCCGCAAGACTCTGGTTTTTTCTTGGTTTACTGTGAAGCCTTCGTGAGTGACTATTGATTCTGTTCGTCTGAGTATATTACATATATGACGCAGGCTATCTCCTGAACCGGAAAATGTTAAATCGTCGGCGTAACGGGTATATGTAAAACCTAATTGTCCCGACATTGTTGTTAAACGTTTGTCTAAGCGACGACATAGTAGGTTTGTGATGGCTGGACTTGCGGGAGAGCCTTGGGGAAGTTGTCTGTCTCCGAGTGCGACGTAATATGTTTTTCCGTCAAGTTCTAGTTCTTCGACTTGAGCTGCGGTGCAAATTAGGGCGAGAATTGTTGCGGTGGCTTCTGAGTAACCGAAGGATGTAAATAGTCCTTTGACTCGTTTGTAAGAAATTGATGGGAAAAAGTCTTTTAGGTCTAAGTTGATGATTACGTCTGCTCCGACGTGGGGGGTTGCGTTGGTGACTATGGAGCGTTCTTTGGTAAAGCCGTGTGCTGCGTCGTGTATTTGTAATTTTTGCAGAATATTTTCTAATATCCAGTGCTGTGCTGCTTTTAAACTGGGCATAGGAGCGGATATTATGCGTTCTCCTCCGGTTTTTTTGGGCATCCTGAAGCGGATATAATGAGATACGGTGGAGGTTTTGCGGTTGAAGGCTAAGAAGCGCAGTTTGCCTAGGCTTATTCCCATTAATGTCGCGAGTTCTTCACTGGTGTTGCAGAGGGGTAATTTATTGCTGCGTAATCTTTCTTCATTGCTTTGGGTGTTGTTTAATCCCGCTGATACTTCTTCACCCAGGTAAGTAATTTCTTTTTGTTTTTTCTGTTTCCAAGCTTCTGCTCGCTCTTGACGTTCGCGCTCTCTTCTTTCTTTTGTTTCTTGACGTTTGCGACGGGATTCTTCTAAGCGTTGCTTGAGCATCTCCTTTTTAAACGCTTGTTCGTTGTGAAGACGATTATTTTCCTGTCGCAGTTCCCGCAGTTCTCGCTCTAGTTCTCCTCGATGTCGAATTTCATCTGCTGGGTCTTCTGGCATTGTGCCTTCTGCTGGCCAGAATCCGTAGCGTATCATTTCTTCTAGGATGAATTCTTCGCGTCCCATTGTGCGGATGCGGTCGTAGAGTTCCTGACGAGTACGGGGTTGGTCGGTCATATCTGGGAGTTTTGAGTTTGGAGTTGGGTTGTGATTATTTAGTTATAGTTTATTGTTCCCGTGTTGCTGGGGAAAATAACATTAAGCAATTCGCAATTTGCAATTTGCAATTATGAGCTATTCGACTTCTTTAAATTAAATTTTAGGTGAACTGAGGGTGGTTACTAGTAATAGTGACCAGGGTATTTTTATATCGGGTATCAAAGAGGAATATTTTCTTAGTATGGGTAGTGCGAAGGGGGCTAAAAAGCGCAGGGAACGTAGCGATACTGGAAGTTGTCCGTCTTCGTCTACAAGTCCATATTGCTGAGCTAGTTCTGCAACAATTTGTACATGTCCTGTGCGCTTCATAATATTTGAATCACTTGCAAGTTGAGCGATAACTCTTCCTGTTAATAAGGGTGTTTCCCAGTTATATTGCTCGCTGAATACTGAGTATGCTGGGTTGCTTGGGTTGTTTTCGTTTATTTCTGAAGCCATTTGGGTAATGTGTTCTGTGCCTACAATACCTGGCCAAATTGATACGGAGGCTATGTTATGGGGTTTTAGTTCAATTGCCATATCTGCTGCTAGTCTGTCGGATGCTGCTTTGCCTGCTCCGTAGGCTGTTCCAAATATATATGACATTCCACCCCAGGAGGAAAGGGTACAGATTAGTCCTTTTTTACGTTTGGTCATCATTTTTGCTGCGAAAATACTGGCAACATAGTGACTACGAAGACCTACGTTGTGGCTTGCATCCCAAAGATTTGGTTCGCAATCCCAAAAAGGTTTTCCGTTTGCGTCTCTTAATGCTTGAACTCCTGAGTAAGCGTTATTTACTAGTATGTCCAGCTGACCGTTCTGCTCGTCTTGGATGCGTTGAAAGAGTATGCTTACTTGCTCGTCGTCGCTGTGGTCTACTTGGATGGGGATGCATATCCCACCTGCTTTTTCTATGGCTAGTTGGGTTTCGCTGAGGCTGCCTGAAATGTTATTGTTGGTATCAGAGTTGTGGAGGCTGCGTCCTGTAATGTATATAGTGGCTCCTGCTTCTCCTAGTCCGATTGCGATTCCTTTACCTAGACCTCTTGTAGCACCCGTGACTAATGCTACTTTACCTTTAAGGTGTGTCATTGTTGTTTGTGTTGGTTGTTCTTCTTTTATTTTATAGGGAAGTTATTTGGCTTAATTTTTTTAAAATTTGTAATACGCTGTGGAGTTCGTTCCCACGATTGCGAAGGTCAAATATATCTGAAGTGGTATATCTAGGCTCTCCGGCTTGAATTTAGTTTAACAAACTCACCAGGGAATAAATTCCCTGTCTAAGAGCTAAAGTCCTCTAAAAGAGGACTGGTAAGAAAATTTTTAGGAACATCCTAATTTTATAAAAATATCTGTTTTCATTTATTATTTTAGTCCTCTTAAGAGGACTTCAGCTTTTAGACAGGGAATTTATTCCCTGGCTATCTATGTTTTGGGGCTTAATAATTATTTTATCAACACCCTTTAAGTAGTGAAGATTAGCTATAGGCTAAAAATCAAGCACCTGTGTTTGCTGGTATCCCCTTCGTAAATCCCTTAGGACTAGGCTACTCAACTCAAGCGGTTTCAGTACTACCTCCGACATATACTTCTTGGAAGTCAATCCGAAATTCGGAGGTAGTACTGAATAACCGCACAGTCAAGAGTAGACTAGTGATTGCATGTTATAACTCAGCGCATGGATGGCGATACACCATCCGGTTTGCAAGGATTTTTTTACCAACTTTTACAGGTGCTTATTTTTAATTCTTAGTTAATTTTGTAATTAAGAATTACTAGTTATTAACTATGAATTATATTGGCGAGCGTATTGCATTCGCAACGCTAGAATGTGTTCGCAAGGACCTTTATACAACTTGTTTTGTTGATGCCAGTTGCAGTTACATTCTCCTCCAATTATACGTTCGTCTTTGTCAATCGTCAAATTTGGATTGTAATTTTTCCCTCTATCTTTTACTGTGCCCTCTAAAGTAAGTATTCCGTCGCTGTCATTGACGGATGTTACTTGTGCGCTATTTTGACTCAAGAATCTTGTGGCTGATTCTTCTCGTTCGTTAGCGAATCGCAATCTATCCATTGGTAGTGGGTCGCGGCTGAGTTCTCGTACGCGATAAACTTTTTTGTTTAAGTCGTATATCACACGTCCTGCTTGTGTGTAAGCACTTAATGCTCCTTGTACGGCTGTGCGGCTTAAGTTTAAGCGTTGTGACAGGCTATCTGCTGTTTCTAACCAGTTTTCTCGCAGTCCGTCGAAGATGATTTTCTGTGTCCATTCGTCAACGTCTGCACGTGATGCCATTAAGTCGAAGTTTCCTGCTTTTGACCAGTCGTTTGCTGTCCATCCTGATAATCCTAGGGTGAATGACATGTCCCCTAGGTCTGCGACGTAAAATGATGGCATTCCTGTCCCTAAGAGGTGGACTGTGAATTTTTTGGCGATGGGAGTAAGGCGTTCTAATATTAATAAACGACGACGACCCCAAAGACGGATGGTTTTTTCTTCGCTTCCGGTGTAGATTGACCGTCCACAAGTGACTTCGGTATTCCAGGGTTCAAAGACTATTTTTATGGGTTGTCCTGGTTTGAGGTGGTAGCGCATTCCTCTTGGACTTTGTTTTTCTTTGTGACGACGCAGAACGAAGCACATATTATGGATGTCCATTGGGTGTAGGTCAAATTGAATTGCTGGTAAGGTCATTGCTGAGCTTACTTGCAAAAATCCTCTGACCCAACTGTCGGGTAGGTCTATTTTGACTTCTTTGTAGGTTTCTTCGTTGGTTGTTTGGACTTCAAATCCGGATGGGTCTACTTGTAGTTGGGTGGTTTTATAACTGCGGATTTTTTGAAATTCGTCGTATAGTGCTGCTGAATAGTCTACGTTTGTTGTTCCACATGCGAATTCGTTGATGTTTTTGAAGACTTCGTAGCTTGCTCCTAGTCTTCCGTAGGTTGATTCGTCTACGCTGAAGCATTCAAAAAATACTTCGTCGGGATGGACGGTGATTACGGGGTCGAATACGAAGTAAAAGTCTAGTTGTTTTTGCCAAACGTAGCGACGAAATTTTTCTCTGGCTTCGTAATATGGGCGTAATCTTTGGTTGCTTTGGTTATATAAGTTGCTTAATTCTTGTTGTAGCCCTTTGATTTTTTCTGCTACTCCTTGACGTAGTGATTTTGATAGTTCCCAGTTTATTTCGTCTTGTTTTGCTCTCCATTCTTTGTATGCTGTTTTGTCTTTGGGGGTGAAGCGCATGTCGGATACTACTACGTCATGTAATGCGCTTATTGCTTCGCGGAAGGCTACGTTTTGTCGCAGTTCTCCGATGAAGTAGGTGGGGGGTCTTTTTGTGTCGGGGGAGAAGGACATTTGGGTGTTTCCACCTTTTTCTGTTACTCCTGTGCTGTTTTTATATGAGTAGTTAAATTCCATGTGTTTGTAGTTTATGTGAAAATGAACGAACCGCCAAGAAGCCAAGAAGCCAAGAGAGTTAAGAGAGCTAAGAGGGATATTTAATTAGAGTCTTATTTCTGCTATTTGTTTTATTTGAATTGGTTGTTGGAGATGTGGGTATTTTTGATGGATTTTTAACATTATTTGTATTGTGGCTGCTTTATCGGAAATGGCTATGGTTGCTGATTGTCTGGTCATTATTTCTGTTACTATTTTGGCAGATGTTTCGCTGTGGAGGGCTTCTGCTTCTAAAAAGTTTAAAATTCTTTTTTTGGCTATGCTCCCACGGTTGACTCGACTGAGGATGCTGATGAAGTATGGGGTTAGTTCTTGGAGTTTTTGGGGGTTGTTTCTGGCGTTTTTTTCTAAGTAGTTGGTGGCAAATAACTGCATATCTGCTGAGGGGTGTTCGCTGAGTTTTAGGAGGTATTCTTCTCCGTCGCTGGAGCGGAAGTTGCGGGTGAGTAGGTCGCGTCCTAGTTTTCTGGCTTCTGTGCGTACGCTGTCACATATGCTGATTAGTACTGCGGGTGTGAATTCGTTTTCGCTAAATTGGTTGGTGAATATTTGGTATGCGAAGTCGCGGGTGTCTTGCCATTTTGCTTCTAATATTTTTACTGCGTCTAGCATTTCTTGTTGGTCTGTACGCAGTCGTTGTAAGTTTTGTGAAAACATTTGTTGGGCTGCTTGTCGTACTGCTACTATTTCATGGTCGGCGAGTTTGACGATTTCGCTAGTGGTAAATTCTGGTGTCCAGCTTTGGTGGTTTGCTGCTAGTATTAAGCCTCCGAGTTCTTGTGCTACTGTTGATTTGTTTTTGAGTAGTTGTAAGGCTGTTTGTTTGGGTATGCTTGTCATCCAATTTTGTAATTCTGAACGCAGTAGTTGTTGGATGAAGCTGTGGACTCCTTCGTGTTTTTCTGGTAAAAGTAAAATTTCGATAAATTCGGAGGCTATTTGTCTAGTGAATGTTGGGTGGTTTGCTCCTAGACGTTGGATGATTGGTTTTATGGCGTTACGGATTTCTGGGTTGGGGTTGATGGCGATTGCTATAATTAATGTGCTTTCTGCGATTAGTTTTGCGTCTGGTTGTTGCCCAAATAAGCGGATACCGAGAATTCTTAGTGGTTCTTGGGGTGATGCGAGTAGGGATTCTATGATTTGTGGGGGTAAGTTTTCGGCTTTAGTTTCGTGGTTTAATAATATATTGACGCCTAGTTCTTGAATTTCTAGGAGCGGGTTTTTTAAGAGGTCGTTAATTGCACTTAATCCCAGGGTGCGTAGTTGGGTTGGGAAGCTTGACAATAGAGTTTGACTGATGTCTTTTGCTAATTCTCCTTGTCCTTCTGGTAGAGTTTGTAATTCGGCTATGATAAGTCCGATGATTATTTTGGCTGCTGTTTCACTCAAGTTGGAAGTGTTTAGCAGTTTGCGAGCGAAAGTACGGGTTTCTGTTTGGTTGCTAAAAACTAATTCAACTAAGAAGTTGTTATCTTGTAAGAAATATTCTCGTTGCGATTCTATCCATTGATGTGCTGTTTGGTTTGCTTGTTGTGAGAGACAATTTGCTAGAGCAAGGATTAGTTTTTTGTTGGGTTCGTGAGGGTTATAATTTTGCTGTGCGATTTCAAAGCCAAATTGTGCTGTGATTTCGTAGGGTTTATTGAGTAGTTGGACGATTGTGTCTATGTTATTGATAGAGGCACAGAAGCTAACTGATTTTTTTAATGCTTTGACTGCAAAATGATGAACGGGATGACAGTTACTTTCGGTAAGTAACTGTAGAAGTGCTTGGGGTTGTTTATCCCAAAGTTCTGGGAATGCTTCTTCTCTAACTGTGGGTTCTGGGTCTCCAGGTTTATAGTTTTCGCGACATCTCCATATTGGAGAGCTTGTTTTTAATTCGTAGCGGGGACTGTTTTCGTAGAGAATGTGATTGAGGATGGTGTATTTTGCGAAAGCGTCCCAACTGTTTCTTCTCGTTTCAATACGGGTATATCTACGGTTACTATATTCCCAACGGTAGTATACTGTATCTTTAATTCCTTCCGCGTCTGTGTCTTGGTGTTGAAGCAAAATAGCAACGGTCATTTTTACATAGTCTGCTTCTCCATCTTCACCTAATGTTTTTAGGGTACGCCATATTCGACGCAGTAAATATTCGCGGGTCTGTTTGCTGTATGCTTTTTTGGAGTCGGGTTGTTTTAGGTCTTCTGTAAAACGGCGTTTATTAAGCGCTCTATTTTGCCCATAATTATCGAATCTTTCTGGTACTTTTTCAAAACAGTAAGCTAAAATCGCTAATACTTCTGCGTCTCCACGATATTCTGCCATTTTAAAAGTATGGCGTATGCGTTGAAAATAGTTGGGTTGTAAGGGTGCTGTACGTAAAATATCTAGTAGCGCTGGACGGACGTGTTGGTTATCTATTTGATAAATTTTGTCTAATACTGCGAAGCTTTTGTAGTCGCTATGTTGTAAATAGTTATTGAGTTCTGTTGCGAAGGCTTCTGCTGAACCATTTCTCGCTAAGGGTTGCAGCTGTGGGGGCAAAAATTCTATCATCTCGTTTTGTAAAGCTGCTTTTGTGGGAGCGTCTGCTAATTTCAAAAGGGCTTCAAAGGAGATACGACTGACAAATTCTGGGGATGAGGGTTTTTGATAGAGCTGAATTAGTGCGGCTATGGTTTCTTCTCCACCACAATATCCTAGTGACCAAGCAATACAATAGTCTCTGAGGGGTTCGCCTGTTCCTATTAATTTTAAGAGTAAGGGAGTCGCTTCTTGTATTTTAAGCTCTCCGGCTCGCCATATTGCTCTTTCTAATTTCCAGTTGCTGGGTTGGTTGTTTTCTAGACGTTTTAATATTGCCTGTTTGCGTGCGTTTGGGTCTATGACGGGTGGGGTTTTTGTTGGTTCGGTTACTGGGGTTGCGGTGCTTTGTTCGCTGTACCCTTTTCTGGTTTTTTCTGCGACTAGTTTGTTGAATATTTGCTGCGCTTGTGCTAGGTCTACGGATGTGGTGGTTTTTACTCCTTCTTTAAGGGTAGTACCTCGGCGTCCGTAACGGAAGTTGACTACGTATTTACCTTCGCTGATTTCGCATAGGTCTACTTCGTATACTTTATCTGAATTTCCTTCTTGACAATAAAGGATTGTGCGCTTCGCTAGTTTCATAGGTTTTTCTTCCGACTGACAAACACCCGATGAGTCTCTATTGTGGCTCAGTTTTTTGGGAGTTGCCAGATGTTAATCAGCTTGCGTAGTTCTGGAGGCAATAACTTATTTTTTATTGGTACGTGAAGTAAAATTACAAAATGTACATTAATTTTTATTCTTCTATTCCTTCAAGCTCGATTAATTCTTGCAATTGTAACAACACCGCTGTCAAATTATTTTCAATAGTTCTCCAAATAATACTCAAATTTACTTGGAAATACTCATGAGCCATAACGTTCCGCATATCACCCATAACTCTCCAGGGAATATGAGGATAGCGCAATTGAATTTCTGAGGGAATATTTAATGCAGCTTCTCCGATGATTAAAAAGTCATATAACACCGCTTTTATAAGCGTCTCATTCGCTCGAAAATCCTCAAAGGTCATCGTGTTAACACGCTGCTGAATAGCAGTTACTGCTTGTACTATATCTAGAATCCTAAATCGCCAATCTCTAGAAGGCACGAATAACATCCTCAAGCACAGGTTCTCTTAAATTTTCTCGTAAAGTGTCCAAAGTACCCATATCTACACGGCAATCTAATAAATCTTCTAAATAAAGTCGTACTTCAATAAACTCGAATAATCCCACAGGACGATTAAATTCCACAAAAAAATCTACATCACTGTCATATGAGGCTTCATCTCTTGCTACTGAACCAAATAAATCCAAAGATTTTACCCCCATAGCCTCTAACTGCTGTCGATGTGCGGCGATAATCTCTAAAACTTTATCCCGTTTCATTTCTTTCACCAATGCAGTCCACTTGTACAATAGCACTCAATGCATCCTATTTGTAGGTTAACATTGCTAAATCTACCTCCTCTATAGAAAAATCCATCACTAACCCTGCAGTATAGTGATGGATTTACGGCACAAAAATTAAATAATGTAACTTAAATGTAAGTTAGGGACGTGGGGTCAACATTAATTCGCAGTACAAGCTCTGCACCATTAACCTCAAAAGTCTTGGCTTCAAAGAAATTTCCCTTATCCTGAATTTCTTGGAAATTACCTACACCAAAGACACCAAACCCCTTCAGGTCAACCCTGTCTATACCAACCTCGTAATCTGCAATAGTCAAGGTGTAGCCAACACCATCCTTGTTTACAGCGACAAAAGTATCTCTCTGATTGTCTCGTGTAATTGAACTGCTGAACGGGTTATTTTGCAAGTTATTGATTAACTGAGCATCATATACGTTAGAACCTCCTCCTACGAGAATGTCGTCTCCCCAAGCAAGTAGTCTGTCAGCACCCGCTCCACCTATTAAGATGTCATTTCCTTTTTCAGGTTGAATATTTGCCGATGTATTTCCATCACCAGATAAGGTATCAGAACCCAGACCACCAAAAAGGTAATCGTCATTTTTACCACCTAAAAGCGTGTCGTTGCCTCCAAGACCTTCTAGAATATCATTCCCATTTATTCCTCGAATAGTTTCTGAACTGGATGTTCCTCTCAAACGGTTATCACTATCGTTACCAACTATAGTTGCCATATTTATTCTCCAAAAAAGGATTGCATCAATTCAGTATTCTGTATGAGTTGAGACAGCTTGTGTTTTGAAGCTCAACTTCACTTCCTGTATTAATGAATACTCATTCAGAATGAAATTAGTATGAAGTTTTTATGAGAAATTTCTTATATCTTGGCCGTAATAGCCCAAATAACATGTCTGTCATTTTTACCTTCAACGAGTAACTGATGAGGTTGACTTTTTTTAGGCATTAGCGCACCTCAATATTTTGCTTTAGAGCAATTTTTAAGTCTTCAGCTAAATACTCAACGGCTCGTATTTTCCCATACTTAGAATCTAGGCGTAATAATTTGCCACAATTGTTATCTTCTAGATTTTCTAATGCTTCCTGAAATGCACTAACACAATTCCAACTGTGAGTAGTGGCAAAAACTTGTATATTTAATCTTTGTGCTGTTTCTAAAATTAAACGCCACATATCAGCTTGTACTTCATAATAATGACCACAGGAATATATGGTAGGTAGAGACGTTACATGTAACGTCTCCACATTATGGATGATTTAGGAAACATGACGAAATTTCAAACTAGGCGAGTTCTAAAGTGGGCATATTACTAACCATATCCGCACTTTGCAAATAATTTTCTTTTCGCCAAGTTTGAGGTGGGACACCGTGATGCTGACGAAACTGTCTAGAAAAGTGGCAAGAATTTTGATATCCCAAAGAGGTCGCAATTCTTTCAATTGTGTAATCTGTATTTTTTAGCAAAGAACGTGCAGCCGACATACGACGTTTAACAATCCAGGCATTTACAGTTTCTCCTGTTTCCTTTCCTACCCGATGAGTTAGGTAAGCAGATGAGTAACCAACAGCTCCGGCAACATCAGAGAGGGTAATACCTTGGTCATAATTGGCTTCGATATAGTCAAAAACTTCTTTTAATTGAGGACAGAATGGGTAAATGGATTCAGTTGTATTAGTTGTAATTATTTCTGTGGGTGCTGGTGGTGAAAGTTTTTGTGAATAATTAGCGCACCAGTTTTGTAGAAGAATTTGTTTAGAAAATCTGGCATTTACTGCTTTGATTAAATCTTGTACAGTTAATGGTTTAGTTAAGTAATCATCTGCTCCCAATTCCATTCCTTTACGAAGGTCTGTTTTTTTGTCGCAGCCAGTAAGAAAAATAAATGGTATAATTGCTGTTACTGGGTCTTCTTGTAGAGCGGACAAAACATCATATCCATTAGAATCTGGCATTAAGATATCGCATATTACCAAATCTGGTAAATTCTTTTTTACTTTCTCAATCCCATCTATACCACTTGTAGCAGTAATAGTTTCAAAACCTTCCTCTTTAAGAAACTCTGAATAGAGGCTTTGAGTAGTAATATCATCTTCGATGACAAGAATTGTTTTTGATGATTGGTACATAATGATTAATCACTTCTAAGTTGTTTAATTAATGATTTAGATTATTCAATTGATGGCAGTATAACAGTAAAAGTCGTACCTACATTCACTTCACTTTCAATACATATTTCACCACCATGTAAATCTACAAGAGTTTTCACGATTGATAAGCCCAGTCCAGTACCAGGTAAACTATCGACATTACTTCCCCGATAAAATGGTTGAAACAACCTCTCTTGGTCTGCTTCGGGAATCCCAATACCTGTATCTTGTATCTTAAAAACCGCTGCATTTGATTGGTTATACAAGCTAAAATTGACAGTACTATTTCCCCGTGAATATTTAATCGCATTATCCAGGAGATTTGTCAGGATTAATCCTAGTAAAGTTTTATCTATCCGAAATATGAAGTTACTCTCTTCATGATTAAATTTAATAAGACTTTGCATGTGATTTAGCTCAATTTTTGCTATTAAATCCTCACAAAAACAATTCAATTCAATTGGCTCAGCTTCTGACTTTAAACTTGCGGCTTCAACCTTACCTAACAATAAAATTTCATCCAATAATTGGCTGATTTGTTGTACGGAAGTTTGAATGCGTTCAATTAAAGGTAGTTTCTTTTCGGGCGACCATCGACCAACATTCTTTTTGAGTAAACTATTAGAAAATGAAACAACATTTAAGGGGGTGCGAAATTGATGGCAAACCATAGAAACAAAACGTGCTCTCAGTTCGCTAAGTTGTTTTGCTTGTTCTAAAGCCAGATGTAGTTCTGATTCCGCCCGTTTATAATCAGTAATATCAATAGCTGTAATTAATTCCACGTTTTGACCAATAAAATCAACACCTCCACTTATAACTTTAACATTACAGCCTAACCAAAGCTCGACCCCGTATTTGGTCAAAATCTGCATTTCTCGGTATTCAGAACGAGCTAATTGATTTTCTTTATTATCAACATACCTTAATTTTTTATTTTTGATAAGTTGTCGCAAGTCAAAATTAGATAATAATTCCTCTCTTGTGTAACCAGTAATTCTCTCACCCGCAGGATTGATATAACATAACTGCTTGCCTTGAATTAGAAAAATAGAAGCTTCTGTTGTTTCTGCTAAACTGCGAAATCGCACTTCATTTAGTCGCAAAGCCTCTTCAGTACTTCTAGATTCAGTAATATCCCAAACACTCCATACTCTACCAATAATTTTACCATCAACCCATTGGGGTTCCGAGTAGTGAGCAAATGTCCTACCATCGTTTAGTTCTATATTGTCATAGCTTTCAAAATCAGATTGACCAGAAATTTCCCAGACTATTCTTAAAAAAGTATTTGGGTCTTTAACTTTGCTTTGAAAAAAAATTTTGCAGCGAGGGCATTTTTTATGAATAATTAAAGATGTAGGAATCTCCCACATCTTGATAAACTTCTGATTACAATACAAAATATCTCCCTCAAAATTAATTGCCATAATACCGTTAGCAGATGATTCTAAGGTAGAACGCAATATAGATAGTGAATTTTCTAACTCTGCTTCTTTCTTTTTATATTCAGCAGATACTTTTTTATCTGGTAATGGTCGTGAAGTACTATTAGTTTTATCCTTTATATTTACTACCTTATTTGGTTGCAGTTTGGCAAAACCGCAAATAAATTCTTTTTCTTGGGATTTTACATAATTTAAGGTAACAAACACAGGTACTGCATTACCTTCTTTTGTATAGTAACAACTTTTTATAGAAAATGGTTTTCCGTGTTTGAGCTTTTGGCATCTTTCTAACCAAATTTCTGTTGAACAATCTATTTCTATATGCTGTAGTGTCATTGTGAGTAGTTCTTCACGAGAATATTCTGTCATCAAGCAGGTTGCATTATTGACATAAATAAACTGACCCTCTACTTCTACGCAAAAACTAGCATCTACAGCATTATTTATGAGAAAATCAGCAAAATTTAACTCATTTAGTGGTTGTAGTCCTGGTTCAGAATCAAACTCATTTAAGATATCAAACTCAAAATTCATAGATGTACCTGCCTCAGGAATGGTTACACCCTCTAGCCTTTTATCATTAATTAGGTTATCCCTCCAATTTATGAAACTTATTTTTAGCTCATGAATCATTCCTAGTTTACAGAAATTCGATGAAAATTAAACAAGTTTTTTAACGTAATAGCCTTCAATCATAAATTTCATCAGAAATTCATATTTATCAATTTACTCCCTTGGAAATTTAACACCATACTAATTGATACAGTCATCTATCAGAGGAGTGACTATTGGCTGTATAAAAAATTCGGCATCTATCAAAAGAGGTAGGCAGACTTAATCAAGGTGGGCACAGAAGAAGAGTAAATATGTATAAAAATATCTGGAACCCTTAAAATGCGTACCTTGGGTCTCTATTTAAAAGGGGTAGAGTAAAGATTAAGAAAATTACTATTTTGGATTTGATTAGTGTTTAAGTGTGATACAAATGTTTGTTATTGTAATTCTGTCTCTGTCACAAAATTGCTACTTCACCTGTTCGCAATACTTAGAAATCTGTATAGTATTATACTAAAAAATGCAGCTAATTAGCAGCAGTTATAAGCGTATTAACCGCCTGTCAGTTTTATTTGGAGTCATGACAAAAAAAGTACAAAGAATTGACAAGTGAATCAAAAGATTCTTCATTGTAAATACCTTTTTATTTCACCTATTCTTGTTTCTATAAGCACAACCTTAATTATGGTCAATTGTAGTGGGTAGTGAATTAGTTTATTTTAACTACTGACTATGGATAGTAAATAAGTTTTGTGTGACATAAATCACTAATTAACCGTTAGAAGAATCAACCAAGCTGAGTCAGAGTAAATGTTAGAAATCAGCCTTTGCATGATAATTTCCACTGCTATCACGCAGCTTGAGTGATTAAATTTACGGTACTCTCTACAATTTTTTCAAAGTACGTAATAGTAATGACCCAAGATTACACCGTCTCTCCAGCTACTATTAGTGTTAAGGAACACGAGGTGTTTCCAGCAAACGGCTCTAGAAAATCAACTGCTGTTTTGCCAGAAAGTAATTTGCCAGAAAGTAATATATATAACAATAAAAATGCCGCTACATTTACCGTTGCCGATGCAATAGCCCAAATGTTGGAAAGTTTAGGGGCTGAATGCGTTTATGGTGTTGCAGGTGGTGCTATGGCGACTCTTTGGGGTGCTCTTTCTAATAGCTCCATGCAAGTTTTGAATTTTCGCCATGAAGCAGGAGCCGCTTTTGCTGCAGTTGAAGCTTATTTTGCTAGTAATCTTCCTACAGTAGTATTTACAACAGCTGGACCTGGTATTACTAATGCTCTTACTGGGTTATTTGCGGCACAAGGTGAAGGTGCTAAGGTAATTTTCTTATCAGCTTGTACTACTGCTGCACAGCGTGGACGTTGGGCAATTCAAGAAACCTGCACCGGCACTTTACCAAGTAGTGGAATTTTTACTTCAGGAGCTTTGTTCAACTACGCAGCTACTGTTGAATCCGCTGCACAGCTACCACAAATTTTCCGTAAACTCGCTTGTGGTTTATCTAAACCAGGTGGCTTTGTTGCTCATTTGAGTATTCCGACTGCTGTTCAAACAAGTTTGATGACGGATATTTCGTTACCAAATTTAAATGTTTCTCGCTCTGTGGTAACACCTTCCAGTGCAGCTGTTGCTAAATCTGTTGAGTTACTTTCCCAGGGAAATTTTGCTATCTGGGTTGGTTTTGGTGCTAGAAATGCCGCAGAGGAAATTCGTCAACTTGCGGAAATAACAGGTGCTGCTGTTATGTGTTCTCCTCGTGGTAAAGGTATTTTTCCGGAAAGCCATCCTCAGTTTGTTGGGGTTACTGGTTTAGGTGGTCATGCTTCTGTCATGAGCTATATGGAAAACCATGAACCTTTATATACATTGGTTTTAGGGACTCGTCTTGGTGAACCTACATCTTTTTGGGGTTCGGATTTGGTTCCGAAGGGTGGTTTTATTCATGTAGATATTGACCCTGAAGTTCCAGGAGTTGCATATCCAAATGTTGAAGTTTTTCCCGTGATTGCTGATATTCAATCCTTCTTACGGGCTGTATTGGAATATTATCCTAAGCATCCAACTCAAAGCACGATTACTTCGTTACCGAATCCGGAACGCAAGTACATAGAAAGGGGCGCAAATTCTCCAGTACGTCCAGACGTACTGATGGAAGCTATCCAAGAAGTGATTATTGACGGGAGTGATGCTGTTATTTTAGGGGAGTCGGGAAACTCTTTTACTTGGTCAAGTCATCTATTGCGTTTTAATCAAACAAATCGCTACCGAGTCAGTACTGGAGTGGGAGCGATGGGTCATGCTGTTACAGGAGTCCTGGGTAGTGCCAAAGCTCGTGCTGGTAAAGCTGTCGCAATTACTGGTGATGGTGCAATGTTGATGAATAACGAAATCAACACCGCTGTAAAATACAACATTCCCGCTGTTTGGATTGTCTTAAATGATGCCAGATATAACATGTGTTTTCAAGGCATGAAAATGTTGGGACTCAAAGGAGCCGATGCGACAATTCCGGAAGCCGATTTTGTGATGATTGCTCGTGGTATGGGTGCTGATGGTATTCGCGTTAACAAAGAGTCTGATATTTACGCAGCATTAGAAATAGCTATGGCGGCTAAAGTTCCTTTTATTGTTGATGTCCTTATTGATGCTGATGTTCCAGCTCCATCCAAAGGACGCAATAAAGGTTTGGCTGTCCAAGGAGTGAAACCAACGATTAGTACTAAAACTTCTACAGAACAGATTTCCTTTCCAAATGTTTAATTTGTTGTTGATTGTTAACTGTTGACTGTTGACTGTTGACTGTTGACTGCTCAATTGTTTTTACTTAGGTATTAGAAGCTATGCGACATAGAGTGTTCCCCCGTCAACCGTCAACCGTCAACTGTCAACTGTCAACCGTCAACTGTCAACCACAAGGAGTTACGGGTGAAGCTATTTGAAACTGTTAATGAAATGGGTCACGAGCAAGTTCTTTTCTGTCATGGCAAAGACCCTGATATTAAAGCAATAATTGCTATTCATGATACAAGCATTGGACCAGCGATGGGAGCAACAAGATTATTACCTTATGTTAACGAGGAAGTTGCGTTAAAGGATGCGTTACGCCTTAGTCGTGGTATGACTTATAAGGCTGCTTGTGCTAATATTCCCGTCGGTGGAGGTAAGGCAGTTATTATTGCTAAACCAGAGCATAAGACTGAAGATTTGTTAAGAGCCTATGGACGTTTTGTGGAAAGTCTTCAAGGAAGATTTATTACTGGTCAAGATATGAATCTTACTCCTCAAGATATAAGGGTGATTAATAAAGAAACAAAACATGTAGTAGGGGTAGAAGAAAAATCTGGTGGTCCTGCTCCTGTTACTGCTTGGGGAGTTATTCAAGGAATAAAAGCAGCAGCACAATTTCGTTTACAAGCGGGACAATTAAAAGGATTAAAAGTTGCAGTTCAAGGTTTAGGAAATGTTGGTCAAAATGTTTGTCAGTATTTGCATGAACATGGAGCTAGCCTTTATGTTACTGATGTAAATTCAGAAAAAGCAGAACAAGTTAAACGTCTTTTTGGAGCAAAGATTGTTGAACCGAATGAAATTTACTCTTTGGATGTAGATGTATTTTCTCCTTGTGCTTTTGGTGGAATTTTAAATAGCGATACTATTCCTAATATCCGAGCTACGATTATTGCTGGTGCTGCCAATAATCAGCTTGATAACGAAATCATTCATGGTATGATGCTGGCAGAAAAACAAATTCTTTATTGTCCAGATTATGTGATAAATTCTGGAGGACTTATTAATGTTTATAACGAAATGATTGGTTATGACGAAAAGAAAGTTTTTCAGCAAATAAATGGTATCTATGACACTTTGTTAGCTATTTTCACATTAGCTCAGCATAAAAAAATTACTACTAACGATGCTGCTAAACAATTGGCAGAGGACAGAATCATAAGCGCTAGAAAGCTAAAAGCTAAAGAATTAGTACGTGTGTAGTTATAAGTTGCTATATTAAGGAGTAAACAATGGAAAAAAATACGTTTGCAACATCAGCATATATCGCTACTTCTCCAGAGACTGCTTTTGAGTATCTTTGCAGTTTAAAAAATCTGGATGAATGGACGCTGTTTAGTCGGATGAAGGAACAAGTTGATGAGGATACTTGGATTGGAACTGCTTCCGGCTACCACAAAAATCTTTACTATCATGTTAAAAAATTAGAAAATTCGCTTTTTTATGGTATTGAATGGCATTGCGGATTTGAGTACAATCAATATTTCCAAGTTTACCCTGTTTTGTTGTTTCCTCCCGATTATATAGAGCCTGGAACTGATGAGGAAGGAGTATATTTTCATTGGTTAAGCTTTGTGGACCCCAGGCGACAAACTCAGATGATTATGCAGGGGATTCATACTGTACATACTTCTGAATGTCGTTCTTTAAAAGCTAATTTAGAGCGTAAGTCAGGGCGCATAGCAGCTGCGACAGGACGCTATTATATTGATACTGACACTATTTATGTTGATGCTCCAATTGAAATAGCAGTAGAGTATTTAGCGAACTTACAAAATATTAATGAATGGGCACATCTAGTACGACCTGTAGGAGAAATTTCTCACTCTTCTGGCGAATTTATTGATGAATATGACCGAAAATTAAGAATTTCACAAAATTTGCATCATTCCAGTAAATATTATTTATTGGAGCAAGAATATTTTTATCCTGAGTATGGGTTTTATCAACGTTCACCAGTACTACTAATCCCTGCTTCTTATGCATTTGCTGACCCAGAAGCTCCTGGCTTTATCTTACACAGAATTACATTTTGGAAAGTAGGTAAACCTCAACGTTATGGCAAATTACAAATTGAAGATTTTGGAGCTGAAAATATGAACATTAAACGAATGTTGGAAGCCAAAGCAGGCAATTTACAATCCTTTGACCGGGGTATGAGTTACGTACCACGGACTCAAGAGGAATTAGTTGTCAGCCAATAGTATTTAGTGGTTAGACAATCTTAAATTTTTACTGTTAGATTTTGGGTTTTAGATTTTGGGTTTTAGATTTTAAATATCCGCCAAAATCTAAAATCTATTGATTAATGATGAATAAATAGAAATGCAATACAAACAAACTCTGCTCTCGTTTATCACATTTATGATTGCTATTTTTGCTGGTACAAAATCAGTAAAAGCAGCAACTTTTTCTGTGCTTGCTGACAGATTGGACAATGCTAAAGGTATTAGCTTTGCTCCTGATGGGAGTTTGTATGTCACAGAAGCTGGTATTGGGGGAAATGGTGCTTGTGTTCCTTCCCCCAGCGCCCAAGGTAACAACTTATGTTATGGTTCTAGTGGTGCGATAACGCAAATTAAAAACAATACATCCAAACGCATACTAACAGGATTACCTTCTTTAGCATTACCAGATGGAACCCAAGCTGCTGGTGCTCATGATATCAAATTTGATGTCACAGGTAAGCCTTATATTTTGCTTGGATATGCGGCAAATCCTAACTTACGTAATGCTTTAGGCAGCAATGATTTGGGAAAAATTATTACACCTGATTTTAATACCAATTCCTGGAAAAATATTGCTGACCTCGCTAGCTATGAACTTACTAATAATCCTGATAAAGGTGATGTAGTAAGTAATCCCTTAGATTTCATATTAGACGGTAATAATTTTGTTGCCGTTGATGCTGGTGGTAATAGCGTGCTGAGTGTAGGTATCGATGGGAGTAATCTTAGGGAACTTGCCACAATTCCCAATCAAGTTATAACAAATCCTATATTTCCTAACTCAAACGCTATTGCTTTTGATTCTGCAAGAGTACCAACTTCTGATGCTGTTGTACCACCATCAGAATTTTCAGTTCAATCAGTACCTTCAGCTGTTGCAAAAGGACTCGATGGGGCTTATTATGTAAGTGAATTCACTGGCTTCCCTTTTCCAGAAAAAGCCGCAAAAATTTACAGAATCGGTGAAAACGGCAAGCCAGAAATTTACGCTGATGGCTTTACACAACTTTCCGACTTAAGTTTTGATACCGAAGGCAATTTATATGCCTTACAGTACGCAAACGAATCAGGTTGGAAAGGTAACTTTGATGGTTCTCTCATCAAAATAGCTCCCAATGGTAACCGCACAACTCTTGCGAGTGGTGACGGGCTAATAGCACCAACCTCCCTAACAATAGGGTCAGATGGTGACATTTATGTTGTCAATAAAGGTGGACTTCCAGGACAAGGACAAGTAATTAAATTTGATAATAGAAAATCTGTCCCTGAGTCAACTTCTACCCTAGGTCTGATAATCATCAGTATTTCCAGTATCACCTTGTTAACCAAAAACAAGAATAAAGACCCCTCTCCAAACCTCTCCCCTAAGAGGAGAGAGGCTTTAAAACCCCCATTCCCTCATAGGGAAGGGGGGAAGGGGGGTTAGGTCTCTGCGTGTGAATTTTCCAACAGTACTCATACCATATTTGCCAGACATGAAACTAAAGCACTTAACACTTACATTTTTGACACTTTCTCTTGCCATAATTTTGGCACCAAAAGCGACAAAAGCAGCAACTCTTTCCGTAGTATCCGACAAACTTGATAACCCACGAGGTACCGCTTTTGGCCCAGACGGTAGCCTTTACATCGCAGAAACAGGCCGAGGAGGTGACGGAAAAGACGGCAGATGTATACCATCACCTAGTTCTCAATTTATCCCTTTATGCGCTGGTAATACAGGCAGTTTAATAAAAATTACACCAGATGGGAAACAAGAAACTATACTCTCCAACCTTCCATCTCTAGCATTAACACCTTCTGGAGAACAAGGGGCTGGTCCAGCGGATATTAAATTTGACAGTAAAGGCGATGCATATCTTTTAATGGGTTATGCGGGTAACCCAGAGACCCGTGAGACCGTACTAAAAACCCCTTTACTTGGACAACTACTGAAAGTTGATTTAAACACCAAATCGCTAACAAGTATCGCCGACCTTGCATCATACGAAATCAAAAATAATCTCGATGGTACTGATGTAATCAGTAACCCCTACGCGATGAACATTATCGGTAATACCGCTTATGTAGTCGATGGAGGTGGAAACAGTATATATTCTGTAGGACTCGATGGTAGTGGTATTAAAAATGTAGCTGCTTTTCCTACACGACCAATTGATAGAAGCGAACTACAATTCCCATCTATTCCTCCATCAGCAGAAGCTCAACAACAACTACTTGCATCTACAGGTCAGACAGACACTCCATCTGGGCCACCCCCAGGAAACTCAGTAAGTGACCCATCGGGAACGCAGGCTTTTCCCATTTCATTCCAATCTGTACCTACTGCAATTGCGAATGCTCCAGATGGAACCTTAACAGTAGGCGAATACACTTATTTTCCTTACCCAGAAAACAAAGCGCGTATCTTTAGCGTTGACCCCAATAATTTGAGCAATATAAAAGTAATTGCAGATGGTTTCACGCAACTGACTGGTGTTGCATACGACAAAGAAGGTAATCTTTACGCCTTGCAACATATGAATCAGTCAGAATGGAAAGGCATTCAACAGGGTGGTGTGGTTACGGGTGATATTAGTGGTTCATTAATCAAAATTGGCAAAGATGGCACTCGTTCAACTATTTGGAGCGGCAATGGATTAGAAGTAGGTTCTGGTTTAACATTTGACCCGAAAGATGGTACTTTGCTTATAGCCAACCGAGCCAGACTTGCAGAAACTGGGCAAATTATTAGAATTGACCCGAAAGCAGGAAAGAAAATTCCCGAACCCACTTCTGTAATTAGTTTAATAGTAGCTGGAGCCTTAGGTGTCACTTCACTAAATAAACGCAAACGCAAAGATGCAACCAAGGTAAAAACAGCTGTTTAAAAAGGCTTGGTTCGCGATGTCACTATTTCTGTTGCGAGCGTGCTTCCGTAAAAAGAAGCACCTACTCGCGTATAAAGAAATATTTTCTGTGGAAATAAATATTAGTTATTTACTTCTGTAGGCTGATATCGCACCAGACAAAGCAAAAAGACAAGACAAACTCAAGGCAAATTTTACCTAGACTTGGAAAAAACATGGGAATGATACAAAATTTCTCGATAGGGCTTGTCAGTACCGGATTCATGGTTTTGGCAACTGCAACACAATCCCAAGCAGTCACTTTGACTTACGATAGTCAGATTGGCAAACCAGGCTTCGGTCCTGGAGAACTCTTTGTTCCTCAGGGTATAACGGTGCAGGAATCAACCGGGAATATCTACGTCAGTAATGGTCGTGGTTTAAACCCTGACGGCAGTTTTAACCCAAACATTGGTAATAAAGTCGAAATATACAATAAAAGCGGTGCTTACATTGGGGCTGTTGGTAAAGGTGGCAAAGGTGTAGGAGAATTCGATGAGCCATCAGCTCTAGAATTTTCTCCAAATACTGGTAATCTTTATGTGGGTGACGTTTTTAACAATCGTGTTAATGTCTATGACCCCAAAGGCAACTTTATTAACTCGTTTGGTGAATTTGGTGGTCTTAAACCAGGTAGGGCTTTCTTTGGTCCATCCGGTGTGACATTTGACAAAACTGGCAATGTTTACATAGGGGATTTTAGCGGCGACAAAATCAATAAATATACCCCGGACGGTCAGCTACTTAGTAGCATTGGCAGCAGTGGTACCGCACCTGGACAGTTTCAAGGACCAGCAGGTTTAAGAATTTCTCCAGTCAGTGGCAATTTCTTTGTGAGTGACCAGTTTAACAACCGCGTTCAGGTACTTAATCCAGAGGGTCAACCTATTTTGACATTTGGCAAACAAGGCACCGGACCTGGAGAGTTTAATCAGCCAATAGGTCTAGAAGTAGATGAGCAAGAAAATATCTATGTGGCAGATTCTATCAACAGCCGCGTCCAGGTATTTGATAAAACAGGTAAATTTCTCACAGCTTATGGCGAACCTGCCCGTAACTCATCTGGAGAAGTTGTACCACCTCCCAAACAAGGAGAACCACCTTTTGGTAACCCTCTTGACCTGAAACCAGGTTCATTTAACTGGACGGGTGGCACAAGCTACAAAGACGGTAAACTTTACGTAGGTGATTTCTTCCAAGGTCGCGTTCAAGTATTGAATGTTGCAAAAGGGAAGTCACAAAAAGTACCTGAGCCAACATCAATATTAGGTCTTACATTGTTGGGTGTGGGTGCTGCGGCAACTAAATTAAGAAAAAATCAAAAAGCCAAGGTGATGTCTGTCATCTCTCCAAAGATTGAGATAGAAAAAGTCACTGTCTAATTTCTCCAATTTTTCTTTCTCTTGTGGGATGGGCTTCCAGCCCGTCCTCAGATATAGATACAATCCATCTTTAGACAGAGATACAATCCATCTTTAGACAGAGATACAATCCATCTTTAGATAGAGATACAATCCATCTTTAGATATAGATACAATCCATCTTTAGATATAGATACAATCCATCTTTAGACAGAGATACAATCCATCTTTAGACAGAGATACAATCCATCTTTAGATATAGATACAATCCATCTTTAGACAGAGATACAATCCATCTTTAAACAAGGGCGGGCAAGGATGCCCACCCCACAAGATGCAAGATTAAGAATTTATTTTTTGGAGTTCTCTAATTCCTTACCCACCGATTCCATGACAGTCCATGCAAATCCTTATTTATTCTTACAACTATTATCCAGAACTAATTGGCATTGCTCCCTTAATGACCGAACTAGCAGAAGGACTAGTAAAACGGGGTCACTCTGTTCGTGTCATAACGGGTATGCCTAACTATCCAGAGAGGCAAATATACGAGGATTATAGAGGTAAATGGTATCTGACAGAAAAGAAAAATGGTGTTGTTATTCAACGTAGTTACCTGCGAATTAAATCTCAACCAAATTTGTTAGATAGACTCTTTTTGGAATTAAGCTTTGTTTTTAGTAGTTTACCGCAAGCACTTAATGGTTGGCGACCAGATGTAATTCTTTTGACTGCTCCACCTTTACTTGTATCTCTTCCCGCTGCTTTGTTAGGTGCTATATATAATTGTCCAGTTGTCTTGAATGTACAAGATATTTTACCAGAAGCAGCCGTGCGTGTAGGCTTGCTGACTAACAAATGGATGATTAGAATATTAGAAATTACAGAAAAATTTGCATATAAAACATCACATACAATTAGTGTTATTGCGGAGGGATTTGTAGAAAATTTAATTAAAAAGGGAGTACCCAAGAATAAAATTATTTGTATACCCAATTGGGTAAATGTAAATTTTATCCGTCCTCTACCAAAAAATTATAATTCTTGGAAAACAATCCATAAAGTTGATGATAAATTTGTTATATTGTATTCAGGGAATATTGCTCTAACACAAAGACTAGAAACACTAATTGAGGCTGCTAGCAAGCTAACTCATATTCCAGAAATAGCCTTTGTAATTGCAGGAGAATCAAAAGCGTTAGAAAAATTGCAGCAATATTGCCAAGTTCATAAAGCAAATAATGTCGTACTTCTACCATTACAACCAAGAGAAAAACTCCCGGAAATGCTAGCTGCTGCTGATGTGGGAGTAATTTTACAAAAACGCAACGTCATTTCTTTTAATATGCCTTCCAAGATACCACTTTTACTGGCAAGTGGTCGTCCTATAATAGCTTCAGTTCCTAGTAATGGAACGGCAGCCCGTGCTGTTAAAAAAAGTGGTGGTGGTATAGTTGTTGAGCCAGAATCATCTGACGCTTTAGCATCTGCTATTCTGAATTTGTATACCAATCCAGCGAAAGTCAAAAAGCTAGGAGAACAAGGTAGAAAGTTTGCTATAGAACGTTACTCTTTTGAACAAGCTTTACAGCAATACGAAGAATTATTTGCAGATGTGATAGCAAGTCAAACCTCTACTTTGCCAGTAGAAAAACTGATTAAACAGTAATTTATGCAAAGTGATAATTTTAGACATCGCAAGATAACCATAATTGGTGGACTGGGAAGAATGGGAAAATTCTTTACTCAACAGTTATCAATTGCTGGTCATGAAGTAAGTGTTCTCGGACATCACGATTGGGATAATGCTAATTTACTTTTGGGTCAAACAGAACTGGTTTTGGTCTCTGTCCCAATTGAATATACGGTAGATGTTATTAAACGTGCTGCTAAATATTTGACCCCAAATACGGCAATTGCTGATATTACTAGTGTAAAAACTGAACCAGTTAAAGCAATGCTGGAACATCATTGTGGTCCAGTTATGGGATTGCATCCTATGTTTGGTCCGAGTATTCAATCTTTCTTTGGACAGAAAATAGTTGTATGTCCTGGGAGAGGTGACAAAGTATTCCAATGGATACTAGACTTTTTTGTGATGCAAGATAGCGAATTAATATTTTCTACACCCGAAGAACACGACCGGATGATGGTCGTAATTCAGGCAACTCAGCATTTTTCTCGATTTTGTCTAGGCTTTTTCTTAGCACAAGAGAGAATTGATATAAATCGCAGCCTGTCTATGTCCAGTCCCAGCTATCGACAAGAAATTGATATCGTTAATCGGTTGTTAGCCCAAAGTCCACACCTGTGGGCTGATATCATGCTGGCAACAGAGGAAAGATGTCAGGCGATTTGTTCGTTGGCTAAAACCTATACTCATCTGGCTGATTTGGTTGCACGGAAAGACAGAAATGCATTAATACAAGAGTTTGAAAATATCCAAGACTTCTTCACAGGTTCGTAGTAGCGCTTCAGCGCCAAGCTTCCTGATGTATTAAAGCAAAACCCAAATGTATTGAACCAAAACCCTAATGCATTGAACCAAAACTGGAATTCCTGTATCTAAAATTGGGGCTAAAGCCCAACTACGAACCTATGGGGTTTGATATATGATTAATATAAATTCTTTAGAGTTTACAAATGTTCGGCGAATAAATTTACTACGTCGCTGGGTTGCATTACATGTGTCGCACGAAATTTTAATTTGGCTTGATGAAAAGACCAAAAAAATTGCTAGCGGTGCTAACGAAAAAATCTTTTTTACTACTTTTAGTACTGTGCCTCGTTATACAGGTAAAAATGATTTAAATCTGGTACAAGAAGATTTAGAGATTTCTTCCAAGCTAAGACCAGGTTGGTTTCCTAATCAATGGAGTGTAGACCAAGCAGCGCGTACTTTATTATTATTGAGTTTACCAAATAATGATTCTGAAAAATATTTGCAAACATTAGAGCGAGTTTTTTCTGCTGCGGATGTGGCAGAATTAGTAACACTTTACCAAGCTTTACCGCTTCTTAGTTATCCAGAAAAACTCCATCTTCGTGCTGCTGAAGGTGTTCGCAGTAATATGGTAGCTGTCTTTAATGCCGTAGCTTTAAAAAATCCTTATCCAGCAGAGTATTTTGATAATCTTGCATGGAACCAGATGATATTAAAGGCTTTATTTGTTGGTAGTCCTTTGCATTCAATTCAAGGATTGGAAAAACGCGCTAATCCTGAATTAGCAAAGATGCTAATTGATTACGCTAGGGAACGTCAAAGTGCCAAACGTGCTGTCCCTCCTGAACTTTGGCGGTTAGTAGAGATATGTAAGGTCTCGAGCAAATTTTAAAGAAAGGTATTTTATATGATGTTCATTGACCCACATATTCACATGAGTTCTCGCACTACTGATGATTATGAAAAAATGCGAGATGCTGGTATTGTTGCTGTAATTGAACCTGCATTTTGGTTAGGACAACCTCGTACTAATATCGGTTCTTTTCAAGATTATTTTAGTAGTTTGGTGGGATGGGAGAGATTTAGAGCCGCACAATTTGGTATTAAGCATTATTGTACGATGGGTTTGAATTCTAAGGAAGCCAATAATGAACCATTAGCAGAACAGGTAATGGAACTTTTACCTTTATATGCTTGTAAAGAGGGTGTAGTTGGTATTGGTGAAATTGGTTACGATGACATGACACCTGCGGAAGATAAATATTTTCGCTTACAATTAGAACTTGCTAAAGAATTAGAAATGCTGGTGTTAATCCATACACCCCATCGTGATAAAAAAGCTGGAACTAGCCGTAGTATGGATGTTTGTCTAGAACATGGTTTAGAACCTGAACGAGTAATTGTTGACCACAACAACGAAGAGACAGTTGAAGAAGTTTTGGATAGAGGTTTCTGGGCTGCATTTACTATTTATCCATCTACCAAAATGGGAAATGCTCGAATGGTGGAAGTTGTTCGTCAGTATGGATGCGAGCGAATTATTGTAGACAGTAGTGCTGATTGGGGTGTTAGCGACCCTTTAGCAGTACCTAAGACAGCTCAATTGATGTTAGAACGCGGAATTCCAGAATCTCATGTACGAGCTGTTTGTTATGAAAATGCTCTTGTAGCTTATAGTCAAAGTGGTCAAATGAAAGAGTCAGATTGGCTTAACCCATTACCTATCGACCAAAGACAATTATTTAGTGGTAATTCAGTACTGCGGGGGCAAAAACCTGTGGTTGATTCTAAGCAAAGTTATGCGTTGATTGAATAGACATGTAGAGACGCGATTAATCGCGTCTCTACTAAAGGTTTTGCTGAACGTATAATTAATTTCTAAAGATATTTAATTATGAATAGTACGACTATAAAAAGTAGTAATTTTTGGGCGTATCTACAGTTAATGCGACCTGCTAATATTGTCACTGCTTGGGCAGATATTTTAGCTGGTTTTGGAGCTTCAGGTTGTTTTGCCCTTATGAATCAAGGCATAATTTTTTCTGTAGGGTGGCTATTATTATCTACTACGGGTTTATATGCAGGTGGCATAGTTTTTAATGATGTTTTTGATGCTGAACTAGATGCAAAGGAACGACCAGAGCGTCCTATTCCTAGTGGTCGAGTATCTCTTGTTGGAGCGACTTTATTAGGAAGTTTACTTTTGAGCGTTGGTATTGCGGCTGCATTTCAAGTTTCGTTTTTCAGCGGAATTTTAGCTTTTAGTATTGCTTTGGCTGCTTTATTTTATGATGCGGTAGGAAAACATCAAGCGTTTTTTGGCCCTTTAAATATGGGTATTTGTCGTGGCTGTAATTTATTACTGGGTGTAAGTGTTAATCCGGTGATAGTAAAAGAATATTGGTTTCTGGCTTTGATTCCTATTATTTATATTGCTGCTATTACTACTTTAAGCCGGGGTGAGGTTCATGGAGGTAAAACTAGTACTGGTATTATTGCGGTTGTAATGCTTTGTGTAGTAATGACAGCAATTTTGGGTTTGGGTTTTTTGAATAATTATCAACTTTTGGTTGCGTTACCGTTTTTGTTATTATTTGCGCTGCGAGTATTGCTTCCTTTTGTGAAAGCTGCGAGTACACCTACTGCAGAAAATATTTTTGCTGCAGTTCGTTCGGGAGTTATATCGTTAATTATTTTAGATGCGACGATTGCTGCTGGTTTTGCTGGATTTTTATATGGGATTTTGGTGTTAGTTTTGCTTGGTTTTTCGATGTCTTTGGCGCGATTTTTTGCTGTGAGTTAGGGGTTGTTAACTCAACGCAGAGGCGCAAAGACGCAAAGAATTTATGGAGCTTTTTGTATATGAGTAACAATACTGTAGTTGATTTTTGTCGAAGTACTAAGAGTAATTTTTTAACGATAAATCAAAGTATTTCGGTTTCTTTTGAATATGAAGTGTGTTTTACTAATGGGATTTTTGAATTAGAAAATTCTTTGCTGGCAAATGTAATTGGGGGTAATGAGCAAGTATTACCTAGGAAAGTAATTGCTGTTGTGGATTCTGGATTGTTAGAGTTTTGGAATGAGTTAATTAAACAGTTAAAAGTTTATAGTCAGCATTACTCAGATGTGTTTACTTTAGTTGCGGAACCAATGATAGTTCCTGGTGGAGAAGATGCCAAAAATGATATTAATTTGCTGGGAAAAATTCATCAGGTAATTGATGATGTTGGGCTGTGTCGTCACTCTTATTTATTAGCGATTGGGGGTGGAGCAGTATTAGACTTAGTGGGATATGCTGCTGCAACTGCTCACCGAGGAATTAGACTTATTCGTATTCCAACAACAGTTTTGGCGCAAAATGATTCTGGAGTAGGGGTTAAAAATGGAATTAATGCTTTTGGTAAAAAGAATTTTTTAGGAACATTTGCTACACCCTATGCAGTATTGAATGATTTTGATTTTTTGCACACTTTAGATAACCGAGATTGGCGCTCTGGAATTGCTGAAGCTGTGAAGGTAGCTTTAATTAAAGATGCGAAATTTTTTGAGTTTTTAGAAGAAAACACAAAAGCACTTGCAAACCGTGATATGAAAGCTATGCAGCAAGTAATTTATCGATGTGCTCAGCTACATTTAGAACATATTGCCAAGGGAGGAGACCCTTTTGAAATGGGTTCATCTCGTCCATTAGATTTTGGTCATTGGGCAGCTCATAAATTAGAAAACCTTACCAATTATAACTTGCGTCACGGAGAAGCAGTCGCAATTGGTATAGCATTGGATAGTACTTATTCATATTTATTGGGAACACTTCCGCAAGTCCAATGGAAACGAATAATTAAGACTTTAAAAGCATTGGGATTTGACTTATACGTACCTGAACTAAGCGAAGAACTTGAGGAACTAAAAAACTCTCGATGTATATTTAAAGGTTTATTAGAGTTTCAGGAGCATATAGGAGGTGAATTACAGCTAATACTTTTACAAAACATTGGTCAGGGAATAGAAATAAATAAACTAGACTTATCCTTATACAGGAAAGCAATTTTTCTCTTAGCCAACCAATAACAATACCATAATTCTTTGCGCCTCTGCGGCTCTGCGTGAGATAAAAAATATGAGAATCACCTCAAACAATAACATTCATCTAACCTACTGCACCAATATTCATCCCGGTGAAGAATGGGAAAAAGTTTTTGTAAACCTCAAGCAATATATACCCCCCTTAAAAGCCAAATTATCACCAGAAAAACCTTTTGGAATTGGCTTACGTTTAGCAGATATAGCAACCAGAGAACTACTTAAAAATAGTAATTTACATAACTTAAAATCATGGCTTAAAAAACATGACTTATACATATTTACCCTGAATGGCTTTCCCTACGGTGGATTTCATTCCCAAGTAGTTAAAGACCAAGTTTATGCACCAGATTGGTCTAAATCAGAGCGTTTAGACTATACTCTACGGCTGGTGAATATTTTAGCTGAACTATTACCCAGTGGTGTAGATGGTAGTATTTCCACAGTACCTTTATCTTATAAACCTTGGTTTAAAGATAATATACTTTTACAAGCATCTGTTGCCAAAAGTGCTACTTATAATTTAGTACGGGTCGTAGCCGAAATGGTACGAATTCGTATAGAAACAGGGAAATTACTCCATATAAATTTAGAACCAGAACCAGATGCACTGCTTGAAAATACTGCTGAGGTGGTTAATTACTTTCAAAAATACTTACTTCCTATTGGCAAAGATTATCTTGCAAAACTTTTAAATATACTAGAAGAAATTTGTGAATCTCAATTATTAGAGCATGTGAGAATTTGCTATGATACATGTCATTTTGCAGTAGAGTATGAAAACCCTATTTCAGTGTTTGAACAATTCAAAAACTTTGGAATAAAAATTGGCAAAATTCAAATTAGTGCAGCGTTACGAGTAAAAGTACCAAAAGATATCTCAGAACGGACTTTATTAAAAGAACGATTACAACCTTTTGCTGAATCAACATATTTACATCAAGTTGTTGAGAAGAATTCTAATAATAGATTAAATCATTATTCAGATTTAGATAAAGCTTTAAACAATTTAGAAAAAACAACTGCTGATGAGTGGAGAACTCATTTTCATGTCCCAATATTTATTGATAATTACCAACTATTACAGTCAACACAAGATGATATAGTAACTGTATTAGAATTAGTGCAAAATAATCCGGTATGTAACCATTTAGAAATTGAAACTTATACCTGGGAAGTATTGCCTAATGAAATGAAGGTGAATTTATTAGCGTCTATCCAGCGTGAGTATGAATGGGTTTTAGATAAATTCCCACTCTGACCTAACCCCCCTAACCCCCTTCCCTGCAAGGGAAGGGGGGAAATAAAAAATAATATTCTATGCAAAAAACTGTTGTTTTAAATGTAGTTGGATTAACACCCAACCTTTTAGGTGAACATACACCCTGGTTATCTCATTGGGCTAACGGTGGTAAAATTGCATCAATAAAACCAGTTTTACCTGCAGTTACTTGCACAGCACAAGCAACTTACCTAACTGGAAAATTACCCAACGAGCATGGAATAGTTGCCAATGGTTGGTTCTTTCGAGATGAGTGTGAAATAAAATTTTGGCGACAGTCAAACAAATTGATTCAGTCTCCAAAAATTTGGGATATGGCAAGAGAATTAGATGCAAATTTTACCTGCGCTAATTTGTTTTGGTGGTACAACATGTACTCTTCCGTCGATTATTCTGTCACTCCCCGACCGATGTATCCTGCTGACGGCAGAAAAATTCCTGATATTTATACGCAACCGCAAGAATGGCGTTTCCAAATGCAAGCTGAACTAGGTCAATTTCCGTTGTTCAATTTTTGGGGACCAAATACTTCTATTGCTTCAACTAAATGGATAGCAGAGTCAGCAAAATGGGTAGAAGAACGTTGTCATCCCACACTCACGCTTATTTATTTACCTCATTTAGACTACTGTTTACAAAAATTTGGGACTGATATAAATAAAGTCGCGAAGGATTTACAAGAAATTGATACTATTTGTAGCGACTTAATTCAATACTATGAAAATTACGGTGCTAGAGTTATTGTTTTATCAGAATATGGCATCACCAAAGTTTCTCGACCTGTTCATATAAATCGTATATTACGAGAGCGAGGTTTATTAGCTGTACGCGAAGAAATGGGAAGAGAACTACTTGACCCTGGAGCAAGTCAAGCATTTGCCGTTGCTGACCATCAAATTGCTCATGTTTATATCAATGAGAACTTTTCTATTCCTAAAGTACGCTCTTTATTAGAAGATATAGATGGAATAGCACTTGTCCTAGGTGATACAGAAAAGCCTAAATATCATTTAAATCACCCTAGGTCGGGAGAATTAATCGCTTTCACAGATTCAGATGCTTGGTTTACTTATTATTACTGGCTTGATGATACATTTGCACCTGATTTTGCTAAAACAGTAGATATTCATCGTAAACCTGGCTATGACCCAGTTGAGTTGTTTATTGACCCGCAAATAAAATTTCCTCAACTAAAAATAGGCTCAAAACTATTGAAAAAGAAATTGGGCTTTCGCTATTTAATGGATGTTATTCCTTTAGATGCTTTTTTAATTCGCGGTTCTCATGGTTGTGCTACTAGTTGCAGTGAAAATAGTCCGTTATTTATTAGTAAGCAAACAGAACTTTTAAAATCTACATCTGTCTCAGCTACAGAAATTTGTGAGTTGATTTTACAGCATCTACAATGACTTAAACCTGTATATAAATTGAAAAAAATCTGAAATTTATCGTCCCAGTATAAGAAACCCCACCCCCAACCCCCTCCCCGCACGCGGGGAGGGGGCTACTAAAAAATACAAGGAAAAAAAATAGTTCATTTTTGATTTTTAAAATTATTTACCTACCGTCAATCGTAGCCCCCTCCTCGCTTGCGGGGAGGGGGTTGGGGGTGGGGTTCGTTTGGATTTTTAACACATATGTCTTAAGGTAGAGGTTTAAATACAGGTCTACGTTTAAACCATTTACCGCAAAATTTTATCAAACTCCATAATATAAATAATTGACAGTTGAATCAAATAAATAAGCATTGTAAGGGGGAATATGGTTTTATATGCTTGAAATTGTGTGTTTCCTATTTAAAATAATTTGAGCTAGATTTCCTTGTAATAGGGGTAGCTATAATGACGATAAATTTACAGCTTGGACAAGAAACAATTACAGCCGAGGGAATTATTAATTTATTGGCTAAATACCAGTTATTACCACAAATTCTGCGCGAACTAATCATCGACCAAAGTATTGCTGCTATTGAATGCACTCCAGAAGAAGTAGCTTATGGCTCCCAACTGTTCTGCGAGTACAATCAAATTACCGAAGAAAACACAAAGCTAGCTTGGCTTCAAAAATATGGTATGAATCACGAGCAGCTTGATATGTTGACTGCGCGGAAATTGAAAATAGAAAAATTTAAGCAAGCAACTTGGGGGGGGAAACTTGAGGCATACTTCCTTTGGCAGAAGCCACAGTTAGATAAAATAATCTATTCTCTATTACGTACGCAAGATATAGAGGTTGCACAAGAACTTTACTTTCGCATTCAAGCAAAAGAGCAGACTTTCTCTGAACTTGCTCGCAAATATTCAGACGGTCCTGAAGCTCAAACTGATGGTTTAATCGGGCCAGTGGAATTAAAAGCACTTCATCCAGCATTAGCGCAAATACTCTCTATTAGTAAACCAGGTCAACTTTGGTCTCCTGTACTTTTAGGTGATTGGTTTGTAATTGTGCGTTTAGAAAAAAATATCCCTGCACAATTGGACGAAAATATGCGACAGCGATTATTAAACGAAGTCTTTGAAATATGGCTTTCAGAGCAGATTCAAGTTGCAATGGAACAGCAAAATAGTACCGATTATCAATCAAAAATCTTAAATCTGATTTCTTCGCTCACAACTGCTAACCAAATATAGACTCAAGAACTGCATGACTAGTACACAAAATACTATCCAAGATTTCTTAGCTGAGTTATTTCCATTTAATCAACTAGAAGCATCAAAGCTGGAAGATGCAAGTAAGAAAATCCAGTTTTTTCGCTACCGGATGGGTCAGCCAATTATTCAGCGAGAACAAATCCCCACTAAAATATATATTATTTACGAGGGACAAGCTCGCTTGCTAGGATATGACCATGAGACCCAGATGCCGATTACATTACAAACATTCAAAAAAGGAGAAATTTTAGGCTGGACTAGTTTAATACGTGGAATTGCTTGTGAGACGGTTCTTGCTTCGGACGAAACTATTTGCTTGACTTTGGAAGCAAAGGACTTTTTGTCATTAGTAAAAGACAGCCAAAATTTTGCAAATGCTTTTCAAAATCTTTGCAGTACCATTGAAGTATTTGATTTGTTAAGCAACGAACTAAGCAATAGAGCCGATGGCAAAGCTATATTAGATTTTCATAATGCTAACGATATTAAAGAGCTTACTTTTAAAATTATCGATAAATCTGTAATTTATACTTCTTCTCGGAATAAAATTTATACTGAGGAATTAGACCCGAATTTAACTTGGTTTGTTAGTAGTGGAGAGCTAAAATATTTTTCTCCAGGTAGTCGCTTAAATATTGATACAAATACATATTTAGAAAAAAATACTTCTTCTAGTGTTGTACGTTTAATAGGTTTACCATTACAAACTCAAATCAAAAGTACAAATATTGAAGACTTTTTACCTTCATCTTTTATACTTCCATCTTTAGATGAGATACCCTATGCTACTAATAATATTACTCCGATAGAAACAAATTCCAATAGATATTCTCAAACAGTCAATTCCCAAAAAGTAAAATACCCTTACGCTCATGGTAGAAGTCCAGTAGAAGCGACTTTAGCTTGTTTTCAAATGCTAAGTCAATATTGGAATATTCCTTTTCGTCAGGAAGTAATTCGTAAAGTTTTGACTCATCAAGTTCAGCGTACACAAACACTTTCATTGCAACTTTGTGGTGCAGTTGCTGAATTAATTGGTTTAGATGCTCAACTCATAAATGTCACAGCCTCTTCGCTAACAAAATTGCAAGTTCCCGCAATTATTCGCTGGCAAGATAGTTTTGCTATTTTATATGAGATTAACGGCAAAAAATTAGTACTAGGAGTTCCATCTGTTGGAATTTTGCAACAGAAACCAGCCCATTTTATTGAAAATTGGGGAGACCAAGGTCAGGTATTACTTTTAAAAGCTAATAAATATACTCCTAAAAAGCGATTTGGCTTAAGTTGGTTTATACCTTCTTTAATTCAATATCGCAAGGTATTATTTGAAGTGTTAATCGCTTCATTCTTTGTTCAAATATTTACCCTTGCAAACCCTTTAATTGTTCAAATAATTATTGATAAAGTAATTGTTCAGAATAGTTTAAATACTCTGAATATATTTGGTATACTTTTAGTTGTTATTGCTATATTTGAAGCAATTTTAACTAGTATTAGAACAAATTTATTTACAGATACAACTAATAGAATTGATTTAGCTTTGGGTTCAGAAATCATTGAGCATCTTTTGCGTTTACCCTTACCTTACTTTGAAAAACGAACTGTAGGAGAATTAGCAACTCGCACCAACGAATTAGAAAATATTCGCTCATTCCTAACTGGAACAGCTTTAACTGTAGTCTTAGATGCAGTCTTTTCTGTGGTCTACATCGCTGTGATGTTTGTCTATAGTTGGTTAATGACTCTTGTTGCTTTAGCTACTATTCCTTTGTTTATGTTGTTAACTATATTAGTTTCTCCTATTATTCAGAGGCAATTACGCTCCAAAGCTGAAAAAAATGCTCAAACTCAATCTTATTTAGTCGAAGTTCTGTCAGGTATTCAAACAGTAAAAGCGCAAAATATAGAATTACATTCTCGTTGGCAATGGCAAGAACATTACACCAGTTATGTTGATGCAGGCTTTAAAACGACAGTAACTTCTACTGCTGCTGCTTCTACAAGTAATTTTTTAAACCAAATTTCCGGCTTATTAGTTTTATGGCTAGGTGCATATCTAGTAGTCAAAGGAGAATTAACCCTAGGTCAACTTATTGCTTTCCGTATTATTGCTAATTACGTCACAGCACCATTACTCCGTTTAAGTCAACTTTGGCAAAATTTTCAGGAAACAGCTTTATCTTTAGAACGTCTCTCGGACATTTTAAATAGTCCCACCGAAACCGAAGAAGCAGACAGGAAAAATATTTCTATGCCTGTAATTTGCGGTGCAGTTTCTTATGAAAATCTTTGCTTCCGTTTTAACTCTAGTAGTCAACTACAACTCAAAAATATAAATCTTGATTTAGCTCCAGGTAAATTTATTGGTATTGTCGGACAAAGTGGTTCTGGTAAAAGCACTTTAACAAAACTTTTAACACGTTTATACGAGCCGGAATCTGGTAAGATAACTATTGATGGCTACGATATTTCCAAAGTAGAACTTCATTCTTTACGTCGTCAAATTGGTATGGTGCTGCAAGACTCCCTTCTCTTTGACGGGACAATTCAAGAGAATATTGCACTTGCGAACCCAGATGCAACTACTGAAGAAATAATTGAAGCAGCAAAAATTGCAGCCGCTCATGAATTTATTATGTCTTTACCTCAGGGTTATAACACCAAAGTTGGTGAAAGAGGTTCTGCATTATCTGGAGGACAAAGACAAAGAATTGCTATTGCTCGCACAGTCTTACAAAACCCTAACTTACTGATTCTAGACGAAGCAACTAGCGCTCTTGATTATCAATCTGAAAGAGAAGTGTGCTTAAATTTGGCACAAGTATTTAGCAACAAAACAGTATTTTTTATTACCCATCGCTTAAGCACTATTAAAAATGCTGATGTGATATTACTCTTGCACCAAGGTACAGTAGCAGAACAAGGAACCCATCAAGAATTGATGTCACTCAGAGGTCATTACTACTGTCTATATCAACAACAAGAAGCACAGCTTTAATAAACATTACGTAGGTTGGGTTGAGGAACAAAACCCAACAAGCAACCGAAAAGTTGGGTTTCCGTTATTCCTCAACCCAACCTACAAATATTCAAAAGTATTTTAGTTTTTAAAACCACCAAGGACTATAACATATGAGCGAACACAACGGAAATGGTGCAAAAATCCAAGATAAATCCCCCCTTATTCCTCAATCACTTCCAAGTGAAATTAAAGTACCTGTAAAATTAAAATCTCCTCGTAATACTCAACAATTTACTCCATCTGCCGTACTGCGACAATCACCTTTTTTGTCACGAGCAATTCTCTGGGGAATTATGGGACTGACATCATCCGTTGTACTTTGGGCTTCCTTTGCTAAAATTGAAGAAGCAATTCCAACACAAGGAAAATTAGAGCCACAAGGTACTGTTAAAGAAGTACAAGTTCCCGTAGGTGGACTAATCAAAACTGTTCATGTTAAAGACGGTGGAGTAGTAAAAAAGGGAGATTTAATTTTAAAATTCGACTCAACCGCAGCTAAAGCAGAGTTAGAATCTCTCAATAAAATTCGTAATAAGTTATTACAAGAAAATCAATTTTACCGTTATCAGCTAACATCAAGAGAGATAGCAATTTCGTCGGGAGCAAAAGGAATAAATAAAAATCTCCTTCCGATGTCTCCCCAGATGCTTGATTTAACAAAAAGTAGGACTGCGATTATTTCCGAAAATAGGTTATATAGACTTCAACTTGCTAATACATCTCAAAACATTAATCTTTCTCCAGAAGAACAAGCTCGATTACAATTTAGTCAAGAAGAACTAAAAGCCCGTATATCAGCAGAACAATTAGAAACTCAACAAATAGCAAAGAAAGTTAGCGAATCTCAAGCCACTTTATCTTCTGCTGTTGATATTAAACAAGTAAATCAAACTATTCTTAATAATTTAGAACCTCTCGTTCGAGAAGGAGCTATTGGTCGTTTACAATATCTGAAACAGCAACAAGACGTACGCACCCAACGAGCTGAAATCGAAAGACTCCAGCAAGAACAAGCGCGTCTAAAGTATGCCATTACTCAATCTCAGGAAAAAGTTAAAAATACAATAGCAACCGCTAAAAAAGAAATTCTCACTAAAATTGCTGATAACGAAAAACAAATTGCTCAAATAGACAGCGAGCTAAACAAAGCAATTTTAGAAAATGAGAAAAAAGTTTCTGAAATTGACAACAAAATTAGCCAAACTAAATTAACCTTACAATATCAAGAACTTCGCGCTCCCAGTGATGGGATAATTTTCGATTTAAAAGCCCGTTCTCCAGGATTCGTTGCTAGCCCCAGCCAAACAATCCTCAAAATTGTACCAAAAGACGCCCTTATGGCAAAGGTTTATATTACCAATAAAGATATTGGCTTTGTCCAAGAAGGAATGAAAGTTGATGTAAGAATTGATTCTTTCCCATTTAGCGAATTTGGTGACATTAAAGGAGAATTAGTTGAAATAGCTTCAGACGCTTTACCACCAGAACAAACTCGTCCCTACTATAGTTTTCCGGCTAAAATTCGCTTAAAAGGTCAATCTCTATCTGTAAATAATCGGAAATTATCATTACAGTCTGGAATGTCAATCAGTGCCAATATTAAACTACGCGAACGCACTGTTATGAGTATCTTCACTGATTTATTTACACAACAAATTGATAATTTAAAGACTGTTAGATAAATGTTCCTTTACCTTTAATTACTTATGACTAATCTCAAAAAATCACCGATGACCGTTGATTTCCATTCCTATGTTACCCAAGGTGGTATTTGTGTATCTCGTTCCATTATTGAAAAAAAGATGGAAACAGCCCTTGAAGATATTATTTTCTACGTTGATTCTCATAGAGGTGGCTTACTTACAAGTAGCTATGAATACCCAGGAAGATACAAAAGGTGGGCAATTGGATTCGTAAATCCACCATTGGAATTAACGACACGAGGAAATAGTTTCACTCTAACAGCTTTAAACGAACGTGGAAAAATACTATTACCGTTTCTTAATGAACGTTTGTTAGACTGTTTAGAATTACAAGAAATTATAATAGATAACGATAAAGTAACTGGTTTTGTCAGCCCTGCACAACAATTATTTGCTGAAGAAGAACGTAGTAAACAACCTTCAGCGTTTACTATTATTAGAAAAATTTTACATACTTTTTATAGTGATGAAGATGAACACTTGGGATTGTATGGTGCATTTGGCTACGACTTAGTATTTCAATTTGAACCTATCTCCCAATCTCTAAAACGCCCTGCTGACCAAAGAGATTTAGTACTATATTTGCCTGATAAATTAGTACTTGTTGACTACTATCAGCAACGTGCGTTTCATTTAGATTATGATTTTGAAATTTCATACGGTGAAACTCTACATGGTAGTACTCATAATCTTCCCCGTACAGGTGAGTCCATAGACTACAGAGGAAAACGTCTTGTCTCTACACAAAATGCCGACCATGAAAAAGGAGAATACGCAAATCTTGTCGAGCAAGCTCTAGATTACTTCCGTCGAGGTGATTTTTTTGAAGTTGTCCCTAGTCAAAGCTTTTTTGAAAATTGCCCAGAAGCCCCTAGTAAACTTTTCCGAACCTTAAAGCAAATTAACCCCAGTCCCTACGGTTTTATTTTTAATCTTGGTGGAGAATATTTGATTGGTGCGTCTCCCGAAATGTTTGTTCGAGTAGAAGGTAAGAGGGTAGAAACTTGTCCTATTAGCGGTACTATTGTGCGAGGACAAGACGCTATTGATGATGCCGACCAAATTCGTCAGTTACTTAATTCTTATAAAGATGAATCTGAGTTAACCATGTGTACCGATGTAGACCGCAATGACAAATCGCGGATTTGTGAACCTGGTTCGGTACGGGTTATCGGTCGTCGGCAAATTGAACTGTACAGCCATTTGATTCATACAGTTGACCATGTTGAGGGTTTGTTACGACCAGAGTTTGATGCTTTGGATGCTTTTTTAAGTCATACTTGGGCTGTCACAGTTACAGGGGCACCAAAACGCGCAGCAATGCAATTTATAGAAAACAATGAACGCAGCGCAAGACGTTGGTATGGTGGTGCTGTTGGTTATTTAGGCTTTAATGGTAATCTTAATACTGGCTTAGTTTTACGAACAATTCGTTTAAAAGATTCCATTGCTGAAGTTAGAGTTGGTGCAACTGTTCTTTATGACTCTATACCCCAGGCTGAAGAACAAGAAACAATTACTAAAGCCGCTGCCTTATTTGAAACTATTCGTCTTGCCAAGAAAAAAGTAAACTTTGACGAGTGTGAAACTACAAAAATAAATAAATGTATTCCCCATTTGGAACCAAGTAAACGTATATTACTTATTGACTACGAAGACTCTTTTGTTCACACCCTTGCTAACTATATTCGTCAAACAGGTGCAACAGTTACAACACTACGTCATGGTTTCGATGAATCACTTTTTGATAGTGAACGTCCTGACTTAGTAGTTTTATCTCCCGGTCCAGGTAGACCAGCAGATTTTCGGGTTCCACAGACGGTAGGTGCTTGCGTTTGGCGCAACATTCCAGTCTTCGGAGTTTGTTTAGGGTTACAAGGTATTGTGGAAGCTTTCGGTGGACAGCTAGGAGTTCTAGACTATCCTCAACATGGAAAACCTTCGCAAATTTACGTTATTGACCCTAATTCTGTTTTGTTTCATAAACTACCCGAATCTTTTTCTGTCGGTAGATATCATTCGTTGTTTGCCTTGGCTAAATATCTACCTTTAGAACTAAAAGTAACAGCTGTTTCCGAAGATAATGTAATTATGGCTGTCGAACACGAAGTACTTCCTGTCGCTGCGGTACAATTTCATCCAGAATCTATTATGACTTTGGCCGGGGAAGTCGGTTTGACCATTATTAAGAATGTCATAAATCAATTTACACATTCAAACAAATACGTAGCTACAAAATGAGCTAAGGTTGCATAAAAGTATGAAGATGTCAGTTGCGGCAAAAAGCCATATTCTTGATAAAATTGTGCTGCATAAAAAACAAGAAATTGCACAAATGCAGAAAAAGCTACCTTTGAAAATTTTACAGCAGGAATTAAAAAATACACCTCCATTGAGAAATTTTCTTAGTGCTTTATGCCAAAGCCCGAATTTTCCTAGCTTAATTGCGGAAGTTAAGAAAGCATCACCCAGTCGTGGTGTGATTAGAGATGACTTTGACCCAGTAATGATTGCTCAAGCTTATGAACGTGGGGGAGCATCTTGTATTTCTGTTTTGACTGACAAAAAATTCTTTAAAGGGAGCTTTAATAATCTTCTTGCTGTCCGGATGCATGTGAAATTACCTTTACTGTGCAAAGAATTTATTATTGACCCTTATCAAATTTATTTAGCACGTGTAGCTGGTGCAGATGCCGTACTTCTGATTGCTGCTATCCTCACAAACGAAGAACTCTATACTTTTCATCAACTGATTCAGCAATTGGGGATGACAGCTTTAGTTGAAGTTCATACAGAGGAAGAGCTATACAGGGTGTTACAGCTTGATGAACTTGAACTAGTAGGAATTAACAATCGGAATTTGGAAGATTTTACTGTCGATATCAGAACCACTCTGAGACTGCTAACAGAAAATAGAGAGATATTACGTAGCTTTGGTATTACGGTTGTTAGTGAGTCGGGGTTTTACACAGCAGATGATTTATCTGTTGTTGCTGAAGCCGGAGTCCGTTCAGTATTGGTGGGAGAATCTCTAGTCAAGCAAAACGACATAGAGCAAGCTGTCCAGTCCTTAATACCAACCCCAACAATCATAACCACATGACAAATTTTGTTCTAATCTGAATTTCAAACTGACATAGGGGTTGTTATCAAATCCGTTTCTATTAGAATGATTTCTTCCTTTGCATCTTTGCGGCTCTGCGTGAGCGAATAATAAATATTTTCTTGTAACCTCAAGCCTAATGACTTCTATTTCTTCTCGCTTCCAATCTCTCAGAAATCGCAAACAGTGTGCTTTAATTCCTTTTATCACAGCTGGTGACCCTAACTTAGAAACAACCAGAGAAGCATTACGCATCTTAGACCGTAATGGTGCTGATTTTATTGAATTGGGTGTTCCTTATTCAGACCCGCTTGCAGATGGCCCAATAATCCAAGCTGCTGCAACCCGTGCTTTGCAAAGAGGAACGAAATTAGAGCAAGTATTAGAAATTGTTACTGATGTCAGTCCCTCTCTGCAATCACCAATTATTCTATTTACTTACTACAATCCCATTTTCAAACTGGGAATTAAGGCGTTTCTTAAGCAAATTGCTGATGCTGGTGTTAAAGGACTAGTAGTACCAGATTTAGCATTAGAAGAAGCTTCTTACTTAATACAAACAGCTGCGGATTTTGGAATTGAAGTAATTTTACTAGTAGCTCCTACCAGTTCTAAAGAAAGAATTGAGGCTATCGCAAAGCAATCTCAAGGATTCATCTATTTAGTAAGTGTTACAGGGGTCACAGGTATGCGCTCTCAATTACAAAACCGAGTCAAAAATTTGTTGACTAGTATGCGAGATATTACTGATAAACCTATTGGTATTGGTTTTGGTATTTCTAGTAAAGACCAAGCACATCAGCTAATGGAATGGGGAGCAGATGCTGTAATTGTGGGTAGTGCTTTTGTACAACGTTTAGCTAATGAAAATCCTATTGTTGGATTACAAAATGTAGAAGAACTTTGCCGAGAACTCAAAGCTTCTTTAACACCTGATTCGGCTAAATATTTACAATTTACTTAGAATTTTAAACACTAAAGCATAGGACTTTAAACAATGGTAAGTACTCCAGATATCAAGTCAATAATTTCATCTGTAAATCAACTTCCCGACCATAACGGAAGGTTTGGCAAGTTCGGTGGTAAATATGTACCGGAAACTTTAATGCCAGCACTAGCAGAGCTAGAAACGGCGTTTCATGAATACACCCAGGAGCCTAAATTCCAGGAAGAATTAGGAAATTTAATGCGTGATTACGTGGGAAGACCTAGCCCACTATATTTTGCTGAACGCCTAACAAGCTACTATGCCAAAAGTGATGGTAGTGGTCTACAAATTTACTTGAAGCGCGAGGATTTAAATCATACAGGTGCTCACAAAATTAATAATGCTCTTGGGCAGGTTTTGCTAGCTAAGCGCATGGGCAAAAAGCGCATTATTGCTGAAACTGGAGCTGGTCAGCACGGTGTGGCAACTGCGACTGTTTGTGCTCGATTTGGTTTGCAATGTGTGATTTATATGGGCATCCAAGACATGGAGCGTCAAGCTCTGAATGTCTTTAGAATGCGATTAATGGGAGCGGAAATTTGTCCAGTTGCGGCTGGTACTGGAACTTTAAAAGATGCCACTTCCGAAGCGATTCGTGATTGGGTGACAAATGTAGAAACAACTCATTATATTTTGGGTTCTGTTGCTGGTCCTCATCCTTACCCAATGTTGGTACGCGATTTTCATAAAGTAATTGGTAAAGAAACTCGCTATCAATGTCAAGAAAAATGGGGTGGAATACCGGATATTCTTTTGGCTTGTGTTGGTGGTGGTTCTAATGCTATTGGCTTGTTCCATGAGTTTGTTAATGAAGCATCCGTCAGATTAATTGGGGTTGAAGCTGCGGGTGAAGGAGTTAATTCCAATAAACATGCTGCAACTTTGACACGGGGAGAGGTTGGGGTATTGCACGGTGCAATGAGTTATGTGCTGCAAGATAATGATGGTCAAATTGTCGAAGCACATTCTATAAGCGCTGGGTTAGATTATCCTGGTGTGGGACCAGAACATAGTTATTTAAAAGATATCGGTCGCTGTGAATACTATAGTGTTACTGACCAACAGGCTTTAGATGGACTCCAACGTCTGTCACAACTCGAAGGAATTATTCCTGCTTTGGAAACTGCTCATGCAATTGCCTATTTAGAAACCTTGTCTTCACAGCTAGAAGGTAATCCTCGCATAGTTATAAATTGCTCTGGACGAGGTGACAAAGATGTACAAACTGTAGCTAAATTATTAAATAATTTTTCCCATGATAGCAGTAACTCAAACCACAGCTAGTAATATATCCCTGACTTCTGATTCTCTGAGTTGGTCTGGCTTGTTACAAAGATTACTCAACCGTCAATCGCTCTCTGTCTCCCAATCTGCGGAATTAATGAATGGTTGGCTCGCAAATGATATCCCTGAAGCTTTATCTGGTGCAATTTTAACCGCAATTCAAGCTAAAGGCGTTTCCGTAGATGAACTGCTGGGTATGACTGGTGTTTTACAATCCCACTCCGTTGCTGGCTATTGGGAAGAGAAAGGTTTTTCTGTATCCGATACCTTAATTGACACTTGTGGAACGGGAGGAGATGGTGCTTCTACGTTTAATATTTCTACTGCTGTTGCTTTTGTTGCAGCAGCCGCAGGAGTAAAGGTTGCTAAGCATGGCAATCGTTCTGCGTCTAGTAAAACTGGTTCAGCAGATGTACTGGAGGCTTTGGGTATAAATCTCAACGCAGAACAACAAAAAGTACGAGCAGCAGTTGACGAGGTGGGAATTACCTTTTTATTTGCTCCTGGTTGGCATCCTGCATTAAAGTCTGTTAATGCTTTGCGAAAAACTTTGAAAGTACGGACTATTTTCAATTTGCTCGGCCCGTTGGTAAATCCCATGAAACCTACTGGTCAAATAGTTGGTGTCTGGGACCCAATACTCTTGGAAACCGTTGCTCAAACCCTATCTTTACTGGGAACTCGTCGAGCGATCGCACTTCACGGAAGAGAAAAATTAGACGAAGCAGGTTTGGCAGATTTGACTGACTTAGCTGTGCTTGAGAACCAACAAGTACGGTGGGTGGAATTGAATCCACAAGAATTAGGTTTAACTTCTGCCCCCACAGCAGCTTTGCAAGGTGGGGAAGTAGAAGAAAATGCCGCAATTTTGAAGGCTGTATTGCAAGGTAAAGGGACTCAAGCGCAAGAGGATGTTGTTGCTTTGAACACCGCACTAGCACTTTATGTTAGCGAAACTCTTGATAGTGAAACAAAGTTCAATAAATCTTTAGTAAAAGGTATAGCCCTTGCTAAAGATGTTTTACAAAATGGTGTTGCGTGGGAAAAATTGCAGCAACTAGCGAAATTCTTGCAATGAAAGAATTGATTAATACTTATTAACTTTGAATTAATTGGAAGAAACAACATGATTATAGTTTTAAAAGGTAGTACACCTAGCGAAGAAATTACTCGTATTACCGAAGAGTTAAATGAAAATTGGCGAGTAAAAGTAGAAAAAAGCGTTGGTAAACATAAAATTGTTTTGGGAATGATTGGAGATACAGCTGAGATAGACCCTGCATCAGTTCAACATATCAGTCCCTGGATTGAGTCAGCGTTAGCAATAGAAAAACCTTTTAAACGTGTAAGCCGCGAATTCCGTAATGGAGAGGCAAGTTCAGTTGTTGTACCTACACCAAACGGTAATATCTATTTTGGTGAAGAATATCCCGTAGTTTTAACTGCTGGTCCTTGCTCAGTTGAAAACGAAGAAATGATTGTAGAAACAGCAAAGCGGGTAAGCTGCTACGCAGCTTGATTGTATAATAGATAATTAAGTAATTAAGCTATGAGCAGCCGCCTATGCCAGCCAAAAACCATCTTTCTCAAGAGCAAAAGGAACAGCTACTAAAAACGCTAAAAGAA
>JAHHIC010000070.1 GCA_019359035.1 Scytonematopsis contorta HA4267-MV1 | reverse complement strand
TGATTGACGGCGTTAAAGCTAGAGGAGAAAAAGCTAACTACAGTACGCAACGTGTCAAATTTGACTCTAACCGTTCAGGTTAACTTTTCGTTACATAGTTATAAATTTTCCCGCCCACCTACTTACTGCTAATGGTGGAATATAAACCGCATCTCCTGGTTCTATAATTTTAATTTCATGTTTAAGCGGATCACTGGAGTGACCAGAAGAAGGCAGAGGGCAGAAGGCAGAGGGCAGAGGGCAGAGGGCGGAAGAAGTTATAAGGGTAATAAGCAATACCCTCTGTTCTCTCTGCCCGGAGCCAACGGGGGTCCAAGCCCCCGCCATACTGACAGGTTGGCGGTCTTGAATCAGTGTGGGTCTTAAGCCCACACTGTATTCTCTTTCACCTTCAATGCCTTTTTTCTTCTCTTTCCTTCTGCCCTCTGCCCTCTGCCTTCTGCCTTCTTTTGACACATTCTTCAGGTTCGTGCCTTACCATAAGAATCTGATAAAATTTTGTAAGAATCTGAAAGAATTTGAGCCTTGGAGTTTATTATACTGTCAAATAGAACACGGTTATAAACTTCAATATAAATAGTGACGCTTCTGTTCACCGTTGTCTCCTACCAGGGATACCAAAAAACTATGGCTGTTTCTAATCAAAGTACTCCCATTGACATCGTTTGGCCCAGTTTGCCCTTAGCAGCTTGGCAGGATACCTATGCAACTCTCCATCTATGGACGCAAATCATCGGTAAAATCCGGTTGGCACTGGCACCTAAACTCAATCACTGGTGGCAATCTACTCTTTATGTCACACCGCGTGGACTAACAACCGCTTCAATCCCTTGCGAAAATCGTAACTTTCAAATTAGCTTTGATTTTCTCGACCATCAACTACAAATCGACACTAGCGACGGCATCACTAAAAGAATTGCACTGGCTCCTCGCTCTGTTGCAGATTTTTACCAAATGGTGCTAACTACATTGAGCAACATCGGCATCGAAGTCCGAATCTGGACGATGCCGCAAGAAGTGTCAGAACCAATCCCGTTCAATCAGGACTATCAACACGCAGCTTACGATCCAGAATATGCACAACGGTTTTGGCGAATTCTTATACAGGTCAATCGCATCATGACCGTCTTCCGTTCACAGTTTGTTGGTAAATCCAGCCCTGTGCATTTCTTTTGGGGCAGCTTTGACTTGGCTGTTACCCGTTTCTCTGGTCGTCGTGCGCCAGAACATCCTGGTGGGGTTCCGAATATGGCAGATTGGGTCACGCGCGAAGCCTATTCACACGAAGTTAGTAGTTGCGGCTTTTGGCCCGGGGGGGTCAGTTGTGGAGCCTGTTTTTTACGCTTATGCTTACCCTACGCCGGAAGGGTTTCGAGATTACCCAATCCAACCCAGAGAAGCTTTTTACAGCTCAGAGATGCAAGAGTTTATCCTACCCTATGAAGCCGTGAGACAAGCTGACGATCCAGATGCAATGCTCCTTGCTTTTCTCCAAAGCACCTATGAAGCAGCAGCCAACTTAGGACATTGGGATCGAGTTGCACTGGAGCATACTCCAATGATCACTACTCACAGTTAACAGTCGCAAGCTAACGCCCATGCACACCGACCGTCGAGAGGTTATCTGTTAGAATTCAAAGGTTATCTGCGGCGGATGATGGGCATAGTGATCTGCTGCATTTCTGGCTTGTGAAAAAACTCTGTGATTCACCCCGTTGAGTCAGGCTCAAATGATACATATATTTGTCTAGTTATGAAGAGGTAATTCTATGACTGTCCCTACTCAAACGTCTCGAACCATTGCCGGAGTAATCAACAGCGTTGAAACACTCGAAGGGGCTAGATTTCTTGTACGTCGCCCCTTTCCCAAAAGTAGCTTCTCTGAATTTGACCCGTTTCTCCTCCTCGACGAGTTGGGTCCGATTAATCTAAAGCCGGGTCAGGCAAAAGGTGCGCCCGATCATCCGCACCGGGGCTTCGAAATCGTCAGCTATGTCTTGGATGGACGGTTAGAACACAAAGATTCTGCGGGGCACGCTGGGTTACTAAATCCGGGTGATGTTCAGTGGATGACAGCAGGTGCTGGGGTCGTGCATTCCGAGATGCCAGAGTCAATGTTTACCCAAACTGGTGGACGGCTCCACGGCATTCAACTATGGGTTAATCTGCCACAACGAGACAAAATGATGCCGCCGAGCTATCAGGAAATTCCAGCGGCTCACATTCCGGTAGCTCAAACCGAAGATAAGTCTGTGACAGTGCGGGTGATTACGGGAGAAGCGTTAGGGGCAAAAGCCGTAATTCAGACGCGCACGCCAATAACTTACCTCCACTTCACACTGCAACCAGGGGCAACGATGATCCAGCCTGTACCAAAAGAGTACAATGCCTTTGTCTATGTACTGGAGGGCTCTGGGTTGTTTGGGACAGAGCCAACGCCTGGTGATGATGGGCAGATGGTGCTCTTTTCTCAAGATGGAGAAGATGTGGTGCTCTCCAACCGTGCTGATGCTCAACGCCCTCTAGACCTTCTACTGGTTGCAGGTGTACCCCTTAACGAACCAGTCGTGCGCTCCGGTCCGTTTGTAATGAACACTGAAGCTGAAATTATCCAGGCGTTCAACGACTACCAAGCAGGAAGGATGGGACGGATTTATGCTTAACATATTTCAATATCGGATTAGTCAACATCAACGCTTGAGTGAGTTACGAATCAAACTACTGCGTCTGCACAAGCTTTTACTAGATACTGAGCGTCTTACCTATGAGCAAGTTCGAGGGCAAGTTTCTAAAGGTGAATTGCTACAACTGGTGATTAGTCATGAGCAGTTTGCCTGGTTGCATCGACTCTCAGCATTGATTATCCAAATCGATGAGTTGCTTCATGCCGATGAACCTGTTATACCAGAGGCAATTGAAGCGATTGACAGTGACATTCGTACACTGCTCAGTCCCGACGAATTGGGCGATGAGTTTGCCATGAAGTATGATACGGCGTTTCAACGCCACCCCGATGTCGTGTTAGCTCATGCAGATGTCGTGATGTTGCTGACCTCTGACAGTATTTAACCTCTAGTGTTGGCAGGTGAGCTAGGTAAGCGTGGTATCACTGTGAGCAAACTGGTTCATGGTGTTATCGCGGAAAGGCAGAGGGCAGAGGGCAGAGGGCAGAAGGGAGAAATAAGTATATAAGGTAACAAGTAATACACTCTGTTCCGTCTGCCCGGAGCTTTCGGGGGTATAAAACCCCACCGTCTGCACGGTGTTTGCAATCGGTTGGGGTCTGAATCCCCATCCGATTGCCCCTTCTGCCCTCTGCCATCTGCCTTCTGCCTTCTTCAATGAGATACATATAAAAGCTCACCAATTAGTTTGGCGCCGCATATTATATTTTTTGTACGGTAAACCGAATAAGCTAATTGTTGTAAGAATCTGAAAGAAGTTAAGCATTGGAATTTAGTACACTTTCGGTATAAAGAATCAGGAGAATCCCATACAAACTTCCTCACATGTAGCGCAAATTTTCAGGTAAGATGGATTTGTACGTGTACTGATAATCGAACTTTAAAGGAATGATATTATGTCAACTTTTGTTTTAGTTCATGGAGCGTGGCATGATGGTTCTGCTTGGAAAGCAGTCATCGACCATTTAGAAGCAGAAGGACATGACTGCTTTGCTCCTACGATTGCTGGAAATGGGAAAGGCGTGAACAAAAACGTCAACCATGCTCAATGTACGCAATCGATTGTCGATTACATCGTTGACAAAGACTTAACCGATATTATTCTATTGGGACATAGTTTCGGTGGTACAGTGATTGCTAAAGCTGCCGAAACGATTCCTGATCGCATTCGACGGTTGATCTTCTTCGCTGCGTTGATCCCCAATGATGGTGAAAGCCTCAAAGATAGCGCTCCATCGCACTTTCAAGCGTTATTCGACCAGCTAGTGAGGCAATCGGATGATTTTACGGTGATGATACCTTTTGAGATTTGGCGAGAAGTGTTTATCAATGATGCTGACCTGGAACTTGCTCAATCGAGTTACGCACAATTATCAACTCAACCATATCAACCGTGGATTGACAAGCTGGACTTGAAGCGGTTTTACTCGCTGTCAATTCCTAAAAGTTACCTCTACTGTACAGAAGAAGAAGATAATACTCTCCCTCAAGGCGATGGGCTGGCATCCGAGAATGTCTAGCCGCTTGGGGCAATTTCGGTTTGTGCAAATATCGGGGAGTCATGAGGTGATGTTTTCTAACCCTGTTGGTTTAGCAGAAAAGATTATTGTGGCAGGACGCGACTAGCAACACTGTACCCATCGACGCGCCTTGCTATACCTGCAATTATGTAATATTTTTTCTCATGTTTTGGCATCACACTGCAAATAGAGTTCATTACTACTTATTGCTAATAATTTATTTAGAGAACTCCACGAAAAATAATGCCCATTGTCATTCTTCACTGCGTTCAGAATCTCGCGGATATGCTTATTTGCGACTGGGTACTTCATACCCCTAAGATTCTATATTCTGTCATTGAGATGAAATGGAGCTTGGGTGTAGGTGCAGCAACGACGATCATTCTCCTGTTGCTAGATCGGTTCATGAAACCTGCTCTACCTGAAGTGCTACAGGCATCTAATAACACAGAACCGAATTGGCTAAGTTTACTTACAGCAATGCTTTATGGCGGCATCACTGAGGAAATTCTGATGCGCTGGGGCTTAATGTCGCTGCTTGTTTGGATAGCGTGGAAGGTATTAAAACAAGGCATTACGTTACCAAGCCAAGGAATATATCAAGGTGCGATTGTGCTAGTAGCGCTGGTATTTGGACTTTTACACCTGCCCGCGACTGCCGCGATAGTTCCACTCACTCCGCTTGTGATTATCCGAGCGATATTACTAAATGGGATTGCTGGCATTGCTTTTGGTTGGCTCTTTTGGCAATACTCGCTTGAGGCTGCGATGTTATCCCATGTCAGCTTTCATACCTTTTCCTTTACTCTTAGTCTTTTGCTGGCAAGATTTGTCTAAGCTTTTTTCTAAGTTTATTACCATGTCTAAAGTGTCTTCTAACCAGCCGCAGAAGCCAGGGAAGACCCCAAAACAAAATGGATAATTCGGATGGTGGATGGGGTAATTATCGAGTAGGAAAAATAGTTGTAAAACCTGGGTAACTTACGAGATAAAATTAGAAATTTTATTATACAAATTACTCATGACAGTCACGCCTTGCAAGCGTGAAGAAATGTGAGTTATTCATAGTACATTTTTAATTTAATTTAACTTAATAAAATAAGTCTAAGCTTTTATGATAAACAATTATATGTTTTAAAATCAGTAGTTTAGAATGCAATTTATTGCAGATAATACAATAATTAATACTAGATTATTTATTATATCAAGATATTTTTTATTTAGGTCTTTAGAGAGATATATTTATTTATTGTATCGACTAACATTAAGTTAAGGTCAATTAATTAAATTCTAAATTTAATCGCTCAATCCAAGTTTTATACTTTCAAACTAATCTCATGAAAAAAATAATTTTGCTAGCACTGGTAAGTACGGGTTTCATAGTAACTATGCCCTTATCAATAAATTCAAAATTACCCCATTCTTAAATTTTGAATTTTGAATTTTGAATTGCTGAGGTCAATATTTAGATGTCTCGGGTGGCTCCCATCTTTAGCAGCCTTTGCTGACTCGAATCGAGCAATTCCCCAGTTTTGTGCCGATGGTTTCCACGGCTGTTAGTTTCGCTGCGTAAACATAAGAATCTGGAATAAATCAAGCATTGGAACTCAGTACACTTCAGATCAATACAACGAAATTAATGCTAGGAGCAGCACAATGATACTTCAAGATATTTCAATAGAGAACAACCGGACTTGATTTTAGGAGAAATAGAATGATACTTCAGGATAAAGTGGCGTTAGTCACTGGTGGAACTTCGGGAATCGGTAGAGCTACCGCGATCGCTTATGCCCAACAACAAGCACATGTGGTGGTTGTGGGTCGTCGAATGGATGAAGGTGAAAAAACAGTTCGATTGATCGAAGAAGTTGGTGGAGAGGCGATTTTTGTGCAAGCCGATGTCACGAAAGAAGCCGATGTTCAAGCAATGGTTGATAAAGCGGTGAGTGCTTTTGGTCGGTTAGATATTGCCTTTAATAATGCAGGAACTGTCGGCGAAAATCCCTCATTGATTGAGCAAACAGAAGCAGAGTACGATCACACGATGAATGTCAATGTCAAAGGCGTTTGGTTGTCGATGAAACATGAAATCGCTCAGATGTTGAAACAGGGAAGTGGTTCAATCGTCAATATGGCATCTGCGGCTGGAGTCATTGCAGTTCCTGACATACTCCTCTACACTGCGAGTAAACATGCGGTCGTCGGTTTAACAAAAGCTGCTGCGCTCCAATATGCCAAAGCGGGTATTCGCATCAATGCCGTTGCACCAGGGTCGATCCAAACAGATCTGTTTGAAGCATCTACAAATGAAGTCAAAGCTTATTTGACAGGACTTCACCCGATCGGACGAGTTGGAACACCACTTGAAGTGGCAAATGCAGTTCTGTTTTTATCATCTGGCCTTGCATCGTTCACAACAGGTGCAACATTGATGGTCGATGGTGGGGTTGTAGCGCAGTAGTCGAAAGGCAGTGCGAAATGTTGCGACCCAGGCGCGATCTACCCAGTGTTGATGTGAACACGAGTAGGATTGTCTCTCGCGGTATTACTGACATGGGGAATGTTAGGGCTTCATGTTGCGATCGTCATTGCAAATAAAACACTTTAGATAGATAGAACCAGGAGTATTTAATCATGGTCAAAGAGCAAACTGTAGACGGACAAGCAAATTTACAAGCAACTACCAATTTGACACCAGCCCAGGAGTCTTTTCAAGCACTTTGGGAAGAGCATTTACAGTACGAGTTTGGCACTCACAGTACTGAAGATGCCCTCGCTACGATGGTTGAAGATGCTTACGTTAACCACATCCCGGTAATGACTGGGGGAGTCGGGAAACCAGCACTGCGCGAGTTTTATTCCAAATACCTCATTCCACAGATGCCGCCGGACATGGAGTTGACCCCAATCTCGCGCACGATCGGGACAGATCAACTCGTGGATGAAATGGTGGCTAAGTTCACTCATACTGTTTGGATGGAATGGATATTACCCGGCGTTGCTCCCACCGGAAAACGGGTGGAAGTGCCAGTAGTAGCCATCGTCCAGTTCCGTGACGGCAAACTAGCCCACGAACACATTTACTGGGATCAGGCAAGTGTATTGGTTCAAGTCGGCTTGCTCGATCCGGGTACACTTCCCGTTGTGGGCATTGACAGTGCGCGTAAGGTGATCGATCCCAACTTACCTTCAAACACACTAATCGAGCGCGACTAAGTGTAGGAGCCAGCAAATATCAATACCCAAACCCGGCTCCTACAACCAGAATCGTTACTCATCCTGGTTATAGATCGAGGCGCTTCTTGTTGCTGGCTCCTACACGTATTGCTGCCCATTGAGTTTTTGACGCAAGTAACATAACCATTCACAACAAGAGGTAACTATTATGATGCTTAAAGACAAGGTTGCTTTAGTGACGGGAGGGACATCGGGCATTGGTCGTGCAACCGCGATCGCTTATGCCCAACAACAAGCACATGTGGTGGTGGTGGGTCGTCGAATGGATGAAGGTGAAGAAACTGTTCGATTGATCAATGAAGCTGGCGGAGAGGCGATTTTTGTGCAAGCAGATGTCACAAAAGAAGCCGATGTGAAAGCAATGGTTGATAAAGCGGTTGGCGTTTTTGGTCGGTTAGATATTGCCTTTAATAATGCAGGAACTGTTGGTGAAAATCCCTCATTAATTGAGCAACCAGAAGCGGAATACGATCGCACGATGAATGTCAATGTCAAAGGCGTTTGGTTATCAATGAAACATGAAATCACTCAGATGTTGAAACAGGGAAGTGGTGCGATCATCAATACGGCATCTGCGAATGGAGTCGTTGCATTTCCTACCTTCCCCCTCTACACCGCGAGTAAAAGCGCGGTAATCGGTTTAACAAAAGCTGCTGCACTCCAATATGCCAAAGCGGGTATTCGCATCAATGTCGTTGCACCAGCGGTAATCGAAACAGATATGTTTGAAGCAGCGACAGGTGGGCAGGATGAAGCCAAAGCTTACATGGCAGGACTTCACCCGATCGGACGAATTGGAACACCGCTTGAAGTTGCAAATGCAGTTCTGTTTTTATCATCTGACATGGCATCGTTCACAACAGGTGCAACATTGATGGTAGATGGTGGGTTTGTAGCGCAGTAGTTGCTCGGCAGTGTAACACGTTTGATACAGCACTTCAAGCGACTCACTAAAGTAACACTGAAATCGGTTCGCTAACTCCATCGGGAACTCCATAGGAATCTGCAAGCTGAAATGCCTATCAGAAGCAATCTTCAAGGTTTTTCGAGCTTATTAGCGGATCAGATCGAGTGGGCACGCTTGTGTATGGAACCTGTATCAGCCAGTAGCCAGTAGGGTGGGCACTGCCCACAAAAGCTTACTGTGAAGGGTTTTACAAAATGGTGGGCAATGCCTACCCTACTACTGACATGGGTTGATAGGACAGGTCAGAGTTTGATTTTGTGCTGAAGGTCAATTTTGATTGAAACAGGAGAAACAGAATGATGCTGCAAGATAAAGTGGCGTTAGTCACTGGTGGCACATCGGGAATTGGCAGAGCAACCGCGATCGCTTATGCCCAACAACAAGCAAAGGTGGTGGTGGTTGGTCGTCGAATTGATGAAGGTGAAGAAACTGAGGGACGAAACCCAACAAATACAACGAAATGTTGGGTTTCCCAAAGCCTCAACCCAACCTACAAAATCTCTTACCGAGCAGTATTGATTTACTACCCATTTCGTCTCCGCTTGCACGGAGTCTACAGCAATGATATCTACAATCACCTATCCTAAAACTAAGCAAGTCGATGTTGTCGAGAACCTTTTCGGACAGACGATCACCGACTCCTATCGCTGGCTAGAAAACGATATCCGCAACGACAAGGAAGTCGGCGTCTGGGTCGAATCACAGAACAAAGTTACCAATGCTTATCTCAATACGCTGGCAGGTCGAGATATTTTCAAGAACCGACTGAAACAGTTGTACAACTATGAGCGGTTCAGCATTCCGGTCAAAAAGGGGGGGCGGTATTTCTACCTGCATAATTCCGGACTTCAAAGTCAGCAGGTTCTCTATGTCCGTGACAGCGTGGATAGTGCAGGGCGCGTACTGATTGATCCCAATACCTGGGCTATTGATGGGGCGACCGCGCTTGCCGAGTGGTCAGCTTCTGATGATGGCAAGCGCGTGGCTTATGCGGTGCAGGATGGCGGTACGGACTGGCGCACGATTCGGGTACTGGAGGTAAACACAGGCAAGGTGCTGGACGATGAAGTCAAATGGGCAAGGTTCACTAGCATCGGATGGATTAAGGATGGGTCTGGCTTTTTCTACACCCGTTATCCTGAACCGAAACAAGGCAGCGAGTACCAAGCGGGCGTAGCTAACCATGCCGTTTATTTTCACGCGATTAGCACCCCCCAATCACAGGATCGACTGGTCTATGCCACCCCAGATCAGCCGACTCTGGTACATGACATTGACATCACCGCAGACGGGCGTTATGTCACGATCCTTTCCACGCCCATTTCAGGGACCAACACACTGACTGTGGTGGATCTCCAGAGCGCTAACTGGAAACCCCGCAAGCTGGTCGATAATTTCGATAATCAATGGAGCGTTGCTGGCAATGTGGGGACGAAGTTCTTCCTCATGACTAGCCAGGACGCTCCGCGCTTCAAGGTCGTGACGATGGACATCGCCGCTGCCGACACAGCGATCGCGGATGTGGTGCCGGAGCAGGACTCTGTACTGCTCAATGCGTCGCTGGTCGGTGGACGGTTGTTGATCTCCTATATGGCTGACGTGAAAACGTCCGTTCGACGCTACACGCTTGATGGTAAGGCAGAGGGTGTGTTGAAGCTGCCTGGTATTGGCACTGCTGGTGGTTTTAAGGGCAAACAGGACGACCCAGAAACCTTCTTTGTCTTCACCAGCTTTAACACTCCGGACGTGATCTATCAATACGATGTCGCAAAGCTAACGGCGCGGGTGTGGGCACAACCCAAGGTGGCAATCGACCTCAACCGGATCGCGGTTGAACAGCGTTTCTACACGTCGAAGGATGGCACCCGTGTCCCGATGTTTATCGTTCGACGCAAGGATGTAACCAGTCCGGCACCAACCCTGCTCCATGCCTATGGGGGATTTGGAATCCCCATACTTCCCGCTTTCTCACCGGAGCATTTGGGATGGGTCGAACAGGGCGGGGTGTACGCGGTCGCCAATATTCGCGGCGGTTCCGAATATGGCAAAACATGGCATGAAGCGGGTCGTCGTCAGAACAAGCAAAACGTCTTCGATGATTTCATCGCAGCGGGCGAGTATCTGAAGGCGCAGGGCATCACTCCACAAAACGGCTTGGCGATTGTGGGCGCCTCGAATGGCGGACTCTTAATTGGCGCGGTGGTAAATCAGCGACCAGATTTGTTCGCCGCCGCGCTTCCCGGTGTCGGTGTGATGGACATGCTCCGCTTCGACCAGTTCACCAGCGGGAAAACATGGGTAGACGAGTTTGGGTCTCCAGCATGGGAAGCAGATTTCCGTAACCTCTTGAAATATTCGCCTTATCACAACATCAAGTCCGGCAAGGCATATCCCGCAATTCTCGCCACCACTGCCGATACAGATGATCGCGTGGTGCCGAGTCACACCTTCAAATATGTCGCCGCGCTCCAGGCAACGGAGATTGGCGCCAAGCCGCATCTTGCCCGCATTGAGACGCGCACGGGACATGGAGCAGGCAAGCCCACCGAAAAGATCATCGAGGAAACGGCTGATATGTGGGCTTTTGCGGCGCACTGGACAGGGCTAGATGTGATATCATATCCGGCTACGTAACCGTAATAAAATCATCGTAGAGATGTTACATGTAACGTCTCTACCTGTGGTTTATTTATTTAATAAAAAAGAAAATTATCTCTTTTCCAAAAATAAGGTGCTGACATCAGTTAATTGCCAAATAAACAGGAGTGGAGTTAATCTTACCTGGACTGGACGACCTTCTCAACGGCAAAAATAATACTGCTGGGTCGCTATTAATCGCGATCGCATCTGTACGTTAACCAAAAAATTGATTCACAATACATTTTCCCAAAACAAGAGCTAGCATTGGTGGTACTGAATTAGCGACTAGTCGGTGCTGGTAAGCATGTTTTTACAGTTCCACAGCGTCCTCTAATTGGTCCGATAAGTACGTGGTTGTCCTCAAAAGTATGCAACCTTAAACACTCGCGTGGTGTTAAGTAACGATTCTCAGATGGATGATAAAAAACCTCTCCACCTCTTAACGTTAAACTTGGTTCGTGCCAAGAAGCCCTTCTAAATAGGGATTTACAAAAAATAATTTATCCCATCTTGTAAAATCCTAGTTTAATAAAAAAAATGGTGATGATTTATCTCAGTATACCCTACAACGTGGTTTATACGGCATAATCATGAAAACTTTTTAGGATAATAGTGGTAATCAAAAATGGAAACAAATTTGAACAAAATATATAAATTTGCGCCAGCTTCAGAAAGTGAATCGATTGTGTTTGGTGCAGCAAAACCGCAAATAATTACTACAAATGCAACGCACTGCGAACTTACTCAGGGTTGCCAATTATTGTAAACGCAGCCCAATTTGCAGCACCGGGATATTTTTCCTTAGTCTTTAACATTGCTTGACGCAACGCTCGCGCTTTATCAGGATTTTTCTCCAATTCTTGATAAAATGCAACCATTAAATCAGATGTTGCTTTATCCGGAACTTGCCATAGGGATACTATAAGGCTTTTAGCACCCGCTGTTATCAAAGCACGGGATAATCCCAATACTCCGTCCCCGGTAATTTCTCCTTTGCCGGTATCGCAAGCACTCAATACAATTAAATCTGCTTGGAGTTTAAGATTCTCAACAATTTCGCTGGTTCGTAAAAGTCCTTCGTTCGCGTTTTTCGGAGAGGGGGGAGAGTCGGGAGAGAGTGCTATAGCTCCCGGTATGCGCTCTCCGAAACCGTCGAGTAACCCGTGTGTAGCGAGGTGAATGAGTTTTGCATTATTAATTCTCCCCATCACAGCAGTTTTCGTCGCTTCCTTACCAATGAGAGGTTTCGCATTCAGTAGAGACGCGATTAATCGCGTCTCTACTTCAGAACCAGGTAAATTACTTAACCGCGTAGGTGGGATGCCAATAAAGGGCATAATAGGATTACCCACTATTAATTTTTCATTTTGGGATAAAGCAGCAAATTTTACAGGTGTTGAGTTCTTTTTCTTCGTAAACTCCAAAACTTGAATCGCAGGAGCGGTAAGAATAGTGTGTTTTTCAATCAGATATTTTTGATTTTCATCTATCAGCGCGGGGAACGGAACTAAAAATAAAAACTCATGAGGAACAAAAATAATACGCTCGTTGGGATTTTTCGGAAGATGTTTAGCAATGGGTTTAAATAAAATATCATGGAGTTGCTGTAATCTCTGTTTGTGACTTGTTCCCTCTGTTTGCGATACTTTAATACCTCTTCCTTGAACACCGATTGATAAACGACTATTTTCGACTAATTTATCTATAGGAGTTTTCAAGGATTTTAAATAAACTTGCTCGAAAGCAATTTCTCCTGTGGGTTTGACTATCCAAATATAGAGTTTATCATCGCTAATTACAGAATATTCAACAAGCGTAGATTTTTGCTGTCGAGCGATTTTTTTAATATCTGTAATCGTTGGTAGTTTACCAATAGCATCATTATTATTTGTCGCTTTTGAGGTTAATAAATCAATAAAAGCTCTAGCTCGACCGCGCTCGGATATCTCCAAAGCTTGTTCTATTTTATTTTGAGATATTAAAGCTTGTTGTAAAAATTTGTATGTATCAATTTGTTGAGCAAAGAGCGATATTTTTTGGTCATCTGATAATGAAGTTCGTAACTTATCCCATATTTCAATAGCAGCGAATAGAAGCTTTTCTGCTCGCACATATTCACCTTGAGCAATGTAAGCTGCTCCAATATTGTTGAGAGTTATACCCTCACCAGCTTTATCATCTATTTGTTTACGAATAGCTAAAGATTGTTGATAAAAATCTAACGCTTTTCGGTACTGTCCCAAACTATGGTAGACTCTTCCAATATTGTTGAGAGTTATACCCTCACCAGATTTATCATCTATTTGTTTACGAATAGCCAAAGATTTTTGATAGAAATCTAATGCTTTTTGGTACTGTTCCAAACTGCGGTACACTAACCCAATATTATTGAGAGTTGTACCCTCACCAGATTTATCGCCTATTTGTTGACTAATAGTTAAAGATTTTTGATAGAAATCTAATGCTTTTTGATACTGTTCCAAATTGTGGTGAACTAACCCAATATTATTGAAAGTTTTACCCTCAACTAATTTATCACCTATTTGTTGACTAATAGTTAAAGATTGTTGATAGAAATCTAATGATTTTTGGTACTGTCCCAAACTGCTGTAAACTCCTCCAATATTACTGAGAGTTGTACTTTCCCCAGCTTTGTCACCTACTTGTTTACGAATAACTAAGGATTGTTGATAGAAATCTAATGCTTTTTGATACCGTCCCAAATTGTCGTAAACTAATCCAATATTACTGAGAGTTACACCCTCACCTGTTTTGTCACCTATTTGTTTACGAATAACTAAGGCTTGTTGATAAAAATCTAACGCTTTTTGGTACTTTCCCAAACTGCTGTAAACTCCTCCAGTATTACTGAGAGTTGTACCCTCACCTGCTTTATTACCTATTTGTTGACTAATAGCTAAGGATTGTTGATAAAAATTTAACGCTTTTTGGTACTGTGCCAAACTAGTGTAAACTAATCCAATATTATTGAGAGTTGTACCTTCACCAGCTTTGTCACCTACTTGTTGACTAATAGCTAAGGATTGCTGATAAAAATCTAATGCTTTTTGGTACTGTCCCAAACTATAGTAAACTAATCCAATACCATTGAGAGTATTTCCCTCACCAGATTTATCATCTATTTGTTGACTAATAGCTAAGGATTGCTGATAAAAATCTAATGCTTTTTGGTACTGTCCCAAACTATAGTAAACTCCTCCAATATTATTGAGAGTATTTCCCTCACCAGATTTATCACCTATTTGTTTACCAATAGCTAAGGATTGTTGATAAAAATCTAATGCTTTTTGGTACTGTCCCAAACTATGGTAGACTCTTCCAATATTATTGAGAGTTTTACCATTACCAGCTTCGTCACCGACTTGTTTACCAATAGCTAAAGATTGTTGATAAAAATCTAATGCTTTTTGGTACTGTCCCAAGCTGCGGTACACTAATCCAATATTATTGAGAGTTGTACCCTCACCAGCTTTGTCACCTACTTGTTTACGAATAGTTAAGGATTGTTGAAAAATATCTAACGCTTTTTGGTATTGCCCCAAATTGCGGTAAACTAATCCAATATTATCGAGAATTGTACCCTCCCCCTTTTTTTCACCTATTTCTCGACAAATTACCAAAGCTTTCTCATATAACTCCAATGCTTCTTTATACTTACCTTGACGAGATAACTGTAATCCTTGCTTATTCAACTCAATCAGTTCTTCTCGACGCTCTTCCCTAGTCTTGACTTGAACTATTAATTCTCTACTTGCCCCATTTGCAATTTTAACAGTCCACGAAAAGGCGACACCCACCGGAAATACAATCAAAAGCAGCAGTGTAAAACTAGCAACACGATAATTAACTTTATAGCAACTTAGTTTCAACAATCTAATTATTCCTCGCTTGACTGATTAAGTGTATTTCGGTATACAAATCATTTTTTATATACAAAGATTCGCCACAGTAATAGATACTTCCCAATCAAAAGAAAATATGCAATTTTAGATATACTAATCAACCTCAATTTTTACCAAACCCAAGAAAAATCAAGAAGACGCGATATATCGCGTCTCTACATTCTTGGACGGAGATGTCTATTACAACAAACCAATCAAGGTAAAACCACCCCAATCTTGAGGATTCGGATATTTTTTCATCGTTTCCAGCATCGCTTGACGTAACGCTCCTGCTTTATTAGTATTTTTACTTAAATTTTTATAAAATTCACTCATTAGCATCTCCGTAGATTTATCGGAAACATTCCACAGCGAACCAATAACAGTATCAGACCACCTCAAAAGTAATAGCCATCGCAGCAAGTTTATTTGCATCCACACCTCGTACTCCCGTAGCTAACTGTATGCGTTCCACATTTATACCCCTACGAGTACCAGCATCCAAATCTTCAAGTAATTTATCTGTTAAATCCAAAAACTCATCATCATTAGCAGTAGATGGTCCACGTGTTATATTTCTTCTTCTAGCAATTCCTTGAAGCGCTTTCAGAGAAGTACGTAGGGGAGAAGCACTAGCAACTATTAAAGCTTCCGTAATCCCAAAAGGTTCCCCAGTAGTCAGTTTAAAATTATCATCATCACCGGGAATTATTCGTTTATCTTTAGCTGCTAATAATGCCATATCTTCTGATGCAGTCCAATTGTTAGGGAATATTATTGTCATCTCACCTGTTGCATCAATTACTAAAATAGCGACATATATAGGAGTAGATTCTTGATTTTGGATATCAAAGACTATTTGTGTCCCTACTGGAATTTTGGGGATTTCTCCATCTTTAATAGTTACGGGTTTATTAGGATTATTTGTGCTTATCCCTATTTGTTTGCTAATACCACGAGTCGGAACAGTTTCACTAACAATATTCTTACTTCCAGCAATATTTATAGAAGCTTTAACCTTTAATTGTGATGTACTATTAGGTAACATTTGCTTCACAATGCGCGTTGCTAAGAAAGACTTAAACTTTGGTTTTAAATTTTCTACTGCGGTTGTCACTGTTTCGTTTGCTTTACCGAAAGAACTGGGAACTATTTTGTCTAAAGATGGCAGAAATAAACCATAACTACCTACAGGAGGTAAATTTGCAACCTGAGATTTTTGTAGTTGCTGATATCTCGCTTGGGTCATGCGACCAAAGATATACTGTACTTCTTGCTGTCCCAAAGGTAAGGGAGTAACACGCTTTATAGTTTGTAACGCTTGTTGTGCTAGGCTTGTAGTATTGCTATCAAAAGCATCATCCAATCCAATCTTTAATGTTAAATCGCTGGGGATACCACGAATTGATTCTTGTAAAAGGGTTCCTGGTTTTAAATCCCTATTTGCTCTAGTATTACTGATAATTTTACCTTGTCCTACCAATCCTTGACGAGATTCTAACTTAACGAATTGTGTTTCTTTTCCGCTTGCATTAACTACACTAAATACAGCATCTTTTTCAAATCCTTCTAATGAGCGTGCATCAATACCACCTAACCAGAGTTCTACTTGGTCACCTTTTATTTGTGTCACCACAGCTTCAGCATAAGATGTATTAAATGGAGTAAAGAAAATCGATGGATTAGGATTTTGTTTGCTATTTATCTCCAATTCCGGGTCTTGTATAATGCCATTATTGCGGGAGAAAATCTTGGTACTGCGATTAACATCAACTAATGTTCTTGCTATTGGCTGATTTGCTGTTTGTTGCCAGAGATATTGAGTAAATAAATAAGTAAATGCACCTGCATGGAAATCATTAAAAGGTGCATCTGCTGCATATTGGTTGCGTTTAGCAGATGCAATGACCACACCTTTGGCAACATTTTGACGACGCAGTTTAATAAATTCTTGAGGAGATAAATTTAACCGTTTTAACCATTCTTTCTGATACTCAAATTCCTGGGGGGTAGCTTGGAAATTCTGACCACCATCACGGGAACGAACCACAAGATTTCCTCGTTTTGCACCCCCGGAATGACAGCTATCCAACACAACAGTCACATTATCTGTTTTTAATGCATACATTAATAAAAACAGCGTGTGTCCCATAATATCTTGTACAACACCACCATCCGAATTGTATCTGGAATCAATCGGAACTAGAGTACTGTTTAAACCATCAGGATTATCTTTATCTGGGTCAACCACCTGGGAACCATGTCCAGAAAAGTGGAACACCACCACATCCCCTGGTTTAGCTTGCTTAATAAGATGGTCTTCAAATGCTGTGAGGATACTTTGACGGGTAGCTTGTTCATCAGTCAGGATTTTAATATCGTTGGGATTAAAACCAAAACGATGTATTAATAGCTGCTTTTGTAACAAAACGTCATTGACACATCCTCGAAGTGGGTTTATCTCGCCGCCGTATTTGTTTATACCTATTAATAGCGCGAATTTCCGTCTAGTATTTTGTGCTAGAACTTTAGCATATTTATCCCCCTGCTGTATAATATCCATCTGGCTTAAGCTAAGCGTTGCGAGGGTCGAACCAGCAAATTGGAGGAAGTGACGGCGTTTCATAGGATTTTCAACTTTAAAATTTTCTAGTTATTTATACCTCTAGGGATTGTAGGGGGTATGCAAACTCGAAGTCAAAAAGAGGGCAGAAGGTTCATAAAAGAAAGAAGAAATTAAAAGTAAAAGAGAATACATTGTGGGCGCATATTTGTCCTGCGGACGACCTTGCGGTATGCGTAGCGTGGGCGTAGCACATGGATGCTTTTCTTTTGTTTTTAACATTGCTTGACGCAGAGCGCGCGCAGTAGGCTGGATTTTTCTCTAATTGCTGGTAAAACTCGACCATTAAATCAGACGTTGCGTCATCTGGGACTTGCCTAATTAGATACTACCAAACTTTTAGCGCCTGTATTTTCTTTGGCGAAGTAAATATTAATACAATAGTTTAGCGTAATTACTTAAGGCGAGATTGTAGCTTTAAGGGAAGCCAACAATCGAAAATCGCCATGTCTCATCTCAAACGTCGTCAATTTCTGCAATTTGCTGGTTCTGCGTTGGCTACAATGGGTATCAGTCAATTAGACATCATGCATCAAGCGCCAAAGCATTGTCGCAAAACACACCTCGTAAGCTAGCGTTACTCGTAGGAATCAATAAATATCAAAATGGCATTCCACTTTTAGGAGTAACGACGATGAAAAAATATCCACACCCTGTAGATTGGGCAGCTTTTACACTGATTGGGGAAGCGGAATCATTGCATATTCAATAGTGTTGCTAACTAATTTTTTCAATTTGCAATCCCCCTGATTTACAAAAATACGGATTTTTTGCATAAGCTCCTGTGACTGGGAGATATATAAAGAAGAGGTCGAAAAAGTATTATCTTGAAGTAAAAAAATATTATCACAGTCAACAATTACTTTTTATTAAGTCAACTTTTGCATGGGAACATCAATGACTCTTTTCTATTTGTGTTTAAGTAGCCTCTACATTTATATTTTTTGGTCTTTAGTTTCTTACCTAACTTTAAAAAGACAACGGGATAAAATAAAATGGAGAGTTCATGTAAACGGAATCAGAGGAAAATCAACTGTCACTAGATATATAACTGCTGTTTTTAGAGAAGCTAAGTATCATACTTTTGGGAAAACCACAGGTAGTGCTGCAAGAATTCTTCGACCAACTGGAGAAGACTATGATTTTCAACGACAGGGTTACGCTAATGTTAACGAGCAGGTAAAAATATTAAAAGGCTTTTGTCGTCAAAAAGCTGAAGCTGTGGTGCTTGAATGCATGGCTGTTAATCCTGTATATGCCGAGTGGCTAGAAGAAAAAGTCGTGCGTTCACATATTGGCATTATCACAAATGTGCGTTATGACCATCCCGATTATATGGGTGAAACGTTAGAAAAAATTGCCGAGTCTTTATCTAGAACAATTCCGACTAATGGCATTTTTATTACCTCTGAGGCTGAACCAAAGTTACTAAATATTCTGTGGAGAAATGCCAAGAAGAAAAAATCTCTCATGTTGATTGCTCATAAAAGTGCAGTTAAACCCCAAGAGATGGAAGGATTCACTCATTTTGCTCATGAAGAAAATGTTGCTATTGGTTATGAAATCGCCAAAATTCTTAAATTACCAAGACATAAGGCTCTTAAGGCAATGCAATCTGCTGTTGCTGACCCTGGTGCTTTCAATATCGAGTATATCAAGTTTAATAATTTCACAATTGCTTGGGCAAATCTCTTTGCGGTTAACGACCGTGAAAGTTTTATCGAGATTTGTCTGAAACTATTTAAACAGCTCGCTAGTTATCAAAGAATAGTGCTTTTAAATAATAGACACGACCGTCCCACTAGGGTAGAATTATTCGCCTTGTTGGCACTAGATTTACAATTTGACCGCGTAATTACCTTGGGAGACTATGAATCAGCAGTGGGGAAAGTATTCTCTCTTAACCAAGATAAAATAATCCACTTAGGTAATTCCACAAAATTCAAAAATGTACCTGCTACAGAACTTTTAGCGCAAATTGTTAGTGGCATAGATGAAAATAAGATTCTTTTAGTTGGAGCCGTAAATATTCATACAATCCAAGCCGAAAAGCTTCTACATTTTTTGGAAGAACAATTAAATGCGGAAACAGTCTTAGCCAAATAAATATGTTAACTACTATAGCTGAATATTAGGTGAGAAAAAATCGAAAATGTTTGAATCATTAAATACTCCAGAAATAACTAGATTAGCCCTTCTAATTGGTGCATTTGTCGCTATTCAATATAAAAATATTTCCGGAATAAATCCGGGTGGTGTCATTGTTCCTGGCTTTATTATCATTTTGTTTTTGATATCACCTCTTTGGTGCATTAGCAGTTTAGCCTTATCATTCCTTATTTATTTCTTTTACAAAGCTTTTTTGGACAAAGCAAATTACAAACGTCGCACTCCCATGTACATTTTATCTTTTTTATCCTTAGCAATTGCTAATTTATTAGGGTATACGTACATGCAACTAAATTGGTTGCAACCTTCAATTGACAATCTATCTGGAACTTTACTACCAGCAGTCATTGCTTTTACTTTTACAAAACAAAAAATGGGACTCGTTGTTAAAGGTGTAGTTATAACCACGCTAATAACTGCTTTATTTTTGACACTTATATACTTGATTGGTTACTACGGTTTTAATATAGATTTCGATACCCTTAGACCCTTGTATGCAGGAAAAGAGACGCTCAGTCTTAAATTTTCACTCATGCAATTTTATGTTGGTTTAGTAGTAAGTTTTATCATTTATCATTACCGAGATGTACGTTCGGGTGGCTATATGGTTGCTCCGGTTGCGGCAGGGTTATTAATTCAGCCATTGAGTGCAATCTTTTTTTTAATTGGTTGTATTTTTGTTTATTTGGTAACACAATTAATTTGCCAATTCACGCTTATTATAGGTTTGAAACGGTATGTTATTGCACTATTTTTAAGTACTATGTTTGTATGGACAACTGAAATTCTGTTCCTGCATATTAATTCAACGATTTTACCATTTCAAGGTAGCAGCCTTTTTGCGATAATTGCGATTATGTCTTATGCAAATGACAGTATACTTTATCATAAACAACAAATTTGGCTGCATATATCTTTGACTACATTAGTTGCTTTAATTTCCTTTTTAGTAGCTACATTATTGTCAAAAGTTCTAGTTTAAAAGCTTACTATTTTTATACAAACAGAGAGGTTAATATCCAATGATGAAACCAATACCAAGAAGAAAAGTATGTCGTTTTTTAGCTCATAGAGGTATTCAATTAATAGTGGGTATAACTTCATACTCCTTTCTATCTTGTCAGGCAGGGAAAAGTTTAATTTCTGACAATGATGCTATAGAGGCAAAAATTTTAAGTGAATCAGGTGATTTTCTAGACGAAGTTAACAGACTCAAGAAATTAGCATTACCTGCAAATTCTCGTCTTTACCAGCCTCCCACATTTAATGAGTTAAAAAGTTTTAAACTACTTGCGAAGGATTTGTTATCTCAAAATCTCAATGAAGTTCTAAATAGAGCAAATTCTCTAAATTATGAGTTGATAAAGTTTATTGACACTACCACTAAACAGGTATTTTACGGTTTGCGGGAAAAGCTAAAACCAGGTTTACCAATTCGAGGCTGGGGGTCGTATTTTATTAACTTTTCTTATCAAGCTAATGCTTTGCTAGAAATACCACATATTTTATTTGACGAATTTTCGGAAGATATTGGAGCACAAGTTTTTTTAATATCTGTAAGTCGTGCTTTGTTAATAGCCGGAGCGCATCGCAACGCTAATGGTATTAACACTGCGGATGTTTGTAATCCCATCAATTCTATTTTCCAAGTAGTCCATAAAACCTGGGTTTCACCAAATACTAAAACTTGGCAGATTCATGGCTTTGGTCATGCAACTAAGTTATCATTTCCAAATAACACTATGTCTGTTTTGTCTAATGGTCAAGGTGTTGTCACAAACGAGATTTTGGATTTAAGTCAGCGAATGAAAATTCGGAATTTTCAAGCTTATACTTACAACAATCTTTTACCCTCTAATCAAATTAATCAACAGGCTAATCAAGGTATTGCAGGTACAACTTTCTTACCCTTAGCTGCGACTCACAATATACAAGGTAAATATTCTCATAAAATTGGTGCTGCTTTTACCCACGTCGAATTAGACGAGAGTAGCCGATTCAATGCTCAGAATAGAGATGAAGTAGCAAAAATTATCGCAGAGTCAATTCAATCATTGGCTAAATAAGTTTGTTATTTCAATAGTCAAATTATTTATTATCTTAGTGAGAGATTAACAGTGAAAACACAAAATCATTTTTTGGAAAAACGTTCGCATATTCGAGTTAATGCTTTTGCTACGGCTACAATTGATGAACAACAGTATAATGTCGAAAATTGGAATATTGGCGGATTAAAGTTAAGTGGATTTCATCAAGATGTACAAACAGGAGATTGTTTACCAGTTTGTATATTATTAAGTTTTAAAGAAGGAATCAATATTTCCATCGAAACTTTGATTGAAATTATTTGGATATCTAAAAGCGATAAAAAAATCGGAACAAAATTCCTCAATTTAACAAAGATTGAACGTGAAGTAATGCAAGAAATATCTGATAATTTTTTGAATCGAGAAATCAATGTAGCAGAACCAAAAAAGGTAATTAGCAATCCGAATAATTCAAATTTTAATAATGCCCCAAACCTAGCAAGAAAATGGTTGATAAAGCCTTTATATTTACTCTATTTAGTAATTGGCGGAATAATCGGGCTTTTGACTATACAAGCATTGTATCAATTGCTCAGTTATATGGAGATAAAATCTGCCGTTTTAAGCAAGTCAACTGAGGCTATTGTCTCCACTAAATTAGGTACGTTGAGCCAAGTTTATGTACGCGAAGGAATGAAAGTTAAAGCAGGTCAACCTTTACTAAAAATTCAAGACCAAGAAATAGCTCAGTTTGTTGTTGAGAACAAAATTCACAATCAAGATGCAAAATATCGAGATGAAGTAAATAATATCGACGCAGTTGCCAGAAATAAGAAAGATAATATTGATAGGTTAACTCAAAAAATAGAACTTAGTCGTTTGGAGTTGAATGAAGCCAAAATTGAATTGCAAAAAGCAGAAGTTCTTAAGGAAAAAGAAATTGAAAAATTAAAGCTTTCTCAGACAATTACTCAAAACCAGCTTAAGTCAGTCCGTGTAAAAATCAAAGGTTTAACTGTAGAGTATCAAACAGCTAAAAACTATCAAGACAGAATGACTGCTTTAGCCAAAGAAGGTGCTGTAAGTCAACAAGTATTAGATTCAGCAAATTCTAAGTTCGCTCAGGCAGACAGCGCACTCCAAACCGCAAAATTTGAATTACAAACTGCTCAAACAGCGGTAGTTTCAGCTAAAAATGGACATTTTTATGATGGTAGGCAATTTGTAGGAGAGCTTGGAAATCTAATAGCAAATGTTAAAGAATGGCAAGAAGGCTTGCAGTTATCAGCCAAAAAAATAGCCGTTTTAGAGGAAGAATTAAAAGCACGAAAACAAGATTTATATTCTTTAGAGCAACAAAAGCGAAATCTAGAAAAGCAAAATCAAAACCAAGATTTACAAAAACAAACCGCAGCTAAATTATCCTTACAAAGTTCCTTTAACGATGTTGTGTATAAAGCTCCATTTTCAGGTTCTGTAGTCAAAATTTTAAAATCTCCTGGAAATACAGTTAACCGCAGTGATACTCTAATTCTTTTGCAGCCTGAGCTTCAAGAAACTACGGTTGAAACTTATTTAACACAAGACCAAGCAGCACAATTCACAATGAATAGCGAAGCAATAGTTATAATACCCGAATTAGGTAAACGCTATCAAGCACGAGTTATCAATATTGATAGAACAGGTGGCTTTATTGAACAGGTTAGAGGTCAATATCAGTTCCAAGGCTCAACTACACAACCAACTTACGTAAAGTTAGCTTTAGTAGGTGTAAGTAAACAAGATAAAAGCCAATTAATTGGAGGTATGCCAGTTACGGTGAGTATAAATAGAAAGTTAAGTGTTTTGAATAATTTTATTGTTTTTGGTCAGAATTGACCTTAGGTAAAGGTGTGGAAAATTTTCCACACCTTCCTCGGACTTGGTTGCGTTTAAAACAGAAGTCAATGAACTGCTCAACCAACAGAAGGAACTTGAGGTTAAAATCCGCGAAAGTAGTCCTAAATATGCCAACTTAAAATATCCTCAACCTTTGACAACATAAGTGATGGGTTACGGCGCTTTACCCAATTTAAAGAGCTTCCAAATAAGTGTTACAAATGCGCCTAACCCATCCTACGCAAATTTAGCTTTCTTTTGTACTTCCACAGTATTCTAAAAAAGATAATAAAAATTCTCTCTTCCCTTGGCTAACTTGGCTACTACCCTACGGGAAAACCTCCGGTTTATCCGGTTCGTTTATCCTCGCATATTTCCTTCGGTAGCTTTTGAAGTTCCCCCAACAACTCCGGTGAAGGATTTGGTATAGAATATATTTCTTGAAACACATCAGACCATAATTCTTTCCCAATAAAATAATCTGCTCTATTCAAAGCTATAGTTTCCTTATTTGCTCCTTCTGCACGCAGTCTTGTTTCTAACGCTTTGAGTTCATTAGTAATTAACTGACGCTGCTGTGCATCCATGATTTTAAATTGGGATAATATTATAGGAGTCTTACCTCTAAAACCAATCCATTCATAGCTATTTCCTGGCTTTAACTCATCCTGACCCTCATAGGTCACAAAATTTTTCTGCTGAGTTTTTTTATTCTCCCAAAAATAATTATCACTACCCGGATTTGATAAAGCAATTTTACTTATATTTCCGTTCCAGAGGAAAAGTGGACGACTGCTGTAAATCGGTTTTGGCTGTGGTTTACTAGATTCAGGATTATTATGTTGAGGAGAGATAAAGCATACAGCACCTTTTAATGGACGTGAAATTGGTTGTTGTCTTCTGCGAATTCTTTGCAAAATAGCTGGCCAAGAAGAAGCTTGTGGATTTTTTCTAGCTGGTGTGGTTTGTGCTGAAGTAAAAACAGCAGTCGAAGCCAAAATTGATGTTACACCAAGCAAAATCAAACTGCGAAAGCCAATATTTTTATGCATGATTTTTCTTCCTTAACCCAGATAAAATGTAAAACCAAAAGGTAGCTGATGGCAGAAATAAAGGTAATACAATACTTGCGGAAATATACATTTGCATTGACATTAAAATGTAAATTCCTGTTCCCGCAATGAGAAAAATAAATAATTGTTTATTACTGCGTTCATTATATTGTCGTTGAACGAGCAGTAATTGCATACCTTTACCTAACAATACAGCAATACCAATCATCCATAAATCAGGTATTGGAATAACAACATGTTTTTTCAGGAGATGTTGAAGCATATAAGCATTTATTTCCACTCCTGTCAAATCATTTAAAGAGGTATCATGAGAATTTCCTTGCAATCTCCAATAAGCGACTCCTGTTGGTAAAGGAAAAAAATCATTATGAAAACTAGATAATCCGGAATTTTTATATCCACCAGCACCAATTAATATGACCTTTTGCTGTAATTGTTGTTTATCAAAATCTGTATTATTTTTATTTAGTAAGTCACCAGCGCTCACTACTTGATAAACTTGATTTGGTGGGAGAGAATAATCAATTATTGGATACAACCATGATTGTAAAAAATATTCCGAAATGCTAGTCACTGGAGAAAGACGTAAATTATTTAAATCTTTAGTTAAAGGATTATTAATTTGCTGATTATTTAAAGATTTTATTAAATCTGTTCGTAAATTGCTATTTCTTGATAAATTAGGTTGTGGTAAATTTAATGATAACTGTTCTTGATTTAGCGATTTAACCAAGGACAAAAGATAAGTAAACGGACAATTATCAGTACAATCAGTATTTTTTTCTAATAACGAAAGATGTCCAGGCTTTTTATCAACAAAACCTTGTAAGCTGCTATTCAGACTAGCAATATTAGTACGTACACCTTGTTCTTCTTCCGGATTATTTTCATTTAAAATTGCTCCAAAAACAATCCATGTAGAATTTTTATTAATGGAATTTTCAATAGATTGTGCTAATATTTTATCATCATCCTTTGTCATCCGGTCTAGCAAATAATCGATACCAATTACTTTGGCATTGTTAGCTGTAAGTTCATTAATTATTTTTGCTAAATAAGTGCGGTCAATAGGGTTAAATTTCCTAGCATCTGTATCAGCTAAAGATTTTTCATCGACATGAACAACTAAAACAGGAGGCTGAGAGGATTTTGCTAGTACTTGTCCGGTAATATGACGGTAAGCAGCTTGCATTCCAATTTGCCAATCGAGAGCAGTTTCTTGTACTGGTGGTAACAAACTTGCAATTAATAATGTTCCTACAACCAAAACTTCCCGACTTTTTGGTAACCACTGTTTAATTTGATGACGAATTCCAGAAGGCTGTAAGCGAAAAGATTTAGCATCAGGATGACGAAACAACGAAGGAATTAAATCAGCACTAGGATAAGTAAGATTTTTTTCTAGCTTCAGATAATCACATGCTGTTAATAATGCTTCATGAACATCTTTATATTGTGTTATAGCATTCAAAAACTGAACAAAAATTTCTTCTGCAACGCAATTATGTACGACTTCACGCATAACAGCGACTTCACTCAAACCCCAACCAATTAATTTATCCGCAATACTTAAACCATCACAAGAATTAAAAAGAGCAAACTGTAACCCTTGGTTAATAGCAACAGTCAAAGGATATTCAAGTTCGCTTAAAGATATAGTCGTGTTGGGAGCAATTGATATTTCACCTCCAGTCAAAGCTGTTTGATTGCTATGTCCAGCAAAAAATAATATATCCCAACCTTTTTTTCTGGTTAACTCGGTAATAATTTCTTGTTTTAACTGATTAACATCTTTTTCTTTATTCCATTCAACAAACTTGACCTCAGCTAATTTGTTAATTGATAATAAAGCTTCTTGTCCTTGCTGAAAATTTAAACCTTTGCTATCCCCAAAAATAGCTAAAATTCTGACTTTACCTGGATGACGTTTAAATGATGTAGCAGTACTTTTATGTATATTTAGCGGTTGACGTACTATACGAATTGGACCAGAAGTAAACTCCGCTCCTATTTCCCATGCTTCCCAAGGTAAATGTGTTAGTTCTAAAGAGTTACAGCTAATAAAAATATTATTTACTAAAGAAGAATTATCATGACTACTTGCAACTCTACTAACCATTGCTCTAATATCATATAACTCTCTGCTACGCAACCATTGGTGAAACTCGTATAAAAACTTTGCCTCTGCTTGTACTAATTTCGCGTGCCAATCTAATGGTAATGGAGCTATTTTTCCTACATTCAAGACTTTTCCACGCAGTTCGTTACTATAAAAATTGCGGTAAGCTTTTTGCCACTCTTTATAAAGTACTATAACATTTTCAGGGTAAGCTATTTCGGCAACGATTTGTTGATTTTGACCCCAGGAAAGCTTAAATAAACAAGTTCTTTCCACCTGATGAATTTGAAGATAGAAGTTACCCATAATTTTGTCTCCCAACTAACATTGTCTTCCAACTAACATAAATCTGATTAATTAAATCTTAGTAATGTCAAACTCGAAGGGTGGTAAATTCATATCTATAGTATCTCCTAAACTAGCACTAACGATAAATTTTTCGTCCCAATTACCAGATACAAGAGTATATAAATATGGTTGCATTTCTTGTGGATTCACAGATTGCTCGACTAAAATACAATTGGTATCGCTGACTCTAAATTTAAAATTGTCAGGTAGAGTATTTAGTAAAGGAGCACCTACAATTAATAGCAAACTCCATGAATCAGGATAATCCTCACTCGATGAATTCCATGCAGTAGCATATAATCTGAGAGAAACACCAGCTAGCGCAAAATTAATATATCCACCCCGTGACATCAAAGGTACTTCTAATCCTTGTGCTTCTAGTTGTGATTTAATTGCATCAAATTCTTCCTCTGGACTTCGTAATTCCCTAACGGATGCAAACTTTGGTAACAAACTCCAAGATAATTCTTTTCCTACTTCATCCAATTCATCCCACAACCACCTTCCAATATTTATAGCAGGTTGTGTAATTAATTTAATTAAATCAGACAAGTATTTTTCTAGAGACGAAAAACTTTGTGTCTCAAGATTATTAGTTTGCAGTTTATAAATCCATTCAACCAATTCCGGATAGCTTAAAATCACACCCCCTTGCTCCCAACTTAAAACTTGTGAAAGTTCTTTTTCTGGAGATTGTAATTGAGGTAATAATTTTGATAACTCACTTTTAATACTTGTCAATTGCTCCTTATGAGTAGTCACTATATTACTTGCTAAACTTGGTAAACAAATAGCTTCATAATCCAAAGTTCGCAAACACAAGAGTAAAAAATTTGGATTATCTTTAAACCAAGTTAAAGGTATTTCGTATGTCCAGCTTGATTCTATGGAGTGTGTTCGCAAAGTTTCTATATTTTCCATCAACTGTGGATAAGAAATAACACCTCGAACTACACCACATTCTTGTTCTTCCAAAACTTCTACTAATACATAAAAGTGGGGAACAAACTCAGGTGACTCTACGACTACTCTTGATAAAGGAACTTTTTCTTCAAATGAACTACCGATTGTTAATAAGCAAAGCTTAAAATTACCAACCTGCAAATTAGCCACATTTGGAATTAAATTTGCTAAAGATGGTTTTGCAATTGTAGACTTCTCCCAATTCAGCTTTAAGTTCTTATCATGTTCCTCTAACCATTTCTTGAAAGTAAATAACCCCAAAGCATTTAGATAAGTTTCCCATTGACGCGAACCATCCGGTATTTTATCGCTCAGTTCTATTGCTTGATTAATTTCTAACTGCTCTAAATTAATAGATTCTATTGGTAAAAATTCAAATTCGATTGGCATTGATTGCATGTTCATGATTTTATTTCCCTAGTTATTTATTTAAGAGGTTCCACCCCTGAATTAAAAGATTTACAGGAGGTTATTTTTTCATCTAACTGTTGACAAAGTATTCTATAAAAAGTACTTGATGTCACATGGGTTTGCATTCTTACAGCCTCTGTCTCAGCTTGGGATATTAAATTAGCAATTTGTTCATCAAGTAAATCATTAATTTTTGTTTCTAAATTAGCTAAATTATTTTGGTTGGAATAAAGTTTTGCGAGTTCAAGAACGTGATTTTTTAATTTTACTAAAATTTCCCGTCGTACATCAGCACGAAAGTCCTTCAGCTTCAACAAACGTGTAACTACATATTGTCCCTTTAAATCTAATCTAATAGCAATTTCGCTCATTGATAATTTTTGACAGTGAAATAGCTGAAGTGCTGTCAGAAAATCATTTGATTTATCAGGTTTTTTACTTTGTAAATATTGAAATCGCGATTCAATAACCGTTTTTAAAGCTTCATCTAAACAAATCAATAATTGTGAACGATAAGATTTTAAAAAATCTTCTGTTTCGTCAACATCTTTCATTAAATTGTTAGAATCAGGAGAAGGAATACCTTCACGCAAAGTAGCGTTTTCATACAAATTTCCATCCAGAGAACCTGTCGGATATATACCCCCTCTTGCATGAATTCGGTATTGTCGTAAATTAGTAGCGAGACTTTGTAATTTTTCCATAACAGTCTGCGTAGATAAATTGTATATCCCTTTCGATTTTAGAACCTCAGTGATTTCTTGTAATTGCTCCTTTGTCGGGGGATTACATTTTTTAGATTTATTATTTCCACGTTCACGCAAACGCTGAGCGCGATAAATATTGTGATATGCTTCTAGTAATATTTGTGATTGTTCAATTTCCATTTGTGCAAATGAATAAAAATTGCCTAAAATATTTTTTAACTGATTAATTTTCGTATCATTTAATATTGCCCAATCACTCAAAATATACAATCCAAATTCCAGAAGACGTTGATTAAGACCACTATGCCTTTTTACCTTTAAATTTGCCCAAGTGGCAAGACTACTTTTTTGCGAATCAAAAGTTTCTAATATCTCCATAGCTAAACATTGGTAATTGGTTGATGGTTTCAAATTGCCATCATCATCTAAAACATAAGGTAATAAATCACCACAAGTAAATCCGTGAAAATGACCAAAATCTTGTACCAACTGTAAGCAAACTTTCTCAATTTGCCAAGAAATAAAGCACAGAAGACAACGTTTGGCTAATAAAGCATCTTGACCTGAAGTATTTTGGAATAACAACAGTAATCTTTTTTGAATTAATGTATCAGATACTTCATTTAGATTTTCGGAGTTAGTAAAGTTCTCAGCAAAGAAGGTCTTTGCCATACTTATTGTTCTCACCTGACGCTTTCCAGCATTGTCTAACGTTACCAAATCCCAATACTCTCGCTTACTCATTGTTTACTACTTGTTTTAGTACTTGTTTTATTGCTTGTTTTTAATTTGGTTGGTTCTCTCCACTATGGCTATCATTGGCTGTCATTAATTCTTAACTCTCAGCCAATTCGAGGTATGCATCTGTGGAGTTTAGTCAAAGATGATACATAATTTCAACCGTAGAGAAAGACTATTTTTATTTATTTAGAGTAATAGGAGCCTACAAAAATAGCTTACAAAAATAAAATACTTTATCTAAGTACATTTTTTGATTGTCAGCCCCTATTGTGACAATCATCGTATTTTCTACGTAAAATCACTACCGTAAATCAAACCGGAACGATGTGATATGTAGTATTAGTATTTATTTCTCTCATTCCCATTGATTTTTCGTTTTTTTGTGTCAAAACTCCATATCTCACACCAATCCAGAGATAAGAACTTGTAGCTTTACTCAATTATTGATGGTATCACTTCTAAGAATAAAATTCTCACAGCATAAACAATGCTGAAATTAGTAAATCAAGCCTTAGTATCGATTTTGACTCACACTTTTATCATCAAAAACCTGAATACCAAAGCTAAAAAAAGAAAGCTCGTCATCTTTATTCTTCGTTTATTTATTATTTTGTAGCGATTGTCACTTTAAAAAATATCAGTAGCTCAAGGGGTGGAAAATTTTCCACCCCTTTATTCAAATATTACGCTATCAAACCATTAAATCCTAAGCCTAACTATAATTAAGCTTTCATTATACTATAGTGAAGTAGTAGTGATTTGACCTCTATTACTTAGGATACAGAAAAAGTTAGCCCGCCTTTACTGTGGGGCGGGCTTTTCCTTAAGCAAACGCAGCATCTGAGAGTGTAACTTTTTGAGGCGTTCATTTTCTTGCCTCAAGCGCACAACTCCCCCAGTATCTTTTTTCTATCTTGAGACTCGCGCTCCAAAACCTCAATACGACGTTGTAGCTCAAGAATATCAACATTGCCTACCGACTCTTGAGTTAAATATTTTTCAACAAAGCTTAGCAATACATCGGTTACCGTCTTTCCCTCTGCCTGAGCTTTCGACATTAACTCTTCTTTCTTCTTAGGGTCTATCAAAAATTGGATAAACGCTTTTTTCGTTTTTGCCATATGCGTTCTCACAGTACTCGGATAAAAATACAACTAAACACAAACTAGCAATCTATAAGAATCATGACAAGCGTAGTGATGCTATTGCCGAAAGTATCATGATACTATTACTATAGTATAGAGATGAATAGGTGAAAAACCTATTCAATCAAAAAGCGACCGCCCATGACGCCAATCTTCGTGCGTACACGTAGTGGCGGCCTCCACATCGCCCTTGTTAAAACCCATAAATGGAGGTCAGTTATGAATTTAATAGTAGCGGATACACGACAAATCGCGCAACTCGAACTCGATGAGTACTTGTGGCAACAATCACAGGAAATAGCGAAACGAGCTAGAATTAGACACAGTAAGAGAAGCAGACTGTCGGCTGACGTATCGCGTGTGGTTTGGAATTAATTTACTAAGTATTTTTTATCACAATTCAGATGACCTATGGATTGCTCAACTTTGGGGTTCGAGCAATACAACTTGCTGTAGTAGCTCAAACGAGGCTCAGTCTTTCATAGTCGCTATGAGCAAGTTACCAGTCTCTTAATCCTAATTTTTCCATCATATAAGGCGTGCGCTTAAGTACGTCTTCCCTCAACACCATCTTAATCAGTACAGGGATATCTACATGCTTACCACAACCCTAACAGCAAAAGCTTCTCCAACAGCACCATTAAATAGCACTACACAAAATATTTTAGAGTTTGCAAGTGAATTATACTATCATAAACAAAAGCTCTCCAGAAAGGAATACAAGCAATTAATACAAGAGTACGATTGGTCGGGTGAAGAAAAAAAATATGTCAAATTGGCTACCGTCTTTTGCTGGTTTTCACCCACTGATTTAGCTGCAATTGAGCCAGATACTCTATTTTTGCTAGCAAAAAATCATAAAAAATACGCTCCTGTTATCGAGCAGATGAAGGATTTGGGAACAATCACCCAATCCAAGGTAAAAGCCTTAATGAAAGAGCAACGCAAACCCAGAATAAATATGGAAGAAAAACCGACCATTTGGCGTTCATTACCTAATGGTGGTAGATATGTGCAAATTCCACCCATCCATGATGAAGACACAGGAGTAATCCTCCAAGAGATGATGGAACAAGAAGGGTTAACAGCACAAAAAATAGTCACGGAAGGTTTGTGTTTAAGACAAGCACTCAAAATCGGACGATTAACTTGGATATCTAACAGCGAGGAATTAGAAGCCCTTATAGAAGAGCCACCCGTTAACAAGAATGAACAATCAATAAGTACTGGCAGTGTTGATATTATTACCTTGGTTGAACAACCCAAAAATGAGTGTAAGTCATTAACAGTAGAGGATGTAATATCATCCTTGAGCAATAAATTATTTTGTGTGGTAGAAAGTATTACTTACCTGACGCGAAAACAAGTTAAAGAAACAGAACAATTGGTGCGAGACATAGTTGATTTTTGTAATAACCAACCTGCCGATTGTCAGTGGTTAACCCTTGCTTCCATTACCAGAAGAAATGGAATGGCTTTAATCATTGTGATTGGTTATTTGGGAAAAGACCATAGGGACTGGTTTTTTAATTTACCTCAACTGTTGGCTGATGCTGCGATACGACACCCGGAAGAATTATTATGGGTAAATCAAGTGCTACGTTCCCAAGCAGAATCTTTACTAACCGTGCTTAGTAATTAAGCAGGTGGACGCTAACTATCTTAATTAGCTTTAATATCGTACCCACACTTTGTGTACCGTTATCTCCTTCAGTAATAGTTCTATCGTTAATTGTCAAGGTTGGTGGAGCGTCGTCGTCTTGAATGGTAGCAACTGCTTGAGCTTTACCTATAATCACGTTGCTTGGGTTACTCAAGTTGAGGGAGAAACTTTCAGTAAACCAAAAAGTTTTTTCCAAAAGGGCAATTATCGAAAATTTTGTAGCTTGCTATACTTTTTAATACCAAGTTCTTCACCAGTGGGGATAATATATATCAGGATTACTTATGCATAGGTGAATTCTAAATTCTTGGTATTAGTCTGCTGGAAGATAAATACCTTGAACAACTTGATATTTACGCTCAAAAAATCTCAAATAAACTTTGTTGGTCGTAAGCCCCTTGAGTTTCGATGGAGAAATTTTCGTAACCATTCACTCCAGAACTTCGTCCAGCGTCTCTGAGTCTGTGAGAGCTAACTGTCCTGATGAAAAAGTCACTTTTTTTTAGCCAAAAAGGCATACATTATTTCTATGATTTCATTTTTTGGTACGTCTCTAAGACTCATAAGAATTATTAATTAATTAATTAGTTACGTATAATATGACACTTGACTATACTTAACCAATTATTGATGTTTGAGCTGAGGAAAAACTTTTTGGTTTACTAATTATATGTTGACGATTTTATCTGCTTGTTTATCTCATAATAATGAGGTTGAAAAACCTTGTTGTCAATAGGGTTTGAAATACGCTTACCCTGACTGTAAAACCTCAAATGCACTCAGACTTGCAAGTTATTTAATCCACATTCCAAATGAATTAGTACAAATGCAAAGCCGAAACTTTACTCTTGAAGCGACAATTTTATTTTGAACATATTATATATGTGCTTGGTGAAAGTTTCCGCAGTTAGTTTGTCGGGAATTTCTGCTGCTAATATTTCTATAAATTGCTTAAGCGAATAACCTGGTAAAAATGCTAAATTTTCATTAATAATAACTTTGGAAATTGGCCCAACAAAGTTACTAAATTCTTGTATAATAATCTCTAAAAGCTGTAAATTATTTGTATACGTACTTTCCAAAAAATCATCTGCATTAATGTTTGAAATAGAAATATTGTTGCTGTTTTTGCTTTTGTATGGATTAATTTTTTCTGTATTTTTATCAGTTCTTTTAGTGAAAAAATTATTAATTTTAGATTTGATAGCTGGAATGTTAATTAAACTACCTGTATCATTATCGATAGAATTCTCAGATTTCTGCTTTATATACTCTGACAAATCAAGATTAAGGTAGATAGATTGAGATGGAGAATTACTCTCATCTGTATCATCAAATTGTCTAATTTCTTTCTCTAATTTTTTTAAAATCAATAGTTCTTCTAAAGCTTTCTGATTTTCCTTTTCGTTATAATGATTTTTAATTGCTTCTATTGGGGATTTAATTGAAAATTTAAATGCAGGTAAAACAAATGAATTATTATGTATATTATTCAATGCAAAAATAATTTCTTGAGCAGAATGAAAGCGTAAAGATGGTTCTTGTGCAAGCATCTTGTGCAGAATTTTTGCAAAATTATCACAGATATTCACTTGAGAACGCCATTGCCAATTTAGCAATTCATCTAATAGAAGGTGTGGCATTTTTCCAGTTAAAAGAATTACTGCACAAACACCAAGTGTATAAAAATCACTGGAGGGATAAGAAAGTCCTAAGCGTAATAGTTCGGGTGGAGAGTAACCAAGTCTTCCATTTACCGAGTAACGAATTGAGTTAAAACTATTTAAAGAATCGGAAGACATAATCTGGGCAAAATTCTCTTTAACTGCCCCAAAATTAATCAGCACAGGTTTAGACTGTTCATAAGGTAGAATGATATTATCGAGTGAAATATCTCTGTGAATTACTTTGTGCTCATGGAGATACTCTAAAACTGGCAATGTATCCATCAGCCATGTTTTTACTTCTGTTTCGGAAAATGGCTGTCCCTTAGAAGCAATGTGGTCAGATAAAATTTCTGAGTAAGTTTTACCATTAATGTATTGCTGAATCATAAAGATTCGTTCGTCATCCGTAAACCAAGCTAAAAATTGGGGAACTTGAGGATGCTGAATTTGATATAAAACTTTTGCTTTACGCTCAAATAATTTTTTAGATATACAGAGATTTTCTTCTTTTGAATTTATAGTTACAAATTCTTTTAAAACACAAGGTTCATCAAAACGTTGATTATCTAATGCTAGATAAGTTCCTCCAAATTCTCCCTTACCGAGTAGTTTTTTAATCCGGTAACGACTGTTTATTAGGGTTCCTATTTCAATTTTTGGAATCATTTTTTTGCAAAAAAAATAAAATTAATTTAAATACATGTCCTCATTTTAGTTTTCTCTAGTGATATTAGAAAGCTTGTATCACATTCTTTAAGTTACCATCCTCCATATGAATAATGCGGTCAGCGACATCAAGCACGCGATTGTCATGAGTAATTAAGAGAACAGAACAAGCATGATTCTTAGTAAGGTCTTTTAAGGTTTCGACTACAGTGTGAGTACTTGCTTTATCTAGCGATGCTGTTGGTTCATCAGCAAGAATTAACTGAGGTTTAGTAACTAATGCTCGTGCAAATGCTACACGTTGTTTTTGTCCTTCGGAAAGTTGCTCAGGATAATAATTAATACGATGACCTAAACCGACTGATTCTAGCATTGCTTCTGCTCGAACACACATTTCTTTACGAGACAAGTTTTGAGTTAATTCCATAGTCATTTGTACATTTTGACTAGCGGTTAAGAAAGGTACTAAATTATGCTTTTGGAAAACATATCCAATTTTGCGACGTAGTTGTAATAGTTTTTGCTCATTAGCTCGGTATATTTCCATTCCTAACACTTTGACGCAGCCTTCTTGTATAGTACGTAAACCAGCAATTAGACTTAATAAAGTTGTTTTTCCTGAACCAGAAGGTCCAGTTAGGATTACGATTTCACCTGAATTAATAGATAAATTAATATCAAATAAAACCTGTTTTTTTAATGAACCTTTACCAAAGTAGTGGTTGAGGTATTGAATAGAGATGATGGGAGATTGTGACATAATTATTAATTATTACTTAGTGTAATGAACTTGTGATGCATACCTAACAAAGGTTGTATTTGCGTCTTTTTAACCAAACAGTTCAGCAGGGTCAGCAGAACGAAGTTTACTCATCGCTAACATTCCAGCTATAGAACACATAATTATTGTTAGTAGCATTACTGTTATACTCCTAGTGATAGTCATACTTATTGGCAAACGAGTAGCTTCTTTCACAAAACTATATAAATATATACAAAAAGCACATCCAGGTATATATCCAATAAAAGACATTAAAAATGCTTGTTGTAAAACAATTTTTACCAAATACGAATTTGCATATCCTATTGCTTTAAATGTGGCATAAATAAATAAGCTGTCAGAAATTTGTGTGTACAGAATTTGATAAACAATAATACTACCAAATATAAAACCAATAACTGTACCTATGTTAAAGATAAAACCAATGGGTGAGGAGTCAGCTAAAGAGTCTTTCTCTAGTTTAATAAAATCTTCTAAGCTAATTAATTTTACATCTTGAGGTAGCTGTTTGGAAATTTTTTTGATAAAATTTTGAGAAGAAACACCCGGTTGAAGTTTAACAACTCCCATATGAACTTTTTCTAATGGGTGATTTAAGATATCAGAAAAGTTTAAATCACTGGTGACGAGGGCACCATCAACTGTAATTACTCCCCCTCCAAGAGAAAATAAGCCTCTTACTTTAATAAGACGATTAGAGATTTCTGTTATTACTTCTTTATGCTTTTCCAAATTGGCAGTAATTGAACCAAATTCAAGTCGAGAAAGCCTATCAAATAATACGGTATTAGCTAGTTTTAATACTTCCATTTGTTGGTTTACTTCTGGTATATTAAAAACAGGTTTATCAGGCGTAAAACCAGCAATAGCAATTTGTCTCTTAACAAAGGTTTCAGGATTTTTAAAATCTGTCAGTGAAAAATATAAAGGATTAACCGATGCAATTCCATCTATTGCTGAAATGTTATACAAATAGCGTCGTGGGAATACTTTCATATCAAAAAAACGTGTAGTATCGCGATGTAGCAGAACTAAATCCGCATCTAGTTTTTTGTGAAATGTGACAGTATCTTCAAAAAGTCCATCGCGAAAACCTAATTGAATAAACATTAGCATTACCGCAAAAGTAACTCCAGTAATAGAAACTAATAAGCGAACTTTACGATAAATTAATTGTAACCAAGCAATCGGTGTTTTAGCGCTCATAATTTACTCTTATTTTATTTAAATATTATCGGTCTTAACTTGAACATCAACTTGTAAATTAATAAAATTTGCAGCTTCGTCAACATCTTCAGAATTTAAGCGGATTTTAACTTCTGCAACTCTTGCATCAGTATTGAGCGTTGGGTCATTACTTACAACATTTCGCTTACCTATTTGTACACCTATTTTTTCAACGGTTCCCGTCATTTTTTTAGGTAGTGCCATACTCGATATCGAAGCAGTTTGACCTACTTTAATTTTACTGATATCGGTTTCATAAATTTCTGTAACAACATACATCTGCTGGGTTTGAGCTAGCTCAATTATTCCCTTTTCGCTAATAGTTTCTCCGGGATAAGAATTAACTTTTAATATTTTTCCATCTATTGGTGCTCTTATATAAGCTAGAGCTAAATTTGCTTTTGCTTCCAGAACAGCTACCTTTTCTTTTTCCAATTGACTTTGAGCAACCTCCACATCTACAGGACGAACTTCTTTTAACTTTTTCAAGTTAGCTTTAGCTTCTTTAATTTGATTGGGAAATGATGATAAAGTCTGGTTAAGAGCACTTTTAGCTTCTTTAAGTTGCGCTTGAAAAGTTTCTACGGCTAAGAACTTATTATCTTTTGTAATCGCTGCGATAGCACCTTGGCTGTACAACGACTGATAGCGTGCATACTCGGACTGAGCATTTTTCAATTGCGCTGACAAACCAGCAATTTTAGATTTTTTAATACTTATATCTCCTTGAAATTGAGCTTCTAAATTTGTAATTTGTGCTTGTACAGCGGCAATTTCTCCTTGTTTTGTTGTTCCTGCTTTGGCTTGAGCAAGTTGTGCCTGAGATGTTTTGACACCCATTTGAGCTTTGATTAAACTTGTTTGTAGTTGATTAACAGTATCAAGAACAGCAATGACTTGTCCGCGATTTATGCGGTCACCTTCTTTGACTAAAACCTGGTCTAACCTCGCAGTTTGTAAAACTGATGGTCCAGATAAGTTAATAATTTTATTTTTTGTTTGAATACGTCCTAAAGCTGCTACCGTTTGGTTTACAGGTTTTTGAACTACAACTGGTTGAACTTTGCTTTGCTTCGTAAATTGTTGTTCTAACAAGCTAGTAGCAAAAATATAGGCTGGTACACCAATAGTTGCTAATCCCACAGAAATCATTACAACTGTTGTCCATTTTTTGGGTTTCGTGTTAAGGTTTATTGTTTTGCGAAAAATGTCCATTTGAATTTAACCTTATTGACTATGAGTTAGATTTTATATCGTGTCCGCTTACACACCTGTAATAAAACTCACGCAAAGACACAAAGAATTTAATAGTATTTTATTATGGTCATACTACCGGACATGATACTAGATATTGATGTTTGTAAGTCGTAAATTAAATTTGCAATTATTTCTTATACTGCGAACAACTTAAAAATAAAAATATAAATAGCTTATTAATTATCTTGAACCAAAGCATCAGGTAGTCGCTTTTCTAATAGTCTTAATGGTTTATACTGGTAGGCAATAATTGTCACTAATATAGTTAGTATTCCTATCACAATAAACATTAAAGCAATACCACGTCCTTGACCAACGCCAATAATTTTGCCAATACTTTCTGCTAAAAGCCCGTTAAGAGTCATCAGTGGCTCAAAAATTTTATCTGCTAGCGGTCCTGCAAATGTGTAAGCAAAAGGCTGTGACCCGTTGGAGATTGCTCCTATTGTTGCAAACACCCTACCTTGAACATTACAAGGTATTTTCTTTTGAAAAATAATTTGGCTTGAACTGTTGATAATTGGTAGACCAAAGAAAAAAAGGAAGGCTGTTAATGCTAACAAGGGAATGTGCTTATAAAAACCGACACAAATAATGCTAATTCCACCCAAAAGCTTAAAAGTAAATATACTTAAGATTAAATGTAAGCGTGTTTTCATTGTACTGATGATAACGCTGCTTGTTAGCATTCCCACACCGCCCAGAGTCAAAATTGTGCCTAAGTCTGTAGCTGAGCCAAACGATAATACTAAAGGTGTAATTAGTATCTGCACAATCGCGACGAGGAAATTGTTAATGGCGAAGAACAATAACAGTGCAAACAGTCCTCTTCTTTTGAATAAATATACTAAGCCGTAGGATGCTTCCTTGAACCAAGGAGTTTTTTCGGCACGATGTCGGTCAATGTACTGCTTTGGAAATGGAACTAGTAAAAGAATACTGAAGGCAAAAATAAAGGAGGCAAAATCAATAAAGATAATGCCATTAATGTCAAAAAACAGTAACAGCAAACCTCCTAGCATTGGCGCGACCAATGAACCTATAGCTTCTCCTATCTGCAACATACCATTAGCGCGAGCAAGGTCTTCCTGCTGTACAAGGAGGCTACTAGCACTGGTATAAGCAGGCCATTGAATCGCGCTAAAACAGGAACTGATACCAACACAAATACATATGTGCCAAAATGTTAAATCGCCATTGGCTAACAAAAACGCAATTATACCCGTAGTAATACCTGCTCCTAAATCACTAAATACCATTACCCAACGGCGTGGAAATTGGTCAATTAACGTACCTGCCACAGGGGAAATTAGAACTATTGGTAAGCTTGTAAACAAGGAAATGAGGCTGAACTGTGTTACTGAACCAGTTTTCTGGTATACCCATACACCCAAAGCAAAGTTACTTAACTGAGAGCCAATTAGAGAAATTATCTGTCCAATCCAGATAAAGGTAAAAATTTGCATTCCTGTATTTTTTGGATGTTTGGTCATTTAATACTCCTCATTAACCAAATCTTTCTATCTTGTGGGGTGGGCATCCTTGCCCGCCCTTACCTTGCATAACCTCCGCATACCTTCTATAAGCTTTCATCACAAATAAACTTTGTAGCTAACTTAGTAATATTTGATTCAGCGTCAAACAAGGAAATGTGGCTACCATGTAACTCAGTATGCAGTGTTGCATTCGGTAGTTTGTCAGCCACATACAAAGAACCTTCCGGATGAGCTGTTGTGTCATCCTTGCTTGTTACTACTAATGTAGGCTGCAATACTTTATCCAAAATAGGTATTATTTCGGCTGTCATAATGTTCCCATTCAATTTTCCGTAACGGAAAAAGAGTTCTCCAGTTGTATATGGGTAAAGTACTAAATGAGCTAAATTGGTAGGTATGTTTTCCAGGATAATTGGCTGATTAAATAATTTCTGCAATGATGCAGCGTGAGTTCTATTACTCCCAGCCACAGACATCAGTATTTGTAAATCTTTTTGATACCTAGTTTTTTGGGAATTATTACCGAGTTCAAAGTCACCATGCCATAGACTAAGTGATGATACTCGCTCTGGTTCTAATGATGCTGCTGTTAGTGCAATTGCCGCTCCACCACACAAACCCATTACATGAGTGCAATCAATTTTAAAGTGGTTCATTACAGCAAACAAATCTTTTGCTTGAGAAACAACGTCATAGTTCAGAGCGTCGAAATTATCAGCGTTTCCAAATAAACCACGACTTTCCCATGTAATGACATAATGCTCCTGTGACAGATAACGCAGCCAGTGCTCACATAATTCAAAAGGCATACCACAAGGTGGTACAACAATAACTACTTTTCCATTAGTCACCCCGGATGCGTATGCTCTCAACAAAGCATTATCGAAAGAAATAACTTCTGAGTGCTGAAAATAGGATTTAATGCTATTATTAACGGTTTCATCAACAATTTCATTAACAATTTCATCCACACTTGTCTCATCTAAATTTGATAATAACTCCATTGACGCTTGAAATTTAGACCAATAATCTGGAGTCAGAGCCAAGCGATTGCTAACTACATGTTCAAATGTAGTCATGTTATGCACAATATTAGGACAAAATTCTAGTTGACGTATATCGAGCCGTGCAGTAATTTTGTTTAACACATCTTTTATTCCTAAACTATTAGTTAAGAAGTTAAAATCAGTCAAATCTGAGGTAAAATTTCCGTTCAATACAGTCGAAACACGTACAGAATCTTCAAGTGCATTTACTAATGTTCTTACAGAAAGTAAAGCCTTTGTGAGGTCTATTAATACTTGTTTAATTTCTGGAATCATAACTTCTCGGCTATCCACATATTCACTTTTTTTATTTACAGGATAATCAGACCCATTCACAGTCAGTTGTAAGCTCATTTGTTACCTCACCAGTATTTATCGTAGATTTTGGTTCAAACATCAGGACTTGGACTTCTTCTTCAGCAATTGGTAGGTGCTGAACACCTCTAGGAATAATAGCAAAATCTCCTTCTCGTAAAATAAGTTCCCGGTCTTCCAACTTAATTTTTAATACTCCTTTGATAACAAGAAATAATTCATCCTCATTATCATGTTGATGCCAGACAAACTCACCTTTAAATTTTGCTAGTTTGACATACTGTCCATTTAGTTCACCAACAATTTTGGGAGACCAATATTTATGGATAGACCTAAACTTTTCTGCTAATTCTACTTTTTCGCTAACATTTCTTTTCATGTATTTATGGCAATTATCAGTCAAATAAGGTACGGATTAAAATAACACAGTATTGTGGGGTGGGCATCGCAAGCCCCGCCCTTGTGTACCTCAACCCAACCTACATAATTTCGTTGAATTTAGCTTCATGCACACTATTGAAAGGTTTGCCTCGCATTGTGTGGGTTGCAATACGATTATGAGTAAATTCATTCTTCCCTGAAACTAATATTGCACCGTATTTTTCCAGATTAATACTTCCACCATATTCCGTCACAATTTCAGTATCGGGATAAATTTTTACAGATGTTGGAACATAGCGAGCAACATAGCCTAATCGCATATCTTTTGTTTTTCCACTATGAGGATGGGAAGCGTGCATCAGTGTTGACCAAAAAATAATAAATTGTCCAGGTTGCATTACCATTGATACACTTTTTGATTCCTCCGGTTTCCAATCCGGGTCAATTTGTAACTGACGGTAATCATAACCAAAGAAGCCGCGCTTAACCTCTTTGTCTTCATTTATTTTGTTTATTTGCTCTGGGTCATAGTGCATTCGTTTACTTTCGTCGTAGTACATCGTTTTATGAGTACCGGGAATAAATTGAAGGCAACCGTTATCTATAGTGGCTTCTGTAAAAGCTGACCATACAGTTATTGTGCCGCCAAAATCCTCAGCTTCTGGCCATACAATCTGAGGTGAGCCGGAAGCATTAGCAAAAGTGTCTGCCTGATGCCAATCTGTACCTTCGTCACCTGGATATTTAGGGAAAAACTCAGAGCGCCAGCATAAGACATTAGGACCTAAAATACTGCTGACTCTATCAACAATTTCTGGACGACAGATATGGTCTGCTAAAAAAGAAACATCAAGATGGCGGTCATAGTTAGAAATATTAGTTATTCCTGAAACTGCTTTGTCGTCTTTATAAACAGCCTTGCTTCTATCAAGTAGATAACGACGTTCTTTTCGCCATAATTTGTTCATTTCTTCGGGTTCGTATAAAGTAAACGGACCTATATATCCTTGCTCATGGAATTTGATTAGCTCTTCTTGAGTAAGAGAAAATTTTTGAAGTTTGTTGAGAATGTTCTGCATGACTTTGTTTCCTATAAAGTAAAAGTGTAATTTTCAATGGCAAAAAATGTACTGTTGTGCGTTAACTTATCTTTGCAAACTGTTGATTACGTATTTCAGCATCAACACATTTAGCTAAGTGAGAAATTGTTGCTCCTTCAACCATTGAAATGACATCGAGAGATATACCAAAGTGCTCGTTTATTCTTGCAAAAATCCGTATTAAAGCTAAAGAGGTTCCACCGATAACAAAGAAATCATCATCTGTGCTAGGGCAATTAATTTCCAGAACATCTTCCCAAATTTCGGTCACCATGAGTTCAGTAAAAGTCTTGGAGACATTTAATTTTGTGCTATGAGTAAGCTTATTTACAGACTTATCTGCATATGGAATAGGTAAAGCACTTTTATCTACTTTGCCATGTGCGGTGATTGGAAGTTCCGTCAGAATAGAGTAAGCTGAGGGTCTCATATGCACAGGTAATTCTACTGTTGCATATTGAACCAAATTGTTACGAAGTTCTTCATTCGTTTCTAAGGTCGTACTCAAATTAGGAGTTGGCACTATATAAGCTATTAAACGCACATCACCATCACCATAATCATGTGGTGTAACAACACAAGTACTGACCTGAGGATGGTTTCTTAAACACATCTCTATCTCTCTGGGTTCTATACGGAATCCGCGCACCTTGATTTGTCCATCGGTTCGACCAATATAAATAAGCTCACCATTATCCATACGAACAGCACGGTCACCTGAATAATACAACCTTGCTTTCTCTGTAATAAGGGGATGATTTTGCAAAAAACGCTCGGCAGTAAGCTCAGGTCTATTGTGATAACCACGGGCAAGACCTGGTCCCTCGATATAAATCTCTCCTGGGGTTCCGTCAGGTACTGGCTGACCAGATGAATCTAACAAATGAATTTGCAAATCAGGAATTGGGACACCAATTGGGCTAAGGTCAGAACTGGCTAAATCCTGTTTTGTAATCCTTTTGTAAGTTACATGAACTGTAGTTTCGGTTATTCCATACATATTTACTAATTGAGGGTGCTCATCACCATAACGAGTTACCCAAGGAACTAATAGCTTAAGCTCAAGGGGTTCTCCACCAAAAATCACGAGTCGTAAAGCGAAATTACTTGGTTCGTTGCTAGCAATATCAGTTGCTACTAACTGACGAAATGCAGAAGGTGTCTGACTTAAAATAGTTATACCGTTACTTATCAACAGATTATGCAATTGTTTTGGCGAACGAGTAACTTCAAAGGGGACAATAACTAAATGCCCTCCGTAAAGTAAAGCACCCCAAATTTCCCAAACTGAAAAATCAAATGCAACCGAATGAAACATTGCCCATACATCTTTATCATCAAAGTGAAACCAGTGATGAGTTTGTTCAAATAAGCGAACAACGTTACCATGCTCAATCAACACACCTTTAGGAATTCCTGTTGACCCAGATGTATAGATTACATAAGCGAGATTGTCATTATTGTTAATAATCGATGGAGAAGTTACAGGATTATTATTGAGCGAGGATAGATTGTCGTCAATACAAACAATTTTAACATCGAACTGTTCTAAACATCCAGCTACATCAGATACACTAACTACCACTGTAACGGCACTATCTTCAAGTAATAAGCGAATACGATTGCTTGGATAATTAGGGTCTATAGGGACATATGCTCCTCCAGCTTTTAGGATAGCAAGTATTCCCACAATCATTTCTATACTTCGGTTAATGCATAACCCAACCAGTGTATTTGCACCAACACCTAAAGATTGTAAATGATGTGCGAGTTGATTAGCACGACGATTCAATTCCTCGTATGAAATTTCCTCATCTTTATAGGAAACAGCAATTTTATTAGGTAAGCGACGTGCATTTTCTTCAAAGATTTCATGCAAACATTTATTAGAAAACATAGCTGGTTCAGATATTGTTCTATACATTTTCAGTTTCTCCATTTTGAATTTTTCTATTTTTAGTTGACAATTCACTGTGCATTGTCTATAGAGCTTTTTAGCTTTTCGCCTAAAGTTTGGACTTGAGGTTCTGTCATCATGGAAATATGATTAGCAGATATTAATTGAGACTCGATAGGTAAGGAAGAAAACTTATCCCAACCCATAAAAATGTCATCTCCAAAATATTTATTTTCTGTTGCTTTAAAAACAGTAATTTGACCGTGATAAATTGACTGTGGTTGGTACACAGTTTGTTCGTTAGCTTTGAAAACTTGCAAGTAACCACGAAGCTGTTTTAACTTTGCTTCTGCTGGAAAAATATTAACCGCTTTCAGCCATTCTAAAACACAGTTTAATTGCTGTTCCTGATTGAACTGCTGGAGTTCTTCATAAGACATTGGAAATTTCTTACCAGTAAAACCTTCTACATTTTTCGTTAAACTTATCAAATACGTTGTGTCATCTAACTCAGTGGAATCAACAGTACTTATTATATTTGTAGGGGTATCCATTAACGCAAGGAGAGCCACTTTTTCTCCAGACAGTTGCAGTTGTATTGCCATTTCAAAAGCTACAAAACTTCCGAACGAATGACCTCCTAAAAGGTATGGCCCTTGCGGTTGAATAGTACGCATTGCCTGAATATTGTAGGCTGCTATTTCTTCAACCCGTGTGTGAGGTAAACTTTCACCATCAAGACCCCTTGCTTGTAAACCATAAAATGGTTGGTCTGCTCCCAAATAATGTGCTAAGTGATATAAATATACAACAGTTCCACCACCTCCTGGCATAAAAAACAATGGTTGCTTCAAACCATCTTCCTGAATTGCTACTACAGGATTCCAAGGTAAAACTTCTGAAGACTTTCTGATAAAATTTGCTAGTTGTTCAATAGTTGGACTAGAAAAAAGTGTCGTCATGGGTAAATCCCTCTCAAATTGCTGCTGAATTTTAGAAATTAAACGAATAGCCAAAAGTGAATATCCACCAAGGTCAAAAAAATTATCTTTTACTCCCAAAGGTTGAACATTTAGAACTTCTTCCCAGATTTCTACTAATTTAAGTTCTAAAGTGTCACGTGGTGGAACAAAATTAGATGTTATTTCTGATTGTGCTTGTCCAAGTATAGTTAAAGTATGGCGGTCTACTTTACCATCAAGGGTTAGAGGCAAAGACTCTAAAAGTATAAAGTCTGATGGCATCATGTAATGAGGCAATAGTTCATTAAGGTAACTTTTGAGATATTGGTTTAAGTTTTTTGGGTTGTTGCTTTCTGCGTCAACGTAGTCTATTTGACTATTTTCTTGATGATTTTGCAGATGTTTTTCTGGAACGACATAAGCAACTAAGCGTTTGTCACCACAATTGTTCTCTATTGGTAGAACTACAGCAGAACGTACATTAGTGTGTTGAGTCAGTTTTGCTTCGATTTGTCTAAGTGCGATATGGTAACCGCGAATTTCCACTTGTTCATCGAGGTGACCGATTAACTCGATATTTCCATTTGCTAGGTAACGTACTCGATAACCAGTGTTGTATAAGCGAGCTTTTTTATCCTGAGTAAAAGGATTAGGAATAAATTTTTCAGTGGTCAACTCTGAACTATTTAAGTAGCTATTAGCCACACTAACACCAATGTACAATTCCCCAGGAACTCCTATAGGAAGAGGTTGTAGATTTTGGTCTAAAATATATATTTGGTAATTACCTATAGGATTATTAGTCAAAGACTTGTTGTTATTAAGGACTTCAATCAAGTGGTGAATATACGTATTTAAAGGATACTGTATCTCAGTATTGTTCCACTCTAGCAGCAATTGGTGATGCTCTATTGGGGTCAGTAGTGATAAATCTGCAATACGTTGCGACGGGTTCTTGACGATTGCTTCTAATATTGTCCGAAAATGCGATAACATTCGGGTAATCGTAGTATCATCAAATAGGTCAACGTTGTATTCAAAAGAACCTATTAGCCCTTGCTTGCTTTCCTCCATTTCTAGAGTTAAATCAAATTTAGCTGTAGTATTTTTTACCTCTAGTGGATTGATAATAAGACCTGGCAGTTTCAAAGCCTCTGTGGGAGTATTTTGAAGAGTGAACGCTACTTGAAATAAAGGCTGATGACTCAAAGACCTTTCTGGCTGTAGTGTCTCCACCAACTGCTCGAAGGGTAAATCCTGGTGAGCATAAGCACCTAGAGTCATTTCTCGCACTTGGTTAAGCAACTCTTGAAAGCTGGGATTTTTTGATACATTTGTACGCAATACAAGAGTATTGACAAAAAAACCAATCAACTGCTCGGTTTCGCTAAGGTTACGGTTGGCTATAGATGTACCTATACAAATGTCTTCAGTAGCTGTATAACGGTAAAGTAATGTTTGAAACGCCGCGAGTAAGGTCATGAACAGGGTAGCTCCTGACCGTTGACTCAGTAACATAAGCGCTTCGCTTAGACTTGGTGATAGCTCAAAAAATTGGGTTGCTCCTCTGAAGGATTGAACCTTTGGACGTGGTCTATCTGTAGGAAGTTCAAGCATTGGTGGAATGCCTGCTAGCTGACGTTTCCAGTAAGAAAGCTGAGTTTCTAGCACTTCTCCTTGCAGCCATTGTCTTTGCCAAGCGGCAAAATCAGTATACTGAATATGTAATTCTGGTAGCGGCGAAAGTCTGCCCTCAGTAAACGCTTCGTATAACGCTGCTAGTTCCTGGATAAGTACTCCAATAGACCAAGCATCAGAAATAATATGGTGCATAGTTATTAGCAACACGTGTTCGTTTTCGCTAAGTCGTAGCAGTGTTGTTCTTAGTAGCGGGCCGTAATTCAAAGAAAAAACTCGCTTGGCTTCTTGATTAGCTAACTGTTGCACCTTAAACAAGCGTTCTTCTTCTGGCAACTCACGCAAATCTACCAAGGGTAGACTCAAGTTTAAAGAGGTAGCGATTTTCTGTATTGGCTGTCCATCTTCTTGAGTTATAAAGGTAGTACGTAAAGCTTCATGACGACGAACTATTTCCTGAAAACTTTGCTCAAGCGCTACTGTGTTAAGCTGACCCGTAAGACTTACAACTCCAGACACATTGTACAAATCACTATTTGGCTGTAGCTGATTTAGAAACCATAGCCGTTGTTGTGCAAAAGATAAAGCAGAGGAATTTAATTTATTCTTTTGGGGAATGATTTGTTTGCTAGAAACTTTGCTAGAAACATCTGTATGCTTTTCTGTATATTTTTCCTGAATTAGCTTTGTAAAAAGCGCTAATTCTTGTGCCGAAAGATTAGCTATTTCATTGAACAGTTCGCTCATAACTATGTAGCTCCATTTTATTTTTGCAAATTAAGTTGTTTTGCGTTTAATTTGTATACTGAGGTTTGTATTAGGGTTTGCATTAGGGTGTGGGTTGCCCTCAGCATACATGCTATCTTAATCAATCTATAAAATAATTCGAGATGTGCTTTTAGCTCTAGCGCTTCGGGATTTTCTTAGGTCTTTCGTTATATTTATCCTCTTAAGCCATCGGTCATTACCGTCATAATTTGCTTTAAACGGTTTTCTTCCGTGAACAGACCTGTAATTATCGATAAAGCAAATATCACCAGGCTTAAGTGTAACTAACGTAACCCTTTTATTTATTATATCCACTAATTCATGAAATGCGGATTTAATTTCTTCTTTATCTTCAATATTATCCATAAAATATGGGTCAAGACGTAAATATGGAGATTGAAGATAACCAAATAAAATTGATACTTTTTCTTTATAATTAGTGTTAATCTCGCTGACTTTATCATAAGCTAAATTAACTGATTCTTCAAGATTTTTTTCTTTCAATTTTTGTGTCATATTGCTTCCATTTTTTAATTTATGTGACTCGTCTAGATTAATAACAAAGTGTGGCTCAGATAAAATTTCAACTTGAGCCTTACTTAATTGATTTACATCAAGGTCAGAAATTGTCGTAGGCACATGCTCTGGATTTCTTAAGCACATCAAACCAATATAATCTGCTCGATAAGGATGAAAAGCGTCTTCAGTGTGCCACCAAATTGGTTGCATACTCCCAGTACCTATTTGGTCATTTTCATTCTTTTGAATAGGAAAAACGTCATGAATAATATACCCATCTTGCTGAGTAGACCAACCAAAAACATCTCCTAGCAAAGAACTGTATAAAACAAAGAGAATTTGTTCTTCTAAAGTACGCATTTTATCCGCTTTATATTCCCAATGAGTAGGCGTTTTACCAATTTTAGAATCATTGATAGGGTAACCTGAGATTATGCAAGCACCTAAGTTGTTCTCTACTAATCTAAAATCATTAAGTACTTCGCGAATACGTCTGGGTAATTCTTGAGCAAATAATGTTGCTTTATTCAGAAAGTTAGTATCTTCAATTGAATTATACTCAAAGGTAATACTCCTTAATAAAGATTTAATTTCAGTAATTTCTTGAGGAGTTAATACGAGTGATGGAATATTATCTAATTCTCGATTAGGTGATATAGATTTGTACATCTTCTTTTCTCCAGTAAGTTAATTCTCTAATTAAGCGTTCAATCACATTTGCTATTTTGTATGCTACTTATGTTACTGTTCTTCAACAGTGTAGATATGCGCGAAAGACCTTCTTTTAATTTGACTGTGGAACCACCAAAACCTAGCCGAACATAGTTAGGATGATAAAAACAAGTTCCAGGTACAACTAAAACTCCGCAAGAATTTACTAAGTAATGGCAAAAAGTTTCAATGTCTGGAATATCTGGAAAATATAAGAAAGTTGTCACACCACCTTGTGGTCGTACCCACTTAACAAATTCTTTATTTTGGTCAACCCATTCAGCAACAATTTCCAGATTAGTGCGGATTTGTGGCAGACGGATATTGAGAAGATTGTCTGCTTTTTGAATAACTCTTTGAGCAATTAATTCAACTAATGGTGAAAGAGCAAGAGTTGTATAATCACGTAATTGAACACAACGTTCTAGTACCTCGGTTGAAGCAAGACACCAACCCACTCTTAGTCCAGGTAACCCATAAGCTTTAGACAAAGTTCCAGTTGAAATAGCTTTGTCATAGAGGAGACTAGCATCAGGAAGTGGAGGATTAGTATGTGTAAGTTCAGCAAATGCTGCGTCCCAAACAAGGTAAGCTTCTACAGAAGCAACTATATCGATTATCTCTTTTTGTGTCTCAACACTGACAGAAACACCAGTGGGATTATGAGGAAAATTCACAATCACCATGCGTGTATCTGGAGTCACCAAGCTTTTCAATTCTTCGATGTTTGGAACAAACTGTTGTTCAAACCGCAAATGCCATCGTTCTATTTGGCATCCAATAGACTCGGCAATATGGATGAGAGAATGGTAACTAGGGTCTAAAACTATTACTTTGTCCCCAGGTTGAAGGAGTGCATTCATTACTAAAAATATCGCTTCGCTTGAGCCATTAGTTGCCATGACTCGCTCAGGATTTGTGCTTCCGCAATTTCGAGCAATTGCTTGTCGTAATCCCATACATCCTAAAGAAGGACTGTCATGGAAAACAAGGTTATCAAGTTCTTGTTGTGTAATACCCACGTGTTTGCGAATCTCAGCAAGCGAAAAATCTTCTACACCACTACCGCTAATGTCTATTTCGGTAGTAAAGTAATAATCTCTCAACCAATTTTCTAAAAGAGCAGGGGCAATTTTATTAATACTATTTTTTTGCCAATTAGAGGCGTTTGCTGTTAATTTTTCAATCATTTTTGACATTTTTAATGTTTGATTAACTTCACTTTTATTATTTGAAATCTTTATTTTCTTGCTCTCCTTCCCTTGCAGAGAAGGGGTTAGGGGTTAGGTTTTATTTAATTGATGCTGATTTTTTTTAATTTCAGTCAATATTTGAGCTATCACTTGACTATCTACTTGCTCAACTTGTTTTTCTACAATTAGGGTAACAAAATCAGCTATGGTAGGTTTTTCAAAGATACTACTTAAAGGTAAGTCTACTTTGAAAGTGTCACGAATCATGGATATAAGGCGAGTTGCTAGTAAGGAGTGTCCCCCTAAAAGGAAGAAGTTATCATGGATACCAACTTGCTTGATATTAAGAACTTGACTCCAAATATCGGCTAGTTGTTTTTCTAATGAGTTGCGTGGTGCAACGAAGGCTTTTTGTCTGTCGGCTTGAGATGTTATGTCAGGTATGGGTAATGCCTGATAGTTTACTTTGCCATTAGTTGTCAGAGGTATCGTTTTGAGCGAAACGAAAACAGAGGGAATCATGTACTCTGGTAATTTTTCGCTGAGGAAGTTATGTAGTTGAGAATTGGAAGGAGTTGAGTTTTGATTAGCTACTAAGTATGCAGCGAGGTATTTATCACCAAGAATATCTTCTCGCATAATGACTATGGTTTGCTCCACGTCTGGATGTTGAGCAAGTAGTGACTCAATTTCCCCTAGCTCGATGCGAAAGCCCCGTAGTTTCACTTGGTTATCAATACGACCAAGGAATTTAATATCTCCAGTGGGTAAATAGCAAGCTAAATCACCAGTCTTGTACAAGCGTTCACCAAATGATTGGTTAAAAGGGTTAGAAATAAACCGCTCCGCAGTCAGATTTGGACGGTTGAGGTAACCTCGTGCCAAGCTAACACCACCGATGTATAATTCGCCTGGTACACCTATAGGTACTGGCTGAAGATATCTGTCTAAGATATAAATTTGTGTGTTTGCCATTGGACGACCGATGGGTAACTCGGAGCAAACTTCTTGACCTTCTTCTAAGCTGTGAGATAATTTATAGGTTGTAGAAGTTATTGACGTCTCAGTAAGCCCATACACATGGAACAAAGGGATATCAAACTGCTGCCAAGTTGCAAGTTTTTCTGGTAAAACCATCTCACCACCCATAATTACAAAGCGAAGGCTACTAGGTGGTGTTTGTTGAGTGAGTGATAGTTCTGAAACCCACTGCTGCCAATAAGCGGTAGTTAATTCCATTCCCGTCAACTGCTGTTGCTCTATTAGTTTTTGCAACTCAGCACCAGAAACAACAGTATTTCTGTCTCGTAGAACAACAGTTGCGCCACTTAACCAAGTGGGAAGAAGTTCTTCCAAAACCACATCGAAGCTCAGAGAGGCTAACTGCAAAATGCGATCGCTAGATTGTAATTCAAAATCTTTGACTGCAGCTAGTGCATAGTTAACTAAACCTTGGTGAACTACTAAAACTCCCTTGGGGTTGCCTGTAGAGCCTGAAGTGTAAAATACACATGCTAAATTTTGAGGTTTAACTAGACTAACTGGCATTGTGACACTGTTTTGAGCAATCATTTCCCAGTCATTGTCCAAGCAAATCACTTTTGCTTGATAAATGGGAAGCTCCACTGATAAAGATTTTTGAGTAAGCAGTACGGAGATTTGGGTATCTTCTAGCATAAATGCTAATCTCTGTTTGGGTAATCGCGGGTCTAATGGCACATATACCCCATCTGCTTTCAAAATACCGAGTAATCCAACTACCATCTCCAAGGAAGGCTCCATGCATAACCCTACAAACATCTCTGGACAAACACCCAGCGTTTGCAGATGATTTGCCAATTGGTTTGCGCGATTATCCAACTCCCGGTAAGTGAGTTGTTGATTTCCAAACACTACTGCTATGGCATTTGGAGTTTTTTCTACTTGAGCTTCGATTAGTTGATGAATACACTTGTCTTGAGGATATTCCTCAGTAATCGAGTTCCACTCTACGAGTAATTGTTGTCGCTCAACTTCTGTCAAAAGAGGTAATTGGGAAATCGACCCAACAGAATTTGCGATAATCCCCTCAAATAATGTCCGAAAATGCCCCAACATACGGGTAATGGTAGCATCATCAAATTTACTGCTATCATAGCTTATTTTTACACACAATTGCTCATCAAGAACAGCTACTACTGTGAGAGGATAATTAGTTTGTTCAATGGTTTGAATATCAGAAATGGACAAACTACCATCTGTTTGTTGCATAGCAGCATCGAGTGGATAATTCTCAAATACTACAATGCTCTCAAATAAGGAAGTTCCTTTGGGAACATCACTAACACCCTGAATTTCTACTAGTGGGCTATATGAATATTGCTCACACTCAACTTGCTCCACCTGTAAATTTTTTAACCAGGGTAGCAGTTCGGCTTCAGCAGACACTTTTACTAGCATTGGTAGGGTATTGATAAACAATCCCACCATAGATTCTATACCTGCAAGAGATGGTGGACGACCAGACACAGTAGCACCAAAAACGACTTCTGTTTGTCCGCTATAACGAGACAGTAGTAGTGCCCAGGTTGCTTGTACTAAATTATTCATAGTCAATTGATGCTGTCGTGCAAAAGACTTTGCAGTAGCCGTTGATTGCACTGTCAACTGGATTTGTTGTTCACCGTAGCTGACCAATTGTTTTTGATTTGATAGTTCTTGATTTGATAGTTTTCGATTTAACAATGATAATGTTCTATCTACTGTCAAGGGAGTTGGTGCGATAAAGCCTTTAAGCTTTTGCCGCCAAAATTCTTTAGCTTTAGCTAAATCTTGTTTCTGTAACCAAGCAATATAGTTTCTGTAACTTACAGTTGGTTGATGATGTAAATTTTCTCCCCGATAAAATGCTTGATAAAAGTACGAGAGGTCTTTCAAAACTAAAGGTAATGACCAGCCATCGAGTAATAAGTGATGGTGACCCCAAACAAATTGGTAACATTCCTCAGCGAATTGGATGAGATGGAGACGCATTAATGGTGCTTGAGAGAGTTGGAACCCCTGTTGCCGCTGTGACTGTAAGAAAATATCTAATTGCTGTTGCTGCTCTTCAACGGATAGCAAGCGCCAGTCCAGAGTCTCTACGGTAGTTTTCACCTGCCGATGTACTACTTGAAGTGGTTCGCTCAAGTGTTCCCAAACAAAAGCAGTCCGCAAGACCGAATGCTTTGCTACCACTTGTTGCCAAGCTTGCTCGAATGCTTGTAAGTTTAGGTTTCCCCTCAAGATGCAACTGAATTGTGTAAAATATACTTCTGACTCTGGAGCATACAAGCTATGGAATAGCATACCTTGTTGCATACTGGAGAGTGGATAAATATCTTCAAAATTTTTCATTTTCCTAGCTGGTTTTGTCCAGTTCTATTTTTTTCAGTTCTGAAGCTTAGACGTTGACAAAATTTTGATTACGTGAGGTAAATTGGTTCAGCTAATTAGGGTTAGTAGTGGGTCTTAACACTAAAGAAAATAAGCTTTCGTGGCTATATTCCTAATTAGGGGTTGCTGAACTCAATTTATGCATTCTTGGAAAAACAGAACCTAAATACTACAATTCTTGTTTGAATGCTAGGCTTGCTAACACTTGGTCAAGTTCTAGTTGGCTAACTTTGGCTAATTCAAAATCTGAAGGTGTATAACCTCCATTTTCTGGATTTAAGCAATGGGCAATTAGCGATTGCAAAGCTTTGACAAATTCTTGTGCCAGATTCTCGATTGTTGCGTGCAAATGGACATTTCTGCTGTAAGTCCAATCTATTTGCAGTTGATTTCCAATAATAATACTGTTAATGTCTAGCAGATGAGCGCGATTACCATACAAACTATGCTCTAACCCAGCAAACTCACTAGCTAGTTGAATAGTACTACTTGTGTTAATAATTTGGTCAAATTGACCCAAATAATTAAAACTAATCTGTGCTTGCGTCCGTTTCTGTAGTTGGTTGGCGATTTCTGCGTTTTCGCTAAGATAACGCAATAAACCATAACCAATTCCCTTGTTTGGAATGAGACGCAGTTGTTCTTTAACCAACTTTAAAGCATCTCCTGGATTATCTATCACTCCCGGTTCTACTAATTCTATAAAAACTGGGAAAATTGTGGTAAACCAACCGACAGTACGTGATAAATCTACATCTTCAACAATATCTTCCCTTCCATGACCTTCTAAGTTGAGCAGCACAGAGTTAGAGCTATTCCATTTCCCCAATACCTGTACTAAAGCAGTTAATAACACATCATTAATTTGAGTATTGTAAGCCTTAGGCACATGTTGCAGGAAGGCTTTTGTTTCTGTTTCATTTAACGAAACTGATATTGTGCTTACAGATGCGGTAGTATTAACTCCTTGTGCATAATCCACTGGTATCGAAGTAACTTGCTTTCGAGATTCACTTAACCAGTAAACCAGTTCTGATTTAAGGACTTCTGATTGTGCATATTTTGCTACTCGATGAGACCAATCTTTAAAAGAGGTTGTTTTTGGAGGTAGGTGGAGTGCTTGGTCATGGCTAATCTGCTGGTAAGCTGTCTGCAAATCCTCCAACAAAATTCGCCAAGAAACGCCGTCAACTACCAAATGATGTATTACTATTAGTAATCTGCTTGGTTTGTCAACACCTAACCTGAAAAAAGCGACCCGTACTAAATCTTTCGACAGATTTAAGCTGGCTTGTAATTTTGCCGCAGTTGCTTCCATCACAGTTGTTTGCTCAGTTACTGGTAACATAGATAAATCCACCCAGGAGAAAGCAGTGTTATCAGTCTCGTTCGCGTGAATCTGTTGCCAATTAGACTCTGACCTAACAAAGCGTAAGCGTAAAGCATCGTGATGTAAAAGCAAATATTGCACAACTTGCTCTAATATTTCTGGTTTCCACTGTGGTGGTACAGATAGCAGAAATGATTGGTTAAAGTGATGTGGCTCTGGTATATTTTGCTCAAAGAACCAATGTTGAATGGGTGTTAGTGGTGTTGCTCCTGTTACCAGACCTTGCTCTGCCTGTATAGTCTCAATTGTACCTGCTACTGCTGCTAACTCAAATATTGTCTGATGCATTAACATTTGTTTGGAACTAAGTGTAATTCCTAACTGATTTGCTCTGGCAATAATTTGAATACTGAGAATCGAATCTCCTCCCAGTTCAAAGAAGTTATCATGTATACCCACTCGTTCAACTTTCAAGACTGATGCCCAAATAATAGCCAAGGTTTCTTCAATTTGGGTACGTGGGGCTACATATTTGTCTAACAATTCGCGGTCTAACTCTGGTGCTGGTAAGGCGCGACGGTCTACTTTACCATTATTTGTAAGGGGCAAAGCTTCCAAAATGACGAAAGCTGACGGTAGCATATACTCTGGTAGTTTTGCTTTCAGGAATTGGCGCAACTCGCTAATTATAAGTTCTTCCTGCTGGTGTGGCACAATGTAGGCGACCAAGCGTTGAGTTCCCGGATTGTCTGCTCTAGCTGTGACAAGAACTGAGTGAACTGATGGGTGTTGACTTAGTACTGCTTCTATTTCCCCTAATTCAATACGGAAGCCACGAATTTTTACCTGGTTATCGATGCGCCCGAGGTATTCAATATTGCCATCAGGTAAATAGCGTGCTAAGTCTCCAGTTTTATAGAGACGGGAGTACACATCTGTGCTAAAGGGGTTAGGGATAAATTTCTCAAATGTTAACTCCGGACGGTTGAGGTAGCCTTTTGCTAACCCTGCACCTCCAATGTGCAACTCTCCCGGTACGCCAATAGGTACTGATTGGAGATGGGTATCTAATAAATAAATTTGGGTGTTGCTAATAGGACGACCGATGGGGACTATAGATTTATTGTCTTCCCTTTGACACTTCCAGAAAGTGACATCAATTGCTGCTTCTGTAGGACCATACAGATTATGCAATTCGGCATTTACTAAAAGCTTAAAGAAGTTTTGCTGGAGTGCAAAAGGTAAGGCTTCACCACTACAAATAACTCGCTTGAGAGATTTTAACTTTTCTACTCCCTGCGTTTCTAAGAACGCTTGAAGCATTGAAGGTACAAAATGCAGAGTGGTAATATTTTCTTGGGCAATTAAATTGACTAAATATTCACCATCTTTATGTCCTTCGGGCTTCGCAATTACTAAACGAGCACCTGTTATTAGAGTCCAGAAAAACTCCCATACTGATACATCAAAACTGAAAGTCGTTTTCTGGAGTACAGCATCACTTGTCGTCAGTTGATAATTTTCTTGCATCCAAAGAAGACGATTATAAATTCCCCAATGGGTATTTATTGCTCCTTTTGGTTTCCCTGTAGAACCGGAAGTATATATAACATAAGCAAGATTATTGCCTTGTACTGTAGTACTAGGATTATCCTGACTTGACTGAGCAATAACCTCCCAATCTGTATCCAAGCAAACAAGATGCGCTCCGTGTTTAGGTAGTCTATTGACGAGTTGCTGTTGGGTTAACAGTACTGAAAATTGAGCGTCTTCGAGCATAAAACTTAGGCGCGTGCTGGGATACTCTGGGTCAAGCGGAACATAAGCCCCACCAGCCTTAAGGATTCCCAACAGTCCTACCACCATTTCTACCGAACGTTCTACACAAATTCCTACCAGTACATCTGCTCCTACTCCTCTAGACTGCAAGTAATGTGCTAATTGGTTTGCACGACAATTCAACTCATGGTACGTTACTTGTTGATTTTCATACACCAATGCTACTGAATTTGGAGTACGTTCCACCTGTAATTCAAATAATTCGTGGATACACTTATCTTGAGGATACTCAACAGTGGTCGAGTTCCAATCTACAAGTATCTGTCTTTGCTCTGCTTCTGTCAGTAGAGGTAATTGTAAAACTCGTTGCTGTGGATTAGAAACAATTCCCTCCAGTAAAGTTTGGAAATGTCCAAGCATACGTGTAATTGTGTCAGCGTTGAACAAATCTGTATTATAATCACAATTCAGCACAATTTCATCGTTTATTTCGATGGCATTTAAACTGAAATCGTAATCAACAAAATTAATAGGCTTGGAGAACAAATTGGCTTCTAACTCAAACATTTCCACAACTAAAGGTCGTTCCAAATTAAATATGGCTGTTACCAGAGGGGAACGACTCAAATCTCGATTTACTTCCAATTGCTTAAGCAGCCTTGCAAAAGGATAGTCCTGGTGTTCGTAATCTTCTAATAATAAACTTCTCAAATTTTCCAGATACTCAGAGAGTGTGGGATTTTCGACGATGCAGCTTTGGATGGGTAATATGTGGGCACAATAGCCAACTAGTAGCTCACTACCTTCAAGAGAGCGACCAGCTGAGGGAATACCAACTACAATATCGTTTTGAGTTGTTACGCGGTGTAGAAAAATTGCGTACGCTGCAAAGAGCGTCATAAATAAAGTACAACCTTTTTCTCTGCTTAGCTTTTTGATACTATTGCAAATATCTGCATTAAGCCGCTTTGTTTGCCTACTACCTCTATAACTTTTAAATGCTGGATGAGGACGGTCTGTAGGTAAGTTTAAAACGGGAATAGAAACAGTAAACTTTTGTAACCAGTAAGATTCACAAGCTGCCATTGTCTCAGTCTGGCTTTGTTGTTCCTGCCACTTGATGTATTCCTTAAACTGCATAGTCGGTGGGAGTTGGCAAGTAACACCTTGACATTCTGCTGAGTATAATGCGGTCAACTCTTTTAGGATAATATTCATTGACCAGCCATCAGTAATGATATGATGAGTCGTTAAAATCACTAAGTGTAATTGTTCTTCTAACTTGAGGATTTGAATACGGAACAAGGGAGCATGAGTAAGGTCGAAAGGCTCAAAGCTTTCTTTGTCTAGCCACTCAGCCATTTTCGATTCACGTTCACAGCTCCCCAAACTTGAGATATCAATTACAGGAATATCTATCTTCAAAGATGGTTTTATGTACTGAAAATCACCCTGACTGTCAATAAATGTTCTTAAAGCTTCATGACGAGCCACAAGTTTTTGTACCGCTTGATGCATCGCACCCAAACGAAACGAACCTTGCAATTGAAGACTTACAGAGATATTGTAGGCTAAAAAGCCATTGTTCTCCATCTTCGCTAAAACCCAGAGTTGCTTTTGGGCTTCAGTGAGGTGTACTTTATGTGTGTTATTTACTTCTTCATACTGTTCGGTTAACCCATGTTGTAGAGACGTTACATGTAACGTCTCTACATGTAACGTCTCTACATGTAACGTCCCAGGTTTGTTGGGTAAAAAACCTCCTTTTCGTAGTTCTTCTACGCTATCTTTTACAGCTTGAGTGATAGTATTAATATCGTCGTCAGTATGTGCTGTAGATAGAAAACAGTTACGTCCTTCCCAAATGTAGATACCTTTGCACAACAAGTGATAAAATAGTAAATCCAAATTTCCCGAAAAGGTAAAACGAAACAAAGAGCCAAAATGCACAATTCGGATGGGTACATCTTCGATTTCAAAGTAAGTATTCAGCGTTGTAGCTAAATGCGATGTGCGTTGATTTAACTGCTCCTGAAGAACTAGACCTTGATTTTTAAGATGCTTAAGTACGGCTAGCGTCACAGCCATACCCATATGGTTTTTGTTGAAAGTGCCAGCAAAAAATGTTTGTTCCGTTTGGGGATAGGAAGCATCACCGTATTTCCACATACCACCATCGATACAATTCATATAGGCTGCCTTACCAGCTACAACCCCAATTGGCATTCCACCACCAACAATCTTACCATAGGTCGCAATATCTGCTTGAACTCCAAACCAAGCTTGTGCCCCTCCAGGGTGAATACGAAAGCCTGTAAGAACTTCATCAAAAATCAGCGCACATCCTGCTGAATAAGTAAATTCTCGCAATTGTTGTAAAAATTGCTGAGGTTGTAAGTCCGGTTTGCGACTCTGTACAGGTTCCAGCAATACGGCTGCTAATTCACTCTGATGAGCTTGCAAAATTTCCAGGGATTGGGGATTATCGTAATCTAACACCAACACATCTTCTACTGCATGGGAGGATATTCCTGGAGCTAAAGGTACAGCAACACCAGCAGCATTTTGTGCTATTGCTAAAACTCCATCATAATGACCGTGATAAGAACTAGAAAATAGAGCAATTTTAGTCCGGCCAGTTGCAGTACGTGCCAAACGCACTGCTGTCATCACTGCTTCTGTACCCGAATTACAAAAACTAGCTCGTTCCATTCCTGTCAGTTCACAAACTAATTGTGCAACCTGTCCAGCTAATGGGGATTGCGGTCCAATTTGTATACCTTTTTGTATTTGCTCTGCTACAGCTTCTTGAATAAAAGATGGATTATGACCAAAAAGTAATACCCCAAAACCCATTGTAATATCTATATATTTATTGCCATCTACATCCCAAAATTTAGAACCTTGCGCTCTTTCTCCACAAATTGGGTAGAGCATTTCTTTAATAGAAGGACGAAATCCCGCAACTGCTCTGCTGTCAGCAAGTGCTGGACGATATGTGGAAGCTAGTTGCTTGGATTTTGGCGTGCGTTGAGTATAACTTTTAATCAGTGCTTCTAAGTGCTGTTGTTGCTGAGGGTTTAAATTCCCTATCTCTTTGTTTTTTTGTACCTTATTGGTTTGATTGGGCTTTGCTTCCTTAGTGTCGTTTGTTTTGATATTTTTTCTTGATATTGGTGTTGTTTGCCGCTTAATTGCTTGAGATTTTCCATTCTGGGATAAATTTTTACCTTGCAAAATCTCCAAATGTTGAGACATTAGCTGCATCTGCTGTTTAATTATTTCTTCTAAGGCTGTTTCAGATACAGTTCCTTCATGACTTCTTTCATAGTTTATTTCATAGTTTATTTCATCATTTATTTGCTTGTTTTGCTCTGCTAATTTGATATTAGTATTAGGCTGTATTAACTGTTGTACTTTAGTATTTGCTTCTACTACTGAATTATTTACTAACTGAAACTCCGGTGGTAAATACTGGTCTATGTAAGTTGCTAAAGCATCAATAGTGCTTAAATCTTCAAAAAACTGGCGAATAGTAATTTTAATTCCAAAAGCGTTTTCGATATCTCGCACCGCATGAATGAGAATAATTGAGTCTGCTCCCATTTCGATAAATGGAGTATCTATTCTTACGTCTGATGGTATATTTTTCAGTAAATTCGCAACCAAAGAACGCAAGCTTGTCAAGATTGTCTCTCGTCGAGTTATTTGTAATGGTGGAATCATTTTTTGTTGAGATACTTTATTTTCTTGAATTACTTGATTTTTGATTTGATTTTCTTTAAACCAGTAGCTTTTTCGTTGGAAAGAATAGGTGGGAAGAGATATTTGATTCTTGGGGTAGTCTTGTTCAAATTCAGCCCAATTAATATCTACTCCCCATTCATAGAGAACTGATAAACTTTCTAGCAACACTTGCCAATCATCTTTACCGAATGCAAGACTTGGCATAAATATACAGGTTTCTGGACAACAACGCTTCCCTAAACTGGAGAGAATAGGCTTTGAACCAATCTCTAAAAATAACTCGTAACCCTTATCTCGCAAAGTATTTATCCCTGCCATAAATTTTACTGCTTCTCGGGTATGCTGACACCAGTAATTAGCATCAGGGATAAAATCTGGTGGTATTATTTCACCTGTTAAATTAGAAACAAAGGGGATGCGTGGAGTTTGAAAAGTAATTTGGCTTGCAAATGCTGTAAATTCATCCAACATTGGCTCCATAAGTGGGGAATGGAAAGCGTGGGATACATTTAATCGTCGGGTTTCTATTCCTTGTGATTCCACACTTGCAATTATTGCTTCCACTGCATCACCCATACCGGAAATAACGATACTGTCTGGGGAATTAATCGCAGCAATACTTACTTTCTTTAAATAGGGTTGAATAGCTTCTGCTACTATTACTTCCGAAGCAAAAATAGCTACCATTTCACCATTTTGGGGTAGTGCTTGCATGTTTGCTGCACGTTTGGCAACTAACTTTAAACCTTCTTCTAAACTAAATACTCCTGCGACACAAGCTGCAACATATTCTCCTATACTATGACCCATAACCGCAGAAGGTTCTATACCCCAAGATTGCCATAATTTAGCTAAAGCGTATTCTAAAGCAAATAAAGCGGGTTGGGTGTAAGCTGTTTCATCCAATTGGGAATTTTGGGTATCTGGGTAAAGAACGCTGAGCAAAGGTTTTTCTAAATAAGTATTAAGAATTTCGTCACAGTAATCTAGGGTTTGACGAAAAATAGGTTGAGTTTCGTAAAGTTGCCGTCCCATCTCCACATACTGCGAACCCTGACCAGTAAATAAAAATGCTATTTTTGGGCGCTTTTTACTAGTTAATCGACCGCTTTCTAAATCCTGAACTCCAGAAACAGAAGCAAAATTTTGTAACTTTTCTCGTAGTTGTGTGGTAGATTTAGCAACAATTCCCAGTCGATGAGTAAAATGCGAACGTCCAGTATTAGCACTAAAACAAATATCAGCTAGGGGTAATTGTGGGTGAGAGCTTAAAAAATCTTCATATTTTTGAGCATACTCTCGCAAAGCAGAATCATCTTTGGCAGAAAGGCTAAACAAATGCCATTGTCGTCGCTTATCATTAGCCACAACATTATCAGAAATATTTACGTGTTGAGATAATGGTGCTTCTTGGAGGATAATATGACTGTTTGTACCGCCAAATCCAAAGGAACTTATACCAGCTAAACGAGTTTCAGTAAAGGCATTCCAAGCTACAGGCTGATTGGGAATAGCAAAAGGTGTCTCCGCAAAAGAAATATAAGGATTAAGTTGTTGAAAATGCAAGTGAGGAGGAATTTCTTGATTTTGCAGTGACAAAACTACCTTAATAAGACCTGCAATACCAGCAGCGGACTCTAGATGACCAATATTAGTCTTAACCGAACCAATCCAACAAGGCTGATTTGGGGAACGGTCTTCCATTAGCACAGCTTTGAGAGATTTTACTTCAATTGGGTCTCCTAAAGAAGTACCAGTACCATGAGCCTCAATATAGCTAATATCTTTTCCTTTACAGCCAGCATTTTTTAAAGCTTGACGGATAACCGCTTGCTGTGCTAGTCCATTAGGTGCTGTAATCCCATTACTTAAACCATCCTGGTTAACAGCAGAACCTTTAATAACCGCCAAAACTTTGTCTCCATCAGCAAGTGCATCTTTTAGACGTTTAAGGACTACAACACCACAACCCTCTCCCCGCACATAACCGTCAGCACTAGCATCAAAAGTTTTACAGCGACCATCAGCAGACATCATACCAGCTTGAGAAAACAAAATCGTCGGCTCTGGAGATAACATTAAATTCACTCCAGAAGCCAAGCATAAATTAGACTCTCCACTTTGCAAACTCTGACATGCAAGGTGAACTGCGACCAATGACGAAGAACAAGCAGTATCTATTGCCACGCTAGGCCCGCGTAAATCTAGCAGATAAGATACACGATTGGCAACAATTGAGGGAGAAGTACCAGTGCTCATGTGAACTTTTAAATTATACAAATCCTTGTACAGAAGCCTGTGGTAGTCTAAATTAGTACTACCAGCAAACAATCCTGTTTGGCTACCTGCTAAATTCTTAGGCATTAACCCAGCGTTTTCTAAAGCTTCCCATACTACTTCTAGCAATAATCTTTGCTGAGGGTCTATTAATTCAGCCTCCCGTGGAGAAATTCCGAAAAAGCTGGGGTCAAATCCATCAACCTGCTCCAGGAAACCACCCCAACGGGTACTCATTTTACCGGGTGTCTTTAAATCGGGGTCGTATAATGCATCTATATTCCATCTATCGGACGGGACTTCTGTAATTGCATCTATGCCGTTATGCAACATCTGCCAAAAAGCTTCTGGGGTGTTGGCTTTAGGAAAACGGCAACCAATTCCTATAATTGCTATGGGTTCCATTTTTAATTTGTATCTTAGTGGTAATTAGTGATTGGTAATTAGTAATAAAACTTACACAAGCTCTACAAAATCTTGGCGGTTCGATAAACCGGGAGCAAAGACGCCAAGACGCAAAGAATTCAAGAGTATTGCATTATGCTTGTGCTAACGGACATGATATGATTCAGTCGCTGGAAACGGATTTAGAGAATTGAGCAAAGGTTTTGATATTATTTTGGATAGCTTTGCTAATTGAGCCTCCTGCCGCCATAATGGACATTTCGCGGTTAATTGACCATTGGTAATCCAAGCAACCAAATAATCGTCGCAGAGATTCCAGTAACTTTTGGTGATACCTAAGCCCCACATGAAAACCATCGTGTTCTTGACAAAAGCATTTATTTATCCAATGAAGAGCTTCTGTAGTAGACATCTCGAATAGAGGGGATTTTAATAGTTTGTAGAAAAACAACATAAACAAGGGGTCATCTGCAACGCATCTACCGGGTAGCACTCCAGAAAGACCGCTCAAAAGACTTTTTTGCATCATGTAGATAATTTGACCAGAAATGAGCTTCTCATAAGCTGTTGGTTTGGGGAAGTCTTTATACATATCTCTGGCTATGGTTTGAGACATTGTAGTATGGAAAGCCTCATCTAATAAATGGTAATTAGAAATGGCAGTTGGAATTGGAATAAACTGGTTTTTCTGTTGTAACTCGCGAAAATACTTAACATAAAGATGTTCTTCGTTTTTGAGGATTGCATTGGCTGTATAGCGTATAGAGTAGTACTGACAGGCCATAAAGGGGGAAATTCCCCAATGTAGTGTCAAGAAGCGCAACCAATATTGAGGTGCTATTCGTCCTACTAAACCATCTGTAGCAGCAGGAATTAATTCGCCTTTATTTTCTAACTGTTTCAAATAGTCGGAGTAGTATTGTTTTTTGTCTTGCAACATGGTTTTGGCAACAATACTTAAGGTTCGGTCTGTGTAAGTTGAAAACGGGACGCTTCCTAAGTTTGAGGAGAAAAACCGTCGCAGAAGTTGAGGTGCAAATTGCATTACCCCGTTATCTGATTTGCGATAAGAAGAATTGCCTAGTATCTCTTTGCCTAATAGAGCTAATTTTGTCTTGTAAGCAACTTTTTGAAAAGCACGAATATGGTGGCTTTCTTGTTCAGTTTCAACTTCTAATTCGCGGCAAAGTGTTTCGTAACCACCAACAGCTTTGAAAACGCCACCTGTAACCATGTTATACATCATGGTACTAGCTTCGCTAACAGCAGTATGGTTATAATTTCCGACCCAATAAAGATGATTCAAAGCTATTTTTTGGGAAGGTGAAGCCACTTCATAAAGAGGGGTACCGTAAAATAGTGACAGTTCTGGTTTACTCCAATAATGATTGCTATTGATGGCATAGTCAAAACCTTTTCCTAAATCCCTAATTTTCTCGGTGTAATCTGATTCTGTATTGTTTAGAAAGGTTTTTTCAATGACTTGAAAGTGATTTATTTTTTGGGTATTTGGGATATTTGGGGAGTTAGCGGAAATATTTTTTGTTCCGGAATCATTGCTAATACTTGTCATCAGTTTCTCCTTAATTTTGTAAAAAAAGACCAAAGAATTACATTTAGATTAGTTTTGCTTCTGCAAAAATAAACTTAAATGATGAACTAAAGCTTCAGTAGTGGGATAGTCGTACACTAAAGTTGGGTCAAGTTCACTTCCTAGCCAACCTTCTAAGTCTCCAATTAAACCTATTGCTACCGCAGAATCTAGACCATAGTAGCTAAAGGGAACCGTAATATCGATTTCATCTGCTTCGACTGAGAGTAGCTCAGCCAAATACGAAACCATCCAACCTTGAATCTCTTTCTCAGTCCGCTTCTGGATATGTTTTTTGTCTTTGTCACCGTCCGAGTTATTTAGCAAATCTCTAGATGTATTGGTGATTTGAAGATTTTGGCTTTTCATTTTTAAAACTCCATATTTTATTTAATCAAACTAATTAGAAGTGCTCTTTGACTGTTCGCAATTTTGTACTGTGTGTAACATGGTGTTGACCTCAGATTGCAAATGCAAGAATTTTATTTTGTTTTCAGGATTTTCACTCCAATCTTCGACTATATCGAGGCTACTAGTTAAAAAACCAGCCCGACATGCATGACGTTGAATCTTACCACTAGAAGTTTTGGGAATACTTCCAGTCTTTAGCAGTAGCACAGCATAAACTTGTAGACCATGCTCCTCAGCTACCATCTGACGAATTTTCCCAATTACTTCATTTACATTCAGCTTCCGCAGATAACTCCGTTCCACCTCCTGAACTACAACCAGTCTTTCTTGACCCTTGATATCTATGCTAAAGGCTGCTCCACATCCACGTCGCAGTGATGGATGGCTATTTTCTACAGTCAATTCAATATCTTGGGGATAATGGTTGCACCCCCTAATAATAATTATATCCTTGAGTCGTCCTGTAATGAATAATTCATCGTCCTTTAAAAATCCCAAGTCTCCGGTACGCAGAAACGGTCCTTCCCCTGTATCTGCTATATAAGCATTAAAGCTTTGTTGTGTTTCTAACTCTCGATTCCAATAACCAACTGCTACATTTTTGCCTGAAACCCAAATCTCTCCTACTTGGTTAGCACTACAAGAAATCAAGGATTCGGGATTAACTATCTTGATTTTCTGGTCTAACCAACTTTGACCACAACTGACAATTTTTCTGGTATCTTCGTATTTACTGTTAGTTACTATAGCGGTGTTTTTTTCAAGAGCTGTCCCATCAACAGAACAAATTACGGGTAAGCTGGTTTTTAAGCTTCCAGTAACAAATAAAGTGGTTTCAGCCATCCCGTAACAGGGGTAAGATGCCTCTCTACGGAAACCACAAGATTTAAAAGTGGCTGCAAACTGTTCCATAGTCTCAGACCGTACAGGTTCAGAACCGTTAAAAGCTATTTCCCAACTGCTAAGGTCAAGACTTAAACGCTGTTCTGGAGTAATTTTGCGAACGCACAGTTCATAAGCAAAATTGGGCCCGCCACTGGTAGTAGCTTTGTAGTTAGAAATTGCAGCAAGCCAGCGTAAAGGTTTTAACAGAAAAGCCTCTGGAGACATGAGAATACTAGGAATGCCCAAGTATAAAGGTTGTAAAACATTCCCAATTAGCCCCATGTCATGGAATAAAGGTAACCAGCCAACAAAGATAGTTTCTGATGTGTGCCCAAATCCTTGTTGTATCATTTGCTCGTTGTATAGCAAATTCTCATGGGTTATCATTACTCCTTTTGGTGTTCCTGTAGAACCAGAAGTGTACTGGAGAAAAGCTAGGGTACTCCCAAATAATGGTAATTCTCGGTATGAATCTGCCTCGGACATAGAAATAGTATCAGTGGTTAGAAGATGTAGCGTTGTCAATGCTGTATTCTCTGCAAAACGGTTCTCTATGTTTGTCAACAATTCTTTTGTTGTTAAAGCCACCTTTGCCTGGGAAGAAGTTACAATTGCTTCTAACCTTGACATCTTGTGATTACGCTTTGGGGGATAAGCCGGAACTGCTACAACAGAAGCATATAAACACCCAAAAAAAGCAGCGATGAACTCCAAACCCGAATGATACAGTAATAAGGCTCGTTCACCAGTTATATTGAGAGACTGTAATTGGGAAGCGATAGCTTGCGCTTGTTTGTCTAATTCTTGGTAAGTTAATCTTGAGCTTTCTGTTTCTCCATCCCCTAGAAAGGTAAAAGCTACTTGATTTGGTTGATAAAGTGCTCTATAACGCAACACATCAACTAAATTACTAAAATTGGGCGAATTTTTTGTAATCATTGCTTTGATTCCTAAAAACTAATTAAAGTGACAAAATTGACAAAAGTGATAAGGTAAAAAGGATATAGTTTGCTTTGTAGTAAAATGTTATTTGAGAATCTGCCAAAATCCTCATTACATTACACCTGTTAGATTATGGGGAAATATTAGATGAAATTATGCAATCTGCTTAAATTAAAAGTTAAATAAAATAATAAATTTGCTAAATCGGGGTGAACTATGATTCCTGGATACCAGTTTTAAAATTGTTGATATGCCAATATCCGAAACCTACGCAGTATTGGAAGGTGTTGGATTATTACAACCAGTTGCCAACTAAAACGTATGGCGCCCAATAAAGAGGGAGATTGAAATCTTTATCTTTGAGCATTTCTAGTTGAGCTAGTTGTAGGGCTTCTGCTTTTGATTTGCCCGTTGTTAAGTAATGGTAAAATTGCTCGATAAATTCTGCTGTGGAGTTATCGCCTATTTGCCATAACGATGCTAATGTGCTACGGACACCTGCACGCAATGCAACTCCAGCTAATCCTAATGCTGCGCGGTTGTCTCCAGCAGCGGTTTCGCAAGCACTGAGAACTAATAATTCAATCGGTTCAGTACGCTCCCATTCCCGACTTTTAAGTAATTTATCTAGTTCGTCTACGTAAATACGTTTATCTGATGCGAGAATAAAAGTATCTTTTGCTTTCGAGCTAAATTTTCCGTGAGTTGCTAGGTGGACGACTCGGAAAGGTTGAGTGTTAATGGTGTTTTCTAAAATTGTACTTTTGAATCTGTCATTATATAATATAATTGTTGATATGCCTAATTTTTGAATTAATTTTAGTTCTGTTTCAACATTAGGTAGTGGTTCAAACTTTTCACCAGGTGGTATTTTCGATAGTCCTCCTGCGAGAACATTTAAACTTTGCCTTGCGAGAGGTTTGGGGGTAAATAGTTGTAAACCTGGACTAACTGCAATAGCATATTTCTCTACTAAATATTTTTGCTCAGATTCATCATATAATGCAGCCATTGGAATATTTCGCAGAGTACCATCTGGAATAAATACTAATGTTTTAACTTTACTTTTTTTTAATTCAGCTTCAACTGGTTTAATCAACCATTTATAGAGTTGTTGAGAAGCTTTTCTTAGTCTGCGTATTTGGTCTGGTTCTGATATATTATCTCGTATTTCTGTTATGACTTGCTCTACCTCTTGACTATTAATTAGAGAAGTTTTACCTATTAAAGGTAGCTTCGGTACTTTGAGGATGATTTCCAGTTGATTTTCTAGAATAATTGGGTAAATAATGGCTGTATCTGCTTTAATGTTGTCTACTACTTTGTCAAGTGCGACAAATTGATTATTTAAGCAAGCTTCGCGAAAATAATTATCTAATTCTGCTAATTGTAAAGCTTCTATTCGTTTGCGTACTTTATCTAAATCTGGTTTGTTTTCACCTTTTTCTTGCAATAGCAGTTCTACTGACTGTCGATATACAGGTTCTACGCTGTCACGAAAGTTAAATTGTATTTCTCGATTGGCACCTGCTAAGTCTGTACGGAAAGTTGAGAGGGTATTAACTGATGCATCGTAAGCTTTTATAGCTTCTGAAATATTTTGTTGTGCTTTGAGTATACGTCCTAATTGCCATTGCCAACGGTAAGTAATATCAGGTGCATTAATTTGTTGTGACAAAGATAATGCTTCTTTAGTTAATTTAAGAGCTTCTTGCCACTGTTTGTTTTGCTCGTAAACCCATGCTAAGTTACCTAGTCCATATGAAAGCGCTCGCTGGTCTTTTATCGATGAAGCTTGTTGTATGCTTGTTGCTAAAATAGAGGCAATATCTTTTTTATCTGCAATTTTTATTATTGTACGTGCGAAATTAATTCGGGCATATATACCAGCTTGATTATTGGGTAAACTAGGTAATTGAGATTGAATTATAGGAATTAGCGTTTTTGCCTCTGCTGTTCGTCCATTATTAACAAGTAAGTTTAGTTGGTTAATTTGAGCTTGCGCTTTGTTTATTGGAGTCAGCGCCCATTTTGCTGCATACTGATAATGTATGATAGCGTCATTAATTTTGCCTAAAATAAACGTAGTATTACCGAGAGATAATTCTGTGAGACTAATTTCTTGGGGTAATTTTAGATTTTGAGCTATCTTTAAGGTTTGCTGTAAAGTTTCTTGAGATTTATCTAATTCACCCAACTTTTGCTGAACATTACCAAGCGAACGTAAAGCAGTAACTTTTACAACCGAGTCTGGTTGAAGTTGTAACTCACTCTTCACTGATTCTAAAATATCGAATGCACGACGGTTAAAACCAGAAAATCGTAAAGCTTGTGCTTGATTTATACGACTGCTTATAACTCCAACATTATCACCTAACTGACGCCAAAATTTTTCGGCACGCTTAGCTGTTTCATTTGCTGCGTCTGAATTTCCTTGTCTTAATTGTTGTCCAGCTAAAATATCTAAAGTTGGCGCCAAAACTTTTAATAATTCTGACTTAGGGTGATTGACTTTTAATACATAGTTTGTATCATCCCAACCAAGTAGATTTAAGCTGATTTTAATAGCTTCTGTAGCTTGTTGCCATAATCCTAATTGCTCAAATACAAGAGAGAGATTTGATTGTGCTTCTGCTTCTCCCAAGTTGTCTCCAGATTGTCTAAAAATACCAATAGCTTTTTGTAAAATACTCGAAGCATCACTAAAGCGACCTGCTTCAAACAAACGTTCTGCTTGTTCAACAAGTTGTTGTGCTGTAGTTTGGGTTATTATTTTAGTTAAAATATTTTGACTTTGTAAACCTGATTGATTATATTGTGGTTGTGTCGCGACTGTGCTAGGAATAATAATGAAGGAACAAGCAAAAATGAATAAAGCTAAATTAATCGCCGCAATTTTAACTATTTTTTTTGAAAGTTTAAATTTCATATCTGATATCTTGCGCCTTACTTATAAATAACTAATTAACAATTTTGATTATTTTAAAAATAACACACAAGGCTAAAATTGCAGCCGAGTTGGAATCTGGTCCCGCAATTCCAAATTTAAATTTACCAAAGTATGATACGAAAACACCTGTAATAACTGAGCTAATTAGCGCACTTGTAACTCCTTGGGAAAAATACGACGCCAAAATTCCCGAAAAAATCAGTGCTGCAAACGAGATACTATAAGTCAGCGTTACTAACCCAGTTGCGGTGCCAGCAAATAAATTTATAATTAATCGTTTGAGGTTCAACAATTATAACTGTTCCTTAATAGGCTTAATCGTCTGGACGTAGAACAACTACAATTCCTAATTACCTATAGGAACAATTCATACGCAATTATGCAATTCTCGTATTATTACTTAACATTTTTACTTTATTATTAAAAATTAGCTTTTATCCTCAATTTCTGCCTAAATCAGTGTAAACAATTATACTTAATCATATTACCTACTTGGCATAGCTTTGTTGAAGGTTTAGTAATTGAACAGTCTCACACTTTGCAAAATTTTATACTCAATAAAAGATAATTAATCTTTAAAGCAGTGTGGAATTTATTCCCTGGCGGTCGTGGAAAGGCATAAAATATATTTAATACTTTAGGTAGATACAATAATATTTTTTGTTGGTTTTGCATAATTTATTGCTCTTATACGGAAAATCCAACGTAAAACCTACTCTAATCTATGCTACAAATGTAGTATGATATTAAAAAGTTTGTGATAACTAGTATGAGCGAAACTACAAAAACACAGCAAGAAGTACTTGAATTAGCCCATAAACACGGTTTGAAGATACAACCAAATTCCTTGCAATTCAATAAATCGGGGCTTGATTTTGAAGTAGTGTTGGCAACAGATAGTGAAGGAGAACGCTGGATTTTACGTTTTCCAAGAAGGAAAGATGTTCTGCCATTGTTAGATAAGGAAAAACGCACGCTGGAACTAATTGCTCCTCTTCTGACTGTGGAGGTGCCGCGATGGGTCGTTGCTACAGATGAGCTTATTGCTTATAAAGCATTAAATGGTGTACCTGCTGGCACGATTGATTCCGAAGCAAAAGCCTATATTTGGGAAATTGACGAAACCAACGTGCCTAATCAATTCCATGAATCGCTGGCTAGGGGTTTGGTATCTCTTCATCAAGTTAGTATCTCGAAAGCTCGTGCAGTTGGTCTTCCGGTTGAAACCGTCGATGGCACACGTGTGAGGATGAAGCGGAGAATGGATACTATAAAGTGCGAGTTTACCATTAGTGAAAAGTTATGGAACCGCTGGCAAAATTGGCTCGAAAGTGATGTGCTTTGGCCGGAAGATACCGCGTTGACTCATGGTGATTTACATGCTGGGCATATTTTTATTAATGCACAAGCACAGGTTACCGGCTTTATTGATTGGACTGAAGCATCTGTCACTGACCGAGCGATTGATTTTGTTGCCCACTACCACACGTTCGGTAAAGATGCTCTTGATAAACTAATATTGGCATACGCTAAAGCTGGTGGGCACGTTTGGTCAAAGATGGCAGAGCATGTAATTGAACTAACTGCTTCTTATCCAATCGCAATTGCAGAATTTGCACTGAAGTCAGGCTTGGATGAATACAAGGAGATGGCTAGACAGTCACTTTGTGCTATTGCTTTGATATCATTGGTGTTTTGCTTAGTTTAGTTATCAAGACACCTGATACGAAGTAAAAGTAAAATCAATACTACGTAGGATTTGTTCGTGAAAGGTAAAGCCAAAGTTAGTCGAACAAGTTGCTGAAGCTATGAAGTAACATTTTCTCCTATAGCTTTAGAAGTTGCATAAACTAACTGTGGTGACACCCATATATTAACAAGAGAGTAAAGATTGCTCTCGTACATATTATGACACAATACAACGGACACATATCCTTCAACCAAAGGTAGAAATTAATTATGGCTTTTAGATTGAGTTGTTTTACAGACGAAAAATCACCTTTCTCCCATGAAATACTTAGCTCTCTTCAAGTCAAACTAAGTGAGGTATGGAAACAAGGCTACGAAGAACTTTATGAATCAGATACAGAGAGAACAAATTCACTTCAAATAGTTCTAGAAGAAATTTTAGTATTACTTCAAGATGGTGACCAAATCTTTGGGCATATTCGTTACGTTTGGATGGCAGTCATACTAGCCTCTTCTGTAAAGCCAACAGTAGATTATTATCAGCCTACCAACTCGATACCAGAAGAAGTAATTAGTCAAATGGCGTTATGGCTAGTCGAAACTATAAAAGCAGCAATTAATCCGGAAACGGCATATGTAGAGATAATTGGCTTTAAAAATATTAATGCTTTATCAAGTATTTCTAACTTATTTTCTGATATTGATAATATAGCAGCTTTTCAAGTAATATATGAAGCTCTAAATATTTATAGTCATGCAATAAACACCCTTGATTACAATCAGTCATCAAAAGCATTGGTAGATATTTTAAATGACTGCTTACTCGGCTATGCAATCTTTCCCGGTTCTCATGGAAGACGTGAATTATTTGATTGGTGGTTGCTAGATGTTGTACCAGCAAGTTGGTCTTTATTGCCTCCTAGTTCTATCTACGTGATAAATGAGTTGCCAAATCGGGAAGAAATTATCTCATGTCAAAGGGAAACATTAGAGCAAATTAGCTCTGGTATATGGTTTATTCTCCTAGAGAATGACAAGAATCGAGAAAAAATAAAGTCAATTTTTTCAAAATCATGAATTGCGGGGGTGCATTATAAGTAGGTAGGCAGGAATAAAGTCCGCTATGTAAACAAATGTAAAATTGACGAGTGGTGCTCACAATAAGCCTTGGCGCTGAAGCGCAACTACAAACCTAAAGTAATTTTTTTCCACCGACTTACTTATTCATAAAAAGCCCACAAGTCTTAATAAACTACTAAATTTAGTTCGTCGGGGTTAAGCAACTAGCAACTTAGGTTATTAAGAAAAAATTGGTTAACTCAAACTGCATAATCATCTAGGAAATGCGCCTATATGTAAAAGAATAACATTGTATAAAGAAAAAAGGCTAATATAAAATTGAAGCATGTCTCAACCAAATAATCCTCAAAACTCTGACGATTCGGCTTTGTCCATGGCGGTATTGCAATTAGTAACAAGTTATCGCATCTCACAATCGATTTATGTTGTAGCTAAGCTTGGTATCGCGGATTTGCTCAAAAAGGGTTCAAAAACAAGCGAAGAATTAGCAAATATCACTGATTCTCATCCGCTTTCTCTTTACCGAGTTATGCGTGTTTTGGCTAGTATTGGGATATTTGCAGAAGACTCAAAGGGAAGGTTTGAGTTAACTCCCTTGGCTACATATTTACAAACTGATATTGTCAATTCAATGCGTGCCAGCGCTATCATTAGGAGTGAGGAGGTTTACCGAAAGCCTTGGGGTCATCTATTACATAGCGTCAAAACGGGAGAGACAGCGTTCCAGCACGTATACAATATGGAGCTTTTTGATTACTTGGCTCAAAACCCAGAAACTGCTAAACTATTTGACGGAGCAATGACGGGCTATTCTACAACAATTATAGATGCCCTACTCGCTGCTTATGATTTCTCCTCTATACACCAACTTGTTGATATTGGTGGTGGTCAAGGTAGTTTAATTGCTGCCATTCTCAAGAAATATCCGACAATGCAAGGAATTCTCTTTGACCAAGAGTCAGTTCTCGAAGGTGCAAAGCCTTTACTTGAAACTTTTGGGGTTGCAGACCGCTGTCAACTTATAGCTGGCAATTTTTTCGAGTCGATACCTGATGGCGCTGATGCATATATTATGAAAAACATCATCCATGATTGGGATGATAAACGAGCTATTACCATTCTTAACAATTGTCGTAATGCAATGGCGAAAAACGCTAAGTTGCTCCTTGTGGAAGCGGTTATTTTTCCTGGTAACGAGCCATCTATCGCTAAACTCCTCGATTTGGAAATGATGGTACTAACAGGAGGACAAGAACGGACAGAAGCCCAACATCAAGAACTCTTTCAAGCAGCAGGTTTACAACTAACAAAAATTATGAACACAACTTCGTGGCAAAATATTATTGAGGCAATACGTTTGTGATGGCTATAAACTATGAAACAAGGCTATACAAAAATTTGGCGGGTATGAGTATCACTCTCTTACTTTCTTTAATCTCTAAACAAACGACAGCACAAATTGTTCCAGATGGAACGCTACCTGTAAATTCTGTTGTTACATCGCAGGAAAACACTAGCCTTATAGAAGGAGGAACAGCCAGAGGCAGTAATTTGTTCCATAGTTTTAACTCATTTTCAATTCTGACTGGAAATACGGCTCATTTTAATAATTCTCCAGATATTACAAATATTTTAACGCGGGTAACGGGTGGTTCCATTTCTAATATTGATGGAGTTATAAAAGCTAACGGTACAGCAAATTTATTTTTTATCAACCCCAATGGAATTGTATTTGGCAAAAATGCACGATTAGATATTGGGGGTTCGTTTCTTGCAAGTACAGCAAGCAGTCTTAAATTTGCTTCCGGTTTGGAGTTTAGTGCTGTTAATCCTCAAGCTCCACCTTTATTAACTATAAATGTACCCATTGGTTTGCAATTTGGCGTCAATCCTGGTTTGATTCAGGTACAGGGTAATGGTCAAGGAAAAAGGATAAATGATTCTCCCATTATTGATACACAAGAAGCATTGCGAGTGCAATCAGATAAAACTTTAGCATTAGTTGGTGGAGATATCAACTTAGAAGGAGCAACACTGAAAACTGCTGGTGGAAGGATAGAATTAGGTAGTGTCAAAGGAAATAGTTTAGTTAGTCTCACATTGATTAACAAAGGTTTTGCTTTGAACTATGATGACGTGCAAAATTTTGGCGATATCAAATTATCTCAAAAAGCATCCGTCGATGCAAGCGGGGAAGGTGCTGGTGATGTTCAAGTACAAGGTAGACGCATCGTCCTCATTGATAGTTCATCAATAGAAACAAGTACTCTTCTGGCAAAACAGGGAGGAGACTTAATAGTTAACGCTACCGAATTGTTAGAAGCAAATCAATCCAGTAATTTGTCTGCTTTCGTTTACCCAAAGGCAACAGGAAACGGAGGTAACTTAACGATTAAAACTCGTAAATTACTGCTTCAAAATGAGGCAGAGGTTGGTACTAACACACGTGGTAGAGGTAAAGGAGGAAATTTTGTTGTTAATGCTGACAGTATACAAGTGATTGGCATTTCTCGCAATCGTCGCAGCAGCTTACTTGCTACTACTGAAGATGCAGGGAGTGCAGGTAACTTGACGATTAACACTCGTGAATTACTGGTTCAAAATGGTGGGCAGGTCAGTGCTCGCACATCTGGTGTAGGTAAGGGGGGCAATTTAGATGTTACTGCACAAACTGTCCAATTAATTAACGGCTTGTTGACCACCAGAACTCAAAGTATAGGGGATGCAGGTAACTTGACGATTAACACTCGTGAATTACTAGTTCAAAATGGTGGGCAGGTAAGTACTATCACACTTAATGCAGGCAAAGCAGGAAATTTGAACATTGATGCTACTGAGGTGCAACTTATTGGTTACGATGGTCTGCTTCCCAGCGGCTTAGGTGTTTCCGCAGAGCGGAATTCAACAGGAGATGCGGGTTCTTTAACGATTAAAACTAATACCTTGTTAGTGCGAGACGGGGCACAACTGAATGCTATTACATCTGGTGCAGGCAGGGGGGGAAATTTAAGCGTTGATGCCCAAGATATACAACTGATTGGTACAACTGCCAATGGTGAGTTTCCCAGTGGTTTGAGTGTTTCTGCACAGCGAAACTCAACAAAAAATGCGGGTTCTTTGAGAATTAAAACTAATACATTGCTAATACAAGATGGGGCACAGATAAGTGCTGCTACATTTGGTGCGGGTAAGGGTGGAAATTTGAGCGTTGATGCCCAAAAGGTACAACTGATAGGTCGAGGACGAGGGCGAGGACGAGGAGTTGATAATTCACTTCCCAGTGCCTTGGGTACTTCTGCACAGCGAAACTCAACGGGAGACGCAGGAGATTTGACCGTTACAACTAATACCTTAATTGTGCAAAATGGGGCAGAGGTAAGTACTGATACATTTGGTGGGGGTAAGGGAGGAAATTTGAGCGTTAATGCTCAAAATGTGCAATTAATTGGTATAAGCACTGATAATCATCCCAGTAGCTTAGGTGCTTCTGCAATGCCAAACTCAACAGGTGATGCAGGAGATTTGAAGGTTAAAACTAATAATTTGCTAGTCCAAACGGGAGCTAGAGTAGGTGTACAGAGTTCTGGAACAGGAACCGCAGGTAACTTAATCATAAACGCAAACTCGATAAATTTAGATGACAACGCTTTAATCACCGCAGATACACGCAGCAATAGAAGTAACATTACTCAAGCAACAATTAACATTAATTCAGGAGATTTAACACTACGTCGTAATAGCAGTATTACCACAAACGCGACAAATCCATTCGTAATTGGTGGTGATATTATAATTGGTGCTGATGTATTAGGTATCCTAGAAAACAGTAAGATTACTGCTAACTCTGCTAACTTTCGCGGTGGTAATATCAATATTACAACTCAAGGTCTTTTTCGCAGTTTTGATAGCGCAATTGCAGCGAGTGGAGCAACAAGTGAATTAAGCGGTAATGTCAACGTTATAACTATACTAGACCCTAGTAGAGGATTAGTAGAAATTCCGATTAACTTAGTTGAGCCTAGTGGACTAATTTTAGCGAGGTGTTCTCCAAGAAATTCCCCAACTCAAAATTCTTTTACTGTCACAGGTCGTGGGGGATTACCAATTAGTCCCGAAGAGTTATTACAAGACGTTAACACAATTAGAAACTGGATAAATTCCTCTAATTCAGTTAGCAGTACAAGTGGGCAATCAATACAATCACAAAAAGATAAAACCGTGAATCCAATTGTAGAAGCTAGTGGTTGGAAGGTTGATAATCGCGGTCAAGTATATTTAGTTGCTAATACACAAGATATTCAATCTCAATATTTTCCATCACAATCTAATTTTTGCCCTAATTAAATGTATTGGAGCGCTGTATAATTGAGTTAGTAGCTGTTTATCGCAACATTATAATTTGATTTCTCCTACAACAGGTTGAGAAATTAAAGACTGTAAACCTACATGCTTTAATAAATTATTCCAATCACTAGACAAACTATTATTTTGCGATTTCAAAAGTTGTTTTGCTAACTCTGTAACAGCTTCATACCAAATATTATTTTGAGAATATATAGTAAAGCGTTTCTCTGGTGTAGTCGCTGCTGCTAATTTTCTTTCTAACTCAGGATTTTTTGCTATACGTTGTATCCATCCTTTGACAAATAGCGGGTCAGATAATTTCTCAGAAGAGCAGTAAAGTTTGAAAAACCATTGATATTTTTTATTAACTTGTAACGGTTTCGCCTTCTCTAAACTAATGTTAACTATCCCCGGCGTCTGTGGTAAAGTAAAATTTGTGCGGTAAACATCATTACTTTGTTCATCCTGCAATACAAACTCCCCACTAGCTATGTTATTTGACTGGTAAGGAACAAAAATCCAAAAGTGAGGATGTTCTGCCACAGTTAAACCTTGATTACTCACAGGAATCAAAGCTGTAAGTGGTACATTTACAGACAGACAGTCACCACGACTTCCAGTAGCAGTTCTACCACTCGGTCTACCTCGTCTAGAACCGTCTGTTTCTTTTGCTTGTGAATTACTAAGTTCTGATTTACTGCTTTGTGCGCTAGCAGGTAAAAAGTTAACTATACACAAAACGAATGCAAAAACAATAGTAGATGTAGATTTAATATAGTTTTTTACTACACTCATTGGTAAAAAATATTGTCACGTCACTATAAACTTAGTGTCGAAAAATAAAGCTTATGCATGATGTGTATTGAATCTTACTGAGATTTACAATTTTTTAACGTATTTTTTTAGTATATATAATTACAACTAAATAACTGACTGAAAAAGCAAGGATAACTGGTACATAAGATATCCAAAGACCTTGCGTTAATGATAAAACGCATAAACTATGTAATAATACGTAGCTAGAAGGTAAAAATATAATACTATAGCGTTGATGTTGAAATTTCCAGGCAATTAAACACCCCATCATCGACCAACACCCAATCCAAATAAATTCGCTCCATTTTGGTGATACCCATAGTAAAGGACGATTATCTAATACAGCGCTAAGAATTTGGCTAACCATATGGGCTTGTACTACCACCCCTGTAACTTGTTTGTAAGGTAATTTTTTTGTAGTATAGGGTGTAAACCAGCGTCGGTCATTAAAGCTTTCTGCTGTTGTACCAATCAAAACGATACGGTTTTTAATCAAATCGGCAGTAAGTTTATTATTTAATATGTCGCCAACTGTAAATTTTTTAATAAAAGGATTAGATGTACGCCAATTAAGTAAAACTTGATAACCTCGACTATCAATTTGATGATAACCACCGCTATTTTTTTCCAGACTTTGAAAAACTTTTTTACCAATTAACCAATTATCATCTGAATTTAATGTTGCTTCTATACCTTGGGATTGTAAATACCGAGTGCTGATGCGAAAACTAAAGGATTTATCTGGTTTGCACTTAACAGCAGGATTAGTTGCAGGCGCCATAGCTAATAGTTGCCGACGAACAACAGTATCAACATCGGTAACTACATCCCCAAAACTCACATTTTGTAAAGGAACGTCAGGAGATGGTGGAACACCTGGGTCTGTTTCATCTTCACCTGATTTGCAAACAGTAATAAAGCGGTTACTATTTTGTAGCGCACTCAAGTTTTTATAGTTATTAGAAACAGAATTCTCACGGTAAATATCTAAACCAATTAGACGAGGATTAAACTGCTGTAATTTTCCTATCACTTCATCTAAAGTTTTTTCAGATATCGATGCTCCTCTCCTTTCGTTTGCCGGTTGAGCTTGTACATCTGCTTCTGTAATAGTTACTAATACGATGCGATTATCTGGTGCTTCAACTGGACGAGCTCGCATTAACGCATCGAATGCAGCTAATTCCCATAATTGCCAAAATCCCAACATTTTCATCCCAAATATTAAAACAGTTACCACTACACCAGTAGTTAAAATGAAAGGATTCAATGGACTGGGAGTAGATTTAGCAACTAATTGACTCCAAGTTATAGGTGTAACAGCAGGATTTTGACAAATTACTGGTATCCAACTTGCACAAGGAAACTCACCTTCTAAACCTTGTAGTTTTTCCCTTGCTTGTCGCATCGCAATATAAAGCGACTCACCAGATGCAAAGGCTTCCAAAAACTGCTTTAAAAATTCTTGCGCTACCACATCTGGTACAGGTTCGCGCATCACAATTGTTTGGCCAATATTTAACGATACTAATTTCTTCGCTAATCCTAAACCGTCGCAACAATTAAAAATTGCCAGTTGCAACCCTTGTGAAATAGCTGCTGTTAAAGCGTTTTTTAGCTGAGCAATAGTTAATGTCTCTGTTTTATTAATAAAAATTTTACCCGTCTGAGATTCTAAACTATTTGTTCCATGTCCTGCAAAAAATAAAATATCCCAACCTTGTTTATCCCATAAATATTTATCTAACTCAAATCGTCGTGGTTGCACTAAAAATACGATTTCTGTATTCGGCAACTGTTCTAATATTCTTCTGTCTTTTTGTACGTCAATACCTTCACTATTACCCAAAACTGCTAATATTCTAACTTTCCCAGTAAAAAGCTTACGTTCTGATTGTACTGAGTTTATCTCGGAAACGCTAAATGCTAAAACTGCATTCTGATAATCTTCAAAAAAATCCCATAAATGCCAAGGAAGTCTAATAACTTCATCATCCTGAGCTTGTAAAATTACTCTAACTTCATCTATTGGATATAGTTTTGTTCGTAACTTTTGTTCAATGTTGCGAAAAGACTCTGCTTTTAACCAAGTATTAATTTCTTGACATAAATCTTCACACAATAAACTAAATTCGACTGAAGAAACATTTGTTACATCTTCCGAATCAATTTCTATCTCCTTCGGTTGAAACGGTTTCTCAGAACGACTCATATAAGATAAACTATCGTGTAATAATTGGTAAAGTAAACACCAGTGTTTATAAAGTTCAGCTAGTTTTGGTGAAGCTTCTAAACTACCTGTAAATTGTATTGGAACTTTACTATTATTGTCATACAGCTGAGCTGTCACACTAGTGAAACCCTGGTATAAATTACCATTCCCTAAGTTCAACACGACTAGTTTAGTCACGGTTATTTACTTACAAATTGTCTCAATATAAAGTCTTCTTTTATAGTAACATAACCATGAACGACTTTTAGAGAAAAGTTTGTTTCTGCCAAAGATTTAAATCTTTTTAATTGAATATAGTGGTCATAATTTCTAGATACTGATTCTTGAAGAGTTTCTCCTTGTGATGAGAGTAAAAGCAACTTAATTTGAGATGGCAAATAGATGTTTCCACATGTAGGATGAAGTTGTACACAAATACTGTATCTGTCATCTATCTTTGGAGATATTCCTACAAGCAAAATAAATTTATAATTGCCTAAATTCATTTCTAAATCAATTAGCTTGGCGCCTTTAATAGCGACTTCATTTAATGCCATATCTCTTCTAAATTGAACAGTTAAACTTCTACCTTGCTGATTCAACAAAGTATCAAGTGTGTACCAACCATTAGTAAAAGTATTTTCTAACCATTGGCATAGATTAGTTTCGAGTCTAAGGCTTTGGTACTGCTGAATTTGACTATTACTTTGACTATTACTAAGGCACTGTTGATATAAACGTTGACGCCATTTATTAGATGAAAGTAATACTGCCCACTCTTCAAATGGTGTATTAAAACGTAAAGAAGAAGAGTTTACTCGTATATTTTTACTGAGCAACTGTTCTATATACGTGGTTGATAACTCAGGTAATGGGTTAAATACTGCCTCTTGCCAGGGTATAAAATTTCGTGCTACCCACATAAGATTAATATCTGTAATTAGCTCTTCTCTACTCAAGCGATAAACCTTATCATTTGAATCAAAAAAAGCTTTTTCTCGAATTTGTTGATGACTTGCACATCCCCAAATCCTTAACCATCCTTCATCTAAGTTTATCTGTGCAGCCAAATAATAGCGGGCAGTCCAACTAGAAATATCGACCCATTCTTGAGGAATGTAAAAATGACTAATACTGCTTTTATCGCTAGGAATTAATACAAATGTAGTTCCATCTATAGTTAAAGGTGTACCATTAACAAATTCCCAAACACTAGGTAAATTTTCAAGCTGAGGTGAAATTTTATAACTGTTGTGAAAATCAGAGTCTTCCTTTAAATAACTTAAAAAAGTATTGAGAAATAAATAATTTAAAAAAGCATTCCATCTAGCCGTATCACAAGAATAACAATCTTGAACTGATAGTAACCATGCTTCTTCTTTTTGTTGTTCTGACAGTTCCAGCCACAAATGTTCTGGATAAATTTCAGTTAATTCTTTGGGACTAAGTATCATTTTATCTCCTTAATAATTTATATAATAACTTTTAGTTTTTAGCCATTCATCTACAAAAGTAGTAACTTTATCTTCAACTGATTCTAAGCATTTATTAGGTAAGTACATATTTGTCTCTAACTGATGATTAAATCCTCTGATAATTTCTTGTTTTATACTTGAATCTGCATTTATTTTATTCCTTTTTTCATTAACTAATTGAGAAAGAACTAACTCTAAATCATTATTTAACATTTTTTGGCAATAATTTTCTAAACATTCATCTAAAGCCAATTTTATATTTTCAATATCTTTTTCATCATTAATAGGCACATCAGGCTCTACCAACTGCCACTGCATTAAAAAATCTCCTAAGATATTTCTATTATGCTTAGCTAATTGTCGAGCGACTTGATATTGTTTTTGTAAATCGGAATATTTATCTTTCAAAACATCTGCTACCTCAGACTGAGTTAAGTTTAATCCTTTAGAAAGTTTAAACATTACTTGTACAGCTTCTGGCAGATTTATAAATATTTGAGATAAAACGGATAATACCTGTTCCCATGTTTCTTCTTGTACAAGATTATCTAAATTATTTGGTTGAGAATTAGGTAAATCTTCATATTTATCCAAAGGTAGAAAATATTTAGTCCGATATTCTCTTGCTGCTTGAATGCAGGTTGATAGAATTTGTTGAATTTGTTCCTCCGATGCTGGAATAACAGAAATGTTCAATTTTTGTAGACGTAGATTGTAGCAAGAACAAATCTGCTTTATTTGCTCTTGATTTGGAGATTTCAAAGAACGATTACTCTGGCATTTCTTAGAGGAATAAACTTCATCAAAACATTTCCAGACAATACAATATAAATCAATTTCTTGCTGAGCTATACCTTGCGACATTAAAGCTGTTTTTAATTCGATTTTAGTTAAATCTTTTAAAAGACCATAATCGCTATATTTTTTAGTTTTGACTTCTATATCTTGAGAGTATATTGTATTCTGAATAAAATGTACCAGTGCTGTTTTCGCATAACTATCTATGCTAGAAGAAAAATTTAAATTAAAGTTTTTCAATAAATTTGATGGTGGATTAGCACCCATACAAGCTATTTGGAAACATTCTTCTAAAGGGTACTTGTACCTAATAGAGCTAAATTTTTTATGAACCTTATATGCAGCCCATAGACAAGACTCTTGTAAATAAGCAAATAAATGCCTTTCCGCTTTGAAATTATATTGTGAATTTTCTGATTCATTATTTTGATAAATAGACTTATTTAAAAATGATTGATTTTCCTTGATTTGGGGTGCATTAAGTGTACTCCTAAGAAAATATATTGCCCAAAATTTTTCTTTTGCTTCAGGGTCAGACTGTTTTATTTTCTTTATATGTCTCTCTAACTCTACATCAACTTGCCATAGTATGGACACAATACTGTTGGCTTTTGTAAAGCTAGCAAATGTTGAAAATTTTTGAATAATCCCTTCACGTTTTGTCATAGTTATAATGTGGATTTAAAATTAAGTAAAAAGCGCTTTAATTTCTAAAAGCCACATTGACAGTACAAGTATGGCTTAATGAACTGAGTAAATATTTTTACAAACTTAAACTGGTTATCATGGACAACTCAAGTATTATCCGGGGAAGGCAGAGGGCAGAGGGCAGAGGTGATAAGTGAGGAACAAGTTAAGAAGGTGACAAGTAATACCCTCTGTCCCGTCTTAACTCTGGCAATGGGGTATAAAAGCACACGCTTCGCTATTTGCATGGTGTCTACCCTCAGTTGGGGCGGCAGCTTTTGGGGGGAGGATTCCCCCCAAAACGTGCCTTGTCTAAAACCCCATCTGAGCGCCTTCTGCCCTCTGCCTTCGTTTATTACTCCTTAATTAAGGGTTCTACCTAGGGTGTTGATTTTGTTCTGATTTTGTCGAAAATAGCTCATACAATTTTATTTTGACGCTTTACTGACAGCAAGAGCAGGTTTCACCCAAACAGACATACATTTTTTACATGAAGTCCGATTTTTGAGTCAACATCCGCACCTTCTACCTATCTATGGGCAGAACTAGCAGTAAATTATGCAATAAAGAGCAAAGAACGAAAAGTTTTTGTTAATCAACACAATAGCAATACTGCTCGGTTAAGGATTTTCGATACCTATTCATGTATTATTCAGCACCAAGTGGACAGTATTTCAAAAGCCATTGCAAAGTAATTTTAGCAAAAATTATCTGTATTTTTCTCTTCAAAAGATATATAATTTAGAATTTAGATGAAGTACCAGAGCCACTAGGTAAAGGCTACTGGCAAGATATAGAATTTTATCCTGGACTTTTGCTGGTATTATTTGATTTAGAATATCATGATGATGTATTGATAAAGTATCCCATCAGCGAACATGCCTTGCATTTTGATATCTTGCTTTCAGGAAAAATCGTAACTAATCAAGGGCAATAGGGGGAAGGTTACAACCTCATCTGTGGTGGTGGCATTCAAGACGAAACCATTGCTGAAATAAAAAAATTTAAACGCCTTGTGCTAGTTAGTATCTCGGTGCCAAATCACCTACTAGCAAATCTTTACCCCGGAAAGAATGGAGAAATGTTGCCGGTATATTTACAAGGGAAGATATTAGAATTAATTGCGTTGCATTTAGCTCCCATCTTGGACAATGGGAATAAAAAGCAAGCATTATCACGACTTAAGCCAGATACTATTGAGCGAGTTTATCAGGCTCAAGAAATTTTGCGATCGCGTCTGGAAAATCCGCCATCATTGTTGGAGTTAGCCCAGCTTGTGGGAGTGAGTGACCGCACTCTTAGACGTGGTTTTCATGAACTGTTTGGTACTACTGTATTTGGCTACCTGACAGAAAAGCGAATGGAACAAGCTGAAATACTTCTGCGAGAAGGAAATAGTAGTGTTGCGGAAGTGGCTAATATTGTTGGTTATTCTCATTTAAGTTTATTTGCAAGAAGCTTCGGTTGATAAAGCGGTAACATTACTATACGATTTTCTTAAGAATAATAATCGCAGAGTGCATTTGATTGGTCATGGTATTGGTGGTATAATAGCATTGCTTTTTGCTCGTAAATACCCACAATTCGCTCGTTCTTTAACTTTACTTTCAGTAGCTGCACAGCCTGCTAATACCTGGCACACGCATTATTATCAACAGCTTAAGCTTTTAGATATTAGCCATAAAAAACTCATGACAAATATTGCTCGTGATTTATTTCAGGATGAGCTTCCATGCTGTGCAAATAAGTTAATTGCTATTTTAAACAAAGATTTAGATACTTCACCTTTGATGCACTCGCTATTCAAAGTAGTGAGTTTACCTAAAGGTGGTGTTTCCATACCTTTAATGGTATGCGGTAGTCAAACTCAAACAGACGCAGTTATAAATTACCAAGCTTTACATGACTGGAAAAGATATCTAAAAACAGAGGATATTATTTGGAATTGTCCTCAAGGTGGACACTTTTTTCACTACTTTCACCCGGAAGAAGTTGGTGAGAAAATTTTAACATTTTGGCAGGGTCACCATAAGCATTCGGTTTTACCCGGTAGTACAGCAAATAGTTCGCTCTAAACTGTAGCTGTAAGAAAACAAACCCCACCCTATAAACATACCATGTACACACAATTCTTAAAATAATCCAAAAGTTCTCTGAAATCTAGGGTTATTTCAATATTTATGTCTACACGGTAGCTCTCCCAGGGGGGTTGGGATTTCCTACTCCTCTCCACCACTAGGAGCAGCAGGAGCCGCAGCAGGCGCAGATTCGCGAGAGCGGCGTAAAATTGAGCGCAATCTACTTCCGCTATCAGAAGAACCCGAACTTTGATTCATCTCACGCTTGCGACGACGACGCGAACCCTCAGGAGTGGAAGCAGTTTGCCTAGGTTGAGTCGCTTGAGAAGCTTGTTCTATTGTTCTTCGACGACGCAAACGTCTAGGAGCAGACTCACCACCAGAAGCATTAGACTCTGCTCGTCTTCTTGGGGTCGCTTCAGAAGATGAAGCCGCTATTTCTCTCCTGCGTCTAAGAGATTGCACAAGTCCCTGTCTTCTAGGAGCGTCATCTGATGATACAGACTCAGTTCTTCGTCGTCTTGGAGTTGTATTTTCAGATGACGTTGACTCTGTATTTATCCTCCGACGCAAGCGGCTTCCAAAACTTGATGACCCAGACTCCTCAGAACTTGAAGCAGCAATTTCTCGTCTGCGTCTAACCCTTGGGGTTTGTTCCGTAACATCCGAAGCAGTTCCTGTATTACTCGATGCCATTACTCTTCGTCTGCGTCCAGGAATTTCTCCACCAACATTATTAGATGCAACAGCATTTTGTTGTTCTCTTTCCCTCTCTCTTTCCCTAGCCTCCCTTTGTCTTCTTCTTTCTTGGACATTACGGTAATTACGCGAACCTTCGATAGCGTAATCAGTACCAATGGCTACTCCTTGTCTACCACCAGCAGATGGTTTTAACTTCCAATTCCGTGCTTGTCTGGCATGTTCTTCATCAAGCTCGCGATTACCGCTAGAGCGAGTCACGCGGACATTTGTAACATTACCGCTATCATCAGTATCGACAGCGACTTCGACACGTCCCTCAACTCCGCGTCGTCTAGCCTGTTCTGGATAGCTAGTATTACATTCACGACAAGCAGCGCGACCATTTCCAGAACCGCGAGAATCACGTCTGTTAGAGTTATCTTCCGATACAGCAGGCAATTTGGGGGTTGTAGGTGCAGCAGCAAATGTTTCTCTTTTTCTGCGTTCAGAACGAGCAGGTGTACCAGTACCAGCACCACTTCCACTTCCGCTTCCAGTCCCAGTTCCACTTCCAAAACCAATTCCCGAACCTGAACCCAGACCACTTCCCGTTCCAGTTCCCGTTCCAGTTCCCGTTCCAGTTCCCGTTCCAGTTCCAGTTCCAGTTCCCGTTCCAGTCGCAACGGTTGAACCTGTACCACTACCAGACGCTTCTGTTGAAGAACCAGAACCACTACCGGAAGCAGTTCTAGAATCTCTAATTCCTCGAAGTGTACTTGTTAATCCTTCGCTACTAGAATTACTGCTAGTTTGTTCACCAACAGTTGATTGTCTGACAGGTGAAGTATTAGCAGCAACAGGAGACGAGTTAGTAGAAGTACTTTCTCTTGGAGTTTCTCTTGAAGTTTGAGTTGTTGGAGTTGGTTGTAATGGTTCAGTTGCTTCTCGTGGATTAGTTGCAACGGGGTTTTGCCGTTCAACTGGTTGTCTTTCAACTTGTTGCTTTGGTTGTGTGACAGCAGGTTTAGGAGGTTCAACTTTTGGTTGTTGTACCTTTGCCACTGTCTGTCGTTCCTCAGGTTGAGGTTGGGGTTGGGGCGGAGTACGAAAATTATTAAAAAATCTTTGTACTGGTGTAGTAATCTGCTGTTGAGGCTGTTTGTTCTCCACAGGTGGTTGGATGGGAGCAACAGGAGTAACGTTCGGAGTCTGATTCGACGCGCTACTACTGGAGTTATTAACAGCAATCTCTCCATCGGAGCGACTTCCACCCGTACCGGTGAGAACAGAACCACCCGAAGCAATGGACGATGGTTTTTCCTCTACCTCTGGCTTTTCTTCTGCCGATGGTGTTTCTTTTACCTCAGGCTCAACTAAAGTCAATTCAATTGGTTGCTCATCTAAATCTTTAGGCACTCTGGCCAAATAATTACCAATGCCGGAAGCAAGTAATCCACCATGAAGTGCCACCGAGGCAATCAGACTCAGACCCAAAACAGACTTCAATGCTTTGGCTTCTTTAAACCTTTGCTCTAGTGCAGTATCAGAAAAGCTCATACGTCTATTGCCAGCATTTTTCACTTATTACCCTACATTAAAATGACTTGTAAAAAATGTCAATTAATCGCAATAAAGATTTTTTGTAAACGCATATAAGGTTATTATAGGGGTTTTGGCTAGATATTAATGGCATTAGCGCTAAAGTACGTATTCCAATAACTAAGAATTTATGTTATTAGTTTTTACAGATACTTAAGATATGTTCTTGTCGATTTTAGCTTCTATTGAGAAATTCAATCAGGTGCATGGGTATTATTATAGGGCTTTTGAGGGGGTTAAAGGTAAAAGTTTATAGGGTTTACGCAACTGGCGCGTAGCTTACAGCAATTTTCAGGTAAATAAAACATATTCTACTCACGCAAAGGCGCGAAGGCGCAAAGAAGAGTATTTTAAGTGTGGTCTAGATACATGAAAACTGCTGTGAGTGACCAGAAAGCTACAGGTTGTTTATAGGTAAAAACTTCAGAGGGACTTTATGGGTATAAAGGAATTATTTGCAGCCGGCGGTATAGTGATGTGGCCGCTACTGGGATTTTCTATAGCAGGGGTCGGTTTGATTATCGAGCGGATTCGTTTTTGGTATCGTGTTGGAACTCGTCAAACAGCTGTAGTGCGAGAAGTTTTGAAAATTTACCGTCAGGGTAATGTAGTTAGTTCCTTAGACCTACTACAGAAAAATGCAGATTTACCCATTGCGAGGATTTTTCTTTCTGCATTGGAATTAGAAGAACCAACACCCGAAGAATTCCGTTTGGCGTTAGAAAGTGAATCGCAAGCAGAAATTCCTCTGTTGAAACGTTTTAATACACTGTTTGAAACAATTATTAGTCTTGCGCCACTACTGGGATTGCTGGGGACTGTATTAGGTTTGATTGCTTCTTTTGCTTCGTTAAATATTGGTGATGTTGGAGGAGCAAAAGCCACAGGTGTAACTAGCGGTATTAGTGAAGCTCTTGTGTCTACAGCTACAGGATTAATCGTAGCTATTTTTATTCTGATGTTCGCGAATACCTTCCGGGGATTGTATACCCGTCAAATAGCATTGATTCAAGAATATGGCGGAGAGTTGGAATTACTGTACCGTCGTCGTTATGAAAGAGGAGGAGAGAAATCATATGCGATTACAAGATGAACCAGAAATTCCATTTCAGATAAATATCGTGCCGATGATTGACGTGGTATTTGCTATTTTGACGTTTTTCATCATGTCAACTTTATTTTTAACTAGGCAAGAAGGATTACCTGTTAATTTACCTAAAGCAGCTAGCTCACAACAGGCACAAATTCCCACCAAAATTACTGTGACCGTAGACAAGCAAGGAGTAGTGACCCTGAATAAAAAACCCACCACTGTTGATGCTTTGACTGAACAAATACGTACCTTAGTTGGTGCAAATCCGGAATCATTAGTAGTAATTAACGCTGATGAAGGAGTAAATCATGGTCAGGTAGTTATAGTGATGGATAAAGTGCGCCAAGTTGAGGGAGCAAAATTAGCCATAGCCACTCAAAAGCCTCAATGATATCCTGTCCAGGAGCATGGTCATAATCAAACCCCTGTAGAGACTAAACATGTTTAGTCTCTACATTGCACAAATTTATTATTTTACATATAAAATGAGTCCATCAAACTCACCATTCACCAGAGGTTTCCCGCAATCACTAACATTACCCGTTGCGGGTTTAATCTTAGGAATAATTGTTCTTGTAGCCTGTCTAATATTAAGCGTTACCTTCGGCGCAGCGAATATTCCTTTTAATCAAATTATTACAGCATTTACTTCTTTTGACGATACTAGAGAACATTTAATTATTCGTACTGTTAGGCTTCCACGTTCGCTCCTAGCAATGTTGGTTGGTGCGGCGATGTCCGTAGCGGGTGCGGTAATGCAAGGTATAACTCGTAACCCACTTGCTGACCCCGGCATCTTGGGGATTAACGCAGGTGCAGCTTTTGCTGTGGTGGTTGCTATCTTTGCTTTTGGTGCATCTACACCCAGTGTTTATATTTGGTATGCCCTAGCGGGTGCTGGAATTACTGCTGCAAGCGTTTACTTTATGGCTTCTCTTGGTCGCAATGGGGTAACACCATTAAATCTTACCATTGCTGGCGCAGCAGTTAGCAGTTTACTTGCTTCACTTACAACAGCCATACTAATTGTCAGCCAGCGCACATTAGAAGAAATTCGCTTTTGGTTAGCAGGCTCTTTAGCGGGTATTGATGAGGCTATTATCGTCCAGGTTTTACCCTATATTTGTATCGGTATGATTTTAGCGATTGCTATCTCGCAACAAATAACTATATTAAGTTTAGGGGAAGATGTCGCTAAGGGATTAGGACAACAAACGCTGTGGGTAAAAATTATTGCGGGTGTATGCGTCTTACTTTTAGATGGTAGCTCTGTAGCTGCTGCTGGTTCAATAGGATTTATTGGTTTAGTTGTTCCTCATATTGTTAGGTTTATCGTGGGAGTTGATTACCGTTGGATTATTCCCTACAGCGCATTATTTGGAGCAATATTACTTTTAGCTTCGGATATTTTATCGAGATTGGTAATTAGACCGCAAGAAATACCAGTGGGAGTTGCAACTGCTTTAGTTGGTGCGCCATTCTTCGTTTATTTAGCGAAAAACAAGGTGAAAAAATGAAGAATTCATTAGTTTTCCGTTCAAAAAAATTACCAATATCTTTCCGTCTCCAACGGCGGGTTCCAATTGTTTTACTAATCATTACTCTAATTACTTTAGCTGCGTTTGTAATTAGTACTTCTGTCGGGGAATATCCAACTTCACCATTAGTTGTCATTCAAACTTTACTGGGGATTGATACAGGAAATCCAGATTATAATTTTGTAATTTATACTCTTAGGTTACCCAGAACTATAACAGCTTTTCTTGTAGGAATAGCTTTAGCAATTTCTGGGACTATTATGCAAGGTTTAACCAGGAATCCGTTAGCTGACCCTGGAATTATTGGAGTTAATGCTGGTGCTAGTCTTGCGGCTGTGAGTTTAATTATATTATTTCCTAATTTGCCACCTGGAATTTTACCTTTATCAGCTTTTGTTGGTGCTTTGGTTACTTCTTTGTTAATTTACTTGCTTGCTTGGGATAAAGGAACCCACCCGATTCGTCTAATTTTAATTGGTGTAGGAATTGCTGCGGTAGTTGGTGCTTTTACTAGCTTGATGATAACATTTGGACAAATTTATGATGTTAGTCAAGCGTTAGTTTGGTTAGCAGGGAGTGTTTACGGACGTACTTGGGAGCAGGTTTTTTCTTTTCTACCTTGGTTGATAATATTTGTTCCTTTAGCAATGGTGAGCGCACCCCAATTAAATACTATAGCTCTGGGTGATGAGTTAGCAAAAGGATTAGGTAGTAAGGTTGAATGGCAACGTAGTTTTTTATTATTAATTAGTGCTGCGCTTTCTGGTGCTGCGGTTGCGACTGCTGGGACTATTGGTTTTGTGGGATTAATTGCACCACACATCGCACGTCAATTAGTTGGTGGAAATCATCAGGGGTTAATACCTGTTGCGGGAATGTGGGGAGCAATGATTGTAGTGATTTCTGATTTATTAGGAAGATTAATTTTTGCCCCGATAGAGCTTCCCTGCGGTATTGTTACCGCTGTAATTGGCGCTCCGTACTTTTTATATTTGCTCATACAAAGTCGGAGAAAATAATTTATAATCTTGCATTTTACATAATAAACAATCACCAATTACCAATTACCCATTACCAATTACCAATTACCCATTACCCATTACCCATTACCAATTACCATGTTACTAAATACCGAAAAACATTATCAATTGGAAAGCCGTGATTTAACTTTAGGTTACGATGGAAATACTATTGTTAAAAATCTCGATTTAACTATTCCCCAAGGGAAAATTTCTATTTTAGTTGGTGCTAACGGTTGTGGTAAGTCTACACTGCTGCGAGGTTTAGCTAGGTTGCTGAAGCCTAGTAAGGGACATGTTTATTTAGATGCATCAGATGTATTTCGACAATCAACAAAGGATATTGCTAAAAAGTTAGGAATTCTTACCCAAGGACCAGTTGCTCCGGAAGGATTAACGGTAAGAGATTTGGTTGCTTGTGGACGTTTTCCCTATCAAAGTTGGTTGCAACAGTGGACTAAGGAAGATGAGCGTTTGGTTGAGTTAGCGTTAGAAACTACGGGTATGAAAGAGTTTGCCGAACGTGAGTTGGATACTCTTTCTGGAGGACAGCGACAACGCGCTTGGATTGCTATGGCTTTGGCTCAAAATACTGATATTTTACTGTTAGATGAACCGACTACCTTTTTGGATTTAGCACATCAAATCGAAGTTTTAGATTTACTGTGGGAATTAAATCATCATCAGGGAAGAACTTTGGTGATGGTGTTACATGATTTAAATCAAGCTTGTCGTTATGCTGATTATTTGGTAGCTGTAAAAAAAGGAAGTGTTTACGCTCAAGGTACTCCACATGAAGTTATGAATGAACAAAATATTTTGGAGGTGTTTGGGTTGGAATGTCGAGTTGTTAGCGACCCGGTGACGCAAACCCCAATGTGTATTCCGATTAGTAGAAAAGGAAAGGAGCCTATTTCTCGTTAATAAGGTCGATTATTGCTTGCGGTGATAAACCGATACAAGCTGCTAGTTCTTCTAAAGCCAGCTGTTCCCGTGCATTGCTGCTTAACATTTCTGTTGCTGCTGCGACATATTCAGGGTTGCTAAGATAATTGACTTTATGCGGAGAATTAGTTGGATAGTTTATACTGGCGATGGATGAAGCGCCAGTGAATTTTTGCATTCTATAAGCACTGATTTTAGCTGTTTGACGAGCTTGGAGATAGGCAAAATAGTATTGCACTACTGCTATCCGCTTTTGCTGTTTAGCTTCACTCCAACGAGCCTGTCTGATTGGTGCTTGGGAAATTGTACTGAAAAACTTTATTGGATCTACTGTAATGGTTAGGGAAAAACTTTGCCCCACCTCAGATGAAACTTCGGGTAGTGAATAGTTTGTTGTGCTTTGAGACGGAGATAATTCTACGCTCATAATATCTACAAATGCACTCAATCCCAATGCTGCTTTTGTTTCTTGCACTTGAGATGAGTTACGTTGAGCGATGGCTACTAGCTGCTCAATAATTTTTATATCCCGTTGGCTTATTTCCGTTTGCAGTGGTTCTGCTTCGTTGCTAGGATTGGATTTTTCAACGGAAGCAACTGCGGGGAAACAAGTACCGATGATTGCGAAAAATACTATGAATAAATCCAAGAAGCGATAAATCGCCATCTCTACATGCTTTTTGGAATTGTCTATTTTTTGTCAGGTAAGTTTGCACACTATAAAATATATGCGTTTAGCATACAGACATTAAAAAAATATTAATTTTTTCACTCTTGGTATATTTCAACCGTTTGTAAAAAATTGTTACAAAACATTGAATAATGTTGATTGACAGCAAACGCAGACATTGCATGTTTACATCACCCTATATGGGCTATAGTAACAAGCAAATTGATTATGAAATTCAAAACAGCTTCTACGGCTCCTCCTCTAATCAAGAATTAGTATTACAAACGAGTTAAACTCCCATACAAGTTTAAGCATTTTCATTCTTGTCGGTCTACCCGTAGAGGACGAATTTTCACCCTTAGAGGACGAGTTTTACTGTTTCGACTGCTTTGTTGCCTATTTGACAAGCTTTGGGGGTGATACCAAATTTACGTTTAAACGCAGCTGCAAATTGGCTAGAGTTTGAGTAACCGACGCTTAAAGCTATTTCCATTACGTTCATTTTTTTTTCTAAGAGTAAATTGTGTGCTATGGACATACGATAATCGTGCAAAAATTCAAAAATTGTTTTTCCAAACACTTCTCGAAAACCCTGTTTAAGTTTCATGTGGTGCATTTCAACTTGCTGAGCTAAATTTAGTATGGTTGGAGGTTCATTTTGTTTAGAAATTAAAATTTCTTTTGCTTGATAAATTTTGTCAATGTCATTAGCTTTGAGGTTAATATTTTTTTGTTTTCCTTTGTCTGCTTCTAGCCACTGGGTGAATTGCAAAACTAATAGTTCTAATGCTTTGCTTTCCAGATACATTCGCTGTATCATTCCCTGGTAGGGTGCGTTTATAACTTGCCATAATATTAAATGCATTTCGGGTGTTATTTTCCCAATCGGACGATGGAGCGGTTGAGGTGAATCACTTTCGATTAAAAGCTGTAGTTGCTTGGGTAAATTTTCTAGACCTGTTGCAAAGCTTTGTAATAAATTTATTCCTAAATGTATACTAACTAAATGGTAGTGCTCTCCTGCAAGAGATTGCTCGATTTGCTCAATCTCTGGTAAATAAAATGAGTAATTTTTTCCTGCTGTCTGTAAAGAAGTTTTATCTGCTTCTTTAATATTTGGAAAATTTACTTCTCTATTGCCTGATATATAAAATTTTGATATTAGGTTACATGTTTCATCATATTGGCTTTTTACACTTACCGATTTGTGAAATAATTCATTACAAATATCCAAATAAAAATCAGGACGCAGTTCGACCATTCGGCAGTTATTTTTGCTAAATCTATCTTGGCATATCTCTATGCGGTCAAAACCATTACTATTATAAATTACTTCTCCTTGCTGAAAACTTTCTTCTCTTTGCTGAAAAAAACATTCTTCTGTGATTATTTCCATAATATTTATATGGCTGTTTTAATAGGATGGGGAAAGAATTAATCATTGGGTGGAATTTGTGCAAAAATCTTGGATTGCAAAAGTTCTGGAAAATTTTTCCAAGCTACAGCCCCTTTGCGGCTCTTAATATACAGTTTCATAAATTCCAGTAACGGTGTTGGGCTTTCGGACGGGGGGAGATTGACGAAGAGATAGGTGGATTTGTCGTGGCTCGATACTGATACTACACAGCCGTGACTACAAGCCCATAAACAATCAACTGGCTGAATTTCAAGTTCATCAGGTGGGAATTGCCCGATGCACAAAGAGCTTAGCTGGTCAAGTAAAATAGTGCCATCGGAAAGCTGATTTTCTGCTAGTTCTTCTTCGGTACGATGACAAGATTTGCAGACGAATAGGGTATGTTTAGGCATGGTTATCTAGTTTACAAATAGTTTAGACCTGAGTAGGCTTAAGTAGAGTTTAATACTTTACTCTGATTGGGTCTATCCATAAACGGCGAATTTTTATCCCAAAAAGGCTATTTGTGTACAATTCGTGATGGATGAGTCAATAAATCGGGTTGTTGCTTCTTTGTAAAAATCAAGCTCATCAGCACGTAAAATTGTAGTAGCAAGCTATCCGACTTGCACTACCTATAATTTATGACAACAGATAACTAGCGCATACGCGAAGGAGTGTTGACTAGGTATTTGAAAAGGTCATCGATTACAGCATCAGTTCCCAGCATATGTGTTGCAGCCCATGTCATAAAATCAACATAATAAACCTGATTGTTTTGGACAGCCTTAAGGGTTTTCCAAAGTGGCTCTTGTTGTTTTTTTTTCAAAAATTTTTTGCCAGTTCTTGAAAAAGTTGTCACAAATAAAATATCGCCATCTGCTTTTTCTAATTCCTCTAGTGAAATAGGAAAAGACCCATAGGTTGAATCGATATTTTGTGCGGCTGGACGCTGCAAAAGTGCAGCACTGATAATGGAACCAGGAAATGAGTTTTTGGAATCAATATATATCTGCTCACGTCCAACTGTTATGAAGGATATTTTTTTGCCTTTATAGCGACTTCCTAATGCTAGTTTTAGCTGTTCTATTCGCTGGTAGTAGCGTTCCCATAGTGCTTTTTCAACCTCTTGCTTCCCCAATGATTCAGCTACAAAACTTAGATGTTTTTGCCAGCTTATGTAATCAATTTCACCTAATACTGTAGGGGCAATTTTAGATAGTAAAGGATAAATTGGCTTGAACCAATCTACACCAATAATTAAATCTGGTTTTAGTCGTAATGTTGCTTCTAAATTTGGTTCTGAAAGTCCAAGTAGTTTTATTCCCTCCGTTTTACCATTAATGGATGTTAGAGAGTCACCCTCGACGTAAACTTCGTTAGTTGTCCCGATGGGTTTAACCCCAAGCGCGAGGACATTGCCTAAAGTACATGATGATAAGGTGACAACACGCTGGGGGTTGATGGGGACGCAAGTTTCCCCCATTGTGTGCTTAACCATGCGACATTCTGCGGTTGGTTCTTTAGTTAACGAGGATGTATTGTTAGGTGCTTGATGATTACAAGCTGTAACTAGAGTAAATCCTAAGATGCCCAATATTAGCCAAGAGTAAAAATATCGCATGATTATCTCAATTATTAAAACTGCAAGGAAACTGTTCCTTGAACTGTAAGCGGCTGTCCATAGCCAACACGACCGCCAAAATACCCAATTTCAAAATATTCTGTGTCAAATAAGTTTTTGAAATTGAGTCCAACTTGAAATCTGTTTTTTTTATAGAAAATAGATGCATCAGCCCTCAGATAACTTGGGATATCGTAAGTATTTTGTAGATTTCCAGGGCGATCGCCGACGAAAAACAAACCCAACCCAAATCCTAAACCTTTCAAATCTCCTTTTTGAATTTCATATGTTGTCCATACATTGAAAGAATGATCTGGGACACTTTCTAAACGGCTGCCAACTTCAAAAGTAGTATCCTTAGTAATACGGGCATTCGTATAGGCATAGCCTGCCGAAATATTCCATCCGGGCAAAATTTCGCCCGTCAAACTCAGTTCAACCCCTTGGCTGTTCTGCTCACCTGTTTGGATTTGAAAATCTTGATTATTGGGGTCAGTTACCAAAACATTGGTACGGGTCAAATCATATAAAGCTAACGTTGCCGAAAGTCGGTCGTTTAAATCTGCCTTTACCCCAACCTCAAACTGCTGACCTCGTTCTGGTTCAAAAAGAGTATCCAAATTGGCACCAAAAAGAAATGTGCCCCTTGCTGGAGTAAATGAACTAATATAGCTAGCATAGAGCGAAATAGTGGGGATGGGTTGATAGACAATGCCAAGCCGAGGACTTAAAGCGCTGTTTGACTGGCTGCTTTCTGTATTAGCAATAAAGTCTTGAGAATTTTGCCTAAAACCATCAAACCGCGCACCCAAAAGAACTTTCAGTTTTTCTGTGAGCGCGATTTGATCTTGAAGATAAATGCCAAATGAGTCTGTTGCTGCTTCATTGCTTGCTTCAAATGTAAACAGACCGATTGGTTGACCATAAATGGGGTTAAATATATCAATAACAGCAGCATCACCAGAGGCATATCTTGGCACTGCACCGATAGACCGATTTAAATCAACCCCAAACAAAAGCTGGTGCTGAATTGAGCCTGTGGAAAATTTACCCACAATATTTGTTGTTAGGGTATAACTTGTAAACTGATTATCATAGATTGAGAAAGAACGACTTATTGTTCGGTTATCTGCATCCAAACTGTCAGGTCTCGTTTCTGTGGAATAATAACTACGGAAACCATACCGAAACGCATTGGTTAAAGACCAATTGTCGTTAAATTTATGTTCTAATTCATACCCAGCCCTTACCGTTGTTCCGTCTACGTTATCGGTCGGTTCAGTCAAGTTGCGATTACGGGGAATTTTACCGTTAGGGTTGGGAAATATCGTGCCCACGGTCGGCACACCAAATCCTTTGCCAGAATCTCTAGTCTGGATGTAGTCTACGCCTAAAGTTAGCTTAGTTCTATCGCCAATCGCCACACTGACAACAGGGGATAAGCTTAAACTTTCACTATTAGAGAAATCGATAAAACTACCTGAATTTCTATAAGCGGCATTGAAACGATACAAGGCGGTTTTTGAGTCATTTAACGGCCCAGAAAAATCAATCGCACCTCTGTAGAAACTTTCATTGCCAATTGATGCGTCAATTTCATAGAAAGGTTCGCTCAATGGGCGTTTCGTGACGGTGTTGATACTTCCCCCTGGACTGCCCAAGCCGAACAGCACAGATGCGGGACCTTTGAGTACTTCGATTCGCTCTACGTTAGCAAGCTCAACCGAATCCCCAACGCCAGGATCGGGCAATCCGTTTCTGAGCAAACTATTATCTGCTACGCCAAATCCGCGAATTTTATAGTAAACGGCTGGACCAGCATTAAATTCTGCGATGACACCTGCAACATTTCTGAGGGCATCGTCTAAGCGGTTAACCTGTTGGTCGCGCAGCACTTCTTGGGGTACGATTTGAATCGATTGAGGAATATCGCGTAAGGGTGTATCGGTTCTTGTCCCCGTTGTCGTATTTGGTACGCGATACCCATCTTGCTCCCCCGTCACCACCAACTCAATTGGGTCATCTTGCTGTGCCGATGGTTGTTCCTGTGGTGCCTGGGTTGCTGGCTTTTCTTCAGCTTGCGGAGTTTGGAATGGCTGTGTAGCGGTTGCCGCAGGGACTACCCCAAAAATCAGCCCTTCATCATCATCAAATAACTCAACCGTTGGTAAAGCCTTTTCACCTACCACAGTCACCCGTACAATGTTAGCGTCAAAATTAGTAACTGTTATCTCAGTAATTCCTGCAATTGGTTTGTTGGAACGAAATACAAAGGAACCACCATCAACTAGCCGCAGTTGTGCGCCCGTTATATCAGCGATAAAATTATTACCAATACTGCGATTTGCAACTTGCAATTGCTCTCCTTTAGTTGTTTGTAAAATCACCTCTAAACCTTTATCGGTAGGATTTGCTTTAACTGAAATAATTGGCACAACTTCTTGTAAAGGCGCTGGTGTCTGTGCCAATACATTTGCACTTTTGGGTAAATACTCAACCTCACTCAGTTTCAAAGGAACGCGAGACCTTCCCGGTTGGGGTTTTGGGAAACTGCTTGTTGATACAGGAGATTCGCCAATCTGTTTTAGCTCTGAAGCTGTTGCAGGATAAACAATAAATAAGAAAGACGCGATAATCGAACATTTATAACCAAAAATCGAAAATAAGCGCATCATTCCTCACACTCCCAATTTTATTACTTGTCACATTAAAGAGAATAGCTATCAAGTAAGCGTAAAGAGATTTTAGAATTTTTGGCTAATTGAGTCTATCTAAAAACAGGTGAATCATCATCCCAAAACAGCGAATTGCAGAGCAAGCGAAATAGCAGCTTATTGCTAATATTCGCTAATATGCCAAACTGAAATGTTCCAAATTTATAGTTATTGTCAAGTACATAAATCACATATAAATCAATACGGTTGGGTTAAGAAAAATTGTAGGTTGGGTTGAGTGGAGCTACCCAACAAAATCTTGTCCATGTTGGGTTGAGTGGAGCTACCCAACCTACAAATTTTTGTTTTTTAGCTTAACGGAAGCGTCCTGGTCTACCCTAGTATGCAACTTAACTGTGGAATAGCTTAACTATGGAATAGCTTACTAACCCAGCTTCCCCTTCAAGCACTCATTAGGAGAAATACCAAACTTACGCTTAAAAGCCGCAGCAAATTGTCCGAGATGAGAGTAGCCAACAGTGTTAGCCACTTGTGTAACACTCATATTCCTTTCATATAATAATAATCGCGCCTTTTCCATACGTAAGTTATGTAAGTATTGAAAAGCAGTGGAACCAAATCCTTTCTGAAAACCTTGCTTTAGCTGATAATGGCTAAGCCCAACTTTTTCTGCTAATTGTAAAACAGTAGGTGGATTATTAAGATGAAGCTCTAAAATCTCCCTAGCTTGATAAATTTTTTCCATCAAGCTTCGTTTTGGAATATCTACTGGCTTTGGCGTTATATCTTCACCAATATGTTGTTGCAAACGTAAAGCCATCAACTCAAGTATTTTACTTTCCAGATACATTCGTTTAACTAAACCTTGGTAAGGACATTGCCAAATTTGCTGCAAAATAATTTGCATTTGGGTATTTATCTTACCGTTAATGACATAATATTCTTCGTCTGGATGTCGAAAAAGATACTTTAGCTGAGGTGGAACAGTATCATTTTCAATACCGACAAATTTCTTAAATACTTCTGGTTCTATATGAATATAAATAACTTTATCAGTATCTAAAGAAAAATTATTATAAAGTGTTTGTGGCATCATTCCACCACCAAACAAAAAAGCATCACCTTTTTGAGGCATACCATAGCGAGGAGAACCAAAGCCAGCCGATAGATAAAAGTAAAACCCCAAAGGATGCTCTTGTGCTTGCACATCCAAGGTTAAGTTTTTCAGCCTTTGAACATCTTCAATCGTGAGTAAAAGTCCCTCCCGTAGCTCTATGTTCAATATGCTTCCGCTACCAAAATCCTGGGGATACTCTAAAAGCGTCTCAGAATATTTGTTCTGAGTATCGGTATATTCTTTAGCCAATCGAAATAGTTGCCAGTATTCTTCTTCAGGTATTTTGGTAGTCATGCGACTTGATAGCTTGCGGTAACTAAATTTGATAAGACTAATAATAACAATTTTCAATAATTTTGCAAGAATCCTTTGTATCTGGTTACTTCGGGGTTCGTCAGACCGAAAACAACTTAACTTCACTTTTTGTGTACCAAGAATTCAGTTATTAAGCCTCTCCCCATAGACGAGGAGAGGTTTGGAGAGGGGTTATCAGCAGGTTCCACATTTAAGCCAGATCCTGACATAAGTATTTTCTTTTTTATTAAGAAGCTTTATCATTATTGACAAAACGAATATATTTACAAGCGAAAGTGTTAGAATTAAATACTTTGCAGCTAGAGCCAATACTCTCTGGTCAGGGAATTCCCCAAGCACCACCATTAAAATCAGAAACTATCGCTCGACTGCATCACGCAAAACAAATTATACTTTCTCGCATTGAAAATTGGCTTTATGAGCAAACTAGTCCGTGGTTTCGGTTCTTCCGTTCTTAGCGTGCTAAATTTGTTAAAAAATAAGCTTTATCTCTATAAACCAAATTTGGTCTCTCCGAAACAGTTTTTTAATAAGTAGAGTTGTATCCTCAGTCAGAGCAAAAGAATTTTTATGTCTCCTGACTGCCAATTTTGCGTTGCAAAAAGAAAACTAACATCAGAAATAATGATATAATTTCTCAACAATCTAAACAACCTATTTTCTGAACTCTACCTTAATCGACGCAAGCAAATATGACTCTAATTATCTCGGAGGAAGACTTTTACAAACAAATCGTTCGAGTCGAAAAAGAAAATTCTTTGCTCTATCAAACTCTTGAAATACCACTTAATGACCCAAAACAACTGAGCAAAGGGTATCGTCGCTCAATTGATATTTGTCCGGGACTCGATTTCTTAATTGATGATTATACTCTGGGAGAAGATTTGACTATTGAGTTATGTGGTAGGGAACCTGGGTCACAATTAGAATTAAGCTTTAGTCTTCTAGGGGATAATTATGATGAAAAAGCCCCTTGTGGACAAAATTTTTTTTGGGTTGGCTGGGATTCAGGAGAGGAAGGTTTATTCAAATGGCGAGGAGGTTCGCGCATTCTCAAATTTGATATCCATCTTGATGTGTGGTTCTTCCAAGCCATGATTGCTGATGAACTTGAGCAGCTACCTCAACAAATGCGACGGGTGATGGAAGCCCAACAGGAAGTAGAGTATCGCCATTTTGCAAAAACTACCCCAGCGATGCGAAATTTGATAAACCAAATATTAAACTGCCCTTATCAAGGAATAACAAAAAGATTATATTTGGAAAGCAAAGCATTAGAACTAATTGCATTACGTCTGGAACAAATTAAAGCCGATTCACCCAAAAATATATCCAGTAGTCTCCAACCAGATGATATTGACCGTATTTATTTTGCCAGAGATATATTAATTAATCATCTCGAAAAACCACCATCATTGATGGAACTAGCGCGGATGGTGGGTTTAAATGACTGCACCCTCAAAAAAGGTTTCCGAGAAGTTTTTGGGACAACAGCATTTGGGTATTTATATGACTATCGACTCGAAAAAGCGCGACATTTATTAGAAACAGGAAATGCCAAAGTTACGGAAGTAGTACAAATGGTAGGATTTCGTGACCGCAGTTATTTTGCTGCTGCTTTTCGCAAAAAATTTGGCATGAATCCTAGTATTTATGTAAAAGAAGGTGAAAAAAATTTCAGAAATTCCGCCTAGTCACCATAAATATTCCGTCTAACCACCATAAGCATCTTCACTTACAGATAACTTACCTTTAAGCTTATTGATAAAGATTCCTTTTGTGGTGTGGGGATATGTTAAATAAATTACAATACTTATGTTTGACGTTGAGTCTGTTTTCGATGCTTTTCGCTGCTTCCGCAAAGGCTGAAGTAAAGCAAAAAAGTTCGGATGAGCAAAAAAAATCTCCATCCAAAATATTTTACAAGAACGAATTTCCGCAACCTGCGACAACTATCAAAGAATGGCTGTCCCAGTTACCTACTTCTTCGCAATCTCCAGCCTTAGTAACAGGCGTTCGCATTACCCAAACTAAAGAGGGCATAGAAGTAATTTTAGACACTAAAGAAGTAGAAAAGCTTCAGCCCACAAGCCGTAGTGAGGGTAATAGTGTAATTATAGATATTCCCAATGCTCAATTACGTTCGCAAACTGCTAATACATTTAGGCAAGAAAAACCTATTGCGGGTATTACTGAAGTATCTGTTATAAATAGTGACGCTAAAACTATAAGATTGACTGTAAAAGGAGAGACTACTTTACCCAAAGTCGAGTTGTTCGACAGCGATGAAGGTTTAATATTTAGCGTAATATCAGAAAATGCCGTACAGCAAGGACAGCAATCAGAAACGCCACAAAACCCAGTAACTCAGCCAGAGACACAGAAACAACCTGAACAGCCATCAGCAGAAAGTAATGAACCAATCGAATTGGTAGTAACGGCGACACGTACAGAAGAGGATGTGGAGAATGTGCCGCGTTCGGTAACAGTGATTACCCGCGAACAAATAGAACAACAGACAACATTAGCAAGAGATATACAAGACATTTTAGGCAATGCGGTTCCTGGATTAGGAGCTTCTAGCCAAGTGCAAGGCAATTTCAGTCAAACTTTACGCGGTCGCGGAACACAAATTTTGGTGGATGGTATCCCCATCAGCCAAAACAATAATACTGGTTTTGGTAGAGATTTACGCAGTATTGAACCTGGTGCAATTGAACGTGTTGAGGTTGTTCGTGGTCCAAGTGCTGTTTATGGTGATGGTGCAACAGGTGGTGTCATCAACATTATTACCCGCAAAGCCAAACAGGGAATAACTTCAACAACAGAAATTGGTACAACCGCTTCACTAACACATCCATCAGAAAGTTTTGGCTACAACCTGAGTCATGCAATTTCTGGAACAGAAGGTAAATTTGATTACACGGCTAGTTTTGGATTAACGACTACTGGTAGTTATTTTGATGCAAAAGGAGATTTAATACCCGGTGCTGGTGATAACTCTGGTGATAGTACAACGCTAAATGTTTTGGGTAAGTTAGGTGTAAATTTTAGCGATACACAACGCTTACAATTAACTTTCAACCACTTTAAAGACACTCAAAGTCCTTACTATATAGCAGACCCGGTAGTTGATACGATACCAGGGAAACAAAAAGCTCGTGCCTTGAGGGTAGGAGAATTTGAGTTTATCGGAACTTCTGGTTTAAGTAATACAACCACCCTTGCAAGTGTAGATTATACTAATCAGAATTTATTAGGCAGCAAAGTTCAAGCAACAGGGTATTATCGAAACACCAAAAATCAAGGTTCATTCTACGATGCCAGAACTTTCGACTCATCAGACTTAACACCAATCGAACGCTGGGTACAATCATCAGAAAGGCTGGGTGGAAGATTGCAGGTCGAAACGCCTGTATTTAAATCTGTAAGCTTGTTATGGGGTGCTGACTACTCTCACGAACGTAACTTTGAATTCAAAGATATCTTTGACACAAATGAGTTTGATAGCAGTGGTCAACGAGTATTTCGGAAAGTCAGCGATAGTATACTTGCTCCTGAACATACAATCAAGACGTTAGGATTATTTGCTCAAGCGCAGTGGGAAATTTCTCCTCAGTTTATTTTGAGTGGAGGCTTGCGACATGAAAGATTTGATGTAGATGTTCCTAATTACATTAATGATGCTAGCGAAGCAATTGAAGGTGGAAAACGAAACATCAATGGAACGGTATTTAATGGGGGCTTAGTCTACAAAGCAACTAACGAAATTAGTCTATTTACTAACTTTGCTCAAGGTTTTTCTATTCCCCCAATCGCTCGCATTCTTTATAATGCTTCTGCTGGCTTTAACTTTGGTAGAGATATAGATATCAGCCAACCCATCAAGGTGAATAACTATGAAATAGGTGTTCGTGGAAATTGGAATACTGTGCAAGCGTCTTTATCTGCATTTTATAGTGACTCTGAATTAGGTGCTACTACTATCTGTGATGGAAGCAGTATATGTAAACTAGTACGCGCCCCTCAACGTAATTATGGTATAGAAGGAACTCTAGATTGGAAACCGACAGATAAATTTAAGATTGGGGGTATTGCAACATTGGTTGAAGGTGACAACGATTTAGATGATGATGGCAAATTTAAGCCGATGGATAATTTTGTTATTCCACCCTTTAAGTTGAACGTTTATGTAGAACATCAGACAACACCAGGTTGGCTTAACAGATTACAAGCGCAGTATATAGGTTCGCGTGATAGAGGCTTTAAAGAAGGTGTAGATTTAGTACCCATCGAAAGTTATGTCACTGTTGATTACATTAGTAATATTAAACTTGGTTCTGGAACATTAGAGTTAGGGGTACAGAACTTGTTGAACAATCAATATCAAACCGTCAACGCACAAGTGCAAAGTGGTTTCTCAGATATCTACGCTATCGCTGCTAAAGGCAGAACTTTAAGTGTTAACTATCGTATAACTTGGTGATGTCCCTAGTTTTCTCCCTTAACAAAGGGAGAAACTTTTAATCAGTTAATTTTGAATCTATTAATGGATAAATTTATATCTCGTTATCTCAAATTATTTTTTTTAATTACTGTTACATTAGTGATTATTACTGCTTGCCACAACAAACTCCTTAAAAATACTCTTTATCATGAGACGCATTTATTAACATCTAATTGTCGAGTTATTCAACATGAACAAGGAGAAACTTGTGTTCCTCTTCAGCCTAAACGTATTATGGTCACAGATGAAATAGCTTTAGATGCAGTTCTAGCATTAGGTTTAAAACCAGTAGCAGCAGGAGAGAATACTTTTGCTAGTAGAGGAAGGCATTATTTGGGGAAGACAGAAGACATAATTTCCATAGGAAAGGACATTCAATTAAATATAGAAAAAATGATAAAGTTACATCCAGATTTGATTGTGGGATTTTACTTCACTCCTCATGAATACAAGCTATTTTCCCAAATAGCTCCTACCGTAAAACTAGAAAGTAAATATCTTAAAGATGGTTGGAAAGAATCTTTTCAGGAAGTTGGTGAAATATTAGGTAAAAAAGAACAAACTCAAAATTTACTTCTTCAATATCAACAACGAATAAAGCAATTGCGAAAGTCTATAGAACAAAAATTAGGAAAAATAGAGGTTTCTGTAATTAGGTTTGGTGCAAGTACTGCAAATCCATCGATTGAGACTATATTATCATTTACTGGAAATATTCTGCAGGAGGTAGGGCTTTCTGTACCAATACATCAACTGCAAGCTACTACTACTCAAAATACAGCTTTTTTAAGCTTCAGTCTGGAGCGTTTAGACTTGCTGGATGCTGATGTCTTATTTATAATGTTAGACCAAAAAGCTGAAAATTCCTTCAAAAGATATCAACAAAGCCAGTTGTGGCAACGACTTAAAGCATTTAAAACCAATCGGGTATATATAGTTGATTCTGGTCACTGGTACTTTGGAAATATCCTAGCAGCAAATGCCGTGCTTGAGGACATATCTAAATATTTACTCGGTACAGGATTAAATAATCAAGATTAAATATTGAAAACAACAAAACAAAAACCTATTAATGTATTGTCCAAATCCAACAATAAATGACCAAGGTTGATTGAAATGACGCCACAACAACCTACAAGCTTACTAACTTTTATAATCATTTGGTTCGGTCAGGTCGTCTCCACCATTGGTACTTATATGACCGACTTTGCTATTGCTTTGTGGGTATGGCAACTAACAAGTTCAGCCTCCGCTCTAACATTAGTTGCTTTCTTTTCTCAAATTCTCCGTATTCCCACTACCGTCTTTGCTGGTATTATAGTAGACCGTTTCAACCGCAAAAATTTAATGATTCTAGGTGATAGCATTGCTGCTATTTCCACAATCGCCTTACTTGCACTTTACCTTACACATAATTTACAAATCTGGCATCTCTACTTTACTGGTGCTATTAATGGATGTTTTCGACAAATTCAAGACTTAGCCTATGAAACTTCTCTAACTCAAATTATCCCAAAACAACACTATGCACGTGCGACTAGTATGGGGTCTGTAGTCCACTATGGCCCTGTTATTCTCGCGCCTGCTTTTGCGGGTAGTTTATATCCTCTTATCGGATTGGCTGGTATTTTATTGATAGACATATTTAGTTTTATTGTTGCGATAATTACTCTATTTTTGATTGCAATTCCTCAGCCCCCTCAGACAAAAACGGAAAATCAGGCACTGGCAAATTTATTTACAGATATAACATTTGGCTTTCGCTACCTGTTAACTAATCGAAGTTTGCGAAATTTTCTGCTAGCTATTAGTTTATTTTGGTTCGCTCATGACTTTGCGGAATCTGTAGGAGACCCGATGATTCTCGCACGTAGCAATAGTAACCCTACTGTATTAGCTAGCATCTCCGCTGCTGCTGGTATTTCCGGTGTGATGGGAGCTATTATTTTGAGTATTTGGGGTGGTCCAAAACGACGCATTTACGGAATGCTACTGGGATTCATTGGTGCTGGTGCAAGTAAAACTGCGTTTGGACTGGGACGTAATTTATCAGTTTGGATACCTGCCCAGTTTTGTTCTTCGTTAAATTTTCCTTTGATGGATAGCTGCGAAACAGCTATTTGGCTAGCAAAAGTTCCCCCTCACTTACAAGGTCGAGTATTTGCAGCAAAATCATTGATGTCACAATTACTATCAAGCTTTGCAATTCTGATAACAGGGCTGTTAGCAGATAAAGTATTGGAACCAGCAGTAATATTAAAGGGAGGAATATTTGGAAGCGGCAAAGGTACAGGAATTAGCTTCTTATACGTAATGGGTGCGGTGTGTATGCTTTTGGTAGGGTTGTTTGGTTTTATTTTTCCTTCGCTGCGGAATATAGAAAAGATTTTACCAGACTCTGATGAAGTAATATTACAGCAAAAATAAATGATATTATTTCCTAATAAAAACTAATTTTATCAGGGGCGTTAAATGTTAAATAATGAAGAAAACGGCTTGTTTTTTGCTCTCTTATCAGCATTTTTTGCTGCCTTAACGACTATTTTTGCTAAGGTTGGAGTTGAAGCGATTAATCCTAATCTAGCAACAGCAATCCGCACAGTGGTTATTTTAGTAATGATTTGGGGTTGGGTTTTAGCTAAAGGGCAATTAGATGCACTACTGACAGTAACTCTGAAAACGCTGACCTTTCTTGTATTATCAGGATTGTCAACGGGTTTTTCTTGGTTGTTTTACTTTCGAGCTTTACAGGTAGGAAAAGCATCTTTAGTGGCACCTTTAGACAAATCTAGCCTGATTTTGGTACTAATTTTTTCGGTGCTGTTTCTCAAGGAACCGTTAACCCTTAAAGTAATACTAGGAAATGTTTTGATTTTAATAGGTACGTTTGTTTTAATTCGTTAATCTTGCGGGTAAGTAATGTGAAATAATGTCTATGCGTTCCCTGATGACGTTTTTGATTCTTCTAGCAAATATTTCAAAAGGTCGTCAAGCACTGCATTAGCCGCAATAGGATTTCCGCCTTGCCAAGTGGAATAGTTGACTAGATATACACGTTTTTGCTGCACAGCTTTAAGAGTTTTCCACAAAGGCTTTTTCTGCCAATTGACTAGAAGTTTTTCAGAGTTTTTATCGTAAGTGCTGATAAAAATAATATCCGCATCAATATCAGCCAGTCGTTCTTCCGAAAGACTAATCGTTTGACGTTCTGCTCCATCTTTATTAGGTAAATAATGACGTATTCCGACATCTTTTAAAATACCACCAATAAAGGAGATTTCTCCATCAATGGTAATAGTGCCACAGCAAATGTAGACAGAGGACACTTCGACAGTTTTCAGGCGATTGCCTAATGCCGCTTTTACTTCTTCCACTCGTTGATAATAGTCAACCCAAACCTGCTCTGCTGCTTGCTTTTTCCCCAGCACGTTCGCAACAAAATCGAAATAATCTCGCCAGGATTGAAAACCTTCCCAGTGTCCTAAAGCTGTTGGCGCAATCAAAGAGAGTTGCTCTAAAATTGATTTTCCAAAAGCCTCAACGTCAACAATCAAATCAGGCTTAAACTTTAGAATTTTTTCCAGATTTGGCTGGTCGCTTTTGCCTAAAAAATCTATCTCAGGCGTGTAACTTGTCAAATAGGGTGGGATATCACCACTTATAAAGCTAGCTCCTCTAGGTTGAATTCCTAAGGCGAGCGCATCTCCTAAGGTAATTTCGCTTAATACTGCTAATCGCTTTGGATTGACAGGCACACAAACCTCACCTAAAGCGTGTTGAATATTACGACAGTTAGTGAGGAACTGGGGACTGGAAAACTGTCGAATAGTATTACCCTGACAGGCTACAACCAAACAAAGAAACAGTAGACCTGTGAAATATGATACAAGCTTAAAAGTCATCCTTTTACTATAATGTCCGGGAGCATAAATTAGGTTACCGTATTTATCTTCAAAATTGCCACGAAATAGTTCCTTGTACAGTTAGTGGATCACCTGGAAAAACACGCAAGCTATCTTGAGAATACCTAAAATAGTCAACATCAAATAAGTTTTTTATATTGAGAGATGCGCGAAACCTGTCTTGCTTGTAAAAAATGGCCGCATCGGTACGCAAATAACTAGGCAGTTTGAACGAGTTGTTTAAATCTCCCTGTCGGTCACCAATATAATATAGACCCAAACCAAAACCAAGCCCTTTGAAGTTTCCAGACTGAATTTCATAGGTTGTCCATAGGTTGAAGCTGTGTTTGGGAATATTATTGAGAAGATTACCTTTTTCATAGGTGTTGTCTTCTGTGATTCTTGCATATGTATAGGCGTAGCCTGCTATTACATTCCATCCCGGCAAAATTTCGCCGGATACATCCAATTCAACACCATGACTTTTTTGTTTACCTGTTTGAATTGAAAAAGTAGGATTTACGGAGTCTGTGGTCAGAACATTGGATCGAGTTAAATCGTATAATGCTAAAGTGCCTGATAGGCGATCGCTAAGTTCTGCTTTGATGCCAATTTCGTATTGTGTACCTTTTTCTGGTTTAAATAGGGCATTGGCAAAAGAACGTCCTGTCACTTGCTGGGTTGAACGAGCATAGCTAGCGTAAAGAGAAATGGCTGGGACTGGTTGATAAACTATGCCAATCCGAGGGCTAAAGGCATTATCTTGCTGAAATGTTTCTGTGTTCGCAATAAAGTCTTCATTAGTTTGGTTAAATAAATCGAAGCGGCCACCAAGAAGAAGTTTGAAATTATCTGCCAATGTGATTTGGTCTTGAACATAAATACCAAGTGAGTCTCTTCTATCAACATTATCAAACTGTACAGGAGCCTGAGCTAGAGAAGCTCTGCCGTAATTTGGTTCAAATAGGTCGAGTGGATCGAGAGAATTAAAAATTCCGTCATTAGTAACCGTCTTCTCTCTATATAAATCAAAACCAAACACTAATTCATGCTTAATGTCGCCAGTATTAAATTTACCAACAACATAGGTGTCAATAAGATAAGTATAGATGTTAAATCCTTGCCGTGAATCGAAATAGCCGCGTTCTAAAGTACGATTGTCTGAAGACAATGCAAGCGGGAATATGTTTAGCTCTTTTCCCAAACTTATTCCAGTCTGAAAAGCATTGCGAATTTGCCAATTTTCACTAAATTTATGTTCAAAATCGTAGCCAACCCGAAACCCCTGATATTCTCCTCTGTCCAATGATGGTTCCCCGATATACCGATTAAGCGGGATTTTACCATTCGGATTATTCAATACAGTTCCCAGCGCTGGTAAACCAAAGTCTCCCTGTTGGCTTATCTCAGTATATTCTAAGTTAAACGTTAATCTCGTATTTTTACTTAGCTGCCAACTCACAACAGGTGCGACGAAGTAACGCTGCCTGTCAAAGAAATCTACAAAACTTTCACTTGTTTCAGCTGCCGCATTTAAGCGGTAAAGCAGAGTACCGCTCTGATTAAGAGGACCAGAAAGGTCGATTGCCCCTCGGTAGAAATCATAGTTACCAGCTGTAGCTTCTACTTGATAAAAGGGTTGACTCAGAGGACGTTTAGTAACAATATTAACCATTCCTCCGGGCGTTCCCTGACCGAAGAGAACCGAAGCTGGTCCTTTAAGAACTTCTACCCGCTCAATATTGGCGGTTTCCGTTGCGCGGTAAACACTAAATGGGTCTTTTAAACCATTCCTACGAGTTAAATTACCAGTGTTTGAACTCCCTCCAAAGCCGCGAATGAAGAAAGTATCAAATTGTTCCCGCGAGGAACTATTCGATATTACACCTGGTATGTTTTGTAATATATCATTCAGGCGAGTTACTTGTTGGTCTTCAATTACCTGTCGGGGTACTACCTGAATTGACTGGGGAATATCACGCAAAGGTGTATTAGTTCTAGTCCCAACCGTCGCGTCCGGTACGCGATAATTATCTTGCTGTCCTGTCACTACCAACTCAATAGGTTCATCACCCTCAGCCGATGGCTTCTCTTGTGGTGTTTCGCTAGCAGGCTTCTCTAGTTCTGGTTTTTGCTGCGTTCCCGGTTGTGGCGTAGCAGTTGCAACAGGTGCTATGCCAAAAATCAGCCCCTCATCATCATCAAATAACTCAACCGTCGGCAACCCTGCTTCGCCTATTACCGTCACTCGGACAGTATTTGCGTCAAAATTAGTAATTGTTATATCAGTTATTCCTGCAATTGGTTTTGAGGAACGAAATACAAAAGAACCACCATTCCCTAGTCGCAGTTGTGCGCCCGTTATATCAGCAATAAAATTATTACCCGTACTGCGATTTGTAACTTGCAACTGATTCCCTTTAGTAGTTTGTAAAATTACCTCCAAACCTTTATTTGTAGGATTTGCTTTAACCGAGGTAATTGGTACGACTTCTTGTAAAGGTGCTGAGTTTGGTGATGAAGCCTGTACCAACATATCTACACTTTTGGGGGAATCGCTAGGAACATCTTCTCGTACTTCTTCTGCTAAAGCAGAAGAACTTATAAAAGTAATAACTGCACCTGTTAGCAGCAGGCTTTGAAATAACTTATCTAACTTCATTTATCTCCTCACACCTAATAGAGCAATACAGATTCCCGATTTCTTCAAGAAGTCAAGAATCTTGCAAAGCCAGTTAGCTTATTGCATCTAATTATTAATTAATATGAAACTAAGTGTAGAAAGTACTAAGATTAGAGTCTATCCTCAAACGGCATCACAGTCCCAAAACGGAATTTTGCCCAAAAAACATTCTTTGGGCGTAATGCCATATCTTCTCTTAAAGGCTGCAGCAAAGTGTCCTAAATGAGAGTAGCCCACCATATTCGCAACTTCGGCGATACTCATTTTACCCCCACGCAGAAATTGTTCCGCTTGTTCCATGCGCTTTTGAGTCAAATAAGCAAATACAGTTGTACCAAATAATTCTTTAAATCCTTTCCTGAGAGTCCTGTCGCTTATTCCAACCAAACCAGCTAATTCTGTTAGTGAAGGGGGATGCTCTAAACGGGAAAGCATTATTTTTTTGGCATGGTGAATCCGAGCAATGGTTTCTGGTTTTAATGGGGGTGGTAGTTGAGGAGTTGCCCCATCCTCAAGAATGAGGGCTAGCTGTAAGGCAATTAATTCCAGCACTTTTGCTTGTAAATAAATCCGCTTTGTCATTCCGTGATAGGGGCAATTAAATATTTGTTGGGCTAAAAATCGTATTGCTGGGGTAATTTCTGGATAAATTAGGGTTTGCCAATCATTATTCTTTGCCAATAACTTTAGCTCTGGGGGGATTCCTCCATCTTTTCCAGGGAAAAAAGTTGCCAACAAATCAGGTGACATATTAATATCGATTCCTACCATCCGGGAAGATTGACAATACATAGTTTTCATTGACCGTTGAATCCCACCTCCAGAAATAAGTGTGTTGCCTTCTCCTATGCGCCCATAGTCATCTTTAATATTTCCTGAAAGCAAAACAGAAAATTGTAAGGGATGGTTTGAAGTGGGTAATTTCAGCAACAAATCATCATGATGTTCATAATCAAAAATCGTTAGCCAAAGATGGGGATGCAGTTCGATATCTGTCTTATAGCCATTTCCCAACAGCCTAGGCATTTCCCAGAAAGATTCAAACAGCTCTATCGGTGCATTTGGGGGACTATTTTGTGCAGCTTCATCCCAAAGCTCTCCGTCCTCTGCCTCTGTGAGTGTGATTGTCATGGCTGAAGTTGATTTAATAATTTAGAGATAATTATAAAATTTCTCAATAAAAAAGGAAATAGCCGAAGCATCTCAATTTAGGCAAAAAGGGTATTTGCGTCATCCTCGTTATATTTCTGCTGCATAATTGATACCTACTTTAACCCCCACGAATTTAGTATTGCCTTCTTTTTGACATTTCTTTATTGTCAGAATGTATATTGATTTCGGATGATATTGTGGCTATTGACGAGTTTGAGCAGGGTCTTAACTCGTAAGGTGCGTGACACCGCTAATTGGCATCAAGGCTATTTCCTTTTTTATTGATAAATATTATCATGATTCCATAAATTATAAATTCTCAGCTATGACTATCATCCAGACAAAGAAAAATCGCCCTATATTTTGCCCCTATACCTCAACCGAATTGAATTATACAAACAAAGCGAGACAGGTATCAATACTGCAAGGGATAGCAAATTGTGAAACGTCAAACCCCTGTAGAGACGTTACATGTAACGTTTCTACATACGTTAACGAGCAGTATTAAGACAGATACAGGTTACAATTCTTAATTTCTCCTAGCCTACACAGGTGGCTTTGTTCTGATAGCAGCACCTATATAGTAATCCTAAATCAGTTGTAAAAATCTTACTCTTGTGACTCTGTTTTCTCGTAACCGTTCAGGGGGTGCGCCTGCGGCGCACCACCCGGTAATGCGCGTTGTAACTGTTTGATTATAAGAAGCGCACAGGAACTCTTCAAATATAAAAAATAGAGAATCAGGTTTGATTTTTGATTC